>NZ_JBVJOL010000008.1:0-393015 GCF_055583185.1 Streptomyces sp. NPDC104814 | reverse complement strand
CGGCTCGATCACCGCCCACGACTCATCGGTCAGCTCATGACGACGCACCACGAACAGACCAACGAGCGCACCACTTTGCGGACACGGCCTAGGGCCTGCGGACCTCGTAGTAGAAGCAGCCGTACTCGACGGCCCGGACGTGGACGAGCGCCACGGACGGGTCGTCGAACGCTTTGTGGAGGTCCTCGTCGCCGAAGCCCTCCTCGACCAGCTCTCCGCCGAGGATGCGCCCGTCGGCCGAGTAGCGGCGCAGGACGCGGTGGGCGTTCGTGAACGCCAGGCCCTCGCCCCGCGGGCCCGCGCACTCCTCGGCGTGGACGAAGACCGGGCCCTGCTCGTCGTACGGGCCCGGCTCGGCTCCCGTCTCGGCCGCCCAGCGGCGCAGCGGCGCGTAGGAGACCAGGGCGATCCTCTCCCCCGGCTCGCTGTGGCGCAGGCAGCAGCGCAGCGGGGCGCCGCCCTCGTCGTCGGTGATCGCGGACACGGGACGGCCCGCGTCGTCGGTGATGCGCAGGTCCTTCAGGACCTCCGGTGCGATGGGTCGTGCGGTGTAGGTGGTCATGTCCTCAGGCTCGCGCGCGCGGGCGCGCGGCACCGGCGGGATCCGGACATCGTGTCCGGGCCCGGGCCGGCGGCCGAGAGGGTCGCCGGATCATCGCCGAAGCCGGAGCTGACGTGGAAGGATGGCGCAACCGACACATCACGAGGAGATGACCGCGTGCCTGGCACAAACCTGACTCGCGAAGAGGCGCAGCAGCGGGCGACGCTGCTCACCGTTGACTCGTACGAGATCGATCTCGACCTCTCCGGCGCGCAGGAGGGCGGCACCTACCGGTCCGTGACCACGGTGCGCTTCGACGTCACCGAGAATGGCGCGGAGTCGTTCATCGACCTGGTGGCGCCGACCGTCCACGAGGTGGTCCTGAACGGCGACCGGCTCGACCCCGCCGAGGTCTTCGCGGACTCGCGGATCGCGCTGCCCGGCCTGCTCCAGGGCCGCAACGTCCTGCGCGTCGTCGCCGACTGCGCCTACACCAACACCGGTGAGGGCCTGCACCGGTTCGTCGACCCGGTCGACCAGCAGGCCTATCTGTACACGCAGTTCGAGGTGCCGGACGCGCGGCGCGTGTTCGCCTCCTTCGAGCAGCCCGACCTGAAGGCCACCTTCCAGTTCACCGTGAAGGCGCCCGAGGGCTGGACCGTCGTCTCGAACTCCCCGACGCCGGAGCCCAAGGACAACGTGTGGGTCTTCGAGCCGACCCCGCGTATCTCCAGCTACATCACCGCGCTCATCGTCGGCCCGTACCACGCGGTGCACAGCGTGTACGAGAAGGACGGGCGGTCCGTGCCGCTCGGCATCTACTGCCGGCCCTCGCTCGCCGAGTTCCTGGACGCGGACGCGATCTTCGAGGTCACCCGGCAGGGCTTCGACTGGTTCCAGGAGAAGTTCGACTACGCCTACCCGTTCGCCAAGTACGACCAGCTCTTCGTGCCCGAGTTCAACGCGGGCGCGATGGAGAACGCCGGTGCGGTCACCATCCGCGACCAGTACGTCTTCCGGTCCAAGGTGACCGACGCGGCGTACGAGGTGCGCGCGGAGACGATCCTGCACGAGCTGGCCCACATGTGGTTCGGCGACCTGGTCACCATGGAGTGGTGGAACGACCTGTGGCTGAACGAGTCGTTCGCCACGTTCACCTCCATCGCCTGCCAGGCGGCCGCGCCGGGCTCGCGGTGGCCGCACTCGTGGACCACGTTCGCCAACTCCATGAAGACGTGGGCCTACCGGCAGGACCAGCTGCCGTCCACGCACCCGATCATGGCGGACATCCGCGACCTGGACGACGTGCTCGTCAACTTCGACGGCATCACCTACGCCAAGGGCGCGTCCGTGCTGAAGCAGCTCGTCGCGTACGTCGGTGAGGACGAGTTCTTCCGGGGCGTGCAGGCGTACTTCAAGCGGCACGCGTTCGGCAACACGCGGCTGTCGGACCTGCTGGGCGCGCTGGAGGAGACCTCCGGGCGCGATCTGAAGACCTGGTCGCAGAAGTGGCTGCAGACGGCCGGCATCAATGTGCTGCGGCCCGAGATCGAGACGGACGGCGAGGGTGTCGTCACGTCCTTCGCCGTCCGGCAGGAGGCGCCCGCGCTGCCCGCCGGGGCCAAGGGCGAGCCCGTGCTGCGCCCGCACCGCATCGCCGTCGGCTTCTACGACCTCGACGAGGCGGGCAAGCTGGTCCGGGTGGAGCGGGTCGAGCTGGACGTCGACGGTGAGCTGACGGCCGTGCCGCAGCTCGTCGGCAAGCGCCGTCCGGCGGTCGTGCTGCTCAACGACGACGACCTGTCCTACGCCAAGGTGCGCCTGGACGAGCAGTCGCTGGCCGTGGTCACCGAGCACCTCGGGGACTTCACGGAGTCCCTGCCGCGTGCGCTGTGCTGGGCGTCGGCGTGGGACATGACGCGGGACGCCGAGCTGGCGACCCGGGACTACCTGTCGCTGGTGCTGTCCGGCATCGGCAAGGAGTCCGACATCGGTGTGGTGCAGTCGCTGCAGCGGCAGGTGAAGCTGGCGATCGACCTGTACGCCGACCCGGCCGGGCGGGACGCTCTGCTGACCCGGTGGACCGATGCCACGCTCGCCCACCTGCGGTCCGCCGCGCCGGGCAGCGACCACCAGCTGGCCTGGGCGCGGGCGTTCGCCGCGACGGCCCGCACGCCCGAGCAGCTGGACCTGCTGGAGGGGCTGCTGGACGGGTCGCAGGCGGTCGACGGGCTCGTCGTGGACACCGAACTGCGGTGGGCGTTCGTGGAGCGGCTCGCGGCGGTGGGGCGCTTCGACGAGGCGGAGATCGCGGGCGAGTACGAGCGGGACAAGACGGCCGCGGGTGAGCGGCACGCGGCGACCGCGCGGGCGGCACGGCCGACGGCCGAGGCCAAGGCCGAGGCGTGGGCGTCGGTCGTGGAGTCCGACAAGCTGCCGAACGCCGTGCAGGAGGCGGTGATCGCGGGGTTCGTGCAGACGGATCAGCGGGAGCTGCTCGCGCCGTACACCGAGAAGTACTTCGACGCGGTCAAGGGCGTGTGGGAGTCGCGGTCGCACGAGATGGCGCAGCAGATCGCGGTGGGGCTGTATCCGTCGCTGCAGGTGTCCGAGGAGACGCTGCGGGCGACGGACGCGTGGCTGTCCTCCGCGTCGCCGAACGCCGCGCTGCGGCGGTTGGTGTCGGAGTCGCGGTCGGGGGTTGAGCGGGCGCTGCGGGCGCGGAGCGCTGACGCGGGTCGCTGACGCGGGTCGCTGACGCGGGTCGCTGACGCGGGTCGCTGACGCGGGTCGCTGACGCGGTCTGGGCGGTTTTTGGGTCGTCGTTCGGGTGCGGGTGTGTGGGGGGCTGGTCGCGCAGTTCCCCGCGCCCCTGTTGTGCCTGCGGCGGCCCGTTGCCGTCCGGTGAGCGGTTGCGGTCCTCGCCTACGGTGCGTCGTGGGGCGGGGCCGGGGTGGGGGGTGTCCGTCCTCGGTCCGGCCATCCGTTTCCGACGAGGGCTCGGTGTCACGGTGCCGGACGCTGCGGGCGGACACCCCCCACCCCGTCCCCTCACCGCCGTACGCGGGTGCGGGCCGCCGTCGGTTCAGGTGCGGGGGCTATGTCCGGGACGCCTCGCGTAGGGCCTGTAGGACTCGGGAGACCGCCGGTGCTTCTGTCGTGCCTCGGCGGGTTGCCGCCAGGACGTGGCGGACCGGGCTGTCGGAGGAGAGGTGGCGCATGGCCACGCCTGCTCTCGGGACCGCTGCCATGCGGGGGACCAGGGCCACGCCCATGCCGGCCTCCACCATCGCCAGGATCGCCGTCCAGCCGGACGCCGCGTGGCCCTGGGCGGGGCTGAAGCCGGCCGCCTCGCAGGCGGCGCGGGTGATGTCCGTCCAGGGGCCGCTGCCGCCGAAGATCCACGGCTCGGCCGCGAGGTCGGCCAGGCGCAGGGCCGGGGAGGCGGCGAGGGGGTGGTCCCGGGGCAGGGCCACGTCCAGGGGGTCGGCCAGCAGGGGGATCAGGTGGAAGCGGGCGTCGCGGGCGGTGGGCGCGTGGGCCGCCAGCGAGAGGGCCACGTCGACCTCGCCGGCCGCGAGGAGGTCGTACGCCTGCGCCGCCTCCGTCTCGCGCACCCGGACGGTCACCCCCGGCGCCGACACCTTCAGGCTGCGCACGGCCGGTACGACGAGCGCCGGTACGGCCGTGCTGAACGCGCCCACCCTGACCTCACCGGCCTCCCCCTGGACGTAGGCCGTCAGTTCGCTCTCGGCGCGCCGGAGCTGTTCGAAGACCGCTTCGGTGTGGTGCAGGACCAGCCGGGCCGCCGCCGTCAGCCGTACCCGGCGCCCGTGGGCCTCCAGGAGGGGCACACCGAGCTGCCGGGCGAGGTTGGTCAGCTGCTGGGAGACGGCCGACGGGGTCATCCGCAGGGCCTCGGCGGTCGCGGTGACCGTGCCCTCGTCGCGCAGGGTGCGCAGGATCTGCAGTTTGCGGATGTCCCAGTCGACCATGCACGGCAACCTATCCGGCCACCGGGTTGACCGTGCTCCAGTCCTCCTTGCCGCGACCGTCCGCGAGCGCCGCGGAGAAGAGGGACAGCACGCCGTCGAGGAGCGGGTGGTCGACCTGGTCCGCCATGCGGGAGGCGTAGGTGAGGTCCTTGTGCGCCCAGTCCGCGGAGAAGTTGGCCTGCTGCGGCGGGTTCAGGTAGTTGTCCCAGGCCGCCTCGGTGACCACGCCGCCGGGCCGGTCCAGCAGGGCGGTGCCCACCTGGTGCGGGTCGAGGCCGGCGGCCCGGGCAATGCGCAGCGCCTCGCCGAATCCGGCCAGGTGGATGGCCTGCAGCGCGTTGAGGACCAGCTTGAAGCGGGTGCCGGCGCCGGCCGGACCGAAGTGGCGGACCTCGCGGGCGATGGCGTCGGTCACCGGGCGCAGCGCGGTCAGCCGGTCGGGGTCGCCGCCGGCCAGCAGGACCAACTGGCCGGAGCGGGCGCCGGCCGCGCCTCCGGTCAGCGGCATGTCGTAGAAGGGCGCCTTGTGTTCGGCGCACAGGGCGGCCAGTTCCTCGACCCAGGCCACGGAGAGGGTCGCGGAGGCGATGAGGGTGGTGCCGGGGCGGCCGCCGGCGAGGATGCCGTCGGGGCCCTGCCAGACCGCGCGGGAGGAGGCGTCGTCGGCGGTCACCTCGAAGACGACGTCCGCCTGCGCGGCGGCCTGCGCGGGGGTGGCGGCCACCAGGGCGCCGGAGGCGGCGAGTTCGGCGGCGGGCTGCGGGCTGCGGTTCCAGACGGTGACCGTGTGCCCGGCGCGCAGCAGGTTCTCCGCCATGCCCCGGCCCATGATTCCCAGTCCCGCCACGGCGACGTGCGTCATCGTCGGTTCCCTCCCGCTTGTCCGTCTCGTGCTGTCTGCTTGTCGGTGTCCCGTGCAGTCTGCCTGGTCGGGCGGGTGCCCGGCCGCGGGGGCCGCGTCAGCGCCGGGAGGCCGCGCCCAGCATGACGCCGCCGAGGATCAGCGCCATGCACAGCACCTGCCAGGGGCCGAACGCCTCGCCGAGCAGGGCCCAGGACAGCAGGGCCACGCACACCGGCTGGAGGTAGTAGACGACGCCCGCGCCGCTCGGGCCGACCAGGGAGACGGCCTTGTTCCAGGCGAAGAAGGCGACGGCGGAGGACGCCACGCCGACGTAGAGGAGGGGCAGGACCGTCCCGGGGGTCAGGGGGAAGCCGCCCTGCACGGTCACGCTCGCCGCCTGCGCCGGGAGCAGCATCACCGTGCCGAGGAGGAACGTGGTGAACAGGAACGCCGTACCGTCGATGCCCGCCGGGCGGCGGCGCAGCAGGGCGCTGTAGGAGCCGAAGCAGCAGGCGGCGGCGATCATCCACAGGTCGCCGGTGGAGAAGGCGGCCGTGCCGCCCCGGCCGACGAGCAGGAGAACGCCCGCGCAGGCCAGGAGCAGCCCGGCGACGCGGCGCCCGCCGAGCCGTACGCCGCCCGCCCGTTCCCAGACCGCCATCAGGACCGGTGAAGCGGCCATGATCATGCCCATGTTGGCGGCCGGGGTGGTCACGGCGGCCTGGTTGACGAGGGTGTTGTAGACGGTGATGCCGAGGACGGAGGCGAGCGCGATGTAACCGAGGTGGCGGCGGATCAGGTGGCGTTGGCGCCAGGCGTCGCGGGCGCCGAAGGGGGCGACCGCCACGAGCGCGATCACCCAGCGCCAGAACGCGTGCTGCACGGGCGGCACGGTCTCGCCGAGGGCCCGTGAGGCGACGAAGCTGCCGGACCAGACGACGGTGGCCACGGCGGCAAGGGCGATCCCCAGGGCGGCGGCCCTGGGGACGGGGGTGGTGGGGGCGGCGGGGGTGGTGCGGGGTGAATCGGTGCGGGTGACGGCGGCGGTCACGAAGCTCCCTTCCTGGTGGTGCTTCTACCGTCGCAGCGGTTCTCCTGTCAGGTCCATCGAAAGTTTCTGAGTATTTTGTTCAGGTGAACTGAACAGTCGGGCGGTGGGGGTCCGCTGTCCGAGCTGGCCTGCCAGGGTCGCGGTGAACGCCAGGGCCATGCCCGCCAGTTGCAGGGGTGTGAGGCTCTGTCCCAGCGCGGCCCATCCGACGATCGCGGCGGTCAGCGGGGAGAGCGGGCCGAGGAAGGTGACCTGGGTGGCGCTGAGGCGGCCGATGCCACGGAACCAGAGCCAGTAGCCGACGGCGGTGTTGGCGAGCGCCAGGTAGAGGTAGCCGCCGATCGCCGGGGCGTCCAGGGCGGGCGGGGCGCCCTCGACGAGGAGGGCGAGCGGGGCGATCAGCAGGCCGCCGGCCGTCAGCTGCCAGCCGGTGAGCGCCAGCGGTCCGACGCCCTCGGGGCGGCCCCACTTCTTCGTCAGGACCGTGCCGGCCGACATCGACGCGGTGGAGGCGAGCGCGGCGAGCACACCGAGGGTGTCGAGCGCACCGGCGGCCTTCAGGACGACCAGGCTCACCCCGAACGCGGCGGTCAGTCCGGTGACGACGGCCCGGAGCGTCGGCCGCTGGCCGAGGAGCAGCGCGGACAGGCCGACGACGAACAGCGGGCCGATCGAGCCGACGACCGCGGCCATGCCGCCGGGCAGCCGGTAGGCGGACAGGAACAGCAGCGGGAAGAAGGCGCCGATGTTCAGCGCGCCGAGCACGGCCGCCTTGCCCCACCAGGCGCCGCGCGGCAGCACCCGGGTGAGGGCGAGCAGCAGCAGACCGGCGGGCAGGGCCCGCATCAGGCCGGTGAACAGGGGACGGTCGGGCGGCAGGAACTCGCTGGTGACGGCGTAGGTGGTGCCCCAGGAGACCGGGGCGAGGGCGGTGAGCAGGATGGTGGCGGTGCGGGACATCACGGTGTCTCCTTCGGGGTTACGCCGCGACCGGCGCGGTGGCGGTGGCGGGGGCGGCGCTCTGGGCGACGGTGACCGGGCGGGGCCGTACGGCCTCGGCGGGCAGCCGGCGCTCCACGCGGATCAGCAGGGCGGCGGCGAGGGCGGAGGTGACGATCAGCACCGCCCAGGGCAGCCGGCCGTCCGCCGCGAAGAGGGTGGTGAACAAGGAGGGCGCGACGGCCTTCGCCAGCGACCAGGAGATCTGGTAGGCGGCCATGTAGCGGCCGCGGGCCTCCTCGGGCGCCGCCGACACGGCGAGCACCTCGGCGGCGGGGCTGTGGATCAGCTCGCCGAGCGTGTAGACGACGACCACGGCGGTGAGTGCGGTGCCGAGGACCGGGCCGGAGGTGGGCCGCAGGGTGCCGAGCACGATCTGCGCGGCGAACGCGGCCGAGAACAGGGTGCCGCCGAGGGCCGCGGCCCGGGTGCGGCGGGCGCCGGCCCGCCGTACCCGGCTGCCGACGTAGACGCCGGCCAGCGCGCACAGCACGGTGTTGACCGTGAACGCCGATCCGGTGAGCGCGCCGGGCGCGTGCAGCCACTCCAGCAGGAACAGCGGGAAGAGGACGGACAGGGCCGAGTAGCTGAGCGCGTTGAGGAAGTTGGCGCCGGTGACGACGAGGAAGGGCCGGTCGGCGAGGACCAGCCGGTAGCCGGCGCGGCGCCGGTCGGCGGCCGTGGAGCGGACCGGCTTCAGCGGGCGCAGCAGCAGCGCGGCCAGCGCGAAGGACAGGGCGTTGCCCCAGGCGGTGTAGGTGTAGCCGGTGGGACCGGCGAAGGCGATGACCAGCGAGGCGAGGAGGGCGCCGGCGCCGTTGCCGCCGTTCTGCAGGGCGCGGGTGGCCGCCTGCAGCCGGTCGCGGTCCGCACCGCGGGCCACCTCGCCGATCAGGGACTGCTGTGCGGCGGGGAAGGCCCGGTCGGCCGCCGCGGTGACCAGGGCGACTGCGGCGAACGCGGGCAGGGCGTGGGCGAAGGGGTAGAGCGCGAACCCGGCGACCCGCACGCCGTAGAGCACGTAACTCACGCGCTTGGCCCCGTACCGGTCGACGGCCGCACCGGCGAGCGGGAGCGCGGAGAGGCCGATGAGTCCGGTGACGGTGAGGACGGCACCGACGACGGTGAACGACAGCCCGGTCACGGTGTGGAAGAACACCAGCGTGAACGGCACGTACAGACCGGTGCCGACGCCGTTGACCGCGGCGGCTACGGGCAGGGCCCACAGGCCCGGTTGGCGATCCGGCTTCTTCACGGCGACATCCCCCTCGTCGGTGGCTCGATAGGAAGTAGCTTAGCCGTAAGCTACTTATAGTCAAGCCACTTAGCGAGAAGCCACTTTCTTGCAACCCATCGATGTGATGCGGATACTCGCCCCATGACTGCGAAGCCTCAGCCCGAGCCCCAGCCCCCGGCCCCCCGGGACCCGGTCGACACGATCATCGAGCAGTGGGCCACCGTGCGCCCCGACCTCGACACCCGCGCGATGGAGGTCTTCGGCCGCATCTACCGGCTCGCGCGGACCATGGGCGACCGCATGGAGAAGGCGTACGCCCGTTTCGGCATCTCCCGCGGCGAGTTCGACGTGCTGGCCACCCTGCGCCGCGCGGGCGAGCCCTACACCCTCTCGCCGCGCCAGCTCTCGGCGACGCTGATGCTCACCACCGGCGGCATGACCGGCCGCCTCGACAAACTGGAGCGGGCCGGCCTGCTGCGCCGCTCCCCCGACCCGCACGACCGCCGGGGTCTGCAGGTGACGCTGACCGACGAGGGACTGCGTCTGATCGACGAGGCGGTCGGCGCGGGCCTCGCCGTGCAGACGCAGGCCGTGACGGCGGCCCTGGACGAGGAACAGGCCGGCCATCTGGCCGACCTGTTGCGGGAGCTGCTGGCGGGGACCCGGCAGGCGGGGAGCTGACCGCCGCAGCTCAGCCCACGTGCGCCGCGAGCGCGGCGTCGACGGCCGCCGGGACCGGCTCGTCACCGGCCCAGGCCGTGTAACCGTCGGGGCGGACCAGCAGCGCGGTGCGGCGGGCACTCGCCCAGTGCGCGACCGTCAGCCGGTCCTTGCGGGCGGCGCCGGGGTCGTACGCGTCCGGGGTGATCAGGACGAAGCGGCCCTCGCGCAGGGCCTCGTAGAGGCGGCCGCCGCCGGCCAGGGCGACGTCGGGGACGCGGGTGCCGGTCAGCGGGTGCGCGCCGCGCGGCGCCGGGTAGCGGTAGCCGATGCCGGTGATCCGGCCGACGGCGCGGCGGCGGGCGGGCGCGGCGTGGTCGAGGACCGTGGTCAGCGCGGCGCGCAGTGCGAGGGTCCAGGGGCGCTTGGCCATCGCCAGGCGGACGATGCCGCCGCTGCTGCGCAGCACCGACCTGCCGACGGGGTGGCGTTCGGCCTGGTAGGTGTCCAGCAGGGCGTCCGGAGCGTGGCCGTGCAGCACCTGGGCGAGTTTCCAGCCCAGGTTGGCCGCGTCCTGCAGGCCGGTGTTCATGCCCTGGCCGCCGGCCGGGGTGTGGACGTGCGCGGCGTCCCCGGCGAGGAAGACCCGGCCCACCCGGTAGGCGGGCGCCTGGCGCTCGTCGCTGTGGAAGCGGGACATCCAGCGGGCGTCGTGCATCCCGTAGTCCCGGCCGAGGGCGAGCCGGGTGATCTCCTTGACCTCGGCCAGGTCGAGGGGCGTGTCGTCGGGGACGTCGCGGCCGCGGTGCCAGCCGATGACCCGGTAGTAGCCGTCACCGAAGGGCGCCAGGAAGGCGAACGCGTCGCCGACGGCGTTCACCGTCAGCACGTTCGCCGGCTCCTCGGCCAGCCGTACGTCCGCCAGCACGACCGAGCGGATCACACTCCGGCCCGGGAAGGGCAGACCGAGGGCTGCGCGTACGGCACTGCGCATGCCGTCGGTGCCGACGACGTACGCCGCCCGGAGCTCCTCGGTCGCGCCGTCCGCGGTGCGGACCTCGGCCGTCACGCCGTCCGCGTCCTGGGTGAGGCCGGTGAGCTCCGTCTCGTACCGGAAGTCGACACCGGCCGCGACGGCCCGCTCCTGCAGGGCCTTCTCCACCTCGTACTGCGGGATGACCAGCAGGTGGTTGAAGCGGGAGGGAAGGCCGGCGAGGTCGACGGCGAGGCGGCCGAAGAGGCGCAGGCTCTCCAGGGGGCGGCCGACGGCCTCCAGACCGTCGGCGAGTCCGCGGGCGTCGAGCTGCTCCAGGGTGCGGGCGTGCAGGACGAAGGCACGGGAGAGGTTGCTGATCTTGCGCGGGCGCTTCTCGACGAGGGTGACGCGAACACCGGCGGCGGCCAGGTCTCCGGCCAGGAGCAGACCGGTGGGACCGGAGCCGACGACGATGATCTCCGCGGTGTGTCCGGTGTTTCCCGTGGTGCCGTTCATGGGGGCCTCCTGGGGCGCCGACGCTCACTCAACGCTTGTTTGCCAACAGTTGTTGACCAACGCTTGTTGACAACGTAGGGGGTGGGGTCGATGGGTGTCAACGCTTGTTGGCCAACGTGTGTTGGCCTACGCTCGTTGACATGCAAGCAAGCACGTCCGGCACGGCCGGTTCCAACGACTCCCGCTCCACCTCCTCCCGGTCCTCCTCCCGCCCCTCCTCCGCCCCCTCCCGCTCCGACGCCACCCGCGCCGCGATCCTCGCCGCCGCCCGCGAGCGGTTCGCCGCCGATGGATACGAGCGGGCGACCATCCGGGCCATCGCCAAGGACGCCCGTATCGACCCCTCGATGGTGATGCGCTACTTCGGCAGCAAGGACGGCCTGTTCGCGGCGGCCGTGGCGATCGATCTGCGGCTGCCCGACCTGACCGGCGTGCCGCGCCACGAGGCGGGACGCGCGCTGGTGCTCCACTTCCTCGGCCTGTGGGAGGAGAACGAGCAGCTCACCGCCATGCTGCGGGTCGGCGTCACCCACCCGGACGGCGCCGAGCGGATGCAGGGCATCTTCCGCGACCAGCTGCTCCCCGTCGCCCGGCGGATCTGCCCCGACCCCGAGCAGACCCCGGCCCGCGCCGCGCTGGTCGCCACCCAGCTGCTCGGCCTCGCGCTCACCCGCTTCGTCCTGCGCCTGGAGCCGGCCGTCGCGCTCGCCCGCGAGGAGGTCGTGGCCTGGCTGGCACCGACGGTGCAGCGGTACCTCACCGCGCCGCACCCGTGACCCGTGTCGTGCCGACAAGAGGCATATTGCCCCCTATGCCCGGTGCACCCGAGTCTGTGGCGTATACATAGGCGGGGAACCCGTCGATGTCGGCGTCCTTCGTTCCGGGGACGTCTGCCGTCGCGCCCGCTGGGTAGGGCTGCGGTAACCCGTTCCGACGCCGCACCCCGGCACACGCGACAAGGAGGCCCCCGTGGCCGCATCGGCACACATTCTGCTCTCGGCCCTGTCCAAACCCGAGCCGGAGGCCGCGCTGCCCCGTCAGGCTCCGGCCCCGGACATCGAGTACGACACCGCCCTGGCCTGCGTCTTCAGCGCCGAGAGCGCCTGCGTCGAGGCCCCGCTGACCAGTGAACCTCCCCTGCCCGACGCCGAGCCCCTGACCAGCGAGCCGCCCCTGTCCGACGCGGCACCGCTCACCAGCGAGTCCGACGCGTCACTGGACCCCGGCACCACGAGGCCGTAGATGACCGCACCCGCGCCGCACGCCGCCGCCACCCCGGACCCCGACCTGGCGCGCCTCGCCGAGCTGCACGGCGTGGCGCCCTCCTTCCAGCCCTCCCCGGACCGCACGGTGGCCGCGTCGCCGGCCGCGCTCGTCCGCGTGCTCGGCGCTCTCGGCGTGGACGCGAGCAACCCCGCCGCCGTGGCCGCCGCGCTCGCCGCGCGGGAGCGGGAACTGGCCGGACAACTGCTGCCGCCGACGCTGGTGAGCTGGGACGGCGCCGTCCCCGAGCCACTGGCCGCGCTGCCGCCCGGCACCCGGCTCGAACTGGTCACCGAACAGGGCGAGACGCGCCCCGACCTGCATGAACTGCCGCACGGAGTGCACCGGCTGACCGCGACCGCTCCCGACGGCCGCCAGGCGCGGTCGCACCTGGTCGTGGCCCCGCCCCGGCTGCCCACACCCGGCGGCCGCTCCTACGGCCTGCTGGTGCAGCTGTACTCGCTGCTGTCCCGGCGCTCGTGGGGCATGGGCGACCTCGGGGACCTCGGCGAGCTGGCCGCCTGGGCCGGACGGGCGCTGGGCGCGGGGTTCGTGCAGGTCAACCCGTTGCACGCGGCCGTACCGGGCGCGCCGACCGATCCCTCGCCGTACCGGCCGTCGTCCCGTCGCTTCCCCGACCCGGTGCATCTGCGGGTGGAGGAGGTCCCGGAGTACGCCTACGCCGAGGACCACGGCGCCCTGCGCGGTCTGCTGGAGCGGGCGGCGGGGCTGCGTGAGGCGGTGCTGGACAAGGGCGCGCTGATCGACCGGGACGCCGTGTGGGAACTGAAGCGCGCGGCCCTGGAGGTGGTGCGGCAGGTGCCGCTCGGCCCGGGCCGGCGGGCCGCCTACGCCGACTTCCTCGCCGAGCAGGGGCAGGCCCTGGAGGACCACGCGACATGGTGCGCGCTGGCGGAGGTGCACGGCTCGGACTGGAGCCGCTGGCCCGAGGCACTGCGCGATCCCCGGTCGGCCGAAACGGCACACGCGCGTGCGGAGCTGATGGACCGGGTGGACTTCCACAGCCATCTGGCCTGGCTGACCGACGCCCAGCTGCGGGCCGCGCAGCGGGCGGCGCGGGACGCCGGGATGGACGTGGGCGTGGTGCACGACCTGGCGGTCGGGGTGCATCCGCAGGGCGCGGACGCGTGGGCGCAGCAGGAGTTCTTCGCCGCCGGGATGTCGGTGGGGGCGCCGCCGGACGCGTTCAACGCGCGCGGGCAGGACTGGGGGCTGCCGCCGTGGCGCCCGGACCGGCTGGCCGCGTCGGGGTACGCGCCGTACCGGGATCTGCTGCGGACGCTGTTCCGGTACGCGGGGGCGCTGCGTATCGACCATGTGATGGGGCTGTTCCGGCTGTGGTGGGTGCCGCAGGGCGAGGCCCCGACCGAGGGCGCGTACGTCCGCCACGACGCGGAGGCGATGCTGGCGGTACTGGTGCTGGAGGCGTCCCGGGCCGGGGCGGTGGTGGTCGGCGAGGACCTCGGCACGGTGGAGCCGGGGGTGCGGGAGGCGCTGCGCGAGCGCGGGGTGCTGGGCACGTCGGTGCTGTGGTTCGAGCGGGACTGGACGGGCGACGGGCGTCCACTGCCGCCGGAGCGGTGGCGGGCGGACTGCCTGGCGACGGCGACGACGCACGATCTGCCGCCGACCGCGGCCCGGCTGACCGGTGAGCACGTGGACCTGCGTGAGCGGCTGGGGCTGCTGACGCGGCCGCTGGAGGTGGAGCGCGAGGAGGCGTCCGCGGACACCGGGGAGTGGCTGGCGCTGCTGTCCCGGCTGGGGATGCTGCGCGGGGCGGGCGGCTCGGACGGGTCGTCGGAGGAGGCGGAGATCCAGGCGGTGCACCGATTCCTGCGGCGCACTCCGGCGCGGCTGGTCGGGGTGTGGCTGCCGGACGGCGTCGGGGACCGGCGGCCGCAGAACCTGCCGGGGACCTGGGACCAGTACCCCAACTGGCGGCTGCCGATCGCCGATGCGACGGGCCGCCCGGTGACGCTGGAGGAACTGGCCGCCTCGCCGCGGCTGCACGCGCTGATCGAGGCGGTGCGGGAGGAGCGGTGAGCGGTCGTTGAGTCCCGTACGGCACCCCGGGCGCGCGGCCCGTGGAGGCGTTCGCTACTTTGGCACCGTGGACAAGAAGAACGCCCTGCGCGCCGGCGCCCTGGCCGCCGGTACGACGCTGATGATGCTGCTCATGTCGTCTCCCGCGCTCGCGCTGACGCGCGACGACGGTGACGACCCCGGCAAGGGCCTCAGTGTCGGCGAGACGCTGGGCCTGTATGTGTTCACCCCGCTGGTGATCTTCGCGGTGATCACGGGTCTGGTGATGGTCCTGGACCGCTCCAAGATCCGCGTGATCAAGCCGAAGACGCGCGCCTGACGCACGCTCCGCACCCGGACCCGGCCGCGCCCCGCGGCCGGGTTTTCGCCGCGCCCGCCCGCCGCCCGGCGGCGTTTTTTTTCGGGCCACTATTCACTCACTACATATACTGAGTACATACTGGTCCCATGAGCACCCGCCACGTCCTGCTGGGGCTGCTCGCTTCCGGGCCGAGCCATGGCTACGACCTCAAGCGACGCCACGACGAGCGCTTCCCGCAGGCCCGTCCCCTCGCCTACGGGCAGGTCTACACGACCCTGCAACGGCTGGTCCGTGACGGGCTCGCGGCCGTGGAGGGCACCGGCTCCGACGGCGGTCCCGAGCGCACCACCTACCGCGCGACGCCGGACGGCGAGGCCGAGCTGGCCCGCTGGGCGGCGGAGGTCGCGCCGCCGGCGCCGTTCGTCACGAACGAGATCTTCGCCAAGGTGGTCGTGACGATCCTGACCGGCGGCGACCCGGCGGCCTGCCTGCGGGCGCAGCGCGCCGCGCACATGGCCCGGATGCGGGAGCTGACGGCCGTGAAGACCGCGCCGGGCGCCGACCTGGCGAGCGTGCTCTCTGCGGACTACGCCCTCAACCACCTCGACGCCGACCTCCGCTGGATGGCCACCACCGCGGACCGGCTCACCCATCTGACCGCGGAGGTCGACACTGCATGAACACCAAGGGGGAGGGCGCGGCAGTACTGCTCGCGGCCCGTGGCCTGGTCAAGGCCTACGGCAGGACACCGGCCCTGCGCGGCGCCGATCTGGAGCTGCGCGCCGGGGAGATCGTCGCGGTGACCGGGGCGAGCGGCAGCGGCAAGTCCACGCTGCTGCACTGCCTGGCCGGGATCGTCCGGCCCGACGAGGGGTCGGTGCTCTACGCCGGCGAGCACCTGGAGCGGCAGTCGGAGCGCCGACTCGGCGAGCTGCGCCGTACCGAGTTCGGCGTGGTCTTCCAGTTCGGGCAGCTGATCCCGGAGCTGACGGTCCAGGACAACGTGGCACTGCCGCTGCTGCTGGCCGGCCTCGCGCGGTCGGCGGCCCGGGAGCGGGCGGACGCGTGGCTGGAGCGGTTCGGGGTGCGCGGCCGGGCCGGGCTGCGCCCCGGTGAGCTGAGCGGCGGGCAGGCACAGCGGGCGGCGCTGGCGCGGGCGCTGGTGACGGGGCCGCGGATCGTGTTCGCAGACGAGCCGACGGGGGCGCTGGACTCGCTCGCGAGCGAGCAGGTGATGACGGCGCTGACACTCACGGCGCGGGAGACGGGCGCGGCGGTGCTGCTGATCACGCACGACGCGCGGACGGCTGCCTACGCGGACCGCGAGGTACGGCTGAGCGACGGCGTCGTGGCGGAGCTGGGGGTGAACGCGTGAGCGACCACGGAGGCGCGGGGGGCCCGGGCATCGGTCTGGCCGGCGATCTGCGGCTGGCCTGGGCGCTGACGCGTGGGTCGGACCGGCGGGAGTGGTGGCGGGTGGGGCTGACCGCGACGGGGGCGGTGGCCGCAACGGCGTTCGCCATGGCGGCGGCCGTCCTGGGCGTGCTGCGCGGCGGTCACTCCGTGCCCGTCGGCGGGGGGCTGCTGAACCAGCCGGGCACGCGCTCGGGGGTGATCGTCGCACTGCTTCTGCTGCTGGTGCCGGTGCTGGGTTTCCTCGGGCAGTGCGCCCGGATCGGCGCCGTGCACCGCGACCGGCGGCTGGCGGCGCTGCGGCTGGCCGGCGCGACGTCGGGGCAGGTACGCCGGATCGCGGCGCTGGAGACGGGGCTGGCCTGTCTGCTCGGGTCGGCGCTGACGACGGCCGTCGCCGTGCCTGTGCTGGCGGCGGGATGGTCGCAGGCACCCGTCGTGGCCTGGGCCGTCCTTGCCGTGGTCGCGTCCGGGGTGCCGGTGCTGGGCGCGGCGGCGGGGGCGCTGGCGCTGCGCCGGGTGGTGGCCTCGCCGCTGGGCCGGGTGCGGCGGGTGCGGTCGCGCACTGGGCGCGGTCCGGTCCTGGCGTTCCTGGCCGGGCTGGCGGTGGTGGCGCTGATGGCCGTCGTGGCCGTGAGCGGCACGAGCGGCGTGTCGCCGTGGCGTGCCTACACGGAGGGGCCGCTGCTGGTGTCCGGGCTGCTGCTCGCGGTGGGCGCGGGGGCGGTGTGGCTGAGCGGGGCCACGGCCCGGCTGACGGGGCGGCTGCTGGCGCCGCGCGCGAGGTCGGCGGCGGTACTGATCGCGGCGGAACGGCTGCGGGACGACCCGTGGGCGGCGGCCCGTACACATGCGGCGGTGCTGCTGGTGACGGTGGCCGGCACCGGCTTCGTCGGCGTCCGGCAGGCGCTGCTGACCACACTGCGCCGGATGAGCCGGGACGGCACCCTCGGGTCGGGCATCGGGTACTACACCGGTGGCCTGAACCTCACCGCCGCCGCGCTCGGCGTCGCCCTCCTGATCACCCTGTCCGGCCTGGCCGTCGGCACCGCCGAGTCGGTGGCCACTCGGCGCCGGGGTCTGGCCGCGCAGACGGCGGCAGGGGTGCCGCGGGGGGTGCTCGGGCGGGCGTTGCTGCTGGAGACGGCGCTGCCGCTCGCGCCCGCGGTGTTCCTGGCCGGGGCGGGCGGTATGGCGGTCGGCACCTGGTACGCCGCGCTCACCACCGGTCTGGGCGCCCCCGTGGTGCCGTGCGCGGCACTGCTCGTCCCGGTGGCCGTCTACGCCGTATGTCTGGGGGCCGCGGCCACCGCACTGCCGCTGCTGCGGCGGACGGCGGGGCCGGGCGGGCTGCGCTACGTGTGACCGTGGCGTGGGCGGACTGCGCACGGCGGTTCGCGCGCGCCGCGTCGCGCGCCGGCCCGGGAGCACGGAGGACTCCCGGGGCGGCACGCCGGCGGCGCCGGCCCCGCTGGACGTGCGACGGCCCGGAGCGGGGTCAGGCGGAGATGCCGTCGATCCGGGCCAGGGCGTCGTCCGCGCCGAACGGCTGCAGGTAGGGCAGCCAGCGCGGATCCCTGTGGCCCGTGCCGATGATCCGCCAGGCCAGCCCCGTCGGCGGAGCCGGTTTGTGACGCAGCCGCCAGCCCAGTTCGATCAGGTGGCGGTCGGCCTTGATGTGGTTGCAGCGGCGGCAGGAGGCCACCACGTTGTCCCAGACGTGCTTGCCCCCGCGTGAGCGCGGGATGACGTGGTCGACGCTGGTTGCGACGCCACCGCAGTACATGCACCGGCCCCCGTCGCGGGCGAACAGCGCCCGGCGGGTCAGAGGAACGGGCCCCCGGTAGGGAACCCGCACGAATCGCTTGAGCCGGACCACGCTGGGTGCGGGGACGGTGACGGTTGCGCTGTGCAGAAAGGCGCCGGACTCCTCGAGGCAGACAGCCTTGTTCTCGAGGACGAGGACGAGCGCGCGGCGGAGCGGTACGACGCCGAGCGGCTCGTACGACGCGTTGAGGACCAGGACATGCGGCACGGATGCCTCCTTGTACGCCGGCGGCGCGTGGCTCGCGCCGGGACGATCCGTAGTCAGTCTCCCCTCATGCCTGGTGGCGGCGCCACCATGTCCCGGTAACGGGCTGGGAGTGTTTTCGACCACATCTGCTTCATCCCCCACCACGCCACCGGTTCAAGCGCAGGTGAGCACGGTCTCTCCTTGCGGCATCCGGCGGATGCACACACCGTGCCCCGTTAGTGTGGTGCCCCTGCCCTCCGGTGACCTTTCCGTGACCTTGACGACCGGGGCCGCCGTCCCGTGCCCGGGGGCAGACCGCTGCACCTGGAGGTATCCGCCGTGTCCTTGCCCGCCGTCCTGTCGGCCGCCGGCCCCTCGCCGTCGCCGTCCGGTTCCGAGACGCCGTCGGTGACCGTACCCACGCTCCAGGACGCGCAGGAGAGCGCGACCAACGCGGCGAGCTGGATCGAGCAGAACTGGTCGACATGGCTCGCGATCGGCCTGCGCGTGCTGCTGATCCTGGTGATCGCGACGGTGCTGCGGGTGGCGGTGCGGCGGGCGATCACCAAGCTGATAGACCGGATGACCCGCACGGTCCAGGCGGTGGACGGCACCGCGCTCGGCGGCCTGCTGGTGAACGCCGAACGCCGCCGCCAGCGCTCGCAGGCGATCGGCTCGGTACTTCGGTCGGTGGCGTCGTTCCTGATCCTCGGCACCGCCGCGCTGATGGTGCTGGCCACCTTCGACATCAACCTCGCCCCGCTGCTGGCCTCCGCCGGTGTCGCGGGCGTCGCGATCGGTTTCGGCGCGCGCAACCTGGTCACGGACTTCCTGTCCGGCGTGTTCATGATCCTGGAGGACCAGTACGGCGTCGGTGACACCATCGACGCGGGTGTCGCGTCGGGCGAGGTGATCGAGGTCGGGCTGCGCGTGACGAAGCTGCGCGGCGACAACGGCGAGATCTGGTACGTCCGCAACGGCGAGGTCAAGCGCATCGGCAACCTCTCCCAGGGCTGGGCGACGGCCGGGGTGGACGTCACGGTGAAGACGTCGGAGGACCTTGACCGGGTGAAGGCCACGCTCGACGAGGTCGCCGAGACGATGGGCAAGGAAGAGCCCTGGAACGAGCTGCTGTGGAGCCCGGTCCAGGTGCTCGGCCTGGACAGCGTGCTGATCGACTCCATGGTCGTCCGGCTCTCCGCCCGGACCATGCCCGGCAAGTCGCTCTCGGTGGAGCGGGAGCTGCGCTGGCGCGTCAAGCGGGCCTTCGACGCCGCCGACATCAGGATCGTCGGCGGGGCGACGGCTCCCGCCGAGGACGAGACGCCGGACCCGTCGGCCTCGGTCGCAGCCCCGTCCGCGTTCGCCGCCGCCACCTCCCCGCAGGCCCAGGCGGCCACGCCGCTCGTCCCGCCGCCGAGCACGGCGAAGTAACCACCCGACACCCGCCACGGGCCCCGACCGCCCCTCTGAAACCACAACCGGCACCACCGGCCGGCACAGTCCGCAGACGCCCCCGCGGGCAACGACTCCGTTGCCGCGGGGGCGTCGTGTCTTGACGGGCCCTTCCCGCCGGGCTTACGTTCCTGCTCAGCGATAGGAAACTTTCCTAACAGTGCTGGCGGCGGGGTGGACAGCCCTCCCCGCGCACTGGAAGGCTGTCCCGCTGGAAAGGCAGGTGTGGCACCCCATGGCAGGAACCGCCGGTACGCCGGGCACCCCGCGTGTGCTGCGCGCCATGAACGACCGTGCCGCACTGGACCTGCTGCTGGAGCACGGCCCGCTCTCCCGCACCCGCATCGGCAAGCTCACCGGTCTGTCCAAGCCCACCGCCTCGCAGCTGCTGGCCCGGCTGGAGGCGGCCGGCCTGGTGCTGGCCACCGGCAGGGCCGAGGGCCGCCCGGGCCCCAACGCCCAGCTGTACGAGGTCAATCCGTCCGCCGCCCACGCCGCCGGTCTCGACGTCGCCCCCGGCCGCATCCGGGCCGCCGTCGCCGACATCACCGGGCGCACCGTCGGCCGGTACGAGCTGCCCACCCCCGGCCGGCGCCCCGCGCAGCCCGTCGCCCAGCAGGTCACGGACGCCCTCGACGGCGCCGTCAAGGCCGCCGGGCTGGCCCGCGCCGACGTCCACCGGCTCGTCATCGGCACCCCCGGTGCCTTCGATCCGGGCACCGGCCGGCTGCGCTACGCCTCCCATCTGCCCGGCTGGCATTCCCCGGCCCTCCTCGACGAACTCGCCGCGGCGCTGCCGATGCCCGTGGAGTACGAGAACGACGTCAACCTCGTCGCGCTCGCCGAGCAGCGGCTCGGCGCCGCCCGGGGGCACGAGGACTTCGTGCTGCTGTGGAACCAGGAGGGCCTCGGCGCCGCGCTGGTCCTCGGCGGCCGGCTGCACCGGGGGTTCACCGGCGGCGCCGGAGAGGTGGGTTTCCTTCCGGTCCCCGGTACCCCGCTGGTGCGCGGCGTGAGGAAAGCCAACAGTGGCGGCTACCAGGAGCTGGCCGGATCCCAGGCCGTCCCCCAGCTCGCCCGCGAGCTCGGCATGAGCGACGTCCCGTCGGGGCCGTACGACGAGGCCGCGGCGGTGCTGGTCGCCCGGGCCGCCGCCGAGGAGACCGTGCTGGGCCGGCTGCTGTTGCAGACGTACGCCACCCGGCTCGCCACCGGTCTCGCCTCGCTGGTCTCGGTGCTCGACCCCGAGCTGGTCGTGCTGTCCGGTACCTCGCTCACCAGCGGCGGCGAGGTGCTGCGCGCCCTGATCCAAGACGAGTTGCAGGAGCTGGCCGCCTCCCGGCCCCGGCTCGTGCTCGGGGAGGTCACCGACCATCCCGTCCTGCGCGGCGCGCTGGAGCGCGCGCTGACCGTCACCCGCGACGAGGTCTTCGACACCTCCCGCTAGCCCCCTCAGGCCCCGTCTCTCCCCATCTCCGCCCCACCGGAGCACCGCACCCGCTCCTCTCTGCCCCACTTCCTCAGCGCACCCGCTCCTCCCCCGCCCCGCCCCCTCAGAGCAGCAGCCCCTCCTTCCCGACCCCGCCCCCTGGGAGGCCTCGCCATGCCCGAAGTCATACCCTCGCTCGCCCGAAGGACGGCTTTTGCCCTGACCGCGTCGCTGGTTCTGCTCGCTACCGCCTGCACCGGCCAGTCCGGCGCCGGAGCGAGCGACGACCCGTCGAAGGAGACGACGATCACCTTCTGGCACGCCTGGAGCGCGCCGAACGAGGTGAAGGCCGTCAACGACCTGGTCGCCGGCTTCGAGAAGGCCCACCCGAACATCCACGTCGACGTCGTCGGCAACATGACCGACGACAAGATCAACCAGGCGCTGCGCGCGGGCGGCACCAAGGCGCCCGACGTGATCTCCTCCTTCACCACGAACAACGTCGGCAAGTTCTGCTCCTCGGGCGCGCTGATCGATCTGAACCCGTTCTTCCGGAAGGCGGGGATCGACCCGCGGCAGACCTTCCCGAAGGCGATGAACGAGTACACGCAGTTCGAGGGCGACCGCTGCGCGGTCCCGCTGCTCGGCGACGCCTACGGGCTGTACTACAACAAGACGGCGTTCGCGAAGGCCGGCATCACCAGCCCGCCGAGGACCTGGTCGGAGTTCGAGGCCGACGCGAAGAAGCTGACCGTCCCGCAGGGCGACTCCTACCGGCAGCTGGGCTTCATGCCGGACTACCACGGCTGGGAGTCCACCACCGAGCACTACCTCGGCCAGTTCTCCCCCGCCTACTTCGACCGCGAGGGCAGGTCGAACCTCGCCAAGGACCCGGCGTTCGAGAAGGGCTTCACTCTGCAGAAGCGGCTCGTCGACGACCTCGGCGGCTTCGGGAAGCTGGAGCGCTACCGGGCGGAGCTGGGTGACGAGTGGGGCCCCAAGCACCCCTTCCACACCGGCCAGGTCGCCATGCAGCTCGACGGCGAGTGGCGGCTCGGCATGGCCCTGGACGCGAAGCCCGGCTTCGACATCGGCGTGGCCCCGCTGCCCGTCCCCGACGACCAGGCCGACCAGTACGGCAAGGGCTACATCACCGGCACCATCGCCGGGATCGCCGCCACCAGCACGAAGCAGAACGCCGCGTGGGAACTGGTGAAGTACATGACCACCGACACCGACGCGGTGGTGGGCTTCTCCAACGCGATCCACAACGTCCCCTCCACCCTGGCCGCCCTGAAGTCACCGAAGCTCCACTACGACCCGCGGTTCCGGACGTTCCTGGACATCGCCGCGAACCCGCACTCCACGTCCACGCCCGCGTCCCTCAACGGCGGCCAGTACCTGGTGACGATCCAGCAGCTCGGCTACGACTACGAGAGCGGCAAGGTCACCGATCTGAAGGCCGACCTGAAGAAGGCGGCCGCGCAGATCGACACCGACATCGCACAGGCGAAGTAGCGATGAGCGCGATCACCCTGGCGTCCAAGCACCGCCGCGCGGCGCTGCGCAACCTCGCCTTCCTGTCGCCCTGGCTGATCGGGTTCGCGGTCTTCTTCGCCTACCCGCTGCTGTCCACGGTCTACTTCTCGTTCATGCACTACGACGGCTTCCGGCCGCCGGCGTGGAGCGGGACGAGGAACTGGTCGTACGTCTTCTCGCACTACCCGCTGTTCTGGCCCGCCCTGCGCAACACGCTGTGGCTGGTCCTCGTCATGGTGACGCTGCGGGTGCTCTTCGGACTGGGCGTCGGCCTGCTCATCACGAAGATCAAGACGGGCACGGGCTTCTTCCGCACCCTGTTCTACCTGCCCTACCTCGCTCCGCCCGTGGCCGCCACCATGGCGTTCGCCTTCCTGCTCAACCCCGGCACCGGGCCGGTCAACTCCCTTCTGGAGAAGGCGGGCGTCGCGGCGCCCGGCTGGTTCAACGACCCCGCCTGGTCCAAGCCGGCGCTGACCCTGCTCGCACTGTGGGGCATCGGCGATCTGATGGTCGTCTTCATGGCGGCGCTGCTCGACGTGCCCACCGAGCAGTACGAGGCGGCCGAGCTGGACGGGGCGTCGGCCTGGCAGCGGTTCCGGTTCGTGACCCTGCCGAACATCTCCCCCATCGTGATGTTCGCCGTGGTCACCGGCGTCATCCAGGCGATGCAGTACTACACGCAGCCGCTGATCGCCGGGAAGGTCGCCTCCGGGGTGATCCAGGGCGCGGGCACCCAGTTCGAGCCCGGCTACCCGGACAAGTCCACGCTCACCCTCCCGCAGCTCGTCTACAACCTCGGCTTCCAGCGCTTCGACTACGGCTCCGCCTGTGTCGTCGCCCTGGTGCTGTTCGCCCTGTCGATGGTGTTCACCGCGTTCCTGATGCGGCGCCGCGGCGGTCTGATCCAGGCAGGTGACTGACCCATGACCCAAGTGCTGGACCAGCCGGTGCGGGTCGCCGCGCGGCCCGCGGCCGAGCGCACCGCCCGCCGCCGGGCCCTGCTGGAGTGGATCGCGGTGCACTCCCTCGGCGTCGCCGCCGCGCTGTTCTTCGTCCTGCCGTTCGTGTTCGTGTTCCTCACCTCCCTGATGAGCGACAGCCAGGCCCTCAGCCGGGACCTGATCCCGCGCACCTGGGAATGGGGCAACTACCGGAAGGTCTTCGACACCCCCGGTTTCCTCATCTGGTGGAAGAACACGCTGCTGTACGCGGGCGCGGGAACGGTCCTCACCGTCGTCTCCTCGGTCCCCGTGGCGTACGCGCTCGCCAAGTTCCGCTTCCGCGGCCGCAACCTGGCGCTGATGCTGGTGATCTCGATGATGATGCTGCCGCCGCAGGTCGTCGTCATCCCGATGTACCTGTTCTGGGCGAAACAGCTGGACCTGTCCGGCTCGCTGTGGCCGCTGATCGTCCCGATGGCGTTCGGAGACGCGTTCTCCATCTTCCTGCTGCGGCAGTTCCTGACGACGATCCCGAACGAGTACCTGGACGCGGCGAAGGTCGACGGCTGCGGCGACCTCAGGACTCTGCTGCGGGTCGTCCTGCCGATGGCCCGGCCCGGCATCGCCGCCGTCGCCCTGTTCCAGTTCTTCTACGCCTGGAACGACTACTTCGGCCCGCAGATCTACGCCTCCGAGAACCCCGGTGCGTGGACGCTGAGTTACGGCCTGGAGTCCTTCAAGGGCGCGCACCACACCGACTGGAACCTCACCATGGCCGCCACCGTGCTGGTCATGGCGCCCGTGATCCTCGTGTTCTTCTTCGCGCAGAAGGCGTTCGTCGAGGGCGTCACGCTCACCGGAGTGAAGGGTTAACCGCATATGAAACTCACCGTGGTAGGGGGCGGCTCGACCTACACCCCCGAACTCGTCGACGGCTTCGCACGCCTGCGGGACACCCTGCCCGTCGAGGAACTGGTCCTCGTCGACCCGGCAGCCGAGCGGCTGGAACTGGTGGGCGGTCTGGCCCGCCGCATCCTCGCCAAGCAGGGCCACCCGGGGCGGGTGGTCACCACCGCCGACCTCGACGCCGGGGTGGACGGCGCCGACGCCGTGCTGCTCCAGCTGCGGGTGGGCGGGCAGGCGGCCCGCGAGCAGGACGAGACATGGCCGCTGGAGTGCGGCTGCGTCGGCCAGGAGACCACCGGCGCGGGCGGCCTCGCCAAGGCGCTGCGCACCGTCCCCGTCGTCCTCGACATCGCCGAACGGGTCCGGCGCGCCAACCCGCACGCCTGGATCATCGACTTCACCAACCCGGTCGGCATCGTCACCCGCGCCCTGCTCCAGGCCGGTCACAAGGCGGTCGGGCTGTGCAACGTGGCGATCGGGCTGCAGCGCAAGTTCGCCGCCCACCTCGGGCTCTCCCCCGCCGAGGTGCACCTGGACCACGTGGGCCTGAACCACCTCACCTGGGAGACCGGCGTACGCCTGGGCGGCCCCGAGGGCGAGGACGTGCTGCCCCGGCTGCTCGCCGAGCACGGCGACGCCGTCGCCGCCGACCTGCGCCTGCCCCGCCCGCTGCTGGACCGCCTCGGCGTCGTCCCGTCGTACTACCTGCGCTACTACTACGCCCACGACGAGGTCGTCGGCGAACTGCGCAGCAAGCCGTCCCGGGCGGCCGAGGTCGCCGCGATGGAGAGGCGACTGCTCGAGATGTACGGCGATCCGGCGCTGGACGAGAAGCCGGAGCTGCTGGCCAAGCGCGGCGGCGCCTACTACTCGGAGGCCGCCGTCGACCTCGCGGCGGCGCTGCTGGGCGGCGCGGGCAGCCCGTACCAGGTGGTGAACACCCTCAACAACGGCACGCTGCCCTTCCTGCCCGACGACGCGGTCATCGAGGTGCAGGCCGCGGTCGGCGGCAAGGGCGCCGCCCCGCTGCCCGTGCCGCGCCTGGACCCGCTGTACGCCGGCCTGATCGCCAACGTCACCGCGTACGAGGACCTGGCCCTGCGGGCGGCCCTGAAGGGCGGCCGCGACCGCGTCTTCCGGGCGCTGCTCGCCCACCCGCTGATCGGCCAGTACGCCTACGCGGACACCCTCACCGACCGGCTGATCGCACACAACCGGGAGCACCTTTCGTGGGCCTGACCGGGGGCGTCCTCGCCATCGACGCCGGCAACAGCAAGACCGACGTGGCAGTCGTCGCCGCGGACGGCACGGTGCTCGCCACGGCCCGCGGCGGCCCGTTCCGGCCGCCCGCGGTCGGCGTCCGGGCCGCGGTGGACACGCTCGCCGAGGCGGTCACGGAGGCGTACGCGCGTGCCGGGGTGAGCGCCGTGGAACATGTGGCCGCCTGCCTGGCCAACGCCGATCTGCCGGTGGAGGAGGAGCAGCTGGCGGCGGCCCTGCACGCGCGTGCGTGGGGTGCGTCCGTCGAGGTGCGCAACGACACCTTCGCGATCCTGCGGGCCGGCGTCGCCGAACCGCGCGGGGTGGCCGTGGTGTGCGGCGCCGGGATCAACTGCGTCGGCATGCGCCCCGACGGCCGCACCGCCCGCTTCCCGGCGATCGGCCGTATCTCCGGTGACTGGGGCGGTGGTTGGTTCCTGGCCGAGGAGGCGCTGTGGCACGCGGCGCGCGCGGAGGACGGGCGCGGCGGCCCCACCGAGCTGGCCCGCACCCTGCCCGCGCACTTCGGCCTGGACTCGATGTACGCGCTGATCGAGGCCCTGCACCTCGGGCGCGTCGAGCACACCCGGCGGCACGAGCTGACGCCGGTGCTGTTCGCCACCGCGGCGGCCGGCGACCCGGTGGCCCGGCGGATCGTCGACCGGCTCGCCGAGGAGATCACCACCATGGTGGTGGTCGCGCTGACCCGCCTGGACCTGCTGACGGAGGAGACCCCGGTACTGCTCGGCGGCGGGGTCCTCACCGCGGGGCACACCCGGCTCGACGACGGCGTACGGCAGCTGCTGGCGGAACGCGCGCCCAAGGCCGCACCGCGTGTGGTGCGGGAGCGGCCGGTGCTGGGGGCGGCGCTGCTGGGCCTGGACCGGCTGGGGGCGACGAGCGCGGCGCAGCAGCGGCTGCGGGCGCACTTCGCTCCCGGCGCGAGCCGAGCACGTCACGGGTGACACGTCGTCACCCGTGAGTGACGTCGGGGGAACCGATCCGGTTCCTCCGACGTATTCATGGGCAGGGGCAGTTCCGGCACGGGCAGGGGGGACATCCGGCGCCGGGCCGCGCACCACGCTGCGATCCGATCAAGATCGTGGCACGGCCGGTGCGGATACGGCCTCCGGCAGCGATACTTGCGGCGACGGATGACCATGGGGGAGGTCAGCAGTGACACACCCGCAGCGAAGCAGCGCGGCGCCACCGCCGGGCCCCGGCACGCCCACGATGCCGGTGATCCCCCCGCAGCCCGCCGTCCGCCCCACCGCGCCCCCGCCCGCCACGGGCGCCGGCTCCCCCGCGCCGGGCCGCCCCGCGCGCCGTACGGCGTTCGCCGAGGGCGTGGAGCGGCTGCGCGCCGCCGCCGTGACGGAACCGGGCCGGCTGCGCACCATCGGGGCCGTCCTCGCGCTGCTCGTCGTCGCGTTCGGCGCGGTCACGGCCTGGCAGGTCACCGAACGGGCGGCCGCCGCCGACGACGTCCTGCACAAGAGCCGGCCGCTGAGCGCCGCCGCGGCCGACATCTACCGCTCGCTCGCCGACGCCAACACCGCGGCCTCCAGCGGCTTCCTGGCCGGCGGCCAGGAGACCAAGGCGTCCCGCGACCGCTACGAGCGGGACATCCGCACGGCCGCCACCGGTCTGGTCACCGCCGCCGGCAGCTCCGACCCGGGCTCCCCGGCCGCCGCCACGATCACCAGGCTGAACCGGCTGCTGCCGGAGTACAAGGGCCTGGTGGAGCGCGCCCGCACCTACAACCGGCAGGGTTTCCCGGTGGGCGGCGCCTACCTGCGGTACGCCAACGAGAAGATGCAGCAGCAGATGCTCCCGGCCGCCGAGGACCTGTACACCAACGAGAACGAGCGTCTGAACGCCGACTACGCGGACGCCACGCCCTACCCCTGGGCGGCCATCGCCCTCGGTGTGCTGGCGCTGGCCGCCCTCGGCTGGGCCCAGCACCGGCACTACCGGCGCACCCACCGCGTCCTCAACCAGGGCCTGGTCGCCGCGACCACGGCGGCCGCCGTGGTGCTGCTGTGGCTGATCGTCGGCCACAGCGTCGCCCGCTCGGACCTGAACGACTCCCGTCTGAACGGCGTGCGCTCGCTGAACGTCCTGCAGGACGCCCGGATCGCCTCCCTGAAGGCCCGCGGCAACGAGAACCTCACGCTGGTGGCGCGCGGCGCGGAGACGACCAAGGACGGCAAGGACCTGTACGACACCTCCTTCCGGACGGACATGGCCGCCCTGGACAGGAGCCTGGCCGAGGCCGGCCGGCTCGCCGACGACACCGCGGGCGCGAAGCCGGTCACCGCGGCCGTCGGCAACATGAAGGAGTGGAACCGGCGCCATGACGCGGCCCGCGGCGAGGACGAGTCCGGCGAGTACGAGAAGGCGCTGGACGGTGTGATCGGCGCCAAGGGGGCCACCGGCGAGTGCTTCGACAGCGTCGACGCCAACCTGGCCGCGGCGCTGGCGCACGAGGAGAAGGAGTTCCGGCAGGCGGCCGGCGACGGTCTGGACGCGCTCGGCGGCCTGGCGTGGGGCGCCGCGGCCCTCGCCGTGCTGGGCGCGGCCGGCGCGGTCCTCGGCATCGGCCGCAGGCTGTCGGAGTACCGATGAGGAGCGCACGGGTGAAAGGGGGCGTGACGATGAGGCTGCGACACCTGCGGGCCGGACTGCGGGGCTGGGGCGGAGTCGGCGCGATGGCGGTCGTGTGCGCCCTGACGCTGGCCTGCGCGCTGCTGCTGCCCCTGACCCAGCGCGGCGGCGGGAGCGCCCCCGCGACGTACGGCGCCCCCAGGGTCGCCGTGGGCACCCAGGTGCGCGCCGAGACCTGCACGGCCCCCGAGAAGCAGACGCTGGCGCCCTCGGCGGCGGACGGGCCCACCATCGCCCGCATCAAGGCCAAGGGCAAACTGGTCGTCGGCGTCGACCAGAACAGCTACCGCTGGGGCTACCGCGACCCGAACAAGAAGGGCGCGCAGCTGGAGGGCTTCGACATCGACCTGGTGCACGCCATCGCCCGGGACCTGCTCGGCGACCCGAACGCCGTGCAGTTCAAGGCCATCCCGACCAACCAGCGCATCCAGGCGATCCAGGGCGGCGTCGTCGACATGGTCGTCCGCACGATGACGATCACCTGCAAGCGCCTGCAGGACGTCGCCTTCTCCGCCCCGTACTTCAAGACCGGCCAGCAGGTCCTCGCCCCCAAGGACTCGCCGATCACGGGCTACGACGGCACGCTCGCCGGCAAGAAGATCTGCACGGCGGCCGGTTCGACGGCGTACACGACGCTCGCGGACGACAAGAAGGCCGGCCGGCTGCCCGCCTCCGCGGACATCTCCACCACCGTCCCCAACCAGCTGGACTGCCTGGTCCGCCTCCAGCTCGGCGAGGTGGACGCGGTGGTCACCGACGGCGCGCTCGCCGCGAGCCAGGCCGCCCAGGACCCGACGGTCGAACTGAAGGGGAGCGCCTTCACCACCGAGTACTACGGCGTGGCGATGAAGAAGGACGCGGACGATCTGGTACGCCGGGTCAATCGCCTCCTGGTCGCCTACAGCGCGAGCGGCTGGCAGACGTCGTACGGCAGCTGGCTGTCGGCGACACTGGGCAGGGACGCGGCGACGTCCAGACCGCCCGCGCCGCAGTACCTGCGCACGAGCTGACGAGAGCACCGACACGAGCGGCAACGACCCACACAGCAGCGAGAGGTGATCGATGGGCGTCACGGACCCCGCCGGGCCGGTGATGGACCGGGACGAGGTGGACCGTGCGCTGGCGCGGCTCGGCCAGGAGCACGAGGCGATCGAGACGTCGCTGCTGGCCCTGCAGGACCACGCGGGCCGCAGGCTGCTGGAGGGCGCCGAACTGACCGGCGTCACCCACGAGCGCTGGATCGCCACGGAGGCGTCGATCACGCTGCTGTGGACGTACTTCGACGCCTACACGGCCGCGCTGCGCACCGCCCGCGAGATCCGCTCGCGGCGCCGCTGGTCCAGCCGCGAGGACCTGGTGGAGCTGACCGAGCTGCTGCGCGGCGAGTGCGTCACGGTGCCGGGAAGCGCCGGCGCGGCAGGCGGCCAGGGCGGTCCGGGCAGGCTGAGCGAGCACTACTCGCTGGTCGCGCTGGTGGACCGGATGAACGAGCTGTACGCGAGCAGCCTGGACATGGTGGTCGCCGCCGACGCGGTGTGGTCGGCGCTGCCCGCCCGCATCGATTTACTCGCCGCCGAACTCCAGCGCACCCGGCAGCTCGCCCACTCCGTCGGGGTGCGCCCCGGCGAGCACCCCTCCGGCGACGACCTGGAGCGCATCACGCGCACGCTGACGAAACTGCGCGAGCAGGTGGTCTCCGATCCGCTCGCGTACTGGGTTCCCGCGCAGGGCAGTTCGGCGCCCGGCGGCGGCCGCCCGGACACCACGGTCTACGACCGTGAGGCGCGCGCCCTGGACGAGGTGCGCCGGGAGATCGAGGCCGTGCTCACCGTCCGGCAGGACGCCGAGAAGCGGCTGGTGCGGCTGCGGGACGTGCTCTCGCGCGCCGACCGCACCCTCGCCGAGGCCCGCACCGCGCGCGGCGAGGTGCTGGCGAAGATCGCGGCCACCGAGGTGCCGGTGGTCAGCGGCCCGCCGACCGTGCTGCAGGAGCAGCTGGCCACGGCCGCCGAGTACCGCAGGCAGGCCCAGTGGCACCGGCTGTCACCGCTGCTGGAGTCGCTGGAGCAGCGGGCCGAGGACGAACTGCTGCGCGCCCGTGAGTCGTTGACCGCGGTCACCGCGCCGCTCGCCGTGCGCGCCGAGCTGCGCGGCCGCCTCGACGCGTACAAGGCGAAGGTGGCCCGGCACGGGCTGGCGGAGGACCCGCTGCTGATCGAGCGGTACGAGAAGGCCCGCCGCATGCTGTGGAGCGCGCCGTGCGATCTGCGCGTCGCCGAACAGGCCGTGCTGCGCTACCAGCAGGCGGCCGCCGAGGCACTCGCCGCACCGCGGGTGCCGGAGCAGCAGAGCCGGCCGGAGGACGTCAGGGGGGAGTCGTCATGAGCCGTGCGGGGCAGAGCTGCCAGCGTCCGGGCTGCGACGGGGCGTACGAGGACGTCGGCGGCGGCGAACTGTACTGCGACACCTGCGGACTTGCACCGGTCGTCTCCCCGACCGGCATGGTCGGCTCGGTGCCGACCGGGCTCACCGCGGGCGGCCGTGGCTCCGGGGGTTCGGCCGGTACGAGCGGGCGCAGCGCGCGGACGTCCTCGCAGTCGTCGAAGTCGCGGCGCTCGGTGTCCGGGCGGCTGTCGCGCTCACTGTCGGGCAAGTCGACGGGCCGTTCGGTGTCGGTGCGCAGTTCGGGTTCGAACGCGGCGTCCTCGGGCCGCTCCCGGCTCGGCGCGGGTCTGGTGCAGGTGCCGCCGATCCCGCGGCCCGACCCACGCGCCATGGTGCTGGACAACCCGGAGGTGCCCGAGCGCAAGCGGTTCTGCTCCCGCTCGGACTGCGGTGCGCCGGTCGGCCGGGCGCGCGGGGACCGGCCGGGCCGCACCGAGGGATTCTGCACCAAGTGCGGGCACCCGTATTCGTTCGTGCCGAAGCTGAAGGCCGGGGACGTGGTGCGCGGCCAGTACGAGGTCGTGGGCTGCCTGGCGCACGGCGGCCTGGGCTGGATCTACCTGGCCGTCGACCGGGCCGTCGCGGACCGGTGGGTGGTGCTCAAGGGCCTGCTGGACACCGGCGACCAGGACGCGATGGCCGCGGCGATCTCCGAGCGGCGGTTCCTGGCGGAGATCGAGCACGCCAACATCGTGCGGATCTACAACTTCGTCGAGCACCTCGACCAGCGCACCGGCTCCCTCGACGGCTACATCGTCATGGAGTACGTCGGCGGCAAGTCCCTGAAGGAGATCGCCAACTCCCGCCGCACGCCCGACGGCCGCCGCGACCCGCTGCCGGTGGAGCAGGCCTGCGCGTACGGCATCGAGGCGCTGGAGGCCCTCGGCCATCTGCACAGCCGCAACCTGCTGTACTGCGACTTCAAGGTCGACAACGCCATCCAGACCGAGGACGAGCTGAAGCTGATCGACATGGGCGCCGTGCGCCGCATGGACGACGAGGAGTCGGCGATCTACGGCACGATCGGCTACCAGGCGCCCGAGGTCGCCGACGTCGGCCCGTCCGTGGCGAGCGACCTGTACACGGTGGGCCGGACCCTGGCCGTGCTCACCTTCGACTTCCAGGGCTACACCACCGTCTACGCCGACTCGCTGCCCGACCCCGACACCATCGAGGTCTTCCGCCAGTACGAGTCCTTCTACCGGCTGCTGGTACGCGCCACCGACCCGGACCCGGCGCGCCGGTTCGCCTCCGCGCAGGAGATGGCCGAGCAGCTCACCGGGGTGCTGCGCGAGGTGGTGTCGCTGCAGTCGGGGCGGGCGCGGCCGGCGCTGTCGACGCTGTTCGGGCCGGAAGTGAAGGTCACGGACACGGAGTTGTTCCCGCGGCTGGACGGCGAGGTGTCCCGCCTGGGGGCGCGAGCGGTGCGCGGGCGGCGCAGAGCCGAGGGCGGGGCTCCTGCCCTCGCGGGGGCCGGTGGCGCAGGTGTCGTGGGTGCTGCCGGTGCCGGTGCTGTGGGTGCCTCGGGGGTTCCCGCGTCGCTGGTGCGGGCGGTGGACATCCGTGCGGCCGCGCTCGCCCTGCCCGTGCCGCACGTGGACTCCGCCGACCCCAACGCCGGTTTCCTGGCGGGCCTGATGACCTCCGCGCCCGCCGAGCTGCTCAACGCGCTCGCCGCCGCGCCTGCGCCCTCGGTGGAGACCCGGCTGCGGCAGGCGCGCGCCTGGCTGGAGAACGGCGACTTCGACGCGGCGCGCATGGCGCTGGCCAAGCTGGACGACGAACGGCCGGACGACTGGCGGGTGGTCTGGTACCGGGGGGTGGCCGCGCTGGTCACGGGCGACCACGAGGACGCCGCCCTCGCCTTCGACGCGGTCTACGACGCCTTCCCCGGCGAGATCGCGCCCAAGCTCGCGCTCGGCCTGTGCGCGGAGGTGCTGGGCCAGCTGGACAACGCCGCCGAGTACTACCGGCTGGTGTGGGCGAGCGACCCCAGCCATGTCAGCGCCGCCTTCGGTCTGGCCCGGGTGCGGCTCGCCTCGGGTAACCGCGCCGGCGCCGTCCACACGCTGGAGTCGGTGCCGGAGGCGTCCATCCATTACACGGCCGCCCGCGTGGCCGCGGTGCGGGCCCGGCTGCGCCGGCGCACGGCGAGCGCCGCGGACGGTGCGTTCCTGGACGATCTGACGGCCGCCGCCGCGCAGGTCGAGGCCCTTCAGGCGTACGGTCTGGACCCGGGGCGGCGCGAGCAGTTGGCCACCGAAGTGCTCGGATGCGCGCTGGACTGGATACTCTCCGGGGGCCAGGGCGGCACGCCGGCCGCCCGGCGAGTGCTGCTCGGCAGCGAACTGGACGAACGCGGGCTGCGCTTCGGACTCGAGCGCTCGTACCGCACGCTGGCCCGGCTCGCGCCCGGCGGCGAGGAGAGGATCGACCTGGTGGAACGTGCCAACCGTTACCGCCCCCGGACGTGGGTGTAGTTGATGTCCCAGATGCCCCAGCAGGCAGCCCTGTCGAACTGCCCGAGCTGCGCGGAACCGCTCGACTCGGGTGACCGCTTCTGCGGCGCGTGCGGATACGACCTGTCCGCCGTGCCGGCACCACCGCGGGACCACCCGACGATGGCGATGAACGGCTCGGCGCAACCGCAGGCCCCCGGCCAGGCGGCGCAGCCGGGCCCCGGCACGGCGACGGGGCAGGCCCCCGGCGGGGCGGAGCCCTGGCCGCACGCGGCCGAACCGGGCGGTTCGGACACCCCGGCGGCGGTGCACCTGCCGACGGATCTGCCGGGCACGGACTCGGGCGGCGGCGTACTCCCGGGTCCAACGCCGCAGATGCCACCCGCGGCCCCGCCCGCTCCCCCGGTGGTGCCCCCGCAGGCCGCTTCGGCATCACCGGCGGATCCCGCCGTGCCGTCGCAAGCGCCGGGCGCCGTACCGCCGCAGGCGCCCGCCGCTCCTGCCGCTCCCGCCCCGGGTGTTCGCTTCGACCGGCCGGACGAGCCCGACGAGTACGCGCTGCAGGCGCCCGACCCGCGCGCTGCCGCGGTGTCCGCTGCGGCCGCACCGGACACCTCGGTGTGCGTGGCGTGCCGGACGGGCCGGGTGGACAGCGACGGCTACTGCGAGAACTGCGGGCACGCCCAGCCCCGCGAACGCGACCACATGGAGCAGGAGTGCGGACCGGTGGCCGCCGTCAGCGACCGCGGGCTGCGCCACCACCGCAACGAGGACGCGTTCGCCGTCGCCACCACCGCGCTGCCCGACGGCTCACCGGTGTCCCTGGCGATCGTCTGCGACGGTGTGTCCTCCGCGACCCGCCCCGACGACGCGTCCCTGGCCGCGTCCCGCGCCGCCGGCGACGCGCTGCTGTCGGCGCTGCCGCGCGGCACGCACCCGCAGCAGGCGATGCACGAGGCGATCGTCGCCGCCTCGCAGGCGGTCAACGCCCTGGCCGACGAGCCGGAGACGGCCCGCGAGCACGCCCCGCACCAGAACGCGCCCGCCTGCACTCTGGTCGGCGCGGTGGTGACGAGCGGCCTGCTGGTCGTCGGCTGGGTCGGCGACAGCCGCGTCTACTGGGTGCCGGCCGACCGCAGCGCGCCCCCGGCCCGGCTCACCGAGGACGACTCCTGGGCCGCGCAGATGGTGGCCGCCGGGCTGATGAGCGAGGCGGAGGCGTACGCCGACGAGCGCGCCCACGCGATCACCGGCTGGCTCGGCGCGGACGCCTACGAACTGGAGCCGCACACCGCAAGCTACAAACCGGACCGGCCCGGCGTGGTCGTCGTCTGCACCGACGGGCTGTGGAACTACGCGGAGGCGGCTCAGGAGATGGCCGAGGCCGTCCCCCTCGATGCCGCCGTGCGTCCGCTGCACTGCGCGCAGGTCCTGGTCGGCCACGCCCTGGACGGCGGGGGCCACGACAACGTAACAGTGGCCGTCGTGCCGTTCCCCGCGCCGCCGCAAGGGGCAGGATCGGCCTGAGGCCCGCGCACGGCAGACCCGGGCCGGGCCTCGCACGGGGAAGCTCGCGGGCCGGAGGGGACCGGTCCGCGTCCGGTCCACACCCGCGAGGGTGGTTGAGGGGGATGCGAACAGGCATGGCCAATTTCTCGAAGTCAGCGGTGCCGCAGTTCTCTGTGGACGTGTACCAGAACGAGTACCTGCCGGAGGGCGGCCGCGAGGTCAACGCCATCGTCACGGTCACGGCGACGGGGGGCGGCACGATCGGCAGCGCGGTGAGCGCGCCGCATCTGTTCTCCGCCGGGCAGGGTCCGACCGCGGCGGTGGCGATCATGGTGGACTGCTCGGGGTCGATGGACTACCCGCCGACCAAGATGCGCAACGCGCGGGACGCCACGGCCGCCGCGATCGACACTCTGCGCGACGGGGTGCACTTCGCGGTGGTCGGCGGCACGCACGTCGCCAAGGAGGTCTACCCGGGCGGCGGGCGGCTCGCCGTCGCCGACGCCACCACCCGTGAGCAGGCCAAGCAGGCGCTGCGCCGGCTGAGCGCGGGCGGCGGCACGGCGATCGGCACCTGGCTGCGGCTCGCCGAGACGCTGCTGTCCTCGGCGGACGTCGCCATCCGGCACGGCATCCTGCTCACCGACGGCCGCAACGAGCACGAGTCGCCCGCCGATCTGAAGGCCGCCCTCGAGCACTGCGCCGGGCGGTTCACCTGTGACGCACGGGGCGTGGGCACCGACTGGGAAGTGAAAGAAGTCACAGGGATCGCCTCCGCGCTGCTCGGCACGGCCGACATCGTCGCCGATCCGGCGGGCCTGGCCGCCGACTTCACGCGGATGATGGAGACGGCGATGGGCAAGGAGGTCGCCGACGTCGCCCTGCGGGTGTGGACACCGGTCGGCACGACCATCAGGTTCGTCAAGCAAGTCGCGCCGACCGTCGAGGAGTTGACCGGCCGCCGTACCGAAGCGGCGCCGCGCGCCGGGGACTATCCGACGGGCTCCTGGGGCGACGAGTCCCGCGACTACCACCTGTGCGTCGAGGTCCCGGCCGCGCACATCGGCCAGGAGATGCTGGCCGCCCGTGTCTCGCTGGTCGTGCCGCAACCGGACGGCGGTGCGCAGAACCTGGGCGCGCAGGGCCTGGTACGGGCCGTGTGGACCGACGACATGGCTGCCTCCACCTCCCTCAACCCCCAGGTCGCCCACTACACCGGGCAGGCCGAACTGGCCCAGGTCATCCAGCAGGGGCTGGATCTTCGCAAAGCGGGCGATATGGATGGAGCAACGGCCAAACTGGGCCGGGCCGTTCAGCTCGCGAGTGCCTCCGGGAACGCGGATACTGCGAAACTGCTTGCGAAGGTGGTGGACGTGGTCGACGCGGCGACCGGTACTGTGCGACTGAAGGCGAAGGTCGCGGAGGCCGACGAGATGACGCTCGAAACCCGGTCGACGAAGACTGTTCGCGTGAAGAAGTGACGCGCCGAGGACCACTGAGGCGCACCGGGGACCACCGGCGACCACCGAAGAAGTGACCTAGCAGGAACGAAGGGACGCACCGACATGCCGACCTGCCCGAACGGACACCAGTCGGGTTCCGACGACTGGTGCGAGGTCTGCGGTCACCGCATGGCCGGTGCCGTACCTCCGCCGCCTCCCCCGCCGCCGCCGGGCGGTGGCTACGGCTTCCCGCCGCCCCCGCCGGGTGCGCAGCCGGGTGGCCAGCCCGGTGGCCAGCCGGGCGGGCGTCATCTGTCCGCCGTGCCGGAGCCCGAGCCGGAGCTGTGCCCGCAGTGCCGCACGCCGCGCGAGGGCGGGGCTCCGTTCTGCGAGGAGTGCCGGTGGAACTTCCTGACCAACACGGCGACCACGTACACCCCGGCCGCGCCGCCGCGCCCGTCGGCGCCGGGTGCGCCGTCGGCGCCGGGTGCGCCGCGCTTCCCGCAGGGTCCGGGGCCGTCCTTCGGTGGCGGTGACTCCTTCGACTACCAGAGCTCACGCCCGTCCCAGGTGAACCGCCCCGCCGAGCCGATCCCGCCGAGCCCGTACGGCGGCGAGCCGTCGGGTCCGGGCGGGACGGGTGGTCCCGGCGGCCCCGGTGGTCCCGGCGGCCCGTTCGGCGCGGGCGGTCCCGGTGGGCCCGCGGGTCCGGGCGGCCAGGGTGGCCCGGGTGGTCCCGGGGCGCCCGGCGGCCCCTTCGGCTCCGGTGGGCCCGGCGGTCCCGGTGGGCCTTCCGGCCCGGGCGGCCAGGGCGGTCCGTTCGGCGCGGGCGGTCCCGGTGGCCAGGGTGGCCCCGCTGGTCCCGGTGCGCCCGGCGGTCCCTTCGGTGCGGGTGGTCCCGGCGGTCCGGCAGGTGCCGGCGGCCCGGTGACGCAGGGCGGTCCCGGCGGTCCGAACGGTCCGGGTGCGCCCGGCGGCCCGAACGGTCCGGGTGCGCCCGGCGGTCCGAACGGCTCCGGCGCCCCCTTCCCCTTCGGCGGCGACCCGGCGCGTCCGGTGCCCCCGCCCCCCGGCCCCACCCCGCCCGCCGGTCCCGGTACGGCTCCGGGCGGTCAAGGCGGCCCGGGTGCTCCCGGCGCTCCCGGCGGCCCGCAGGGTTTGCAGCCTCCCGCGTTCCCGCAGGGCCGCGGCCCCTCCGCCCCGCCGGCTCCCCCGGCTCCGTCCGGACCGTCGTTCGGCGGCGGTGGCGACGACTGGGTGATCTCCCCGCCGTCCGGCCCCGCCACCGGCCCCGGCGGCCCCGCACCGTCCGGCCCGAACGGCCCCGGCGGCCCCAGTGGTCCCGGCGGCCCCAGTGGTCCCGGCGGCCCCAGTGGTCCCGGCGGCCCCGGTGGTTACGGCTACCCGCAGGCCGGTGCCACCCAGGCGCCGCCCGCGCCGAGCGGGCCGGGTGGCCCGGGCGGTGCGCAGCCCGGTGGTTACGGCTACCCGCAGCCCGGTGCCACCCAGGCACCCCCGGCGCCCGGGTTCCCGCAGCAGCCGCAGGGCCCGGCCACCTGGACGGCGACCATCGGCCCGGACCGCGAGTACTTCATGGCGATGATGCAGCGTTCCGGCCCGGAGGCCGCGGGGCTCAACCTGCCCGCGTACTCGCCGGAGCAGCAGCGCACCCTCACCGGCAACCAGGTCAGCATCGGCCGTCGCCGCCACTCCACCGGCGAGACCCCCGACATCGACCTGTCGGTGCCGCCGGAGGACCCGGGCGTCTCGCACCAGCACGCGGTGCTGGTGCAGCAGCCCGACGGCAGCTGGGCCGTCGTCGACCAGAACTCGACGAACGGGACGACGGTCAACGGCTCGGACGAGCCGATCCAGCCGTTCGTGCCGGTTCCGCTCCGCGACGGCGACCGGGTGCACGTGGGCGCCTGGACGACGATCACGGTCCGCCGGGGCTGAAGGTCCGCGGGAAGGCACGCCGGACCGGCTTGCCCGGTCCGGCTCCGGGAGGGGCCAGGCGTACGGCCCCTCCGGATCGTCCGGCCACGCGTACAGGCCGTCCCGTCCGCGGCCGGTCCTAAGTCCTCCGGCCTCGGTCGCCGCGTCTGAGACCATGGGAGGCGTGACAGAGATTCGGCGCGGCACGCTTCAGGAGCAGACGTTCTACGAGCAGGTCGGCGGGGAGGACACCTTCCGCCGGCTGGTGCACCGTTTCTACCAAGGGGTGGCGGAGGACCCGCTGCTGCGGCCGATGTACCCCGAGGAGGACCTCGGTCCGGCCGAGGAGCGGCTGGCGCTGTTCCTCATGCAGTACTGGGGCGGCCCCACCACGTACAGCGAGAACCGCGGCCACCCGCGGCTGCGGATGCGGCACGTCCCGTTCACCGTGGACAAGGCGGCGCACGACGCGTGGCTGCGGCACATGCGGGACGCCGTCGAGGAGCTCGGCCTGTCCGAGGAGCACGAGCGCACGCTGTGGAACTACCTCACCTACGCCGCGGCCTCGATGATCAACACCCCCGGCTGAGCCGAACCGCCCAGCACCCGCACACCGAGCCCCGTCCGGCCCTTCAGCGCCCGATGAGCCCCGCATTCCGGTCGTAGTACGCCGGATTCCGGTCACGATCCGGTCAAGCTGCGTTCACAACCGCTTACCCGCGTCCGGCCCCTCTGACAGCATCACCGAGAGGTCTGGACAACAACGGCGGGGGGCCGGTGGTGGCGGGGTTCGGGGGGCTTGCCGGGTTCGTGCTGCTGCGCGCCCGGGCGCACCGGCCGCTGCTCGCCGCCGCCCTGCTCACCGTCCTGCTCACCACGTCGGTCCTGGCCGGTCTGACCGCCTACGCCGGCGCGATCGGCGACGCCGCCCTGCGCCACTCCCTGGCCCAGCCCGCCCACGCCGCCGACGCCGCCCTGGTCGTCAAGGCGGACGTCCCCGCGGGCGGACGCGCCGCCGCCGACACCGCCGTACGCCGGGCGGCGCGCACCGCGTTCGACGGGCTGCCGGTGACCGTGCGGACCCTGGTGCGGTCCGGGCCGTACGCGCTGCCCCGTTCCGTGCAGCCGCCGGCCGAGCGGTCCGGCGACCCCGATCTGACGCATTTCGCGGCGCTGGACCCCTCCCAGGTGCGGCTCGTCGAGGGCCGCGCGCCCGGCGCGGGCCCCGGGGACGTCGAGGCCGCGCTGCCGCAGGCCGCAGCGCGCCGCCTGGGCCTGAGGCCCGGTGCCCGGCTCACGCTCGCCGACCGCTTCGGCGGCAAGGCGGTGACCGTGCGGATCACCGGCGTGTACCGGCCCGCGGACGCCGCCGCGCCGTACTGGCGGCTGGACGACGTCGGCGGGCGCGGCGTGAAGAAGACCGACTTCACCACCTACGGCCCGCTGCTGACCGACCCGCGGGTGCTGACCGGCGCCACGGTGAGCACCGGCCCGTCGGCGTGGGTGGTGACCGCCGACTTCTCCACGCTGACGACCAACCGGATCGACGCCCTGCGTTCCTCCGCGGCCCACGCCGGCGCCGCCGTGCGCTCCGCCCCGGCGCTCGCCGGCGCCACGACCGCGGTCACCTCGCTGCCCGGCGTCCTGGACGGGATCGAGCGCTCGCTGCTGGTCTCCCGCTCCACGCTGCTGATCGTTGCCCTTCTGCTCGCCCTGCTCGCGGCCTGCGCGCTGCTGCTGGTCGCCCGGCTGCTGAGCGCCGAACGGGCGGCCGAGACCCGGCTGCTGCTGGCCCGCGGCGCCTCCCGCGGCCGCCTCGCGGGTCTGGCCGCGCTCGAGGCACTGCTGCCGGCCGTGCCGGCGGCGCTGTGCGCGCCGCTGCTCGCCGGGCCGCTGACCCGGCTGCTGGCCGGGCAGGGGCCGCTGGCCCGGATCGGTCTGCGGCTGGACGTGCCCGCCACCGGCCGGCCGCAGGTGTGGCTGGTGGCCGCGGGTGTCGCCCTCGGCTGCGCGCTCGCCGTGACGGTGCCCGCGCTGTCCGCGAGCGACGGGCGCCCGGGCCGGGCGCGGGCGCTGCCCGGCGCGCTGCGGGCCGGTGCCGACCTGGGACTGCTGGCGATCGCGGGGCTCGCGTACTGGCAGCTCGCCACCCGCGCCGCCGTCGGCGGCGACCGCACCGGTGCCCTCGGCATCGACCCGCTGCTGGTCGCCGCGCCCGCGCTGGCGCTGCTCGCCGGGACCGTCCTCACGCTGCGGCTGCTGCCTCCGGTGGCCCGGCTCGCCGAGCGGCGCGCCACCGGTGGACGGGGGCTCGCGACCGCGCTGGCGGGCTGGCAGTTCAGCCGTCGTCCGATGCGCGGGGCCGGGCCGATGCTGCTGCTGGTGCTCGCCGTGGCGCTCGGCATGCTGGCCATCGGCCAGGGCGCCTCCTGGAACCGCTCGCAGCAGGACCAGGCCGACTTCCGGGCCGGTGCGCCGGTGCGGGTGACGGCCGCCGGGGACGCCGGCCCCGCGCGCACCGAGCAGCTCGCCGCCCTGCACGACGTCACCTCGGCCGCCCCCGCCGTACGCACCGCGCTGCCGCTGTCGGACAACCGCACCGCCACCGTCCTCGCCCTGGACACCGCGCACGCCGCCGGCACCCTGCTGCTGCGTGACGATCTCGCCGACCGTCCGGTACGGCCGCTGCTCGACGGGCTCGCGCCCGAGAGGCCGTCGGCCGGGGTGTCCGTCCCCGCCGGCACCGCCCGGCTGCGGCTGACCGCGACCCTGCACAGCTCCGACCCGGAAGGCGGCGCCGACGTGACGCTCGTCCTGGAGGATCGCTGGGGCGTGCCGTACCAGCTGCCGTCGGGGCGGCTGCCCGCCGACGGCCGCCCGCACCCGCTCAGCCCGGACCTCGGCGGCGCCCGCGGCCCGCTCACCCTCACCGGCGTCCAGCTCGTCATCGCCCAGCCCAGCGGCCGTGCCGAACAGCACCGGCTGACGCTGGACGCGCTGACCGCCACGGCCGCGGACGGTACCGGCCGGCGCCTGCCGCTGCCCACCGCGTGGACCGCCGTCTCCCGCGCCGACGGCACCGTCGCCGGCCCGGACGACAGCTCCCTGCCGTCCCGGCCGCGCCTCGCGTCCGCCTCCCCGGCCGCCCTCACCTACTCCACCGGTCATCTACCGGCCGGCGACCACTGGCTGTCCGGCGCGGTCACGGTCGTCATGCGCGTCGCGCAGCCGCCGGCCGCCGAGCTCACGGGCGTGGCGACGGACCGTTTCCTCGCCGCCACGGGCGCGCGGACCGGGCAGCGGGTGGACGCCGTCTTCGGCGGGCAGAGCGTGCCGGTGCGGATCGTGCGGACGGTACGGGAGCTGCCGACGACCGGGGACGCCGAGGGCGGCGGCGCCCTGCTGGTCGACCTGCGCGCCGTCGACCAGGTCCTCCAGGCCCGCCACGGCGCGAGCGTCACGCCCACCGAGTGGTGGCTGGACACCCGTGCCCCGGCCGAGGTGGCCGCCGCCGTGCGGGCCTGGCCGGACATCGACCCCTCGCAGGTCGTGGTGCGCGCGGAGATCGCCGAGGAGCTGCGGGACGACCCGTTCGGCGCCGGGCCCGAGGCCGCGTTCGCCGCGGCGGCCGCCGTCGCCGCCGCGCTGGCCGCGGTCGGCTTCGCGGTCAGCTCGGCCGGCGCGCTCAGGGAGCGCGACGCGGAGTTCGCGGTGCTGCGCGCGCTGGGCGCCCCGCGCCGCCGCCTGGCCCGCATGATCGCGGCCGAGCACGGGGTGCTGGTGGTGCTGGCGCTGGCCGTCGGCGCGGCGCTCGGCGCGGTGCTGACCCGCGCGGTGATTCCGCTGATCCTGCTCACCGCCGAGGCCGCCCGCCCGCTCCCGGGCGTCCTCGTCCAGTTGCCGGCCGGGCAGGTCGCCGTCCTGCTGGCCGCCGTCGCCGCCGTGCCGCTGGCCGTCTCCCTGCTCCTGTCGCTGCGCCGCGCGGACCCCGCGTCGGCGCTGCGGGAACAGGGAGGTGAGTGAGATGCTGGCGCTGCGTGCGACACCTCGCGTACCCGCCGTACCCGCGCCGTGGGTCCGCACCCGGCTGCGGGCTGCCCCGGCGGCCGCCTGCGCGCTGGCGCTGCTGGTGGCGCTGACGGCCGCGCTGGCCGCCGCCTTTCCGCGCGCCGTCGACCGCTACGAGGACGCCGGTCTCGCCCACGCCGTCGAACGGGCCACCCCCGGCCGCAGCACCCTGTGGGTGGCCGCCCCGGCGCCCGACGGCGCGTCCTCCGTGCAGGAACTCGAACAGTCGCTGCGGCCGGAGGTGCTGGCGGCACAGAACCGCAAGATCCTGGCCGCTCTGCGCGCTCCCCTGACCGTGGACGCCGACCAGTCGACGTACGGGGTGCGCACGTTCGAGGAGCTTGAGGTGCCGGACGCCTGGCTGCCGCGCCCGTACGGCCTGCCCGCGCGCGTGCTCCTCGCCACGCAGTCCGGCCTCGCCGGGCACGGCCGGCTGCACGCCGGCCGGCTGCCCCGCGCCACCGGCCGGGTGAGCGCGACGACCGCCGAAGTGGAGGGCGCCGTCACCACGGAGACGGCGAAGGCCCTGCGCGTGCAGGTGGGCCGCGTCCTGCACGTCCCGGCGGTCGGACGTCCCCCGCTCACCATTCGCATCACCGGGATCGTCGCACCGCGCACCCCCGACGGCGCCTACTGGTCCGCCGACAGCCTGCTGCGCAGCCCCACCCTCAAACCCGTGCCCGGCGGTGGCACCGACCCGCTGCGCTACTGGCTCGGCACCATCATGCTCCCGCCCGGCGCCGCCCCCGTCCTGCTCGGCACCGCCGGCGCCCCGCAGCGCTACTGGCGGTTCGCGCCCGACGCGGCCGCCCTGCACGGCCGGGACGTGGCGGCGCTGAAGTCCTCGGTCGCCGCCCTGGAGTCCGGGCCCGCCCTGCGCGAGATCCGTTCCGCCGTCGACCCGAACGCCGACGCCGACACCGACCTCGACACCGTCCTCACCTCCTACGACGGACTGCGCTCCGGTGTCTCGCCGCTCGTCGCGGTCGCCGCGTTCGGCACCGGTACGGTCGCCGCCGTCATCCTGGCCATGGCCGGGGGCCTCGCCGCCGACCGCCGCCGCACCGAACTGGCCCTGCTGCGCGCCCGTGGCGCCTCCCTGCGCGGGACGGCGGGACGTCTGCTCGCCGAGACGGCCGTGGTGGCGCTGCCGGCGGGGGCGCTCGGCCTGCTCGCCGCCCTCCTCGCCGTGCCCGGCGGCCGTCTGCTGCCCGCCGTGGCCGCGGCCCTCGCCGTCACCGTCGTCGCCTGCGCCGCGCTGCCGGTGCGCGCCGCGGCCGCGCACCGCGTGGTCCGCGTCCACTCCGGCCGCCAGGACGTGACGGCGCGGCGCCCCTCCCGGCGGCGTACGGTCGCCGAACTCACCGTGCTCGCGGGCGCGGCCGCCGCCGTGGAGACCCTGCGCCGGCAGGGCGGCGACGGCGGACAGCTGGTGTCCGCGGCGCCCGTGCTGGTCGCGGTGATCGCGGCGCTGGTCCTGGTGCGGCTGTATCCGTGGCCGCTGCGCCGGCTGGCCCGCCCGGCCGGGCGGCTGCGGGGTGTGGTCGCTCCGCTGTCCCTGGCCCGGGCCGGACGCTCCTCCGCCTCCGCCGTCCTTCCCCTGCTGGCGCTGCTGACCGCCCTGACCACGGCCGCGTTCGGCGGCTCGGTACTGGCCGGGGTGCGCGAGACCCGCGATCACGCGGCCCTGCTCGCCGTGGGCGCCGACGCCCGCGTCGAGGCGCAGACGACGACCGTGCTGCCGGCGGGCCTGGCCGACCGGGTGCGCCGCGTGCCGGGGGTGAGGGCGCTGACCGAGGTCAGCATCTCCTACCAGGCGACGGCCGCAGACAGCCCGGCCTCGGTGCCGGTCGCGGGCGTGGGCCCGGCCGACTACGCCGCGCTGACCGCCCGCACCGGCCTCGGCGCTCTCCCCGCGAGCGCGCTGCGTGCCCCCGCCGCGTCCCGCGCCGTCCTGCCCGCCCTCGCCTCCCCCGCCGTCGCCCGCACCTACGGCACCCGGCCCTTCCCGGTGCGCCTGGACGACGGCAGCACCATTACCGTGCGCATCACGCTCGTGAGGGAGCGGACCCCGGCCGTGCCCGGCGACCACTTCCTGGTCGTGGACCGGGCCGCGCTCACCCCCGAGGCCGCCCGTCCGGCCGCGCTGCTGCTGACCGGCGACCACATCGACGCCACGGCCCTGCGCCGCACGGCGGGCGGCACCACGGGTGTACAACTGCGGTCGGCGGTACGCGCCGGATACGTCGACTCCCCCCTGCAGTCCGGCGCGGAGGACGTCTATACGACGGCGGTCCTGGCCGGAGCCGGGTACGCCGTGCTCGCCCTGCTGCTGTCCCTGCTGCGCGCCGCGCCCGAACGCACCGCGCTGCTCGCCCGGCTGCGCACGATGGGCCTGACCCGGGCCCAGTCGCGCCGCCTGCTGATCCTGGAGTCCCTGCCGCAGGCCGTCCTCGCCACGGCGGGCGGCGCCCTGACGGCCTGGGCGGCGATCCGTCTGCTCGCCCCCGGCATCGACCTGACGTCGATCGCCCTGGCCGCCAACCCGTCCGCGGGCCCGCCCGCCGCCCTGCACACGGACGTCCTGTCTCTGACGGTCCCGGCGCTGGCGGTCCTGGCGGTGGCGGTCGGTGTCGCGGCGGCCCAGGCATGGTGGACGGGCCGCCGGGGGGCGGTACGCGAGCTGAGGGTGGGGGACGCGCGGTGAGGAACGGTGCCCTGCGCCGAAGCGGGGCTGAGGAAACGTGCCGCGTGCACCGAGGCTGCCGTACTCCGAAGACGTCCTCGCACTGTGGCGGCCGTACACCGAAGAACTCTCCGCGCCGGAGGTCCCGATGACAACCCATCCCACCCTCGCCGATCTGGCGACGAAGGCGGCGGCCGCCCGGGACACGCCCGCCTACGGCCATGACGCGCTGATCACCTGCGACCGCGTGGTGCGGATCTTCACCGCCGACGGCGTCGAGGTGCAGGCCCTCCAGGGCCTCGACCTCCTCGTGCGCGAGGGCGAACTCATGGCTCTCGTCGGCGCGTCCGGCAGCGGCAAGTCCACCCTGATGAACATCCTCGCCGGCCTGGACACCCCCACCGCCGGCGCCGCCCGCGTCGCCGGCCACGACCTGCTGGCCATGACCGCCAAGGACCGCCTGGCCTACCGCCGCGAGGTCGTCGGCTTCGTCTGGCAGCAGACGTCGCGCAACCTGCTGCCGTACCTCACCGCGGCGCAGAACGTCGCCCTTCCCCTCCAGCTGAGCGGCAACCGCGCCTACGCCCGCCGTCGCGCCCGCACCCAACGCGCGCTGGAGCTGCTGGAGTTGCTGGCCGTCGGCGACTGCCGCGACCGGCACCCGCACCAGATGTCCGGCGGGCAGCAGCAGCGCGTCGCCATCGCCGTGGCCCTGGCGAACGACCCGGCGGTGCTGCTCGCCGACGAACCCACCGGTGAACTGGACTCGCACACCGGGGAGCAGATCTTCGCCGCGTTCCGCACGGCGAACGAGCACCTGGGCACGACCATCGTGATCGTCACCCACGACCAGGCGGTCGCGAGCGAGGTCCGCCGCACGGTCGCCATCCGGGACGGCCGTACGTCCACGGAGGTGCTGCGCCGCAGCGAGGTCGACGCGACGACCGGCCACGAGACGGTGGTGGCGCGCGAGTACGCGATGCTGGACCGCGCCGGCCGCCTTCAGCTGCCCGCGGAGTACACGCGCACCCTGGGCATGCGGGACCGGGTGGCGCTGGAACTGGAGACCGACCACATCAGCGTGTGGCCGGACCAGGAGGAGGCGTGAGGGTGCGCGTCGGCGCACGCAAGGGGCCGTTGAGCGGGGGACGGTCAGCCGTGCTGGAGGTCAGCGGACGCTGACGCCGAGCGTGCGCTGACGCCGAGCCTGCGCTTCAGCGGACGCTGACGCCGAGGGCCCCGAGCCCGCCGAGCGCCCCGGCTCCGGTCCCGGTCGTGCGTACGGCGATCGACCCGTACGGCGTGCGCAGCCGCAGCCACGCCCCCGACGAGAAGAGCGCCGGCTGCTCCTCGGTCCCGCCGGGCCGCAGGAAGCCGAGGGACTGCGCGGCGTGGACGACGCGCACCGGCAGCCGGGTCTGTCCCACGGTGCGGGACCAGATGTCCCGTCCGATGAGGTCGAGTTCGGCGCGGGTGCGCCGGTCGGGCGCCAGTTCCTCGGTACGGGTGCGGAACTCCGCGACGACCGCGCCGACCAGGCCGCGCAGCTCGCTCACGGACGGCAGTCCCGGCTCGGGCCGCCAGCCGCCGCGCGGCGGCAGGACGCCCGCCCAGGGCGGGCCGGTCACCGCGGCGGGGACGGCGGCCGTGGCGCCCGCCTCGTCGACGGACTCCAGCAGCTCACCGGCGGAGACGGTGACGTCCAGGGTGACGTCGAGCCCGTTCTCGTAGGGCTTGGCCAGCCGTACCGCGCGGATGGCGAGCACCTCGAACGACGGCGGCCGCCCGAACACGGCCAGCGCGGTGCCCGCTGCCTGCAGGCGCACCGCGGCCGACCGGTCGTAGTGCAGCAGCCGGGAGAGGAAGGCGGCGAGGTCCGCCGCCTCCGTCTCGTCGGCGAGGTGCAGCACCGTCATGCGGCGACGGCCTCCTCGTCGGCGCCATCACCGGCGCCGTCGGTGTACCGGGTGAGGAACTCCCGTTCCTGGTCGGTGATCCGGCGCGGGCGCTGTGCCTCGAAGTCGAACGGGACGATCACGGTGGAGGCCCGTACGTAGACCGCGTCCGCGTCCTTCACCTCGTAGGAGACGGTGAAGGACGCGGCCCTGATCTCCGTGACCCACAGCTCCACGTCCACCGGCGTGGGCCGGTGGACGAGCTGCCGCTTGTAGTCGATCTCGTGGCGCGCCACCACCGACCCGTCCCGTGACTCCGCGTCCCGGAGGGACAGGAAGTCGATGCGGGCCTCCTCCAGGTAGCGGAGGAAGACGGCGTTGTTGACATGGCCGTAGGCGTCCATGTCCGACCAGCGCAGCGGGCAGGGGTAGATGTGCCGCAAGATCAGCCCCGGGTCAGCTTCTTGTAGGTGGCGCGGTGCGGACGCGCGGCGTCCGCGCCGAGCCGCTCGACCTTGTTCTTCTCGTAGGACTCGAAGTTGCCCTCGAACCAGAACCACTTGGAGTCACCCTCGTAGGCGAGGATGTGCGTCGCGACGCGGTCCAGGAACCACCGGTCGTGGGAGACGACGACGGCGCAGCCGGGGAACTCCAGCAGCGCGTTCTCCAGGCTGGACAGCGTCTCGACGTCCAGGTCGTTGGTGGGCTCGTCGAGGAGCAGCAGGTTGCCGCCCTGCTTGAGGGTGAGCGCGAGGTTCAGACGGTTGCGCTCACCGCCGGAGAGCACACCGGCCGGCTTCTGCTGGTCCGGGCCCTTGAAGCCGAACGCCGACACATACGCACGGCTCGGCATCTCGACCTGGCCGACGTTGATGTAGTCCAGGCCGTCGGAGACGACCTCCCACAGCGTCTTCTTCGGGTCGATGTTCTCGCGGCTCTGGTCGACGTAGGAGATCTGCACGGTCTCGCCGACCTTGATGGAACCGGAGTCCGGCTCCTCCAGGCCCTGGATCATCTTGAACAGCGTGGTCTTGCCGGCGCCGTTCGGGCCGATCACGCCGACGATGCCGTTGCGCGGCAGCGTGAAGGACAGGTTGTCGACGAGGACCTTCTCGCCGAAGGCCTTGTTGAGCTGGTCGACCTCGACGACGACGTTGCCCAGGCGGGGGCCCGGCGGGATCTGGATCTCCTCGAAGTCCAGCTTCCGCATCTTCTCGGCCTCGGCGGCCATCTCCTCGTACCGCGCGAGACGGGCCTTGGACTTGGCCTGGCGCCCCTTGGCGTTGGAGCGGACCCACTCCAGTTCTTCCTTCAGGCGCTTGGCGCGCTTGGCGTCCTTCTGCCCCTCGACCTTGAGTCGGGTCTGCTTGGTCTCCAGGTACTTGGAGTAGTTGCCCTCGTAGCCGTGCAGACGGCCGCGGTCGACCTCGCAGATCCAGCCGGCGACGTTGTCCAGGAAGTACCGGTCGTGGGTGACGGCGACGACGGTGCCCGGGTACTTGGCGAGGTGCTGCTCCAGCCAGTTCACCGACTCGGCGTCGAGATGGTTGGTGGGCTCGTCGAGCAGCAGCAGGTCGGGCTGCTGCAGCAGGAGCTTGCACAGTGCGACGCGGCGGCGCTCACCACCGGAGAGGTTGGTCACGGGCCAGTCGCCGGGCGGGCAGCCCAGGGCGTCCATGGCCTGCTCGAGCTGGGCGTCCAGGTCCCAGGCCTCGGCGTGGTCCAGCTCCTCCTGGAGCTTGCCCATCTCCTCCAGCAGCGCGTCGGAGTAGTCGGTCGCCATGAGCTCGGCGATCTCGTTGAACCGGTCGAGCTTGCCCTTGATCTCGGCGACACCCTCCTGGACGTTCTCCAGGACGGTCTTGTCCTCGGTCAGCGGCGGCTCCTGCAGCAGGATGCCGACGTTATAACCGGGCGCGAGGAAGGCGTCGCCGTTCGACGGCTGCTCCAGCCCGGCCATGATCTTCAGGATCGTCGACTTACCGGCACCGTTCGGGCCGACAACACCGATCTTTGCGCCAGGCAGGAAGTTCAGGGAGACGTCGTCAAGGATCACCTTGTCGCCGTGCGCCTTGCGCGCCTTGCGCATGGTGTAGATGTACTCAGCCAAGAGAAACCGTCCGGCAGCTTGAATCTGGCAGTGGGCAGATACACCCCATCTTGCCTGACCGCCACCCCTGGGGGGAAACGCGTTCGCCCGGGGGGCTGTGACCTGGGGTTTCCTTGCGGCCCAGCCTGGACTCGCCGGTCGCCACCGGTCGTCGGCGCCTTGCCTCGGGCACCTTCGCACGGCTCGGAGAGGGCGCCGGAGGAGGTCACCGCAGATCACTTGATCGACGGGGAACGCCTTCGAGGCCGGCCGCCCGGACCGCGGCCGCCGGACCCGTGGGCCGCATGCCGCCCGGACCACTGCAGCGGCCAGTACAGGGCATGACCTCCTTGATCGACATGCGGAAACCCCGATTCTGTGCTGACCTGGAATTCAGGTACGCCGCATATACCGTCTTGCGCCTCGCGGGCATTCCCCCCACGGCAGGCGTCCAGTGCCGCGTCGAGCGGCCGAGCAGCGGCGGAGCCTTCCGAGCGCACTGCGCATGGTCCGGACACACACCATTGTCGTGACAAGCCGGACGTCAAGCGATATGGCCCACTCGGGATGTGGTCGTGATGAACATCCGAAGGGCTTTGGCCATGAGCAGCCCATTGATGGTGTCCGCGGCAATCAGCCTGAGCGTTGCTCCCGCAGATCCGGCGTCGGCATCCACAGCGGACGATTCATTCCCCGCAGCAGGCGCTTACGCAACCCAAGGAAATACCAACATCATCTCCGACGACGGAGAGGTGCAGGTTTCCTGGTTGGCCAGTCAGGTTTTCCCGTGGGAGGGAGGAATACCGACACGCTGGCAGGTGAACGTCATCTACAACAACACGTCGGATCATATCGTCTATCTGACGTGCCGAGGCTGGGACACCGGAAAGGTGAAAGAGAACATATATCGTCACGGCAGAAACATAGGACACGTGGACGCCGAGCACGACCTGTGCAGCGATCACCCCGAGTGGAACGCGAATCTCAGCCCCAAGCACCGGATCCTGATGTCCTGGGCCGTATTTCACAACGTTCCCCGAAACGGCGATCGCGTCTCACTGCAGTGGGGGCCGTACGGCACCTCCAAGCCTCTCGACCCCTTTGGTCATTGAGCCCGAGCGAGTGTTCTCGGCGCCGTCGGCGACGCAACGACAACTGGAGACGGCATCATGACCGGGAATTCAGAGGAGCGGCGGGAGGCCGGGACACAACAGCAGACCCACACCCGGCCGCAGCAATGGGAGAAATGGGAGCAGCGACCCGAACCGACCCCGCCTCCGTTCACACCCCCATCCACATCACCGGCGACATCGACCGTATTGACGCCAGGAAAATGCCCTTCCTGCGGAAAGGATTCCGGCGGCGAACTGTCATGTCAATTCTGCGGTCAGGTACTTTTCCTGCCGCAGGGGATAATGCTCTCCACGGCTGGACTTCGCTTCGGCGGGTATCTTCTGGAGTACGTGCTCATGATCTTCACCCTGGTGATCGGCTGGGGCATCTGGGCCCTTATCGTCTTCCAGTACGGCCAGACGCCCGCCAAGCAGCTGCTTCATATGAGAGTGGTCCATATTCCGCAGGCCAGAACCGCCAGATGGTGGAGAATGTTCTTCCGGGAAGTGATTGCGAAGCCGCTCATAGGCATCCTCGCTGGTTTCACTCTCCTGATTCCGTACTTCTGGCTCCTGTGGGACCAGAATCGACAGGAGCTGTGGGACAAGATGGCCACGACGCTGGTCGTCAGCGACCCACACGATCGACTTCATCCACAGCCTTCGGACAACACTCGCGCCGCTGAGCCCCACATCTAGTCGGCGACGCAGTGTGCCCTTCCAGGCTCGCCACCCGGCGCGGTGGCGTTCGAACGCGGTGGCGTTCAGTGGAAGCCTCAGCCAGTGATCAGCCGCGTTCGGCCTCTCGGCGGCGGAGCAGTACCAGGACCGCGCCGCCGATCACGACCAGGCCGATGGCGGAGCCCGTGATCAGCGGTGTGAGGTCGCCGCCGCCGGTCTCGGCGAGGTTGGTGGGGGCGGTGGAGCCGCCGACCGTGGCCGGGCTGGGCTCCGCGACGGTCTGGGTCGTCAGGGCCGGCGCGTTGCCGCGCGTCTTGCAGTCCAGGACACCGGTGAACCGCTGGGACAGCCCGGCGGGACCGGTGATCGTGACGTCGTAGGGCTGGTCCTCCTGCAGCGGCATGGTCACCGTGCGCGGCGCGCCGGCCGGGACGGTGTACGTGGTGCCCATCAGCTCGAAGGTGAACGGCTGGTCGCCGCGGTTGACGGCGGTGATGTCGACCCCGCCCTCGACGCAGTCCTCCTTCGCCGACAGCGCCGGTATCGGCCCCTGGGCGGCCCATGTCGCGCTCGCCCCCGCCGAGACGGTGGACTCGCTGGACCCGGCGAGGATCTGCGTCTGGCTGCGGCTGTCGGAGGTGAAGGCCCTGCCCACCGGCACGGTGGTCGACGCCTGCACCGTCAGCTGTGCGGTGCCGGCCGCGGCGTCCCGAGGCACCGCGAAGAAGAGCTTCGTGCCGTCGGACGCGGCGGTCACCGGCTTGCCGTCCTTGCCGACGATCCGCACTCCGCTCAGTGCCGCGTCGGCCGGCGGTGACACGATCGCGCCGGCCGCGTCGGTCTGCACGGTCACCGGGCCGAGCAGCTCACCGGGGTGACCGGAGACCGCCGGCGGGTCGAGGGTGAGGGAGGCCGCTGGTTCGGGCAGGTCGCGGGCGCTCTTGAAGAGGTGGTCGGCGAGCTGCTCGGCCTGCGGGTCCACCGCGTCGACCCGCGCGTGATCGGAGTAGCGCCAGATGGCCACCTGGGTGCCGGCCGCCGCGTCCTGCTCGGTGAGCCCGCCGTGGATGCCGGCCTTCTCGGCGAGCGCCGCCAGGTCGTTCACCTGCGGGTAGGAGTGCTGCAGGATCCACCGGATGCGGCCCGCGTTCTTGTTCGCGCCGAGGGAGGTGCCGCTCCACGGTGTCTCGTGGTACTTGGCGTCCCGCTGTGTGGGGTTGTACAGGTCGACGCAGTACGTCTGCAGGGTGCCGCCGCCGTCGACGGACATCTCGAACAGGCCCGCCGACAGCTGCTGGTCGGTGCTGCCGTCGTGGACGACCGCGGCTCCGAAGGTCTTCAGGCCGCCCATGGTCGCGCTCGCCCCGGCCGGGCTCTGCGGGACCTCGGTCGCCGAGGCCGGTGCGGCCCCGGTCAGCGCGCCCGCCGCGACGAGGCCGGACACCAGTGCGGCGGCGACGAGCCGGCTCGTTCCTCGCCCGCGCACGGACCGCGCCGTGAGCGCGGCGAACGAACAAAACACAGCAATTCCCCTTCGCACAGGACCCCTTGATGTGGGGGGTATGCGGTCCCACCAGCAGAATCGGGAGCCCCGAGAGCTCTCCCGCATCCTAGGGAGGCCGCCGCACCGGCATTCGCCGTCATCTTGTCGGACCGGTGATCCGACTCGTAATCGTTATCGCGGACACCGCGTGCGAGCTGCGCTTATCGACAAATCCACCGGATGCTTCGGCATGCATGTGCCGATAAGCCGCAGTCGTGCCGCCTCGGGCGCTTCCCGACATCGAGACCTGACGTCACGTCACGGCCAGCTCGGCCGACCGCCGTTGGGAGTCATCCGTCGCCTGGGAGCCATCCGACGCCTTCGGTTGAGGGTCCTGCTTCCCCTGCCGCCGGGGATCCTCCTGGCGCGGCGTCTCCCACTCGGGCTCGGGACGGTCCGGCTGCGCCGGGGCGGTGGTGGTCGCCCCCTCTGGCCGGCTCACCCGCTTGAACGCCGTCGTGCCCCGCGCCAGATCGTGGCCGATCGCCACCGCGTCGACGTCGGCGGATGTCCAGCCGGGCTGGCCTTCCCGCACGTCGGTGCGCACCTTCAGCCGGCCCTGCACGACGACCGGATCGCCCACGTTCAGCGACGCCGCCACGTTCGCGGCGAGCTGCCGGTTGGCCCACACCGTGAAGAAGTTGGTGTGCCCGTCGGTCCAGGTGTTCTTCTCCCGGTCCAGATAGCGCGCGGTCACCGCCAGCCGGAAGCGCGCCGACGGCCCCGACGCCAGTTCCCGGTACACCGGCTGCGTCGCCACGTTGCCGACCGCGCAGATCATCGTCTCGTTCATCTCGGTAACCCCTCCCGGAAGACGCCGACGGGCCCGTCCCGACGGCGGTGTCTGGCCACGGCGGCCGGGTCGAGCCCCTGCCGCCGCGCACGGCGACCGCGTTCGTCGCCGTCGCCCGTGCGACCACCGCGTCCGTCGCGATCGCCGCACAGCCAGACTGCCTCCGTCGGGCCGGGCCCGCTGAGCGCTGTGGATCAGCCCCGACCTGTGGACAACTCCGCCACCCGCACGGGTGAACCGTCGTCCCGCGACACCTCACCCACCCTCTTCACGGGCGCAGTGACTCGCCTCCAGCCCCTTCACCGGCTCAGTGACTCGCCCCGGCTCAGTGACTCACCCCCACCCCCGTGACCCGGGCGTACTGCTCCCGTACCTCGCGGTACCGCAGCAGCTCCGCGGCCAGCGGATCGAGCACGCGGGCCCGGCCGCACGCGCCGGCCGCCTCTCTGAGCCGCCGTTCCGCCTCCTGCCCGTACCGCCGCGCCGGCCCGCGCGCCGCCATACGGCATCCCCACTCGATGAGGGGGCCGCCGACGATCCCGCACACCATCAGCAGCACCGGCACGCCCAGGTTCGGCGCCATCACCCCGATGATCTGCCCCACCAGCCACACACCGCCCACGATCTGAAGCAGCGTCATCGACGCCTGCGCCAGCACCGCCACCGGCCACCAGCCGGGACGCGGCGGCCGGCCGGGAGGCAGCCCGGCACGCGTCGCCAGCTCGTCCAGCGCCTCCGGCAGCCCCTGCGCGCCGCGCACCGCCGCCTCCCGCACCGCCTGCGCCCAGGGCGCGGGCAGCCCGGCCGAGGCCTGGTCGGCCACCGTGCGCACGGCGTGCTCGACCCGCTGCCGCGCCGTGGCCTCCTCGTCGGGCTGGGAGCGCAGCGGCAGCCGGCCCGTCGCGGGTTCGCGGCGGTCCTGGTACCAGCGCCACAGCCGCAGCCACGGCGTGCCGCAGGCCCGGTTGGCGTTGCGCAACCAAGCCCGCTCGGCCGCCTCGCCGGCCGCCGTGGCGCCCACCGCGTCCGCGAGCTGCGCGGAGAACTCCTCGCGCGCCTCCTCGGCCAGCCCCGGCCGCCGGCGCGTGGCGTACACCGGCCGCAGTCCGACCGCGGCCGCGTCGACATCGGCGGCGATACGGCGGGCCGCGGCCCCCCGCTCGGCGACGAACTGCCCGAGCGCCTCCCGCAGATCGCCCACGCCGTCGCCGGTGAGCGCGGACAGCGCCAGCACGGTCGCGCCGGGTTCGCCGAACTCCCCGAGAGCGATGCCGTCCTCGTCCAGCAGCCGCCGCAGATCGTCCAGGACCAGATCGGTGGCCTCGCCGGGCAACCGGTCGATCTGGTTGAGCACGACGAACATCACCTCCGCGTGCCCCGCCATGGGCCGCAGATAGCGCTCGTGCAGCATCGCGTCGGCGTACTTCTCCGGGTCGACGACCCAGATGACGGCGTCGACCAGCTTCAGGATGCGGTCCACCTGCTCGCGGTGCTGCACCGCCGCGGAGTCGTGGTCGGGCAGGTCGACCAGGATGAGCCCGCGCAGCTGCTGCTCGGAGTCGGCGTTCTGCAGCGGGCGGCGGCGCAGCCGGGGCGGGATGCCGAGCCGTTCGATCAGGCCGACGGCGCCGTCGCTCCAGCTGCACGCGATGGGCGCGGCGGTGGTGGGCCGCCGTACCCCCGTCTCCGAGATGGGCACTCCGGCGAGCGCGTTGAACAGCTGCGACTTGCCGCTGCCGGTGGCGCCCGCGAGGGCGACGACGGTGTGCTGCCCGGACAACCGGCGCCGCGCGGACGCCTCGTCCAGGACCCGGCCGGCCTCGGCGAGGGTGCGGTTGTCCAGGCGGGTGCGGGAGAGCCCGACGAGCTCGCGCAGCGCGTCCAGCCGGGAGCGCAACGGCCCGTCGTACGCCATGGGCGCGACGCTCAGCGGCCCGGGGGCCCGCGGCTCCAACGGCGTCTGCTCGGCGGCGGTGGTCTCGGTGACCCGCCGGGCGATGAGCCCGTCGTCCCAGACCCCGACGGCGTCGTCCTGACCGGCGGCACCGGCCTGGCCGCGGTCGTCGGAGACCGGCTCGGCCGTCGCCCGGTCCTCGGAGGGCCGATCGCCCTTCACGCGATCGGATTCCCTACGGTCGTTCGCGGGCCGCTCGCCCTTAACGCGATCGGCCGTCGTACGGCCGCCGGGGGTGCCGTCGATCTGCGTACGGCCGTGAGGTGCGCGGCCCGGTTGCGTACGGTCCCCGGGGGTACCGTCGGGCTCGGTGCGCCCCCCGGGCACGCGCGCGTAGCCGCCGACGGCACCGGAGGAGGAGGCCTGGGCCTTGGCGTCCCCGGGGTCGCCGTCGGAAACGCGGGCGCCGTCCTCCGTGCTCCCCTGCGTCACCACGGCACCGGCAGCAACGTCTGCCGCAGCCTCGTCCGAGGAGCCGGCCCGGGGCCCGCCGTCCACCGTTTTCTCGTTCCCGGCGGGATCCGGCCCGGCGCCCGTGACGGCGGAGGCGTCCCCCTCCCGGCGTTCGTCGTCGTCCACGGCCTTCTCCACTGAGTGATCCGGGTGCTCCGGTTGATTCAGCTGGTCCCGATCATCGACGTGATCAACACGATCAAGGTGATCGCCAGGACGAACGTGATCACTGCGATCCATGTGCTCCGCGTGTTCCCTGTGTTCCACGTGTTCCCTGTGTTCCACGTGTTCCAGGTGAGCGGAACGACCGAGGTGATCGGTGTGCTCGGTGTGGTCCTGGTCAGTGACGGCGGCCACCGGTCACCTCTCCTTCTGCAGTAGGGACAGCGCGGCGATGAGTTCGGCCTGCGGCTCGGGGTGGACGTCGAGTTCGTCCAGAGGCGCCAGCCGGCGCTCGCGTTCGGCGTGCAGCACCCGGTCGACGTGCTCGGTGAGCAGCCGCCCGCCCCGGTCGCGCAGCCGCAGCGCGCCGTGGGCACCGATCCGTTCGGCCAGGCCCTCACCGGCGGAGCGCGCCCGGCGGCCGCCGAGCAGCGCGGTGGCGACGAGCGCGGCGAGCGCCTCCGGATCGGGCGCGGTGCCGCGTTCGATCTCGCGGACCTCTTCCTCGGCGTACTCCTCGAGCTCGCGCCGCCAGCGCCGTACCGCGAGTCCGATGCGGTGCTCGGCGCTCTCCAGGCCGGCGTCGCGGTCGGCGAGGCCGGGGGCGTCCGCGCCCGGTTCCCGGCGCCAGGCCTCGTCGATGCGTTCGTCGGCGGCGGTCACGGCGCATAGCAGCAGCGTGGCGAGGCTCTCCACAAGGGCGTCGAGCAGTTCCCCGGGAGTGCAGTCGAGCGGGAAGGCCCGCCAGCGCTTGAGCGCGTCGCCGGCGAGGACGGCACCGGCCTGCAGCCTGCTGCGCACGCGCGCGTGCTCGCTGTCGTAGGCGCCGTCGACGGCGGCGGTCAGCCGCAGGGCGGCGGCGTACTGCTGGGCGGCGGCGCTCGCCAGTTCGGGCATCCGGGACTTGAGGGAGTCGAGGACGCCGTGGACGGTACGGGCCATGGCGTGCCGGCGGGCGGCGGGATCCTGCGTCTGGTGCACCAGCCAGGTGCGCAGCGAGGCGACGGCGCTGGCCGGGAGCAGCCCCGCGCCCCAGGCGGACTCCGGGAGTTCGGGCACGGTGAAGCGGGGCACGTCGCCGAGGCCGGCCTTGGTGAGGAGGGCGCCGTACTGCCGGGAGACCTCGGAGACGACCTGGTGGGGCACCCGGTCGAGGACGGTCACCAGGGTGGCGTCGTACTCCTTGGCGGTGCGCAGCAGGTGCCAGGGCACGGCGTCGGCGTAGCGGGCGGCGGTGGTGACCATGACCCAGATGTCGGCGGCGCAGATCAGCTCGGCGGCCAGGACACGGTTGTCGGCGACGAGGGAGTCGATGTCGGGGGCGTCGAGCAGGGCGAGGCCGGGCGGCAGGTTGTCGGCGGTCTCGATGCGCAGCACGCGCGTGGGGTTGTCCCCGGGGAGGAACAGTTCCTCTTCGCCGGGTTCCTGATGGGGCACCCACACCCGGGCGAGGCCGGGCAGGATCCGTGTCCCGCTGAACCAGTGATGGTCGTCCGGGTGACAGACCAGCACCGGCGTCCGGGTCGTCGGCCGCAGTACACCCGCCTCACTGACGCGTCTGCCCACCAGGGAGTTGACGAGCGTCGACTTGCCCGCGCCGGTGGAACCGCCCACGACGGCCAGCAGCGGCGCGTCGGGCCGCCGCAGGCGGGGCACCAGGTAGTCGTCGAGCTGCGCGAGCAGTTCGTCGCGGTTGGCACGCGCGCGTGGGGCTCCCGCCAGAGGCAGCGGAAAGCGTGCGGCGGCGACACGGTCGCGCAGGGCGGAGAGTGCGTCGAGCAGCTGAGGCCGTACGTCCAAGGTCACCACATGCGAAGAATGCCCAATTTTGAGGGAATTCTGAAGCATATAGGCATGTCTGCGCGCCGATAGAACACAAGGGACGGAAGGGATGACCGGGACATGAGCACAGCGCAGGCATAACGAGTGCACAACACCCGGCCCGCCAGACGCCAAAAGCGCTGCACGATTCGCACCTGCCTGCGATTATCGGGACCGCTTCACCGAACCTCCACACCGAGCCACGGAGGCGAAGCGACAGGGTGAGGGAACCGGGAGCCCTATCCTTGTCCCCGGCAACGTCAGGGTGCGGCCCGCCCGCCCCCACGACCGAGGCCACACCAGGCCCCCGTAGCTCAGTGGATAGAGCAGGCGCCTTCTAAGCGCTTGGCCGCAGGTTCGAGTCCTGCCGGGGGCGCATGTCTCCGCCCTCCCCCTGGGGAGGGCTTTTTGCTGGCCAGAGTGGGTGCGAGCGGGCGCAGCGAAGCCCCAGACGGCCTCTCGATGATCAAGGGCAGGGTCCGGGGCTGTACGGCTGTCACCGGGTTTTCGCGGGTGGCTCTGTCGAATACGTGTCGAAGTTTTTGGGTCAGGACTCAGCCGGCGCCAGGCGGCTCCGGCAGGCCGCCCGCGGCTTCGAGCCGCCGCTTGAGGTCCGGCAGCTGCCCGTCCACGCATCGGGCGTAAGTGGCGAGGAGCACAGCCACGCTGTTCCCGGCCCACTCAGCGACCTGGGCGGGCGGTATCCCGTCGTTGAGCCATTTCGTCAGCCGCGTGTTGCGGTTGTCGTACACGCGGCGCCCGGTGGGCGACTCGTAGACGTGCGGGGGCAGTACGGACTTCCGCGCGCTGCGCCACGCCCGACGGATGACGGACCCGGCGAGGATGCCCCCGGACTCACCCTGGAAGAGCAGATCACCCGACTGGAGCTGTTCGTCCTCGATGTGCTGCCGCAGGATCCGAGTCAGGGCCGGGTGCCCCGGCACGGTACGCGTCTCGCCCTCAGCCCGGCCTTTCAGGTCGCGTTGCTCGTGGATCTGCCCGGTGTCGGTCCACTGCTTCCCGACCTCAGGGGTCGCGGTGTGGATCAGCAGCTCGCACCACTGGTCGTCGGCGTCGGGCTCGGGCAGCGTGACGTCCTCGACGCGCATGGCCACGGCTTCCTCGGGCCTGGGCCCGCAGTAGTACAGGGTGGCAAAGAAGGCGTGGAGCCTCTTGCCGCCCCGGGGCCGGCGCCGTATCCAGTCGAGGATGGCCGCCGCCTGCTCGGGATTCAGCAGGGACCGCTTGTCGACGGCGTTCGTGGTCTTGGCGACGGCCGTCGGCTCCTTGCCCTTGGGCAGGGGGTTGGTCCGGAGGATGCGTCGCCGGATCGCATACTTCATGGCGACGTTGAGGATCCGGCGGTTGCGCTTCCGGGACCAGGCCGCCGCCTGCTTGCCGTCGAGGCGGGTGTCGATAGCGCGCAAGACCTCGTCGACCTTCTCCGGGTCCTCCCAGGCCGATACGGGCAGGGAGTTCCGTTCGACCCAGCGGAGGATGTCCACGACGTTTCGGGGTGCCTGCGGGCGTCGGTTCGTGTTGAAGGCCCACTCACGCAGAGCGGTGCGTACAGCCACGGGGGCGAACGCGGTGGGCTGGGCCCGCAACAGCGCGATGGTGGTCGCGGTCAGGGTCTTGGCGAGGCTCTTGCGACTGTTGCCGCCGAGTTCCTGGGGATCGGCACGCAAGGGACGTAGCCGAGTCGCGATGGCAACGGCTCGGATGTCGCCCTCCCTGGAAGGGGCCACGAGATCGGACGGGAGGACCGCAGGGCAGGCGTGCCACTGTCACCCCTTCTTTGAACCTGAGGGGCGAGCACCGACGAGAACTCCAGGCCGACGACGGGATAAGACTTTCTCTACTTCATCAAGGCCCGCGCACAGCGCGGGCGCGCGCCGCCTCTGCGGCGCGGCCTGCCTCCTGTCTTCGCCCCGGCTGGCCGCGCCTGGCGGCGCGCTCGGCGGCTACGGGCACGTCATGGGGAGAAACCCTCTGTGGCTAGGGCGGTCGGCTCCACGGCTTTAGGCAGCCAATTCGGCGCGAGCCCAAAGCCGCTCCACCGACCTATCTGGACAGCGCCTCCTACGACAGGAACGAAGCTTTTAAGCCGAACAGTCACCGACTTACGGTCTTGTACGCTCACGTCAAACGTCGAAATTCGGCCTATCGAGCGGAACCTCTCGAACAATATTCAGAAATTCGTCCGCGTTGACATGCAAGTTGAGAAGACTCGCGTGCGGCAAGCTGGCCCGACCAAACCTTCCACCCTTGTACAGTCGACTAATATCGACCACTGTTTGCATGGATCGTGCGCCGTGGAAATACTTATCAACCTGAAGGAAGGCCTTTACCACACCCTCGTCGATATCGAGTTTCCCCTCTTTCTTACCTATTCCTGCATCAGTGAGGAAATGGTTCAGAAGGAGAGCGCGATGGATCATCCAGGCAGCTTTGTTCTTATTTCGATTTTTGCCAGGATTGGGACCCGCAACGTCCAGGTATCCCTGCAATCGGCTTGCGAAGTCGGTCGCCTTCGAATTGCCTCCGGCCCCTTTTGCCATCTTGATGAACTGATCGTATCGATGACAAGTACCTCCAGCAAATACAAATATTGCGCGCCCTATAGGGTGCACTATCTCGCCTTGCTGAAATGTTCCATCTTGCATTGGAGACAGGAAGTACGGCAGCCACCCCAAGGGAGTTTCTCGACAATTGGAGTCAAATTCGTCCCAGAAGACAAGCGGCGCCTCTCCTTGGAGTCCCCTGTCTCTCACTTGGTGCAGTGCGCTAGCCAGGTCGGCGACAGATTGGAACTGTGAGAGATTGAACATCAGCCCTTTGTCGCGGTCAGGGTAAAGCGATGTCACCACCTCTCGCACCGCGAAAGATTTCCCATCTCCGGGCCTGCCGAATACGGCAATCGATCGTGGCTTCTTCTTTTCTGGATTGCTTATATATTCCGCTATCAGGTTCTGCACTACACGCAGACCCTCTATTTCATGCCAATCGGCCGTTATGAGGTCATGAAAGTGTGCGATCGGCACACCTTTTAGCCGCCCACACCCTTGGATCGCCACTTGAACGGCTTTGTCTTCCAAACTTTCTGGAGATTTCGCTGCGAAGGATGCGAGACTTGACCACGTGGGCACCTCGGAGCCGAGCCTAGGCTCTGGCACCTGGGTGTCTTCCAACTCTCCGAGGTGCTTCTCTGAGTTGGGTCCTCCCGTCATGCAAACTCGTGGGAAATGGATCTCTCCGGGGCGCCGCCGACCTTCAAGTTCGTCGAATCCTGAATCAGACTCGAACCCGAGATCGTACACAGTACGCATGGCAATCAGGCCATTTCTTATTCCCTCAGCGAGGGTCGCCGAGACGGAGCGCTTATTCCCTATTCGTTTCAACAGTGAGCCTGCAATTGCGGCTGTTAGCACTTGCGTGTAACCGAACATACTGCCGTGGTCACGTTCGCCCCACGTAGCTTCCGTCAGTTCCCTATGGAAAATAAGTTGATGCCGTGTCTGCCTGGATGCGCGATCAACGAGGAGGGCGCCTGATGGGCCAAATGACACCACTAGCCGCCTATATTTGGCAAGACCGCTAAGGGCGGATTTTTCATCCCGCTCGCCAAGTTCGAGCTCCGCCAGCACATCTTGGGCTGCGCGTTCCCACGAGAGCCCTCTGCTTACAGCGGCGCCTATTTCCCGTAGGCCCGGAGCCGTGACGATAGGGATGATGTGGTCGCGAACGTCAGGTGAGTTACTGAGGTCTCGCCAGAGCTTACTCCTGCCTTCTAGTGCCCGAGTCCCAAGTTTTACAAGTATCCAGGGGTCTCCCCTTCTTGCCAAATCACTGGTGCTCTTGCAAAGTTCTTCGTTATCGCCGAAACCAAATCCCGCATCGTCTATAAGCAGGAGGGCCAAGGATTGCCCGGCCTTGACGCTGGGTTGCTTTAGGGGCTCAAGTTTGCTCTGAATATGGAACCCCAGAAACTCTCTAACTCGCACTTTCCTTTCTTCTTGAGTTTTACTCTTCCCGCTTCTTTCGTCCGGCAATGGCAGGAATTGCAGAATGTTGTACGAATGATGGAATCTAGGGTCAGCCCCAGAGGGGTCCGCCGGTTTCGGCCAATCTTGGCCGCGTACTTGGTCGGGGTCTGATGCCACGAGTCGCACTAGCTCGCAGAGACCTAGAGCGCCGCCCCAGTGCCAGTGGGTGGTAGCCGCAGAATTAAGCCGCTCTTCCATTGTTGGGCATCGGTGATCAGGCAGCATTATGCCCCAGTCGAGAGTTGGATCACCGGTTACTGCGACGAAGTCACTTGGATTGCTTGGCGACATGCTGATCACCCGCATTACGTGCTTGCGGCGAAGCGCGACTCAGGGAGACATCGCTGCTGACACTGGCGGTCTGTGCGGATTCCCTTAGCGCATTCGTATACCCAACGCTACGTCAAGCGTGGGGTATCTGCGCGTTGAGGGCCCATGTGCGTCCTTGCAGCGCACAGCTTCCCCAAGCCCGGAGATGCCGGCGGCCAGTTCCTCGTATAGCACCGCGTAGAGGCCATGTCCGTAGGCTTCGAGCGTCTGAGTGTGGACGCAGTCGTCGTGCCCGGTCCGGGCACGATCATGAGCTCGGCGCCGGCGGACATCGCGGCACGGCTCGGCATCGCGGAGGGCGACCTTTGCGTCCGCACGACGTACGAGTTCCTGGCCGACGGTAGGCCGCTGCAACTGTCGACCAGTTGGGAGCCGTACGACCTCACCGCCGGCACACTCGTCGTCCTCCCCGAGGGAGGGCCGCACGCCGGGACGGGTGTCGTGAACCGCATGGCCGCTATCGGCATCACCGTCAGCCACGCCGTGGAGCAGCCGGAGCCTCGGCAGGCGACCGCCGAGGAGGCCTCGCTTCTGGGCGTTCAGAAGTCTGCACTCGTCACGCACATCAGGCGGACGTACTACGGCGACGAGGGACGGCCCGTGGAGACAGCGGACATCGTGGTGCCCGCCGCTCACTGCGAGATCGTCTACGAGATCCCGATCAACCGCTAACTCCGCCCAGGCAGGAGGCCTTCAACTTGGCGTGCCAAGTAGGGTCCGCAGTATGACGACTCCGCCTGACCGCGTCGACAGCAGAGAAGACCTGGCAGCCTTCGTTCGTTCCCTGCGTTGCAGTCACGCCGAGGACGGAGGCTCATGGGAGAACGCGGACGTTCCGAGCTTCTTGGAAGCCCTCGCCGCCTGGGTCGACGACGCGGACGGCTGGTACCGCAACACCGGCCGCGAGTTGCCGTCTGACGGTGACTGGACGTTCTTCGCGCGAGCTCTGCAAGCAGCGACAGTGTACGAGTAGTCAGAGCCGGGTCGAATGCGTGTCGAAGTCCAGACGATGACGCGCTCGGCGCGCGTGCGACACGCCCCACCGTTTCTCGGGGTCCGGCTTCCGCCCGTACGGCTGGCGACCGACATCAACTGGTACGACGTGCGGTCGTGGGTGTCGCCTTGGGGTGGTGACAGGTCTGTCAGCAGGAAGCGGGCCGAGCCGAGTGGTTCTGCCCGCGCAGCGGCTGCTTCATCGCCACGTCACTGGCACGTGGGCACATGGGCACATGAGGTTGGAGATTCCCTCGGCGCCCCCCACGACGACATACCCGGGGAGCGTCCGTACGCCTGAGGGGCCGGCGCGCACCTCGTGCAGGTGTGCCGGGCCCCCGGGCGAGGCGGGTCAGTGCAAGTGGTGGGTGTCGTTCAGGGTCTGGACCGTCGCGGTGCCGTCCTCCGCGTAGGTGACCGTCGACAGGGACGCTGCCGCGACCTCCATGCGGAACAGGCTGTGCGGTGGGGCCTGGAGGGCGAGGCGGAGCAGGGTGCGGACGGGGACGACGTGGGAGACCACCAGGACCGTGGCGCCGGCGTACCGGGCCAGCAGACCGTCTCGTACGGCGGCGACCCTGCGGATGACCTGCTGCATGGTCTCGTCCGCGCCCGAGGGGGGAGCCTCGGGCGAGGCGAGCCATGCGCTCAGGTCGTCCGGGTAGCGTTCGCGGACTTCGCCGAAGGTCAGGCCCTCCCAGGCGCCGAAGTCCGCTTCCCGCAGGTCCCGGTCGACCTGGGCGTTCAGGCCGAGGCGCGCGGCGATCGGCTGGGCCGTCTCCCGGCAGCGCCGCAACGGTGATGTGACGACCGCCTCGATGCCGCCGCGGCGGGCGAGGGCGTCCGCCGCCGCCCCGGCCTGGCGGCGTCCGGCAGGTGAGAGTCCCGGGTTGGATCCTCCGCTGCCGGAGAGCCGCCGCTCGGGGGTGAGCAGGGTTTCGCCGTGCCGCAGCAGGACGAGCGTCGTCACGTCCCTCACTTCGCGGTCTGCGCGAAGTGGTCCCGTACGCAGTCGGTCTGCTTCTCCATGATCTCGATGATGCCCTCGACCACGTTCAGGTCGGCGTCCTCGGCGATCTCCAGGATCCGCGACCAGTCGAAGAAGCTGCGGGCCGGGTCGTTGGTGATGGGGAACACCCGGATGGTCGCCTCGTAGCTGGCGACACCGCTGGTGGGGGCGACGGCCCGGTAGGACTGGGTCCTGTTGATCTCGTCGCGGGCGGCGATCTCCTGCTGGACGACCTTGCCGCTGAGCGTGAGCTTGAAGTCGTACCGTGCGGGGACGGTTTCGACCGAGCCTCCCTCCACCCAGCTGACGTCCCGGTGGACGTCCAGGTCGCCGGGGGAGACGATCTCCAGGATCTGCATGGCGTCGCGGATGGTCGCCCATACGGTGTCCGGGTCGGCGTCGAGGATGGTGGAGTGGTACATGGTGTGCTTGCGCTGGATCGGCACGAGCTGCTCTTTCTTCTAGGGCTTCAGGACTTCAGGGCGGTCAGCCCCAGGGCGGTCAGCCCCAGGGCTTCAGGGCTTCGGGACTTCCAGGCCTTCGAGGGCTCCCAGGACGCCAGGACATCAGGGCGCCAGGACGCCAGCTCGCCAGGACTCCAGGCCGCTACGACGCGTTCTTGGCGACCAGGTGGTTTCCGAGGACCAGGTAGTCGATCTCCGTGCCCAGGAAGCAGTTCAGGGCGTCGGTGGGGGTGCAGACGATGGGTTCGCCGGCGACGTTGAACGACGTGTTGATCAGGCAGGGCGTGCCCGTCAGCGCGGTGAACCTCCGCAGCAGCGCCGTCAGTCGGGGGGTGCCCTCGTCCGTCAGGGTCTGGATGCGAGAGGTGCCGTCCACGTGCACGGCGCCGGGGATGCGGTCCCGGTACGCCTCGCGGACCGGGAAGACGAACGTCATGTGCGGGGAGCTGGTCTTGCGCCCCATGTCGAAGACCTCCGGCGCCTGCTCCTCGAGGACGAGGGGAGCGAACGGGCGGAAGGGTTCGCGGTGCTTGACCCGGGTGTTGATGATGTCCTTGATGTCGGGGAAGCCGGGGTTGGCGAGGATGCTGCGGTGCCCCAGCGCGCGTGGCCCGTGCTCGATGCGGCCTTCGAACCAGCCGACGACGACCTTCTCGGTCAGCAGTTTCGCCACCTGCTCGACGACCTCGTCGTCGTCCAGCCGCGATACGACGATCCGGTCGCCGAACGCTTCGAGGGCCTCCTCGATCGCGGCGTCGTCGTAGGCGGGGCCGAGGTAGGGGGTGACGGGGGCGGCGGCCGCCAGGATGCTCGCGGGGCCGGTGTCGGGGTGGTTGAGCCAGGCGTGGGCCACCGCTCCGATGGTGATGCCGGTGTCGGAGGCGCCGAAGCTGACCTGCATGTCCGTGAAGCGCGAGCCTTCGAACAGCGGGGTGTTGTTCAGGCAGTTCAGGGCGACGCCGCCTTCGAACAGCAGCCGGTCGAGGTCGGTCTTCTTCTCCAGGTGGCGGACCTGGTGGGCGGTCGCGACGTTCAGCATCTGCTGCGCGGCGGCTGCGACGTTGGCCTGGTAGGCGAGGGTGTCCTCGAAGGGCCCGAAGTACTCCTCGAACAGGGCGTCGTGGCTGTGCGGGTCGTCGGTCTGCAGGGGCTTGGTGAAGCTGTAGCGGCCGTCGTCGTGCAGCCGCAGAAGCCGGTCGACGAACGGGTTGGGGGTGGGCGGGTCGGTGTACCCGGCCAGACCCATCACCTTGTACTCGTCGTTGTTGGGGACGAAGCCGAGGAAGCGGGTGATGGCCGAGAACAGGGTGCCCATCGAGTACTCGGACCCGGTGACGGAGTCCTCGAAGACGGTGATCCGGCCGTCGCGGATCTCGCCGGTCAGGGTCGAGAAGCGTTCGGCGCGGCCGTCGCTGACGAGGAACGCGGAGTCCTTCATGCCGGCGAGGTAGTAGCCGGTCGTGGCGTGGGCCAGGTGGTGCGGGACGAAGCGGACCTTGGCCGGGTCGGGACGGTGTCCGGTGCGGGCCTCGAAGTCCGCGAGGATCGCTTCGGGGCTGACGATCTCGTCGAACAGGTCGGCCATGTCGGCCATGAGGTTCGTCTTCGCGGGCTGCGGCAGCGGCGAGGTGCGGATGCCGTCCAGGATCTCGTTCAGAACCTGGGTGGACCAGTTCCACGGGAAGGCGAACAGATCGACGTCGTCGAAGGTGATCCCGGCTTCCTCCAGGCACCAGGCGATCGCCTTCGCGGGGAAGTCGGTGGTCTTCTTCTCCCGGTTGAGGCGTTCCTCCTCCACCGCCGCGACCAGGCGGCCGTTCATCAGGAGTGCGGCGGCGGCGTCGTGACCCAAGAGGTAATGCTTGTTGATGCCGGTCGCACCGAAGCGTTCGGAGAAGAACTCCGACACCCGACTGAAACCATTACATCCAAGAACAATCACGGCATTCTTTCCGGTTATGGGGCTACTTGGCGATCAGCAGATCGCGGAGCTTTTCTCCGGCCGCGGGTGCCTGGCACAGGCCGGCGCCGGTGAATCCGGCCGCGTACAGGAAGCGGCGGGTGGGGTGTTCGCCGATGAAGGCGGTGTTGCCGGGGCTCGCGTCGAAGTCGCCCGTCCACGCGCGATGCAGTCCGATGCCGTCCAGGGCGGGGAACAGGGTGCCGAGGTGGCCGGAGATGCGGCCGAGCCAGGCTTCCCGTGCCTCGCCGGCCTTGGGCGCGCCCATGGCGAGGAGGATGCGGTCCTTCCATGAGCGGATCCGCAGGCCGGAGCCGGCGTGCATCGTCATGGGCATCTCGCGCTGCGCGGCGGGCGGGACGTCGGTGAGCAGCATCTCCATCGCGTGGGGCGTCAGCGGCAGCTCCACCGATGCCAGGGAGGCCACTTCACCGGACCAGGGCCCGGCCGTGCACACGACGCTGTCCGCCTTGATGCTGCCCCGCGGGGTGTGGACGGTGTTGTCGTCGTCGATGCCGGTGACCGGTGTGTGGGTGAGCAGACGGGCACCGTGGTTGCGGGCGGCGGCGGCGTAGCCGCGGACGATGTCGAGGCCGTCGACGTGGTACGCCTCCGGAGCCCAGGCTGCGGCCAGGACGGCCCGCTCGGCGATCAGCGGGTTCAGCTCGCAGGCCTCGCGGGCGCCGATCAGCCCGACCTCGACGCCGGCGTCCTGCTGAGCCGGGCGGTCGGCCTCGTAGTCGGCGATCTGCGCTTCGTCGGTGAACAGCACCATGAACCCGAGCCGCTTCAGACCGAGCGGGACCCCGGTGTCGCGCGCGAACCGGTGATAGGCGTTCAGGCTGCGCACGGCCCGGCGCCCGGTGTCGGGGTTGCCGGGGAAGTAGGTGCGGACCATGCCCGCGGTGTGGGCGGACGCCCCGCCGCCGAGGTTGCCGCGTTCCAGCAGCACGGTGTCCACGCCGGCTTCGGCGAGGTGGTGGGCGGCGGAAGTTCCGATCACTCCCCCGCCGATGACGACGGCGTCAGCGCGGGCAGGAAGAGCGCTCAAGGTCTTGCTTCTCCTCTGGTGTGGGTTCAGGCGGTGCGACGGGGTACCGGAGCGGACCGCGCTCCGGGCATCGCTACGCGCCTGCCGTGACGTCCTGCTGGCGCAGGTGGTCGCCGGTCTCCCACGGGTACAGCTGGAGGTTCCAGCCGCCGAGGCAGTTGATGTAGAGCGCCATCTGGCTGGTGACGGCGTAGAAGTCGGCGCGGTCGAGGTCGTCGAGGACGTCGAGGAAGCGCTGGGTGAACGCCCACAGCTTCTCCAGGCCGCAGTAGCCCAGGAATTCGGCGGGGACGCCGACGAGGAGGCGGGTCATGTGGACGAGGGAGTCCATGGGCATGTCCTGGACCGCGGCGCGGACGAGTCCGCCGTAGGCCGCGTACCCCAGGGGCCGGGTCTCGCCGTTGACGAACAGCAGGGTGGGCAGGACGGTCCCGAAGTTGCCGGCCCGGGAGGGGATGATGCCCTGGTGGAGGCCGTCCAGCTCGGCCGGGGGCTCGAGCCAGATCTTCTCGGTCTCGGCGAGGATGTCGGCGATCAGCTGGTCGGCGGTCGGGTTGGTGGCGTGGAGCATCGGGATGCGGTGGCCGCCCGGCTCGCCCGCGCGGCGGACCTCGGCGTGGATCTGCTTCTTCGTGGAGTAGACGGCGTCCCAGATCGCGGCGCCGGCTTCCAGCAGGCCGGGCATGTCCGCCTCGCGGATCTGGCCGACGGGCGTGGCGGGCATCGGCTCGGTCAGGGTGCCGTACTTGATGCCCAGGTGCTGCAGACCGGAGCAGAACACGGTGCCGTTGGGCGCTTCGCGCCGGTCCGGGATGCGGGTGGAGTGGGGGGTGTGGAGCAGGGTGGGTATCGGCGCCACGTGATAGAGGTGCTCCCCCGCGATGAGGGCGTGGCCCTGGAGGCTCTGGTAGGGCAGCGAGTTCCACAGGGCGTCGGCGAGTGCCGGGTTGCGGTCGTCAAGGTCGGCGGTGACCGTGATGCCGAGGTCGGGCCAGGAGATCTCGATCTGACGTCCGGGCAGCTTCTCGGACAAGGTTTTCCCCGTTCGTTTGTTCGGCTTGTCCGAGGAGTACATCGTCAACAGGCCTGTTTCAGACAGGCGTTGAAACCATGAAACGAGAGCGGCTTGAGAGGGGAGGTTCGTGCGTTCCTACAAGAACCATCGCTCGAACGGTTGGGTGTACGGCGGCTTCACGGCCCCCCGCGCAGGGCTGTACCCGGCCCCTTCCCGACGGGTTTGCCGGACCGGCAAATGCGCTCGTCTCCGCGCCCCGGCCCCCGGATGATCGGCGGTGAAGCAGCCCGCCCGAGTGTCACCCCAGCACCCCCGGAGGAGACCATGGCCCAGCCGCCCTCGCCCGCCACCCACCGCACCGTCCCCTCCCCCGCCACCCACCACACCGTCCCCTCCCCCGCCGGCCGCATCCATCTCGTCGAGCAGGGCGCCGGCCCGCTGGTGCTGCTGGTCCACGGGTTCCCGGAGTCCTGGTACTCGTGGCGGCGTCAGTTGCCCGCGCTCGCCGGCGCCGGGTACCGGGCCGTCGCCGTCGACGTGCGCGGGTACGGGCGGTCCTCCAAGCCGGACGACCCGCGCGCGTACCGGATGGTCGAGCTCGTCGAGGACAACGTCGCCGTGGTGCGTGCCCTGGGCGAGGAGTCCGCCGTGGTCGTCGGCCACGACTGGGGCGCCGCCATCGCCGCGCACAGCGCTCTGCTGCACCCCGGGGTGTTCCGCGCGGTGGGCATGCTGAGCGTGCCGTACACCCCGCCCGGCGGCCCGCGCCCGCGTGACGTCTTCGCCGCGATGGGCGGCAAGGAGGAGTTCTACGTCTCCTACTTTCAGCAGCCCGGCCGCGCCGAGGCCGAGATCGAGCCGGACGTGCGCGGCTGGCTCGCGGGTTTCTACGCCGCCCTGTCCGGCGACACCCTGCCCCCGGCCGGCGCCCCGGACCCGCACTTCGTCGCCGAGGGCGGCACCCTGCGCGACCGTTTCCCCACCGGACGGCTGCCCGGGTGGCTCACCGAGCGGGATCTCGACTTCTACGCTGCCGAGTTCGAGCGGACCGGTCTCACCGGAGCCCTCAACCGCTACCGGGCCATGGACCGCGACTGGGAGGATCTCGCCGCCCTCCACGGCGCTCCCCTCACCCAGCCCTCGCTGTTCGCCGGCGGCACCCTGGACGCCTCCACCACCTGGCTGGCCGACGCGATCGACGCCTACGCGGTCACGCTGCCCGGACTGGTCTCCTCCCACCTCCTCGACGGCTGCGGCCACTGGATCCAGCAGGAACGCCCCGAGGAGATCAACGAGATCCTCCTCACGTGGCTGGCCTCCCTCCCCGGGCCGGTCCGGGACCGCTGACCAGCGCCCCTCATTAGCATGAGCACGCCATGACGCCGACACCATGATCGGAAAAGAACCGTGCTCCTGCGCTGCGCCGTGCTCGACGACTTCCAGAACGTGGCCACCGGCCTGGCCGACTGGTCACCGGTCGCGGACCGGGTCGAGGTCGTCCCGTTCGACACGCACTTCACGGACGAGGACGATCTCGCCGCCGCCCTCGCCGACTTCGAGATCGTCGTCACCCTGCGCGAGCGCGTCCCCTTCCCGGCCTCCCTCCTCACCCGCCTGCCCAGGCTGCGGCTGCTGATCGCCTCCGGGATGCGCAACAGCGTCATCGACTACGCCGCGGCCGCCGCGCAGGGCGTCACCGTGTGCGGCACGGCCAGCTCCTCCACCCCGCCCGTCGAACTGACCTGGGCGCTGCTCCTCGGCCTCGCCCGCGGCATCGTCGAGGAGAGCGCCGCCCTGCGTTCCGGCGGCCCCTGGCAGTCCACCGTCGGCGCCGATCTGCACGGCAGCCGGCTCGGCCTGCTCGGCCTCGGCAAGATCGGCAGCCGTGTCGCCCAGGTCGGGCTGGCGTTCGGGATGCGGGTCAGCGCCTGGAGCCAGAACCTCACCCGGGAACGCGCCGACGAGGTCGGTGTCGAACGCGCCGCCTCCAAGGAGGAGCTGCTCGCCGGCAGCGACTTCGTCTCCGTCCACCTCGCGCTGAGCGAACGCACCCGGGGTTTGCTCGGCGCCGCCGAACTCGCCCTGCTCAAGCCGTCCGCCTACCTGATCAACACCTCCCGCTCGGCCCTCGTCGACCAGGACGCGCTGCTCGCCGCCCTGCGTGAGGGCCGTATCGCCGGCGCCGGTGTCGATGTCTTCGACGTCGAGCCGCTCCCGCCCGGCCATCCGATGCGCACGGCTCCCCGCCTGCTCGCCACCCCCCACCTGGGCTACGTCTCCCGGGCCAACTACCGCACGTACTACGGCCAGGCCGTGGAGAACATCGCGGCCTATCTGGACGGCTCCCCGGTACGCCTTCTGCCGTGACGGCGCCCGCCGCCCCCCGTCCCCGCCCCGCACTTCCCGCCTGCCGTGCCGCCGTCCGCCGGAACTCCCTGTTCAAAAAGGGTGACGCGGGCGGATACGCCGTGACCCCGCGTCAGCAGCCGCGTTGAACGGGCAGTGCGGCGGACGATCCGCCGCCGCGCTCACCGATTCAGAAGGAGATGTGATGTCTCGCATCGCGAAGGCGGCCGCCGCCACCCTCGGCACGGGTGCCCTGGTGCTCAGCGGAGCCGGTCTGGCCGTGGCGGACGCGGGGGCCGGTGCCGCCGCGATCGACTCGCCGGGTGTCGTCTCGGGCAACGCCGTCCAGGTGCCGGTCCACGTCCCGATCAACCTGTGCGGGAACACCGTCAACATCATCGCCCTGCTCAACCCGGCGTTCGGCAACACCTGCGCCAACGTCAGCGACCACGGCGGCCACGACGACGGCAAGGGCGGCGGCTACGGCAACTGACGCCGCCGCACCCGCCTTCCCCCCGAGTTCCGCGGAACTCCCCGAGAGCCCCGGCACCTCGAGCGCCGGGGCTCTCCCCGTGGCCGCGCGCCTCAGACGTACCGGTAGATCCGGCTGACGTCCTGCAGCGAGTCCGGTGTGACGTCCCACGGAGGCAGCTTCTCGTACCGGGCCACGACCCTGCGGTACTGCGCGGTGCCCCGGGCCGGCGGCCTCTCCGGCTGGTAGGCCGCGCCGCGGTGGCGTTGCTGCCAGCGCGTCCACTGCAGGTCGATGAAGGCGTGGTGCAGCCAGAAGACCGGGTCGTTGACGGACGCGCCGCCCAGCATCACCCCGCCCACCCAGCGGTGCACCCGGTTGTGGGTGTGCCAGGACGCGCTGCCGCGGCCGGTGCCCCAGCCCTCCAGCTTGTTGCGGAACCCCCGGGTGACCGTGGAGTCCCACGGCGAGACGTCGTACACCGGGTCGTCCAGCGCCGCCTCCAGCTCGGTGCGCGTCGGCAGTTCCAGCGGGTCGCGGGCCCGGCCGAGGTCCCGGGTGAGGAACCGGCCGTCGGTGACGTTCTCCTTGATCGTCCAGTTGCCCTCGCGGTAGGCGAACGGCCCGGTCGTCACCTGCTGGTCCCCGCTGCGCCCGTTGCCGCCGAGCAGGTCGTCGGTCCACGGCAGGGACCGGGTGCCGCGCTGGCGCGTCCAGTCCCAGTACGGCACGGTCACCGAGTCGTCGATCCGGCGCAGCGCCCGTTCCAGCTCCAGCACGAACTTGCGGTGCCAGGGCAGGAAGGACGGTGCCATGTGCGCCGTCCGCAGGCCGTCCTCGCCGTCGGAGGTGTAGTACTCGATGTGCATCCGCACGTAGTCGTCGTACTCGCCGCGCCGTTTGAGTTCCAGCAGCGCGCGGACGAACCGCCGCTTCTCGGCGGCGGTCAACGTGCTGACGTCCTTACGCGTGTACGCCATGGTCTCCCCCCATGTGGTCCCGCCCCGCGTGCTCCCCGTGGCCCCCGGACCCGCCCTGACCTCCGTGATCGAGCGGGGTCGCGCGCAGCTGCTGGTCGGGGCCGAGGGCGTCGACCGCGGCCCGGGTCGCCTCCAGCGGCGTGGGGTACGACCGGTAGTGGTCGACCATGCTCAGCCAGGTGCCGTCGGCCCGGCGCATCAGGTGCAGCGGGCGTCCGTCGACGGTGACCTGCCACTGACCGGTGCCGAAGGTGCGCGCACCGGCGAGCTTCACGCCCTGGATGCGGCGGCCCCGGTAGGTCTCGTCGAACGCGGTGTCCTCGCCGCCGTCCGCCGAGTGCCGCGGCCAGGCGGCCAGTGCCGGGGTGAACGCCAGCGCCACCGCCGGCACGAGCAGTCCGCGCAGCACCTCCCGCCGGGTGCCGTGCGCGGGCCCCGGTCTGGCCGGCACCGCCACACCCTCGCCGTCCGCCGCCACCTGGCCGATGCTCACGACCATGCTGTGCTCCTCGTCCGCTCCGGGCCGCCGGCGACGGGGCCTGCCGGCCGCCGACAGCTCGCTCCGCTGTGTCGACACCGCTAACCGCCCGGCACCCGCCCGGGTCACCGCTCGGCGCCCATCCGGCCCATACGGCACGCGTACGACACGGCGGCGGGCCCGGGCGGAACGTCTCCACCCGGGCCCGGCGAGCCACACCGCGCGGCAGCGACCGGGGCCGCGGCGCCCCGGTCCCGCCCTGCCCGCTACAGTCCGGAGCCCAGCCCCAGGGCGGCCTGCGGCACCGTCTGCAGCACCGGAGCGATCACCCCCACCTCCGGCAGCTTCGCCTGCGGAAGGCCGGCCCTGCCGGGGTGGGGCGCGGTGAGCGGGGCGTCCAGGTCCAGGCCCGGGCCGAGCGTGCGCAGGTCGGAGGAGGGCGCCTGGAGGCCGAGGTGGTCGAAGTCGTCACCGAGCAGGTGCGGCAGCGGCGCGCGCAGGCCCGCACCGGGCAGTCCGGCCGTGAGCGGCAGCGGCGGGAGCACCCGCTCGGGCAGCAGGCGGCCCTCGACGAACCGCGGGCCCTCGGGCGTGCCGGGCTTCGGCAGCGGCACCTCGCCGCCGACCTCGGGCAGCTCCATGTGCAGGGCCTTCTCCGCGCCCTTCAGCGGCACGGGGACGGGGATCGCGTTCACCGCGGCGGCGGGGGCTGCGCCGGCCGCGGCGGCCACACAGGTGAGCACGGCGGCGAGGGTTCCTCGGGTGGTCGGCTTCATGTCGGGTACGGGCCCTTTCACGAGTTCGGGGGCCAGGGCCTGTCGTCTGGATCATTCCGGCGTCGCGGGGTCTGGGGTCGGCCGAGACGCACCGCACCTCACAGCCGGCCTGATCCAAACGACAGGCCCCGGGCGTGCGTACCGCTCAACGAGCCGGGATTCGCCGGCAGTGCACAATTCGCCCGGCTGCCGCAGTAGTAGGACGGGATCGTTGTCTGCTCACCCGTCTGTCCCACCGGTGCCGGAGGGTGTGCGGGGGTCAGCGGCGCACGCTGCGGACCGGCAGCACGAGGTGCGCGGCGGCCCGCAGGGTCTCCTCGGCGCCGGCGAACTCCGCCAGGGCCTCCGGCTCGACGCTCTTGCCGGGTTCGGCCTCGGGCCATGCGCGCGTGGTGAACACCAGGTAGGCGTAACCGCGCTCGGCGGCCGCGGCGAGCCACTCCGGCGGCGGGGCGCACTGCGCGACGAGCGGGTGCAGGGTGACGACGGCGGCGCCGGACTCGACGAGCAGGGTGACCGGCAGGCTGGGCCGGGTGTTGCCGTCGACGAGGTCGCCGCCGACGGGCAGGCCCTTGTCGCGCAGCAGCCGCTCCACCGCTGCGGCCGTCCCCTCGGGTCCGTCGGCGGTGTCGCCGAGGGAGTAGACGAGGAGGTAGGGCATGTCGGCGCCGTCGGGGGCCTCGCCGCTCCAGGGCATCATCACGAGGGTGCCCAGGTCGGCGGCGCGGAACGGGGCTTCGCTTGAGGTTGAGGTCACCGCGCGACCATATCGGCGGGTTCTGCCGCCGCCCGGCCCGCGCTCACCCGACCGGACGACGGCCGGGGGGTGCTCCACACGATCGAGGGACGCGCCTCGAACAGCGCCTCGCGGACACGACCGAGGGCCGGTTCCGCGTGCGGGCGGGTGCGTTCGCACCCGGCACGGCGGGACCGGCCCTCGGCTCCGGCGCAGGCTCAGCCGCCCAGCGGCAGGCCGCCCAGCAGACCGCTCTTGTTCACGGTGGCGGTGGCGCCGTTCAGCGCGCTGAGCGCGGAGTCCTTGTTCTCGGTGTCCAGCGCGTCCGACTGGTGCTTGAGCGGCATGGCGTCCGCGAGACCGACGTCACCCTTGGCCAGGGTGTTCAGCGCGCCGTTGAGGCTGGTCGGCGTGAGGTCGGAGTTGTTGTAGGCGAACGCGGGGGCGGCGGCGCCCGCGAGGACCATCGACCCGGCGACGACCGCTGCAGCCTTCAGGGACTTCATCGTGTTCCTCTCTTCGGCAACTCAGGTCGCCTCAGGGAATTCTGACGTCGTGCCCAACGACTCGCGCGGGACGCGGAAACCGGGTGCGCAGTGACTTTCTGCTGCGCACCCGGAATGCCACCCGAAGGAAGGGGGTGTCTCATCGGCGTTTCTCAACGTCCTATGAGATCCCCGGAGGGCCGCCGGTCGTCCCGTCACTCACGACGCCGACGGCGCGGGCGTCGCCGGGAGGGGCGCCGGCAGGGTCGTGGCCGCCGGCACGTCGGTCAGCCCGGTGAGACCGGACGTGGACAGACCGCTGTCCGTCAGCGTGGCGTTGACCAGGTTGACCACGCCGGTCACGAGGCCGTTCGTGGCGGGGCCCATCTGGGCGTTGTCCGCCGAGCCGGTGGCCTTGACCAGGGCGTCGACGGCCTTCTGCAGGTCGGCGAGCGCGGCGTCCGTGTGCCCGGACGTGGTCGTCGCGGGGGTGGCCGCGGTGGCCGGCGTGCTCGGCGTGGCGGCGGTGCTCGGGGTGGTGGTGCCCGGGGTGGTGGTGACCGTGGAGGAGACGTTCGTCGCCGACGGCAGGTCCGCCTGCACCTCGGCGAGGACGTCCTGGACGGTGCCGGTGAGGTCGGCCGCGTCGTCGGCGCCGAGCTGGCCGGTGCCGTTGCCGAGGAGGTTGCCGAGGAGGTCGGTGACCGGCTTGAGCAGCGCGCCGAGGTCGCCCAGGCCCGCCACCTGGTCGAGCACGCCGTCCGCGTCGGGGGCGGGCGCCCGGGACGCCGCACGGTGGCCCTCGGGGGCGGTGTCGGCCGCCAGGGCGGAAGGGGCGGCGATGCCGAGGGCGAGGGCGGCGCAGAGTGCGGTGGACGCGACACGCCGGACGGACAGACCACGCATGGGGGTTCCTTTCGATGTGCGAAGGGTCGTGCTCCCACCGTGCGAGCGGCCACTGCGTCGCGCAACCGATCGAATCCGCACGGTGACCACCCGTTCGCCGCAGCGCCGCCGTCCGCCCTGGTGAGACGCCCGGACGGCCGGGCCGAGCCGTGACGCGCACGGCCTGCCCCGTCCCCCCGTTCGGGGGACACGCAACGGACCCCACAACGCGGACCGGCCGCCCTCCTCGCGGAAGGGCGGCCGGTCGGGGTGCGAACGACGTCAGTCGTTGACGCAGGTGTTGCCGAAGGCCGGGTTCAGCAGGCCGATGATGTCGACGGTGTTGCCGCAGACGTTGATCGGGATGTGGATCGGAACCTGGACGACGTTGCCCGAGATGACGCCGGGCGAACCGTGAGCGGCGGCACCCGCGCCGGCGTCGGCGGCGGCCACACCGGCACCGCCGGCGACGGCCGCGACGGCGGCGGAGGTCAGGACCAGGCCCTTCGCGATACGCGACATGGAGAGGTGCTCCTTGGGGTTGAAACAAAACACCCGGGCGATTGCCCGGCGCTGTGTCAACGCCTGACGCCGCCGGGAGTTGTGCCGCCAAAGGAGTGATGCGCCCGCCCCCCGGCTTCACGGTTCCGACACACATGCCGCATTTCACCGGATTAGTCCGGTTGGCAACTAGAGTTGCGGACCTCCGAGGCACCGGCCGAGGCCCCCGACAGGAGACCTCCGGCGGGTGAGCCCTCCGACCACCTGTGCGAACAGGACCGCCCATGCGTTCGATCTGGCCAAGGGGTTGCGGCGCGGTGGTGACCAGCCGGCCCGCCGGCTCGTTTCCCAGCGGGACGCGGCGGGGGCCGACGCGCTCTTCGTCGCCGCCGACGACCGGCAGCCAACGCGTTCCCGCCCGTGACGAGGACCATCCGTGAGCGAGGAAACCGCGCCATGCACCAGCAAGCCACCGCCCCTCGGGCCCGGGTCCTGCATGTCACGCAGCCCGTGGACGGCGGGGTCGCCCAGGTCGTGAGTGACCTGGCGCGCGCCCAGCTCGGCGCCGGTCTCGACGTGGCGGTGGCCTGTCCCGAGGGCCCCCTCGCCGCCGCCTTGCGCGCGCTGGGCGCACAGGTGCGGCCCTGGCCCGCGACCCGCTCGCCCGGCCCCGGCCTCGGCCCCGAGGTGCGGCGCCTCGCCCGGCTGACGGCGGACGCGGACCCGGACGTGGTGCACCTGCACAGCGCGAAGGCCGGGCTCGCCGGGCGGCTGGCCGTGCGCGGGCGGATCCCGACGGTGTTCCAGCCGCACGCCTGGTCCTTCGAGGCGGTCGGCGGGCCGGTGGGCGCGCTCTCGCTGGCCTGGGAGCGATGGGGGGCGCGCTGGGCCTCCCGGGTGGTGTGCGTGAGCGAGGCGGAGCGTGCGCGGGGTGAGCGCGCCGGGGTGCGCGGGCGCTGGTCCGTCGTGCCCAACGGCATCGACACCGACCGCTTCCAACCGGGCGGCGCCGGCCCCGCACGGGCCGCCCTGCTGCCGCAGGAGCAGACGGCGGGCCCGCTCGTGGTGTGCGTGGGACGGCTGTGCCGGCAGAAGGGGCAGGACGTCCTGCTCGACGCATGGGACGCCGTCGTCCGCGAACTTCCCGACGCCCGGCTGGCGTTGGTCGGCGACGGACCCGAGCAGGCGTCCTTGGGCGCCCGCGCCCCGCGGTCCGTGCTGTTCCCGGGTGCCGTCGCCGACCCCCTGCCCTGGTACCGGGCCGCCGACCTGGTGGTGCTGCCCTCGCGCTGGGAGGGCATGGCGCTGGCCCCGCTGGAGGCCATGGCCTGCGAACGGCCGGTGGTGGTCACCGACGTGGACGGCGCCCGCGAGAGCCTGCCGGCCGCCCTCGCCGGACCCGGCCTGGTGCCCCCCGCGGACCCGGCGGCGCTGGCCGGCGCCGTCACCGCGCTGCTGCGCGACGCGTCGCTGCGCGCGTCGCTCGGCCGGCTGGGACGCCGTCACGTCCTGTCCACGCACGACGTGCGGCACACCGCCGAGGCGATCGCGGACGTCTACCGCGCGCTGCTCGGCGGCCGGCCCGCATCCCGCGTCGTGCCCTCCGAGTGCAGGGAGTCCATCCACTCGTGACCGCGGAAAGCACCGTTCCCCCGCCCGGCGCGCAGCCGTACGCGCCCCTCGCGGTCAGGCCGCGGCCCGCCGACGGCTTCCGGTTCCCGCTGCGCCGGCCGCCCGCGCGGCCCGCCTCGCCGCTGCCGCTGCTCGCCGCCGACGCGCTCGCCGCGCTGACCGGCGCGCTCGCCCTCGCCGGGACGCCCCACCACCCGCTCGCCGCCACCGCCCTCCTCGCGGTGACGCTGCTGCTGCGCCCGCAACGCTCCCGGCCGGTGACCGGGGTGCTGGACGAACTGCCCGCCGTCTGCGCCCGGATCGCGGTCGGCTGGCTGGCACTCGCCGCCGCCGTCGCCGCGCTGCGTCCGGAGCACGCGCTGCCCGCCCGCGTCCTGCTGCTCGGCGTGGCCGCGCAGTCGGTGGCCGCCTGCGCCGCCCGCGCCACCGTGCACGGGCGGCGCCGCGCCGCACTGCTGCGCCGTCCCCGCCCCGCCCTGGTCGTCGGCCCCGCCCCGGCCGCGCAGCGGGTGGCCGCCGCGGTGCTGCGTCACCCGCGCTGCGGGGTGCGCCCGGTGGGCGTGGTCGCCGAGCACCCCGAGGGCACCGAGGGCCTGCCCGTGCTCACCACCGGCGAGGAGGTACGGCGGGCACTGCTCCGGCACGGCGTACGGGACGTCCTCGCCGTCCACCCGGCGCTGCGCTCCCCGCAGGGGCCGCTGCTGCGGGCGCTCGCCGAGTCGGGCTGCACGGTGTGGGAACTCGACGCGGACTGCCCGTCGTACGCCTCCCGGGAGCAGCTCGCCGGGTTCGCCTGCCGCCGGCTTCAGCTGGGCGCCCCGAGGCGGAGCCCGGGCAAGCGGCTGCTGGACCTCGCCGTGGCCGGGGCGCTGCTGGTGCCGGCCGGTCCGGTGCTGCTGGTGTGCGCGGCCGTGCTGAGGATCACCGGCGGGCCGGGCGTGCTGTTCCGGCAGGAGCGGATCGGCAAGGACGGGCGGCCCTTCACGCTGCTGAAGTTCCGCACCCACCGGCCCGCCGACGCGCACGAGGCCGCCACCCGCTGGAGCGTGGCCGACGACAGGCAGATGAGCCCCTTCTGCCGCGTGCTGCGCCGCACCTCCCTCGACGAGCTGCCGCAGCTGTGGAACGTCTTCCGCGGCGACATGAGCCTCGTCGGTCCGCGCCCCGAACGCCCGTACTTCGTCGCCCGGTTCAGCCAGACCCACCCCGGCTACGCCGCCCGTCACCGCATGCCGGCCGGCCTGACCGGGCTCGCCCAGATCAACGGGCTGCGCGGTGACACCTCCATCGAGGACCGGGCCCGCTTCGACAACGCCTACATCGACAACTGGTCGCTGTGGCAGGACGTGTGCATCCTGCTGCGCACCGCGGCCGCGCTGCTGCGCCCGAGCGGGAGCTGACCCCCCATGAGCATCGCCCTGCCGCAGCCGCTGCGCCCGCCGATGTCACCGGTGTGGGCGGTGGTGGCCGTGCTCGCCCTGCTCGCCCTGCCGCAGAACCCGGACGCCGAGGGCGGCGCGGGCCCCGCCGACGCGGTGTCCGCGCTGGTGGTCCTGGTGTGCGTCGTACGGCTGCTGCGGCAGCGGCGCCGCCCCCTGTCCCGTACGGCGGCGGTGGTGCTCGGGATGCCGGTGGCCGGGGTGTCGCTCGCGGCGCTGCACGCGGCCTCGGCCGGTGCCGGGATCTCCGGTCTCGGCCGCTACCTCCAGGTCTTCGTCCTGGTCCCGGCGGCGGTCCTGCTGCTGGTCCGGGACCGGCGCGACGCGCGGCTGCTCGCCTGGGCGCTGGTCGGGCTCGCGCTGTGGCAGGGGGCGGTGGGCGTGCACCAGTACCTCACCGCCACCGGCGCCTCCTACCAGGGCGAGGACGTCCGCGCCGTCGGCACGTTCGGCCCGCAGGACGTGATGGGCATGGCCACCGTGGTCTCCCTGGGCCTGGTGACCGCCGTCGGCCTGGCGCTCGGCCACGCGGACGTACGACGCCGGACGGCCGCCGGTGTGTGCGCCGTGGCCCTGCTGCTGCCGCTCGCGGTGTCCTTCAGCCGGGGCGCGTGGATCGCGACCGCCGTGACCTGCGCCGTACAGCTGGTGCTGGCCGGGGTGCGGCGGGCGCTGAAGGTCGCGGCGGCCGTGGTGGCTGCGGGCGTGGTCCTGGTGGGCGGGCTCGGCGTCGGCTCGGTGATGCTCCAGGAGCGGATCAGCAGCATCACACGGGTCACCGACGCGCCGGACCAGTCGGTGACCGACCGGTACACCCTGTGGGCGGCCGCCGTGGACATGTGGCGCGAACAGCCGCTGACCGGCGTCGGGTTGAAGGGCTTCCCGGAGCACCGGGACGCGCACGCCTCCCTCGCCCTGTCCTCCGGCAGCGACACCGAGGGCGCGGGCGCCGCCTTCCGCCGGCAGCCGCTGCTGTCCCCGCACAACATGTACCTGCTGGTGCTGAGCGAACAAGGCCTGCTCGGTCTGCTCGCCCTGGCCGGCGGCTGGCTGGCGCTGCTGGTGTGCGCCGTGCGCGGGCTGCTGCGCACCCGCCGGCACGCAAACCCCGCCCTCGACTGCGCGCTGGTCGCCTGCGGGCTGCTGCTGTGGCAGCTCGTCGACTTCGCGTACGCCGACATCGGCGGCCCCTCGACGGTCCTGACCGCGGTGTGCCTGGGCCTGACGGCGTGGTGGGCACTGGCGGAGACCGCCGGCCGAGGGCAGACCGCCGGCCGGGGAGAGGCCACCGGCCGCGGAGAGGCCACGGGCCGGACGGGGACCGCCCGCGGGGAGGGGGTCCCGCGATGACGGTGACCCCTCCCGGCACCCCTCGCACCGGTCCGCCGGTTCCGGCCGGTCCCCCGGTCCCGGCCGGCGACGCGCACCCACCCGTGTCCGCGGCCCTTCCCCTGCCCCCGCCCGCGACGGCGCCCCACGACTCCTCCGGCGACCACCTCACCCCCGTCTCCTCGCGTTTCCTGGCCCGCGCCGCGCTCGTCACCGCCGCGCTCTCCGTCGCCGGGGCGCTGCTCGGGCTGGTGCGCGACCAGGCGCTGGCGCGGCTGTTCGGCGCCGGGAGCGGCACGGACGCGTTCCTCGTCGCCTGGACGGTGCCGGAGTTCGCGGCGACGCTGCTCATCGAGGACGGACTGGCGTTCGCTCTGGTGCCTGCGTTCAGCCGGGCCCTGGCGCGTCGGGCGCGGGGCGCGCCCGGCGATCCGGTGCGCGCGCTGCTCGCCGCCACCCTGCCCCGCCTCGCGCTCGCCTTCACCGCGACCGGCGCGCTGCTGATCGCCACCGCGCCCTACGTCGTACAGGTACTCGCCCCCGGTCTGCCCGACCCCGCGCTCGCCGCGGACTGCACCCGGCTCACGGCGACCTGCGTGCTCAGCTTCGGGCTCGCCGGGTACTGCAGCGCCCTGCTGCGGGCGCACCGCCGCTTCACCGCCCCGGCGGCGATCTACGTGGCCTACAACGCGGGCATCATCACGGTGATGCCGCTGCTCGGCGGCCGGTTCGGGGTGCGGGCGGCCGCGGCCGGTGTCGCGGTCGGCGGCTGCCTGATGGTCGTCGTACAACTTCCTTCGCTGGTTCGGCAGTTGCGGCGGCACAGGGCTGTGCAGGGGGCCGTCGGGCAGGAGGCCGGGGCGCAGCCGGTGGCGCTGGCGCTGCTCGGCAGTGTGCTGCTGTTCGCGCTGTGCCGGCAGTCACAGGTGCTGATCGAGCGCTACCTCGGCTCCGCCCTCCCGGCCGGGGCGATCTCGCACCTGAACTACGCGCAGAAGGTGGCGCAGATCCCGATGACGCTGTCGGTGATGCTGTGCACGGTCACCTTCCCGGTGGTGGCCCGCGCCCTGGCCGACGGCGACACCGAGCGGGCCCGCGGCCGGGTGGAACGGGACCTGGCGCTGGCCACCTGCCTGGTCCTGCTCGGCACCGCGGTCGCCTGGGCCTGCGCCCCGCAGATCGTCGGACTCCTCTTCCAGCGCGGCGCGTTCACCGCCCGGGACACCGCTGCGACGGCCGGTGTGATGCGGGTGTACGCGCTCGGGCTGCTCGGCCAGACCCTGGTCGGCGTGCTGGTGCGCGCGTACTTCTCGGCGGGCCGCGCCACCTGGTACCCGGTCGCCGCGATGGCCGCGGGAATCGCCGTGACCTGCTGGCTGGGTGCGGCGACCGTGGGCCCCTGGGGGGTGCGGGGCATCGCCGCGGCCAACGCCTGCGGCATCACCGTGACCGCCGCGCTGCTGCTGGCGCGGGCCGGTGCGCTCGGCGTCCCGGTCCGCGTGCCGCGCGTGCTGCGCGAGCTGATCCGGCCGCTCACGGCGGCGGTGGCGGCTACGGCGGCCGGGGCGTTCGCGGCGAGCCGCCCGGAGTCGGCGGTGGCGGGTCTGGCCGTGGGCGGGGCCACCGTCACCTGTGTGTTCGCCCTGCTCTGTCTCGCGCTGGGCGCCGAGGGCTGCGCCCCCGCACTCCGCTCCGTACGAACCGTCACACGGAGGATCACGCATGGCCGCACCCGTTGAGCACTCCACCCGGGGCGTCCGCGTCGGACCGGGCCGCTTCCCGTGGGTGGCGATGTACCACTCGGTGGACGACAGCCGCGACGACCCCTACCGCATCACGGTCACCCCCGACCGGCTCGCCGCGCAGTTCCGGTGGCTGCGCCGGCACGGGCTGCGCGGGGTGTCCCTGGCCGACCTGCTCGCCGCCCGCGCCCGCGGGACCGGGCGCGGCCTGGTCGGGCTCACCTTCGACGACGGGTACGCCGACTTCGTCGACCACGCCCTGCCGCTGCTGCGCCACTTCGGCTTCGGCGCCACCCTGTTCGTGCTGCCCGGCCGGCTCGGCGGTGACAACGCCTGGGACCCGCTCGGCCCGCGCAAGCCGCTGCTGACCGCCGACGGGGTGCGGCGGGCGGCGGCGGCCGGCGTCGAGATCGGCTCGCACGGTCTCACCCACGTCGACCTGACCCGTGCCGACGAGGCGACGCTGCGCGCCGAGACCGCCGCGAGCCGCGCCCTGCTCATCGAGGTCACCGGCCGGGAGGTGCGCGGCTTCTGCTATCCCTACGGCGCCGTCGACGACCGTGCGGTGGCCGCCGTACGCAGCGCCGGATACAGCTACGCCTGCGCCATCGACCCCGGCGCGCTGACCGGTCCGCACGCGCTGCCCCGTGTCCACGTCGACCAGCGCGACACCGCCGTACGGCTGTTCCTCAAACACCGGCTGCACCGGCTGCGCCGCCGGCCGCTCGCGCCGAGCCAGCCGAGTCAGCCGAGCAAGCCGGATGCGCCGGGTACGACGAGCGCGCCGGCCTCGCGCCGGGAAGGAGCACGATGAAGGCCCCGCACAGGAAAGCCCCGCACGTGCAGGCCGGGCACGTGCAGGCCGCGCACCTGAAGGTCCTGCACGTCATCACCGGTCTCGGGGTCGGTGGCGCCGAGCAGCAACTGCGGCTGCTGCTGCGGCACCTGCCCGTCGCGTGCGACGTCGTCACCTTGACCAACCCCGGCCCGGTCGCCGCGGGCCTGGTCGCCGACGGGGTGCGGGTCATCGACCTCGCCATGGCCGGCAACCGCGACCTGGCCGCGCTGCCCCGCCTGGTGAAGGTGATCCGCGCGGGCGGCTACGACCTCGTGCACACCCATCTGTACCGGGCCTGCCTGTACGGCCGGATCGCCGCGCGTCTGGCCGGGGTGCGGGCGGTCGTCGCCACCGAGCACTCCCTCGGCGACACCCAGATGGAGGGCCGCCCGCTGTCCGCCGGGGTACGCGCGCTGTACCTGGCCGGTGAGCGCCTCGGGGCGGCGACCGTCGCCGTCTCCCCGACGGTCGCCGCACGGCTCGACCGGTGGGGTGTGCCCGCCGCCCGCGTCGCGGTCGTCCCCAACGGCATCGACGTGGAGCGCTTCCGCTTCGACCCGCTGCGCCGGCTGGACACCCGCCGGTACCTGGGCCTGCCGGAGAACGCCTACGTCGTCGGCGGCATCGGGCGGCTCGCCCCCGGCAAACGCTTCGACGTCCTGATCCGCGCGTTCGCCCGCCTGCCCGGCGACTGCCGGCTGCTGCTGGTGGGCGGCGGCCCGCAGGAGCCGTCGCTGCGCCGCGCCGCGCGGCAGGCCGGAGTCGCCGACCGGGTGCTGTTCACCGGCGAACGGCCCGCCCTGCCCGACGGCGGCCCCGGCCCGGACCTGCCGTCGCTGGCCAGCGCGATGGACGTCCTGGTCTCACCGTCCGCGGAGGAGGCGTTCGGCCTGGCCGTCGTCGAGGGCCTCGCCTCGGGCTTGCCCGTGCTGTACGCCTCCTGCCCGGCCCTGGAGGACCTGCCCCCGCACACCGCGGCGGGCGCCCGCAAGGTCACGGGCGGCTCCGCGGAGTTCGCCGCGGCCATCGCCGAGGTCCGCGCCCGCGGACCCGTGCGGCACACCGTCCCGCAGGCCGCCCGCCACTACGCCATCGGCCGCAGCGCCGCCCGGCTCATGGACGTGTACACGGCCGCCCTCACCGCCACCTCCACCCCGTCACGCACCGCACCCGCGCAGAAAGCCGGCATGTCATGACCGACACCCCCGCCCGCGCCCACCGCCGTCCCCTTCTCGCCCGGGCCCGGGCGCTGCCGCCGTGGGCGCTGCTCGCGGCCGGCGCGCTGACCGGCGCCCTGGCCGGCGGGGCGTACGGCGTGCTGACACCCGCTCAGTACACGGCGACCGCCTATGTCGTGGCCGTCCCCACCGACAAGGCCGACCCGGCGTCCGCGCTCGGCTTCGCGCAGGCCTACGGCCGGGTCGCCACCCAGCTCGCGGTGCTCGGCGACGCCCAGGGCGCGGCCGGCGTGCCGGCGGCGGAGCTGCGCGGCAGCGTGCAGACGGCGACCTCACCGGACGCCCCGATGGTCTCCGTCACCGCCACCTCCTCCCGGCCCGCCCTGGCCGCCGACATGGCCAACGCCGTCGCCCGCGCCCTGACCCGGCACGCCGACGACAACAAGGGCACCACCCATGTCGAACTCCGCCAGTTCGCCCGCGCCCTGAAGCCGTCCGAGCCGTCCTCGGCCTCCGCCGCGCTCACCACGCTGGTGGGGACGAGTGCGGGCGGACTGCTCGGCGGCCTCGCGCTGCTGGTCCGCCCGCGCCGCGAGGGCGAGGGCGCCGCCGGTGCGCGCCCCGCGTCCGTGCCGGGCCCGGCCCTGGCCGCCGAAGCGCAGGGCACGCTGTGACCCTGGCACCCGCACAGGCACCGCCGCGGTACGCCACCGAGGTCGTCACCGACGAGGCCGCCTTCGCCGCCCTCGGGCCGGCCTGGACCCGGCTGCACCGGCGCTGCTCCACCGCGACCCCGTTCCAGACCCACCCCTGGCTGCACTCCTGGTGGCTGTCGTACGGCCGTCCGGGCCGGCTGCGGCTGCTGCTGGTGCGGCACGGCGCCGATCTGGTCGCCGCGGCCCCGCTGACCGCCGTGCACCGGCCGCTGCCCGCGCTGGTGCCGCTGGGCGGGGCGATCTCCGACTACGGCGACGTACTGGTGGACGACGCACACGCCGACGCCGCGCTCACCGCCCTGACCGGGTTGCTCGCCGACGCCGCCCGCACCGCGCTGATCGACCTGCGCGAGGTGCGGCCCGGCGGCGCGGCGCAGGCCGTCCACGACCGCTGGCCCGGCCCCCGGCGGCGGGTGGCGGACTCCCTGTGCCTGGAGCTGCCCGCCGTCCCGCTCGGCGACCTGGTCGCGCGGCTGCCCTCGGCGAAGGCGCAGCAGCGGGTGCGGGCCAAGCTGCGCAGGCTCGACGCGCTCGGCGTGCGGCGCCGGAGCGTGGACGCGGACCGGGTGCCGGAGGCGGTGGAGTGCCTGCTTCGGCTGCACCGCTTGCAGTGGCAGGACCGCGGGGTGACCGGCGAGCACCTGCTGCCGCGGTTCCGCGACCATCTGGCGCGCGCTGCGGGGGCGATGGTGCGCTCGGGCGACGCCGTGGTCACCGAGTTCCTGCTGGACGAGGAGGTGGTGGCCGTCGACCTGACCCTGCGCTCGCCGCACCTGACGGGCGGCTACCTGTACGGCGCCCATCCCGCCCTGCGCGAGCGCAAGGCCGACGTGGCCGTGATGCTGCTGGACGCCTGCGCCGGACACGCCCGCGCGCCCGGCACGCTGAGCCTGCTGCGCGGCGACGAGCCGTACAAGCGGCACTGGCGTCCCGAACCGGTCGTCAACCAGCGGCTGCTGCTGGCCCGCCGGCGTACGGCGCCGCTGCTCGCGGCGGCGCTCGGCGAGGCGACAGCGCGGCGCCGCGCCAAGGAGCTGCTGCGGCGCCGCGGGTGACGGCCTGATCGACGGGACACCCTAGCGGGGCGCCCCCTGGCGGTGGCGGGTGAACCAGTCGACCTTGATGCACAGCTTCCCGCCGAGCCAGTACTCCACCCAGTCGCCCAGGTCCAGCGGCGAACAGCTCTTGGACGGCTTCGGCGTCGTCGGGGGCTCGGGGGTGACCGGTGTGGACGGCGCGGTGGGCACGGTGGGCGGTGTGACCGGCGTGACCGGGGTGGTGGGCTCGGTCGGCTGCGGGGTGGCCGGGTGGCCCTGGCCGGACAGCACGGACCGGTAGACCTGGGCGGCGCGCGGGTTGCCGGAGCACTGCCAGACGCCGTGCGGGCAGTAGTCGGTCAGCGTGTTGTACACCGGCTTGTGCTCGGCCATCCAGGCGAGCATGCCGCGCATGTACTCCGGGTTGTCGCCGTTGCGGAACAGGCCCCACTCCGGGAACGAGATCGCCTTGTGGTGGGCCTTGGCGAAGTCGGCGTGCGCCTGCAGGCCGTAGGGTTCGCGCACCTGCTCGGCGAAGGGCATCCCGGACGGCTGGTCGTAGGCGTCCATGCCGACGATGTCGACCGTGTCGTCACCGGGGTAGCACTCGGTCCAGGGCACCGCGTCCCGGCCGCGGCTCGGGGTGAAGTCGAAGCGGAACCGCTGCCCCGGCACCGACCGCATGGCGGTGACGATCCGCTGCCAGTACGCCTTCCACGCCTGGGGGTCGGGGCCGCAGCGGTGCGTGTAGGTGATGCCGTTCATCTCCCAGCCGAGCACGATCACCGTGTCGGGCACCTGGAGCTCCACCAGCCGCTCGGCGAGCCTGCGGAAGTGGTGGTCGTACTGCCCGGCGGCGCCCTGCCGGAGCATCCGGCGGACCTCGGCGTCGGGGACGCCCTCCTCGTTGCGCTCCAGCATGGGCACGTTGAGGACGAGCATCCGGTCGGCCTTCTGGCGCCGCCAGTCCGCCCAGACGTCGAGGAAGCCGGGCGGCCCCTCGATGTTCCGCCAGCGGTCGCCCGGCAGATAGGTGTGGCCGACGCGGATCTCGGCACCGCCCAGCCACTGGCTGAGCGCGGCCATCCGGGCCACCCCGAGCGGCCCGTAGTCGAGGTAGGCGCCGAAGGCGGGGACGACCGGTTCGGGGCTCTTCGACGCGCCGGGCGGGGCCGGAGCGGTCACCGTCGTGGCGGGCGGTGCGGGGGGCGTCGTCGTGGCGGGCGGGGCCGCCGAGGACGGCGCCGGGGCGGGGGCGGCCGGTGACGCCGCGGTGACCGGAGCGGGAGCGGGCGGGTCGCCGGGCCGGACGGGGCCGGCGGCGAAGCCGGGGACCGGGGCCAGGGCCGCCGACGCGGCGACCACGGCCGCGAGGACCGCCGTCCGCCGGCACCGTGCGCGTCGCTGCTGTGGGGCCATGCCTGCTCCTCTCTCCGCTCCCGCGCCGTCGGCCGGAGCCGGCTGACACGCCGTGAGTTACTGACACTCAGTCATACGAGAGGACGATCTGCCACCGTGCCGCCGCGTCCGGGTGAGGCACTCCCCCGCACAGGTGACGGGCGGGGCCCGGGCACGAGAAGGCCCCGCACCGGGGAGGTGCGGGGCCGAAGGCCGAAGGGGTCATCGATGAGACGCGGAACGGCCCCGTCGGTACAGGATCACGCCGCCGGCGATCAGCGCGGCGCTGACTCCGGACGCGGCCAGCATGGCGGCGCTACCGGTCTCGGGCAGGCTCGGGTGGTGATGCCCGTGGTGCCCGTGCCCACCGTGCTCCCCGCCGGGCGGAGTGCTGTACGGCGGGGTCGTGTGCGGCGGAGGGGTGGTGTGCGGGGGCGTGGTGTGCGGCGGAGGCGACGTGTGCGGCGGCCTCGTGGTGGGGGGCGGTGAGGTGTGCGGCGGGGGCGAGGTGTGTGGTGGCTTCGTCGTGGGAGGCGGCGTCGTCACCGGCGGGCTCGTGTGCGGGGGCGGTGAGGTGTGCGGCGGGGGCGAGGTGTGCGGCGGCCTCGTCGTGGGAGGCGGCGTCGTCACCGGCGGGCTCGTGTACGGGGGCGGCGTGGTGTGCGGCGGTGACGAGTGGTCGCCGTATCCGCCACCGGGGGTGTCGCCGTAGCCCCCGCCGGAGTGGTCACCGTGTCCACCGCCCGGGGTGTCGCCGTACCCTCCGCCGGGGGTGTCGTCGTGCCCGCCGCCCGGGGTGTCGCCGTAACCCCCGCCGGAGGTCTCGTCGTGCCCGCCGCCGGACGAGTGCCCGTGGCCCACGCCCGGGATGTCCGGGACATGGACGCCGCCCGGGACGTGCACACCGGCGCCGGGGAAGTCGTCGCCGTGACCGTCGTCGTCGGACGACCTGGTGTGGGCGCGCGGCGCGTGGGAGCGCGCGGCGTTGGCGCAGGAGTTGCCGAACGCCGGGTCGAGAGCGGCGATGACGTCGATGGAGTTGCCGCAGGCGTTCAGCGGCACCTCGACCGGGACTTGGACGCTGTTGCCGGACAGGGCGCCCGGCGAGTAGTGGGCCACGCCGGCCGCATCCGCGTCGGCGAGGGCGGGACTTCCGTACAGGGACAGAATGCTCGTCGCGGCGGCGGCAGCGACCATTCCCCTGCTCAGGCTCTGTCGCAATCTCGTGGTCTTCCTGCTGGGAGAGGTAGGAAAAGGCCGGCCTTGGCACAGTGAAGCCGTGGTCCAAGGCCGGCCTTGTCACAGCCGAGCGGCTGAGATGTCCTGAGCGTCAGTCGTTGACGCAGACGTTGCCGAACGCCGGGTTGAGCAGACCGATCACGTTGATGCTGTTGCCGCAGACATTGGCCTGCAGGTTGATCGGCACCTGGACGACGTTGCCGGACAGGAAGCCCGGGGAGTTGACGGCGGCACCCTCGGCCGACGCGCCGCCGTCGGCGAACGCGGGGGCGGCAGCGCCGAGAGCCAGGACCAGGCCGGCGACGACAGCGGCACACTTCTTCATGGAATTTCCCTTCTCTGCGGTCATGCACCGTGTCGGCCGGCCCTTTCGGGCAGAACCGAGCGAGCGCAGTCGGAACGGCTCGCACCATGACCTGCAGGCTGCAGAACGAGAGATAGACATTCGCTGAACCGACGGAACGTGTGTCGCCGGGTAATTCACTCGAACGCCTTGTCAGATGAACACACGGGCATCTTGTGTGAACCCGTTTGCCGGACCGCAGCACGGTCGGGAAGAAGAAGGAGAACGCCGCGCCGCCACGGCGGAAAAAGGGAAATGTCCCGGGCCGACACGGCCGCGCGGACCGCGCCGCGGCCGCCCGCGTGAGGAGTGCGGACGGCCGCGGCGCGAGGTGGACGGCGTGGGTCAGCCGTTCGCGGCGAGGACCGAGATGTCGTCCAGGATGTGGGACGCCGGGTCGTCGCCCTTGGCCTGGGTGGAGTTCTCGGCGCACTCCTGGAACTGCGGGGCGGACAGGACCGGGATGTCCTGGACACCGACGTTGGCGATGATCGCGGCGATGTTCTGGACGTCCGCCTTGGCCGGCAGGCCGACGCAGAGCTTGTTGACGGAGCCCTGGACCAGGGTCGCCTGCGGGCTCATCTTGCCCTTGGTGACCGAGTTGCCGAACGACTCGTGGGCGCCGTTACCGCTCGCGGACCACGTGGAGTTGCCGTCGCCGGTGGCAAGCGCCTGGGGGGCTGCCGCAGCCGTGACACCGGCGACCGACGCGGCGACCGCCACCGCGGCCATTGCCTTCTTCAGCATTTCGCTTTCCTTTCCTGGCACCTGGCCAAGACGCGTGTTCCTGCCCCCGCATCAACCCGGCGGAAGGGGAATGGTTGCGGGTCTTCACCCGATCGGCGCGTTCGGCGGCGCGGCATTCACGGAAATGCGCGCGGAACGGGTCGCCGAGCCGGTTCCGCACTGTGGGCCATCGGAGTGAATGGCAGGAACCTAGCCCGCCATGGGGAGTTGACCAGGACGCTCCGGTGACGGGGTTTCTTCAGAAGGGACAAGCAAGTGATCAAGAAGGTACTGGCTTCCGCCGCGGTCGCCGCCTCCGTCGTCGGCGCCTCCGCTGCCGTCGCGCCCCAGGCTTTCGCGCACGGCGACGGCAACGGCACCTGGTCCGCCAGCGGCAACGGCGCTACGCAGTCGTTCGGCAACTCGGCCACCTACGGGAACATGAGCCCGCAGCTCGCGCTGATCCAGGGCTCCTTCAACAAGCCCTGCATCGGCCTGCCGGCCAAGGCCGACGTCCAGAACATCCTCGCCCTGGTCAACGTCGGCGTCCAGGACATCCCGATCCTGTCCTCGCCGCAGTACCAGCAGTGCGTGGAGAACTCCACGCAGGCCAAGGGTGACGACTCGCTGTCGCACGTCCTCGACGACCTCGCGGTCCTCGCCTCGAACGGCTGACGGGTCCCTCCCGGGCATCGGGCTCGCCCCGTCGAGTCCTGGGCCGGCCCCGCCGGCCCTCAGCGAGCCGCCGTTCCCCCCGGCGGCTCGCTTCTTCGTCGTACCGGAGGTTGCTCGCCGGGTTCACCGGTGAGGCGCGTGAGCCACGCCGGAGTGCGTTACTCCAATCGGGGCACAAGCCGCAACCCGGGCGGCCTCCCGAACGTTGACGATCATGCAGCTCCTCCCCTGGAGTCCGCTTTTTCGAAGGGAAAAGAACATGAAGAAGCTGTGGGCCACCGCGGCTCTCACCGCGACGCTCGCCGGTGTGACGGCGGCGACCGCTCCCCAGGCCCTCGCCCACGGTGACGGCGACGGCACCTGGTCCGCCAGCGGCAACGGCGCCAAGTCGGAGTTCGGCAACTCGGCCACGTTCGGTGACCAGAGCCCGCAGCTCTCGCTGGTCCAGGGCTCGCTGAACAAGCCCTGCATCGGCCTGCCGGCCAAGGCCGACGTCCAGAACATCCTCGCCCTGGTCAACGTCGGCGTCCAGGACATCCCGGTCCTGTCCTCGCCGCAGTACCAGCAGTGCGCCGAGAACTCCACGCAGGCGAAGGGCGACGACGCTCTGTCGCACGTCCTCGACGACATCTCGGTGCTCGCCGAGAACGGCTGATCCGACGCATCGCCTCCGCGAGACGGCGGGTCACCGGGTTTCCCCCGGTGGCCCGCCGTTCGTCTTGTCCGGACGCTGCACGTGAGCGCCACCGGCAGGGTCAGCTGACGATGTCCTTGCGGGCGAAGCCCCGGTAGGCCAGCGCGAACAGCACCAGCGCGTACGTCACCGACACGGCGCTGCCCTGGATCATGCCGGACCACTCCGGGCGGGGCTGGACGGCGTCGGCCCAGGCGAACTGCCAGTGCGCCGGCAGGAAGTCACGCCAGTGACCGAGGGCGGTGACGGCGTCGAGGACGTTGCCGACGATGGTCAGCCCGACCGCGCCGCCGACCGCGCCGAGCGGGGCATCGGTCCGCGTCGACAGCCAGAACGCGAGGCCCGCGGTGACCAGCTGGGAGACGAAGACGTAGGCCACGACCACCGCGAGCCGCTGCGCCGCCGTGCCGGCGTCGAGGGCGCCGCCGGTGGGGAGTTGCAGCGGTCCCCAGCCGTAGACGGCGGTGCCGACGGCGAGCGCGACGAGCGGCAGCAGCACCATCGCGGCGAGGCTGAGGCCGAGCCCGACGAGCAGCTTCGAGGTCAGCAGCCGCGCGCGGGGCACGGGCGCGGCCAGCAGATAGCGCAGCGAGGACCAGCTCGCCTCCGAGGCCACGGTGTCCCCGCAGAACAGGGCGACCGGGACGACCAGCAGGAAGCCCGCCGAGACGAACAGGTTGACGGCGGCGAAGTTGGCGCCGGACGCGGTGGCCGTGTCCATCAGCGTCACCCGGCCGTTGCGGCCGCTCGGGTCGCCTCCGATGGCGAAGGCGACGACCAGCACGAACGGCAACAGGGCGAGGATCGCGCCCATGACGAGCGTGCGGCGCCGCCGCAGCTGGCGGACCAGCTCCACGCGCAGGGGCAGGGTGCGGCCGGGACGGTAGCCGGAGGCCGTGGCGCCCCGCTCGGTCAGCGTGCTCATGCGGAACCTCCGATCAGCGTGAGGAAGGCGTCCTCCAGGCGGCGGTGCGGGCCGACGGACGTCACGGGGACGTCGAGCCGGACCAGCTCGGCGACGAGGGCCTGCGCGGTGCCGTCCGCGCCGAGTCTCACCAGCAGTCCGGTCTCCGCGCGGACCGCGGAGGCGACGCCGGGCAGCGCGGCGACCTTCTCCACGAGCACGCCCTGCACAGGGGCGGCGGTGCCGACGAGCAGGGTGTCGCCGGAGCCGGTGATCGCGGCGACCTCGCCGGCCTGCACGAGCCGGCCGCGGTCCATGACCACCAGGTGCGTGCAGGACTGCTCGACCTCCGCCAGCAGATGGCTGGAGACGATCACCGTGCGGCCGGCGGCCGCATAGCGGATCATCACCTCGCGCATCTCGCGGATCTGCGGCGGGTCGAGACCGTTGGTCGGCTCGTCCAGGATGAGCAGGTCCGGCAGGCCGAGCATGGCCTGGGCGATGGCCAGGCGCTGGCGCATGCCCTGGGAGTAGGTGCGCACGGCCCGGTCGAGGGCGCTGCCCAGGCCGGCGATCTCCAGGGCCTCGTCGAGGTGGGCGTCGCCGGGCGGGCGGCCGGTGGCCCGCCAGTACAGCTCCAGGTTCTCCCGGCCCGACAGGTGCGGCAGGAAGCCGGCGCCCTCCACGAACGCGCCGACCCGGGACAGCACCGGCGCGCCGGGCCGGATCGCGTGCCCGAAGACCCGGATCTCCCCGCCGTCGGGCCGGATCAGACCCATCAGCATGCGCAGCGTGGTGGTCTTCCCTGCGCCGTTCGGCCCGAGCAGGCCGAGCACCTGGCCCTTGTCCACCCGGAAGGACAGCTCGCGCACGCTGTAGCTCTGGCCGCGGGCGTACTTCTTGCTCAGTTGGGTGATCTGCAGCGGCACGTCGGCCAGGGCGGGATCGGGCTCCGGGGCCGAGGTGGGGCGGCGGGCGGTGAGCAGCAGGGCGAGGGCCGCGACGGCGCCCGCGAGGGGCAGCCACCACACCCAGGACGGCAGCGGCGCGGCGGCGGTCGTCACACCGGGCGCGGTGGGCACGCTCAGGGCGCCCTTCAGGGAGACGGTGTACGTCGCCGGGGCGGCCGGGGAGGCGTAGCCGAGGTCGGTGGAGGCGAGGACCAGGCGCAGCCGGTGACCGCGCTGCACCTCGTGGTCGATCGCCGGGAGCGTGAGGGTGACGTCCTTGCCGCGCCGGGCGCCCTCCACGCGGACGGGGGCGACGAGCTGGGCGGGCAGCACGGGGCGGGCGGCGCCGGGTCCGACGTCGTAGACCTTGCCGAAGAGCACGGTGTCGTCGCTGGTGGAGGTGATGTGCACGGTGGCCGTCGGGGATCCGGTGACGGTGAGGTCGCGGGTCAGCGGGGCCGAGGTGAAGGCGGCGTACTGGCCGGGGAAGTCGAGGGAGACGCCGAGGCCGAGGGAGGAGAGCTGTCCGAGGCCCGTGCCGCCGCCGAGGCCGGGCAGGGCGGAGACGGCGGGCGGGGAGGCGCCGGCCGGGTTGTCGACGCGCTGGGTGCCTCCGGTCAGCGGGATGGCGCGCGGGCTGCCGCGCAGGCCCGGGTAGGTGTCGCCGCTCGCTCCGCGCAGCTGGGCGGTGCCGTCGGTGGAGTCGACGCCTCCGGTGCGGGTGACGCGGAAGGCGGGCCCGGTGGCGGCGCTGCGCTCGCCCTTGAGGTAGCGGTCGAACCAGTCGGTCACCCGGCTCTGGACGCGGCCCGGCTCGAGGTCGCCGCCGTCGTGGCCGCCCGCGATCCAGTCGACGTCGACGGGGGCGCCGTTCGCCCGGATCGCGCGCGCGGCGGCGTCGGCCTGGCCGAGCGGGAAGAGGGAGTCGCTCTGCCCCTGCACCAGCAGGGTGGGCACCTTGATGCGGCCGGCGACGGCGGAGGGGGAGCGCTCTTCGAGCAGCCGCCGTGCCGCTGCGTCCGGCCGTCCCGTCTCGGCGACCCGCTGGTACATCCGGCATAGCTCGGGTTCGAACTTCGCGCAGCCGCCGCCGGTGGAGAAGAAGACACCCGTCCAGAGCTTCTTGAACACGCCGCCAGGGAACAGGGCGTCGGCGAGGTTCCAGTAGGTGATCGCCGGGGCGATGGCGTCGACCCGCCGGTCGTACCCGGCGGCGAGGAGGGCGGTGGCCCCGCTGTAGGAGGCGCCGGCGACGCCGACGCGCGGGTCGCCGGGCTTGTCGAGGCGCACCTGCGGCTGCCGGGCCAGCCAGTCGACGAGCGCCCGGACGTCGGCGATCTCGCCGCGCGGGTCGTTCAGCCCGATCTTTCCGCTCGACCTGCCGAAGCCGCGTGCCGACCAGGTCAGCACCGCGTAGCCGTCGCGGGCGAGGTTCTCGGCCTGCTGCCGTACGTCGTCCTTGCTGCCGCCGAAGCCGTGCCCCAGCAGGACGGCGGGGCGGCGGCCCGGGGCTCCGGCGGTGAACCAGGAGGTGTCCAGGTGTTCGCCGTCGACGGCGAGCACCTGGTCGGTGCGGTGCACCGGGGCCGGGGTGTCGGAGGCGACGGCCGTCCAGGTGCCGGCTCCGGCGAGCACGACGAGGGCGGCCCCGGCGGCCAGCAGCCGTCGGGGTCCGTGCAGCAGCCCTCGCACACCCTTCGGGATGCGCCCGCGAAGATCCATGCGTCAACGGTACGGTGCGCCGCTGACAACGGCGGCAGCCCAGGGGCCGAGGGCGGCGCCCTCCCGCGGGAGTACGCGAGGAGGCGGCGTACCGAGGTCGCGGTACGCCGCCTCCTCGTTCGGTGCGGGCCGGGTGGGGTCAGGCAGCCGCGTCCGCCGCGACCGCCGCCTCTTCGGCGTCCTCCGGGATCGACACCAGCCAGCGGGTGTCGCGGCGCGGGCGCAAGTACAGGGCCCAGTAGAGGGTGGCGACGGCGGTGATGCCGCCGGTCCACAGCAGGTACGAGGGCTCCTGCTCGACCAGGATGTACAGCAGCACGGCGATGAGCAGGATCGGCATGGCCGGCCACAGCCGCATGCGCCAGGCGGAGCGGCCGGCGTGGGCGCCGCGGCGGCAGAGCAACGAGGCGATGGCGACCAGCAGGTACAGGCCGGTGACGGCGACGCCGGTGACGCCGTAGAGCGTGTCCAGGTTGACGAAGCAGAGGAAGGCGCCGGGGACGCCGACGACGAGGGTGGCGACCCAGGGGGAGCCGAACCGGCCGAGCTTGGACAGGGCGTTGTTGACGGGCGACGGCCACGCCTTGTCGCGGGCGGACGCGAACAGCACACGGGAGTTCTGGATGACCATGACGATGCCCGCGTTGATGATGGCGAGGGCGACGCACAGGCTGACGAAGGTGCCGACGGCGGAGTTGGACCAGGCGATGACCATGCTGCTGATGTCGCCGCCGCTCAGGGTCTTCAGGTCGTCGGCGCCCAGGGTGATCGCCACGACCGGCACCAGGATGACCACGCTGGAGATGGCCAGCGTCGCGAGGACGGTACGGGCGACGTTGCGGCGGGGGTTCTCCAGCTCCTCGGAGAGGTAGATGGCGGTGGAGAAGCCCTGGGTGGCGAAGAGCGCGATGGCGAGCCCGGAGAGGACCATCATGCCGGTGACGGGGCTGACGTGGGCGTGTTCGCCGGCCACCTGCAGCGAGCTGACGAGGCTGCCCGCGCCGCGCTGGGAGTGGGCGAAGCCGAGGAGGGCGACGACTCCGGCGGCGACGACCTCCAGCACCAGGAAGATGCCGGTGATCCAGGCGTTGGCCCGCAGGTCGAGCAGGCCGGCCAGGGTGGCCGCGATCATGACGCCGGCGCCCGTCATGGACGGGTCGAGGTGGACGATCGGGGCGAGGTAGTCGGCGGTGCCCATCGCGATGACCGGAGGGACGATCATCACGACGAGGAGCGACATCACGAAGGCCAGCCAGCCGGCGAGCCGTCCGGCCAGGGTGGAGACGATCGCGTACTCGCCGCCCGCGCTGGGGATGAGGGTGCCGAGCTCGGAGTAACAGAAGGCGATCGGGATGCAGAGCAGGGCACCGATGGCGAGACACAGCGCGGTCGCGGTGCCGAGGCTGGAGAACAGGTCGGGCACGATCACGAAGAGCGTGGACGCGGGTGTGACGCAGGACAGGGTCAGCAGGGTGCCGCCGACCACTCCGATCGAGCGCTTGAGCTTCTTGGGGGCCTCTGAGGCAGCCTCTAGGACGGCGTTCTCGACTGAACGGAGCGTGTCGGTCATGCGGCGGTTCCGATCGACTCGTGTGACTGCGGTGGGGGCGGGAGCGCTATCGCCTCCGGCGGATCGTCTGCGTCTGTTGTCATCCACTCCCGGCGCTGAATGGAACCCCGACGAAAACCGTCACGTCAATGGCCGATTACCTTCGGATTCCGCACTTGCGGAAGACCTTGCGTGACATCGCTTTCCCAGGCCGTGACGCCCTATTGGCGGTACCAGCAAGACTCTTTGTGAGGTGACCTTGCTTTCCAAGGTCATCTAGCCGCCACCCCTTCGTCACCCGTTTCGTCCGGGGTAAACGAGAACCGAAGCGAACGTGTCAAAAAAATGTCAGCGCGTCCGGTATCCGGACGTCCCCGGAGGTCCCCCGAGGGCGCGGGACGAGGTCGGCGGTGTCAGAGGGGCCGGATAGGGTCGGCGGACACAGTTGAAACCACCGACCTCGGCAACGGCCGACCGAGTCCGCCCGGATGCGGCAGCTGCACGCCGCCCCCAAGACCCGCATGATCTTCGCGGGCGGCGCCTACTACTACGACATCGACCCGCAGCCCTCCGGCCCGCTCAAGGGCAAGGAGTGGATGAAGATCGACGCGTCGGCGCTCTTCGGCGACAAGGGCGCCCAGGCGATGAACGGCAGCGGCGGCGGCAGCCCCTCGGCCTCCATGAGAGGCCTGAAGTACGCGAACGACGTCGACGACCTCGGCACCGAGACCGTCGACGGGCAGCGCGCCCACCACTACAAGGCCGTCATCGACCGGGCGCACATGGGCAAGTACCGGCAGGCCTATGGCAGCGACGACACCCTCTTCAGCTCCATGACCGGCGGCGTGGACGCCATCACCATGGACGTCTGGGTCAGCGACAAGGACCTGCCGGTGCGCGTGAAGCAGCAGCTCGGCAGGGCGTCGATCACGATGGACTTCGAGAAGTTCGGCGCCACGGCGACCGTCGCGGCGCCGCCCGCCGCGCAGACCGGGGACCTCACCGAGGCCATCAAGGCGCGGCAGCAGCACCACTGACCGCGCGCCGGTGCCCCGCCCCTCCCCTCGGGAGGCGCGGGGCACCGGTGTCACGCGGGGCTGTCAGTGGTTGCGCGGGAAGCCCAGGTCCACGCCCGCCGGGGCGTCGGCCGGGTCGGGCCAGCGGGTCGTGACGACCTTGCCGCGGGTGTAGAAGTGCGTGCCGTCGTTGCCGTAGATGTGGTGGTCGCCGAAGAGGGAGTCCTTCCAGCCGCCGAAGGAGTGGTAGCCCACCGGGACCGGGATCGGCACGTTCACGCCGACCATGCCGGCCTCGATCTCCAGCTGGAAGCGGCGGGCCGCGCCGCCGTCCCGGGTGAAGATCGCGGTGCCGTTGCCGAACGGCGAGGCGTTGATGAGGGCCACGCCCTCCTCGTAGGTGTCCGCGCGCAGCACGCACAGGACGGGGCCGAAGATCTCGTCCTGGTAGGCCTTGGCGCTGGTCGGCACCTTGTCCAGCAGCGACAGGCCGATCCAGTGGCCGTCCTCGAAGCCCTCGACGGTGTAGCCGGTGCCGTCCAGGACGACCTCGCAGCCCTCGGCGGCGGCGCCCTCGACGTAGGAGGCGACCTTGTCGCGGTGGGCCTTGGTGATCAGCGGGCCCATCTCGGACGCCGGGTCGTTGCCGGGACCGATCTTGATCTTCTCGGCGCGCTCGCGGATCTTCTCCACCAGCGTGTCGCCGATCGCGCCCACCGCGACGACCGCGGAGATGGCCATGCAGCGCTCGCCGGCGGAGCCGTAGGCGGCGGAGACGGCCGCGTCGGCGGCCGCGTCGAGGTCGGCGTCGGGCAGGACCAGCATGTGGTTCTTGGCGCCGCCGAGGGCCTGCACCCGCTTGCCGTTGGCGGCGGCGGTGGTGTGGATGTAGCGGGCGATCGGAGTGGAGCCGACGAAGGACACCGCCTTGACGTCCGGGTGCTCCAGCAGCCGGTCCACGGCCACCTTGTCACCGTGCACGACGTTGAACACGCCGTCCGGCAGCCCGGCCTCCGCGAGCAGCTCGGCGATGCGCATCGACGCCGACGGGTCCTTCTCGCTCGGCTTCAGCACGAAGGTGTTGCCGCAGGCGATGGCGATCGGGAACATCCACATCGGGACCATCGCCGGGAAGTTGAACGGCGTGATGCCCGCGACCACGCCCAGCGGCTGCCGGATCGAGTGGACGTCCACGCGGGTGGCGACCTGCGTGGACAGCTCGCCCTTGAGCTGGACGTTGATCCCGCACGCCAGGTCGACGATCTCCAGGCCGCGGGCCACCTCACCGAGCGCGTCGGAGTGCACCTTGCCGTGCTCGGCGGTGATCAGCGCGGCGATCTCGTCGCGGTGGGCGTCCAGCAGCGCACGGAAGCGGAACATGACCGTCGTGCGCTGGGCCAGCGACGACTGGCCCCAGGTGAGATAGGCGTCCTGGGCCGCCGCGACGGCCGCGTCCACCTCCTCCACCGACGCGAAGGCGACCTTGGTGGTGACCTCGCCGGTCGCCGGGTCGGTGACCGGACCGTAGGTGCCCGACGTGCCCTCGGCGGTCTTGCCGCCGATCCAGTGGTTGACGATCTTCGTCATGCCCAGTTACTCCTTCGCAGATGGCGGCGTCGGGTCGAGACGTGCCGTGGGTAGTGCTCGTGTGCCGGGAGAGCCGACGGTCGGGTCGCGATCGCGGCACATGTACATCCCAGCAGGCCGGGGCGGGCAGCGCGCCCGACACTCTGTCTGCCGTTTGGGCGTCGGAATGGACACCGGGGCGGAAGCGGACGGATGAGGAGGGTTCGGAGCGAGGGGGAAGGGCCGTGGGGGACCTCCGGCGCGGGGCCGTAGCGGGCGGGGAGTCGTCGCTCGCACTTCGCTCCTGCCAGGGCGAAGCGGCCTCCCGCGCCGGAGGCGTTCGGTGGGATTCCCCTACCCGCGGTACCGGGCGCTGACTGCACCGTACAAGCAGCGTGGGGCGCGGGGCAGGGAATCGTCATCACGGCATTCGTCGTCACGGCAGTCGTCCGGCAGTCACGACAGGGGGCATCACGGCAGTCGCCCCGGCAGCAGGGCGACGGCCGCGTCGACCGCGCAGGCCACGTCGCCGTCCGGTGGGTACAGCAGGGAACGGCCGACCATCAGGCCGCGCACGGTGGGCAGCCGCAGCGCGCCGTGCCACTTCTCGAACGCGGCGGCCCGGTCGTCGTCGCCGTCGCCGACGTCACCGCCGAGCAGCACGGCGGGCAGCGTCGAGGCGGCCATCACCGCGGGCATGTCGTCGGGGTCGTCGGTGACCGGCACCTTCAGCCAGGTGTAGGCCGAACTGCCGCCCAGGCCCGAGGCGATCGCGATCGACCGGATCACGGCCTCGGCGGACAGGTCGTTGCGCAGCCGGCCGTCGGCGCCACGGCGGCTGATGAACGGCTCGACGAAGACCGGCAGCCGGCGGGCGGCCATCGCGTCGACGGCACGGGCGGCGGCCTCCAGCGTGGCGAGCGAGCCGGGGTCGTCGTAGTCGATACGCAGCAGCAGCTTGCCGGCGTCGAAGCCGAGCCGCTCGATGTCCTCGGGGCGGTGGCCGGTGAAGCGGTCGTCCAGCTCGAAGCGGGCGCCGGCCAGTCCCCCGCGGTTCATCGAGCCCATGACGACCTTGCCGTCCAGGGCGCCGAGGAGCAGCAGGTCCTCCAGGACGTCGGCGGTGGCGAGGACGCCGTCGACGCCGGGCCGGGCGAGCGCCACGCACAGCCGGCGCAGCAGGTCGGCCCGGTCGGCCATCGCCAGGTCCCGGCCGCCGACACCGAGGGCGCCGCGTGCCGGGTGGTCGGCGGCGACGATCATCAGCCGCCCGGTCTCGGCGAGCAGCGGCCGGCGCGCACGGCGGGCGGCGGCCTCGGCGATCGCCTCGGGGTGATGGCTGCGGACGCGGACGAGTTCGGCGACGTCGACCTCGACGGTGGGTCCGCCGTGGGCGTGGCCGCGGCCGCCGCGGCTCGCGGGCCCGGACCCGCCGCCGTCCTCGTACGGCACGGTGTGGTCGGCCCCGCCGACCCTGCCCGCTCTCACCGGACCGCCCCCGCGTCCAGGGCTGCCTCCACCTCGGCGGGCGTCGGCATCGCGGAGGAGCACTCAAGGCGGGAGGCGACGATGGCACCGGCGGCGTTGGCATGGCGCATGGTGGTCTCCAGGTCCCAGCCGGCGAGCAGCCCGTGGCAGAGGGAGCCGCCGAAGGCGTCGCCGGCGCCGAGGCCGTTCAGCACGCTCACCGGCAGCGGCGGGACCTCGGCGGTGTCGCCGTCGCGGTGGACGGCGAGGACGCCCTTGGGTCCCTGTTTGACGACGGCCAGCTCGGGCCCGGCCGCGAGCAGCGCGCGGGCCGCGGCGTACGGGTCGCGGTGGCCGGTGGCGACCTCCACCTCGTCCAGGTTGCCGACGGCGACGGTGGCGTGGCGCAGGGCCTCGGCGTAGAAGGGGCGGGCGGCGTCCGGGTCGGCCCAGAACATGGGGCGCCAGTCCAGGTCGAAGACCGTGTGGCCGGCCCTGGCGCGGTGGGCGAGGGCGCTCAGGGTGGCCGTGCGGCTGGGCTCCTCGCTCAGTCCGGTGCCGGTGACCCAGAAGACGCTCGCCTCCCGGATCGCGGCCAGATCGAGCTGGTGGGGGTCGATCTCCAGGTCCGGGGCCTTGGGTCGGCGGTAGAAGTAGAGGGGGAAGTCGTCCGGCGGGAAGACCTCGCAGAAGGTGACCGGCGTGGGCAGCCCGGGTACGGGCGTCACCCAGCGGTCGTCGACGCCGAAGCCGCGCAGCGCCTCGTGCAGGTAGGTGCCGAACGGGTCGTCGCCGGTGCGGGTGATCACGGCGGTACGGCGGCCGAGGCGGGCGGCGGCCACGGCGACATTGGTGGCGGAGCCGCCGAGGAACTTCCCGAAGGTGGTCACCTCGGACAGCGGGACCCCGGTCTGCAACGGATACAGGTCCACGCCGATCCGGCCCATGGTGATCAGGTCGTACGCCATCGGCTTCCCTTCGTCACCCGGCAGGTCCCGGCGCGCTGCCGGCCGTTCCGGCTTCTCCCGGCTCTTCCCGGTTTTCTAGTCCTGTACGCGAAGCCCTGTCAATGTTTTGTCCGGACATTCGGACGAGTTTCTGTCCGACGGGTGCCCGCGGGCCACTGTGACGGCCCGCGGGCGTGGCTGAGCGCGTCAGCCCTGGAGACGGCCGCGGTTGCGGGGGCGCGAGGCCACCCAGGCGCGGACGGTGTCGGCGTACCAGTAGGGCTTGCCGCCCTCCACCCGGTCCGGCGGTGGCAGCAGCCCGTGCTTGCGGTAGGAACGGACCGTGTCCGGCTGCACATTGATGTGCGCCGCGATCTCCTTGTACGACCAGAGCCTGCGGTCGGTCATGTCGTGCACCTCCCTGCGCGCGCCACGGCGGCGGCCGTGGGGCGGCCGTCGGGGGAGCCGGGCGCTGCGCTGGCGATCACCAAGCGTTCTGCTCGGTGAACGAGGCGGACGGCGAGCGGGCAGGGGCTGTCGAACGGGTGTGACGCACCGCCCACGTAGGCGCGACATGTGTGACAGGAGCGGGGCGTTTGTGACACGAGTGCAGCAAAGGCACACACCGGCGCCAGGGCGCGGCGCCTTGCGCTCAGCGCGCGTGCCTCACGACTCGATGAGCGTCACAACTCGATGAGCGTCACGACTCGGTGAGCCTCACGGTTCGATGAGCCTCACGGCTCGATGACCGTCACGCCCGCGCCCGCCGCCGTTCCCATCGCCGCCAGTGCGGCCGGCGCGTCCGCCAGCGGGATCGTGGAGGTGACCAGCAGGTCGGGGCGCAGGGCGCCGGAGCGGACCAGTTCCAGCATCGCCGGGTAGGCGTGCGCGGCCATGCCGTGGCTGCCGAGCAGTTCCAGCTCCAGGGCGATGGCGCGGGCCATGGGCACGGGCGTGGTGCCGTCGGCCGAGGGCAGCAGGCCGACCTGGACGTGACGGCCGCGGCGGCGCAGGGAGTTCACGGAGGCGGCGCAGGTGGCGGGTGCGCCGAGGGCGTCCAGGGAGAGGTGGGCGCCGCCGCCGGTGAGGTCCCGCACCGCGGCCGCGGTGTCGGCGGCGCCGGCCGCGTCCACGCACTCCGCCGCGCCGAAGGAGCGGGCCAGTTCCAGGGCCCGGGGGGAGACGTCGACCGCGATCACCCGGGCACCCGCGGCGGCGGCGATCATCACCGCGGACAGGCCCACGCCCCCGCAGCCGTGCACCGCGACCCACTCCCCCGCCGCGACCCGGCCCTGCTGCACCACCGCGCGGAACGCCGTGGCGAACCGGCAGCCGAGGGAGGCGGCCGTCGCGAACGTCGTCTCCTCGGGTACGGCGACGAGGTTCACGTCGGCGTGGTCGAGGGCGACGTACTCGGCGAACGACCCCCAGTGGGTGAAGCCGGGCTGGGTCTGGAGCTCGCACACCTGCTGGTCGCCGGCCGCGCAGGCGGCGCAGCCGCCGCAGGCGCAGACGAAGGGCACGGTGACCCGGTCGCCGGGGCGCCAGCCGGTCACCCGGGCGCCCACGGCCTCCACCACCCCGGCCAGTTCGTGGCCGGGGACGTGCGGGAGGGTGATGTCGGGGTCGTGGCCCTGCCAGCCGTGCCAGTCGCTGCGGCACAGCCCGGTGGCCGCCACCCGGACCACGACGCCGTGCTCGGCGGGAGCCGGGTCCGGAACCCGCCGGACCTCGGCCCGCTCACCGAACCGCTCGAACACCACCGCGCGCATACGTCCTCCCTCACCCCCGGCCGTCGTCCCGCACGGTATCCGGCGGCCGCCGACGCGCCGAGGGCCACCCGGAGATGGCGTCATACCCCCTAGGGGTATAGTCTGAGGGAAGTGGCGGCCCGCGCGGCCCCCACCGACCCCACACGCCTCGATGAGGAGTAACGACATGACCGCCCACACCGACACCCCCGGTTCCGTCACCACCGTCTACAAGGTGAGCGGCATGAGCTGCGGACACTGCGAGGGCTCCGTCTCCGCCGAGATCTCCGAGATCCCCGGCGTCACCTCGGTCAAGGCCGTCGCCGCGGCCGGCGAGGTCACCGTCGTCTCCGCCGCCCCGCTGGACGAGGAGGCCGTGCGCGCCGCCGTCGACGAGGCCGGTTACGAGCTGGTCGGCCAGGCCTGAGCCGCGCCGTCGCGCACCGCGGCCGCGCTCCTTCGCGCAACCGTCCCGACCCGGGCCGTACCGACCAGCCGATACTGGATCCGTACGGCCCGGTCCGTTTCCCAGGAGTACGTGCATGCCCAGCACCGCACCGGCACCCATAGGCGCCGCCACCGCCCCGGCCGAGACGTCCGAGGTCGAGCTGCTCATCGGCGGGATGACGTGTGCCTCCTGCGCCGCCCGCGTCGAGAAGAAGCTCAACCGGATGGAGGGCGTCTCCGCCACGGTGAACTTCGCGACGGAGAAGGCCAAGGTCGCCTACCCCGCCGGCGTCCGGGTCGCCGATCTGATCGCCACGGTGGAGAAGACGGGGTACACCGCCGAGGAACCGGCGCCGCCGCCCGAGCAGCCGGACGACAGCGCGGCGCAGCAGGACCCCGAACTGACCGCGCTGCGGCAGCGGCTCGTCGTCTCCGCCCTGCTCGCCGCGCCCGTCGTGCTGCTGGCGATGGTGCCGTCGCTGCAGTTCGACAACTGGCAGTGGCTGTCGCTGACGCTCGCCGCACCCGTGGTCGTCTGGGGCGCGTGGCCCTTCCACAAGGCCGCGTGGACCAATCTGCGGCACGGCGCGGCCACCATGGACACCCTGGTCTCGGTCGGTACGGCGGCCGCCTTCGGCTGGTCGCTGTGGGCGCTGTTCCTCGGGGACGCGGGGATGCCCGGCATGCGGCACGGGTTCGACCTGACGCCCGTGCGCGGCGACGCCTCCTCCACGCTGTATCTGGAGGTCGCCGCGGGGGTCACCGCGTTCATCCTGCTGGGCCGGTATCTGGAGGCCCGTTCCAAGCGCCGCGCCGGTGCCGCGCTGCGGGCGCTGATGGAGCTGGGCGCCAAGGACGTGGCCGTCCTGCGCGACGGGCGCGAGGTGCGCGTCCCGGTGTCCCGGCTCGCCGTCGGGGACCGGTTCGTGGTCCGGCCGGGCGAGAAGATCGCCACCGACGGCAGGGTCGTGGAGGGCGTCTCCGCCGTCGACGCCTCCATGCTGACCGGCGAGTCGGTGCCGGTCGACGTGGGCGCCGGGGACGCGGTCACCGGGGCGACGGTCAACGCCGGGGGCCGGCTGGTCGTCGAGGCCACCCGGGTCGGGGCGGACACGCAGCTGGCCCGGATGGCGAAGCTGGTCGAGGACGCGCAGAGCGGGAAGGCGGAGGTGCAGCGGCTCGCCGACCGCGTCGCCGGGATCTTCGTGCCCGTCGTCCTGCTGATCGCAGCCGCCACCTGCGGCGTCTGGCTGGGGACGACCGGGGACGCGACGGCCGCGTTCACGGCGGCCGTGGCCGTACTGATCATCGCCTGCCCGTGCGCGCTGGGCCTGGCCACGCCGACCGCGCTGATGGTGGGCACCGGGCGCGGCGCGCAGCTCGGCATCCTCATCAAGGGCCCCGAGGTGCTGGAGTCGACCCGCCGCGTGGACACCGTCGTCCTGGACAAGACGGGCACGGTGACCACCGGCCGCATGACCCTTCAGGAGGTGTACGTCGCCGACGGCGCCGACGAGAAGGAGGTGCTGCGGCTCGCGGGCGCCCTGGAGCACGCCTCGGAGCACCCGGTGGCCCGCGCGATCGCGGCCGGCGCCGAGGAGCGGGCCGGTGCGCTGCCGGGGGTCGAGGACTTCACGAACGTGCCCGGGCGGGGCGTACGCGGGCGCGTGGACGGGCGCGAGGTGGCCGTGGGGCGCCTGTTCGACGCGCTGCCGCCGGAGCTGGCCCGGATGCGGGAGGAGGCCGAGCGCGGCGGTCGTACGGCGGTCGTCGTCGGCTGGGACGGAGCGGCGCGCGGGGTGCTCGCGGTGGCGGACGCGGTGAAGGAGACCAGCGCGGAGGCCGTGGCCCGGCTGCGCGGGCTCGGGCTGACGCCGGTGCTGCTGACCGGGGACAACCGGACGGTCGCCGAGGCGGTGGCGAAGAGCGTCGGCATCGACCCCGCGCAGGTGTACGCCGAGGTGCTGCCCGAGGAGAAGGTGGACGTCGTACGGCGGCTGCAGGGCGAGGGGCGGACGGTCGCCATGGTCGGCGACGGCGTCAACGACGCGGCGGCGCTCGCCACGGCCGATCTGGGACTGGCCATGGGGACGGGCACGGACGCGGCGATCGAGGCGAGCGACCTGACGCTGGTACGCGGGGATCTGCGGGTGGCCGCGGACGCGATCCGGCTGTCCCGGCGGACACTGTCCACGATCAAGGGCAATCTGGTGTGGGCCTTCGGCTACAACGTGGCCGCGCTGCCACTGGCCGCCGCGGGGCTGCTCAACCCGATGATCGCGGGGGCGGCGATGGCGTTCTCGTCCGTGTTCGTGGTGACGAACAGCCTGCGCCTGCGGGCGTTTCGCTGACCGGTCCGTGAGCTGCCCCATGAACCGTCCGTGATGTGTTCGTCACGGCTCAGGGACCGAACCCCTCTGGAGTCCGGCGCGCACCTCACATAAGCTCTTCACAAGCCTCGCGCATCTTCCTTACGCGGGGGCTCCGATCGTCATATCGGGGCTCTTGCGCATTTAAAGGACATATGCAAGAGACACAGATCACAGTGATGTGAAGGTAACCATCGAAGGGGTTCGAAGGTCTAAGTTGGCGATGTCGGGAAGCGTCTTGGGGGGCGCCGAACGACATCTGGAGTCGTCTTGGGGGACTTCTCCAGAGCTGCGTTGCCGGGACGCGTACACCGGGAAGCTTTGAGCGGCCCTCCCAGCGTGTGCCGTCCCGGCACACATCACTGGAGTACGGCGGGTTCGCTCGCCGTGCTCATCACAGCGATTCAGGCGCTGTTCTCACAAGCGCCCGGCCGGATCCCGTGGGGGGAATCCGCTCCGGGACACGGGAAGGCGCCCTGGTCGTCGGCCCGTGGGGGGACTGACGCACCGGGGCGCCTTCTGCTTGCCCGCACACGGGTGTGCCCCGCACCCGCGTCAGCGGATACGGGGCACAGCACCGGCGTGCGTCACGGATCTGTGCGGACCGTGAGGTACGGCTCAGCGCTCCTCGACGGGGACGAAGTCCCGCTCCACGATGCCCGTGTAGATCTGGCGGGGGCGGCCGATGCGGGAGCCGGGCTCCTTGATCATCTCGTGCCACTGGGCGATCCAGCCCGGGAGGCGGCCGAGGGCGAAGAGGACCGTGAACATCTCGGTCGGGAAGCCCATGGCCCGGTAGATCAGGCCGGTGTAGAAGTCGACGTTCGGGTAGAGGCTGCGCGAGACGAAGTAGTCGTCGGAGAGCGCGTGCTCCTCGAGCTTGAGCGCGATGTCCAGCAGCTCGTCGGACTTGCCGAGGGCGGACAGCACGTCGTGCGCGGCGGCCTTGATGATCTTCGCGCGCGGGTCGAAGTTCTTGTAGACCCGGTGGCCGAAGCCCATCAGGCGGACGCCGTCCTCCTTGTTCTTCACCTTGCGGATGAAGGTGTCGACGTCGCCGCCGGAGTCACGGATGCCCTCGAGCATCTCCAGGACGGACTGGTTGGCACCGCCGTGCAGCGGGCCCCACAGGGCGTTGATGCCGGCGGAGATCGAGGCGAACATGTTCGCCTGCGAGGAGCCCACCAGGCGGACCGTGGAGGTCGAACAGTTCTGCTCGTGGTCCGCGTGCAGGATCAGCAGCTTGTCCAGCGCGGAGACGACGACCGGGTCGAGCTCGTACTCCTGGGCCGGGACCGAGAAGGTCATGCGCAGGAAGTTCTCGACGTACCCGAGGTCGTTGCGCGGGTAGACGAAGGGGTGACCGATCGACTTCTTGTACGCGTAGGCCGCGATCGTCGGCAGCTTCGCGAGCAGGCGGATGGTGGAGAGGTCGCGCTGCTTCTCGTCGAACGGGTTGTGGCTGTCCTGGTAGAAGGTGGACAGCGCGGAGACGACCGACGACAGCATGGCCATCGGGTGGGCGTCGCGGGGGAAGCCCTTGTAGAAGTTCTTGACGTCCTCGTGCAGCAGGGTGTGCCGCGTGATCTCGTCCTGGAACGCGGTGAGCTGGTCGACGGTCGGCAGCTCGCCGTTGATCAGCAGGTAGGCGACCTCCAGGAAGGTGGAGCGCTCAGCCAGCTGCTCGATGGGGTAACCGCGGTACCGGAGGATGCCGGCCTCACCGTCGAGATAGGTGATGGCCGATTTATAGGCGGCGGTGTTGCCGTACCCGCTGTCCAGGGTCACCAGACCGGTCTGGGCGCGCAGCTTCCCGATGTCGAAGCCCTTGTCGCCGACGGTGCTGTCGACCACCGGGTAGGTGTACTCGTTGCCGTCGTACCGCAGTACTACAGAGTTGTCGCTCACGTCTTCCCTCACCGACGTTGTGCCTCATCTTCGAGGTTGCCCTGACTGTCTCTACCATCCCCCATTTGGCTCAGGAGAGTGCACTCGGGGTCGACCATTGGGCTTATCGACGGCACTCAGTGCCGCCAACTTGCACATCCTGCCCCCTTCCCTGCCCATCTGGAAGTGCTCTGTGACCTTCACGACTCGTTTGATCGATCATTTTTTGCGAGGGCGCCCCTGAGGCGGAAGTCCAGGGCCGTGCACCGCCGTCCCGCGGACACCGTCCGGACCGCCTGACCGATCGCCTTGCGTGAACCGACGAGCACCACCAGCTGCTTGGCCCGGGTCACGGCCGTGTACAGCAAATTCCGCTGCAGCATCATCCAGGCGCCGGTGGTGACCGGGATCACCACGGCCGGATACTCGCTGCCCTGCGAGCGGTGGATGGTCACGGCGTAGGCGTGCGCCAGCTCGTCCAGTTCGTCGAAGTCGTACGGCACCTCCTCGTCCTCGTCGGTCAGCACCGTCAGGCGCTGGTCGACCGGATCGAGCGAGGTGACCACGCCCACGGTGCCGTTGAAGACACCGTTCTCCCCCTTCTCGTAATTGTTGCGGATCTGGGTGACCTTGTCGCCGACACGGAAGACGCGGCCGCCGAACCGCTTCTCCGGCAGATCGGGCCGGCCGGGGGTGACGGCCTGCTGGAGCAGCCCGTTGAGCGCGCCGGCCCCCGCGGGCCCCCGGTGCATCGGCGCCAGCACCTGCACGTCCCGCCGCGGGTCGAGCCCGAACTTGGCCGGAATCCGACGGGCCGCGACGTCGACGGTGAGCCGCCCGGCCTCCTCGGTGTCCTCCTCGACGAAGAGGAAGAAGTCCTTCAGCCCGTCGGTGAGCGGGTGCTGCCCGGCATTGATGCGGTGCGCGTTGGTGACGACGCCGGACTGCTGGGCCTGGCGGAAGACCCGGGTCAGACGGACGGCGGGAACCGGGCTGCCGTCGGCGAGCAGGTCCCGCAGCACCTCGCCCGCGCCGACGCTCGGCAACTGGTCGACGTCCCCGACGAACAGGAGGTGGGCGCCCGGCGGGACGGCCTTGACCAGCTTGTTGGCGAGCAGCAGGTCCAGCATGGACGCCTCGTCGACGACCACGAGGTCGGCGTCCAGGGGCCGGTCCCGGTCGTAGGCGGCGTCCCCGCCGGGCTTCAGCTCCAGCAGCCGGTGCACGGTGGACGCCTCGGCGCCGGTCAGCTCGGCCAGGCGCTTGGCGGCACGCCCGGTGGGCGCGGCGAGCACCACCTTGGCCCGCTTGGCGCGGGCCAGCTCCACGATCGAGCGGACCGTGAAGGACTTGCCGCAGCCGGGGCCACCCGTGAGGACCGCGACCTTCTCGGTCAGCGCCAGCCGGACGGCGGCCTCCTGCTCGGGTGCGAGATCGACCCCGGTACGGGTTTTCAGCCAGCGCAGGGCCTTGTCCCACTCGACCGTGCGGAAGCCGGGCATCCGGTCCTCGTCGGTGCGCAGGAGCCTCAGCAGCTGGGCGGACAGGGAGAGTTCGGCGCGGTGGAAGGGGACGAGGTAGACGGCGGTGACGGGCTCGTCGCCGTCCACGCCCGGCACCTTCTCCCGTACGACGCCGGGTTCCTCGCCGTCCTCGGCCGGCCGGGCCAGCTCGGCCAGGCACTCGATGACGAGCCCGGTGTCGACGCCGAGCAGCTTCACCGCGTCGGAGATGAGCTTCTCCTCCGGCAGATAGCAGTGCCCCTGGTCGGCGGACTGCGACAGGGCGTACTGCAGGCCCGCCTTCACCCGCTCCGGGCTGTCGTGCGGGATGCCCACGGACTGGGCGATCTTGTCGGCGGTGAGAAAACCGATGCCCCAGACGTCGGCGGCGAGCCGGTAGGGCTGCTCCTTGACCACCTGGATCGACGCGTCGCCGTACTTCTTGTAGATCCGCACGGCGATGGAGGTGGACACCTCCACGGTCTGGAGGAACAGCATGACCTCCTTGATCGCCTTCTGCTCCTCCCAGGCGTCGGCGATCTTCCTGGTCCGCTTCGGTCCGAGCCCCGGCACCTCGATCAGCCGCTTGGGCTCCTCCTCGATGACCCGCAGCGTGTCCGTCCCGAAGTGCTGCGTGATGCGGTCGGCGAAGACCGGTCCGATGCCCTTGACCAGCCCGGACCCCAGATAACGCCGGATGCCCTGGACGGTGGCGGGCAGGACCGTCGTGTAGTTCTCGACGTGGAACTGCTTGCCGTACTGCGGATGCGCCCCCCAGCGGCCCTCCATCCGCAGGGACTCCCCCACCTCGGCACCGAGCAGCGCGCCGACGACGGTGAGCAGATCGCCGGCGCCTCTGCCGGTGTCCACCCGGGCGACGGTGTAGCCGTTGTCCTCGTTGGCGTACGTGATGCGCTCCAGCACGCCTTCGACGGTGGCGAGCCGCCGCGCCTGCGCGCCGCGGTCGCCGGTCCCCTCCTGCTGAGCCATGATCCGACGGTACCGGTGGGGTATGACACCGGGCCCGGCTCAGACGCGGGGGTTCGACTCCTTCAACGCCCCGAGGAAGGCGTCGAAGGCGGGGGCGGGGAAGGTGAGGACGGCGCGGGTGGGGTCCTTGGAGTCACGGACGGCGGTGTGGGTGGGGGTGGTGGCTATCTCGACGCAGGCGTTGCCATCGTCCGGGCCCGAATAGGACGACTTCCGCCAGTTGTCCATGGGTTTCCTCACAGCTCCTTCGCCAGCCGGTTGATGAAGTCGCGCGACCGCTCAGGATCGAGCGACGCGGCCTCCACCTTACGGAAGCGCGTTCGAAATGCGCCGAGCTGTGCTTCTGAATCGATGAAGGCGGAGCCATGAGGAACGTCTCGGACGACGGTGTCCAGCTTCTGCACGGGGCCACCCACGTACGTCATGGTGCTGCCCGCGCGGGCGAAGCCGTCGAGGTCGAACGGGATGACGCGCACGCTGATGTGGCCCGTCCCGGAGAGCTCAAGGATCTTGGCGAGTTGCGCTCTGGAGGCGGCGCGGTCGCTGACCCGGATGCGCAGGGCCGCCTCATGGATCAACAACTCGTACGGGACGGTGACCTGTTGGCGCTGCATCCGGTGACGCACGCGGAGCTCCAGTTCTTCCTGGGTGAGCTCCGGCACCCTTGAGGCGAAGACCGCCCGAGCGTAGTCCTCGGTCTGCAACAGGCCCGGCACGTAGAGGATCGCCACTTCTCGCAGGAACCTGGCGTGATGCTCCAGCTCCGCGAGGTCCAGGAACGACGTGGGAAGTCGGCGCCGGTACTCCTCCCACCAACCGCGCGTCCGGTCGGTCGCCATGGCCACCAGGGCGTCGACGAAATCCTCGTCCGTGCAGGCATAGTGAGTTGCGAGGCGGCGCAACCTCTTCTCACTCACGCCCGCGATACCCGATTCGATCTGGCTGATGACCGGAGGAGTCACCCCAAGCAGGCCAGCCGCTTCACGTGAAGTGAGACCGGCCGCATCGCGAAGCTTGCGCAGCTCTACGGCAAGCCGCAGCTGACGTGCCGTCGGCTCGTTCCTCAGCGGCATCTCTGGCCTCCCAACGCACCCATGGGCGCGACTCGTTCGGGTGTCAGGTTACGCGATCGGCTTGCATTGTTTAAATCGTTAGCCCTACCGTCGGTGACGTACCGCACACGCAGCGGAAGTGCACCGCGCCGTCCGGCCAGGACGCCCGCGGCGATGCCACCGTGCGTGAAATCCCCCGCCAGTGAACGGAGTTGCTTCCGCATGCCCGAGAACGAGACCTGGGACTACACGCTCTACATCCCCAACGACGTCAGAGCCGTGACCGTATGCCGCCGGACCCTGCGTCTGATCCTGACCCTGCACGGGCTGATCGGCCTGGTCGACACCGCGGAGCTGCTCGCCACGGAGCTGGTGTCCAACGCCGTACGGCACACCAAGGGGCCGGCCGCGCTCAGGGTGCGCCGCACGCCGGAGGGGGCGGTGTGGATCGGGGCGTGGGACGCGGACCCGGCGCCGCCCGAGCCGCCACGGCCGTGGGACCAGGCGCTGGAGCGGGAGGAGGGCCGGGGCCTGGGACTGATCACGGCCTGCGCCGACGTGTGGGGCTGGCAGCCGTCGGCCCGCTTCGGGGACCGCGGCAAGTACGTCTGGTGCGAACTGGCAGCCGCCTAGCTCGTTGACCACGTCGTACCGAAAGGAGAGCTGATGGTCGGCTCGTCGCATGAGGCGCTGCACCGGATCTTCCAGAAGGACCCGGCCCTGCTGACCCGGGCCTTACAGCGGGTGCTACACCGCCGTTCCCCGAACCCCGGGAGATCGCCGCGCTGAACGTGTGTCTTCGTGCAGTTCGTCGACTCATGCCTGGCCGATCCCCAGGCGAAGCAGATGTGGAGGGACCTGATGACGGCGATCCAGTACTTCTGGCGACACCCGCTGGCGGAGCAGGTGCGTGAGGAGGGGCGGATTCAGGACCGGCAGGAGATGACCCTCCGCATCCTTGAATGGCGGGGCATCGAGGTGCCCGACTCCGTCCGGGAGCGTGTGAGCGCCTGCACCGATCTCGACCAGTTGGAGGTCTGGGCCCAGCGTGCCGTGCATGCCACGGATGCCGCGGAGTTGTTCCGGGGGGAGTGAGCAGGCGGGCGCCGGGCTCGTTCACAGCAGCGTCGTCAGGCGGGTCACGTTGCGCGCCCCCTCCCGGTGTACCCCCAGGGGGATCAGGGCCGCGCGGGTCGGTACGCGGACGCCGCCGGTGAAGGCGACCCTCGTGCCCGCGCCCTGTGGTGCCGCCGCCACGCCGATCAGCAGGAAGCGGCTCTGCAGCCAGCACCAGCCCGGGCGGTGCACCCCCCGCAGCCGGGCCCGCAGGCCGAACCTGCTGCGGGCCAGCGCCTCGACGCGCTCGCCCTGCCGGTGGACCACCCGCAGCCGCTCCATGTCGGTCACCACCTGCCCGAACCCGCCCTCCAGATCGCCGAGCAGGGACCAGACCCGCTCGAAGGGCGCGTCGACGTACGCCTCGGTGACATGCGCGCCGCGCACGCCGGCGGCCAGGGCGTTCAGGCGGCGCACGGGGTCGACATCGGTGGTGGGCCAGAACTCGTTCATGACGTCCACGCCTTCCGGAAGGTGTCGCGCGCCCGGTGGAGCCGCGATTTGACGGTGCCCGTGCGCACGCCGAGCAGAGCGGCGGCGGTGCGCTCGTCGAGGCCCTCGACGTCACGCAGCATCAGCACCGCGCGGTGTTCGGGCGAGAGCCGGTCGAGGACGTCCCTGATGTCGGCGGAGAGCTGCGGGTCGCCGCGGGCCGGGAGCGTGCTCAGGTCGACCGGCACGGTGCGGGCCGCCCGTCGCGCGGTGCGGACCGCCTCGCGCACCGCGATGGCACGGACCCAGCCGTGCAGGGCGGCCGGGTCCTTCAGGGTGCGCAGTGACTTGAAGACGGCCGTCAGAGCCTCCTGGGCCGCGTCCGCCCGCTGGTCCAGCGCGATGGGAGCGCAGATCCGGCCCACGTACGGGGCCAGCAGGTCCAGGAGTTCCGCCATGGCGAGGGTGTCGCCGCGTTGCGCCGCGCGCACCAGGCGGGCCGTGCGGTCGCCGGGTTGCTCAACGGGCACGGGCCTCGTCCTTCCATCGCGCCACCCGCAGCGCGGCGACGGCGAGCACGGCGCACAGCGGGGTGTAGAGCGCGAGGTTGAGCCAGTAGAACGCGGTGCCGGTCTCCTTGGCGAACAGCCAGTAGATCCCGGCGAAGGCGCGCAGTGACAGACCCGCCGCCACGGCCAGGGCGGCGAGCCGCAGGACCGGGTGGCGGGGGCTGCGCACGTGGGCGAACACGCAGGTGGCGCCGGTCAGGAGGACCGCTACGAGAGGCAGGAGGACCGGCGGTGTGAAGGGGACGTCCGTGCCGAGTACCGCCTGGGACAGGCTGCTGTCGTCGGCCGCGGGCCAGGTGGCGCCGGTCGTCCAGTACAGGTGGAGCAGGGCGTCCGCGGCGAGCACCGAGCTGACGAGCACGGCGGCGCGGGCCGGGGCGGGGGTGCCGGGCCGGTGGGGCATGGTTCCTCCTGGGGCGACTTCGGTGATCCGTCGCCCTCCAGAGGAGCCGTCCACGCGAAAGGTTCCACCGGCCCCGGACATTGTTCCGCGCTGTGCCCTACGCGGGCTGGAGCACGCAGGTGCCGACGACGTAGCCCGTGATGCCGTTCTTGGTGACCTTGACCCAGCGGGTGCTGGTGACGCCGCAGGCCGTGCAGGGGCCTCCGTAGTACATCTGGCACGGGGACGACGCGATCTCGTCCTTGGTGAGCCGGCCGAGGGCCGTGCCGCCGGTGCTCGTGCGGTCGCGGATCAGCACGGTCTCCAGGGCCGGGAAGCCGGTGCGGGCCGTCGGGTTCGACGGCACGCCGGACGGGCTCACCGCGGTCGGGGCGGGCACGCTGTACGCGTCCATGGCGCGGCAGCCGGCCCGGCTCGGCACAATCGCCGTGGACAACGCGGTGCAGGCGCTGCGCGGCAAGGGCGCCTCCCGGACGGTGAAGGTGCCGGTGAAGATGGTCACGAAGGACGACGTGGCCGGCTTCAGCGGCCGGCAGCGGGAATTGGGGTCACATGATGTACGACTACGACCTGCTGGTCGTGGGCTCGGCCAACGCGGATCTGGTGGTCGGCGTGGAGCGGCGGCCGGCGGCCGGGGAGACCGTCCTCGGTTCGGACCTGGTCGTCCACCCGGGCGGCAAGGGCGCCAATCAGGCGGTCGCGGCGGCCCGGCTCGGGGCCCGTACGGCGCTGCTGGCACGGGTCGGTGACGACGCGTACGGCCGGCTGCTGCTGGACTCGCAGCGGGCGGCCGGGGTGGACACGGTGGGTGTGCTCGTCGGCGGGGCGCCGACCGGGGTCGCGCTGATCACGGTCGATCCGTCCGGGGACAACAGCATCGTGGTGTCGCCGGGCGCCAACGGCCGGCTCACCGCGGCGGACGTGCGGGCCGCGAGCAGCCTTTTCCAGGCGTCCCGGGTGGTGTCGGCGCAGCTGGAGATCCCGCTGGAGTCGGTCGTGGCGGCGGTGCGGTCGCTGGCGGAGGACAGCCGGTTCGTGCTGAACCCGTCGCCGCCGCGGCCGTTGCCGCGGGAGGTGCTGGACGCCTGCGACCCGCTGATCGTCAACGAGCACGAGGCGAAGGTGATCCTCGGCGAGGCCGCGATCGGCGACGCGCCGGAGGACTGGGCGCGGGTCCTGCTCGCGAAGGGGCCGCGCTCGGTGGTGATCACGCTGGGCGGCGAGGGGGCGCTGGTCGCCTCGGCGCGGGGCCTGACCCGGGTGCCGTCGGTGCAGGTGGACGCCGTGGACACCACCGGCGCCGGGGACGCGTTCACGGCGGCGCTGGCGTGGAAGCTGGGCACGGGCGCGTCCCTGGCCGACGCGGCGGCGTACGCGGCACGGGTCGGGGCGGCGGCCGTGACCCGGCGGGGCGCTCAGGAGTCGTATCCGACGGCGGACGAGGTGGCCGCGCTGTGAGGCAGTCGGGCATCCTCGACCGCCATCCGGCCGGGGCACGGCCGTAGGCACATGTGCTGCCGCGGTGCGGGGTGTTCCTCGAGCGCGGGCCGGGCCCGTAAGCGGGTGGTCCGGGGTCGGCTTCGGGACCCGGAACGTCTTCGAGGGGCCCGGTCCGTCGACCGGGCCCCTCGGCTTTCCCCCCGTCGGAGCCCCTTGAATCCCCCCCGGGTTCCCTCCCCCAGAAGCTCCGACGCCCAGTACGACCGGCGAGGTGCGGAAACGGTTGTACCGCTTCCGCGAATATTTTTTCCGGGCCGTCAGCCGGTCACGTGCGCGAGGAACCGTGCCGCGGTCTCCGCCAGCACCTCCCGCCCGTCCCGCGTCCACAACTCCTCGTTGAACAGCTCGACTTCGATGGGTCCGGTGTACCCGGCCGCCTCCACGTACGCCGTCCACTCGCGCATGTCGACCGCGCCGTCACCGATCTGACCGCGGCCGTTGAGGACACCCTCGGGCAGCGGGGTGATCCAGTCGGCGAGCTGGAAGGTGTGGATGCGGCCGCCCGCCCCGGCCCGGGCGATCTGCGCGGGCGCCCGGTCGTCCCACCAGATGTGGTACGTGTCCACGGCCACCCCCACCTGGTGGGCGGGGAAGCGCTCCGCGAGGTCCAGCGCCTGCGCGAGGGTGGAGACCACACAGCGGTCGGAGGCGAACATCGGGTGCAGCGGCTCGATCGCCAGCTTCACGCCGTGCTTCTCGGCGTACGGGCCCAGTTCGGCGAGCGCGTCGGCGATGCGCTCGCGGGCGCCGCGCAGGTCCTTCGAACCGGCCGGGAGGCCGCCGGAGACCAGGACCAGGACGTCCGTGCCGAGGGTGGCCGCCTCCTCGACCGCGCGCCGGTTGTCCTCCAGGGCGTGGGCGCGTCCGGCCGGGTCCGTGGCCGTCAGGAAGCCGCCGCGGCACAGGGTCGTGACGCTCAGTCCCGCGTCCCGGACCAGCTTCGCGGTCGCCTCCAGGCCGTACGCCCGGACCGGCTCGCGCCACAGGCCGACCTTGTCGACGCCCAGCTCACCGCAGGCCGCGGCGAGTTCGGGCAGCGACAGCTGCTTGACCGTCATCTGGTTGACGGAGAAACGGGTCAGGTCGCCGGTCACTGGTCCACTCCGTACACACTCAGCAGAGTCTTCATCCGCTCCTCGGCCAGCTTGGGGTCGGGGAACAGGCCGAGACTGTCGGCGAGTTCGTAGGCGCGGGCGAAGTGCGGCAGGGAGCGTGCCGACTGCAGGCCGCCGACCATGGCGAAGTGCTCCTGGTGGCCGGCCAGCCAGGCGAGGAAGACCACGCCGGTCTTGTAGTAGCGCGTCGGGGCCTGGAACAGGTGGCGGGACAGCTCGACCGTCGGATCGAGCAGGGCGCGGAAGCCTGCCGTGTCGCCGGTGTCCAGGACACGGACCGCCTCGGCCGCGAGCGGGCCCAGCGGGTCGAAGACGCCGAGCAGCGCGTGGCTGAAGCCCTGGGCGTCGCCGGCGATCAGCTCCGGGTAGTGGAAGTCGTCCCCGGTGTAGCAGCGCACGCCCTGCGGCAGGCGGCGGCGCAGGTCCACCTCGCGCCGGGCGTCGAGCAACGACACCTTGATGCCGTCGACCTTGTCCGGGTGGGCGGCGATGACCTCCAGGAACACGCCGGTGGCCGCGTCCAGGTCCGCCGCACCCCAGTAACCCTGGAGCGCCGGGTCGAACATCGGGCCCAGCCAGTGCAGGATCACCGGCTCGGCACACTGGCGCAGCAGGTGGCCGTACACCTCGAGGTAGTCCTCGGGGCCCCGCGCGGTCGCCGCCAGCGCCCGGGAGGCCATCAGGATCGCCTGCGCGCCCGCCTCCTCGACGACGGCGAGCTGCTCCTCGTAGGCGGCCCGGATCGCGGCGAGCGAGCCGCCGGTGATCTGGTCGGTGCCGACTCCGCAGGCGATCCGGCCGCCGACCGCCTTCGCCTCGGCGGCGGAGCGGCGGATCAGTTCGGCCGCGCCCGCCCAGTCCAGGCCCATGCCGCGCTGGGCGGTGTCCATGGCCTCGGCGACACCGAGCCCGTGGGACCACAGGTGGCGGCGGAAGGCGAGGGTGGCGTCCCAGTCGACGGCGGCCGGGGAGTCGGGGGTGACGTCGGCGAACGGGTCGGCGACGACGTGCGCCGCCGAGAAGACCGTGCGGGAGGCGAGGGGGGTGCCGGGGGTGACGCGGAGGGGTTCGGTGCGCGGCTCGTACGTGCGCAGGGCCCCTTGTGCGTCGGGCAGTCGGACGGTCACAGCGCGATCTCCGGAACCTCGATACGGCGGCCCTCGGCCGAGGACTTCAGGCCCAGCTCGGCGAGCTGCACGCCGCGGGCGCCGGCGAGCAGGTCCCAGTGGTAGTCGGCACCGGCGTGGACGTGCTTGAGGAACAGCTCCCACTGGGCCTTGAAGCCGTTGTCGAACTCCTGGTTGTCCGGGACCTCCTGCCACTGGTCGCGGAAGACCTCGGTCGCGGGGATGTCCGGGTTCCACACCGGCTTCGGGGTGGCGGAGCGGTGCTGGACGCGGCAGTTGCGCAGGCCCGCGACGGCGGAGCCCTCGGTGCCGTCGACCTGGAACTCCACCAGTTCGTCGCGGTGGACGCGGACCGCCCAGGAGGAGTTGATCTGGGCGATCGCGCCGCCGTCGAGTTCGAAGATGCCGTAGGCGGCGTCGTCGGCGGTGGCGTCGTAGGGCTTGCCGTTCTCGTCCCAGCGCTGCGGGACGTGGGTGGCGGTGAGGGCCTGGACGGAGGTCACGCGGCCGAACAGCTCGTGCAGGACGTACTCCCAGTGCGGGAACATGTCGACGACGATGCCGCCGCCGTCCTCGGCGCGGTAGTTCCACGACGGGCGCTGGGCCTCCTGCCAGTCGCCCTCGAAGACCCAGTAGCCGAACTCTCCGCGCACGGACAGGATGCGGCCGAAGAAGCCGCCGTCGATCAGCCGCTTCAGCTTCAGCAGGCCCGGCAGGAAGATCTTGTCCTGCACGACGCCGTGCCTGATCCCCTTCTCGCGGGCGAGGCGGGCGAGTTCCAGGGCGCCCGCGAGGCCGGTCGCGGTGGGCTTCTCGGTGTAGACGTGCTTGCCGGCCGCGATGGCCTTCCTGAGGGCCTCCTCGCGGGCGGAGGTGACCTGGGCGTCGAAATAGACGTCGATCGTGTCGTCCGCCAGTACGGCGTCCAGGTCCGTCGACCAGTGGTCCAGGCCGTGCCTTTCGGCAAGGGCCTTCAGGGCGTGTTCGCGGCGGCCGAGCAGGACCGGCTCGGGCCACAGCACGGTGCCGTCGCCGAGGTCGAGCCCGCCCTGGTCGCGGATGGCCAGGATCGAGCGGACCAGGTGCTGGCGGTACCCCATGCGCCCGGTCACGCCGTTCATGGCGATGCGCACCGTCTTGCGTGTCACGTCAGTCCCTTCGTGGGCGCGGGGCGCCCGGTAGATCGGCCCTGCAAGCCGTGTAGCAAGCGCTTTCTATCGTGAAAAGCTAGCCGCTGGGCGGGGGTCTGTACAAGGCTGCGGACCGGGCGAGTTGTTCGAGGGGGCGAACACCCGCGCCGGGTGGCCTTAAGGTCTGCTCGGAACCGTGGCCGTGTGCCCGGGTGTGTACGAGGGCGTACGACGAGATGCGCGACCGGAGGACGAGATGACGGTGACCCTGGCGGACGTGGCGGCCCGCGCGCAGGTCTCCCCCGCGACGGTGTCGCGCGTACTGAACGGCAACTACCCGGTGGCGGCCTCCACCCGGGAGCGGGTGCTCAAGGCCGTGGACGAGCTGGACTACGTCCTGAACGGTCCCGCGAGCTCGCTGGCCGCGGCCACGTCCGACCTGGTCGGCATCCTGGTGAACGACATCGCCGACCCCTTCTTCGGGATCATGGCGAGCGCCATCCAGGGCGAGATCGGCGGGCCGGGCGGGCGCGCGGGCGGCGAGAGACTCGCGGTCGTGTGCAACACCGGCGGCTCACCGGAGCGCGAGCTGACCTACCTCACACTGCTCCAGCGGCAGCGGGCCGCGGCCGTGGTGCTGACCGGCGGGGCCATCGAGGACGCGGCGCACCAGGCGGCCATGACGGCGAAGCTGCGCAGGCTGGCCGAGGCCGGGACGAAGGTCGTGCTGTGCGGGCGGCCGCCGGCGCCGGACGCGGGCGCCGTCGCGCTGACCTTCGACAACCGGGGCGGCGCGCGGCGGCTCACCGAGCACCTCATCGGGCTCGGCCACCGGCGGCTCGGGTACATCGCCGGGCCCGAGGAGCGCACCACCACCCGGCACCGGCTGGAGGGGCACCGCGAGGCGCTGGCCGCGGCCGGCGTCGAGGAGCGGCCCGGCTGGACCGTGTACGGGCGCTACGACCGGCAGTCCGGCTACGAGGCCACGCTGGAGCTGCTGCGGCGGGATCCGTCGCTGACGGCTGTCGTCGCCGCGAACGACTCCGTCGCGCTCGGGGCGTGTGCCGCGCTGCGGGAGTCGGGGCTGCGCATCCCGGAGGATGTGTCCGTCGCCGGGTTCGACGACCTGCCGTTCAGCGTCGACGCGGTGCCGTCGCTGACGACGGTGCGGTTGCCGCTGGCGGAGGCGGGGGCACGGGCGGGGCGCATCGCGATGGGGCGGGAGGAGGCGCCGCCCGGGGGGATCGCGACGGTGCGGGGAGAGCTGATGGTGCGGGGGTCTTGCGGGGTGCCTGCGGCGGGCTGAGGTTGTGGGGGGGGCGGGGGCCTGCGGCGCTTGGGGTGTCGTTCGGGTGCTTGGCCTGCGGCGCTTGGGGTGTCGTTCGGGTGCGGGGGCCTGCGGCGCTTGGAGTCTCGTTCGGGTGCGGGGGCCTGCGGCGCTTGGGGTGTCGTTCGGGTGCGGGTGGGTCGTGGCTGGTCGCGCAGTTCCCCGCGCCCCTGGGCGCCTGTGGCGCCGGGTCGTGTGCCGGGTGCGGGTGTCGTCGTGGCTGGGCGCGCCGTTCCCCGCGCCCCTATTCGCCTGCGGCGGCCCGTGCGGGTTTCGTCGTGGTTGGGCGCGCCGTTCCCCGCGCCCCTGGGCGCCTGTTGCGCCGGGGCGTCGGGGGGTGGGCGTGGGGGCCGGGACCGGGGGTGACGGTTACGGCGTGGGGGTGACGTACTGGGCCTCTCCGTGGCCGAAGGACCAGTCCGGGGAGGTGTTCTCGTACAGGGTGACCACCACGTTGCGCGGGTCGACGCCCGCGTGGGCCTCGGCCAGTTCGGCGATGCGGCGGTAGAGGTTCTGTTTCTGCGCGGTCGGGCGGCCGGCGCGCAGGGTCACGGCGATGAGGACGACGCCGTCGTCGTGCGGGATGCCGAGGTGGGCGCCGTGACGCAGGGTGCTGGTCGTGCCGTCGTGGGCGGTCAGGATCTGGAAGCGGTCCTCGGGCGGGATGCCCAGGGCGTCCATGAGCGCCTGGTGCACCGCGTCGCCGAGCGCGTGCAGGCGGGCCGTGTCCGGACCCAGGGTGTCGATGCGGACCAGTGGCATGCGGGCTCCCGGGATCGGGCTGACAGGTTCGTACATACTAGTAGGTACAGTCGGGTGGGTGACGGCTTCCGCGTTTCGGCGGGCGGGAATGGGCCACCTAGGGGCATGACGCCCCGATACTGGGCGGCGGGCACCGCACCGGCAGGAATGAGTTCTATGCGTACCGTGGCCAGCGAGTTCATCAGTCTCGACGGTGTCGTGCAGGCGCCCGGCGAGCCGGAGGACGAGACCGACCTCGACTTCGCGCACTCCGGCTGGTCGCTGCCGTACGTCGATCCGGAGGTCGTCGGCGGCGCGTTCGAGGGGGCGCTCGCCAAGGCGGACGCGCTGCTGTGCGGGGAGCGGACCTGGCAGGCCATGGCCACCCTGTGGCCGGAGCGGGCCGGGGAGATCTTCGCCGACCGGATGAACTCGGTCCGCACCTATCTGGTCTCCGGCACCCTCGAGGCGTCCGACCTGCCCTGGGACAACATGCGGCTGATCCGGGCCGGTGAGGCCATGGACCGGATCGAGGACCTGCGGGCCACCCCGGGGGGCGATCTGCTGATCGCGGGCAGCCCGCGCCTGGTGCGCTCGCTGCTGGCCGAGGGGATGCTCGACGAGCTGATGCTCATGCGGATGCCGGTGCTGCTCGGCGGCGGCATGTCGATCTTCCCGGCGGACGGCGTGCGGCGGCCGTTCCAGCTGGTCTCGACGGTGACCGCGAAGACCGGGGCCGAGGTGTGCGTCTACCGGGCCGTGGCACAGGACTAGGGCCTGTCGTTTGGATCAGGCCGGCCGTGAGCTGCGGTGCATCTCGGCCGACCCGAGCGGGGTCTGGTGCGTGCAGCTGCAAGGCGGAGGAGGGCGCCAACGCGGAGCGTTGGCAACCGACGACAACGCGGCAGATGTGCGTGCCAGACCACGCGACGCCGGGATGATCCAAACGACAGGCCCTAGCCGCGGGAAACGTTTGAAGCGGCGGGCTGCGAGTAGGGTCCTGAGCATGAAGCTGGCGTTCTCCACCCTCGGCGTTCCCGGTCTGCCCCTGCCCGACGTGCTGAGCCTGGCCGGCGCGCACGGCTATCACGGCGTGGAGCTGCGCGCGCATCCCGAGGAGCCGGTGCATCCGGGGCTCTCCCCGGCCGAGCGGGCCGACGTGGCCGCCGCGTTCAAGGCGGCCGGTGTCGAGCTGCTCGGCGTCGCGGGGTACGCGCGCGTGGCCGCGCCGGGCGACGACGGGCCCGTACTCGAGGAGATCCGCGGCCTGCTGGAGCTGGCCCGTGACCTCGGCGCGCCCTTCGTGCGCGTCTTCCCCGGCGGCGGCGACGCACCGTCGCGCGAGGAGGCCGACGCGACGGCCGCGCGGCGGCTCGGCACGGCCGCCGAGGACGCCTCCGCGCTCGGTGTGCGGCTGCTGGTGGAGACCCACGACTCGCATCGCACCGGGGCGGACGTGATCAGACTCCTCGGGCCCGTCGGGCACGGCAGCGTCGGCGCGCTGTGGGACGTGATGCACACCTGGCTGGGCGGCGAGCAGCCGGCGCAGACGTACGCCGCGCTCGCCCCGCACCTCGGCTACGTCCAGGTCAAGGACATCGCCTCCGCCGACGACACGACCCCGCTGGCGCTGGGCGCGGGGGTGCTGCCGCTGGCCGAGGTGGTGGAGGAGCTCTCCCGGCACGGCTGGGACGGCTGGCTGTGCTGGGAGTACGAGAAGCGCTGGTACGAGTCGGCGGCGCCGCTGCCGGAGCTGCTGGACGCGGGCCGCGAGCATCTGAGCCGGCTGCTGAACGAGTCGGCCTGAGCGACGAGCCCGACCGGCGGGACGCCGTGCCCTCGGCTCGGGCCGGGAGCGGGCTCCGGCTCAGCTCGCGGGCGCCGTACGGCCCTGCGTGCGGCGGGCGACGCGCTGTTCCAGCCGGGTGCGGGAGGCCGGCCACTCCGCTGCCGTGATCGAGAAGATCGCCGAGTCGCGCAGTTCGTTCTCCTCGCCCGGGGCCCAGGAGCGGGACCAGTTGCGCAGGACGCCCTCGAAGCGGGCGCCGATCGCTTCGATGGCGGCGCGGGAGCGGGCGTTGCGGGCGTCGGTCTTGAGGTCGACGCGGGAGACGTCCCACTCCTCGAAGGCGTGGCGGAGCAGCAGCAGCTTGGCCTCGGCGTTGACGCCCGTGCCCTGGGCGGAGGCCGCGAGCCAGGTGAAGCCGATCTCGATCGCGTCGAGCCGGTCCTCGGACCGCCAGCTGCGCGGGTCCCAGTACGACGTGGTCCCGACGACGCGTCCGGTCGCCCGGGAAACCTGGGCGTAGGGGGCCAGCGTTCCGGCCGCCGCACGGGCCAACTGGGCGTCGACGTACGCCTGCACCTCGTCGGAGCGCGGCACCCAGGTGAAGGAGTACGTGTCCCGGTTCTCCTCCGCCGCCGCCGCGAGACCGGCGGCGTGCCGGTGCTCCAGCGGCTCCAGGCGCACCAGCGCGCCCTGAAGAACCGGGCCCTTCAGCGTGAAGCCCACCCCGTGCCACCTCTCACTCGCGTGCTGCGCTGCCGACGAGCGCAGAGTCTTCCGCAGTCGGCTGCGGCCGTCGACCGAAATAGCCGGGGGTGAGCCGCCGCGCCGGCGCCAGGGACGTGAGCGCGACCCCGCCCACCAGCAGCGCCGCGGCGCACCAGCGCAGGGGGCTCACCGGTTCGCCCAGGAACAGGGCCGCGGACGTCATGCCGAAGACCGGGACCAGCAGGGAGAACGGGGCGACCGTGGACGCCGGGTGGCGGCGCAGCAGCCAGCCCCAGGCGCCGAAGCCGAAGACGGTGGTGACCCAGGCGACGTAGACGAGCGTGCCGGCGCCCTGCCAGTCGAGGGCGCGCAGGGCGTCGTAGTCGCGGGTGGGGCCCTCCAGGAGGAGGGAGAGCGCGAGGAGGGGCAGGACGGGGACCGTGCTCACCCAGACCATGAAGTTCAGGGCGTCGGGCGGGGCGGCCTTGCGGGTGAGGACGTTGGACAGGCCCCAGCAGGCGGCCGCCGCGACGACCAGGGCGAACGCGCCGAGGGGTCCCGAGGCGCCCTCGTCGACGGCCGCCACCGCGATACCCAAGAGCGCCACCAGCATGCCCAGCAGCCGTACGCCGGTGAGCCGTTCGCCGAGCACGGCGGTGGCGATCAGGGCCGTGAACACCGCCTGGATCTGCAGGACGAGGGAGGACAGGCCGGCCGGCATGCCCGCGTCCATGCCGACGAACAGCAGCCCGAACTTCGCCACGCCGAGGACCAGACCGATCGCGAGGATCCATCGCCACGCCACCTTCGGGCGGCCGACGAGGAAGACGGCGGGCAGCGCCGCCACCAGGAAACGCAGGGCGGAGAAGAGCAGCGGAGGGAAGTGGCCGAGGCCGATCTCGATGACGGTGAAGTTCACGCCCCAGACGGCCGCGACGAGGACGGCGAGGGTCACATGTGCAGGTCGCATGCGTCGAGGATCACCGTCCAGAACCCTTTAGCACCAGCGATGTTTCCTGCACGGTTGGATGAAGCAGCACTTACGACCGAAGGAGGGGCCGTGCTGGACCTGCACCGGTTGCGCGCTCTGTACGCCGTCCATGTCCACGGCAGTGTCGCCGCGGCCGCCTCCGCGCTCGGGTACACGCCGTCGGCCGTGTCGCAGCAGATCGGCAAGCTGGAGCGGGAGACCGGGGCGGCGCTGCTGGAGCGGGACGGGCGGGGGGTGCGGCTCACCGCCGAGGCGCTGCATCTGGCCGGGGCGGCACGGGAGTTGCTGACGATCGTGGAGCGCGCCGAGACCGAACTGGAGGAGCGGCGCGGCGTGCCGGCGGGGCGGCTGACGATCGCCGCGTTCGCGTCGGCCGCGCGGGGGCTGCTGCCCGGTGTCCTGGCCGACCTGGCGGCCCGGCACCCGGGGCTGGACGCCCGGCTCAGCGAGGTCGATCCGCATCTGTCGGTGGACCTGGTCGCCCGGGGCGCGGTCGACCTCGCCGTGGCGCACGACTGGGACATCGCTCCGCTGCCCGCACCGGCGGGCGTGGAGCAGGCGGTGATCGGGGACGACCTGTGCGATCTGCTCGTGCCGGCGGACCATCCGTTCGCCGGGCGGGCGGGGGTGCGGCGCGCGGAGCTGGGCGGGCAGCGGTGGATCTGCCAGCCGCCGGGCCGGGTCTGCCACGACTGGCTGGTGCGCACCCTGCGGGGCGCCGGTCACGAGCCGGAGATCGTCCACCAGGCCGAGGAGAACCCCACGCTGGTCGCGCTCGTCGCCGCCGGGCTGGGCATCGCGCTGATCCCGCGGCTGGGGCGCGGCCCGCTGCCCGAGGGCGTGGTGGAGGTGCCGCTCGATCCACTGCCGGTGCGGCGGCTGTACGCCCTGTGGCGCGCCGGGGCCACCGGGCGGCCGTCGATCGCGGAGACCGTGCGCACGCTGCAGGAGCACTGGCCGACGGTGTCGGTCCGTCCGGCGAGTTGAGCGGCGCGGGCGGCTGCGGCCAGGGACGCCAGGGCGCGGACGGCGGCCCCCGCCCGCGCAAGTGCGGCCCGTGCGCACTGTCTTGACTGGCAGAAACTTCCCGGATATTGGTGGCCTCTCGGAAGTTTCCTTCAGCGGTTCCCCCTCCGGAAGGAGCGCACGTGCACCACGCCAGCACGGACAGCACGGGAAACACCGCACGACCCGCCAGACGCACGGTCCTCGCCGCGACGGCCGCGCTGACCGCCGCCCTCGCCGTAGGCCCCGCCGCGACGGCCACCGCCGCCCCGCAGAACGACCGGAAGCTGCGCGCCCTGATCTCCCGGATGTCCCTGGAGGAGAAGGTCGGCCAGCTCTTCGTCATGCGGGTCTACGGCCACTCGGCCACCGCACCCGACCAGGCGGACATCGACGCCAACCTCAAGGAGATCGGGGTCCGCACGGCCGCCGAGCTGATCGAGAAGTACCGGGTCGGCGGCATCATCTACTTCGTGTGGGCGCACAACACCCGCGACCCGCAGCAGATCGCCGACCTGTCCAACGGCATCCAGCAGGCGTCCCTGACGCTGCCGCGCGGGCTGCCGCTGCTCATCTCGACCGACCAGGAGCACGGCATCGTCTGCCGCGTCGGCAAGCCCGCCACGCTCTTTCCCGGCGCCATGGCGATCGGCGCCGGAGGCTCCCGCTCCGACGCGCGCGCCCTCGGCCGGATCTCCGGCGCCGAACTGCGCGCGATCGGCATCCGGCAGGACTACTCCCCCGTCGCCGACGTGAACGTCAACCCGGCCAACCCGGTCATCGGCGTGCGCTCCTTCGGCGCCGACGCGGACGCGGTCGCGGGACTGGTCGCCGCCGAGGTCACCGGGTACCGGCACGCGGGGGTCGCGGCGACCGCCAAGCACTTCCCCGGGCACGGCGACACCGCCGTCGACAGCCACTACGGCTTCCCGGTCATCACCCACAGCCGCGAGCAGTGGGAGACGCTGGACGCGGTGCCGTTCCGGGCGGCGATCAGGGCCGGCATCGACTCGATCATGACCGCGCACATCCAGTTCCCGGCGCTGGACCCCTCCGGCGACCCCGCGACCCTGTCCCGCCCGATCCTCACCGGCATCCTGCGCGAGGAGCTGGGTTACGACGGGGTCGTGGTCACCGACTCGCTCGGCATGGAGGGCGTGCGCAGCAAGTACGGCGACGACCGGGTGCCGGTGCTCGCCCTGAAGGCGGGCGTCGACCAGCTGCTCAACCCGCCCGACCTGGACGTGGCGTGGAACGCGGTGCTCACCGCCGTCCGCACCGGGGAACTGACCGAGGAACGGCTCGATCAGTCGATCCTGCGCATCCTGCGGCTCAAAGCGCGCCTCGGGCTGTTCGAGGCGCCGTACGTCAGCCACGCCGGTGTGGAGCGGACGGTGGGCACGCCCGCGCACCTGGCGGCGGCCGACCGGATCGCGGAGCGGACGACGACGCTGCTGGTCAACGAGGGCGCGCTGCTGCCGCTGGACCGGCGTGAGCACAAGAAGCTGCTCGTCGTCGGCGCCGACCCGGCCTCGCCGTCGGGAACCACCGGGCCGCCCACCGGGGTCCTCGCCGCCGCCCTGACCGAGCTGGGCTTCACCGCGACCGCCCTGTCCACCGGTACGGCACCGTCCACGGCGACGATCGACCGGGCCGTCGCCGCGGCGGCCGACGCGGACGCGGTCGTCGTCGGGACGTACAACGTCACCGCGGGCAGCAGCCAGCGCACACTGGTGCGGCGGCTCCTCGCCACGGGCAGGCCGGTGGTGGCCGTCGCGGTGCGCAACCCCTACGACGTGGCCCAGCTGCCCGAGGTGCGGGCCTACTTGGCGTCCTACTCGTGGACCGACGTCGAACTGCGGGCCGCGGCCCGGGTGATCGCCGGGCGCATCGCTCCGCGCGGGAAGCTGCCGGTGCCGGTGATGCGGGCGGACGATCCGGCGCAGGTGCTGTATCCCATCGGGCACGGCCTGGCGTACTGACGCTGCGGTCCGCCCCCGGCGCACCCCCGTGCGATCGGCCCGGACCTCCCCGCGCGTCTGGCGTGCGCCCCGGCCACGGGTCACGCTGGACGCGGGGAGTGCCAGGGGGGGCGGGATGCGCGGGAGCCGGTCCGTGGCGGTGTGCGCGCTGCTGGCGGCGGTGCTGGCCGGGTGCCGGCAGCCGTCCGGAGGCAGCGGAGGGGACGGGCGGCCGCCGGTGCCCGCCGGGTCGGCCGTCGGCTACGGGGCCCGGTTCCTGGCCGCCGGCGAGTGCAGCTCGTTCTCCACGACGCACGCCACCGAGGTGCCCTGCACGGGGGAACGGGCCGCCGCGCGGGTCGTGGCGCGCTACGACGGGGCGGCGGACGGCGGTCCGCCCTGCCCGCCGACCACCGACTTCGTGCTGCACATCAGCGAACAGCGGCCCGTGTCCGACGAGGACGGCGACGGGATGATCCCGCAGGGGTACGCCTGCATGCGCAACCTCCAGCCGCCGCATCCGGGCGACCCGGGCGGCGGGGGCGGGCCGCGCACCATCGTCGGCGACTGCGTCTACGGCTCGGGGGACGGCCAGGTGCGTGAGACGGCCTGCGACGGCAGCGGCCGCCGCGCACCGCAGTACCGGGTGGTGCGGGCCGTGGCCGCCCGGTCGCTGTGCCCGGCGGCCACGGCCCTGTACGTGCGCCTCGGCGGCCGGCAGCCGATCGGCTGCGCCCGCCGGATGTGAGCTACGGGCGCAGCGCCGGCTCGCGCTCGGGGTCACGCACGTCGAGGCGGCTGTCGAACTTCGCCAGCGGCCTGGCCTGCGCGGTGTTCTGCTGGACGCCGGCCCACTGGAGGATGCGGGCGGTGGCCAGTTCCTTCTGCGCGGGCACCAGACCGGCCACGTTGGCACCGTGGTTCAGGCCGGGCGCGGTGAAGACGTAGGAGTCCTTGGCGCCCTTGTCGACGCGGAAGCGCTCACTGCCCCAGGGGTCGTTCTGGCCGTACACGAAGAGCATGTGGCGGGCGTTGTGCCGCACCCAGGTGTCGACGTCGCGCATGGCCCAGGGCTCGAAGCGCATCGGGATCTCGCGCGGGACGAAGTTGCGCGGCGGCTGGTAGCCGTAGCGGATGTACTGCTTCTCGATGTGCGGGAAGTGGATGGTGGGCGCGCCGAGCTGGGTGCCCGCCTGGTAGTAGTACGGCGTGTACGTCTGAAGGCCCTGGTCGGTGTAGGCGGAGAAGCCGGAGATCTCGTCGACGGAGTTCCAGATCTCGTCGTCGCTCGCCGTGGCGGCGTTCGCCGGGATCTTGTCGCAGTCGGCGAGCAGGCTGTACTGCCAGAAGCCCCACACGTAGTCGAGGACGACGGCCTCGTAGGCGCGGTCCAGGGAGCCGATGGTGGTGAAGGTGTAGCCGTTGTCGGCGGCGTACGCGGTGTACTTGCGCTCCAGCGGCTCGCGGCGCACCAGCGCCTCGCGCTGCACCGCGTTCAGCTTGTCGCGGCACTCCTTCGTGCCGACGGAGGCGAAGAAGCGGTCGTAGGCCGAGTCCTCGTTGTTCACCACGTCGTTGGGGGCGACGTAGGCGACCACGCCGTCCATGTCCCGCGGGTAGAAGCGCTCGTAGTAGGTGGCGGTCATGCCGCCCTTGGAGCCGCCCGTGGCGAGCCAGTTCTTGGAGTAGACCGGCTTCAGGGCCTCGAAGACGCGGTGCTGGTCGCTGGCCGCCTGCCAGATGTCGAGCTTGGACCAGTCGGCGGGGGCGGGGCGGGACGGGGTGAAGAAGCGGTACTCCAGGGAGACCTGGTTGCCGTCCACGATCTGGGTGGGCTCGCGGCGCGACGGGGTCGTGGAGACGTTGTAGCCGCTGGTGTAGAAGACGGTCGGGCGGCTGACGTCCTTGTGCAGCACGGTGATGCGCTGCTGGAACGTGCCGGCCGAGGGGTGGCGGTGGTCGACCGGCTGGGTGTAATTCAGGACGAAGTAGCGGTAGCCGGCGTACGGCTTCTCCTGGATCAGGCTCATGCCCGGTATGGAGAGCAGCCGGTCCTTGATGTCCTGGCTGCCGGTGGCGTCGGCGGCGGTGGCCGCGCCCGCCGCGCTCAGCGTGCCTATGAGCACGGTGAACGCCAGCAGCCATCTGAGTGCCTTGCGCATGCACCCTCCCTGTGAGACAGATGTGCGCCGGAAGCTATCGGAGCAACATCGTTTCCACCAGGGGGAGTTAAAGAAAGAGAAAACCGTTCAGCACAGAATCCAACCGGAGTTGACCGTTCCGCTGCCCACCGAGCCGGTGACGCGGACGCAGCGGTGACCGGCGTGCACGGTGACCGGTCCGGCCCGCTGGACGAACCGGCCCTGGTCCACGACGGGCCGCCCGCCGCGGGCCTGGACGCCGACCGACATGACCTGGCGGGGGCCGGGGCGCCGGGGCAGGGTGATGGCGCAGACGTAGCCGTCGTTGCGGTAGACCTGCACGCTGCCGGTGGCGAAGGGCAGTGTCGCCACCCTGTGCCCGCCGCACTGCGTGGGCCCCGCCGCGGCCTCGGCAGCGCCGGGCGTGGCCACCGCGAAGAGCCCGGCCGCGGTCAGCACACCCAGCCCGACCGCCGTCCGCCGCCGTATCCCAGCCCAGTCCACAGTCGTCCCTCCCTACGTCCCGCGCGACACGAAGCGTACGAGTGTACGGACGCAGCACGTATGTCGGATGGTTGCACGACCGTCAGAGAGACGACGCGCGGGCCGGGTTGTCCGCGTTCGTCCGCGGGTTCGCCGTGGCTGGGCGCGCGGTTCCCCGCCCCCCTTTCGGGGCGCGGGGAACTGCGCACCTTTCGCTGCATGGTGGTCAGCGGGTGGCGCCGACCGGTTCCTCCGGTTCGGACTCGCCGATGAAGGTGCGCCACAGGCGGGCGTAGTGGCCGTCGCGGGTGAGGAGTTCCTCGTGGGTGCCGTCCTCCGCGACGCGGCCGTGGTCCATGACGACCACCCGGTCCGCGCGGGCGGCGGTGGTCAGGCGGTGGGCGACGACCAGCGTGGTGCGGCGGCCCGCGAGGCGGTCCGTGGCCTGGTTGACCTGTGCCTCGGTCGCGAGGTCCAGCGCGGCCGTCGCCTCGTCCAGCAGCAGGATGTCCGGGTCGACCAGCTCGGCGCGGGCCAGCGCGATCAACTGCCGCTGCCCGGCGGACAGATTGCGGCCGCGCTCGGCGACCTCGTGCAGATAGCCGCCCTCCAGCGTGGCGATCATGTCGTGTGCGCCGACCGCGCGGGCCGCCGCCTCCACCTCCGCGTCGGTGGCGTCGGGACGGCCGTAGGCGATGGCGTCACGGATCGTGCCGGGGAAGAGATACGCCTCCTGCGGCACCACGCCCAGCCGGTGGCGGTACGACGTGAGGTCCAGATCGCGCAGATCCGTGCCGTCGGCCGTCACCCGGCCCCCGGTCGGGTCGTAGAACCGCGCCACCAGCTTCACCAGGGTCGACTTGCCGGCGCCCGTCTCCCCGACGAACGCCACCGTCTGCCCGGCGGGGATGCGCAGGTCGACCCCGCCGAGCGCCTCCTCGTCGTCGCCGTAGGCGAAGTGGACGTTCTCGAAGGCGATCTCGCCGCGCAGCGACAGCACCTCCAGCGGCTCGCGCGCGGCCTTGGTGGATGTCGGCTCGCGCAGCAGCTCCTGGATGCGGCCCAGCGACACCGTGGCCTGTTGGTAGCCGTCGAAGACCTGGGACAGCTGCTGGACCGGCGCGAAGAACAGGTCGATGTAGAGCAGGTACGCCACCAGCCCGCCCGTGGTGAGCGTCGCCGCGTCCACCCGGCCCGCGCCGACGATCAGCACCGCGGCCGCGGCCACCGACGACAGGAACTGCACGAACGGGAAGTAGACCGAGATCAGCCACTGGCCGCGGATGCGCGCCTGGCGGTAGCTGTCGCTGCGCTCGGCGAACCGCCGCCCGCCGTCCCGCTCGCGCCGGAACGCCTGCACGATCCGCAGCCCCGACACGGACTCCTGGAGGTCGGCGTTGACCACCGACACCCGCTCACGGGCCAGCTCGTACGCCTTCACGCTGGCCTTGCGGAAGAAGTACGTGCCGACGATCAGCGGCGGCAGCGTGGCGAAGACGACCAGCGCGAGCTGGAGGTCGATCACGAGCAGCGCGGCCATGATGCCGAAGAAGGTGACGACCGAGACGAAGGCGGTGACCAGCCCCGTCTGCAGGAAGGTGGAGAGGGCGTCGACGTCCGTCGTCATCCTCGTCATGATCCGGCCGGTCAGCTCCCGCTCGTAGTAGTCGAGGCCGAGCCGCTGGAGCTGGGAGAAGATCTTCAGGCGCAGGGAGTACAGGACGCGCTCGCCGGTACGGCCGGTCATCCGGGTCTCGCCCACCTGGGCCGCCCACTGCACGACCACCGCGAGCAGCGCCAGCAGCGACGCCGACCAGACGGCGCCCAGCGCCATCTTCGTCACACCGCTGTCGATGCCGTGCCGGATCAGCACCGGCAGCAGCAGGCCCACCCCGGCGTCCACGGCGACCAGGGCGAGGCTGACCAGCAGCGGCAGCCCGAAACCGCGCAGCAGGCGGCGCAGGCCGTAGGAGTCCTCCGGCCGGACCGCGGCCCCCTCGTCCACGGCGGGGGTGTCCGTGGCCGGGGGCAGCGCCTCGACCTGGGCCAGCAGCTCCGGTGTGGCCGGGGTACCGTGCAGCGCCGCGTCCCGGGGTTCACGCTCGCCCGCCCACAGCCGGGGCGTGATGCCCCGCTCGGCGTCGAACTCGGCGTCCAGCTCCTCGCGCAGCGAGGTGTCCTCGGCGGGCGCGGAGGGCTGCGCATGGCCCGGGGAGACACCACCCAGCTCGTCGGGGTCGGTGAGCAGGCGCCGGTAGAGGGCACAGCGTTCCTGGAGCTCGTCGTGGGTGCCGACGTCGGCGAGCCGGCCGTCGTCGAGGACGGCGATGCGGTCGGCGAGGTTCAGGGTGGAGCGGCGGTGCGCGATCAGCAGGGTGGTGCGGCCCCGCATGACCTCCTTCAGCGCCTCGTGGATCTCGTGCTCCACACGGGCGTCGACGGCGGAGGTCGCGTCGTCCAGGACGAGCAGGCGGGGGTCGGTGAGCAGGGCGCGGGCGAGCGCGATGCGCTGGCGCTGGCCGCCGGAGAGGGTGAGCCCGTGCTCGCCGACCGTGGTGGCGTAACCGTCGGGCAGCTCCTTGATGAAACGGTCCGCCTGTGCGGCGCGCGCGGCGGCCTCGATTTCCTCGTCGCTCGCGGCGGGGCGGCCGTAGGCGATGTTGTTGCGGACGGTGTCGGAGAAGAGGAAGGAGTCCTCGGGGACCAGGCCGATCGCGGCCCGCAGCGACTCGGTCGTCAGCTCGCGCACATCGTGGCCGCCGACCAGGACGGCGCCGTGGGAGACGTCGTAGAAGCGCGGCAGGAGCAGGGAGAGGGTGGACTTGCCGGAGCCGGAGGAACCGACGACGGCGAGCGTCTCGCCCGGCCCGATCTCGAAGCCGAGCCCTTGGAGGACCGGGCGCTCGTGGTCGTACCCGAAGGTCACGTCGTCGAACTCGACGGTCGCCGGTGCGTCGGCGGGCAGCTCCTTGGTGCCGTCCTTCAGGGTCGGCTCGGTGTCGATGAGCTCCAGGACGCGCTCGGTGCCGGCGCGGGCCTGCTGGCCGACGGTGAGGACCATGGCGAGCATGCGGACCGGGCCGACCAGCTGGGCCAGGTAGGTGGAGAACGCGACGAAGGTGCCGAGCGTGATGTGCCCGCGCACGGCGAGCCAGCCGCCGAGGGCCAGCATCGCGACCTGGCCGAGCGCCGGGACGGCCTGGAGCGCGGGGGTGTACCGGCTGTTGAGGCGGATCGTGCGCAGGCGACCCGCGAAGAGGCGGCGGCCGACCTCGCGCAGCTTGTTCGTCTCCTGCTCCTCCTGCCCGAAGCCCTTGACCACGCGGACGCCGCTGACCGCGCCGTCGACCACGCCGGCCACGGCCGCGGCCTGGGCCTGGGCGTACCAGGTGGCGGGGTGCAGCTTGGTGCGGCTGCGCCGGGCGATGTAGCCGAGCGCGGGCGCCACGGCCAGCGCGACCAGGGTCAGCGGCAGGGACAGCCAGGCCATGACGACCAGGGAGATCACGAACAGCAGGACGTTGCCGATGGTCATCGGCAGCATGAACAGCAGGCCCTGGATCAGCTGGAGGTCGCTGGTGGCCCGGCCGACGACCTGCCCGGTGGACAGCTCGTCCTGCCGCCGGCCGTCCAGCCGGGTGATCGTGCCGAACATCTCCGTGCGCAGGTCGTGCTGCACGTCGAGGGCGAGCCGGCCGCCGTAATAGCGGCGGATGTAGGTGAGGACGTACACGAGCAGGGCGGCGCCGATCAGCACGCCGGCCCACGGGGCCATACGGCGGCTGTGGTCGCCGATCACATCGTCGATGATCACCTTGGTGACCAGCGGGACGACGGCCATGACGGCCATGCCGCCGAGGGAGGAGCCGAGGGCGAGGAGGACGTCCTTGGGATACCGCCAGGCGTATCCCCACAGTCGCCGAGCCCATCCCCGTTGCGGTGTCACTCCATGCCTCCCAGTGGTCCTGCTCTACCGCAAGGCTGCAACGCCGGCGGACGGCGATTTCATCCCCGCGCAACAATCGGGCGGCCGGCCCCGGGGTCCGGGCCCGCCGCCCAGGCCCGGCAGCTCACCTGATCCGTGGCCCGGCAGCTCACCTGATCCGTACCCGCAGGAAGTAGAAGCGGGTCGTCTGGGCGGGGCTCTGGTTGTCGTCACTCACCAGCGTCACCCTCAGGGCGCCGTGGTCACGGTCCGTGACGGCCATCCCCTCGATGTTGTCGAGCAGCGGGTTCGGCTGGGGCTGCTTCGCGGTGGCGCCCAGCGACGGGCAGGCCGCGATGTCCGCGAGGAGGGACTTCCGCATCGGGCGGACGCCGGCCGGCCGCTCCGACCCGCTGATGTCGGCCGCGTGGCGCGGGTCGGCCAGGTACAGGCGGACGGTGTTGCCGGCACCGGCGGTGAAGCCGCGCTCCAGGACCAGCAGCCGGCCGTCACCGGTCGCCTGCACCTCGGGGACGCCGAGGCCCGGATCGGTGCGGTAGGCGTACTGGGCGGCGAGACGGAAGCGGCCCGCGCGGCGCTCCCAGGTCTGGAAGCGGACGGTGTCCGCCGGGTCGCCGGTGAGCGGATACTCCATCGACGCCAGCAGGGTGCGGCCGCCCGGCAGCAGGGTCAGCCCCTCGAAGGTGCCGTTGGCCCGCGCGCGGCCGGCCGGGGCGACCCGCAGCGCGTCCGGCACCGGCAGGCGCTCCAGGATCCGGCCGTCGGGGCCGTAGCGGCGCACCGACGGCTCGGTCTCGGAGGTGATCAGCCGGCTGCCGTCCCGGTCGATCGCCAGGCCCTCGGAGTCGAGCGGCGCCCCGCTCTCGTCGGCGAGCGGCACGACGGACGTCGGGGCGAGCGTTTGCCCGTCCAGGCGGAAGAGGGCGGAGCGGTCGGAGAGGGCCGCGAGGGAGCCGTCCCGGTCGACGGCGAGCGCGGAGAGGTTGCCGGTGAAGGTGCCGTCGTACGTCGTCTTGTCGAGGGCGTCGGAGAAGCCCCGCAGGGTCACGGCGGGCGAACAGGCGTGGTTTTCCTGGGCGTTGGCGGGCCCGGCGGCGGTCAGGGAGGCGACCACCGCCAGGCCGGCGAGTACGGGGCCGAAGCGCATGCCGGTCACCGTAGGCGGGTGCGGTGACCGGCGCGAGACCGCGTGATGAGACGTCAGCCCTGCGGCGGGACCGCGACGAACGCCTCGCTCGGCCTGCTGGTCGGCGCGTAGCGGGCGGTGGCGGCCGGCACCAGGTCCTTGTGGATGGCCTTGGCGACGTTCTGGATGGTGGTGACGCCGTAGCTCATGGTGCTGTTGTCCTGCGTCAGCACCGTGATGGTGTAGTCGTGGCCGGCGCCGTTGAAGGTGCCGAGGCTGTGCACCCGCCAGCCGTGCGTGGCCCGCTGCAGCCAGCCGTTCTTGACGTGCACGGCGACCGAGGAGGGCGCCCCGGCGGGCGTGCCCCAGCGCTGCGAGGAGACGACCTGCCCCATCAGCTTCAGGATGTAGGCGCGGGCGTTGTCGCTGAGGACGCTGTTCTTCGCGGTGACGAGCTTGAGGAGCTTCTGCTCGTCGGTGACGTTGATCTGGGTCAGACCCCAGTAACCGCCGCTGCCGGGCGTGGTCTTCGTCATCCCTGCGGCGGCGAGGAAGCCCTTGATCTTCGTCAGGCCGAGCTGCTTCCACAGCGCGCTGGTGGCGTTGTTGTCCGACTGAGTGATCATGGCCTTGGCCAGGGAGCTCTCACGGTCGGTCAGATACCGGTTGTGCTTCTTCGCGTCCCACAGCAGCGTGGCGAGGACGGTGACCTTGACGGTGCTCGCCGAGTCGAAGCTGCTGGTGGCGCGCAGCGTGCAGGTCGTGTTGGTCGTGCGGTCGTAGACGCCGAGCGCGACGGTGCCCTTGCGGCCGGCGAGCGCGCCCGTGATGTCCTTCTGGAGTTTGGCGGCGAGGCCGGCCTTGGCCGACGTACAGCTGACGGTCGGTGCGGCGGCAGCGGCTGGTGTGGCCGCGACCACACCCGGAACGAGAAGGCCCGCGCCGACGGCGGCCGCCAGCAGACGGGCGCGCCTGGATATCCCCTGAGTCATGCCCCTGTTGACGCACGAGTTCGACCGAATGGTTGTACGGATCGACGGATGTGACGAAAACGGGGCGACTCAGGGGGTCAGGTTGCGGCAGGTGACAGGACGTCAGCGGTGGGCGAGGAGCGTCAGTCCAGGTGGGTCGGCGCGAACATGCGCAGGACGGCGGGCAGTACGACCACGGCCGGGCCCGGCGCGGCGAGCGCCTTCGCCAGGTCCGCCTCCAGGCTCTCCGGCGAGGTGCGCACGCCGGGCACCCCGAAGGACTCCGCCAGCGCCACGTAGTCCGGGCGGGTCAGCTCGGTCGCGGTGGCCTGGCCGAAGGCGTCGGTCATGTACTCGCGCAGGATGCCGTAGCCGCCGTCGTCGACGATGAGCCAGGTGACGTTGAGGTCGTACTGGCGGGCCGTGGCCAGCTCGGCGATGGAGTACAGCGCGCCGCCGTCGCCGGAGACCGCCAGGACCGGGCGGGTCGGGTCGGCCGCCGCCGCGCCGAGGGCGGCCGGGAAGCCGTAGCCGAGACCGCCGGCGCCCTGCGCGGAGTGCATGGCGTTGGGGGCCTTGGCGTCGAAGGCGGACCACGCCCAGTAGGCGAGGATCGTCATGTCCCAGAAGGAGGGCGCGTCGGCCGGCAGGGCGCGGCGCACGGACGCGAGCACCTGCTGTTCCAGGGTGAGGTCCTGGGCGTCGATGCGCTCGCGGACCTTGGCGAGCAGGTCCCGTACGCGCTCGGGCGCGCTGGTGTCGGGGCGCTCGGTGACCGTCTCCAGCAGGGCCTGGAGGGCGAGCCGGGCGTCGGCGTGGATGCCGAGCGCCGGGTGGTTGGACTCCAGCTTGCCGAGGTCGGCCTCGATCTGGATCACCCGGCCGCGGGGTTTGAACGTGTGGTAGTTCGAGGAGAGTTCGCCGAGCCCCGAGCCGACGACCAGCAGGACGTCGGCGTCCTCGAGGAGGTCGGTGGTGTGCCGGTCCTCCAGCCAGGACTGGAGGGACAGCGGGTGCTCCCACGGGAAGGCGCCCTTGCCGCCGAAGGTCGTCACGACCGGCGCCCGCAGCGTCTCGGCGAGCGCGCGCAGCTTGCCCGAGGCGTCCGCGCGGACCACTCCGCCGCCCGCGATGATCGCCGGGCGCTCGGCACGGGAGAGCAGGTCGGCGGCCACGGCGGTCAGTTCGGGGCGCGGGAGGAGTTCGTCCGGGGTGGCGTCCAGCGCCGTCACCACGGGCAGGTGCGTCTCGGCGAGCAGCACGTCCTGCGGGATCTCCACCCACACCGGGCCGTGCGGGGCGCTCAGCGCCGACTTCCAGGCCGCGGCGATCGCGGACGGGATCTGCGACGGGGTGCGGACGGTGTGCACGGACTTGACGACACCGCGGAAGGAGGCGGCCTGGTCGGGCAGTTCGTGCAGATAGCCGTGGCGGCCGCCGCCGAGGCCGGCCGTCGGGATCTGGCTGCTGATGGCGAGGACGGGGGCCGAGGCGGCCGCCGCCTCCTGGAGCGCGGCCAGGGAGGTGAGGGCTCCCGGGCCGGTCGACAGCAGCAGCGGGGCCGCCTCGCCGGTGATCCGGCCGTAGGCGTCGGCGGCGAAGCCCGCGTTGTTCTCCACGCGCAGGCCGACGTACCTGAGGTCCGAGCGGCGCAGGGCGTCGAACATGCCGAGGGCGTGCTGGCCGGGCAGGCCGAAGACGGTCGTCGCGCCGAGCCCGGCCAGGGTCTCCACGACCAGGTCTCCGCCGTTGCGCCCGGCGGGCGGATTCAGTGCGGCCTCCGTCTGGGCGGCGGTCGGACGGAGCTCCAGGTCGTGGTCGTGGGTCACTTGCCCTCGTTCTCCTTGCGGGCGGCCGCGATCTGGCGGCTCATGATGGTGGTCAGTTCGTACGCGGTGTGGGAGGCCGCGACCGAGGTGATCTCGGCGTGGTCGTAGGCCGGGGCCACCTCGACGACGTCCGCGGAGACCAGGTTGCACGAGGCCAGGCCGCGCAGGATCTCCAGCAGCTCGCGGGAGGTCATGCCGCCCGCCTCGGGGGTGCCGGTGCCGGGGGCGTGGGCCGGGTCGAGGCAGTCGATGTCGATGGAGATGTACAGCGGGCGGTCGCCGATGCGCTGGCGGAGCTGGTCGGCGATCTCGTCGGCGCCGCGGCGGTAGACGTCGGCGGAGGTGACGATGCCGAAGCCCATCTTCTCGTCGTCGGTGAGGTCCTGCTTGCCGTACAGCGGGCCGCGGGTGCCGACGTGGGAGAGCGCCTCGGTGTCGAGGATGCCCTCCTCGACGGCACGGCGGAACGGGGTGCCGTGGGTGTACTCGGCGCCGAAGTAGGTGTCCCAGGTGTCCAGGTGGGCGTCGAAGTGGAGCAGGGCGACGGGGCCGTGCTTCTTCGCGACGCTCCTCAGGAGGGGCAGCGCGATGGTGTGGTCGCCGCCGAGGGTCATCAGGCGGGCGCCGGTGCCGAGGAGGTCGTCGGCGGCGGCCTCGATGGTGTCGACGGCCTCGTTGATGTTGAAGGGGTTCACCGCGATGTCGCCGCCGTCGGCCACCTGCGCGAGGGCGAACGGGGAGGCGTCCTGCGCCGGGTTGTAGGGGCGCAGCAGCCGGGACGCCTCGCGGATGGCGTTGCCGCCGAAGCGGGCGCCCGGCCGGTACGAGACGCCGGAGTCGAACGGCACGCCCACGACGGCGACGTCGGCGCGGCCGACCTCGTCGAGGCGGGGCAGCCGGGCGAAGGTCGCGGGACCGGCGTACCGCGGGATGCGGGACGAGTCGACGGGGCCGCGGGGCGTCTCGTTGCTGCTCATGGTGAACTGCCTTCTTTCCTACGCTTCTTCGCGTATGTACTGCTTGGTCCTGACGACTCTACTGGTGAGCCGGGACCGGTTCGGACACGGGTTCGGGGGCCCGGCCGGCCAGGCGGTCGCGCCAGGCGGCCAGGACCGCCTCGTCGGTGGGCTTCGTCGCCAGGGAGACGACGACGTAGGCGGCGAGGGAGGCCAGCAGGCCGTAGTAGACGGGTTCGTTGGCGAGGATGCCGTAGCCGGCCATCAGGCCGATGACGGCGAGACCGCCGACGATCACGGCGGCGAGCGCGCCCTGCACGGTGCCGCGCTTCCACAGCAGACCGCCGAGGATCGGCACCAGCAGACCGCCGACGAGCAGGTTGTACGCCACGGTCAGCGCCTCGACGACGTTGTTCAGCGCGATGGCCGTGCAGATCACTGCGACGCCCATGATGAGGATGAAGGCGCGGTTGCCCTTGACCTCGTCGTGCTCCTCGCCGCCGCGCTTGACGACACCGCGCAGCCGGGACCAGATGTCGTTGTTGGCGACGGTGGCGCAGGCGATCAGCGCGCCGGAGGAGGTGGACATCACCGCGGCGAGGGCGGCGGCGAGCACCAGTCCGCGCACGCCGATCGGGAGTTCGTCCTTGACGATGGTCGCGAAGGCGTCGTCGGGGCTGCCCAGCTTGGGGTACATGACCTTGGCGGCGGTGCCGATGACGGCGCCGGCGAGGGCGTAGACCAGGCAGTAGGTGCCGGCGACGGTGCCGCCGTAGCGGGCGGTCTTGTCGCTGCGGGCGGTGAACACGCGCTGCCAGATGTCCTGGCCGATCAGCATGCCGAAGGTGTAGATCAGCACATAGGTGAAGATCGTCTCGCCGCCGATGCCCAGCGGGTCGAAGTACGAGGTCGGCAGCTTGGCCTTCATCTCGGAGAAGCCGCCGGCCTTGACCACCGCGATGGGCAGCAGCAGGAGCAGCACGCCGATGGTCTTCACGACGAACTGGACCATGTCCGTCAGGGTGATCGACCACATGCCGCCGAGCGTGGAGTAGGCGACGACGATCGCGCCGCCGAGGATGATCGCGACGGTCCGGTTCATGTCGAACAGGACGTCGAAGATCGTGGCGTAGGCGATGGTGGAGGTCACCGCGAGCATCAGGGTGTACGCCCACATGACCACGCCGGAGATGACGCCGGCCCGGCCGCCGTAGCGCAGGTCGAGCATCTCGGAGACGGTGTAGACCTTCAGCCGGGCGATGCGCGCCGAGAAGAAGACCGACAGGGCGAGCAGGCCGAGGCCGATGGTGAAGACCATCCAGGCGCCGGAGAGGCCGTACTGGTAGCCGAGGCCCACACCGCCGATGGTGGAGGCGCCGCCGAGGACGATGGCCGCCATGGTGCCGGAGTACATCGCGGGCCCGAGGCGGCGGCCCGCCACCAGGAAGTCGCTCTTCGACTTGGCGCGGCGCATGCCCCACCAGCCCATGGCCAGCATGCCGGCCAAGTACAGGACGATGACTGTGTAGTCGACGGCCATGGGTCTCCTTCCACCGTTCTCGGTGGCGTGTCGTGAAATGCGGGGAGAGTCGGCAGCGGTTCGCGGGGACATCCGCCCGTACCCGCGGCTGCCGGTTCCCGACTGACACTAGGTGGCCGAAAAGCGACTGCGAAGTGTACGTTTCCTCCATTCGTACGACCGGAGAGTGGAGGGAGTGCACACCATGCCGGAGCAGGCCGTACCCCCCACACCACCGGTGCCCCTCACGTCACTCCTGGCCCGTGAGGACCTGGCCCTGCGGCAGATCGCCGGGCCCCGCGATCCGGGTATCGCCATCCGCTGGGCGCATACCTCCGAGATGGCCGACCCCTTCCCGTACCTGCTCGGCGGCGAGCTGCTGCTGACCGCGGGCGTGCACATCCCGGAAGCGGCCGGGAGCGGCGGCTACTTCGACGACTACGTCTCCCGGATCGTCGCCGCGGGCGGCGCCGCCCTCGGCTTCGGCGTGGCGCCCGTGCACGACACCGTGCCGCGCGCCCTGGTGGAGGCGTGCGAGGCGCGGGGGCTGCCGCTGCTGGAGGTCCCGCCACAGACCACGTTCTCCGGGGTCGCCCGGGCGGTGTGGCAGCTGATGGCACAGGCCCGCCTCGCCGAGCTGCGCCGGGTGACCGAGGCCCAGCAGTCCCTCGCCGCCGCCGCGGCCCGCCCCGACCCGGTGCCGTCGGTGCTGCGCCAGCTCGCCCAGCGGGTGGGCGGGCGCGCCGTGCTGTACGGCCCGGAGGGTGCCCGGATCGCCGAGGCGGGCCGGGAGCAGCCCGAGGAGGCCATGGGCGCGCTGACCGAGCTGGCCGGCGTGGTCACCCGCCGCTCCACCACCACCGCCACCGACACCGCCGCGGGCGTCCATCTCGCCGCCTACGCCCTCGGCGCCGGCCAGGGCTTCGCGCTCGGCGTCGCAGCGCCGCAGCGCGACCCGGCCGACCACACCATCGCCTCGGTCGCCGCCGTCCTGCTCACCCTGCTCACCGGCGAGCACCAGAGCGGCACCGGCGCCGCCCGCTCCTCCGCCCTGGTCCGGCTGCTGCTGGGCGCGGCGCCCGAGGAGGTGGCCGCCCTGCTCGGCGCGGACAGCCGCGTCGTCGTGCACGCCCTGCCCGACGGCCAGGCCCCGGACCCGGTGGCCGCGTCCGCGCTCGGCGCGGCCCTCGGCACCCCGCTGGTCGACCTGGCCGACGACGTCGTACGCCTGCTGGTGCCCTCCGCACACGAGGTGCCGGAACAACCCGGCTGGACGATCGGCGTGAGCGCGCCCGCCTCCCCCGCCGACTGGGCGGCCGCCGACCGTCAGGCGGCCCGCGCGCTGGCCCGTGCCCGCGCCGGCCGCACCCCGCTGGTCCGGCACGACACCCGGCCGGCGCTGGCCGACCTGCTGCCCGCCGAGGAGGCCGCCGCGCACGCCCGAGCGCTGCTCGCCCCGCTCACTCCCGCGCTCACCGGGACGCTGCGCACCTGGCTGTCCCTGCACGGCAGCTGGGACCGCACGGCGCTCGCCCTGTCCGTGCACCGCAACACCGTCCGCCAGCGCATCGCCCGCTGCGCGGCCCTGCTGGACGCCGACCTGGACGACACGGACGTCCGCATGGAGCTGTGGCTGGCGCTGAAGCAGGTGTGAGGACGGCCGGGTGACCCATACGGTCCGTCGGCCGGCACGTGACGCGCGTCCCAGCGGCCGGTACGCCATCGGCTCGCACAGCGATCTGCCTCACAATGGGGACCATGCCGATACCCGGGACGCCCAGCCGCGCCGAACTCGTCGCCCACCTCGTCCGCACCCGCATCGCGGGCGAGGTCGCCACCCCCCGCGAGAACAACCTCTCCCACTACCGGCAGCTGGCGAACGGCAACCGTCACTACTGGCTCGGCCTGGAGCTCGGCGACCGCTGGAGCGACGAGCAGGACGTCCTCGCGGTGATGGCGGAACGGGCCGGCGTCAACGACGACCCCGAGTACCGCTACGGCCAGGACACCATCGACCCGGAGCTGACCGTCGACGCCCTGGACCGCCTGGCGGGACGGCTGCGCAAGGCGGCCGACGGCGGGCAGCGGGTGCTGTTCGCCACCGGGCACCCCGGCGGCCTGCTCGACGTGCACCGGGCCACGGCCGCGGCGCTGCGTGCGGCGGGCTGCGAGATCGTGGTCATCCCCGAGGGGCTCAGCACCGAGGAGGGATACGTCATGCAGTTCGCGGACGTGGCGGTGCTGGAACACGGGGCGTCGCTGTGGCACACCCACTCGGGTGAGCCGATGCGGGCCGTCCTCACCGGCCTGGAGCGCGAGGGCCGCCCGCTGCCGGACCTGGTCGTCGCCGACCACGGCTGGGCCGGGTACGCCGGACAGCACGGCGTGGACTCCGTCGGCTACGCCGACTGCAACGACCCCGCGCTCTTCCTCGCCGAGGCCGAGGGCACCGTGCAGGTGACGGTGCCGCTCGACGACCACGTGGTCAGCCCGCGCCACTACGACCCGATGACGGCGTATCTGCTGGACCAGGCCGGTCTGGCGTGACCCCCGCTCCGGGCTCGGAAGACGGCGCCGGCCTGCCCGGAGTGGGATCCAGGTAGACCCGGCCGATCGCGGGGAACAGCTCCCGCAGCCGCCGTTCGGCCTGCTCGCAGGCCCGCTCGACCTGCGCGGCCGTGGACACGTCCCGGAAGTCGACCTTCGCCGCCACCAGGGCCTCCTGCGGCCCCTGCACCAGGGTGGTCAGTTCGAGTACGGCCTCGATCTCGTCCACCGCCAGCAGCTCCGCCCGGATCCGCTCCCGCACCGGCCTCGGCAGCGGCCGCCCGATCAGCAGCTCGGCGTTGGAGCGGCCCAGCACCCAGGCGACGTACAGGAGCAGCACGCCGATGCACAGCGACGCCAGCGCGTCCCACACGCCCGAGCCGGTGAGCTGACCGCCGAGCAGCCCGAGCGCGGCGAGCACCAGGCCGACCAGCGCGGCGGAGTCCTCCAGCACGACGGCCTTCACCGCCGTGTCGGGGGTGCGCCGCAGGTAGTGCCGGAACGGCACGTCGAGCCGGGCCGCCTCCCCGCGCGCCTGCCGCACGCCGGTGCGCAGCGAGAAGCCCTCCAGCAGGAAGGCCACGGCGAGGACGACGTACGACACGAGCGGGTCGCCGAGTTCCTCGCCCGCGAGGAGGGTGTGGACGCCGTCGTAGAGGGAGAAGACGGCGCCGCCGACGAAGGTGGCGACGGCGGCGAGCAGCGCCCAGATGTACCGCTCGGGCCCGTAGCCGAGGGGGTGGTCCTCGTCGGCGGGTTTCTCACTGCGTTTGAGGGCGGTGAGCAGCAGTACCTCGGTGACCGTGTCGGCGACCGAGTGCGCGGCCTCGGACAGCATCGCGCTGGAGCCGCTGATCACCCCGGCGACCGCCTTCGCCAGGGCGATCCCGAGATTGGCGAGGGCGGCGACGATCACGGTGACCGTGGACTCGCCGCCGGGACGCCCGTCTTCCGACTGCTGCTGTGCTGAGGCCATGCCCCTCAGTGTTCCCGCAGGAGCCGTCAGTCCTCCCGGGGAACGCGGACCACGCCCTCCTGGATCACCGAGATGGCCAGCCGCCCGTCCTGCGTGTAGATCCGCGCCTGGCCCAGGCCGCGGCCGCCGGAGGCCGACGGGGACTCCTGGTCGTACAGCAGCCATTCGTCCGCCCGGAAGGGCCGGTGGAACCACATGGCGTGGTCCAGCGAGGCGCCGACCACGTCGCCGACCGCCCACCCGCCGCGCCCGTGCGCGAGCAGCACCGAGTCGAGCAGGGTCATGTCGGAGACGTAGGTGGCGAGGACGACGTGCAGCAGGGGGTCGTCGTCGAGCTTGCCGTTGGTGCGGAACCACACCTGCGAGTGCGGCTCGCGCGGCGCGCCGAAGCGGCCGTACGGCGGCTCGTCCACATACCTGAGGTCGATCGCCTCGCGCGCTTCCAGGAACCGCTCGACGACCTCGGGTGCGAGGTGGTCGTAGCCGCGCAGCCGCTCCTGCGAGGTGGGCAGCGCGGCCGGGTCCGGCGCGGGCGGCATCGGCGCCTGGTGGTCGAGGCCCTCCTCGTACGCCTGGAAGGAGGCGGACAGGGAGAAGATCGGCCGGCCGTGCTGGATCGCGACCACGCGCCGGGTGGTGAAGGAGCGGCCGTCGCGGATGCGCTCGACGTCGTAGACGATGGGCGCGCCCGGGTCGCCCATGCGCAGGAAGTACGCGTGCAGCGAGTGGGGGAGCCGGTCCGCGGGGACCGTCCGCCCGGCGGCGACCAGCGCCTGCGCCGCGACCTGCCCGCCGAAGACCCGGGGGACGACGGCGGAGCGGGAGCGGCCGCGGTAGATGTTCTCCTCGATCGGCTCGAGGTCGAGCAGATCGAGGAGATCCTGGAGTGCCTGGCTCATGGCAGTAGTTGTACCGGCCAGCGATTCCCGGTGTCCTACAGACCCATGTCCTTGGCGATGATCGTCTTCATGATCTCGCTGGTGCCGCCGTAGATGCGGTTGACGCGGTTGTCCGCGTACAGGCGGGCGATCGGGTACTCGTTCATGTAGCCGTAGCCGCCGTGCAGCTGGAGGCAGCGGTCGATGACCCGGTGGGCGACCTCGGTGCAGAACAGCTTGGCGGAGGCGGCCTCGGCGGGGGTCAGCTCGCCGGCGTCCAGCGCCTCGGTGGCGCGGTCGGCGACGGCCTCGGCGGCGTCCACCTCGGCCTGGCAGGCGGCCAGCTCGAACTTGGTGTTCTGGAAGTGCGCGACGGGCTTGCCGAAGACGGTGCGCTCCTGCACGTACTGCTTGGCGAACCGGACGGCGGCCTTGGCCTGCGCGTAGGCGCCGAAGGCGATGCCCCAGCGCTCGGAGGCGAGGTTGTGGCCGAGGTAGTAGAAGCCCTTGTTCTCCTCGCCGAGCAGGTCCTCGACGGGCACCTTGACGTCGACGAACGCCAGCTCGGCGGTGTCGGAGGTCTTCAGGCCCAGCTTGTCCAGCTTGCGGCCGACGGAGTAGCCCTCGGACTTGGTGTCGACGGCGAACAGGGAGATGCCGTGACGGCGGTCCTCGGCGGTCGGCGCGGCGGTACGGGCGCACACGATCACACGGTCGGCGTGCACACCACCGGTGATGAAGGTCTTGGCGCCGTTGAGGACGTAGTGCGTGCCGTCCTCGGAGAGCTTGGCGGTGGACTTCATGCCGGCCAGGTCCGAACCGGTGCCCGGCTCGGTCATGGCGATGGCCCACATCTCCTCGCCGGTGACGAACTTCGGCAGGAACCGCTTCTTCTGCTCGTCGGTGGCGAGCATCTTGATGTACGGCAGGGCGAGCAGGACGTGCACGCCGGAGCCGCCGAACTGCACGCCCGCGCGGGCGGTCTCCTCGTACATGACGGCTTCGAACTTGTGGGTGTCCAGGCCGGCGCCGCCGAACTCCTCCGGCACGCTGATGCCGAAGATGCCCAGCTCACCGAGCTTGTAGTAGAAGTCGCGCGGGGCCTGGCCGGCGGCGAACCACTCGTCGTAGACGGGGACGACCTCGGCCTCGATGAAGGCGCGGAGGGTCTCCCGGAACGCCTCGTGATCCTCGTTGAACACCGTACGGCGCACGGCCGCCACCTCCACGTACGTCGACTGTCTAAGCGCTTGCTCAGACCAACGGTACCGGCGAGTAGGGACTGCGTCCAGAGAGGGTGGGGGGTAACGCTGGTCACGCCCCGGCCCAGCGGCAACCGCCCCGCCCGTCCCGGCGTCGCACAGGGCATGCACCTCGCATGGCTCTTCTCGCTCATCCCGCTGACCGTCGGCGCGGGTTTCCTCGCCTTCGGCGTGTCCGGCCTGCGCCGCGCGGAAACCCTGCGCCGCACGGGCGTCACGGCACAGGGCCGGATCGTCCGCCACGACGTCCGGCGCAGCGACGAGGGCGCGCGGTACCACCACCCGGTGGCGGCCTGGACGGCCCTGGACGGCCGCGAGCACACCCACGTCTCCCGCTTCGGCCGCGGCGCGGTCGGACCCAGCTTCGGCGTGGGCGCCGCGGTCGTGATCCGCTACGACCCGGCGAAGCCCAGCCGGTTCATCATCCAGGGCTGGGACACGCCGGCGGTCGACAAGCTGTTCACGGCACTGGGAGCGGCGCTCACCGCGGGCACGGTCGTGGTGGTGCTCGTACTGGCCGTCACCCTCTGAGGGCAGCGCGGGGGGTCATTCGTCCTCGGGCCTGAGCCGCAGGACGGCTTTCTGGTCGAAGTCCTGCCGATAGACGACGGAACCCTGCCGGTACCAGACCCGCATGCCGTCGAGACCGTCCTGCGGCGCCCCGGTCACCTTCACCCGGGCCAGCAGGCAGACGTCGGCACGGCCGTGAGCGGGCACGCGGACCGGCCGCTCGCTCAGGGTCCGGGCACCGCCCGCCCCCAGTTCGAACGACGCGTCGTCGCCGACGCCGAGCATGCAGATGCCGTCCTCGTCGCCGGTCGTCACGCCGTAGCGCAGGACCCGCAGCCCTTGCGGCACGTGCAGCCACCGGACCCGCAGCACGGTGAGCGGTTCCGCGCCGACGTTGTCCGGCAGGAACATGCTCACCCAGTACTCACCACCCACCCGGACATGCTCGGAGCCGATCTCGTCGCTCCCGGCCGCGTAGAGCCCCCGCCCCTGCGCCCAGGCCCGGGGCCCGTCGCCACCGGCGGCGACCGCCAGCGCCCCCAGAACGGCGAGCACGACGACACCGCGCCGCACACCCGCTCTCACCACTCCCCCACGGATGGCGACCATCGCCACTCCCCCCTGTTGATCATTACGGAGGAATGAGACCACGGGACCGACCTGCGCGAAAGCCTCCGAAGCCCCCTGCCCGCACCCGCCGACCGCGTCGGCGCCCCTGCGAGACGCCAGCGCGCCCCACGGCCGCGTCACCGGGGTACGCCCTGCGAAGCCGACCCTGTCCGTGACGTCAGCCGGCCCGAACCGCTCCGTCCGGCCAGACGACGTCCACCGGCAACCCGATCTCCCTGGCTTCCATGACGGTGTCCGCTGTGCCGCCGCCCTTGCCCGAGGGCGGCTCACCGTTCTGCACCGCTACCTGCACCCCTTCGGGCTGGTCTTCGGCGCATTCGACTTCTGCGTGGACCAGGACGGCCGATGGTGGTTCCTGGAATGCAACCCCAGCGGCCAGTGGTACTGGCTCCAGACGGAGACCGGCCTGCCCATGCTGACCGCCTGGCAGACCTGTTGGAGAGGACGACATGACCGACCGAGCCCGGCTGCTCCTCAAGGAACTCGTCGACACGCTGGTCTCAGACGGCAGTCTGCGTTCGCCGGCGTGGCAGAAGGCCGCCGAAGCGGTCTCCCGCCACGAGTTCCTCCGCGACGGCTTCTTCCGGCAAGTCCAGGGTGCCGTGCCCTCCGCCTGGGAGCCCGTCCTGGAAGGCGACCCCGGCTGGCTCGAAGCCTGTTACACCGACGAGTCGCTCGTGACCCAGATCGCCGGCACCGTCGTACCGGCCGACCTCCGCGGCCGCATCATGCGCGAGCCGACCAGCTCCAGCACCCTGCCCTCCCTCGTCCTGCGCATGCTGGAGGACCTCCACGTCGAACCCGGCATGCGTGTACTGGAGATCGGCACCGGCACCGGGTACTCCACCGCGCTGCTTGCCCAGCGGCTCGGCGAGGAGAACGTCGTCTCCATCGAGTACGACGCGGACGTTGCCGCCAGAGCACGCATCGCGCTCGCCCGGCTCGGCATCCACCCGACGCTCGTCACCGGGGACGGACTGGACGGCTACGCCGACGGCGCGCCCTACGACCGGATCATCGCCACGTGCGGCGTGCGCACCGTCCCGTCCGCCTGGATCGAGCAGACCCGCCCGGGCGGGCTGGTCCTCGCCGCTGTCGGCGGCTGGCTCGGCGCCTCGGAGCTGGCCCGGCTGACCGTGCACGGCGACGGCACCGCCTCCGGGCCCCTGCTCGGCGGCCAGGTCGGCTTCATGCTCGCCCGGCCGCACCTTCCGCCGCCGCTCGGCCTTCTGCCGGACCTGAGCGCCGGGAAGGAACGCGAGACCTCCCTCGGCGCCGACGTCCTCGACGACTGGACCTCCCGGTTCGTCGTGCAGGCCGCCGTACCGGACGCGCGGCATCTGGCCCTGGAGCGTGACGGCCGTCGCGAGGACGTCCTCCTCGACGTCGCGTCCGGCTCGTGGGCCGCCCTTCACGACGACGGCCGACGCCGAACCGTGCGACAAGGCGGACCACAGGCCCTCTGGGACACCGCCGAAGAGCACCTGCACCGCTGGCGGGACGCCGGCGCGCCCGGCCTCGAGCGCTTCACCCTCCACAGCACGCCCGACGGAGAGAGCTACCGCTGGTGGATCGACGTCCGCTAGGACGTCTCCGCCGCCGAGAACGCCCCCCGGGCCATCCGGTGCAGGAGGTCCGCCGTCACTCCCCGGCCGGGGAGCGTGCCGGCGCGGCCCAGGTGGGGGGTGGAGTTCAGCAGGCCGAAGACCGAGTGGACCGCCGAGCGGGCCGCCGGTTCGGCCAGGGCCGGGTAGACCTTCCGTACGACCTCCACCCACAGCTCGACGTACTGGCGCTGGAGCTGGCGTACCAGCTTGCGGTCGCTGTCGCGCAGACGGTCCAGTTCGCGGTCGTGGAGGGTGATCAGGGGGCGGTCGTCCAGGGCGAAGTCGATGTGGCCCTCGATCAGGGAGTCCAGGACCGCGCTCGGCGCCACGCCGTCCGCCTCCGCCAGGCGGCGCTTCGCGCCGGTCAGGAGGCGGCCGCTGATGCCGACGAGCAGCTCGGCGAGCATCGCGTCCTTGCCGGGGAAGTGCCGGTAGAGGCCGGGGCCGCTGATGCCCACGGCGGCGCCTATCTCGTCCACGCCGACGCCGTGGAAACCGCGTTCGGCGAACAGCCGGGCAGCCGCCTTGAGGATCTGGTCGCGGCGGGTCGGGGCGTCGGTTCTGGTGGCCATGCCAGTAATTCTAGACAGGCTGGTTAGCGGTCGTTAACCTGAAGGAAAAGGTTAACGCTCATTAACAGTGATCACTGGGTGAGGGGACCGCAAGGATGCAAGAGGCACCGGAGCTGACGAGCGCGGCCGACCCCGCGTCGGAGGCCTGGCAGGCCAACGAGGAGGCGCACCGCGCCCTCGTCGAGGAGCTGCGCGGCAAGCTGGCCGCCGCCCGCCTGGGCGGGGGTGAGAAGGCGCGGGCACGGCACACCGCGCGCGGCAAGCTGCTGCCGCGGGACCGGGTGGACACCCTGCTCGACCCGGGCTCCCCGTTCCTGGAGCTGGCGCCGCTGGCCGCCGACGGGCTCTACGACGGGCAGGCCCCGGCGGCCGGCGTGATCGCCGGGATCGGCCGGGTCAGCGGCCGGGAGTGCGTGATCGTCGCCAACGACGCCACCGTCAAGGGCGGCACGTACTACCCGATGACCGTGAAGAAGCACCTCAGGGCGCAGGAGGTGGCGCTCGACAACCGGCTGCCCTGTGTCTATCTGGTCGACTCCGGCGGGGCCTTCCTGCCGATGCAGGACGAGGTCTTCCCCGACCGCGACCACTTCGGGCGGATCTTCTACAACCAGGCGCGGATGTCCGGCGCCGGGATCCCGCAGATCGCGGCCGTGCTCGGGTCGTGCACGGCGGGTGGCGCCTACGTGCCCGCCATGAGCGACGAGGCCGTCATCGTGCGCAATCAGGGGACGATCTTCCTCGGCGGCCCGCCGCTGGTGAAGGCCGCGACCGGCGAGGTCGTCACGGCGGAGGAGCTGGGCGGCGGCGAGGTCCACTCCCGCGTGTCCGGCGTCACCGACCACCTCGCGGAGGACGACGCGCACGCCCTGCGGATCGTGCGGAACATCGTCGCCACCCTCCCGGCCCGCACCTCCCTGCCCTGGGAGGTCCAGCCGGCCGCCGAGCCCAAGGTCGACCCCTACGGCCTCTACGGCGCCGTGCCGGTCGACTCCCGCACCCCCTACGACGTCCGCGAGGTCATCGCCCGTGTCGTCGACGGGTCGCGGTTCGCGGAGTTCAAGGCCGAGTTCGGGCAGACCCTGGTCACCGGGTTCGCCCGGATCATGGGCCACCCGGTCGGGATCGTCGCCAACAACGGCATCCTGTTCGCCGAGTCCGCCCAGAAGGGCGCGCACTTCATCGAACTGTGCGACCAGCGCGGCATCCCGCTGGTGTTCCTGCAGAACATCTCCGGCTTCATGGTCGGCAAGGACTACGAGGCCGGCGGCATCGCCAAGCACGGCGCGAAGATGGTCACCGCCGTCGCGTGCACGCGCGTGCCGAAGCTGACCGTCGTCGTCGGCGGGTCGTACGGCGCGGGCAACTACTCCATGTGCGGCCGGGCCTACTCGCCGCGCTTCCTGTGGATGTGGCCCAACGCCAAGATCTCCGTGATGGGCGGCGAGCAGGCCGCCTCCGTCCTCGCCACCGTCAAGCGGGACCAGATGGAAGCGCGGGGCGAGGACTGGGCGCCCGAGGAGGAAGAGGGCTTCAAGGCCCCCATCCGCGCGCAGTACGAGCGCCAGGGCAACGCCTACTACGCCACCGCCCGCCTGTGGGACGACGGCGTGATCGACCCGCTGGACACCCGTCAGGTGCTGGGCCTCGCCCTGACGGCCTGCGCCAACGCGCCCCTGGGTGACCCCCAGTTCGGCGTCTTCCGGATGTGAGGAGGGGACTCGTGTTCGACACCGTACTCGTGGCCAACCGGGGCGAGATCGCCGTCCGCGTCATCCGCACCCTGCGGTCGATGGGGGTGCGCTCGGTGGCCGTCTTCTCCGACGCCGACGCGGACGCCCGCCACGTCCGGGAGGCCGACACGGCGGTCCGGATCGGTCCGCCGCCCGCGACCGAGAGCTATCTGTCCATCGAGAGCCTGCTGGACGCCGCCCGGCGCACCGGCGCCCAGGCCGTCCACCCCGGCTACGGCTTCCTCGCCGAGAACGCCGCCTTCGCCCGTGCCTGCGAGGAGGCCGGGATCGTGTTCATCGGCCCGCCGGCCGACGCCATCGCGCTGATGGGCGACAAGATCCGCGCCAAGGAGACCGTGCAGGCGGCCGGGGTGCCGGTCGTGCCGGGCTCCAGCGGCAGCGGCCTCAGTGACGAGCAGCTGGCCGACGCGGCCCGCGAGATCGGCATGCCGGTGCTGCTCAAGCCGTCGGCGGGCGGCGGCGGCAAGGGCATGCGCCTGGTCAGGGACATCGAGAAGCTCGCCGAGGAGATCGCCGCCGCCCGCCGTGAGGCCCGCGCCTCCTTCGGTGACGACACCCTGCTGGTGGAGCGGTGGATCGACCGGCCCCGGCACATCGAGATCCAGGTGCTGGCCGACGGCCACGGCAACGTCGTGCACCTCGGCGAGCGCGAGTGCTCGCTGCAGCGCCGCCACCAGAAGATCATCGAGGAGGCGCCGAGCGTGCTCCTCGACGAGGCCACGCGCGCGTCGATGGGCGAGGCGGCCGCGCAGGCGGCCCGCTCCTGCGGCTACCGCGGCGCGGGCACGGTGGAGTTCATCGTCCCCGGCGGCGACCCCTCCCAGTACTACTTCATGGAGATGAACACCCGTCTCCAGGTCGAGCACCCGGTCACCGAACTCATCACGGGCCTGGACCTGGTCGAGTGGCAGCTGCGGGTCGCGGCGGGCGAGAAGCTCGGTTTCGGGCAGGACGACGTCCGCCTCACCGGGCATGCGATCGAGGCCCGCATCTGCGCCGAGGACCCGGCGCGCGGCTTCCTCCCCTCGGGCGGGACGGTCCTGAAGCTCCGCGAGCCCGAGGGCGACGGACTGCGCACCGACTCCGGCCTGAGCGAGGGCACCGAGGTCGGCAGCCTGTACGACCCGATGCTGTCCAAGGTCATCGCCTACGGCCCCGACCGGGCCACGGCGATCCGGAAGCTGCGCTCCGCCCTCGTGGACACGGTGACGCTCGGCGTGCAGACCAACGCGGGCTTCCTGCGCCGGCTGCTGGCCCACCCGGCGGTCGTCGCCGGGGACCTGGACACCGGGCTGGTGGAGCGGGTGGTGGACGACCTGGTCCCCACCGCCGTACCGGAGGAGGTGTACGAGGCGGCGGCGGCCGTACGCCTCGACGCGCTGCGGCCCGCCCCGACCGGCTGGGTCGATCCCTTCTCCGTGCCCAGCGGCTGGCGGATGGGCGGCACCCCCCGGCCCGTCTCCTTCCCGCTGCGGGTCACCGAGCCCGTGGACCACACCCCGCGCGGCGCCCACACGGTCACCGACGACACGGTGACCGTGACCCTCGACGGCGTCCGGCACACCTTCCACCGCGCCGCCGACTGGCTGGGCCGCGACGGCGACGCCTGGCACGTGCGCGACCACGACCCGGTCGCCGCGTCCCTGACCCGCGCCGGGCACGCGGGCGCCGACTCGCTGACCGCGCCGATGCCGGGCACGGTGACCGTGGTGAAGGTGGCCGTCGGTGACGAGGTGGCCGCGGGCCAGAGCCTGCTGGTGGTGGAGGCGATGAAGATGGAGCACGTCATCTCCGCCCCGCACGCCGGCACGGTCGCCGAACTGGACGTCACCCCCGGCACGACGGTCGCCATGGACCAGGTGCTGGCCGTGATCACGCCGCACGAGGAGGCGACCGCATGACCGCCGACGGGCTCCCCATGACCGTCCCGGCCGCAGGGCTGCCCGCCCGGGTGCGCATCCACGAGGTCGGCGCGCGTGACGGGCTGCAGAACGAGCAGACGGCCGTGCCGACCGAGGTGAAGGCGGAGTTCGTCCGCCGCCTCGCCGAGGCGGGCCTGAGCACGATCGAGGCGACCAGCTTCGTGCACCCCAAGTGGGTGCCCCAGCTCGCCGACGCCGAGCAGTTGTTCCCGGGCGTGCGCGATCTGCCCGTGGACCTGCCGGTCCTGGTGCCGAACGAACGCGGCCTGGACCGGGCGCTCGCGCTCGGCGCCCGCCGGGTCGCCGTCTTCGCCAGCGCCACCGAGTCCTTCGCCAAGGCCAACCTCAACCGCACGGTGGACGAGGCCCTCGCGATGTTCGCGCCGGTGGTGTCGCGGGCGAAGGCCGAGGGCGTCCATGTCCGCGGCTATCTGTCCATGTGCTTCGGCGACCCCTGGGAGGGCCCGGTCCCCGTCGACCAGGTCGTCCGGGTCTGCCGGGCGCTGCTGGACCTGGGCTGCGACGAGCTGAGCCTCGGCGACACCATCGGGGTGGCGACCCCGGGGCACGTCACCGCGCTGCTGACCGCGCTCGGCCGGGCCGGGATCGGCAGCGAGGCGCTGGGCGTGCACTTCCACGACACCTACGGCCAGGCCCTCGCCAACACCCTGGCCGCGCTGCAGCACGGCGTCACCACCGTCGACGCCTCCGCGGGCGGCCTGGGCGGCTGCCCCTACGCCAAGTCCGCCACCGGCAACCTCGCCACCGAGGACCTGGTGTGGATGCTGCACGGCCTCGGCATCGACACCGGGGTCGACCTCGGCCGTCTCGTCGCCACAAGCGTCTGGATGGCCGAACGGCTGGGCCGCCCCAGCCCCTCCCGTACCGTCCGCGCCCTCTCCCACAAGGACCAGTGATCAGCATGGACTACCGACTCTCCCCCGAACTGGAAGAACTCCGGCGCACGGTCGAGGAGTTCGCGCACGACGTGGTGGCCCCGAAGATCGGCGACTTCTACGAGCGGCACGAGTTCCCGTACGAGATCGTGCGGGAGATGGGTCGTATGGGTCTGTTCGGGCTGCCGTTCCCGGAGGAGTACGGCGGTATGGGCGGCGACTATCTCGCGCTCGGCGTCGCGCTGGAGGAGCTGGCCCGGGTGGACTCGTCCGTGGCGATCACGCTGGAGGCGGGGGTGTCGCTCGGTGCGATGCCGGTCCACCTGTTCGGCACCGAGGAGCAGAAGCGCGAGTGGCTGCCCCGGCTGTGCTCGGGCGAGATCCTGGGCGCGTTCGGTCTGACCGAGCCGGACGGCGGCTCGGACGCCGGGGCCACGCGCACCACGGCCCGGCTCGACGCGGACACGAACGAATGGGTGATCAACGGCACCAAGTGCTTCATCACCAACTCCGGCACGGACATCACCGGGCTGGTCACGGTCACCGCCGTCACCGGCCGCAAGCCCGACGGCCGGCCGCTGATCTCCGCGATCATCGTGCCGTCCGGCACCCCGGGCTTCACCGTCGCGACGCCGTACTCCAAGGTCGGCTGGAACGCCTCCGACACCCGTGAGCTGTCCTTCCAGGACGTCCGGGTCCCGGCCGCCAACCTGCTGGGCGAGGAGGGCCGTGGGTACGCGCAGTTCCTGCGCATCCTGGACGAGGGCCGCATCGCCATCGCGGCGCTCGCGACGGGGCTCGCGCAGGGCTGCGTGGACGAGTCGGTGAAGTACGCCAAGGAGCGGCACGCCTTCGGCAAGCCGATCGGCGCCAACCAGGCCATCCAGTTCAAGATCGCCGACATGGAGATGAAGGCCCACACGGCGCGTCTGGCGTGGCGGGACGCCGCCTACCGGCTGGTGGCCGGTGAGCCGTTCAAGAAGGAGGCGGCCATGGCCAAGCTGTACTCCTCCACCGTCGCCGTGGACAACGCCCGCGACGCCACGCAGGTGCACGGCGGCTACGGCTTCATGAACGAGTATCCGGTGGCCCGGATGTGGCGCGACTCGAAGATCCTGGAGATCGGCGAGGGCACGAGCGAGGTCCAGCGGATGCTGATCGCACGGGAGTTGGGGCTGGTCGGCTGAGCGTGAGGGGGCGCCCCCTGGACAGAAACTGAGGTTAGGCTAACCTACCTTCGAACCTGTCCGGCGGGCGCTCCGCCCCGTTCGAAAGCAGTCATACCCATGCCCAACGCCCGTGCCACCCATCTCACCCGCCGCGGGATCCTGGCCGCGGGCGGCGTCATCGGCCTCGGGGCCGCGCTCGCCGCCTGCGGTGACGGCGACGCGACATCCGGGGGTGCGGGCCAGGACACCGCCGCCGCCAAGTCGGGCCCCTGGAGCTTCAAGGACGACCGCGGGCAGACGGCCAAGGCCGACAGGGTGCCCTCGCACATCGTCGCGTTCACCGGTGCCGCGGCCGCGCTGCACGACTACGGCGTCGAGGTGAAGGGCGTCTTCGGCCCGACGAAGACCAAGGACGGCAAGCCCGACGTCCAGGCGGGCGGCCTGGACGTGAACAAGGTGACGGTCCTCGGCAACGAGTGGGGCCAGTTCAACATCGAGAAGTACGCCGCGCTCCAGCCGGACCTGCTCGTCTCCACCATGTTCGACGACGCCGGCACCCTCTGGTACGTCCCGGAGGAGTCGAAGAAGAAGATCGAGGCCGTCGGCGCGCCCAGCGTCGCCGTCTCCGTCTACGACCGGCAGCTGACCGAACCGCTCGCCCGCATGCTGGAGCTGGCGAAGTCGCTCGGCGGGGACGTGAACGCCGCGAAGGTCACGCAGGCGAAGAAGCGGTTCGAGGACGCGGCCGCCCGGCTGCGCGCGGCGGCCAAGGCCAAGCCCGGCATCAAGGTGATGGCCGGTTCCGCCAGCCAGGACCTGTTCTACGTCTCCGGCACCAACCTCTCCATCGACCTGGAGTACTTCAAGGCCCTCGGCGTGAACTTCGTCGAGCCGCCGGAGAGCGCGAAGAAGCAGGGCGGCGGCTGGTTCGAGTCGCTGAGCTGGGAGAACGTCGACAAGTATCCGGCGGACATCATCATGATGGACAACCGGACGTCGGCGATCCAGCCCGCGGACATCTCCGAGGCCACATGGAAGAAGCTGCCCGCGGTGAAGGCAGGGCAGGTCATCTCCCGTAATCCGGAGCCGATTCTCTCCTACGACAAGTGTGCGCCGTTGCTGGAGCAGCTGGCGGAGGCCTTGGAGAAGGCCAAGAAGGTCGGCTGACAGCTGTCGCGCCCCTGACCGTCGGACACCTCCCCCGTCCCGCAACCTGACGTCGATTCAGGAGACCTCATGACCACGGCCGTAGCCGCCCCGTTCCGTTTCTTCTCCCTTCAGGTCGTGCGGACGAGGCGGCTCGGGCCGTCTCTCGTCCGGGTGTCCTTCGCCGGGCCCGATCTCGACGCCTTTCACTCCCTCGGGCGTGACCAGTCGCTGTCCCTCTTCCTGCCGCATCCGGGGCAGGCGGAGCCGGTCGTGCCGGTGGAGCTGGGGGACGGCTGGTGGCAGGGGTGGCGGGAACTCCCGGACGACGTGCGGGCCGTGATGCGGTCGTACACGCTGCGTGCTCTGCGGCAGGACGCCTGGGGGCGCACCACGGAGATCGACATCGACTTCGTGCTGCACGGCGTCGAGCCCGGCGCGGCCATCCCCGCCGGGCCCGCCTCGCGCTGGGCGGCCCGGGCGGCGGCCGGTGACCGGGTGCTGCTGCTCGGGCCGGCGATCGCCGACAACCGGGCCATCCGCTTCCGTGCGCCCGCGGACACCGATCTCGTGGTGCTGTGGGGCGACGAGACCGCCGTGCCCGCCGCGACCGCCGTCCTGGAGTCGCTGCCGGCCGGTACGCCGGTGCGCGCCTGGCTGGAGGTGCCGCACCCCGGTGACATCCAGGACGTGGCGACCGACGCGGACGCCGAGATCACCTGGCTCGTACGGCACGACGGGTCCCCCACGACCGTCGACGCCGTACGTTCGGCTGCCCTGCCCGCGTCGGCGCGGCCGTACGTGTGGCTCGCCGGTGAGTCCGGCCGGGTGAAGGCGCTGCGCCGGCACTTCGTCGGCGAGCGGGGTGTCGACCGGCGGCGGGTGACGTTCGTCGGGTACTGGCGGCAGGGGATGACCGAGGAGCAGCTCCGCGCGGCGGAGTAACTCCCCCTGAGGTGACCGCGGTCACGGCACAGCCATGCCTCCGCCTGATCAACTTAGGTTAGGCTAACCTAAGCTTCACACCCGCACGGACTGTCCCCACCGGAGGACCCCCACATGCGTTCGCACCTGCTCAATGACCTCACCGCGGAGCACTACCGCCGCTCCGTGACCGAAGGAGTCGAGCGGGTGGCCGCGAAACTCGCCACCACCGACCGTCCGTTCACCGGCGTCACCGCCGACGACCTCGCCCCCCGCATCGAGGGCATCGACCTGGACCGGCCGCTCCTCGACACCACGGCCGCCCTGGACGAGCTGGAGGAGGTCTACCTCCGTGACGCCGTCTACTTCCACCACCCCCGCTACCTCGCCCACCTGAACTGCCCCGTGGTCATCCCGGCCGTGCTCGGCGAGGCCGTCCTGTCCGCCGTCAACTCCTCCCTCGACACCTGGGACCAGTCGGCCGGCGGCACCCTCATCGAACGCCGGATCGTCGACTGGACCTCCGACCGCATCGGCCTCGGCCAGGCCGCCGACGGTGTCTTCACCTCCGGCGGCAGCCAGTCCAACCTCCAGGCGCTGCTGCTGGCCCGCGAGGAGGCCAAGACGGACTCCCCGGACCGGTTGCGTGTCTTCGCCTCCGAGGCCGGCCACTTCAGCGTGAAGAAGTCCGCCACGCTCCTCGGCCTCGGGCCCGACGCGGTCGTCACCCTCCCCGTCGACCACGACCAGCGGATGCAGACCGTCGCCCTCGCCCGCGAGCTCCAGCGCTGCCGCGAGGAGGGCCTGGTGCCGATGGCCGTCGTCGCCACCGCCGGCACCACCGACTTCGGCTCCATCGACCCGCTGCCCGAGATCGCCGAACTGTGCGCCCAGTACGGCAGCTGGATGCACGTCGACGCCGCCTACGGCTGCGGCCTGCTGGTCTCCCCCACCCGCCGCGCCCTGCTGAACGGCATCGAGCGCGCCGACTCGGTCACCGTCGACTACCACAAGTCCTTCTTCCAGCCGGTGAGTTCCTCCGCCGTGCTGGTGCGCGACGCCTCCACCCTGCGGCACGCCACCTACCACGCCGACTACCTCAACCCGCGCCGCACGGTCGCCGAGCGCATCCCCAACCAGGTGGACAAGTCCCTGCAGACCACCCGCCGCTTCGACGCGCTGAAGCTGTGGCTGACGCTGCGTGTGATGGGCGCCGAGGGAGTGGGGAAGCTCTTCGACGAGGTGTGCGACCTGGCGCAGGAGGGCTTCCGGCTGCTGGCCGCAGACCCGCGCTACGACGTGGTCGTCGAACCGGCCCTGTCCACCCTGGTCTTCCGCTACGTCCCGGCCGCCGTCACCGACCCGGCCGAGATCGACCGCGCCAACCTCCACGCCCGCAAGGCCCTGTTCGCCTCCGGTGACGCCGTCGTCGCCGGCACCAAGGTCGCGGGCCGCCACTACCTGAAGTTCACCCTGCTCAATCCCGAGACGACGGCCGGGGACATCGCCGCCGTTCTCGATCTGATCGCCGGCCACGCCGAGCAGTACCTGGGAGAGTCCCTTGACCGCGCTTGCTGAATCCCGCCGCACGTACGACGTCGTCGGCATCGGGCTCGGGCCCTTCAACCTCGGCCTGGCCTGCCTGACCGAACCGATCGCCGAGCTCGACGCGCTCTTCCTGGAGTCCAAGCCCGACTTCGAGTGGCACGCCGGGATGTTCCTCGAAGGCGCGCACCTCCAGACGCCGTTCATGTCGGACCTGGTCACCCTGGCCGATCCGACCTCGCCGTACTCCTTCCTGAACTACCTCAAGGAGCAGGGCCGGCTGTACTCCTTCTACATCCGGGAGAACTTCTACCCGCTGCGCGTGGAGTACGACGCCTACTGCCGCTGGGCCGCGAGCCGGCTGAGCAGCGTCCGCTTCGGCACGACGGTCACCGAGGTGACGTACGACGAGAGCGACGAGCTGTACGCCGTGCGGACCGCCGCCGGGGAGACGTTCCGCGCCCGCCACCTGGTCCTCGGCACCGGCACCCCGCCCCACCTCCCCGAGGCGTGCCAGGGCCTGGGCGGCGACCTCCTGCACAACTCGCGCTATGTGCAGCACAAGGCGGCGCTGCAGCAGAAGGAGTCGATCACTCTGGTCGGCAGCGGGCAGTCCGCCGCCGAGATCTATCACGACCTGCTCGGCGAGATCGACGTCCACGGCTACCGGCTGAACTGGGTCACCCGTTCCCCGCGCTTCTTCCCGCTGGAGTACACCAAGCTCACGCTGGAGATGACGAGCCCGGAGTACATCGACTACTACCACGCCCTGCCGGAGGCGACCCGCTACCGGCTCGTGGCCCAGCAGAAGGGCCTGTTCAAGGGCATCGACGGCGACCTGATCAACGAGATCTTCGACCTGCTGTACCAGAAGAACCTCGCCGGCCCGGTCCCCACCCGGCTCCTCACCAACTCCGCTCTGACGCACGCCGCGTACGCGGACGGCTCGTACACCCTCACCTTCCGCCAGGAGGAGCAGGGCAAGGACTTCGAGATCGTCACCGACGGACTGATCCTGGCCACCGGATACCGGTACGTCGAACCGGAGTTCCTGAAGCCGGTCCGCCACCGGCTGGTGTACGACGCGCAGGGCAGCCTGGACGTGGCCCGCAACTACGCCGTCGACGTCACCGGAAGAGGCGTCTTCCTGCAGAACGCCGGCGTCCACACCCACAGCGTCACCAGCCCCGACCTGGGCATGGGCGCCTACCGCAACAGCTACATCATCCGGGAACTGCTCGGCCGCGAGTACTACCCGGTCGAGAAGTCCATCGCCTTCCAGGAGTTCGCCGTATGACCTTCGCCTTCCGCCCCCTCGACCCGCTCAAGGACGCCGAGCTGGTGCACTCCTGGGTCACGCATCCCAAGGCCGCCTTCTGGATGATGCAGGACGCGACAGTGCAGGACGTCGAGCGGGCGTACCGGGAGATCGCGGCGGACGCGCACCATGAGGCGTACTTCGGGCTGCGGGACGGTGAGCCCGTCTTCCTCATGGAGCGGTACGACCCGGCCCGCCGAGAGCTGGCCGGGCTGTACGAGGCGCGGCCCGGTGACGTCGGTATGCACTTCCTGACGCCGGCGACCGACACGCCCGTGCACGGGTTCACGCGGGCGGTGATCACCGCGATCATGGCCCGTCTGTTCGAGGACCCGCACGTGCGGCGCGTCGTCGTGGAGCCGGACGTGCGCAACACGGCCGTGCACGCGCTGAACGCGGCCGTGGGCTTCGTCCCGGAGCGGGAGATCGACAAGCCGGAGAAACGGGCGCTGCTCAGCTTCTGCACCCGCGAGCAGTTCGAGAAGGCGGTGCGCGCATGACCCTCGCCGACGCCGTGGCCCACCTGTCGCCCGAGCGCTGGGAGGAGGCCAACCGGCTGCTGCTGCGCAAGGCGCTCGCCGAGTTCGCGCATGAGCGGCTGATCACCCCGCAGGAGACCGCGCCCGGGCAGTACGTGGTCCGCAGCGACGACGGGCAGACCCGGTACCGCTTCACCGCGGTGCGCCGCGCCCTGGACCACTGGGAGGTGGACGCCGCCTCGATCAGCCGGCACCGCGACGGGGCCGGACTGCCGCTCGCGGCGCTGGACTTCTTCATCGAGCTGAAGGAGTCCCTCGGGCTGAGCGAGGAGATCCTGCCGGTGTACCTGGAGGAGATCTCCTCCACCCTGTCCGGTACCTGCTTCAAGCTGACCAAGCCGCGGGTGAGCGCCGCCGAGCTGGCCCGGAGCGACTTCCAGGCCATCGAGACCGGGATGACCGAGGGCCACCCCTGCTTCGTCGCCAACAACGGGCGACTCGGCTTCGGTGTCCACGAGTACCTGTCGTACGCGCCGGAGACCGCGAGCCCCGTCCGGCTGGTGTGGCTGGCGGCGCACCGGTCCCGGGCGGCGTTCACGGCGGGTGCCGGCATCGAGTACGAGAGCTTCGTGCGCGGGGAGCTGGGCGAGGAGACCGTCGAGCGGTTCCACGGGGTGCTGCGCGGGCAGGGCCTGGACCCGGCGGACTATCTGCTGATACCGGTCCACCCGTGGCAGTGGTGGAACAAGCTCAGCGTCACCTTCGCCGCCGAGGTCGCCCGCCGGCACCTGGTGTGCCTGGGCGAGGGCGACGACGAGTACCTGGCGCAGCAGTCCATACGGACCTTCTTCAACGCCTCGCATCCGGCGAAGCACTACGTCAAGACGGCTCTGTCGGTCCTCAACATGGGTTTCATGCGGGGGCTGTCGGCCGCGTACATGGAGGCGACCCCGGCCATCAACGACTGGCTGACGCAGCTGATCGAGGGTGACCCGGTACTGAAGTCGGCGGGCCTGTCGATCATCCGGGAGCGGGCGGCCGTCGGCTACCGGCACCTGGAGTACGAGCGGGCGACGGACCGGTACTCGCCGTACCGCAAGATGCTCGCCGCGCTGTGGCGGGAGTCGCCGGTGCCGTCCCTGGAGGAGGGTGAGCAGCCGGCGACCATGGCGTCGCTGCTGCACGTCGACCACGAGGGCCGCAGCTTCGCGGGCGCCCTCGTGGAGCGGTCGGGCCTGGCGCCCGCCGAGTGGCTGCGGCGCTATCTGCGGGCGTACTACACGCCGCTGCTGCACAGCTTCTACGCCTACGACCTGGTGTTCATGCCGCACGGCGAGAACACGATCCTGGTGCTGCGGGACGGCGTGGTGCAGCGGGCGGTCTACAAGGACATCGCCGAGGAGATCGCGGTGATGGACCCGGACGCGGTGCTGCCGCCCGAGGTGGCGCGCATCCGCGTGGAGGTGCCGGAGGACAAGAAGCTGCTGTCCATCTTCACGGACGTCTTCGACTGCTTCTTCCGGTTCCTGGCCGCGCTGCTCGCCGCCGAGGGGGTGCTCGGCGAGGACGCCTTCTGGCGGACGGTCGCGGAGGTCACTCGCGAGTACCAGCGGGCGCATCCGGAACTCGAGGGCCGGTTCCGGCAGTACGACATGTTCGCGCCGCGGTTCGCGCTGTCCTGTCTGAACCGGCTCCAGCTGCGCGACAACCGGCAGATGGTCGACCTCGCGGATCCCTCCGGGGCGCTGCAGCTGGTCGGCACGCTGGAGAACCCGATCGCCGGGTTCTGATCCCACGAGACGGGCGGGCGCCCCGGTGCACGGTCCACCGGGGCGCCCGTCGATGTGCCGGGGTTCAGCTCGCCGGCCAGGGGACCTGGGGCGACCTGTAGTAGCCGATGCCGCGGGCGTCCCAGCGGGGGCCCTGGGCGGCCAGGCGGGCCTTGTAGGCGTCCCAGTCGTGGGCGGCCGCCGGGGACCAGCCCAGTTCGGCGACGCCCGCGATGCGCGGGAAGGCCATGTAGTCGATGTCGGCGGAGGTGAGGACGCGCTCCGTCCACAGCGGTGCCTCGACGCCCTTGACGGCGCCGGCGGGGGCGCCGGGCAGATAGGAGCCGGGGTCCCAGTCGTAGGACTTCCTCACCTCGACGTAGCCGGCCCAGGTGGCGCCCTGCTTGGTCGTGCTGTCGTACTTCATGTCGAGGTAGAAGCGGTCGGCGGGCGACAGGATCAGCCCGGTGCCGTTCCTGGCGGCCTGGACGACCTGGGCCTTCTCGGCGGCGGCGGTGGAGTCCAGGCCCCAGTACTGGGCGAGGGCGCCGGGGGCGGGGGTGGCGCCGGTGAGCTGGTGCCAGCCGACGACCGTCTTGCCGTACTTGGCCACGATCGGCTGGATCCGGTTCATGAACGCCACGTAGTCCTCGTGGCTGGTGGAGTGCGCCTCGTCACCGCCGATGTGGAGGTAGCGGCCCGGGGTGAGGGCGGCCAGCTCCCGGACGACGTCCTCGACGAAGGTGTAGGTGACGGCCTTGGGCACGCACAGGGAGCTGAAGCCGACTCGGGTGCCGGTGTACAGCGGGGGTGCGGTGCCATTGCAGTTCAGCTCTGCGTACGAGGCGAGGGCCGCGTTGGTGTGGCCGGGCATGTCGATCTCGGGGACGACCTCGAGATGGCGGGAGGCGGCGTAGCGGACGATCTCCCGGTAGTCGTCCTTGGTGTAGAAGCCGCCGGGGCCGCCGCCGACCTGGGTGGAGCCGCCGTGGGTGGCCAGTCGCGGCCAGGAGTCGACGGCGATGCGCCAGCCCTGGTCGTCGCTGAGGTGCAGATGCAGCTTGTTGATCTTGTAGAGGGCGAGTTCGTCGATGTACCGCTTGACCTGGCCGACGGTGAAGAAGTGCCGGGAGACGTCGAGCATCGCGCCGCGGTAGGCGTAGCGCGGGGTGTCGGTGATGGTGCCGCCGGCGATCAGCCACGGCCCGCGCTGCGCGGTGCCCTTCTCGACGGCCGCGGGCAGCAGCTGACGGAGCGTCTGCACGCCGTGGAAGAGGCCGGCGGGTGTGCCCGCCGTGAGGGTGACGCCGCCGGGGCCGCTGCGCAGCCGGTAGCCCTCGGCGCCGTACCGGCCGGGGGTCAGGTGCAGGGCGATGCCGTGCGTGCCCTCGTGGACGAGGGGCAGGCGGTAGCCGGTGGAGGGCCGCAGCACACCGGCGAGGTAGGCGGCGACCCGCTCGGCCGCGGGATCGCGGTCGACGCGCAGGACGGTGCCGCTCGTGATGCGGTACGGCCGGCCGGACGCGGTGACCGAGGCGGGCGCCGGGACCACCTGGCCGAGCGGCGTGGCCCGGGCGGCGGGGGTCTGCGGTACGGCCCCGGGGGCGGTCGCACCGAGGGTGAGGACGCCCGCCGCCGTCAGCAGCAGCGCGCCGAGGACCCGGGCCGGACGACCGGCCGTGGTCCGCTGTCGGGGAGTCGTGCTGTGGTGCCGTCTCACCTGCGCTCCCTTCAGAAGTGGTTGAGACCACTGTCCCGCGGATCCGGTGAAACAATCCCCGCATGGCGGAAATCATCCAGAAGGACGGCACCTGGGCGTTCGACGGCGACGCCCTGCGGCTGACGCCGGGTCGGGACAAGTCCGTCGGTCTGCTGCGCAGGACCCTGGGCGAACTCGTCGTACCTCTGGGGGCGTTGGCCGGGGTGTCGTTCGAGCAGGGCAGGAAGGCGGGGCGGCTGAGGCTGCGGCTGCGCGACGGCGCCGACCCGCTGCTGCAGGCGACCGGGGGCCGGCTCACCGAGCCGCACGACCCCTACCAGCTGGTGGTGGAGTCCGACCGGTACGGCGTCGCCGAGTACTTCACCGAGGAGGTGCGGGGCGCCCTGCTGCTGGACGAGGTCCCCTCCTCTCCCGTCACCGGGTATCTGCTGCCGGGCCCGCAGGTGCCGCTGTCCATGTCCGCCGGGGACGGCACGGCGAGCTTCGACGGGGAGCAGGTCCGTCTGGAGTGGAACTGGAAGACGGAGGACGTGAAGGCCGCCGCCGGCCCCCGCACGCTCGCTTTGACGGACATCGCGGCCGTGGAGTGGCAGCCGGCGGTGGGCCTGGAGAACGGCTGTCTGCGCTTCACGGTGCGAGGCGCGCCCACCGAGGCACCGCCGAAGTTCGACCCGCACGCGGTGGAGCTGTGGGGGTTCAAGAGGGACCCGCTGATGGCGCTGGTCGCGGCGGCGGTGCAGGCGCGGCTGCCGCATCCGTCCGCGCCCCGGGACGAGGGGCCGCGGGCGGTGCCGGCGCCGCCGGCCGGGCCGCCCGCAGCCGCCGAGGACGACACCGACGCCCTGCTGCGGCGGCTGCGGGAGCTGGGCGAGCTGCACCACGCGGGGGTGCTGACCCAGGAGGAGTTCACCCTGGCCAAGCAGGCGGTCCTGAAGCGTCTGTGACGCCGGGCCGGCCGCCCCCGCGCGAGCGCTTCTCCCGGGGGCTACTTCGCCCGGCGGGCCACCGTGAAGTGGTCGATCCGGTCGCCGGTCTCGGCGATGCCCTGGACCTTCAGCGTGGTCCAGCGGCCCTTCGGCGCGGGCTCGACGTCCACCCGCAGGAAGGAGTAGTTCAGGTAGCGCACCCGGGACCAGGCGACGGTCTCGTTCTGCTTGCCGCCCTTGAGGTTGACGAAGGAGGCGACCGAGTCGACCTCGTGCTCGTGGCCCTCGTAGGAGTCCGGCGCGGTGAACGCGTACAGGCTGCGGCCCGCCGCGCCCGCGGTGACGTACACGACGCCCTCGGTCTCGGGGTAGGCGGTGCCGCCGATCGGGAGCTTCTTGGCGACCTGGTCGCCCTTGATCACGTCGGTGCGCTCGTACTGGTGGTTGTGGCCGTTGATGACCAGGTCGACCTGGTACTTCTCGAACAGCGGCACCCACTCCTGGCGCACGCCCCCCTCCGAGGCGTGCGCGGTGGAGGTGCAGTAGGCGCAGTGGTGGAAGAAGACGATGACGAAGTCGATGTCCTTCGCCGCCCGGAACTTCCTCAGCTGCCCCTCGAACCACGTGGTCTGCGTGCCGCCGGAGATGCCGAGGTTGGCCGGGATCTCGTAGGAGACGTCGTTGGGGTCGAGCGAGATGATCGCGGTGTTGCCGTACACGAAGGAGTACACGCCCGGCAGGTTCTTCGTGTCCGGCCCGTTGTCGGGCAGCGTGAAGCGGGCCTCTTCGCCGCCGTAGCCGTTGGGCGAGTACCAGGCCTCCATGTCGTGGTTGCCGTACGACACCATCCACGGGACCTGCTTGGCGACCGACTCGGTCTGGTAGAGGAACTGGTCCCAGGTGCGCGCGTCGAAGCCGGTGTCGGTGGTCTTGCCCGCGCCGGACGGGTCGCCGTAGGCGATGTCGCCGGCGTGCAGATGGAAGGCCGGGTTCTGGCCGAGGATCAGCGCGTCGTTGGCCAGCGCGTGGTAGCTGACGCCCTGGTCGCCGAAGGCGGTGAAGGTGAACGGCGCCTTGTGGGCGGGGGCGGTGGTGAAGGTGCCCAGGGTGCCCAGCAGGTGGGACTCCGCCGGGTCGAAGCCTTCGTGGCCGACACCGTAGTAGTAGGTGCGGCCCGGGCGCAGGTGGGCCAGCTGGGCGTGCAGGTAGTACTGGGTGTGGTCGCCGCTCGCGCCGACGCCGGCCGGGGTGTACAGGGTGCGGACCTCGGCCTCGATCTTGCGGGAGAGGTCCCAGGGGTGCGCGCCGATCCGTACGAACGGCTTCTTCACGGCGACCGGGACCTGCCAGGAGATGGTCATCTCGGTGCGCGGGTCGTTGCCGTAGGCGAGGTGGCGGCCGAAGGGGGCGACGAGAGCACCGTCGACGGTCTCGGCGGCCGGGGCGGTCCGCTGGACCGGTACCGCGGCCTGGGCGGTGGCGCCCGTCACGAACGCGCCACCGACCACGGCGCCCAGGGTGACGGCGCCGCCGCGGAACATGGTGCGGCGGGAGAACCTCGACCGCAGGTACTCGTGCTGTTCGGCCATGCTCATGCGGTCGGCGAGCTGGTCCGGTACTCCCATACGAGGTATGTCCATGACGTCTGAAACTCGTCTGCTCAGGCAACGGGAATCGGGACGCCGGATGGACAGCCGCCGAACAGCCGCTCACGAGAGTTCCAACAGGCGCTTGCCCGAAATCGGGCAGGTTTCTTGCGAAAGAGCGGCCGGTACCCCAGGATCATCGGGTGCACGACGAACTCGTAGATCACCTGACGCGCTCCACGCCCCTGAGCAGGGGCGAGGCGCTGCGGGTGATCCAGGACGTGCTCGCGTTTTTCGACGAGACGACCGAGGACTACGTGCGTCGCCGCCACCGGGAGCTCCAGGCCCAGGGCCTGGTGAACACGGCGATCTTCGAGCGGATCGCGGCGGACCTGAAGTATCGCGCAGTGGCGCCCCCGGAGCTGTCACTCCGGCAGCTGCGGCGCATCGTCTACGGCTGAGGAATACCTTTACATGTGCGGAATCGTCGGATACATCGGCAAGCGTGACGTCGCTCCCCTCCTGCTGGAGGGCCTGCAGCGGCTGGAGTACCGCGGCTACGACTCCGCGGGCATCGTCGTCACCTCGCCGAAGACGGCCGGCCTGAAGATGGTCAAGGCCAAGGGCCGGGTGCGCGACCTTGAGGCCAAGGTCCCGGCGCGCTTCAAGGGCACCACCGGCATCGCCCACACCCGCTGGGCCACCCACGGCGCCCCCTCCGACGTCAACGCCCACCCGCACATGGACGCCGAGGGCAAGGTCGCCGTCGTCCACAACGGCATCATCGACAACGCCTCCGACCTGCGCCGCAAGCTGGAGGCCGACGGCGTCGAGTTCCTCTCCGAGACGGACACCGAGGTCCTCGTACACCTCATCGCCCGCTCGCAGGCCGGCAAGCTCGAGGACAAGGTCCGCGACGCGCTGCGCCTGGTCGAGGGCACCTACGGCATCGCCGTGATGCACGCCGACTTCAACGACCGCATCGTCGTCGCCCGCAACGGCTCGCCGGTGGTCCTCGGCATCGGCGAGAAGGAGATGTTCGTCGCCTCCGACATCGCCGCGCTGGTCGCCCACACGCGGCAGATAGTGACCCTCGACGACGGCGAGATGGCCACCCTCAAGGCCGACGACTTCCGCACCTACACCACCGAGGGCACCCGCACCACGGCCGAGCCCACCACCGTGGAGTGGGAGGCCGCCTCCTACGACATGGGCGGCCACGACACCTACATGCACAAGGAGATCCACGAGCAGGCCGACGCCGTGGACCGCGTGCTGCGCGGCCGCATCGACGACCGCTTCTCCACCGTGCACCTCGGCGGCCTCAACCTGGACGCCCGCGAGGCGCGCCGCATCCGGCGCGTGAAGATCCTCGGCTGCGGCACCTCGTACCACGCGGGCATGATCGGCGCCCAGATGATCGAGGAGCTGGCGCGCATCCCCGCCGACGCCGAGCCGGCCTCCGAGTTCCGCTACCGCAACGCGGTCGTGGACCCCGACACCCTCTACATCGCGGTCTCCCAGTCCGGTGAGACCTACGACGTCCTCGCCGCCGTCCAGGAGCTCAAGCGAAAGGGCGCCCGCGTCCTCGGCGTGGTGAACGTGGTCGGCTCGGCGATCGCCCGTGAGGCCGACGGCGGCGTGTACGTGCACGCCGGTCCCGAGGTCTGCGTGGTCTCCACGAAGTGCTTCACCAACACCACGGTCGCCTTCGCCCTGCTCGCCCTGCACCTCGGCCGCACCCGCGACCTCTCGGTCCGCGACGGCAAGCGCATCATCGAGGGCCTGCGCAAGCTGCCCGCGCAGATCTCCGCGATGCTGGAGAACGAGGACGAGATCAAGAAGCTGGCCGAGGAGCTCGCCCAGGCCCGCTCGATGCTCTTCATCGGCCGCGTCCGGGGCTACCCGGTGGCCCGCGAGGCGTCCCTGAAGCTCAAGGAGGTCTCCTACATCCACGCCGAGGCCTACCCGGCCTCCGAGCTGAAGCACGGTCCGCTGGCCCTGATCGAGCCGGCCCTGCCGACGGTCGCGATCGTCCCCGACGACGACCTGCTGGAGAAGAACCGCGCCGCGATGGAGGAGATCAAGGCCCGCAGCGGCCGTATCGTCGCTGTCGCCCACCAGGACCAGGAGAAGGCCGACCACACGATCGTCGTCCCGAAGAACGAGGACGAACTCGACCCGATCCTGATGGGCATCCCCCTCCAGCTCCTCGCCTACCACACGGCCAAGGCCCTGGGCCGCGACATCGACAAGCCCCGCAACCTGGCCAAGTCGGTCACGGTCGAGTAGGACCCCCTGTGGGGTGCGCGGGACCTGCGCCCTGAACGGGGCGCGGGGCTGTATCGGTCTGCGGCTCCGTCGCGTGGGCGCGAGCAACCACGACGCACCCCGCAGGGGCCACACAACCGAACGGGCCCTCTGGTGATGCCAACGTCACCAGAGGGCCCGCTCGTGGATCGCCGGGGAGCCGCCCACTCCCCGGCCGGCGGCAGCTACCCGGTGGCCGTCACCCCCCGGCCCGCCGCACGTCCCGGAAGGGCCGTCGGCCAGTGCGCGAGCGCCGCGGTCGCCGCGTACCAGGCCACGGCGCCGGAGACGACGGCGATCCAGCCGCCGACCTTGGTCAGGGCCGAGCTGTCGGCGAACGCGGCGACGGCGAGCACCAGCATCGCCAGGAACAGCAGCCCGTGCACGGCCTGCCCGAGGGTGTCCCCGCCGGCCACGGTGAGGCTCAGCGCGACGAGGGCGAACAGCAGCAGGAAGAGCCCCGCCGCGTTGGCCGAGCCGTGCGCCGAGACGGCCCAGGTGAACCACAGGGCGCCGAGAGCGACGTATCCCACTCCGAAGGCGCCGTCACGCAGGGCCAGCAGACCGACGAGGAAGAGGGCGACCCCGCCCACGTAGTGGGCCAGCGACATGGCGTCGGACGTCGCCACACCGTCGATGACACCGGTCGTACCGAGGCCGAACGCCAACAGGGTGATGCCCAGGGCGAGTCGGCCGGCGATGGTGGTGGTGCTTCCCGCAGAGACGTCATTGTCCACGGCGGGCTCCCTTCATGCATGTGCAGTTGTGCGGTGACCGGTATATGCCCTTCACAACCGCACAAACACCTGCAACGCGCGAGTAACTTCACGCACTGCACAGGGATGTTGACGCGCCGTGAGCGGCGCGCAGGATGGGGAACCGTCAGGGGATGACGATCACGGGCCGCTTCGCCCGCTTGGCGAGACGTCCGGCGACCGAGCCGAAGATCCGGCCGACGATGCCGTGCGTCGACCCGACGACGATCGCGTCGGCCTCGTACTCCCGCCCGACTTCTTCCAGTTCGTGGCAGATGTCGCCGCCGCGCTCGACCAGGATCCACGGCACCTCGGCGAGGTAGTCCGCGCAGGCCAGTTCCAGGCCGAGCACCTCGGTGCGGTGGTCGGGGACGTCGACGAAGACGGGCGGCTCGCAGCCGGCCCACACCGTGGTCGGCAGCCGGTTGGCGACATGCACGATGATCAGCCCGGAACGGGACCGATGCGCCATGCCGATCGCGTACGCCAGCGCACGTTCACTGGACGTGGAGCCGTCGAAGCCGACGACCACGCCGTGCTGGAAAGCGGGATCGCAGGGATGGCGTGCCTCTTCGGCCGCCTGGGGCTCCATCGCCGACGGGTCGGCGACCGGCCGCTTGCGGTCCGCGGGTTCGAAGAATTCGTGACCGGCCATGGCTGTCTCGGCGTTGTGATCCTTTATGGGGGACGACAGTGTGCGGCGGAGCTGTGTCCGGGAAACATCTTCCCAACCCCATACCCCCAAGGGTACGGCGGCACGCCTCCTTCGCCCAGATCCCGCGCCTGCACAGCGGGGTTCCAGGGAGCATGCACGAGTCGGCGCCCGTAACGCAATGGTTGCTGCCCCGTACAGGCGGTTCCCACGAGGTCGGCTGACGCCGAGCCGGACGATCATCCCGCTGCCGCCATACGGTGACCGACGGGTCGAACAGGCGTTGAACCCGGTGATCGACTCCAGGAGGCGTCATGCCCGCAACGCGAACCGAGGACACCTCGACCGAGGTCGTCCGCTGGGCGGCCTTCAGCTGCGTCCTGGTCCCCGTGGTGCTGCTCTGGTACGGCACCTCGCTCGGCGGCGCGATCGGCACCGCGCTGGGCCTCGCCGCGGTCACCGCCGCCTGCCGGCTGCTGCTGCGCCGCTCGGAGCGCTGTCCGGTCCGGCTGCTGGAGGAGCCGCCGCCGCAGCGCGGGCGCCATCAGCGCACGGGGAGCGTCACCCACCGCGGAGGGCACCGCTCCGCGCCCCCGGCGCACACGGAGGGAAACTCACCGGTCGGCTGACCGGTTTCCGCGCCCCTACCCGTCTCTTTTCAGCCAACTTCTGGATACCGCCCCCGACGGGCCCCGAACACCCGCCACCCCCCGTTCGACCTGCAAGGAAAGGGTCCCGGGGGCCTCCCGCACCCTACGTGGATTGGCCACCGCGACGAGGCGCACTTCCCTGCGCCCTCCCCGAGTGCAACGCTTCGTGATCGAATGCTTTACGCCAAGTTGTCATGTCGACTTTCCGTGGGGTGGCGAACCGGTCACCGCGGCTTGGCGGGACACAGTAGATTCGATCTTGACTGTCTTACGGCGGGGGACTCGTGCAGGACCGAGGGGAAACGTGCAGGAGCGACACAACCGAGGAGCCGCGACCACCGAGGGGGGCTTAGCAGGATGAGCCACGACTCCACTGCCGCGCCGGAAGCCGCGGCCCGGAAGCTGTCCGGGCGACGTCGCAAGGAGATCGTCGCGGTGCTGCTGTTCAGCGGCGGCCCCATTTTCGAGAGTTCCATTCCGCTGTCGGTGTTCGGGGTTGACCGCCAGGACGCCGGCGTTCCGCGCTACCGCTTGCTGGTGTGCGCGGGCGAGGAAGGCCCCCTGCGGACCACAGGAGGCCTGGAACTCTCCGCACCACACGGGCTGGAGGCGATCTCACGCGCGGGCACGGTCGTCGTACCGGCCTGGCGCTCGATCACCTCACCGCCACCGGAGGAGGCGCTCGACGCACTGCGCCGGGCGCACGAGGAAGGTGCCCGCATCGTCGGGCTGTGCACCGGTGCCTTCGTGCTCGCCGCGGCCGGCCTGCTGGACGGCCGCCCGGCGACGACCCACTGGATGTACGCACCGACGCTGGCCAAGCGCTATCCGTCGGTCCACGTGGATCCGAGGGAACTCTTCGTGGACGACGGAGACGTCCTGACGTCCGCCGGTACGGCGGCCGGAATCGACCTCTGCCTCCACATCGTGCGCACGGACCACGGCAACGAGGCGGCCGGCGCGCTCGCCCGCCGCCTGGTGGTCCCGCCGCGCCGCTCGGGCGGGCAGGAGCGCTACCTCGACAGGTCTTTACCCGAGGAGATCGGCGCCGACCCGCTCGCCGAGGTCGTCGCCTGGGCGCTGGAGCATCTCCACGAGCAGTTCGACGTGGAGACGCTGGCCGCGCGCGCGTACATGAGCCGGCGTACGTTCGACCGCCGCTTCCGTTCGCTGACCGGTAGCGCTCCGTTGCAGTGGCTGATCACGCAGCGGGTGCTGCAGGCCCAGCGGCTGCTGGAGACGTCGGACTACTCGGTGGACGAGGTCGCGGGCCGCTGCGGCTTCCGCTCCCCGGTGGCACTGCGCGGCCACTTCCGCCGGCAGCTGGGCTCGTCCCCGGCGGCGTACCGCGCGGCGTACCGGGCGAGGCGCCCGCAGGCGGAGAAACCGGCCGAGGCCGACCCGGCGCAGCAGTCCGCCGCGCCGGCCGGACCGCACCCCGGCGCCCACGCCCCGGCGGCCCTGCACCCGGACCCCCCGGTCCCCTTGCAGTCCCGCCGCGCTCCCGTAGGCGCCCTGAGTTCGGCATCGCCGGCGCACCTGACCCTGCCGGGCCAGCGCAGCGGCTCCTGAACAAGCGAGGGGCCCGTGGGGATCACCGTCCCCACGGGCCCTTCGCGTTGCCCCCGTCGTCCTGCGGGACCCGAAGGGGGCGCGGGGAACCGTGCGACCGGCCACAGCGCACCCGCAGACGAACGTGCACCAAGCATCCGCGGGCCACCCCCGCCCCCGTAAGGTGAGACACATGAACGATCGCATGGTGTGGATCGACTGCGAGATGACCGGCCTCTCGCTGTCCGACGACGCGCTCATCGAGGTGGCCGCCCTCGTCACCGACTCCGAGCTCAACGTGCTCGGCGAAGGCGTCGACATCGTCATCCGCCCGCCGGACCGCGCCCTGGAGACGATGCCGGAAGTGGTGCGGCAGATGCACACCGCCTCCGGACTGCTCGCCGAGCTCCCGAACGGCACGACCCTGCAGGACGCCGAGGAGCAGGTCCTGGCGTATGTGAAGGAGTACGTGAAGGAACCCGGCAAGGCTCCTCTCTGCGGCAACTCCGTCGGCACGGACCGCGGCTTCCTGCTGCGCGACATGCCCACCCTGGAGGACTACCTCCACTACCGCATCGTCGACGTCTCCTCCGTCAAGGAGCTGGCCCGCCGCTGGTACCCGAGGGCCTACTTCAACAGCCCGGAGAAGAACGGCAACCACCGCGCCCTCGCCGACATCCGCGAGTCCATCGCGGAGCTGCGCTACTACCGCGAGGCGATCTTCGTCCCCCAGCCCGGCCCGGACTCCGACACCGCGAAGACGATCGCGGCCAAGCACGTCCTCCCAGCTCAACCGCACTGATCGGGTCCCCCGAAGGGGGCGCCGCGAAAGGCGGGCGCGAGCACCCCTTCGGACCCTGTACACTTTTTCTCGGCCGGTCAGGGAGACGGAAGAATCCCGGTGCCGGTCATGGTGGGTGTAGCTCAGCTGGTAGAGCACCTGGTTGTGGTCCAGGATGCCGCGGGTTCGAGTCCCGTCACTCACCCTGAGTGATCAGCCGGTGACCTTGTATCGAGGTCACCGGCTGATTGCGTTCACCGACGCTTCCCCGGGGGCCGCCCTGCACGCCGAGCCGCTTCGCACCAGCCGCCTGGACCTCGTACCCCTGCGCCTCGAGCACGCGATGGAGATGGCCGGGGTGTTGTCCGATCCCGCGCTGCACACCTTCATCGGTGGCACGCCGCTCGGCGCACAAGCGCTGCGCGCCCGCTACGAGCGGCTCGTCGCCGGTTCGCCCGACCCCGCCGTCTCCTGGTGCAACTGGGTGCTGCGGCTGCGGGCGGAGGACCTGCTGATCGGCACCGTGCAGGCCACGGTGGACACGCCGGCCGCCGAGGCCGCCGTCGCGTGGGTCGTCGGCACCCCCTGGCAGGGCCACGGCTACGCCGCCGAGGCGGCACGCGGGCTGGTCGACTGGCTGGCCCTGCGGCCGTCGATCCGTACCGTCGTCGCCCATGTCCACCCCGGCCACCTCGCCTCGGCGGCCGTGGCACGGGCAGCCGGCCTGGCTCCCACCGAGGAGGAGCAGGACGGCGAGATCCGCTGGCGCCTCACCTGCTGAGAGGGTTCGGTACGGTGACCCCACCCCGCTCAGGACGACGCCCGCACCACCAGCTCCGCCGCCAGCACCACCTGCCTCCGTACGGCGTCCAGTTCCCGTGACGCCGCCGGCCGGCGGTCCGCGATCTCGGAGAGCAGCAGGTCGATCATCCGCCGTCCCATCTCCTGGATCGGCTGCCGCACGCTCGTGAGGGGCGGCTCCATGTGCCGGGCGATCGCCGAGTCGTCGTAGCCCACGAGCGCCACGTCCTCCGGAATGCGCCGCCCGGCTTCCCGCAGGACCTGCCGCGCCCCGGCCGCCGTGACATCGGAACCGGCGAACACCGCGTCCAGCTCCGGGCAGCGCGCCAGCAGTTCGGTCATCGCCCGCCGGCCGCCCTCCTCGGTGAAGTCGCCGGCCTCGATGAGCATGTCGTCCACGCCCCGCCCCGCGTCGCGCAGCGCGTCCCGGTAGCCCTCGACGCGCCGCTGGGCGCCGTAGACGTCGAGGCGGCCCGTGATGTGGGCGATGCGCGTGCGGCCGCGGGAGAGCAGATGCTCCACCGCCTGCCGCGCCCCGCCGTAGTTGTCCGAGTCCACCGACGGCAGCGCCTCCCCCGCCGAGCGGGGACCGCTGATCACCGCGGGGATCTCCAGCTGGGCCAGCAGGTCGGGCAGCGGATCGTCGGCGTGGACGGAGACCAGCAGGACCCCGTCCACCCGGTGCGCGGCGAGGTACTGGGCGAGCCGCTGCCGCTCGCGGTCGTTGCCCGCGAAGATCAGCAGCAGCTGCATCTCGGTGTCGGTCAGCTCCGCGCCGACGCCGCGCAGCATGTCCGAGAAGTACGGCTCCGCGAAGAAGCGGGTCTCCGGCTCGGGCACGACCAGGGCGATCGCGTCGGTGCGGTTGGCGGCCAGGGCGCGCGCCGCGGTGTTGGGGACGTAGCCCAGTTCGGCGACGGCGGCCTCGACGGCGGCGCGGGTGGCGTCACTGACGCGGGGCGATCCGTTGATCACCCGGGACACCGTGCCCCGGCCGACACCGGCGCGCGCGGCGACCTCCTCGAGGGTGGGCCGGCCCCCGCTCCGTCCCCGCGCTCCGTGGCCTGCCATGGGCTCCGCCTCCCGCCGTCGTCGTCCCGCTGGCCTGGAATCTAACAGTCGCGCCACGCGAGGTGACCGCCCCGTGACGCCCCCGCCGGAACCCCTGACTCCAGTTAACGGCCCGATAACTGAACGCACTTCTCCGCGTCCGTTCCCTTGACACCCCCGCACGAACCCACGACTCTTCAACACATCACCTGTGGGAGCGCTCCCACACCACCTGACACATACATGTCCCGCACGTTCCCCGCCCGAGCCGCAGCGAGCAAGAACGGGCCCAACCACTGCAGTTGGCCGGGGGGTCGGCACGTCAGGCAACAGGAGGACGCAATGCGTACGAGTACCCGCCGGTCCCACCGGCTGACGGCACTGACAGCCGTCGCCGTACTGGCCACGGGACTGCTGGCAGGCTGCGCCAGCGACGACGGCTCGTCGAGTGCCGACAACGGCAGCGGCGGCGGAGGGGGAAACTCAAAGGGCAAGGTGACGCTGTCCGTCGGCACCTTCGGGGTCTTCGGTTACAAGCAGGCCGGACTGTACGACGAGTACATGAAGCTGCACCCGGACGTCGTCGTCAAGGAGAACGTCACCACCAAGACCGACGTCTACTGGCCGAAGGTGCTCACCCGCCTCCAGGCCGGCTCCGGCACCGATGACGTGCAGGCCATCGAGATCGGCAACGTCACGGAGGCCGTCCAGACCCAGGGCGACAAGTTCGTCGACCTCGGCAAGGAGGTCGACAAGTCGCAGTGGCTGGACTGGAAGAACGCCCAGGCCACCACCAAGGACGGCAAGCTCATCGGGCTCGGCACCGACATCGGCCCGATGGCGGTCTGCTACCGCAAGGACCTGTTCGCCAAGGCCGGCATCGAGACCGACCGCACCAAGCTCGCCGCGCTGTGGAAGGGCGACTGGAACAAATACGTCGACCTCGGCAAGCAGTACATGAAGAAGGCGCCGAGCGGCACCAAGTACGTCGACTCCGCCTCCTCCGTCTACAACGCGGTCCTCGGCGGTGAGAGCGAGCGCAACTACGACAAGGACGGCAACGTCGTCTACGACAAGTCCACCGGCGTGAAGAAGGCCTGGACGGCCGCCATGGGCGTGGCGACCAGCGACATGTCGGCCAAGCTGAAGCAGTTCGACAAGTCCTGGGACCAGGCCTTCGCCAACGGCACCTTCGCCACCGTCGCCTGCCCCGCCTGGATGATCGGCTACATCGAGGAGAAGTCCGGCCCGGCCGGCAGCGGCAAGTGGGACGTGGCGGCGGCCCCGACCGCGGCCAACTGGGGCGGTTCCTTCATCGGCGTGCCGAAGGCGAGCAAGCACCAGAAGGAGGCCATCGAGCTGGCGAAGTGGCTGACCGCGCCCGAGCAGCAGGCGAAGGTCTTCGCCAAGCAGGCGAGCTTCCCGTCCGTCCCGTCGGCGTACGCGAGCCTGAAGCCGCAGGCCGACACCCAGGCGTACTTCTCGAACGCCCCGCTGACGCAGATCTTCTCCGACGCGGCCAAGACCATCCCGGCGCAGCCGCTCGGCCCGAAGGACAAGCCGATCGACACCGCGATCTGTGACATCGGCATCGTCCAGGTCGAGCAGAAGGGCAAGTCGCCCGAGCAGGGCTGGGACGCGGCCACCAAGGAGATCAAGGACGTGCTCGGCCAGTGACCAGCTCCGAGCAGGCTCTCGCGCATCCCGCGTCGAGCGCCGAGGCCGCGCCCGGCTCCCAGCCGGGCGCGGCCCGGGGCGCTCACGGTCGCGGTACGCCGCCGGCGGACAGGGGCTCCTGGCGCAGCCGGCTGTACCGCTGGGACATGAAGGCGGCGCCGTACGCGTTCATCTCCCCGTTCTTCGTGATCTTCGGCGCCTTCTCGCTGGTGCCGCTGCTGTACACCGCCTGGTACTCGCTGCACCATGTGCAGCTGTCCAACCTGGACGGGCAGAGCTGGGCGGGCCTCGCGAACTACAAGTCGCTGCTGTCCTCGGAGTTCTTCTGGAACGCCCTGCAGAACACCTTCACCATCGGGCTGATCTCCACCGTGCCGCAGCTGGCGGCCGCGCTCTGGCTGGCGCATCTGCTGAACTTCCGGCTGCGCGGCTCCACCGTGTGGCGGGTGGTGATGCTCACCCCGTACGCCACCTCGGTGGCGGCGGCGACGCTGGTGTTCGCGCTGCTGTTCTCTCCCGAGAAGAACGGCATCGTCAACTGGGCGCTCGACCTGCTCGGCATGAACCCGGTGAACTGGCACGAATCCGACTGGGGTTCGCAAGCGGCGGTGTCCTCGATCGTGATCTGGCGGTGGACCGGATACAACGCGCTGATCTATCTGGCGGCGATGCAGGCGATCCCGGCCGACCTCTACGAGTCGGCGGCGATCGACGGCGCGAACCGCTGGCAGCAGTTCCGCAACGTGACGATCCCGATGCTGCGGCCGACGATCCTGTTCACCGTGGTCGTCTCCACGATCGGCGCGACCCAGCTCTTCGGTGAGCCACTCCTGTTCGGCGGCGTGAGCGGCTCCAAGGGCGGCTCGGAGCACCAGTTCCAGACCCTCGGTCTGTACATGTACGACCAGGGTTTCATCATCGGCAATCTCGGCAAGGCGTCCGCGATCGCCTGGACCATGCTGCTGCTCCTGCTGATCGTCGCCGCGCTCAACCTGCTGGTCTCCCGACGGCTGAGGAGGGCGCAATGACGACCGGTGAACTGACCCTGCCCGGGAAGACCGCTTCCGGAAAGGCCCCCCGCCGGGTGATGGGCGCGGGCAAGCAGCTGCACGCCGGCCCTCTCACCTATGCCGTGCTGGTGGTGTTCGCGCTCGTCTCGCTGGCCCCGCTGGTGTGGACGGCGATCGCCGCCTCGCGCACCAACACGCGCCTGGCGCAGACCCCGCCGCCGCTGTGGTTCGGCGGGAACCTGTTCAAGAACCTTCAAACCGCCTGGGACCAGGCCGGGATGGGCACCGCGATGCTCAACACCACGTTCGTCGCGGGCACGATCACCGTGGGCACGGTGCTGTTCTCGACGCTGGCCGGGTTCGCCTTCGCCAAGCTGCGGTTCCGGTTCTCCACGACACTGCTGCTGCTCACCATCGGCACGATGATGATCCCGCCGCAGCTGGCCGTCGTACCGCTGTATCTGTGGATGACGGACCTGCACTGGGCGAACCATCTGCAGACGGTGATCCTGCCGACCCTGGTGAGCGCCTTCGGTACGTTCTTCATGCGGCAGTACCTGGTGCAGGCGCTGCCGACCGAGCTGATCGAGGCGGCCCGGGTGGACGGCGCGTCCAGCCTCAGGGTCGTGTGGCACGTCGTCTTCCCGGCGGCCCGCCCGGCGATGGCGGTGCTCGGGCTGCTGACGTTCGTGATGGCCTGGAACGACTTCCTGTGGCCGATCATCGCGCTGAACGGCGACAACCCGACCGTGCAGGTGGCCCTGAACCAGCTGGGCACCGGTTACATCCCCGACGACTCGGTGATCATGGCGGGCGCGCTGCTCGGCACGCTGCCGCTGCTGCTGGCGTTCCTGCTGTTCGGCAAGCAGATCGTCGGCGGCATCATGCAGGGCGCGGTCAAGGGCTGACCGCGCGCCGCACCACCGCGGGGGCCGGGTCACCGCCGTCTCGGCCCCTTCCCTTCCTTCCCCTCACTCGTCGGTCTCCACGACCACCAAGGTCTCCATGACCCACCAAGGTCTCCACGACCACCAATGGGAGCGCTTCCATGACTGAGTCCGTGAACCCGGGCAACCCGGTGACGTTTCCCCCCGCCTTCCTCTGGGGCGCCGCGACCTCCGCGTACCAGATCGAGGGGGCGGTGCGGGAGGACGGCCGCACCCCCTCGATCTGGGACACCTTCAGCCATACGCCCGGCAAGACCGCCGGCGGCGAGACCGGTGACATCGCGGTGGACCACTACCACCGCTTCCGCGAGGACGTGGCGCTGATGGCCGAGCTGGGCCTGAACGCCTACCGCTTCTCCGTCTCCTGGCCGCGGGTGCAGCCCACCGGCCGCGGGCCGGCCGTCCAGCGCGGCCTGGACTTCTACCGCCGGCTGGTCGACGAGCTGCTGGCCCACGGCATCAAGCCGGCCGTCACCCTCTACCACTGGGACCTGCCGCAGGAACTGGAGGACGCGGGCGGCTGGCCGGAGCGGGACACCGCCTACCGGTTCGCCGAGTACGCCCACATCGTCGGCGAGGCGCTCGGCGACCGGGTGGAGCAGTGGATCACCCTGAACGAGCCCTGGTGCAGCGCCTTCCTCGGGTACGGCTCCGGCGTGCACGCCCCCGGCCGCACCGACCCCGTGGCCTCGCTGCGGGCGGCGCACCACCTGAACCTGGCGCACGGGCTCGGCACGTCGGCGCTGCGCTCGGTCATGCCGGCCCGCAACGAGGTGGCGATCAGCCTCAACTCCTCGGTGGTGCGCCCGCTGTCGCAGACCCCGCAGGACCTCGCCGCGGCCCGCCGCATCGACGACCTGGCCAACGGCGTCTTCCACGGGCCGATCCTGCACGGGGCGTACCCGCGGACCCTGCTGGAGGCCACCTCCTCGCTCACCGACTGGTCCTTCGTGCAGCCGGGTGACCTGGAGCTGATCCGCCAACCACTGGACGCGCTCGGCCTGAACTACTACACGCCCGCGCTGGTCTCCGCCGCCGACCCGGACGCACCGCCGGTGCGGGCCGACGGCCACGGCGCCAGCGAACACTCCCCCTGGCCGGGCGCCGACGACGTGGCCTTCCACCAGACGCCGGGCGAGCGCACCGAGATGGGCTGGACCATCGACCCGACGGGCCTGCACGAGCTGATCATGCGCTACTCGCGCGAGGCGCCCGGGCTGGCGCTGTACGTCACGGAGAACGGCGCCGCCTACGACGACAAGCCCGACGCCGACGGCCTGGTGCACGACCCCGAGCGCATCGCCTACCTGCACGGCCATCTGTCGGCGGTGCGCCGCGCCCTCACCGACGGCGCCGACGTGCGCGGCTACTACCTGTGGTCCCTGATGGACAACTTCGAGTGGGCGTACGGCTACGGCAAGCGCTTCGGCGCGGTCTACGTCGACTACGTCACCCTGGACCGCACCCCGAAGTCCAGCGCCCACTGGTACGGCCGGGCGGCCCGCACCGGCGCACTGCCGCCGGTGGAGGCCGCCTAGGTTCTGCCGGGCGGGGCGGTCACTGGTAGGACGCGAACGCCTTGGAGAAGGCGGAGGGGTCCTGGGCGATCGAGCTGCAGGTGGCGTCGGCGGAGGGCTTGGGGCCGCCGGCGCAGGCCTTGTCACGGGCGGCCGACCACATCGACAGCCAGCCCAGGCCCTTGGACTTGGCGAAGGTCACCAGCTGGGCGGCGTCGTCGACCTTGAAGACCTCGGAGGAGACGTCGTTGACGCCGATCATCGGGGTCACCGCGACGGCCTTCCAGGCCGCGCTGTCGGACAGCCCGAGGACGCCCTTGACCTGCGCCTGGGTGGCGGTGGCGGCCTGCTCGGCGTAGGTGCCCATGTCGCCGCTGTAGGCGGGGCCGTAGTCCATCGCCATGATGTTGACGGCCGTGATCCTCACGCCGTTCGACTTGGCGCCCGACAGCAGGTTCACGCCGTCCTGGGTGAGGCCCTCGGGCATGACCGGCAGGGTGAAGGAGACGTCCAGGCCGGGGTGGCTCTGCTGGAGCCTGGCGATGGCCTGGGCGCGGCGGGTGTTGGCGGCCGTGTTCGGCAGCGCGCCGCCCTCGATGTCGAAGTCGACCTTGGTGAGCCGGTACGCGTCGATCGCCTTGCCGTAGGCCGCCGCCAGCGCGTCCGCCGAGGAGCAGGACGTGGCGAGTTCGGTGCCGCTGGCGCCGCCGAAGGAGACCCGGACGTCGCCGCCCTTGGCGCGCAGGGCGCCGATCTGGCCTGCCACGGCGTCGGCGGTGAGGTCGGTGACGCCGCCCCACTTGGGGGTGCAGCCGCCGCCGTCGGTGACGAAGGCGAGGTTGTAGTTCTTCACGCCGGTCGCGTCGGCGTTCGCGAGCAGGTCGAACGCCGGGTAGAGGGAGGTGTCGACGTACGGGGCGAAGCCGGCGGCCGTCGTCGTGCCGTTGCCGCTGGTGGGGGACGGGGGGGCGGTGGGCGTCCGGGTGGGCTCGGCGGTCGCGGTGGGCTCGGCGGTCGTGGTGGGCTTGGCGGTCGGGGTCGCGGTCGGCGTGGGGGTCTGCGACTGGGTGGGGCGGCCGCTGGGCTCCGGGGTGGCACCGCCGTCGGCGGAACACGCGCCGCCGTCGATACGGCAGCCCGACGGGTCGCCGGTGCCGTCGACGACGAAGCCGACGGTGGCCGACTCGCCCGCTTTCAGGCCGTCGGTGTCCCACTTCGGGGGCGTCACGGTGACGTGCCGTCCGCTGACGCTCGACTCGCCGTTCCACAGGGAGCCGAGCTTCGCGCCGGCCGGCAGATCGAACTCGAGCGTCCAGGTCTTCTCCGCCCGGCCGCTGTTGTTGGTGACGACGTACTGCGCGGTGTAGCCGGTCGACCAGCTACTGGTCTTCGTGTACGCGGCGTTCACCCCGGCCGCGTTCGCCGTGCCGGTGAGCAGGAACGCGCCGCCGCCGGCCACGGCTGCGGCCACCAGGCCGCCTATCGCCTTGTTCCTGCCACTGATCCTGCGCCGGTGCGTGCTCATGCGTGCCTGCCTTCGCTGTTCGCGGGGGGTGTGGTGCGGCAGCACGCTAGCGAGCCCGAACCGGACAAAAACCCTGATGCAGACGGCGGTTGAGGTTCTTAGGCCGGGCTTAAGGAAGGGATCGGGACCGGTTAAAGGTAGAGACCAATTCGGGGAGCCCGGGGGCGGGGCGTCACCGTGCGGAGAGCCGGCGACGCCGCCGTACGCTCCCGCGGTGACCGCGCCCGGCGGGGGTGCGGCGGCCGTCCAGTTGGATCCAGATCCGCACCTCCGCGCCGCCCAGCACCGACGGCCCGACGCGCACATCACCGCCGGTGGACTCCGCGAGCCGGCGCACGATGTCCAGCCCGAGCCCGGTCGAGCCGTCGCTGCCCGAGCCCCGGCCGCGGGCCATCGCCGCCTCGGGGTCGGATATGCCGGGTCCGGCGTCGGAGACGAGCACGATCACCGCGTCCTCGCCGTTGTGCACGTCGACCGCGAAGGCCGTGCCCTGCGGGGTGTGCCGGAAGACGTTGCCCAGCAGCGCGTCCAGCCCCGCCGCGAGGTCGGCGCGGGCCACGGGTATGCGCACCGGGCGTTCCACCCCGGCCACCCGCCACTTGCGGCCCTCGTCCTCGGCGAGCGCCGACCAGAACTCCATCCGCTCCCGGACCACTTCGGCCGCGTCACAGCCCGCGCCGGGCCCGGCCGCCGCGGTCTGCGGCTTGGCTTCGCGCGCCGTGCGGATGATGGTGTCCACCTCCCGCTCCAGCTGCTCGACGGCGGCCCGGGTCTGCTCGGCGGCGGGTGTGTCACCGAGCGAGGCGGCGTTCAGGCGCAGCACGGTCAGCGGGGTGCGCAGCCGGTGGGACAGGTCGGCCGCCAGCTCCCGCTCGTTGGCGAGGAGGTGGACGACCTGATCGGCCATGGAGTTGAACGCGACCGCGGCGAGCCGCAGTTCGGTCGGCCCCTCCTCCGGCACCCGGGCGCCGAGCTTGCCCTCGCCCAGTTCATGCGCGCCCTCGACCAGCCGCTGCGCCGGGCGGACCATCCGGACGCCCAGCCGGTCGGCGACCGCGACCGAGCCGACGACCAGCGCCGCGCCGACCCCGGCGAGCACCGCCCAGGCCGTGCCCACACCGTTGCTGACCTCGGCCTCGGGGACGTACACCTCGACGACGACGGTGCCGAGGCTGAGCGCCACGGGCTGGAGCAGGACGGAACCGCCGGGCACCTGGGCGGTGGAGGCACGGCCCAGTCTGCGGACCGCCTCGATGTCCTGGGCGGTGGCGCGTCGGCGACCGAGGTCGAGGGCGGGTGTGCCGTCGCCGGCCGGCAGGTGGATCGCCATGCCGTCGCCGGTGCCGGCCGAGGCGACGACCCGCTCCAGCTGCTCGCGGTCGGTCGTGATGGACAGCGCGGGCACCACGACCGCCGCCTGCCGTTCGGCGTTGGAGAAGGCGCGGTCGCGGGCCATCTCCTTGATGACGAGTCCGAGCGGCACGGCGAAGGCGACCACGACCATCGTGGTGACCGCCAGGCAGACCCTCACCAGTGCCCACCTCATCGCGGCGGCTCCGCTTCCTGCGGTGGTTCCAGCTTGACGCCGACCCCGCGCAGGGTGTGCAGATAGCGCGGGCTGGCGGCGGTCTCGCCCAGTTTGCGGCGCAGCCAGGACAGATGGACGTCGATGGTCTGGTCGTCGCCGTAGGACTGCTGCCACACCTCGGCGAGCAGCTCGCGGCGGGGGACGACCACGCCGGGACGGCCGGCGAGGAAGGCCAGCAGGTCGAACTCGCGCCGGGTGAGGTCGAGGCGCACCCCGTCCAGTTCGGCCTGGCGGCGCAGCGGGTCGACGGTGAGGCCGCCGACCCGGATCACCGTGGACGGCGGGGCGTCCGCCGTGCCGGCCCGGGCGCGGCGCAGCACGGCGGCCATGCGCGCCGAGAGGTGCTCCGGGGAGAACGGCTTGGTGAGGTAGTCGTCCGCCCCGGCGTTCAGCAGCCGGACGATCTCCGTCTCGTCGTCCCGGGCCGTGGCGATGATCACCGGGACGTCGGTGATGCCGCGCAGCATCTTCAGTGCCTCGGAGCCGTCCAGGTCGGGCAGTCCGAGGTCCAGGATGACGACGTCGAAACGGAAATGGGCGACCTCGCGCAGCGCCTCCAGCGCCGTGCCGACGCTGCGCACCGTGTGGGTGGCGTCGGTCAGATGCCGGATGAGCGCCGAGCGTACGAACTGGTCGTCCTCGACCACGAGAACACTTGCCATGCGCGGCACCGTACGCCATGCGCGGGACGCCGGTGGGAGGCTGTGGACAACTCCGGGGCTGTGGAGAACCGGCCGTGTCGCGGGGGCCGGGCGCGGGCCGGTCCGGGGGACACGGGAGTGACGGGTGAGGCAGTATGGCCGGCGATGCGCAGAGGACTCGTACACGTACTGGCGTGGTCGCTCGCCACGGGCGCGGCCGTCACGCTGTCGTGGTGGGGCGTGCACACGGTGATGGCGGGCACCGTCTACGACCCGCCGCGCGCCCTGCCGATCACGGCGGCGCAGGCGACGACGCAGGGCGCCGGGCCACGGGTGTCGTCCACGGCCCGGTCCGCGCCGCCGGCCGCCACGTCACGGCCCTCGGCGTCGCCCGCGCCGAGCCGCCGGCCGCCCGCCTCCTCCCGCCCGCCGGCCGGCTCCCCGAGTCCGTCCGCGACCGCCTCGGGCCGGGTCAGGAGCTATGACTCCAAGGGCGGCCGCGTGGTGTTCGACATCGGCCCGTCCAGCGCGTCCCTGGTGTCGGCCGCCCCGAACCCGGGCTGGTCGATGCAGTGGTGGAAGACCGAGTCGTGGATCCGGGTGGAGTTCTCCTCCGGCGCGGACCGGGTGTCGGTCTTCTGCACCTGGCACGACGGGCCACCGCGGGTGGACGTCGGCACGTACTGAAGGCGGTGCCTAACCGAACACCGACGGCGGTGGGGCCGGGGACGCCACGGCGGCCGCGTCGGTGACGGGGGCGGCGCCGCCGGTGAAGTCCCGCAGCGCCTTGCCGTGCTCGACCCGGCCGGGGTGCGGGTCGGATGCCGCACGGCGGGTCAGTTCGGCGACGGGCAGAGGCGCGTCGGAGGCCACGAGCACCGCGTTGCCGAACCGCTTGCCCCGCAACACCGCCGGGTCGGCGATCAGCGCCACCTCGGCGAACCGCGCGGCGGCACTGGCGATCTGGCCGCGCAGATGGGCCAGCGGCGGGCCGTCGGCGATGTTCGCGGCGTACACACCGCCCGGCCCGAGCGCCCGGCGGACCTCGTCCAGGAACTCGGTGGAGGTGAGGTGGGCGGGGGTGCGGGCGCCGCTGAAGACGTCCGCGACGAGCAGGTCCGCCCAGCCGTCCGGGACCTTGCCGAGGCCCTCGCGGGCGTCGGCCGACCGGACCCGGATGCGGGCGGCGGGGTCCAGCGGAAGTTCCCGGCGCACCAGCTGGACCAGGGCGGCGTCCCGCTCGACGACCTGCTGGGTGGAGCGGGGGCGGGTGGCGGCGACGTAGCGGGCCAGGGTGAGGGCGCCGCCGCCGAGGTGCACGGCGTGGACCGGTTTGCCGGGCGGGGCGGCCAGGTCGATGACGTGGCCGATGCGGCGCTGGTACTCGAAGGAGAGGTACGCCGGGTCGTCCAGGTCGACGTGCGACTGCGGCGCGCCGTCCACCAGCAGCGTCCAGGCCCGCGAACGGTCCCGGTCGGGGACCAGCTCCGCGGTTCCGCCGTCGACCTGCTCCACGACGGCATCGGCGGCGGCCTGCCGGCGCCCGGAGTTCCTGGACTTGCCCATCCGGCCATTATCCGGGGTTGCCGGGTACGGGGAGTGCGCGTGAGGTGATCGGGCACTGGGCGGGGGTGGGCCCGCGGGGTGGGGTGGGTGCGCGGGGTTCGGGACGCGCGCGTGCGGGTGCGCGGCGCCGGGGCGTACGGCGACAGGTCAGCGGCAGCTGTCCGCCGCTTCGATCAGGCGGGCCGCCTCGCCCAGTGCGCGGCGCAGGACCGCCGGGTCGGTCGCCCCGTCGGAGCCGCCGGGAGGAAGCAGCCAGGCGGAGCCTTCCACCGGCGATTCCGGCGATTCCGGCGATCCGGGCGATTCCGGCGTGAGCCGCAGCCCGCGGCCGTCCGTCTCGGTGCAGGTGCTGCCCGGGACGTCCCAGCCGGCCGCCGTGCCGGGCGGGACGAGGAAGGCGAGGGTGCCGCAGCCGAGGTCGTGCAGGACGGGGCCGACCGCGTCCGAGGCGCCTCGGCGCAGGATGTCGACGGCCTCCAGGCCCTGGCGGGTCGGCACGGTGACGAGGTCGCACGCGTCCGGGGTGCCGGGCGCGGCACTGCCTCCCGGTCTCGGCGGGTGCGCCTCCGGCGCCGGCGGCGTACCCGGTGCCGTACACGGTGCGATGCTCCGGCTGGTCTCCATCCCGGCCTCCACCACGCGATTCCTTGGCCCCTGTCGCGGATCGCCACGGCCGGTTGCGAGCGGCCTGTCGCGGTCCACCGGGTTCAACGCGCGGTCGTGTCAACGGCTACGGCGAAAGTCCGCCGCAAAGGATGGCAGTTCATGGCAGATCGGGGGTGGGATATCCGGTTTGTAGCTAAACACTGCGTGGCGGGGCGACCACAGCAGGTACGTTCTTGCCGCCGGACAACAGGGTGATCACCCCGATACAGGGGCAACTCACCCCGGCTCCGGCATGGTTCGACGGTTCGCACGAGAGGACCCGGCCATGGCGTCGTCAACGGTGAACGCTGCCCCAGCGTCCCAGCCCAACCGGCCACCGCGGCCCAACCTCGTCTTCCGGCAGCTGCGCGGAGCACGCTCACCGGCCGAGTTCGCCGCGCTGGTGAGGCGCGCGGCTCGGGAGATCGGTGAGCGGGTCAGCTGCGACGCGCGCTACATCGGGCGGGTCGAGGCGGGCGAGATCCGCTGTCCCAACTACGCCTACGAGCGGGTGTTCCTGCACATGTTCCCGGGCCGCACGCTCGTGGACCTGGGTTTCGCACCCCGCTCGGCGGTACGCGGGCGGGCGGCGCGCGTGCCGGTCGCCCGCGGTGCTGAACCGGGCGGGGGCGTCGAACCGTATGAGCCGCAGGACCCGTACGACACGCACCACCACGACCATGAGGAGAGCGACGTGCTGCGTCGCGCATTCATCAGCGGCGGAGGCGCCACGGTGGCCGCCGCCTCGCTGGGCCCCATCGGGCTCGCCCCCGACGCCGCTGCGTCCGCGCGCCCCGCGGGCCTGGTGCGCCTCACCCGTCCCGCGCGCCGCGTCGGGACGAGCGAGGCGAGCGCCCTGGAAGAGGCCGTCCGCCGGATCCGGGTGCTGGACGACCGGCACGGCGCCGACGGCCTGTACCGGAGGGCGGCCGCCCCGCTGCGCGCCGCATACGCGCTGCTGGACGCCGGCGCGACCCGGCAGGCGACCGCGGACCGGTTGCACGCGGGCGCGGGTGAGCTGGCCATCTCGGTGGGGTGGCTGGCGCACGACTCGGGGCGCTTCGAGGACGCGCGTTCGCACTACGCCGAGGCGCTGGCCACCGCGCGGATGACCGGGGACGCGGGGCTGGAGGCGCACGCCTTCTGCAACATGGCGTTCCTCGCCCGGGACGCGGGTCGGCCGCGGGAGGCGGTGCGGGCGGCGCAGGCCGCGCAGCGGGTCGCCCGGCCGCTGGGGTCGGCGCGGCTGATGTCGCTGCTGTCACTGCGGGAGGCCGGCGGCTGGGCGGGGCTCGCGGACCGGTTCGGGTGCGAACAGGCGCTGGCGCGGGCCCAGGCGCTGTTCGCACGGGGGCCGTCGGACGCCGACCCGGAGTGGATGAGCTTCTACGGCGAGGCGGAGCTGGCCGGGCTCGAGGCGCAGTGCTGGTCGACGCTCGGGGACTGGGACCGGGCGGCGCGGCAGGCGCGTCGTGCGGCGCGGTTGCAGGACCCGCACTTCACGCGGAACACGGCGCTGTACACGGCGGAGCTGGCGGACGACCTGGCCCGCGGGGGGCGGCCGGACGAGGCGGCCGCGGCGGGGCTGACGGTGCTCGGGCTGCTGGACCAGGTGCAGTCGTCGCGCGTGCAGAGCATGCTGGCGGGGACCGCGCGGGTGCTGCTGCCGCATCGGCGGGCTTCGGGGGTGGGGGCGTTCCTGGAGCGGCATGCGTCCTTGCCGCGCATGCCGTGAGCCTGCGGCGCCGGGTCGTGAGTCGTCCGCGGGTCGGGTGGTGGCCGGTCGCGCAGTTCCCCGCGCCCCCTGGCAGCGGCGCCGGGTGCCGGGTGAACGTCGGGTGTGCGGCCGGTCCCGGTCAACCCGCCAGGTGGCCCACGTCGTTCCAGGATTCGAGGGCCGGTTCGCCGTAGGCCCAGCCGAGGGTGGACAGGGACGTCGGGTTCAGGCGGATGCGGGAGGCGAAGTCCAGGGGGAGGCCCAGCCAGCGGGCGCCGATCGCGCGCAGGATGTGGCCGTGCGCGAAGACCAGGACGTCGCGGTCCGCCGAGCGGGCCCAGGCGACGACCTCGTCGGCGCGGGCGGTCACCTCGGCCAGGGTCTCGCCCTCGGGCACCCCGTCGCGCCAGATGAACCAGCCGGGGCGCAGCGCCTGTATCTCGGCCGGGGTCAGGCCCTCGTAGGCGCCGTAGTCCCATTCCATGAGCGTGTCCCACCGGGTGGCGCGGTCGCCGAAGCCGGCCAGCTCGCACGTCTCACGCGCGCGTGCCAGCGGGCTCGTGCGGACCTCCACGTCGGGCAGGCCGTCCAGCGGCGCCCGGTGCAGCCGTTCGCCGAGCAGCTTGGCCCCGCGCCTGCCCTCCTCGAGCAGCGGGATGTCCGTCCTGCCGGTGTGCCTGCCGGACAGCGACCACTCGGTCTGTCCGTGCCGTGCCAGCAGGATGCGCGGTGCCATGCGAGGGGCCTTTCGGGTCCGGAAGGGGGTTCCTCTCCATCATCGCGTACCCCCGTCGCGGGCAACCCGGTGGGCGGTGGTGACGTCTTCCCGGACCGGGGGCGGCCCGCCGCGGGTGCCGTCCACGCCGTAGAGTGACTCCCCCGCATCGGCTGGGTGATCCCGGCGCGAAGACCCGCGAACAGCAGTGAGAAGAAGGGGGAGGGCGAATCGGATGCCGCAGACCGAGTCACCAGGCAGCGAGGCGGGCCCGGCGACCCGGTTGCGCTGGTGGACCGAGCTCCCTCTGGTCCTGCTCGTGTACGGCTGCTACTCCGCGGGCCGTCTGCTCGCCCGCGGTGACGTCTCCGACGCCGTCGACCACGGGCTGGCGCTGCTGCGGGTCGAGAAGTTCCTGCACATCAACGCCGAGCACCCGCTGAACCGGCTGTTCACCCGCAACCCCTGGCTCGGCATACCGGCCGACTTCTGGTACGCCTCGCTGCACTACCTGGTCACGCCGGCGCTGCTGGTGTGGCTGTTCCGTGCGCACAGCGCCCACTACCGGGCGGCCCGCACCTGGCTGCTGACGTCCACGTTCCTCGGGCTGATCGGCTTCACGCTGATGCCGACCTGTCCGCCGCGCCTGCTGGCCGCCGGGTACGGCTTCGTCGACACGATGGCCCACTACAGCTCGTACGGCTGGTGGGGCGGTGAGGCGAGCGCGCCGCGCGGCATGGGCGGCATGACCAACCAGTACGCGGCGATGCCGAGTCTGCACGTCGGCTGGGCTCTGTGGTGCGGCGTCATGCTGTGGCGCCACGGCCGTGGCCGGACGGCCCGGGTCGCCGCGGTGGTCTATCCCCTGGGGACCACGCTCGTGGTCATGGGGACCGCCAACCACTACCTGCTCGACGCCGTCGCCGGGGTCGCCGTGATGGGTGTCGGGCTGCTGCTCGCGCCCGTCCTGACGCGGTTCGCCGACCGGGTACGGGCGCGGTTCACGGCCGGCTCTTCCGGCGCTCCCGCCTCGATTGTCAGTGACGGATGCCAGACTTCGGCGGGTGAGCGAATTCCACGGCAGCGCGCATCACGGCCCGGAGCCGACGCCGAGCCGAGTGCCGCCCCCACGGACACCGGGGACGGCGCTCCGGCACCGGCTCGCTGAGCTGCGCGGACCCGACGTACCCGCGCGGGCGCTGGACGCCCGCGCCCTCGCGGCGCTCGCCGCCAACCCGGGCTGCCGGCGCCGCGCGCTCCTCGACGGCGCCGGGGTGGACAAGGCGGCGCTGGCGGGCGCGCTCGGAGCGCCGTCGGTGTTCGGGCAGTCGCAGTTCGCCCTCACCCGCGGCAACGCCTTCGAGGCGAAGGTCAAGGCGGACGGCGGCGCGGAACTGCTGCGGCTGGTGCACGACAGACTCGACCCGGGCGCCGAGGCGCCGGAGCGCACGTATGTGCCCGATCTGACCGCGTCCGGACCCGAGGGGCGTACGGCGCGTACGGCGCTGGCGCTGCGGGAGGCCGTCGAGGCGGGCGGCTGGACGCTGCTGGACCATCCGATGCTCGCCCTGGAGGTCGCCGGGTCCCCGGCGTTCCTGGAGCCGGACGCGGTGGTCGTGCACCCGGACGGCAGCTGGACGGTCGTGGAGATCAAGTCCTTCCCGATGCTGGACGGCTCCGCCGACCCGGCGAAGGTGGGCGCCGCCGCCCGGCAGGCCGCCGTGTACGTGCTGGCGCTGGAGGAGGTCGCGGGCCGGATGGAGCCGGCTCCGCAGGTGCGCCACCGTGTGCTGCTGGTGTGCCCCAAGGACTTCTCCAACCTGCCGACCGCCGCCGCGGTCGACGTGCGCAAGCAGCGCGCGGTGACCGGTCGCCAGCTGGCCCGGCTCACCCGGATCGAGGAGATCGCCGACGCCCTGCCCGAGGGGACGTGTTTCTCCCCCGAGTTGCCCGCGGAGCAGCTCACGCAGGCCGTGGAGTCCGTGCCCGCGACCTACGCGCCCGAGTGTCTGGCCGCCTGCGAGCTGGCCTTCCACTGCCGCCGCCGCTCCCGTGAGGCCGAGGCGGTGACCTCGCTCGGCCGGGCCGTACGGGCCGAGCTGGGCGGACTGGCCACCGTGCCCGAGGTGCTGGCGGCGGCCCGCGGTCGGGCCGGCGACCCGGACGATCCGGCGGTGGCCGCGCTGCGCCGGGCCGCGCAGCTGCGGGCCGAGGCACTGGAGGGGGCCGGATGTCACTGACCGACACGCTCGCCCGCCTGGAAGCCGTCGACAGCGGACGCGCGCAGCCCGCCGCGACCGTGCGGCACCGGCATCTGTCCGACCGGCCCCTGGTCCTGGTGCCGCTCACCACGGCCGGTGAGGCGGGCGCCCCGCTCGGCGCGCTGGTCGGCACCGACCGGGACGCGCCGCGCCTGCTGGTCGTACCGCAGCCGCGTGACCGGGATCTGCGGTTCGCGTTCCTGGCCGAGCTGGCCGATGTCGTCCTGCCGTACATCGAGTCGTACGGCGAGGTGGTGGAGGCCGCCGAGCGCACCGAGACCGATCCGGAGACCGGCAAGCGGGTCAAGGTGGAGGTCGACCTGTGCGCGGACGCCCCGCAGCTGATCGTGCCGAGCCGGGCCGGCGTCGAGCTGGTGCGGCTGCTGGGGCGTTCGATGCGGTTCAGGCGTACGGCCGAGCAGGAGCCGGAGACGCCGTACCCGGCGCCGCCCCGGGTGCCGCTGCTGGGGCGCTGGTTCACGCACTACGCCGAGCGGGCCCGGGTGCCCGGCTCGTCCCTGCTGCTCGCCCTCACCGAGGTGCTCGCCCGGCACTGGGCCACCGGGCAGTCCGGTCTGGAGGACCAGCATCTGGGGGCGCTGCTGGCGTGGATCGATCCGCCGGAGGGCGTCTCGGGGGCCGAGGCCGCGCTGGAGGCGGAGCTGGCCAGGGACGCGGGCGGACAGTTGCGGTGCCCGCCGGCCGGGCCGGCCACCGATCCGGCGTTCGACAACAAGCTGCTCGCCCCCGCCATCGAGCGCTACGACCGGGCCCGCACCGCGCTGGCCGCCGCCGACGACGGCCTGCAGGCCGACGAGCGCCTGGGTGCGCTCGGCCGGGCCGAGGAGGAGATCCGGGGGCTTGTCGCGCAGGTCACCCTGCCCACCTGGGACAAAATCTGGCGGGGGCTGGACCTGCTGCGGGCGCTGCCGCCGGGCGCGCATGCCGAGGAGCGCTGGACGCGCGACCGCTGGTCGTTCACCGGGCACCGGGACCGGGTGCTGGCCGGGGAGCCGCCGCAGCCGCGCCGCGACGACGCGGTGACCGCGGCGAACAAGCTGGCGGCGCGCGAGCGCGAGCAGGCCCGGCTGGAGGCGCAGGAGGCGCTGGACGATCCGCTGGTGATGGCGGGGCGGCGGCTGGCCGGGGAGGCGTTCGCCGGTGAGGTGACGGACGTGACCATGGCGTACAGCGAGGGCAAGCGGCCGAGCCCGCGCCCGCTGGTGACGGTGCGCACGGACGACCGGCCGCATCTGGGCGAGCGGGTGAAGGTGTACCGGTCGCTGGGCGGGCGGCCGCAGACGGCGGAGTTCGTCGGCGCCGAGGAGGACGGGGCGCTGCTGGTGCTGCGGATCCTCGACAAGATGGGGCGCGGCAAGGAACCCGAGGAGGGCTCGGTGCCCGAGAAGGGCGACCGGGTGTGCTTCACGCTGTTCGAGCACGAGCAGCGCGGCGGCGCGAAGCTGCCGGACCCGGAGGACACCCCGTGGACGCACGGCGGGCCGCCCGGTGAGCGGGCCGCCGAGCCCGCCGATCCCGTCACCGAGGAGGACGTGCTGTGACCGTGACCGAGACGGCCTTCGATCCGGGGGCGGCCGCGACCCGGGCCACGGACGCGATCCTCGCGGACACGCTGCACGGCACCGCGCGCGGTGTCGTGGTCGACTCCCCGCCCGGCGCAGGCAAGTCGACGCTGGTGGTACGGGCGGCGCTGGAGCTGGCCGGCGCCGGGCGGCCGCTGATGGTGGTCGCGCAGACCAACGCGCAGGTCGACGACCTGGTGCTGCGGCTGGCCGAGAAGAACCCCGGGCTGCCGGTGGGCCGGCTGCACAGCAGCGACGCCGACGCCTACGACCGGGCCCTGGACGACCTGGAGCAGGTGCGCACCTCGGCGAAGGCGGCCGATCTCGCCGGGCTGCCGGTGGTGCTGTCCACGGCGGCCAAGTGGGCGCATGTGAAGGTGGACGAGCCGTGGCCGCACGCGATCGTCGACGAGGCGTACCAGATGCGCTCCGACGGTCTGCTCGCCGTGGCGGGACTGTTCGAGCGGGCGCTGTTCGTGGGCGACCCCGGGCAGCTGGACCCGTTCGCGATCGTGGGCAGCGAGCAGTGGGCGGGTCTGTCGTACGACCCGTCGGCGTCGGCGGTGACGACCCTGCTCGCGCACAACCCGGATCTGCCGCAGCACCGGCTGCCGGTGTCCTGGAGGCTGCCGGCCTCCGCGGCGCCGCTGGTGTCGGACGCGTTCTACCCGTACACGCCGTTCCGCAGCGGTACCGGCCCCGGCGATCGCCGGCTCGCCTTCGCCGTCCCGTCGGACGGCTCGGGCCCCGACCGGGTGATCGACGAGGCCGCGGCCTCCGGCTGGGGGCTGCTGCAGCTGCCGGCCCGGCACACCCCGCGCACGGACCCGGAGGCGGTCCGGGCGGTGGCGCTGGTGGTACGGCGGCTCCTGGACCGGGGCGGGGCGGCGGTGTCGGAGCGCTCGCCCGAGCCGTCCCCGCTGACCGCCGACCGCGTCGCCGTCGGCACGGCGCACCGCGACCAGGCGGCGGCGGTCCGCGCGGCGCTCGCCGAGCTGGGCGTGTCCGACGTGACCGTCGACACGGCGAACCGGCTTCAGGGGCGGGAGTACGACGTGACGGTGGTGCTGCACCCGCTGTCCGGCCGCCCCGACGCCACGGCGTTCCATCTGGAGACCGGCCGCCTGTGCGTGCTGGCCTCCCGGCACCGGCACGCGTGCATCGTGGTGTGCCGCGCGGGCGTGGAGGACCTCCTGGACGACTACCCGTCGACGGAACCGGTCCAGCTGGGCACGCTCGTGAAGTTCCCGGACGGCTGGGAGGCGAACCACGCGGTCCTGGCACACCTGACCGAACACCGGGTGCCCTGGCGGCCATGACCGGCCCTGCAGCTCCGCAACACGACCACCAGGCGACGCCGCCCCCGCCGCCGGACGGAGTCCGGCACGCCGCCGGAGGCGGCCAACAGTCGCAGCCCCCGACGGCTGGGAGGCGAACCACGCGGTCCTGGCACACCTGACCGAACACCGGGTGCCCTGGCGGCCATGACCGGCGGGACGTCGCGGGGGCGTTCGTGACCGGTGGGAACATCGCGGGGGCCGGGGTGCTTGATATCCGGGGTGGCGGGTCTCGGTGGGAAGCGCGAGGCCGAGGCCCCCTTGCGTGGGCGCGGGACAATGGAGGGTGGTCCACCCCGTGGCGGCGCCCCCGTGACGTTCGCCCCGTACGAGAAGGAGAAGACATGGCGGAGCCCACGCCGCGTCGGAACGAACCGCGGCTACGCCCCGCGCCCCTGCTCTTCGAGCCCATGGCGGCGGCCTCCGATCCGGAGCACTTCTTCGACCTGGAGTCGATGGACGATCCGCGCGCGCTGCTGGAGCGGGCGACGGAGCTGACGCACGCCTTCCGTGCGGCGGCCGACCGGGCCGTGGAGTTCCAGGCGATCGCCGCGGCACAGCTCGCCGATCCGCGCCGGTTCGACCGGCTGACGCCGGCGGACATCGCCGAGCGGGCCGAATGGACCGAGGACTACGCGAAGAAGATGGTCGAGTTCGGCCGTGACCTGCTGCGCGGCGGAGACGGGTCCAGCCCGTCCGACCCGGTCTGAGCCGGCCCGCCCGTCGACCCCGGCAGCCGTCGGCATATGCCAGATGGGCAAGAAGCGGGCAAGATACCCCCTCCTCCGGCCCCTTGTCCCGGTTTCCCGCAACCCTGCGCAAGTGCACGCTCACACGCGGTAGACCTGGGGACATGAGCAGTACGTGTCATGTCACCCATGACGGTGCCGGCTGGCTGGCCTCCGCAGGCACCTACCCGCGCAGCACCCTCGCCCTGTGGGAGGAGCAGCCGGACGCCCCGGTCGTCCTGCCCTGCGGCACCGCCTTCGACGTGATCAGCGCGCCCGCGCTGTTCGGGCGGCGCATGCTCGACCGGCTCTGGGACGAGGGACCGGGCTCCGGCCCGGTGGCCGTCTTCCGGGGCCGGATGCTGCTCTTCGCCGCGCCCGGCACCGCCCAGCGGCTGCCGTCGCTGCTGGAGTGGGAGGAGTGGGGGTCGGGCAGCGGCCGCACCGGCCGTACCGACGGGATTCCGCCGCTGATCTGCCACGGGGCCGGAGACGCGGTGACCGTGCCGCCGGTGTCCGCGGCCGCGCCGGGCACCGCCGCGACCCGCTGGCTGGTCGCCCCCGACACCCGTCACCCCTGGCTTCCGGGCCCCGAAATCCTGCTGTGGGCGGCGGTGCGGGCGGCCCGCACGGCGGTGCGGATTTCGATTTCACCTCCCGCCGACCAGGATGCTAAGGTCTACGACGTCAGCAGGCGCCGCTAGCTCAGTTGGTTAGAGCAGCTGACTCTTAATCAGCGGGTCCGGGGTTCGAGTCCCTGGCGGCGCACACGACAAGAAAGCCCCTCGCGAGAGCGAGGGGCTTTCTTCTGTTCCCGGGCGTACGCCAGGACGCGCGCCCGGACGGTCAAGCATCCGGGCCCGTCACCGTGGCGCCCCCGGTGTGATCGTCACCGTCCACGCCCCCGACGGGGTGCGGTCCTCCACCTCGACCCGTACGCCGTCCCCGGGGACCGTGAAGCTCTCACCGAGGGAGACCGGGGCGTCGGCGAGGGCCGGGTAGACGGAGTCCTCCCAGCAGGCCTCGGTGTGCGGGTGGGCGTCGATCACCTCGATGGGCCCGCGCCCCGACTCGGTGGCGCTGTGCACCCGGTACACGAGCACCCCCGCCCGGCAGGCCCCGCTGTCGTTGCCGACGGGGCCGCGCGCCTCGAAGGCGAGCGCGCTGTCGGGCCCGGTGCGCACGACGGCGAGCTTGGTGCCGTCGCCCAGGCCGAAGGCGGGAGCGCCCGCGGCGCCGGGGACGGGCACGCCGGGTCCGGCGCCGAGCGGTTCGAGGGTGAGCCGGGTCGGGCGCTGCACGCACACCACCTGCCGCGGGTCCAGCCAGCCGAGCTTCCACTTGTGCCAGCCGAAGAGGTCCGGGGCGAGGCCGAACTGGCTGCCCATCATGTCCCAGTCGCCGACGTAGGTGTCCCAGTCGCCCTTGCCGTCGGCCGGGCGGTGGTAGAGGTCGGGCAGGTCGAAGACGTGCCCGGTCTCGTGGGCGAGCACCAGACGGTCCGGTGGGTGCCGCTCGAAGACCGTCACCACCCGGCGGATGTCCGTGCCGTCCGCCCGGAGCGGGGTGTCGAGGTTGACGACCTTGGTGGCGTCGGAGTCGACGCCGGGGGCGTCCGGGTCGGCGACGAAGTACACGATGTCGTAGCGGGAGAAGTCGACCTGGTCGTCGGCGGCCCTGAGCGCGTCGCGCAGGTACAGGGCGCGCAGGCCGGCGCTCCAGTCACGCTGTATGCGGTACGCCGTGGACGGCCGGGGCATGCGGATCCAGTGCCGCATCGGGTGGGCGGTCAGGGTGAAGCGGCCGTAGGAGGCGCGGCGGAAGTAGTCGCTGGTGGCCGGGAAGTGGTCGGCGGTCAGCTCGGCGGGGGTGGTCAGCGGGGCGGCGTCGGGGAACGACAGGAAGACCATCACCGCGTTCAGGGCGCGGACGGGCCGCGGGTAGGCGGCGTTCCAGGTGTCCACGCCCTCGGAGTGGTGGGCGTCGGTGCGCTGGAGGGTGCAGGGCTCGGTGGAGAAGGGCTCGGCGACCGACGGGGCGCCGAGCAGGGAGGTCGCGGCGAGCGCGGACATGGTGGTGAACACGGCCGCGGTGCTGCGCAGCCGGGGCGGCTCCAGCGCCGACTTGAGGCCCCTGCGGGTTCTTCGGCCCAGTCTTCGCAGGGCGAGCTGACGCGACAAGGGGACCTCCGGGTGCGGTTCACGGGACGCCGCACCCAGCCTGGTGGGATTCATTGTCGTATGCCCTGTTTATCTGACCCGGACGAGTGAGCGTCCGTCAGGGCGACACCCCCGAAGCGTTCACGGAACGTCACATTCGGTCGGAGGGCTGCGCAGGCCGCCCACCTGCGAACAGAAACGATCCGCCACTCGGTCGGGGGGCCCGCGCGGGCCGCACGGGAACGGGCCATGGCTGGTACCGCCCGGGGCCAGCCTCTATGATCGGCACACTTTCCTGCGCGGACAGCGATCGAGTGCACTGCGGGAGCGAGCGGTGAGCGGAACGTCCGAAGGGTCGACACCTGCGGCAGATGCCGACGGGTCAGTCGTGACAGAGAGTGACAGCGCCACCCCTGCCCGTGCCGAGCCGCCGTACCGCTCCGCCTTCACGGCCGCCCCGCTGGCCATGGCCGTCGTCGACCGCGCGGGCCTGGTCGTCGAGGCCAACGACACCCTCGGGGAACTGCTCGGCGGCGACCGGGCCGGCCTCACCGGGCGGCTCGCGTCGGACCTGCTCGACCTCGCCTCCGACACCGGCACCCGCACCGCCTACCGCGAGGTGCTCGCCGGCCGCCGCGACCGGCTGCGCTGCACGCGCCGGCTCAAGCACCCCGACGGCCACTCCCTGTGGGCGCAGGTCACCGTCTCCCCGCTGCCGGCCGGCGAGGAGGGCGCACTGCTGTCGGTCGCCGACATCAGCGCCCGGCGTGAACTCCAGGCACAGCTACGGCACTTGCAGATGCACGACCCGGTGACCCGGCTGCCCAACCGCACCCTGTTCTTCGAACGGCTGTCGGCGGCACTGGAGTCGGCCGCGCTGGAGGCGGAGACGTACGAGACGGGCGGGACCGGCCGGATCGGCCTGTGCTACCTCGACCTGGACGGGTTCAAGGCGGTCAACGACACCCTCGGCCACCGCGTCGGCGACCGGTTGCTCGCCGCCGTCGCCGAGCGCCTGACCCGCTGTGCCGACGCGGCCGGCCACGGCCGTACCAGTGTGCCGCTGGTCGCGCGCCTGGGCGGCGACGAGTTCGCGCTGCTGGTGGAGGACTCGACCGGCACCGAGCAGCTCGCGGACCTCGCCGAGTCGGCACTGAAGGCGCTGCAGGAGCCCTTCGACCTGGCGGGGCAGCGGCTGTCGGTCTCGGCGTCGATCGGTGTGGTGGAACGGCAGGCGGCGGGGACGACGGCCACCGGGCTGATGCAGGCGGCGGACACGACGCTGTACTGGGCAAAGGCGGACGGCAAGGACCGCTGGACGCTGTTCGACCCCGAGCGCAACGCGCATCTGATGACCCGTCAGGCACTCGCCTCCACGCTCCGGCCGGCCATCGAACGCGGGGAGTTCGTGCTCGACTACCAGCCGCTGGTGGGCATGGCGGACGGCCGGCTGCACGGGGTGGAGGCGCTGGTCCGCTGGAACCATCCGCAGTTCGGGCTGCTGCCGCCGAATCGGTTCGTCGGGCTGGCGGAGGAGGACGGTTCGATCGTCCCGCTCGGCCGCTGGATCCTCGCCACCGCCTGTCGGCAGGCCCGGCGCTGGCAGCTGGAGAACCCCGACGAGCCGCCGCTGTTCGTCAGCGTCAATGTGGCGGTCCGTCAGGTGTGGGACTCCGACCTGGTGGCGGATGTGGCGCGGACGCTGACCGAGACGGGGCTCGCGCCGCATCTGCTGCAACTGGAGCTGACGGAGTCGGCGGTGATGGGCTCGGCGGGCCGCCCGCTGCAGACGCTGAAGGCGCTCAGCGACATGGGCGTGCAGATCGCCATCGACGACTTCGGCACCGGCTACTCGAACCTGGCGTACCTGTCCCGGCTGCCGGTGAAGGTCCTCAAGCTCGACGGCTCCTTCGTCCGCGGCTTCCGCTACGACGACCCGGCCGCGCATCCGAGCCCCGCGGACGAGGTGATCGTCGAGGCGATGATCCAGCTCGCGCACCGGCTCGGGCTCACGGTCACCGCCGAGTGCGTGGAGACCTCGGCGCAGGCCGACCGTCTCCGCCTCATCGGCTGCGACACCGGGCAGGGGTGGCTGTACTCCCGCCCGGTGCCGCCGGATCGTATCTCCGCGCTGCTGGCGACGCCGGGGGTTCAGCCGGACGTGGTCGGCAAACCGTAGGCGTCGGCGATCAGTTCGTACGACCGCACCCGCACATCCCCGCTGTGCGCGTTGCCGGTGATCATCAACTCGTCGGCACCGGTGCGCTTCTGCAGATCGTCGAGCCCGGAGCGCACCGCGTCGGGGGTGCCGTGGACGACGTTGGCGTTCCAGGAGGTGACGAACTCCTCCTCCATCGGGCTGAACTCGTACGCCTCGGCCTCCTCCGGCGTGGGCACGAGCCCCGGCCGTCCGGTGCGCAGCCGGATCATGTTCAGCGCGGCGGCCCGCACCTGGCGCCGGGCCTCCCGCTCGTCCTCGGTGGCGAGCGCGGCCACGCCGATCAGGGCGTAGGGCTCGTCGAGGACGTCGGACGCCCGGAAGGACTCGCGGTACAGGTCGAGGGCCGGGACGGTGTTCTGCGCGGAGAAGTGGTGCGCGAAGGCGAACGGCAGGCCGAGCATGCCGGCGAGGCGGGCGCTGAAGCCGGAGGAGCCGAGCAGCCAGACCGGCGGCCGGTGCGGCGACTGCACCCCGCCGGGCGAAGTGGCCTGGACGGGGCCCGGCACCGCGTGGATCCTGCGGTACGGGTGCCCGTCGGGGAAGTCGTCGTCGAGGAACCGGGTCAGCTCGGCGAGCTGCTGCGGGAAGTCGTCGGCGCCCTCGTTGAGGCGATCGGTGCGGCGCAGGGCCGCCGCGGTCGCCCCGTCCGTGCCGGGGGCCCGGCCGAGCCCGAGGTCGATGCGCCCCGGCGCCATGGCCTCCAGCGTGCCGAACTGCTCCGCGATGACGAGGGGCGCGTGGTTGGGCAGCATGACGCCGCCCGAGCCGAGCCGGATGCGGTCGGTGTGGGCGGCGAGGTGGGCGAGGATCACCGCGGGCGAGGAGGAGGCGACGCCGGGCATCGAGTGGTGCTCGGCGACCCAGTACCGGTGGAACCCGCGCGCCTCGGCGAGCCGCACCAGCTCCACGCTGGTCCGCAACGCGTCGGACGCGGTGCGGCCGGCGCCTACGGTGACCAGGTCCAACACGGACAGCGCGACGGGCGCGCTCCCCTTGGCCACGGCCCGAATCTCGTCGCCGGCGGGTTCGGATACGGCCACGGTGGGTCCTCCTGGGGGTACGGGTTCGCTACGGTCTCGCTGCCGCTGGGCTAACAGGAGGGGGTCTCCGGTTATTCCCTCCGGGGGGTGTGCTCCCCGCGGGGGCGTTGTGAGGCCACCGGGGTGGGAGGTGTTGCCTGCGGCGGCCTGTGCGGGTTGCGTCGTGGCTGGTCGCGCAGTTCCCCGCGCCCCTTTTGCGCCTGCGGCGGCCCGTCACCGTCCGGTGGCCGCTGCGGTCACGCCTGCGGCGCGCGGGCCGGGGCGGGTGGGGCCCGGCGGCGGGCCCCCGGGGTCCGGGGCGGAGTCCCGGTGGGATCCGCCTCGCTCCGGGGGGCCCGTGACCGGTGGAGCCGTTACGCCTGGATCAGGGGTTCGCGGAGGAACAGGGAGCCCAGAGCGGGAGCGTTGACTCGGCGGTCGGTCAGGCGCAGGCCCTCCCAGACCGTGACCTGGTTCGCCGTGAGGACCGGTTTGCCCAGTTCCTTCTCCAGGGCCGGTACGTGGGCCGCCGTGTGCAGGGCCGTGTCCGGCAGGAGTACCGCCTGCGCGTCGGGGTGGTCCGCGGCCCGGGCCAGCGCCAGCACCTCCGCCTCGCCCCAGGTGCCGACCTCCGCCGCCGTGACGATCCCCGAGCTGCGCACCCCGGTGACCTCCACGCCGGCCGCCCGCAGGAAGCCGGCGAACAGCTCCGCCACGTCGTCGGGGTACGTCGCACCGACGGCTACCGTGCCCACCCCGATCTCCCGTACCGCGTTCACGAAGCCGAAGGACGTCGAGGAGGCCGGCATCCCGGCCGCCCGGGCCAGCGCGCGCACCTGCTCGTGGGCGCCCTCCCAGCCGTAGACGAAGCTGGCGCTGGTGCACGCCCACACCACCGACTCGACCCCGGCCAGCCGCAGCTCCTCCACGCCCGGCGCCAGCCGCTCCGCCGCGCCCATCCGCAGCAGCGCGTCGACGCGGTGCGCGTCCTCGCCGATGTCCGTGTGGACGACGTCCACCCGGATGTCACTGCCCAGGAGCTGCTCGATGCGCGGATAGTCGTCCTCGGCCGAGTGACCCGGGTAGAGGAATCCGAGTGCGGTCATGTTCGCCCTTCCTGCTGTTCCTGCGGTCCGTCCGGCAGTACGGGGGGCCAGGCGCGCGCCGAGAGGTCGGTCAGCGCCTGGTACGGCCCCACCGCGCGGGTACCCAGCCGACGCAGGGCCGCCCACATCGTGACTTGGTTGGCCGAGATCACCGGGATCCGCAGCTCCGCCTCCAGCTGCGGGATGACGTCGTACGTCGGCAGGTTGGTGCAGGACAGGAACAGCGCCTGCGGCCCCCCGTCCGCCCCCGGTGTGCGGACGGCTCGCCGGGCCATCTCCACGACGTCCCGGTACGGCACCTTCCAGATGTGCCGGGTCAGCCCCATGTACACGCACCCGGTGACCACGATCCCGGCCTGCGCGACGTACGCCCGCAGTGACCGGGTCACCGACACCGTGTACGGCGTCACCAGCGCCACCCGGCGCACACCGAGCTCGGCGAGCGCCTCCAGCAGCGCCCCGGACGTGGTCACGGACGGCACCGCGCCCGCCCCGGTCATCGCTTCGCACATGGCGCGTTCCCCGGTGATCCCGCCGACGAAGCTGCCGGAGGTGCAGGCGTAGGCGACGACCTCCGGATGCACGGCGATCAGGGTCCGCACGGCGTCGGTGAGCGTCTCGTGCTCGCTGACCAGCCGGGCGAGATCGAGGCTGACCTCGACCGGCACGTACGGCGTGCGGGTCAGGTGCAGCGACACCTCGTCCGGCGTCCAGCGCCACAACTCCCGGTCGAGCGCGAAGTCGAAGGGCGCGACGACACCGACACCGCGCTGCGGGCGGGGGCCGCCCAGAAACATGGCCTCCATGACAGGCACCGCCTCACGGTGGGAGACGACAGGGCAACGGATCGTACGCGTGGCCCTGTTGACGACGGTAGGTTCCGGTGCGAGCGTGGTCAATCCGCGCATGTCAGACGCCAGATCATCGCCCGGTCCCCGGAGAAACGGCCCCTGCATGACCACCGCCCCGCCCACGCTCCTCGTCCTCGACGCCGACCCCCCGCCCCGCCTGGGCCGTCTCACCGGCCGGGCGCGGATCGTGCACACCGACGCCGCCGGCCTCGCCGCGCGGCTGCCCGCGGCGGACGTGCTGCTGGTGTGGGACTTCACCTCCACCGCCGTACGGGACGCCTGGCCCGGCGAGGGGGCGCGGCCGCGCTGGGTGCACACGGCGAGCGCGGGCGTCGACCATCTGATGTGCCCGCAGCTCGCGCAGTCGGACACCGTCGTGACGAACGCCCGCGGTGTCTTCGACCAGCCGATCGCCGAGTACGTCGCCGCCCTGGTGCTGGCGATGGCCAAGGATCTGCCGCGGACGCTCCGGCTGCAGCAGGAGGGCGAGTGGCGGCACCGGGAGTCCCGGCGGGTGGCGGGCACGCGTGCGTGCGTGGTCGGCTCCGGGCCGATCGGGCGGGCGATCGCACGGCTGCTGAAGGCGCTCGGCGTCACCACCGCGCTCGTGGGCCGCACCCCGCGCACCGGCGTCCACGGCCCCGGCGATCTCGACCGCCTGCTCTCCCGCGCCGACTGGGTGATCTGCGCGGCGCCGCTGACGGAGCAGACCCGGGGCATGTTCGACGCGCGCCGCTTCGGCATGATGCAGCCGTCGGCGTGTTTCGTGAACGTCGGCCGCGGGCCGCTGGTGGACGAGGAGGCCCTCGCCGAGGCGCTGGCCAAACGCTGGATCGCGGGCGCCGCGCTGGATGTGTTCGCGCACGAGCCGCTGCCCGCCGGCAGCCCGCTGTGGCGGGCGCGGGACCTGATCGTCTCGCCGCACATGAGCGGGGACACGATCGGCTGGCGCGACGAACTGGGCGCGCAGTTCGTGGATTTGTACGAGCGCTGGGCGGCGGGGCGGCCGCTGCTCAACGTCGTCGACAAGCAGCGCGGATACGTCCCCGGCCACTGACGTCCCCCTCACCGACGCCCCTGGGAGGCTGTGCATGACGGAACTCACCGACCTGACCGCGACCGAGCTCGTCGAGGGCTACCGCAAGGGCGAGTTCGATCCCGTCGAGGCGACCCGGGCGGTGCTGGAACGGGCCGAGCGGATCCAGCCGCAGGTGAACGCGTTCGTGCGGCTGCTGCCCGAGGAGGCGCTGGAGCAGGCGCGGGCGTCGGCCGGGCGGTGGCGGCGCGGGGAGCCTGCCGGGCTGCTGGACGGGGTGCCGGTGACCGTCAAGGACATCCTGCTGCTGCGCGGCCACCCCACCCTGCGCGGCTCGCGCACGATCGACCCGGCGGGGACGTGGGAGGAGGACGCGCCCTCGGTGGCCCGGCTGCGTGAGCACGGGGCGGTGTTCGTCGGCAAGACGACCACACCGGAGTTCGGCTGGAAGGGCGTGACGGACTCGCCGCTGTCCGGGATCACCCGCAACCCGCACGACCCGTCCCGTACGGCCGGCGGTTCCAGCGGCGGCAGCGCGGCCGCGGTGGCGCTCGGCGCGGGCCCGCTGTCGCTGGGCACGGACGGCGGTGGCAGCGTGCGCATCCCGGCGGCGTTCTGCGGGATCTTCGCTCTGAAGCCGACGTACGGCCGGGTGCCGTTGTACCCGGCGAGCGCCTACGGCACGCTGTCGCACGTCGGCCCGATGACCCGTACCGCGGCGGACGCGGCGCTCGCGCTGGACGTGATCGGCGCTCCGGACACCCGGGACTGGTCGGCGCTGGGCCCGGCCGGGCTGTCGTACAGGGAGGTGCTCGGCGAGGGGGTGCGCGGGCTGCGGGTGGCGTACTCGCCGTCGCTGGGCGGGCAGGTCGCGGTGCAGCCGGCGGTCGCGTCGGCGGTGCGGCACGCGGTGGAGCGGCTGGCGGGGCTCGGCGCGTACGTCGAGGAGGCCGACCCGGACGTGGCCGACCCGGTGGACGCGTTCGAGACGCTGTGGTTCGCGGGGGCGGCCCGGGTGGCGCAGCAGCTGAGGCCGCGTCAGCGGGAGCTGCTGGATCCGGGGCTGCGGGAGGTCTGCGCGGCCGGGGCTCGGCTGTCGGCGCTGGAGTACCTGGCCGCGGTGGACGTGCGGATGGACCTCGGGCGGCGCATGGGCCGCTTCCACGAGGCGTACGACCTGCTGCTGACGCCGGCCGTGCCGCTGACGGCGTTCGAGGCGGGCGCGGAGGTGCCGGGCGGCTCGGGGATGAGGCGCTGGACGGGGTGGACGCCGTTCACCTATCCGTTCAACCTGACCCAGCAGCCCGCCGCGTCCGTCCCGGTGGGCACGGACGCCGACGGGCTGCCGGTGGGCCTGCAGATCGTGGCCGCCCGGCACCGTGACGACCTGGTGCTGCGGGCCGCGCACGCCCTGTACGAGGCGGGCGCCACGACCCCCTGAGCGGGCGGCTGTCAGGCGCGGCGGAAGCTGAGCGTCTCTCCCGCCGCGCCCGTGCGCCACAGGTCGTTGCACGCCTCGGCCATGGCGTCCAGGCCGTCGACGACCTGGCCCCAGACGATGCCGGGCACCCAGCCCACGTCGCCGTTCAGCAGCAGGTTGTTGCGTTCGTAGAACAGGGCGAGGTCGACGACGGTGGTGCCGGCGCGGACCTCACGGTCGTAGCCGTAGGCGTTGGTGCCCAGTTCGGCGCCCGCGAAGGAGAAATAGCAGAGATCTCCGGGAATCGGGGTGACCGTCGGGTTTTCCAGGGGTGGTTCGGTCGCGGCAAAGGGTGGGAAAAGCGCGTAGATCTCGTTGCGGGCGTATTTGGCGTGGTAGACGTCGCCGGCCAGCGGCAGCGCGTTCCACACCGTGGCGCAGGTGAGGGGCGCGCGGTCGTCCAGCAGCTTCGCCGTGCAGTGGATCTGACGCTTGACCAGGGACACTTCGAGGTAGCGATCCGCCATGAAATCCATGGTGCATGCCTCGGGTTCAGTTGGGTAGCAGCGCCGCCATGGCTCCACCACACGGTCATGCAAGACATGGCGCACACACAACCGGACCCACTCGCCGGTCGCTGCTCGCGGGGGTGGCGGCGGTCGGCGCACTGGGTGCCGCGGGCTGCTCACGGGTGGCGACCGCGTCCACGAGGAAGGGCGGTGACCTGCTCGACCGGCTGCGCGCGCAGGGCGTCGTACGGCTCGGGATCGCCGGTGAGATTCCCTTCGGATACATCGACAAGAACGGTGAACTCACCGGTGAGGCACCGGAACTGGCCAAGGTGATCTTCAAGCGGCTCGGGGTGGACAGGGTGCAGCCCGTACCGACCGAGTTCGGTTCGCTCATACCCGGGCTGAATTCCCAGCAGTTCGATGTCGTGGCCGCCGGCATGTATGTCAATCCCGAGCGCTGCGCGCAGGTGATCTTCGCCGATCCCGACTATCAGATGCTCGATTCCTTCATCGTCCGCAAGGGAAATCCCAAGGGTCTGCACACCTACCGGGACGTCGTCGCGAAGAAGGCCAGGTTCGCGACCGGCACCGGTTATGCGGAGATCCAGTACGCGGTCGAGGCGGGTTACCGGGAGAGCGACATCCTGATCGTCCCGGACCAGGTGGCGGGGCTGAACGCGGTGGAGGCCGGCCGCGTGGACGTGTTCGCGGGGACCGCCGTGACCACCCGTGACGTGGTGAAGAGGTCGTCCAAGGCGGAGGCGACCGAGCCGTTCGCGCCGCTGGTGAAGGGCAAGCCGCATGTCGACGGCGGCGCCTTCGCGTTCCGTCCGACCGAGACCACGCTGCGGGACGCCTTCAACGCCGAGCTGCACCGGCTGAAGAAGAGCGGCGAACTGCTGCGCATCCTGGCGCCGTTCGGCTTCACCCGGGCCGAGATGACCGATCTGACCGCGAAGGAGCTGTGCGGCGGATGACCTCGGGACTGTGGGAACTCGTACTCAAGGGCGTGTGGGTCACGCTCCAGCTGCTGGTGTGCAGCGCGCTGCTGGGCGCGGCGGTGGCGTTCACCGTCGGTGTCGCCCGAACCCACCGGCTGTGGATCGTCCGTTTCCTGGCCGGCTTCTACACGGAGGTCTTCCGCGGCACCTCCGCGCTGGTGATGATCTTCTGGGTGTTCTTCGTGCTGCCGCCGGCCTTCGGCTGGCAGCTGGTGCCGCTGTGGGCGGGCACGCTGGCACTCGGTCTCACCTATGGCGCGTACGGTGCGGAGATCGTGCGCGGCGCGCTGAAGGCCGTCGATCCGGCACAGCGCGAGGGCGGCATCGCGCTGGGCTTCACACCGGGGCAGCGGATGCGCAAGATCCTGCTGCCGCAGGCGGTCCCGGAGATGATCCCGCCGTTCAGCAACCTGCTGGTCGAGCTGCTCAAGGGCACCGCGCTGGTGTCGGTGATGGGCATGGGCGACCTGGCCTTCAACGGCAACCTGGTCCGCCTCGCGTTGCAGGAGAGCGCGGAGATCTACACGTATGTGCTGCTGATCTACTTCGTGATCGCGTTCCTGCTCACCCGCGGGATGCGGGGGCTGGAGAGGCGGCTGAAGGCCGGGGTCGGCCGGGCACCGGAGAAGAAGGCGGACCCGGTGCGGGTGCCTGAGGGAGCTGGTGTCGCGTGACCTGGGACTGGAATGCCGTCAGCGGCTTCATGCCGCACTTCCGGGACGGCCTGCTGGTGACCGTGCAGGCGCTGGTGCTCGGCTCGCTGATCTCGTTCGCGCTGGGCCTGGTGTGGGCGCTGCTGATGCGCACGCCGACGCGGTGGGTGCGCTGGCCGGTCGGGGTGGTCACGGAGTTCGTGCGGGACACCCCACTGCTGGTGCAGCTGTTCTTCCTCTTCTACGTGCTGCCCGAGTGGGGCGTGACGATGTCGGCGATGACCACCGGTGTCGTCGCGATCGGCCTGCACTACTCGACGTACACCATGCAGGTCTACCGGGCCGGGATCGAGGCGGTGCCGCCCGGGCAGTGGGAGGCGGCGACCGCGCTCAGCCTGCCGGTGCGCCGGACCTGGACGGCGGTGATCCTGCCGCAGGCGGTGCGCCGCGTGGTGCCCGCGCTGGGCAACTACGTGATCGCCATGCTCAAGGACACGCCGATGCTGATGGTGATCACCGTGCTGGAGATGCTCGGTCAGGCGCGGCTGTACTCGCAGCAGCACTTCCGGTTCACCGAGCCGCTGACGGTGATCGGTGCCGCGTTCATCGTCATCTCCTATCTGGCCTCCCTTCTCCTTCGCACCCTGGAGCGACGCCTTGTCCGTTGACACCAGCAAGCAGCCGACCGCCACGCCCGCCGACCTCGGTCCGCTGGTGCGTCTGGAGCAGGTCACCAAGCGGTACGGGGACAACACCGTCCTGGACCACCTGGACTTCTCCGTGGACGCCGGCAAGCACGTCACGCTGATCGGACCGTCCGGTTCCGGCAAGACGACGATCCTGAGACTGCTGATGACGCTCACCAAGCCCGACGAGGGCGTGATCACCGTCGACGGGGAGCAGCTGTTCCCGGCGGGCGAGCGGCAGTGCCGTGAGGTCCGCAAGAAGATCGGCATGGTCTTCCAGCAGTTCAATCTGTTCCCGAACATGAGCGTGCTGAGGAACATCACCGAGGCGCCGGTCACCGTGCTCGGCCTGTCGAAGGACGAGGCGGAGGCGCGCGCCCGGGAGCTGCTGGATCTGGTGGGCCTGGCCGACAAGTGCGACGCGCGCCCGACGCGGCTGTCCGGCGGGCAGCAGCAGCGGGTGGCGATCGCGCGTGCGCTGGCGATGCGGCCGAAGGTGCTGCTGCTGGACGAGGTGACGTCCGCGCTGGACCCGGAGCTGGTGGCCGGGGTGCTGGACCTGCTGCGTGACATCGCGCGCAGCACGGACATCACGATGCTGTGCGTGACCCACGAGATGAACTTCGCGCGGGACATCTCGGACCAGGTGCTGATGTTCGACGCGGGCCGGATCGTGGAGGCGGGGCCGCCGGAGAAGATCTTCAACGACCCGGAGCAGGAGCGCACGCGGGAATTCCTGAGCGCCGTACTGTGACCCGTGCCGCGACTACGCGCCGTGTGCGTGCCAACACCCCAGGTCTCCGCACTGGGTCATGACCCGGACATATGCCGGAGGGTCGTTGCCCCAGTTGAGAGCGGTGCAATCTCGCCAACACCCTCTCCCTGCAGGGCGCTTGCCCGTTATGGTGGAGGGGGTCCAGGTTCTGGATCACGGCCTGAAAGCGACCGCAGGGGGAGACACCGTGGCGCTGATGAACGAGCCGACCGCGCCGTACCACGCGGCACAGGACGCCTTGCGCGTGCTGGAGACCGTGGCCCGGCACACCGCCGGCGTCACCGACGCCCAGATAGCCCGCCGCACGGGCCTGACCACCGAGCGGCTGACCCCGCTGCTGCGGATGCTGCGCCGGGAGGGATACGTCGAGCAGATCACCGGTGGCGCGTATGCCGCCGGTGACGCGCTCGCCCGGCTCGGCTCCGCCCAGGGCCGGGAGGAGGCGCTGCGGGCCCACCTCCAGCGCACCCTCGACCGGCTGCGCGACTCGGTGCGGGCCGCCGTCTACATCAGCCGGTACGTGGACGGCGAGGTGCGGATCACCCAGTACGCCGCCGGGCCCGGGGCTCCCCCGGTCAACGAGTGGGTGGACTTCCGGGAGTCCGCGCACGCCCACGCGGTCGGCAAGAGCCTGCTGACGCAGCTCGACCACAACGGCCGCCGCGACCATCTCTCCCGGCACAAGATGGCCCGTCTCACCTCGCGCACGATCACCAGCGACAAGCTGCTGCTCTCCCGTCTGGAGGCGCAGCCACCGACGGTTCCGGTGCTCGACCTGCAGGAGTACGCGGTGGGCACGGTCTGCGCGGCCGTGCCGATCACCGCGGGCACCTCGGTGGGGTGCCTGGCGCTGTCGATGCCGGTGGAGCACGCGCACCGGCTGCGCACGGCGGCGGACGCCCTCAACCGCAGCGCCGCTCCCCTGCTGCTGTCACTGACGATCTAGGCCGCCGGGCCGCCGCTCCGGGTGGTCACGAGCACCCCCGAGGACCAGGTAGTATTTTCTTCGTCGCCGCCCGCGGGCCGGGAGAAACACCTGGTGAAGCGGTCGGCGGGAGTCATGCGCCGCTAGCTCAGTTGGTTAGAGCAGCTGACTCTTAATCAGCGGGTCCGGGGTTCGAGTCCCTGGCGGCGCACGATACCGAAGGGCCCCTCGCGAGAGCGAGGGGCCCTTCGGCGTTACGGCAGGGCGCCGCCGGCCACGGAGAACATGGTGTGCGCCGCGATCATGAAACCCACGCAGACGACGACCACCACACCGAGGACGGACAGCAGACAGCCGGCTTCCGTCGCGAGCCGCCCCGGCGCGGGCGGCAGGGCCGTCGCCCCTTCGGGGTGGTCGGCCGGATACCGCACGGTCACGATGTCGCCGACGAGCGTCGTACCGGGCCCGCCCCTCTCGTCGAAGCGCATCCTGCGCCCGTCACGGCTGACGAACTCGTACACATGGTGCAGGTGCGTGTGCACCGCGCTGTCCCCGCCGCCGCTGGTCGTCGTGTACGTCCGCAGACAGCGCGCCTCGGCCGTGAGGCCGTCGCTCCAGGTCCGGCTGATCCGCCGGGCGCGGCCGAGCACCCTGACCGCGCCGTGGACCGCCCCCGTGATCATGAGCAGCGGTACGGCATAGAACGCTACTTCCGCTGCGGCCCCCCGAGACCCCGCGCCGGTCCCGATCGGCCGGCGTGGGAGGAACCTACCCGCGCCGGCCGGGGCCGTGGCTCAAGGAAGCCTCAGAACGTGACGTCCGAGCAGGCGTAGAACGCGTTGCCCGTGTCCGCGATCGTCCAGACCGCGAGGATCACGTGGTGGCCGCTGAGGCCGCTCGGCAGGGTGCCGCTGTGGGACAGGGTGGACGGCGGGCGCCGGCCTCCGTAGGGGACGGTGAGGAACGGGGTGAGGTCGAGGTCGGACCGGGAGAGGTTGTGGTCCTGGTTCCAGCCCGGCTTGGTGACGTAGTACTTGAAGTCGGTCGTGGCGTGCATCGCGGTGAACTGCCAGCGGAAGGTGTAGCTCTGACCGCCGGTCACCTTGGTGGTGGGCCAGGCGCCGCCCGACGGGGTGCGCGGGCCGTCCAGCTCGGCGAAGCGTGTGTTGCCGCCCGAGCACAGCCGGCCGTCGGCCGGTCCGGCGGCGGGGAAGCCCTTGGGGCCCTCCACGCTCTGCGGCTCCCACTGGATGTCGCCGCAGTCGGAGACGGTGCCGAGCTGGCAGACCTTCTGCCGGCTGACCGGCAGATCGGTGTAGCCGTGGCTGCTGGCCCCGCCGGAGGAGAGCGCGATCGCTCCGGTCGTGGCCAGCCCCACCACGGCGGCGTAGAGCTTGGTCCTTGTGCGCATGCTGCCGCTCCTGGGATGTGGGGAGTTCAGTGAGCCGTGCAGGTAGGTCTAGACCAAGTCCGAGGTTATTGCCGCCCGTTGAACATGTCCAGACCAATCACAGAGCCCGGCTCCCCCGTTCCCTCAGCCCTCCTGGCGCCCGGCGCAGAACGCCACCGTCAGGTCCTTCACCAGTGCCTTGCGCTCGTAGTCGTCCAGCGCCACCAGGCCGCGCACGGTCAGCCGGGTCACCGTGTCCTCGACCGAGTCCACGACCGAGCCGATCACGCGCGCCCGGTGCTCGGCCTCCAGCACGGCGAGCCGCCGGCGCTGCATCACGGCGGCCACCTCCGGGGCGTACTCCACCCGCAGCGGCCGCACCGAGAACACCTCCAGACCGACCGGCGCCACGTCCGCCGCGACCAGCCGGGTCAGCGTGTCCCCGGTCGACTCCGCCGGGGCGTGCCCGGTTCCGGGCACCTCCACCGGCACCCGGGCGAGCGCCACCTCGACGCACTCGCGCAGGAACGTCTCGTGGTCCTCCAGGCCGAGCGCGGCCCGCGCGGTGTCCCGCACCCGCCACACCACCAGCACGACCACCCGCAGGGCGACCCCGCTGGAGTCGGCGGCCGGCATCGGCTCGCCGCGCCAGTGCCGCAGCCGTACGTCCACGCCGCGGCGCAGCAGCAGCGGGTTGACCCACAGCAGTCCGGTGCGCCGGACGGTGCCCCGGTAGCGGCCGAACAGCCCGAGCACCCAGGCCCGTCCGGTCCGTCCGCGCGCCAGCCCGCCGAAGCCGAACAGGGCGAGCGCGCCCGCCCCCGCGTACACCGCCCACTGCGCCGGCCCGAGCCCGGCGTCCGGCGTCTCCGGCAGGTGCAGCGCCCGCGCGGCGAGCGGCGGCACCAGCCCCGCCCACCAGGTGGCGGCCGCGCACCCGGCGAGCCCGCACATCCCGGCGAGCACGCCCACCGCGCCGGGCAGCACCCGCGCCCGCCGCTCCACCAGCTCGGCATCGACCTGCGGCGCGGCGGGGCGCGGCGCCGCCGGGGCCGGGCGGCGCACGCGCGGCTGCTCACCGGTGCCCCGGCGGCGTGCCACGACGGTGGGGCGCACCGGCACCGGCTGCGGGTCGGGGTCGTCCCGGAAGAGAAGGTGGACGGGGATCTCGGTGGTGGCCTCGTTCTGGATCAGCCGGGGCGGGCGGGACGCGGCGGCGTCCGCGCTCCCTTCCGACTCGGGTGTCGTGGCCGTACTCAATGCGTGCCTCCAACCACTGCGGATGGGTGATGTCACCGGAAGAGCCGTCGCCAGGTCTCCGGGCCGGGGTAGCCGTCGGCGGCCGCGCCCCGCCAGCCCTGGGCGAGCTGGAAGGCCTCGACGGCCCTGCGGTCGGCCTCGCTCCAGCGCGGGCCGGGGCCGGACGTGTAGAACCTGCCGAAGCCCTTCTTCACCAGTTGCCGGCCGAGCGCGGTGACCTGGGCGTTGTTCGCGCCCGGGCGGAAGGCGCCGGCGCCGGGGAAGGGCGGCGGCGCGCTGGGCGGGGCCGGCGGCGCGGGGGTCCCCGGCGGTGCGGGCCTGCCCGGGGGCTCGGGGGTGGCCGGCGGTGGGGGTGTCGCCGGTGCCGGGGCGCCCGGGGGCGGGATGTCCCGGCCCGTGCCGGTGACCAGCAGCGCCCAGGTCCTGGGGCCCGGCAGCCCGTCCGCGTCCGCGCCGGTCCAGCCCTGCGCCTGCTGGAACGCCTGGGTGGCCCTGCGGTCGGCGTCCGTCCACACGGGCCCGGGGCCGGAGCTGTAGAAGCGGGCACCGCCCCGCTTGACGAGCAGCTGACCCAGCCGGGTGACGTGGGCGTTGTCCGCGCCGGGACCGAAGGAGCCCGCGCCGGGGAACGCGGTGGCGTCCTTCTCGGTGCCTCCGCTGCCCGCCGGGGCGCCGGCCGCGCCCTCGGTGACGCCCTTGTAGCGGTAGGGCAGGTACTTGGTGGCGTTGCTCCAGTACGGGTAGGGGGTCGCCTGGCGGCGGGTGGTGGGGCGGGTCTGCTCGTAGGCGAGGTAGTAGGTGTGCGTGTAGTCCGTCCAGCCGCCGAAGATCACCACATGGGACCCCTGTTCGGGGTCGGCGGTGTTGTGGAAGAGCAGGATGTCCCCCGGCTGCAGCTCCTCCTTGGTGATCCGGTCGGCGAACTGGCCGAGGCTGCCGGTCCACTCGTTGCCGGGCAGGTGCCAGGCCATCGACACGAAGCCCGAGCAGTCCTGCCGGTACCCGTCCGACCAGTAGGCGTACATGCTGTACGGCACCTGGGCCGCCACCCACACCTTCGCCCGGTTGATGATCTCCGTACGGCTGATCGGCGGCAGCTTCACCGGGGCGGCGGGTGCCGCCGGAGCACCGGCCGGCCCGTGCAGCGGGGCCTTGCCGCCCTGTGGGGTCTGCGGCTCGTCCCCTGCGGGAACGCCGGGCCGGCCGGCAGCCTGCGGGGCCGCGAGGGCGGGTGCGGCACCGCTCGCGGCGAGCGCCGTGGAGGCGGCGGCCGCGACGATCACCACCCGGTGGGCGGCCGGGCCGGGGGTCGGGGAGGACGGCGGGGCGGGCCGGTGCAGCCGGGCACAGCCGGGGCAGCCGCAGTCGCTCGCAGGATCGATTTCCTCGAATACCGGACTGTTCATGCGATCTGCCTCACACTCCGGTCCGTTTTGTCCAGGGCTGTACACGCTGATCAGTTTCCCAACGGTCTTGCGGAAGCGCATGGTGACGGTCCGAATGATGTACGACTTTCCCATTTCATGACATTAGGGACACGGCACGGGTGGTCAGGGGCACTCCTGGGCGTCCTGTAGAGTTGTCGACGTCAGCAGGCGCCGCTAGCTCAGTTGGTTAGAGCAGCTGACTCTTAATCAGCGGGTCCGGGGTTCGAGTCCCTGGCGGCGCACCGACAGCAAGACCCCTCGCTTCGGCGGGGGGTCTTGTTTCGTTCTGCGCCCCTGCGCTCCCCCACGCCCCCCACCGGCATCACAATGAGCGCGTTTGACCGGTAAACACCGTGTTTCGCGTCTTGCGATCATGCCGAACCCATAGAACCCTGGACGACAACAAGACGCGTATACACGGCACTTGGGGGGCTGAGGGCCGTTTTGCGCGGATGTCGCGGGGAGAAGGGGGCCCCGTTCACCTTGCTGATGCCGAGGGGGCATCATGCAACCGGAACGCTGCCTTTCCATGTCTACAGGGTTGGGACGACACATGGGGACAGCGGCCCGCCACTGAACCATCCGTGACGGTCGAGGGGGACCGAAGCGGGTGAAGCAACCAACAAGCACGCGCTGACCTGCGTGTGGGGGGATGACTCATGACGTCGACGCCGACGGGCGCCCGGCACGGCTCCGACCCGTCACAGACCACTCAGCTCAGGGTGCCCGCGCACCGGATGAGCACCACCGGAACCTTCCGGCGGATCAAGAGAAACCTGCCGAGATACGACTACGAGCACTACAGCAGGCTGGCCGGGCCCCTCACCCAGCCCGATCCGCACAAGCCGTACACCGTTCAGTACCGCTCACTGATCTCCCAGGAGCCGCACCGCATCCGGGTCGCCCTGATGCTGGCCGCGGCCCCCATACTCTCCCTGGTCCTGCTCTTCTGGCTGCTCCAGCCCGAACACTGGACCGAACGCGACTACCCGGCCTTCGACTTCCTGCCGGCCCTCGACGTGGTCATGCTGGTCTCGATCGGCCTGATCGAGTTCTTCCGCTGCCTGAACGTGCTGTCCAACGCGCACGCCACGCTCGTCGCCCGCGATCCCGTCCCGGTCGTGCCGGAGACCGGCACCCGGGTCGCCTTCCTCACCTCCTTCGTGCCCGGCAAGGAGCCGCTGGAGATGGTCACCAAGACCCTGGAGGCCGCCGTCCGGCTGCGCCACCGGGGCCTGCTGCACGTGTGGCTGCTCGACGAGGGCGACGACCCCGACGTCAAGGCCGTGTGCGAGCGGCTCGGCGTGCACCACTTCTCCCGCAAGGGCGTCGCGAAGTGGAACCAGGCCAAGGGCCCGCACCGGGCGAAGACCAAGCACGGCAACTACAACGCCTGGCTGGACGCCCACGGCGACGACTACGACTTCTTCGCCTCCGTCGACACCGACCACGTGCCGCTGCCGAACTACCTGGAGCGGATGCTCGGCTTCTTCCGCGACCCGGACGTCGGCTTCGTCATCGGCCCGCAGGTGTACGGCAACTACGACTCGTTCGTGACCAAGGCCGCCGAGTCGCAGCAGTTCCTCTTCCACGCGCTCATCCAGCGCGCCGGCAACAAGTACGGCGCCCCGATGTTCGTCGGCACCTCCAACGCCGTACGCATCAGGGCGCTCAAGCAGATCGGCGGCCTGTACGACTCGATCACCGAGGACATGGCCACCGGGTTCGAGATCCACCGCCACAAGAACCCCGTCACCGGGCGCAAGTGGAAGTCCGTCTACACCCCCGACGTGCTCGCCGTCGGCGAGGGCCCGGCCGCCTGGACGGACTTCTTCACCCAGCAGATGCGCTGGTCGCGCGGCACGTACGAGACGATCCTCAAGCAGTACTGGAAGGGCTGGGGCACACTGCCGCCCGGCCGTCTCTTCAACTACACGATGATGATCATCTTCTATCCGATGTCCGCCCTGAACTGGATCCTCGCGGCCCTGAGCTGCGCCCTGTTCCTGGGTCTGGGCGCCTCGGGTGTGAACATCGACCCCACCGTGTGGCTGATGCTCTACGGCAACGCCTCCGCGCTGCAGATCGGTCTGTACATCTGGAACCGGCGCCACAACGTCTCCCCGCACGAGCCCGAGGGCTCCGGCGGTGTGGCCGGCATGGTGATGTCCGCGCTGTCGGCGCCCCTGTACGCCAAGGCGCTGATCGATTCCCTGCTGCGCCGCAAGAGCAAGTTCGTGGTCACGCCCAAGGGCGACTCGGCGAGCCCGGACACCTGGTTCGGCACCTTCCGCTACCACTGGTACTTCATCGCCATCTTCGGCGGCTCCATCACCGCGGGCCTCGTCCTCGGGCACTCACACCCGGCGATGATCATCTGGGCGACGTTCGCCCTGCTCATCACCGCCGCGCCGATCTTCGTCTGGCGCCATGAACTGCGGCAGGCCGCGAAGAAGCGGGCCGCCCACGCGGCGGGAGCACCGCAGGACGCGGTCCCGCCGGCCCCGGGGCACGGGACACCCGCGCACGGGACACCCGCGCACGCGGCCGCGGTGCCGTACGCGCCGCACGGCCCGGCCCCGCGCCCGCAGTGGGCCGAGCCGGGCTCCGGCAACGACCAGACCATGCAGATCGCCCTTGGTGGGCTGGGGGGACGTAAGGAATGAACGACCGAGCCGGCCGCCGCCGCGCCCGTCGACTCGCGATAGGCACGGCGGTGGTTCTCGCGCTGGCCGGGATGAACGGCCCGTGGCTGTACCGCTTCAGCACCGCGAAGTACCACGACTACAAGATCAACAAGCCGGAGTACAAGGCGGAGAACGGCCACTGGGACATCGTCCAGTTCCCCGAGGAGTACCGCCAGAACACCATTCACGCGGCGCTGCTGCACACCGGCAAGATCCTGCTCGTCGCCGGGTCCGGCAACAACCAGGAGAACTTCGACGCCAAGAAGTTCGACACCCGGATCTGGGACCCGGTCAAGGGCACCATCAAGAAGGTGCCCACGCCGAGCGACCTGTTCTGCACCGGCCACACCCAGCTGGCCAACGGCAACCTGCTCATCGCGGGCGGTACCAAGCGGTACGAGAAGCTCAAGGGTGACGTCACCAAGGCCGGCGGCCTGATGATCGTCCACAACGAGAACCCGGACAAGCCGATCACCCTGCCCGCGGGCACCCGGTTCACCGGCAAGGAGAACGGCAAGACCTTCGTCTCCAAGGACCCGGTGCTCGTACCCCGCGCGAAGAAGGTCTTCGACCAGGCCGGAAGGTTCCTGCGCAACGACCCCGGGCTCGGCCGTATCTATGTCGAGGCGCAGCGCAGCGGGCAGAAGTACGAGACCGGCACCCAGGACAACTACCGCATCCAGGGGCTGTCCGGCGCCGACGCCCGCAACACCTACGGCATCGCGCAGAAGCTCGCCCTGGACAAGAAGGACTTCCAGGGCATCCGCGACGCCTACGAGTTCGACCCGGTCGCCGAGAGATACATCAAGGTCGACCCGATGAACGAGGCCCGCTGGTACCCGACGCTCACCACGCTGAGCGACGGCAAGGTCCTCAGCGTCTCCGGTCTCGACGACATCGGCCAGCTGGTCCCGGGCAAGAACGAGGTCTTCGACCCGAAGACCAGGACGTGGTCCTACACCAAGTCGGTCCGTCAGTTCCCCACCTATCCGGCGCTGTTCCTGCTGGAGAACGGGAAGATCTTCTACTCGGGCTCCAACGCCGGCTACGGACCCGACAACGTCGGGCGTGAGCCGGGCGTCTGGGACGTGGACACCAACAAGTTCACCAAGATCCCGGGCCTGAGCGACGCGAACATGATGGAGACGTCCGGCACGGTGCTGCTGCCGCCGGCCCAGGACGAGAAGTACATGGTGATCGGCGGCGGCGGGGTCGGCGAGTCCAAGCTGTCCAGCAACCGGACGCGGATCGTGGACCTGAAGCAGCAGGACCCGAAGTTCGTGGACGGCCCGACGCTGGAGAAGGGCACCCGCTACCCGCAGTCCTCGATCCTCCCGGACGACAGCGTGCTGGTCTCCGGCGGCTCGGAGGACTACCGCGGGCGCGGCGACTCCAACATCCTCCAGGCACGGCTCTACGACCCGAAGGCCAACGCCTTCAAGCCGGTCGCCGATCCGCTGGTCGGACGCAACTACCACTCCGGGTCGATCCTGCTGCCCGACGGCCGGGTGATGTTCTTCGGCTCCGACTCGCTCTACGGCGACAAGGCCAACACCAAGCCGGGCAAGTTCGAGCAGCGCATCGAGATCTACACGCCGCCCTATCTGTACCGGGACGCGCGGCCCGACCTGTCCGGCGGCCCGCAGACCATCGAGCGCGGCGCCTCGGGCACGTTCACCTCGCAGCACGCCGCCACGATCAAGAAGGCCCGGCTGATCCGGCCGAGCGCGTCGACCCACGTCACGGACGTCGACCAGCGCTCGGTCGCGCTGGACTTCACGGTGTCCGGCGACAAGGTGACGGTGACGGTCCCGAAGAACCGCAACCTCGTCCCGTCCGGCTGGTACATGCTGTTCGTGGACGACGACCAGGGCACGCCGAGCACGGCGCAGTGGGTGCGCGTCCCCTAGGGGGCGTCTCGACCACCGTGCACGACGAAGGGGCGCCCCGCTGCCGGGGGCGCCCCTTCGTGCTGCCGTTCCTACTTGGATGCCTCGGCGAGCTTCAGGGCGTAGTCCGCCCACCACTGACCCGCCTTCGGGCCGCCCTTGCACTCCCCGTCGGACTCCCCGGGGCGCTTCACCCAGAGGTAGGCGTCGACCAGCGGGTCGGCGGTCTTCGTCGTCGGCGGCTCGCCCAGCGCCCGGCCCGGCGGGTTGCACCAGCGCTCGTTCGTCTCGCCGCCGGTGTAGGGGCCGTTGCCGTTGCGGCTGGTGTCGACGACGAAGTGCTTGCCGCCGGTCTTCGCCGACAGCTGCCTGCCGTAGGCGATCGAGTCCTTGGTGGAGTAGAAGTTGGACACGTTGACCGCGAAACCGTCGGCCCGGTCGACGCCCGCCCACTTCAGCGGCTCGACGACCTGGTCGGGATGGCCCCAGCCCGCGTTGCCCGCGTCCAGGTACACCTTGGTGTTCCTCAGCGACTTGAGCTTGGCGATCGCGCCCTTGAGCAGGTCGTAGCGCTCCTCGTGGAACTCGTCCGGGGTGCAGCCGTCCACCAAGTGCAGCACCGCGTCCGGTTCCAGGATCACCGTGGCCGCGCGGTCGCCGATGCCCTTCGCCACGCCGTCGATCCAGGCGCGGTAGGTGTCGCCGTCGGCGGCGCCGCCCTGCGAGTACTGGCCGCAGTCGCGGTGCGGGATGTCGTACAGCACCAGCAGCGCGGTGCGGCCGGCCTTGTCGGCGGCCTCGGTGAAGCCGCGCGCCTCGGCCTCGGGGTTCTCCGGGCCGATCCACTCGCCGGTCGGCTGCTCGGCGATCTTGCGGATCTGGTCGGCCTCCGTCCGCCTGTCGTCCTTCAGATAGGCCGCGACCTGCCGGGCCGCCGTTCCGTCCGGGTTGACCCAGAACGGATCGGCCTCCTTGGGCTGCTGAGTGATCTGCGCGGCCGCCGCGCCTTCCTTGTCGTCACCGCTCCCGGAGGAACAACCGGCGATCAGCAGCGCCGCCCCCAGCGCTGCCGCCACCCCCCTCTTGCGGTACATCCAACTCCCCCTCGGGTGGCCTCGTCTCGGGGCTCAATCCTGGCATACGACCCGCGACGCCCACGAGGTCCACCGGGCGGACGGTCGGCGAGCTGTTACAGCCGGGTGCCCGTCAGATAGGCGGAGACGACCACGTTGGCCGTGTAGCTGCGGCTCGCCTTGTCGAAGGTGCCGCCGCAGGTGATCAGCCGCAGCTCGGCGCGCCCCGGCTGACGGGGGCCGTAGGCGCGCCGGGCGTCGAAGTGGTCGCGGGGCAGGACCTCGACGTCGTCGACGGTGAACTCGGCGACGTGACCGTCGGCGCGCACGACACGGACGGTGCGGCCCGGCCTGAGCGTGCTCAGCCTGTAGAAGACGGCCGGTTTCGTCGCGGTGTCGACGTGCCCCACCATCAGCGCGGTCCCCGCCGCGCCCGGTGCCGCACCGCCCGCGTACCAGCCGACCACCGCCGCCTGGTCGAAGGGCGGCGGGTCGATGGCGCCCTGGGCGTCCAGGCCGCGCCCCACGACCGGTGCCTGCACGCCCAGGTCGGGGATGTCGATGCGCTGCGGCGCGGCGCCCCTGAGGGGCCGGGCGGCCGGGGGCAGCTCGGGGAGCGGCGGGCGGCCGGCGGCGGCCATGTCGCCGGTGGTCGGCGCGGACATGCCCTGCCGTACGTCGGTGACCTTCATCCCCCACAGCCAGAGCCCCAGCAGCAGGACCGCCCAGGCCAGGCCCATGACCAGGCGCGCGGTGCCGGAGGAGCGTTCGATGTCCGCCATGGTCAGTGGGTCCTGCGGCTCCGGCGGGCCACACCCCGCACCCCCACCGCGGTCGCGGCGACACCGGCGAGGACCAGGCCCATGACGGCGTGCCCGAGGCCGGGCCCCTCGGCGTGGGCGTCGGCGGCGGCGATGCGCGCGGTGCGCTCGGCGGTGAGCCGCGCGGTGCCGCCGCCGCCCGCGTGGACGGGGGCGATCGGGGTGGCCGGGGCGGACGCCGGCGGTTCGTGCGCGGGAGGGCTCGGGTGCCCGCCGCTCCGCACGACGGTGACCTTGCCGGTGACCGTGCGGTCGCCGCAGGTGACCTTCACGTCGTACGCGCCGGGGGTGGCGGTGGAGCGGATCTTGCTCTCCCCGGTGAGCGTGCCGTCGGCGGCGGCGAGGTGGGCGTCGACGACGAACGCGGGGGAGACGGCGGTGGCGGTGCGGGCGGCGCAGCCGCGCACGCTCAGCGAGACGTCGGCGCCGGGGGCGGGTGAGGAAGGGGACACCGAGACCGCGCCTGTGTCCGCCGCGTACGCCGCCGGGGTGAGCGCGGCGAGCACCGCGGCGCCCGCACAGACAGTGACCTTCAGTGAGCCCATCGTGTACCTCCAGTTATCTGGAGGCTCCCCGTCCGGGACCGCCGACGCATCCCCGGGGGCGCCGATATTGCTCCGTCCGGGTGAGGTTCCGCCCGGCCCGGGCCCGCCCGGGCCGGCGACGGCCGGGTCAGACCAGGTCGACCAGGTCCGCGATGGAGTCCACGACGTGCGAGGGCCGGTAGGGGAAGTTCTCCACCTGGGCGGACGTCGTCAGGCCGGTGAGCACCAGGAAGGTCTGCATCCCGGCCTCCATGCCGGCCAGGACGTCGGTGTCCATCCGGTCGCCGATCATCGCGCTGGTCTCGGAGTGCGCGCCGATGGCGTTCAGGCCGGTGCGCATCATCAGCGGGTTGGGCTTGCCCGCGAAGTACGGCTGCTTGCCGGTCGCCTTGGTGATCAGCGCGGCCACCGCGCCGGTCGCCGGGAGCGGGCCCTCGGTGGAGGGGCCGGTCTCGTCCGGGTTGGTGCAGATGAACCGGGCCCCGTCGTTGATCAGCCGCACGGCCTTGGTCATGGCCTCGAAGGAGTAGGTGCGGGTCTCGCCGAGGACGACGTAGTCGGGCTCGTGGTCGGTGAGGATGTAGCCGATGTCGTGCAGCGCGGTGGTCAGACCGGCCTCGCCGATGACGTAGGCCGAACCGCCGGGGCGCTGGTCGTCCAGGAACTTCGCGGTGGCCAGCGCCGAGGTCCAGATGTTCTCGATCGGCACGTCCAGGCCCATGCGGGTCAGGCGGGCGTGCAGGTCACGCGGGGTGTACATGGAGTTGTTGGTCAGGACCAGGAACGGTTTGCCGGACTCGCGCAGCTTCTTCAGGAAGGCGTCGGCGCCGGGGATCGGCACTCCCTCGTGGATCAGGACGCCGTCCATGTCGGTGAGCCACGACTCGATGGGCTTGCGGTCTGCCATGTGCTGCGTCTCCTGCGTACGTACGGTCCTACACGGGCTGGGGGCGCCGGAACCACGGCGTACCGACGCCCCCCAGCCTAGTCAGGGCCGGCTGATCCCGACCCCGCCGGAGGACGGTGATCTCGGCTGGTGGGCGGTGCGCCGGGTCAGCTGCCGGTCGCGGACTTCCAGTCGTCGACGTAGGCGGTGAGGTTCTTGTCGATGTCGGCCCAGTCCGGCTCGAAGACCTGGACGCCGTCCATCAGCCTCGCCAGCGCGATGGCGTTCGCGTCGGTGGTCTTGACGTCGGTGCGGGCGCTGAAGCCGCCGCCGATCTCGCTGACCTGCCGCTGGGCGGCCCGGCCGAGCATGAAGTCGAGCAGCTTCTTGCCGTTCTCGCCGTGCGGGGCCTTGGTGACCAGGCCGGCCGCGTACGGCAGCGCGAAGGTGGTGGGCCTGCCGTCCTTCCCGGCCGGGAACCAGATGCCGAGGTTGGGCATGGTCTTGGACTGGGCGTGGTTCATCTGCACATCGCCGTTGGCGACGAGGAGCTCGCCCTTGTCGACCTTCGGCGCGAGCTTGCCGGTGGACGCGGACGGGCCGACGTTGTTGGCCTGGAGCCTGCCCAGGTAGTCGAGGGCGGCCTGCTTGCCGCCGAAGTCGTGCATGGCCTTGATCAGGACGGCGGTGCCGTCCCCGGCGACGCCCGGGGTGGAGTACTGGAGCTTGTTCTTGTACGTGGGGTCCAGCAGGTCTTGCCAGGTCCTGGGGGCCTTGGGAAGCAGCTTGGTGTTGTAGACGAACCCGAAGTAGTTGTTCGCGACGGCCGTCCAGGTGCCGTCGGCGGCCTTGTCGGCGCCGCTGACGTGCTCGGAGCCCTTCGGGGCGTACTTCTGCAGCAGCCCCTTGCCGTCGGCCTGCTGGATGAACGGCGGCAGGGTGACCAGCACGTCGGCCTGCGGGTTGCTCTTCTCGCGGACGGCGCGCTGCACCATCTCGCCGGAGCCGCCCTCGACGTACTCGACCTTGATGCCGGTCTGCTTCTCGAAGTCCTTGAAGACGCGGTCGTACCAGCCGTCGCCGTTCTCGCCCTTGAGTCCGTCGGCGCTGTAGACGGTGACGGCCTTGGCGTCGGCGGCGGCGGAGGAACCGCCGCAGGCGGTGAGCAAGGGGGCGGCGAGCACGGCGAGGGCGGTGGCGATCGTGAGGGTGTTTCTGGGCATGGCGAGGTGAACTCCCGTACTGGAAAGAGGGCGTCGGTCAGCGGTAGGTCGCTCGGGTGCGGATGCGGGAGACGGCGAACAGCACGAGCAGCGTCGCCGAAATGAGGACCACCGCGACGGCGGACCCGGCGAACAGGGCGCCGCGGTCGGTGGCCGCGTAGATGAGGACGGGCAGCGGGGTCCAGTCGGGCGGGTAGAGCATCATCGTGGCGCTCAGCTCCCCCATGGACAGGGCGAAGCACAGGCCGGCGGCGGCGGTGAGCGAGGGCAGCAGCAGCGGCAGCCGGACGCGCCACAGCACGCGGGCGGGGCTCGCGCCGAGCGCGGCGGCGGCCTGCTCGTAGGCCGGGTCGAGACGGCGGATCGCGGCGGACACCGACTGGTGGGCGAAGGCGGTGACCAGCAGGGTGTGGGCGAGGATCACGATCCAGCGGGTGCCGTTGAGCAGCAGCGGCGGCCGGGAGAAGGCGACCAGCACGGACAGGCCGACGACGACCGAGGGCACGGCGACGGGCAGGACGAACAGGGCATCCAGCAGCCGTCGGTGACGTTCCCTCAGCGCCGCCGCGGCCAGCGCCGCCCAGGTGCCGACGGCGAGGGCGAGCACGCTCGCCGTGAGCGCGGTGAGCAGGCTGGTGGTGAGCGCCTGGAGGGACTCGCCGCGGGCTGCGGCACGGTAGTGGCCGGCGGTCGGGCCGGAGGGCAGGACGCCCGACCAGTGGGTGGCGAAGGAAGCGCCGAGGACGACGAGCAGGGGCAGCGCGAACAGGGGCAGAAAGAGCAGCGCGAACACCGCCCAGATCGCCCCCTTGGCCCCGCGGCTATGCACCAGCACGACGGCTCACCACCCGGTACAGGCCGTACAGGCCCACGGAGAGAAGGACGTTGACGACGGCGACCACACAGGCGCCCGGGTAGTCGGACTCCAGGATCGCCTTGCCGTAGACGAGGGTCGGCAGGGTGGTGACGCCCTTGGCGCCGGTGAACAGCACGATGCCGAACTCGTTGAGGCACAGCACGAGGACGAGGCTGCCGCCGGCGGCGAGCGCGGGCAGCGCCTCCGGCAGGATGATCTGCCGCACGATGCGCGGCGCGCGGGCGCCGAGCGAACCGGCCGCCTCCAGCTGTGCGGTGTCGAGCTGCGCGAACGCGGCGAGCAGGGGACGCATGACGAACGGTGTGAAGTAGGTGACCTCGGCCAGGAGCACGCCCCACGGCGTGGTCAGGAACTGGACGGACCCGACGATGCCGGTGGTGCCGTAGAGGAACAGCAGCGCCAGCGTGATCAGGAAGGACGGGAAGGACAGGTAGACGTCGATGAACCGGGCGACCGCCTTCGCACCGGGGAACGGGACGAACGCGATGACCAGCGCCAGCAGGAAGCCCAGCACCAGGCAGCCGGCGGTCGAGCCCAGCGCCAGCCAGACCGTGGTCCACAGGGCGCGCCGGAACGCCTCGGAGGCGAACACGTCGGCGTAGGGCTGCACGGAGGTCCCGCCGCCGTCGGGCTGGAAGGACTGCCGGACGACCAGGACCAGCGGGTAGAGGAAGAAGACGGAGAGGAGGGCCACCGGGGGGAGCGCCCACCACAGGCGCCTACGCATCGGCGGCTCCGGCGGGCAGCAGCACCGCGTCCTGCTCGGCGAAGTGCAGGTTCACCGCGTCCCCGAGCGCCGGCGGATCCGTCAGCTCCCGTACGTCGGCCGTCATCAGCTGCCCGTCGACCTCGACGTACAGCCGGTGCGTGGCCCCGCGCCACTGGATCTCCCGCAGGACGCCGGTGAGCCGGTTCGGCCCGTCGCCCAGCCCCACCAGATGCGGGCGTACGCACAAGGTGGCCCGCGCCCCCGCGACCGCGCCCGCCGTGTCGACCCGCACCTTGGTGCCCGCGAAGTCGACGCCCCCGGACGCGACGGTGACCGGCAGCAGATTCGCGCCGCCCACGAAGGACGCCGTGAACTCGTTCGCCGGCGCCCGGTACAGCTCGCGCGGGGTGCCGCAGGCCCGCAGGCGGGCCCGGTCCATCACCGCGATCCGGTCGGCGAGGGTGAGCGCCTCGACCTGGTCGTGGGTGACGTACAGCATCGACACCTCGGGCAGCTCGCGGTGCAGCCGGGCCAGTTCGGTGAGCATGCCCGAGCGCAGACGGGCGTCCAGCGCGGAGAGCGGCTCGTCCAGCAGCAGCACCGAGGGGCGGATCGCGAGCGCGCGGGCGATGGCGACGCGCTGCTGCTGACCGCCGGACAGCTCCCGCGGGTGGCGGCGGGCGTAGCCGGCCATGCCGACCATCTCCAGCGCCTCGGCGACCCGGCCGCGGATCTCGCTCCGGGCTACCTTGCGGGCCTTCAGACCGAAGGCGACGTTGTCCTCGACCCGCAGGTGCGGGAAGAGCGCGTAGCTCTGCACGACCATGCCGATGCCCCGGCGGTGCGGCGGCAGGTCGGTGACGTCCCGGCCGCCGAGGTGCACCCGCCCGGCGGCGGGCCGCACGAACCCGGCGACCGCCCGCAGCGCGGTGGTCTTGCCGGAACCGGACGGCCCGAGCAGCGCCATGACCTCGCCGGGCCCGACGGTGAGGTCGAGGGAGTCGAGGACGACGTGGCCGTCGTAGGCGACGGTGACGTTCTCGAAGCGGATGCCGCTGCTCATCCGAGTGCTCCCGGCAACTCCCGTACGGAGGCAAGGACATGACCGGCGCCCGCCCGGCGCAGTTCCGGCTCGCGGTGCGCGCCGGTGAGCACACCGGCCACCACGCCGGCCCCGGCCCGGACGCCGCTGAGCATGTCGTAGGAGGTGTCGCCGACGACGGCGACCTGACGGACGTCGTCCGCGGCCCGGGTGCGCAGGAAGGCGGTGAGGACCATGTCCGGGTACGGCCGCCCGCGCCCGCCGGCGTCCGCGGGGCACAGTGTGAGCGGCACGAGGTCCTGCCAGCCGAGCGCGGCCAGGATGGCGTCCTGCGTGGTGCGGGCGAAGCCGGTGGTGAGCACGACGGTCCGGCCGTCGGCCCGTAGCTGTTCGACGGCCTCGCGGGCGCCGGGGACGGGTGCGATGCGGCCGCCGCCGACGAGGTCGCCGTACGCCTTCTCGAAGGCGGTGTTGGCGCGCCGGGCGAGGTCCTCCGCGCCGAACAGGTGCCGGAAGACGGAGATCTTCGACTCGCCCATGGTGGCGCGCACATGGGCGAGCTTCTCGGCGTGGTCGGGGCTGCCGGGCTCGACGCCCAGTTCGGCGGCGGCCGCCTCGAAGGCCTGCTCGACGAGGCCGCCGTCGGCGACGGTCGTACCGGCCATGTCGAGGACGACGAGGCGGATGTCGCGGGTCGGGTCGCTCATGGGGAGGGTCACCAGTTCAGTTCGTTCGCGGTGGTCTCGGCTATCGCGGGCGAGCAGGTCATGCCGCGCCCGCCGGGCCCGGTGACCAGCCACACCCCCTCGCGCACCTGCTGCCGGTGCACGACCCGGCGCGGGTCGGTGCACTGGGCGTACACCCCGGCCCAGCGGCGCCGGATCCTCGGCAGCGGCCGGCCCAGCAGGGACTCGACGACGCCCGTGAGGTGCTCGTAGGGGTCCTCGAGGGTGTCGAAGGCGAAGGGGTGCTCGTACTCGTGGGTGTCGCCGATGGTCAGGCCGCCGTCGGCGCGCTGCACCATCAGCAGCTGCATCCGGTGCTCGGCGGCCGTCTGCGGCTGCGGCTGCCGGGCGTTGAGGTCGTCCAGCTGCGGCGAGGCGTAGGCCGGGTAGTAGCGGAAGCTGTCGGCGTCGGCGACGGAGGTGGTCAGGGGTTCGCCGAGCGGGTCGGTCTGCATCATCTGCAGCCGCACCCGGCGCACGGGCAGGTCCCCTCCGGCCAGTTCGCGCACCAGCCCGCCGAGCCAGGCGCCCGTGGCGAGGACGACGGCATCGGCACTGTGCACGTCACCGTGGTCGTCGCGGACGTCCCCCGCGTCGGTCACCTCGCGGACCTCGCGGCCCGGCAGGAAGGTGTAGCGCGGGGACTTCGCCAGCTCGGCGCGCAGGGCGAGCTGCGCGGTGCGCGGCTCCACGGCCGCGTCGCGCTCGCAGTACAGGGCGGCGTCGAACGTACCGCGCAGAGCGGGGTTCAGCGCGCGGGCCTCGTCGGGCGCGAGCAGCTTGTAGCCGCGGTCGGCGGCGTCCTCGCGGGCCACCGCGGCCTCGGCGACGGCGACTTCGAGGTCTGTGCGCAGCGGGGTCAGCGAGCCGTTGGGCCGGAAGCCGAGCCCGGGCACCCGGGCGCCGATCTCCTGCCACAGCTCGCGGGCCCGCAGGGCCGTGGCCAGTTCCTCTCCCCCTGCGCGGCCACTGACCCAGATCTGGCCGAAGTTGCGCAGGGAGGCGCCGCGCGCCTCGCTCTCGCGCTCGATCTGTACGACCTCATGGCCGCGCTGGACTGCTTGCCAGGCGTGCATGGTCCCGACCACGCCGCCTCCGACGACTGTCACTCTCACGCCGGTCACGCTCCTCCCGCCCGGGGAACCGGAAGGGTCCGGCTGCCGATGGGAGCGTGAACGAGCCATCACGTTTGGGCTAGACCCGTTATCGTTTCGTTACTTTCCAGAGGGAGGCGGGTGTCGTCGTGTTTCAGCCCCGCAGATGCGTCGTGAAGGAGAACCGGTCCCCCCGGTACAGGGTGCGCACCCGCTCCAGCGGCCGGCCCTGCGCGTCCCGGGAGACCCGGTGGATGAGCAGCATCGGCAGGGCGGGCGGGGTGCCGATGAGCAGCGCCTCGCGGGGCGTGGCCAGCACCGTCTCGATGCGCTCGTCGGCGTCGCCGAACGCGATGCCGCGGCCCTGGAGGTAGCCGTAGAAGGAGGAGTCCGGCTCGAAGCCGGTGTCCAGGTCGGGCACCCGGGCCACGGCGACATAGGTGCTCTCCAGGCCGACCCGCTCGTCGTCGGCGAGCAGCACCCGCTCCAGGTGCCAGACGGGCTCGCCGCGCGTCAGCCCGGTCTCCGCGGCCAGGGCCTGCGGGCAGGGGAAGCGGTCCAGGGTGACGAGAGCACGCCCGGGTGTACGGCCCTGACGGCGCACGCCCTCCGTATAGCTGGCCAGGGACAGCGGCTGCTCCAGCTTGGGCCCCGCGACGACGGTGCCGCGTCCCTGCCGGCGCAGCTTGCCCTCCAGCACCAGCTCGCGCAGGGCCTGCCGCACCGTCTCGCGGGCCACGTCGTAGCGCTCGGCGAGGTCGCGTTCGGTGGGGATGAGGGCGCCCTCGCCGAGCTCGGCCACGAGACCGTCGATACGGGCCTTGACCGCGTAGTACTTCGGGATGCGCCCGTGCTCCGGGATGCCGGAGCGGACGGGGGCACCGGGGGCCTGGTCGTTCGGGTAGTCCACGCGAGGATCGTCGCAGACACGGACCGGCCCGAACGGCGGCCCCTGTCCCCGTCAGCGGCGTCTGCGGGCCACCAGCAGCGCGGCGCCGCCCAGCAGCAGGGCGATGGTCGCGGCGAGGGCGCCGTCGGCGATGCCGGTACGGGCGAGTTCGTCGGCGGCGAGCGCGCCGGTGGGGGCGGGAGTGGGCGCCGGGGTGGGGTCGGGGGACGGGGCGGCCGGGGTGCGGGCCGGGCCCGGCGGGGTGCCTGCGGGGTCGGTGCCCGGGGTCCGGCCGGCTGGGGGCAGCGACGCGTTGTGCACGGCGAAGCGGTAGTCGTCGGACTGCCCCACCCAGTCGCCGTCGTCGTTGTGCCGCCGGACGACCGCGGCCTCGGCGGTGACCTCGTTGGGTACGGCGTCGGCGGTGAACGCCAGCCGCACGCGCACGGTCAGGGTGCGGTGCGGCCCGACGCTGAACCCCGGAAAGCCGTCCTTCTCGCCGAACGCGCCGACCAGTTCGTCCTCGTCGGTCGTCTCGAACGGCACGGTACGGGTGCGGGGGCCGTCGGCGAACTCCAGCCGCGGCTGGGCCGCCGTCAGCGCCCGCCGCTCGTCGACGAGGACGACGACCGGATGGATGGCGGTGCAGGTGCCGGGGGTGGTGTTCGTCAGGTCCAGATACCAGACGCCGTATCCGCCGCCGGCGTCGTATGCGGCGGGGCCGCCGCGGATCCGGGCGCGCAGGGGGAAGTCGTGGGAGCCGGACCCGGCCGCACACGCGGGGTCGGCCGCAGGGGCGGCGTGCGCCGGGGGCGCGAGGACCGGTAACGGCAGCAGGGACAGCAGCGGCAGCAGCGTGGCGGCTGCCGCCGCGGGGACACGGCTGAGCGGGAACAGTCGCATGATCACATGAGCTTGGCGGGTGGGGTGGCCGCTGCGGCGGAGGCGTACCGGCGAGAGCCCTCGAACGGCGGACGGATCGCACCCGAGCGGGTTCCTTCCGGGCTCCCGCCGTGCGTCACCGGCAGGACTCCCCCCGCCGTGCGTCACCGGCAGGACTCCCCTGGCCGCTGTACGCCCCGGATACCCCCGGGCGCCCCTGGATGTCCGCCGCTCTACGCGTCACGCCGCCCGAACACCGGCCCCAGGACCAGTTGCCCGGCACCCGCCGCGACTCCCCACTCCCCGCCCCCGGCGATCCGTACCGGCACCGCGCCGCCCCGCGTTCCCTCGCGCTGCGCTCGCTCCTGGAGGACCGCCGCGACCCCGCGTACGAAGGTCTCCGGCGCCCGCGCGACGACCCGCCCGCCGAGCAGCACCCCGTCGATGTCCAGCAGCCCGACCAGATTGCCGGCCCCGGCGCCGAGCACCCGCGCGGCCTCCGCCGTGTCCCCGCGCCGTACCGCGCCCAGGCACAGCACCTCGATGCAGCCCCGGTCCCCGCACCCGCACACCGGTCCGTCCAGCTGGATCACCTGGTGCCCGAACTCCCCCGCCCCGGTGCGCGCCCCCCGGTGCACGGCCCCGCCGACGACCAGCCCGGCGCCCAGGCCCGTGCCGAGGTGGAGGTAGGCGAAGGAGTCACCCTCCCCGGCGACGGCGAGGCCCAGCGCGGCGGCGTTGGTGTCCTTGTCGACGACGACCGGCAGGCCGAGGCGTCCGGCGAGCGCGTCCCGCAGCGGGAAGCCGTCCCACTCGGGGAAACCGGTCACCCGGTGCAGCACGCCCCGTACATGGTCGAGCGGCCCCGGCAGCGCGACACCCACGCCGAGCACCGACTCGTCCGGCACGGAACCGGCCAGCGGCCGCACCGCCCGCTCCACGGCGGCGAGCACCGCCTCCGCCCCCGCCCCGAGGTCGAGCGGCGCCCGTTCCTGCCCGACGACCGCGCCGGTGAGATCGACCAGCACCGCCCGCAGCTCGTCGCGGTCCAGATGCGCCCCGACGGCGTGCCCGGCGTCCGGCACCAGCCGCAGCACCGTGCGCGGCTTGCCCCCGGTGGAGGCCCGGCGCCCGGCCTCGGTGGCCAGCCCCCGCTCCCGCAGCCGTGCGGTGATCTTGCTGACGGCCTGCGGGGTCAGCCCGGTGCGCTCGGCGAGTTCGAGCCGGCTGATGCCCTCGGCGCCGGCCGTGCGCAGCAGCTCCAGCACGAGCGCGGTGTTGTGGCTGCGCAGCCCCAGCAGATTGACGCCGCCACCGACCGGACCACGGTCGCCTGCGACGGGTCCGCCGCCGCTCCCGGCCGTACCGGCATCGCCCTTGACCGGGCCGCCGTCGCTCCCGGTCGTACCGCCATCACCCTTGACCGGGCCGCCGCCCCCCGTCGTACCGCCGTCGCCTCTGCTCGTTCCCCCGGTCGCGCTTCCGTCGCTTCTGCTCGTTCCACCGTTCGTGCCGCTCACAGGCCCCATTGTCCTCGCCGCTTGCACTTTGGCAACAGCGTTGCGAAAGTGGGGGGCATGACAGGTACGACAGGCACCCCCCTCCGCGTGGGCCTCATCGGCTACGGCCTCGCGGGCTCCGTCTTCCACGCCCCGCTGATCGCCACCACGGACGGCCTGAGTCTCGACACGGTCGTCACCTCCAACCCCGAGCGCCAGGCGCAGGCGCGCGCCGAGCACCCCGGCGTGACGACGGTCGCCGGCGCCGGCGAGCTGCTGGAGCGGGCCGGCGAGCTCGACCTGGTCGTCATCGCCTCCCCGAACAAGACGCACGTCCCGCTGGCCACCGCCGCCCTGGAGGCGGGGCTGCCGGTCGTCGTGGACAAGCCGGTCGCCGGGACCGCCGCCGAGGCACGCGCGCTGGCGGCCCTCGCCGAGGAGCGCGGGCTGCTGCTGTCGGTGTTCCAGAACCGCCGCTGGGACAACGACTTCCTCACCCTGCGGCACCTGCTCGACGAGGGCGCGCTGGGCGACGTATGGCGCTTCGAGTCCCGCTTCGAGCGGTGGCGGCCCAAGCCCAAGGGCGGCTGGCGCGAGTCCGGCGACCCCGCGGAGATCGGCGGCCTGCTGTACGACCTCGGCAGCCACGTCGTCGACCAGGCGCTGGTGCTCTTCGGCCCCGTCACCCAGGTCTACGCCGAGTCGGTGGTCCGGCGCGCGGGCGCGGAGGCCGACGACGACACGTTCCTCGCACTGACGCACGCGAACGGCGTCCGCTCCCACCTGTACGTCTCCTCCACCACCGCCCAGCTCGGCCCGCGCTTCCGGGTGCTCGGCTCGCAGGCCGGCTACGTCAAGTACGGCCTCGACCCGCAGGAGGCGGCGCTGCGCGACGGCCGCCGCCCGGGCCCCGGCTGGGGCGTCGAGCCGGAGGAGCTGTGGGGCCGCGTCGGTGCCGGGGAGTCCCCGCTGACCGGCGGCGGCCGCGCCGAACCCACCCTGCCCGGCGACTACCCGGCCTACTATGCGGCCGTGGCGAAGGCCCTCACCGGCGCCGGCCCCAACCCGGTGACCGCGCTGGAGGCGGCCGACGCCCTCGACGTACTGGAAGCGGCCCGCCGGTCGGCCCGCGACAAAGTGACGGTGACCCTGCGTTGAGCGGACTGACCCCGAAGTTCACGCCCGAGCTGACCCCGAGCATCGAGGAGCTGGAGGCCCAGGAACGCCGCCTGGTCTTCCGGCAGTTCACGCACGACGACGCGTGGGCGCTCGGCTCGCTGCTGGTCGGCCTGGCCCGCGAGCGGCAGGCCCCGGTCGCCGTGGACATCCACCGGGCCGGCCAGCAGCTCTTCCACGCCGCCCTGCCCGGCTCCACGCCCGACAACGACGCCTGGATCGCCCGCAAGCGCCGGGTCGTCGAACGCTACGGCAGCGCCTCCTACCTGGTCGGCGCCCGATTCCGTGCCAAGGGGACCACCTTCGAGGAGTCCTCCCGGCTCGACCCGGACGCGTACGCCGCGCACGGCGGTTCCTTCCCGATCACCGTCGAGGGTGTCGGCGTGATCGGCGCGGTCACCGTCTCCGGGCTGCCCCAGCTGCAGGACCACCGGTTCGTGGTGGAGGCGCTGGAGGAGTTTTTGAAGATCTGAGGATCCGACGTGCGCCGGGATTAACCCCGGGGTCCCTCCGGTTGGGACTGGCCGTAGACGTGATGATCACGGACCCGCCGGAGGGACCCATGAGCACGGTGCAGGACAGGATCGGCCGGTACGGCATCTGGAACGTGGGCCTGCGTTCCGAGGACCCGGCCCTGCGGGGCGAACGGGCGGAGGCGGCCGCCGAGTTGGAAGCGCTGGGCTTCGGCGCCCTGTGGCTCGGCGGCAGCAGCGCCGTCCAGCACGCCGCGCCGCTGCTGGAGGCGACCGGGCGCATCACCGTCGGCACCAGCATCCAGAGCATCTGGCAGCACACGGCCGCCGACACCGCGGCCCGCTTCGCCGAGCTGGAGCGGGACCGCCCCGGCCGCTTCCTGCTGGGCCTGGGCGTCAGCCACGCCAAGCTGGCCTCGCAGTACCGCCGCCCGCTCGCGGCGCTGACCGCCTACCTCGACGAGCTCGACGCGGCCGGCGTCCCCGCCGAGCGCCGTGTCCTCGCCGCGCTCGGCCCGAAGAACCTTCAGCTCTCCCGGGACCGTGCGGCCGGCGCGATCCCGTACCTGGTCACGCCCGAGCACACCGCCGAGGCCCGCGAGATCCTGGGCGGTGGCGCGCTGCTCGCCCCGGAGCTGAAGGTCGTCCTCGAGACCGACCCGGCCCGCGCCCGCGCACTGGCCCGCGGCGCGCTGGCTCCCTACCTGGGTCTGGCGAACTACACGAACACGTTCCTCCGCCTCGGCTTCACCGAGGCGGACCTCGCGAACGGCGGCAGCGACCGCCTGGTCGACGCGGTCTTCGCCTGGGGCACGGAGGCCCGGATCCGCGACCGCATCGAGACGTACGTCAAGGCGGGCGCCGACCACGTGGCTCTCCAGGTGGTGACCGACGGGCCGAGGGAGAACCTCCCGAGGGGGGAGTGGAGGCGCCTGGCTTCTCTGCTGGGGTGACTGCGGTTACCTCGAGGGGCGCGGGGTTTCGTGCAACATGCGGCTCCGCCGCGTGGGCGCGAGCAACCACATCCGGCCCGCGGCCGACGGACAAGCCGTGGTTCCCCGCCCCCCCCAGCGGAGCGCTCACGCGTCCTTGAGCTCCTGCCGCTGCCGGCCCAGCCCCTCGACCTCCAGCTCCACCACGTCCCCGGACCGAAGGTACGGCTTCGGCTCGGGCTGCCCCATCGCCACCCCGGCAGGCGTTCCGGTGTTGATGACGTCTCCGGGGTACAGCGTCATGAACTGGCTGACGTACCGCACGACCTCGCCCACCGGGAAGATCTGGTCGGCGGTGGTGCCGTCCTGCTTCAGCTCGCCGTTGACCCACAGTTTGAGGGAGAGCGCCTGCGGGTCGGGTACTTCGTCGGCGGTCACCAGCCACGGCCCGAGCGGGTTGAACGTCTCGCAGTTCTTGCCCTTGTCCCAGGTCCCGCCCCGCTCGATCTGCCACTCCCGCTCGGACACGTCGTGCGCGACGGCGTAGCCGGCGACGTGCGCGAGTCCCTCCTCCGCCGAGCCGAGGTAGCGGGCGGTGCGGCCGATGACGACCGCCAGCTCGACCTCCCAGTCGGTCTTCACCGAGCCCCGGGGCACGAGCACCGTGTCGTTCGGGCCGACGACCGTGTCCGCGGCCTTGAAGAAGACGACCGGCTCGGCGGGCGGCTCGGCCCCGACCTCGCGGGCGTGGTCGAAGTAGTTCAGCCCGATGCACACGACTTTGCCGATGCGGCCCAGCGGCGGGCCGATGCGCAGCCCGGTCGCGTCCAGCGCGGGCAGCTCACCGCCCTCGGCCGCGGCGCGGATACGGCCGAGGGCCGCGTCGTCGGCGAGCAGCGCGCCGTCGATGTCCTGGACGAGGCCGGACAGGTCGCGCAGGGTCCCGTCGGCGTCGAGCAGCGCCGGGCGCTCGGCCCCGGCCGTACCGACTCGCAGCAGCTTCATGGTCGTCACCATCTTCCTCGATCGCGGGCGCCCGGCCGATGGCGCCGCCGGGTGCGGCCGTGGCGCGACAGCCATCGGAGGACTGGTCGATCCTCCAAGAGGGGGGTCCACTCCGCAAGACCCGGTTCACGTACTGGACCGTAGGGTGAGCCGGGTCCGGCCGTGGCCGAGACGGCTCAGCGGTAGAGGACCGCCCGTTCCACCGCGCTCCACGCCGTGCTGGTCACGACGTACAGCGCGGCGGCCAGCGGTACGACGGCGACGGTGACGAGGGTGAAGAAGGACATGAACGGCATGACCTTCGTGACCGCTCCGAGGCCCGGGACCTGCTCCCCCGCCCCGGCCGCCGGCATCGCCACCGGCACGTTCTCGGCCATCGTCCGCCGGGTGCGCCGGAAGTTGAACGCGGCAATGACCGCGACCAGGGCGAACAGGGCGAGGTAGACGAGTCCGGCGCCGCCGAGCGGGCCGCCCGCGGTGAGGGCGTCGGCCCAGCGGTCGCCGAGGGGTGCGGCGAGCAGCTGGTGGCCGAGCAGAGCGTTGGCCTCGCCGCCGATGCTGGTGCTGGAGAACAGGTGGTAGAGCAGGAAGAAGGCGGGCGCCTGCAAGAGGCTGGGCAGGCAGCCGGACAGCGGCGAGACCTTCTCCTCGGCGTGCAGCTCCATGATCGCCTTCTGCAGCTTCTGCGGGTCCTTGGCGTGCTTGGTGCGCAGCTCGGCGATCCGGGGCTGGAGGGCGGCCTTGGCCTTCTGCCCGCGGGCGGCGGCCCGGGACAGGGGGTGGACCAGCAGCCGGACGAGCATCGTGAACAGCACGATCGCCGCGGCGGCCGCGGAGGCGTGGAACAGGGGCTGGAGCAGCTCGGCGAGCCGCTCGACGAGGTGGGCGAAAACGGACATGGGTGAGTGGCCCTCCGGGGTCACGTCGTGCCGGAACGATGGGGATCGATGAGATCGGCATGACGAACCACGCGGGGATCCCGTCCGTCCCGGGGACGGCGGTGGTGCCCGTGGGGGCGGCGGCGGGATGCCCTACGCGGTGGTCGCCGGGAGGGCGTGTCCGGGTGCCCTGGGCCGGCGGCGGCCGGGCGCGTCGGGGTCGCGCTGGGGCAGGAAAGCCGTGCGGCGGGCACGGTCGCGTATCGCGGTGCGGACCCGTGTGGGCGGCACCGCGGGCACGCAGAGCGCCGTGACCAGTGCGCACAGCGCGAGCGTGGAGCCGACGGCGGCGGTCGCGGCGAGGGCGACGGTGGCGGAGAGGCTGCCGGTGTCGAGCAGGGCGACCTGGAGGACAAGGAGCAGCAGCGCGGCGGCGGGACGCAGCCCGGCCCAGTCGCGGTTCATCGGCTTCTCCCCCCCCGCCCCGTTCGTCGTACGCCTTGTCGGCGAAACCTTGTTCGTAAGGCCGTTTATACAGGATCCGGCCGTACAGCATCCGGTCGTACGGCGTCCGTCCGCACAGCATTCGTCCGCACCGGCTCCGGTCGTACCGGCTCCGGTTCGAGGGGCTGCAGCAGCCTGCGGGGCTGGAGCAGGGCCCGGCTGACCGGATCCGCCGGGTCGGGGTCGAGTCCCGGTCCCGGCAGCATGAGAACGTCCGGGACCGGCGCGATGGTTCCGCAGTCGGGACATTCGCCGTAGGGGCCGAGTTCGCGGTCGGTGCCGCAGGTGGCGTGGCGGAGGATGCGCAGCGGCCGCTCGCCGAAGTGCTCGCGGCCCCACAGGCCGAGCGAGCGCAGAGTGGGCCACAGGGCGATGCCGCGCTCGGTGAGGACGTACTCGTCGCGCGGCGGTGACTGCTGGTACCGGCGCTTGGCCAGGATTCCGTGCTCGGTGAGGGTCTGCAGGCGGGCGGCGAGGACGGCGCGCGGGATGCAGAGGTGGACGAGGAAGTCGTTGTAGCGCCGGACGCCGAAGAACGCGTCGCGGATGACGAGCAGCGTCCACCGCTCACCGACGACCTCCAGCGCCCGGGCGATCGAGCACTCCTGCGCCGCGTAGTCCTTGCCCAGTGCCATGAGGCCACTGTACCGATTTCCGGTCCATAGGTTCAATCACCGAACCTACCCTGCTACGGTGACGGAGTCCGTATAGGTTCAGTGACCGAACCTTCAGGTTCGACGACCGGTTCGGGCCGGCTCGCGGGGTCGTCGGCCCCGAAGACCCGCTCGGAAGGGAAACCGTCATGCCCAGCTCCGACCTCCCCGGCAGCGTCGAGGCGGCCTCCGCACCACCAGGCCCCCCGGCGGCCGGTCGGAAGACGGCTGCCGCCCCCGCCGCCGTCCGCCCGCGCGCCACCCTCGCCCTGACCAGCGCGGCCACGGCCATCGCGCTGATGACGTACACCGCGCCGATGGTCACACTCCCCGACACGGCCGCCGATCTGCACACCCCGCTGTCCGCGCAGGCCTGGCTGCTCAACGGCACCCCGCTCGGCCTCGCCGCCCTGCTGCTGGTCGCCGGCAGCCTCGCCGACGACTACGGCCGCCGCCGGATCTTCACCGCGGGCACCCTGGCCCTCGGCCTGACCACGGCTCTCGGCGCGCTGACCACCTCGACCTGGCTGTTCACGCTGGCCCGCATCGCGCAGGGCGCGGCCAGCGCGGCCCTGCTGGCGAGCAGCCTCGGCCTGATCGTGCACGCGTACCCGACCCCGCGCGGCCGCCTGCACGCGACCGGAGTGTGGGGCGCGTTCGTCTCCGGCGGCATCGCCGTCGGCCCGCTGCTCACCGGATCCATGCCGGACTGGCGGGTCGCGTACGGCGTCCTCGGCGCGGCGGCGGTAGTGACGGCGGCCCTGGCCGCGCGCACCCTGACGGAGTCACGCGCCCCGCGCGGCGGGCGCCCCGACCTGCTCGGCGCGCTCACCTTCGGCCCGGCGCTGATCTGCCTGGTCGCCGCGCTGACGCTGGGCCGCGACGGCTGGCTGCGCGCCCCGGTGGGCCTGTTGCTGCTGGCCACCCTGGTCCTGCTCGCCCTGTTCGCGGTGGCCGAACGCCGCACGGCCACCCCGATGATCGACCTGACCCTGCTGCGCCGCCCCCGGTTCCTCGCGTCCTCCGCGGGCGGCCTGTTCACCGGCCTCGCGGTGATCGGCCTGTTCAGCTATCTGCCGGCGCTGCTCCAGCGGACGCTCGGGATGTCGGCGATGGCGACGGCGTGGCTGTTCCTGCTGTGGTCCGGCCTGTCCTTCGTCGTGGCGTTGCAGGCGCGGCGCCTGGCGGGCCGCATCCCGCCGCGCCTGCAGCTGGCGGCGGGCTTCGTCCTGCACGCGGCGGCCGCGCTGACCATGCTCGGGGCGCTGTCTGCCCACTCCTGGCCGCGCCTGCTGCCGGGCCTGCTGATCGGCGGGATCGGCAGCGGCCTGCTGAACGCCGCGCTTCCGCTGGTCTCGGTCGAGTCGGTCCCGCCGGAGCGCGCGGCGATGGGCTCCGGCGCCCAGCAGACGTTCCGTTACATCGGCTCCTGCGCGGGCGTCGCCCTGACCATCGCCCTGGCGACCTCCACGGGGAGCCTGTCCGACGGCGCGGACGTCGCCCTGCTGGTGTCGGCGGCCCTGGCGGCCGTGGGCGGCCTCGCGGTGGGGGTACTGCGGGAGCGGGCATGACGACGTGAGGCGGCCCCGTCAGGTCGTACACCCCCGGCCTGCGGATCCCTGACGTTTGTCATTCATCGGCAGTACGGTGTCCCCCATGCGCTCCGACACGCCTGCCGAGAACGTCGACCACACCGCCGAAGCGGCACGCCTGGCGCGGACCGCCGGCCTGTATCCCGAGGACGCGGAAGCCCTGCTGCTGCGGGCCGCGGCCCACCTGGAACTCGCCGGCGACCGCCCCGCCGCGACGACCCTCTACGACCGCCTGCTCGCGACGGGGGACGCCCTGGAGCGCCCCCACCTGGTCCGCGCCCGCAAGGCCGCGAACCTCTGGGAGTACGACCACGAGGCCGAGGCCCGCGCGATCATCGAGGGCATCCGGGTGGCCGCCCCCCGCGATCCGCTCCCCTGGGTGATCGTCGCGGAGGCCCTGGAGTCCCACGACGAACTGGAGGCGGCCCAGGACACGTTCACGCAGGCCGCGCACCTGCTGCTCCCCTCGGAGGGCGAGCCGCCCTACTCCGCGCGCCCCCTCCTCTTCGGCCGCCACCGGGTCCGCCGCATGCTGGGCCTGCCCCACGACGACTGGGACACCCTGGCGGACACCCTGAACACCGCGCCGGTCCCCCTGGACGAACTCCACGACCCGAAACGCGTCTGGTCCCTGGGCTCCTCGAACCCGGCGGAACTCCAGGCGGAGATCTCCCGCCTCCAGGCCGAGCTGGGCACGTACCGAGAGGCGCTCTCCCGCCCGTTCCCGGTGGCGGTCCTGCACTGGCCGGCCCCGGAACTCGCCGAACTGGTCGCCGACCACCCGGCCCTGGCCGAGGAGTACCCCTCCTACGAGGCCCACCTCGCGACGATAGAGACGTCCCTGCGCGAGCTGGCCGCCTCCGGCACCCCCAACCTGGGCATCGTCACCGGCACGGTCCCGTCCTACGAAGCCTTCGCCGCCTCGGAGGCCACACCCCCGTCGGACCCGACCCTCCTCCCCCAGTACGCGACGACCTTGGCAGCCCGAGGCCGAGCGATGCCCTGGCCGCCGGAGCGGGGGGAGGCTTGCTGGTGCGGGTCGGGGGCGGTTTATGGGGAGTGTCACGGCGCCTCAGCCTGAGCCACACGCCCCCACGGCCCGCAAGCCGCCAAGCCACCCGGCGTGCATGCGAGACGCGGTCGCGCCCCGCACGCCGGCCGCTCCCCAAGTGACCGGGCCCCACGCAACTGGGGCCCCGCTCCCCTTCCGGCCGCCCGCTCGCTTCTCCCCCGTGCTGGAGCGGCCCGAGTCAAGGGTGGCCCGGAGGGCCATCGCCGAAGGCGACGCGCAGCGCCCTTTACTCGGGCCGCGGAAGCACGACACTGCCGAAGAAGCGGGTGGCCGACGGTGCAGTGGCAGCAGGCTGCGCCCTCTCTGCGCTCAGCGCCCGCAAGCCATCCCTTTCTGGCAAGGACGCGCCGGGTGTCAGTGACACCTGTTAGAACTGATCGGCATCAGGGCTAAGGCCATGGGGTCGTGCGCAAGGGCGCAGGTCAAGACAGCAAGACAGAGGGGGCCAGGGGTGGCGCATTCGGGGGGCGTGAGGAAACCGGTAGCGGGCGTCTATGAAGAGCTCATCACCGAGGGCCTGCAGGAACGGATAGGGGGACTGACCGCAGCGGGGTGGAAGGCCATCGATGTAGAGGTCAGCGCGGAGTCCACCCCTCATGTGCTGGCTCGCTACATCGGTGACGCGGTGGCCCAAGAGTTGAGTCAGGTCCCGCGCGATCAGCAGGTCGCTGTGGCGAACCGTGTCTTGCAGGCGTTGACCGGCACCTCACCGGGGACCAAGGCCGCTCAGGAAGCCGGAGTCCCGGACGCCATCCTCGAGGGACCGCGCCAGTTGATCGCCCTGGCCGAGCAGGAAGCTCCTGGTGTCTACGCCGTACGCCCACTGACTCCCCTGTCGGAGACGGCGCTCATCACCAACTCGCCGGAGGACCCCAGCCTCGGCAGTGAACTGCGCGCGGAGCTGGCCACAGCCGACCGTGTCGACCTGATCTGCGCGTTTGTGAAGTGGTACGGGCTGCGGGTGCTTGAGGACTCCCTCCGTGCCGCCCGGGGCCGGGGAATTCCCATCCGTGTCATCACGACCACCTACATCGGCGCCACCGACCGTCACGCGCTGGACCGTCTCGTCCGCGACTTCGGCGCACAGGTCAAGGTCAACTACGAACTCCGCTCGACGCGATTGCATGCGAAGGCGTGGCTCTTCCGGCGCAACAGCGGCTTTGATACGGCGTATGTCGGTAGCTCCAACCTCTCGAAGGCCGCCTTGCTCGATGGGCTGGAGTGGAATGTTCGCCTGTCCTCGGTCGCCACACCCGCGGTGCTCAACAAGTTCGAGGCGACCTTCGACGCCTACTGGAACGACAGCGCATTCGAGACGTACGACCCGGACACCGACGGTGAGCGCCTGGACCAGGCCCTCGCCCAGGCCAGCGGGAACGGTCCCTCAACCGATCTGAAGATCAACCTCTCTGGCCTTGAGGTGCGTGCCTTCCCTCACCAGCAGGACATGCTTGAGCGTCTCCGTGTGGAGCGTGAGATCCGGGGGCGGAACCGAAATCTCCTGGTTGCAGCCACAGGGACCGGCAAGACGGTCATGGCGGCGTTGGACTACCGCAACCTGCAACAAAGGCTCGGGGACGGCTATCCCCGGCTTCTGTTCGTGGCCCACCGCAAGGAGATCCTCAACCAGTCGATCCGCACCTATCGTGAGGTGCTCGACAACGCGTCCTTCGGTGAACTGCTTTACGGCGGCCAGGACCCGAACGACTGGAACCATGTCTTCGCCAGCGTTCAGTCACTGAACGTGCAGCGACTGGAACAACTCGACCCCGAACACTTCGACATCATCGTCATTGATGAGTTCCACCACGCCACGGCCGCCACCTACCGCCGGGTCCTCGATCACTTCAAGCCGAAGGAACTTCTGGGCCTCACCGCGACGCCGGAACGCATGGACGGGCTCAACGTGCAGGACGAGTTCTTTGACGGCCGCATCGCGGCGGAAATGCGCCTGTGGGAAGCGCTCGAGAACGACCTGCTCTGCCCCTTCCACTACTTCGGCATTCCGGACGGAACGGACCTCACCAACCTGGGCTGGCAGAGGGGGGCCTACACAGATCGTGACCTCGACGACCTCTACACCGGCAATCACGCCCGAGCTCGTATCGTCGTCAAGCAGATCCGCGACAAGGTCGCCAACCCCGGTGCCATGCGCGCACTCGGCTTCTGTGTGTCCAAGGCTCACGCACACTTCATGGCCGACTTCTTCCGGCAGGCCGGGTTCACAGCCGTCGCGCTGGACAGCGACTCACCTGCTGAAGCGCGCGCCAAGGCACTGGCTGAGCTCCGCGACGGCCGGCTGCAGGTGATCTTCTCCGTCGACCTGTTCAACGAGGGCCTCGACATACCCGACGTCGACACGCTGCTGTTGCTGCGGCCGACGAACAGCGCCACTGTCTTTCTCCAGCAGTTGGGCAGGGGATTGCGGCGCACCGCCACGAAGCCGGTCGTGACGGTTCTCGACTTCATCGGCCAGCACCGGACGGAGTTCCGCTTCGAGGAGCAGTTCCGGGCACTGACCAACCTCACCCGCAACCGCCTTGTCGACCACATCGAGCACGACTTCCCGCAACTCCCCTCCGGATGCCAGATCATCCTTGAGGGCAAGGCGAAGGACCTCATCCTCGGCAACATCCGTGCGCAGTTGGGTGCGACGATCAAAACGTTGGTGAAGGAGGTCAAGGAGTACCGCGAGCCTCGCCTCGCTGACTATCTACGGGAGAGCCGCCGTGAGATCAAGGAACTGTACAAGAGCGACAACTCCTGGACGGCGGTGCTGCGTAGGGCGGGCTTGGTAAGTGACTCTGCTCCGGATGGAGAAGCGGCACTTCTGAAGCGCGTTCATGCCTTCTTGCACGTTGATGATGCTGAGCGGGCCCAGGCTTACCTCCGGCTGCTCGCCGACGACGCCCCTGCCTACGCAAGCCTCCCGCCCAAGGACCAGGCGTACGCCCGCATGCTCTTCTTCAACCTCTGGGACGATGCAGGCGGCTACACGAGCTTCGAAGATGGTCTTGAGGCTCTGCGCGAGCAGGGGGCCGTCCGAGACGAACTGCGGCAAGTGCTGACGTACGTCATCGAGCGCTCTGATCACTACCCCATCGACCTGTCAGGACCGCACCGCGACCTTCCTCTCAAGGTGCACAGCGCCTACAACCGCTCGGAAATCCTGGCCGCACTCGGAGTAGCCCGCTTCGGTGGGCAGATGCCCCGGTCGTTTGCACAGGGTGTGCAGTGGGTGGAGGACCTCAAAACGGACGCTCTTCTCGTCACGCTGGAGAAGAACGAGAAGGACTTCTCCCCGACCGTTCGCTACAAGGACTACGCCCTGAGCCCCACGCTCTTCCACTGGGAGTCGCAGAACGCCACCGCAGAGAACTCAGCCACAGGTCTGCGCTATCAGGAACACGTCCAGCAGGGCAGCCACGTGCTCCTGTTCATGCGGCGGTACAAGAACACCGACATAGGCAAGCCTCAACCGTGGATGCTCCTCGGTCCGGCCACGTACGTCGAACACAAAGGCAGCAAGCCGATGGGAATCACCTGGCGCCTCGCGCATGAACTGCCAGCCGATGTGTGGACGTACGCGGCCATCGCGGCGAATTAGCCAACCGAGGGCGATCCAGCACGCGCAGCCTGGGCCTCGAAGTGCGTCTGCGCTCGATCCAGGACGTCATCGGCGTCCCGCCCATGCGTCTGGAGCCAGTGGAGGAGGTCCGTGATGATGTCGATGGCGGCCTCCTCCGCACAGGTCAGCCACAGCCGGCCCGTGCCCATATGGTCGGTGCCGCCCTGTGCGCGCTCGATGCCGCCCCCGTACAAATCCAGCAGGCCTTGCGCTCTGGAGATGCGGGGGGATGGACGCTCCACGGGCGAGAGGGGCCGCCCGACGGCCAACTCACACCACGTCACCTTTCGATCTGGGTGCAATTCCACGCCCCAGCGGTCGGCGGTGGCCGTTACGAGGGCCATCCCTCGGCCGCCTTCACTGTCGACTTCGGCTTCGACGAGAGCGGGGAGTGCCCGCGTGTCCGGGTCGTGCACCTCGATCCGCACGTACCGGCCATCCGTGGAGACGACGAGGGTCGCCGGAGTCCCCGGGCCAACGTGGGTGATGACATTGGACACCAGCTCGCTGACGCAGAGTTCGGAAGGCTCCACGAGCTCGGGCAGCCGCCACATCTCTAACTGGAGGCGCAGCAACCGCCGGAGGGCGGAGACCTCATGGGGCTCTGCGAGAAGCGGTAGCTTCCAGAGCCTCGTCATGACCTGAGCCTCGTTGCTTGTGCCGTCCATCCCAGGCATCCCCTCGTGCGACGTGGTTGCGCTATGTAGCCCCTGACACACATAGAGTTGCACTGAAACTCTCAAAATGAAACTCTCACAAAGATGCCGAGGGCAGCAGCAGGAGCGCAGTACTCACCACGCGCCCCCGGCGCACACCGTCTTGCCGTCCCGCTCGGGCAGCGGGGACGATCTCTTGGAGCGACACGGAGGGCCTTTCATATGGCAGTTGGACCCACGACTCGCAGGCGCCAGCTGGGCGCGGACTTGCGTCGTCTCCGAGAGGGCACGGGGTTGACCCTGGAGGAAGCGGGCGCCCGCGTCGGCATCTCCAAGGCGACCCTGAGCCGCTATGAGACGAAGGAGGGAACGGTCAAGTGGCCTGCTGTAGACGCCCTGTGCCGCGAGTACGGCGCATCTGAAGCGGAACGGGTCGCCCTCGTTGAGCTCGCGAAGGGCGCCAAGATTCAGGGATGGTGGCGTTCTCTGGCCGACCCCATCCCCGACTCCATGAACCTCATGCTCACCCTCGAGGACGAGGTGGTGCGCGAGGACCACTACGCCTGCATGTACATCCCCGGGCTGCTTCAGACCCGGGCTTACGCAGAGGCGGTTCACCGTGCTTCGGAAGTGCAGTGCCCCGAGCGGGAAGTGCAGCACATGGTGGACATTCGCATGAAGCGCCAGGAGTTGCTGGAGCGGGAAGACCCTCCCCACATCTGGTGTGTCGTCGACGAGGCGGCTCTTCGTCGACAGGTCGGCGGTCATGAGGTGATGCGGGAACAACTGCGTCACCTTCTGATCACCTTGGACCGGCCCCGAGTGACCGTTCAGGTGCTGCCGTTCTCCAAGGGCGCCCATGCAGCCGCTGTCGGCAGCTTCGCCGTCCTGCGAGGCCCCTCTCGAGAACTGGACGTGGTTTACGTCGATCTACTCGGCGGCGGTCTCTTCATGGAGAAGCCGAAGGAACTGGAGCGCTATAGGTTGGCGTTCGAATACCTGAGCGCTCAGGCACTCGACCTCGAGTCCTCAGCGGACATCATCGATCGCATAAGCAAGGAGCTCTGATGACGGCGCAGTCCACACCTCAGTGGTTCACATCCTCCTACAGCGGCGGTAGCGGGACCGAGTGCGTGGAGTGTGCCCACGTCGACAGGGGCACGCTCGTGCGGGACTCCAAGATGGATGACGGTGACGTCCTCGTCGTCCCTGATGAGGCGTGGCGCGCCTTCATACGTTGGTCAGCCGTCGGCGCGGGTGCCTGAGCCCTGCTTGTCCGGCTCCTTCAGGAACGTCTTGATCCTTTCGTACACCTCCCCCGGCGCATCCAGATGCACGTCATGTCCCGCCCCCGCCACCACCTCCACCCGGGTCTCCGGGCGGCGGGCGTGCATCTCCTCCGCCTCCTGCGGGCGCATCGTGCCCTGTTCGCCCCGCAGGACCAGCGTCGGGCAGGTGATCCGGGACCAGTCCGTCCAGTAGTTCTCGGTGGCCAGTTCGGTCACCGCTGCGACCATCGTGGCGCGGTCGACGCGGGCGTGGAGGCCGTCCTCGCCTTGTTCCAGGCCTCGGGCCCAGGCCTCGTGGCCGAAGAAGGCCGTTGCCGATGACAGGGTCGGGAACGGGGTCGGCCAGCTGTCCAGCCAGGCGGCTATGTCGGCGGGGAGGGACGGCGTGCTGCACGCCGGGCCCGCCTCTATCAGGGTCAGGTTCGCGACCAGGGCCGGGTGGCGGGAGGCCAGGAGGAGGGCTGTCAGGCCGCCCAGGGACTGGCCGATCAGGGAGACACGCGGCAGCGACAGGTGGTCGATCAGGGTCGCCGCGTCCGAGACGGCTGCCGCTCGGGTCATGTCGGGCGGGGTGCGGGTGCTCGCGCCGTGGCCTCGGGCGTCGTAGCGGATCACTCTGTGGCCGTCGGCGAGGAGGCGGGCGGTCAGGTCGTCCCATTCGCCCCGGTGGCCCGCCAGGCCGTGGAGGAGGACGAGCGGCGGGCCCGGCGGGTCTGCCGGGCCCTGGTCGTCGTAGGCGAGGGCGGTGCCGTCCGGGGTCTTCACATAGCGCACACGGGCAGTGTCGGTCGCAACCTCCGGTCGGCGCCAGTCCGTTCGGCGGCGGACGCGACTCCGCCGGAGCCGGGACCGGTGCCTAGTGGTGCGGGGCCAGGTCCGCCCGGCCGAACAGGAGGGCGTAGCCCGGGGGGAGTTCGGCGAGGATACGGGTCGTCAGGTCCTCCCCTATCAGGGGCGGCAGGACGCTCAGCACGGAGCTGACGTCCCAGCGGGCCGTCGCCGGGGTCGCGCCCTCGATGCGGGCAGCCACCGAGTCGACGAACTCCGCGGCCGTGAGCCGGCGGGTGACCGGGATCTGGGAGGCGACCACGCAGGCCGCCTCCGGCGGCAGGGACTGCGCGAGGGCCACGCGTTCCTCGCCTATGACATGGCCGCCGAGTGCCGACAGGACGACGCGGGTGACCGTCTCGGCCTGCCCTCTCGTCGCATACTGGCCCATCTCCTTCACCGCATCGGTCAGCGCCCGCCAGCCTTCGTCCCCTGCCATCGGCTTGCGGGGCTGCGGCGGTGCGGGGGTCGGTGTCCTCAACGGCGTCGTGGTGGGCGGCAGTGTCGTCGTGTTCGGCACCGTCGTCGTCATGTGCGGCGTCCTCCTCCGGATCCCGATCGTTGGCGGGCGCGGGCTGCGTCGAGCCGTGGCGCCCGTAACCGAATCCCCTGCCGGGCGGTTCGTACACGTCTCACATCTCAGATATGGCGTGAAGTCCTCGGTGGCGGCGCGGTGCGGGCCGGGGCCCGGCGGCCCCGACCCGTCCATCGGCCTGGCTCAGCCGTTCAGTTCCCTGCGCCGGTCGCCGCCTCCGCTGATCCGGATACGGCGCGGCTTCGCCTGTTCCGCCACCGGGATGCGCAGGGTCAGGACGCCGGCCTCGTACGACGCGTCGATGCGTTCGGTGTCGAGGGTCTCGCCGAGGAACAGCTGGCGCGTGAAGGTGCCGGTGGGCCGCTCGGAGGCGATGACCTCCGCGTCCTGGGGCGCGGGCGACCTGCGCTCGGCGCGGACGTTGAGGACGTTGCGCTCGACGTCGAGTTCGATCGACTCGGGGTCGATGCCGGGGAGGTCGAAGTGGACCAGGAAGTCGTCCCCGGACCGGTAGGCGTCCATCGCCATCGCCGTCGGGCGGGCCATGGCGCCGAAGACCTGCTGTGTGACCCTGTCGAGCTCACGGAACGGGTCGGTGCGCATGAGCATCACTGGTCACTCCCTTCGATGCCTACGTGCTGTACGTGGTGCCTCATGCGGGGGCTTCTCTTTTTATATAGCTCCGGGGAGGAAAGTTGACAAGGGGGGACTCAGGAACGGTCCGCCCGCGTGCCGGGGTTAGCCTCGGGGCAGACCGATTCGAGGAGGCAGGCATGGCGAAGGTTCCCAGCTCGGTGGTGGCCGCGGGCGGACTCGTCGGCGGCTACGGCGTCGCCCGCTGGACCAAGAAGCGGCAGTTCGGCGGGGCCGTCCTGGCCGTCGCCGGGGCCGCCGCCGCTCAGCAGTGGCGCGCGCGTGCCGGTGGCCGGGCCGCGGGGGCGCTGACCGCCGCGTATGTCGCCGCCTTCGCCGGTTCGCATCCGCTCGCCAAGAAGGTGGGCGCCTGGCCGGCCGTCTTCGGGGTCGCGGGCGCCGTCGCCCTCGCCTCCTGGGCCGTCGCCGACCGGGGCAGCGCCGGGAACCGGTGACCCACGGACGGCGCCCGCGGCGGGCCTGGGCCGCCGCGGGCGCCGTCCGGAGTCACGCCGTAGCCGGCTTGGACCCCGGGTGCCCCGGCCCCGTACCGGGCGTGCCCGGTGTGCCCGCCGCGCCCGTCGCCTTCTTCGCCACCGCCGTCAGCGGCTGGGCGATGTCCTCCAGCGAGCGGCGTTCCGCGTTCACCGCGAGGAACGCCGCCACCAGCCCGGCCGCGCACATCAGCGCCGCGCCGATGGAGAAGGCGAGGACCGTGTCGCCGACCTTGCCGGTGCCCGTGAGGTCCGCGAACAGCACGGGCCCGCTGATGCCGCCGGCGGCCGTGCCGAGGGCGTAGAAGAACGCGATGGACATCGCCCGGGTCTCCATCGGGAAGATCTCGGACACCGTCAGATACGCGCTGCTCGCGCCCGCCGAGGCGAAGAACAGCACCGCGCACCAGCACGCGGTCAGCGTCGTGGCGTTCAGATGACCCTGGCCGAACAGCCATGCCGTGCCGAACAGCAGCAGGCCGGACAGCAGGTAGGTGGAGGCGATCATCACCCGGCGCCCGACCGTGTCGAAGAGCTTGCCGAGCAGCAGCGGGCCGCAGAAGTTGCCGACCGCGATGACCGCGAAGTAGTAGCCGGTGTGGTCGGCCGGCACCTTGAAGAACGTCGTCAGGATCGCGCCGAAGCCGAAGGTGATCGCGTTGTACAGGAACGCCTGGCCGATGAAGAGGGAGAAACCGAGGATCGCGCGGCGGCGGTAGCGGGAGAAGACCGTGCGGGCGATCTCCACGAAGGTGACGCTGCGGCGCTGGTGGATGGTGATCTCGCCCTCGGGCTCCGGCAGCCGGGCGCCGCCCTTCTCCGACTCCACCTTCCGTTCGATGGAGGTGACGATCTCCTCCGCCTCCCGGTCCCTGCCGTGGATCAGCAGCCAGCGCGGGCTCTCCGGGACGTGACGCCGTACGAGGAGGATGACCAGGGCGAGGACGGCGCCGAGCGCGAAGGTCAGCCGCCAGCCGACGTCCGCGGGCAGGATCGCGGTGTTCAGCGCGAGGATCGACAGCAGGGAGCCGCCGACCGCGCCCAGCCAGAAGCTGCCGTTGATCATGAGGTCGACGCGGCCGCGGTAGTTCGCCGGGATCAGCTCGTCGATCGCGGAGTTGATGGCCGCGTACTCGCCGCCGATGCCGAAGCCGGTGAGGAAGCGGAAGAGGAAGAACCACCAGGCGTCGAAGGAGACCGCGGTCAGGGCGGTGGCCGCCAGATACACCGCCAGGGTGATCATGAAGAGTTTTTTGCGGCCCCAGCGGTCCGTCAGGCGGCCCCAGAACAGGGCGCCCGCGCAGGCACCGGCCACGTACAGGGCGGCGGCGGTGCCGGTGATCTGGCCGGAGCTGATGTCCAGTCCGCTGCCGGGTTCCGACAGCCGGCTGGCGATGTTCCCGACGACGGTCACCTCGAGGCCGTCCAGGATCCACACCGTGCCGAGGCCGATGACGATCGTCCAGTGCCAGCGGGACCACGGCAGACGGTCGAGACGGGCGGGGATGTTCGTGGTGACGGTACGGCCGGACTCGGCCTCCGCGGTGGTCATGGGCACCCTCCTCCTTGAGCGAACCGCTCGATCGGGTGCCCGGCCGACGCCGCTTTACGCTCCGAGTACCTGCGTCACGACGTAGATGAGCAGACCGGCCAGGGAGCCCACCACGGTGCCGTTGATGCGGATGAACTGCAGGTCGCGGCCGATGTGCGCCTCGATCTTGCGGGTGGTGTGCTCCGCGTCCCAGCCCGCGACGGTGTCGGTGATGAGGGAGGTGATCTCCTTGCGGTAGGTGGTGACGACGTGCACGGCGGCGCCCTCCACCCAGCGGTCGACCTTGCCCTGCGTGGCCGGGTCCGACGCCATCCGGGCGCCGAGGGCGAGCAGGGAGGAGCGCACCCGCAGCCGCAGTTCGCTGCGTTCGTCCTCCGCCGCGGAGACGATCATGGAGCGTACGGCGGTCCACGCGGACGCGATCAGGTCCTGCACCTCGCCCCGGCCCAGCACGTCGCCCTTGAGCCGCTCCACCCGGGAGCGGGTGTCGGTGTCGGACTGCAGATCACCGGCGAAGTCGGTGAGGAAACGGTCCAGGGCGCCGCGCGCGGGGTGCGAGGGCATGTCGCGCATCTCGGCGCAGAAACGCAGCAGTTCCTTGTAGACGCGCTCGCCGACCTTGCGGTCCACGAACCGCGGGGTCCAGCCGGGCGCGCCGCCCTGGACGGCGTCCATCACGGAGTCGCCGTGCAGCACCAGCCAGTCGTGGGCGCGGGTGACGACCAGGTCGACGACGCGTTTGTGCCCGCCGTCGGCGACGATCTTCTCCAGCATCTTGCCGAGGCCGGGGCCGATCTCCTGGGCGTTCGCCCGCCGGGTGATGGCCTCGCCGACCACCGCCTGCACATCGGAGTCGCGCAGCACGGTCAGCGCGCCGCGCAGGGCCGTGGACAGCTCGGCGGTCACCCGGTCCGCGTTGGCGGGTTCGGCGAGCCAGGCGCCGAGCCGGCTGCCGATGCCGACGGCGCGCAGCCGCTGCCGTACGACGTCCTCGGACAGGAAGTTCTCGCCGACGAACTCGCCCAGGGAGACGCCCAGCTGGTCCTTCTTGTTCGGGATGATCGCCGTGTGCGGGATGGGCAGGCCCAGGGGGTGGCGGAAGAGGGCGGTGACCGCGAACCAGTCGGCGAGCGCGCCGACCATGCCGGCCTCGGCGGCCGCGGCGACGTACGCCGCCCAGGCGCCCGCGCCGGAGTCGTCCGCCCACTTCGCGAGGACGTAGACCACGGCGACCAGGAGCAGCAGACCGGTCGCGGTGAGTTTCATCCGGCGCACACCGCGGCGGCGCTCCTCGTCGGCGGGGCCGAAAGCGGTCATGGCGCGCGTGGGCGTCTCGCCGGCCTTTATCTCCGATTGCATCCGCTCGGTCCGCTCCGTCCGCTCCGTCCGGTCATGGTTGCCTCACCCATTGTCTCTTTCCGGTTCCCTCCTGCCCCGTAGGAGCGACTCCCGGCGCCGGTGAAAGGTTCCCGGCGGGGCGACGCGCTCGGTTCCCGGCGGGGCGACGCGGGCGGGTGGAGGGTTCCCCTGCGACCCACCAGGACCGCCCACGGGGGCAGCCGGGGTCGTGTGCGGTCGTCCGTTCCTCATGCCGCATCATGAGGTGATCCTTTCGGAGTACCGGGCACCCGCCCCGGGCTCCCGCTGTCCCAGGAGACACATACCCTCATGGCCAGGCGTCACGGTTATGCCCTGCTCTGCGCGATCGTCGCCCTCATCGCGGTCGTGTCCGCCGGCATCTATGTCGCCGTGAACGACGGCCTGCCCGGCCGGGGCGGGGCGCCCTCCACGCCGTACGACTCCGCCCACCCGGCCTCCACCGGGCTGTGGGTCGGCTCCTGGGCCGCCTCGCCGTCCGGTCACGAACCCGGCACCGACCTCAGGGGCGTGGCCGGCCGGTCCGTCCGCAACGTGGTCCACACCGGCGTCGGCGGTACGAGTGCCCGGATCACGCTGTCCAACCTCTACGGCCGGACACCGCTGACCCTGACCGACGCCTCCCTCGCCCTCGCCGCCGGCTCCGGCACGGCCGCGGCGCAGCCCGGCAGCATGCGGCGGCTGACCTTCGGCGGCGCCCCGCGGGTCGTGGTCCCCGCCGGCGGCCAGGTGGTCAGCGATCCCATAGGCATCGTGCTCCCGCCGGACAGCGACGTCCTGGTCAGCACCTACTCCCCGACCCCGTCCGGACCCGTCACCGTCCACCGGGTGGCACGGCAGACCTCCTACGCCGCCGACGGCGACCACGCGCAGAGCGAGAGCGCCGGCCCCTACACCCGGCGCGTGCCCTACTGGCGTTACCTCACCGCCCTGGACGTGCTCAGCGACGACGCCGACGGCACCGTCGTCCTGCTCGGCGACTCCATCACCGACGGGTCGGGGTCGACGGAGGGCACCAACCGGCGCTGGCCGGACGTGCTGTCGGACCGGCTGCGGGACGCCCTGCACGACGGGGAGGACCTGCCGCGCTACGCCGTCGTCAACGCCGGCATCAGCGGCAACCGGCTGCTGGTCGACGGTGACGGCCTGTCCACGGACAACCCCAGCGCCGCGCACCGTTTCCGGCGGGACGTGCTCGGCCGGCCGAACGTGAAGGCCGTCGTCATCGACCTCGGCGTCAACGACATCCTGCGCCCGCGCCGGCCCGCCGACCCCGAGCTCATCGTCGAGGGCCTGCGCGGCCTGGTGCGGCAGGCCCACGCCCACGGGCTGAAGGTGATCGGGGCGACCCTGACGCCGTTCGGCGGGCACACCTGGGACACGCAGGAGCGGGAGACCGCACGCCTGCGGGTCAACGCGCAGATCCGCGGGGGCGGGGTGTTCGACGCGGTGGTCGACTTCGACAAGGCGCTGCGCGATCCGTACGACCCGCGGCGACTGCGGGCTCCGTACGACTGCGGGGACCACCTGCATCCCAGCGACCGGGGGTACCGGCGCATGGCGGAGGTCTTCGACCTGCGGGAACTCACGGGCGCGTCGAGTGCGGCGCACGGGGCGGCGGCCTAGCCACCCGGGCGCGGGGCCGGGCACGGCCTCGGGGCCCGCATGGCCTCGGGGCTCCAGCGGCGTTGCCGGCGGCCGCCCGGCCGGGCGCTAGTGGTCTGCGTCCCGCCGGCGTTCCCGTTCCTGACGGCGTTGGTCGCGCCGCTCCCGCCGGCGCTCGCGGTGCAGGTCGCGGTGTTCGTCCAGCAGGTCGCGGTGGTCGTCGAGCATGCGGCGGTGGGCCTCGCGCACGTCCTCGTGGAAGCCGGACCGGATCTCGCGGAGCGACTTCCCGCGGTCGAGCCTCTCGCGGCGGCGCTCCTCCTTCAGGCGCAGCCGCTCCGCGCGGGGCAGCTTGCGTTCGATGCCGACACCGCCCCAGAAGGCGAAGCCGGTGACGATCACGCGGGGACCGCCGGGGTCGCCCACGACGTCCGCCTCCGACTGGTCGAAGCCGCCCATGACGCCGATGCCGCGGACGACGACCTCCACACCGGGCGGTACGACGATGTTCACCCCGCCCATGATCGCCACGCAGTTGATCACGACCTCGCGGTCGGCGAAGAGGGCGTCGCGCAAGTCGAGTTCACCGCCGCCCCAGAAGGCCACGCAGTCCATGCGGCGCGGCACGGTCCAGCGGCCCTTGCGCTGGAAGCCGGACATGACGGCCACCGCCCACTGCGAGGAGCCGTCACCGCCGACGATCCGGTCCCGCCAACTGCCGCCGCCCTCCGGTTCCTTGGTCAGGGAGACGGCCGGGGCCGGCACGTTTGGGGACGGCAGATCACGGGTGATCGGGGCCAACTGGCCGTAGGTGCGCGCCCGGTACGTGGCGTCGAGCCGTTCCTCGAACTCGGCCATGTCCAGGCGTCCCTCGGCGAGGGCGTCCCGCAGGATCTCGGCGACCCGCTCGCGATCGGCGTCGGACGCACGAAGGTCCGGGGCTGCGTCGTCGGTCATGTCGGCAGCCTACGAGAAGCACCGTCCGGCGGCTACGAAACCGACTCCTCGGCGGGACTGGCCGGCTGCCCGGCAGGAGGAGACGGGTGCCCGTGGGGACCGGACGGCTGCCCGGCGGGAGGGGACGCCTGCCCGGCGGGACCGGCCGGCTCCCCGGCAGACGGAGACGGCTCCCCGGCAGGGCGGGGCGGCTGCTCCGCGTACATCCGTGCGATCACGGCCTCGATGTCCGGCTCGCGCACCGACAGATCCACCAGCGGGTACTGCGTCGCGAGCCGCGCCACCAGCGGCGCCGCCGACTCCGACGCGGGGAACGCCAGCCACTGGCGCGGCCCCTCCACCCGGACCACCCTCGCGGGAGCGGGCGCGTCGATCGGCGGGAACTCGCGTTCCAGGTCGATCACGAGGGTGCGCTCGCTCTCGCCCGCCTCGTGCAGCCCGGCGAGCGGACCGTCGTACATCAGACGGCCGTGGTCGATGACCATCACCCGGGAGCACAGCTGCTCGATGTCCTGAAGGTCGTGCGTGGTCAGCAGGACCGTCGTGCCGCGTTCGGCGTTCAGATCCCGCAGGAAGGCGCGAACCTTCGCCTTCGACACGACGTCCAGGCCGATCGTCGGCTCGTCCAGGTACAGCACCTCCGGGTCGTGCAGCAGCGCCGCCGCGATGTCGCCGCGCATCCGCTGGCCCAGCGACAGCTGACGCACCGGCACGTCCAGCAGCTCACCGAGTTCCAGCAGTTCGACACAGCGCTCCAGGTTCTCCCGGTAACGGGCGTCCGGCACCCGGTACATGCGGTGCACCAGCCGGTAGGAGTCGATGAGCGGCAGGTCCCACCACAGGGTCGTACGCTGCCCGAAGACCACGCCGATACGGTGCGCGAGCCGGGTGCGTTCCCGGGAGGGGTCGATGCCGGCGACACGCAGCCGGCCGCCGCTGGGGGTGAGGATGCCGGTCAGCATCTTGATCGTGGTCGACTTCCCGGCGCCGTTCGGCCCGATGTAGCCGACCATCTCGCCGCGCGCGACCGTGAAGGACAGCGCGTCGACCGCCCGCACCTGCCGCCGCTCCCGGGTCAGGAACCCGGTCCTGCGGCGGACGTCGAAGACCTTCTCCACCCGGTCGACCTCGATGAACGCTTCCGTCATGTCCACTCGGCCCTCAGCTCCCTGTACTCCGGTACGCCCGCAGCCCCGCCCGCCAGGCGGCCCCGGCCAGGGCGCAGCACGCCACCGCCACCAGCGGCGGCGCGAACGCCACCCAGCGGGGCAGGTCCAACGGCATCGGCAGGCCGAGGACATAGGCCGCCGGCAGCCAGTTCACGAACGCCAGCGGCAGCACGAACACCACCCCGCGCACCAGCTCCCTGCCGAACACGGTCGGCGGGTACTGCAGCAGCGTCGTCCCGCCGTAGGTGAAGGCGTTCTGCACCTCCGAGGCGTCCTGCGCGACGAACTGGAAGGCCGCGCCCGCCACGAACACCGCGCAGAAGATCACCAGGCCGCTGAGCAGCATCACCGGCATCAGCAGCAGCCGCGACGGCGTCCAGTCGATGTCCAGCCGCGCCAGCGCCCAGCCCAGCACCAGCGTCCCCTGGGTGAGGCGGCCCAGCCGGCGCAGGCCGAAGCGGTCGGCGGCGACCTGCGCCAGCACCGGCGCGGGACGCACCAGCAGGATGTCGAGGGTGCCGTCGCGCACGCGCCGTCCGAGCCGGTCCATCGAGCCGATCGCGAGGTCGGCGCCGCCGAAGGCGACGGACGAGGCCCCGTAGAGGAAGGCGACCTGGGCGAGCGAGTACCCGCCCAGGGCGTCCACGCGGGAGAACATCAGCAGGATCGCCACGAAGTCCAGGCCGGTCAGCGCGAAGTTGCCGAGCGTGGTCAGCGCGAAGGAGGTGCGGTAGGCGAGGGTCGAGCGGATCCACATCCCGGCGACCAGCCGGTAGGCGCGCGCCGCCTCCCTCACGCGGCCGGTCTCAGCCACCCTGGACCACCACCCTGCGGGTCGCCACCGACTGCACGGCCCGCCCGGCCGCGAGCAGCGCCACGGCCCAGCCGGCCTGGAAGGCGTACGTCGCCCACGGGTCGGCGTGTCCCAGCAGCACGTCGGCCGGGGCCTGGAGCAGCGACGACCAGGGCAGCGCGCGCACGACGTCACCGAGCACGCCCGGGAAGAGGTTCAGCGGCAGCATCAGGCCGGAGCAGAAGGTGCCGGTGATCATCAGCATCTGCATCACGCCGGTGCCGTCCAGCAGCCAGAACGCGGTGAGCGCGATCAGATAACGGATGCCGAAGCCGACCACCATCGCCAGCGCCACGGCGACGAGGAAAGCGGCCCAGGTCGCGGCGTGCGCGGGCAGGGCCACCGGGAAGAACAGCGCGCCGAAGGTGAAAGGGATCACGCCGCGGCCCAGCAGCTGGAAGCAGGCCCGGCCCACGTCGGCTGCCAGCCACCACATCTGCAGATCGGCCGGGCGGTACAGGTCGATCGCGATGTCGCCGGTGCGGATACGCTCCATCAGCTCGTCCTCGACACCCCCGCCGCCGAGCGCGAGGGTGGACAGCAGCGCCTGCCCGAGCCATACGTACGTCGTCGCCTGGGCCTGGTCGTAGCCGCCGAGGTGCGGTTTTTCGTCCCACAGGGCCAAGTAGGTGTATACCAAGATCAACCCGAAGACGGTGTTCGTGAACACCCCGGCGACCGTGGCCGCCCGATACGTCGCGTACCGTCTGAAACCGCCCACCGCGACGGCCGCGTACAACCGCCCCGCTCCCACGCCGACGACCTCCCGGCTCGTCCCGGCACCGAAGCGCAGGAGCCTAGTGCGTGTCCGCCGCGGTCCGCCACGCGTTTTCCGGCCGGAGACGGAGCGGGGCGGGTCCCCCGGGAACGAAACGCCCGCTGCGAGAGTCTTCAATGGGGGCGCCGGCGGCGTAAGTGGGCGCAGACGGCGCATGTGGGCGCCGGCAGGCGTAGTAGGCCGTACGGGAACGTACGACGCGAAACAGGAGTCCGTGCACGAGATGAGCGACGAGCCGCAGCAGCCGAACCCGGGCTCGGCGAAGCAGGAGCCCGCGCCGGGCGCAGACCCCAAGGCCGCCAGAGCCGCCAGGGCCGCCAGGGCCGCCCGCGCGGCGGCGGCCGCGGGGGGCACCCGGGACGCGTCGACCTCCCGGACGGCGGGGGGCACGTCTGCCTCCCCGGAGGCGGGGGGTACGTCTGCCTCCCCGGCCACCGGGGGGAAGTCTGCCTCCCGGGCCGCGGGCGGCGCCTCGGCCGGTCCGGCCGCTGCGGATACGTCGGCCTCCCCGGCCACCGGGGGTACGTCGGCCTCGCCGGCCGCGGGGGGTACGTCGGCCGACCGGGCTGCGGGCAGCGCGGGCGCCGGAGGCGTCGCTGAGGACGAGCGTGGCGCCAAGGGCGCCGATGACTCGCCGCGCGCTCGGGCCACCGAAACCGCCGGTGGCGTTTCCGCCGGGCGCGCCGCTGACGAAGCGTCGGCAGTCAAGGGCGCCGAAGGCGCGCGGGCCGCTCGGGGCGCCAAGGGTGCCGACGGCACGCCGGCCGGGCAGGGTGACGGGGGTGGGCATGGCTCTGCTCCCACCGCCGCCACTGGCAGCGCGGCCGAAAGGACTCACGGCGTCGGCGAGGGTGCCGGTGGGGGGCCGGTTTCCAACGCCCGGGCGGCCAGGGCGGCCAGGGCCGGCCGGGGTGCCGCGGCCGCGCCGGACGCGGCGGCGGAGCGGGACTCCGACACCACACAGGTTCTCCGTGCCGTCGACGCCCGGCGGCAGTCACAGGCTCCGGGAGCCGAGTCCGCCGCGACGGGACCGGCCGCCCCAGACGCTGGCGACGCGCAGGCCGGCCGGTCCGCCGGCGGCGCGGGCCGCAAGTCCCGGGCCGCGAAGTCCGCGGCGCGCGGGGCGGGGGCCGCGTCGGCACCGGGCGCCGCAGCGGCCGTACCGTCCGCAGGCGCAGGTGCGGCCGCGGCTGCTGCGAGCGCCCTGTCGTCCCCCGGCGCCACCGGTTCCGCGCGTGCCGCCGCCGCGCCCACCCGCGGTGCCGGCAACACGCCCACGACCGCGACCACCCCTGCCGCCGCGACCGGTGCCACCGCGCACGCGACCGGTTCCGCCGCGGCCCCTCACTCCACCGCAGCCACGCGAGCCACCGGGCCCGCCGCGGCCACCTCCGCCCTGCACTCCACCGGTGCCGGCGGGACCGGCGACGGCGGCGACGGCGGAAGCGGCGGCGGTGGGGGCGGTGACGGCGCCGGCGGGGGGAAGAAGGGCAAGCGTCCCCGCCGTACCGGATGGCGGCGGCTGTTCCCCACCTGGCGCATGGTCCTCGGGACCTTCGTCATCGGCGTCCTGCTCGTCGCCGGGGCGTTCTTCCTCGGCTACTCCATGGTGAAGATCCCCTCGGCGAACGCGGTCGCGACCAAGCAGGCCAACGTGTACCTGTACGCCGACGGCACCGAGATCGCCCGCGACGGCGACATCAACCGCGAGAACGTCACCCTCGCCCAGGTCTCCAAGGCCGCCCAGCACTCCGTGCTCGCCGCCGAGGACCGCGACTTCTACACCGAGTCCGCCGTCGACCCCAAGGCCATGGTCCGCGCCGCCTGGAACACCGCCACCGGCAAGGGCAAGCAGTCCGGTTCCACCATCACCCAGCAGTACGTGAAGAACTACTACCTGGGCCAGGAACAGACCGTCACCCGCAAGGTGAAGGAGTTCTTCATCGCGATCAAGCTCGACCGCGAGAAGAGCAAGGACGACATCCTCGAGGGCTACCTCAACACCAGCTTCTTCGGCCGCAACGCCTACGGCATCCAGGCCGCAGCCCGCGCCTACTACGGCATCGACGCCGTCGACCTGAACGCCGCCCAGGGCGCCTACCTCGCCTCCCTGCTCAACGCCCCCAGCGAATACGACGTCGTCGCCCACCCGGAGAACCGCCGCGCCGCCGAGGCCCGCTGGAACTACGTCCTGGACGGCATGGTCAAGAAGGGCTGGCTGCCGCAGTCCGAGCGCACCGGGATGAAGTTCCCCGCGCCCAAGCAGGCCACCGCCTCCACCAGCATGTCCGGCCAGCGCGGCTACATCGTCGACGCCATCAAGGACTACCTGCGCGACAACAAGATCGTCGACCTCGACGACCTCGAACGCGGCGGCTACCGCATCACCACCACCCTGCAGAAGGACAAGCAGGACGCCTTCGTCGAGGCCGTCAACGACAAACTGATCAGCAAGCTCGACAAGAAGAACAACAAGGCCGACCGCTACGTCCGGGCCGGCGGCGCCTCCGTCGACCCCAAGACCGGCAAGGTCGTCGCCATGTACGGCGGCATCGACTACGTCAAGCAGTACACCAACGGCGCCACCCGCGGAGACTTCCAGGTCGGCTCCACCTTCAAGCCGTTCGTGTTCACCGCGGCCGTCGAGAACGGCTCCACCACCCAGGACGGCCGCCCCATCACCCCGAACACCATCTACGACGGCACCAACAAACGGCCCGTCCAGGGCTGGGACGGCGACAGCTACGCCCCGGAGAACGAGGACCAGCACTCCTACGGCCCCATCACCGTCCGCGAGGCCACCGACAAGTCCGTCAACGCCGTGTACGCCCAGATGGCCGTCGACGTCGGCCCGTCCAAGGTCAAGCAGACCGCGGTCGACCTGGGCCTGCCCAAGGACACCAAGGAACTGTACGCGTCCCCGTCGATCGCGCTCGGCGTCGCCAACGCCAGCGTGCTCGACATGGCCGAGGCCTACGCCACGCTCGCCAACCACGGCAAGCACGGCACATACACCCTCATCGACAAGATCACCAAGGACGGCGACGCCCTGCCGCTGCCCACGCAGGCGTCCCACCAGGCCGTCAGCCGCGAGGCCGCCGACACCACCACGGCGATCCTGCAGAGCGTCGTGGACAACGGCACCGCGACCGCCGCGCAGGCCGCCGACCGCCCCGCCGCGGGCAAGACCGGCACCGCCGAGCAGGACACCGCCGCCTGGTTCGCCGGATACACCCCCGACCTCGCCACCGTCGTGTCGGTGATGGGCCAGGACCCGGACACCGCCGCCCACAAGCCGCTGTACGGCGCGCTCGGCCTCGACCGCATCAACGGCGGCGGCGCGCCCACCGAGATCTGGGCGCAGTACACCAAGGAAGCGCTGAAGGACACGCCCGCCAGCGACTTCGACCTGGAACTCCAGGACGGCGCGGACACGCCGCAGGCCCCGCCCAGCGACCCCGGCCAGGACCCGACCGGCACGATCGGCGGCAACGACGGCGGCACGACCGGCGACACCAGCACGACCGGCGGCCAGGGCATCCAGGGGCAGACGCAGGGCCAGACCGGCGGCACCCCGACCACCGGCGGCAACACCACCGGCTCCACGACGGGCGGCACGCCGACCACCGGCGGCAACACCACCGGCTCCACCACCGGCGGCACGCCGACCACCGGCGGGGGCGGCACGAACGGCGGCGGGGGCACCACCGGAGGCGGGGGCACCACCGGCGACACGACCGGCGGCGGGCCGACCACCACCGGCGGTGGCAACACGACCGGCGGTGGCGGCGGCACGGACACCGGGACGACCGACGGCGGCACGCTCCCGTAAGCCCGGCCGCGGCCCCGGCCCCGATCCCGGCCCTGGCGCTGACCTTGCGGGTCCGCGTCAGTGGCCGGAGGTCGCCTTCAGCCCCACGACGGCGACCAGCAGCAGACAGATGAAGAAGATCCGGGCGGCGGTCGCCGGCTCACCGAGCACCACCATGCCGAGCACCGCCGCACCGGCCGCGCCGATGCCCACCCACACGCCGTAGGCGGTACCGATGGGCAGGGAACGCGCGGCGTACGACAGCAGCAGCATGCTCGCCACGATGCCGGCACCGGTGAACACACTCGGCCACAGCCGGGTGAACCCCTCGCTGAACTTCATCCCGATCGACCAGCCCACCTCGAGCAGACCGGCGACGACAAGCAGAACCCAGGCCATGACGGCACCTCCGGAAGATCACTTCTGAACGGGGGTGCGTCGTCTTTTCCTTGGACCCGGTACGGCGCGTCTCGTCGGGCGTGTCCTACGACCGTAGCAAACAACGGCAAAAGGGGCCGGTGACCCTGGTCACCAGCCCCTTTTCCGACCCATCGGTCACAGATACAGACCCGTGGAGTCCTCCGACCCCTCGAACCGGTCCGCGGCCACGGCATGCAGGTCACGCTCACGCATCAGCACGTACGCGATACCCCGCACCTCCACCTCCGCCCGGTCCTCGGGGTCGTACAGGACCCGGTCACCCGGCTCCACGGTCCGCACGTTCTGCCCCACCGCGACGACCTCCGCCCACGCCAGCCGACGGCCCACCGCCGCCGTGGCCGGAATCAGGATGCCGCCGCCGGAACGCCGCTCGCCCTCGCTGGTGTCCTGCCGCACGAGGACGCGGTCGTGCAGCATGCGGATGGGCAGCTTGTCGTGCTGGGTGCTGTCGTTTCTGTTGGCGCTCACGCCACTGAACCTACCTGCCTGAACCGAATACCTGCGCGGGTGGGTGGGGGTCAGTCCCGACGGCGCCGGGTGCCCAGCGTGAGCAGACCGACGACACCGACCACGACCAGGGCGACCGGCACCACACGCTCCAGCCGGGGCGCCCCCTCCTCGTCCGTGAACTGCGCCTTCACCTCCGTGACCACCCGGTTCACCTGGACGTACGCCCGGCCCACCGTGTGGTCGAGGTTGGCGACGACCTTGGCCTTCGCGTCCCCGACGATCGTCTTCGGGTGCACCCGCACCCCGATCTCGTCCAGCGTCTCGGCCAGCACCTGACGACGGCGCCTGATGTCCGCCTCGATCTGCGCCGGGGTTCTCGTGTCCGACGTGTCCGCCACCGTACGGCCTCCGAAGTAAGAGGATGCTGTTCTGGACAGTCTGTCAGTTCCTGGTCCCGCCGCACTGTCAGGACCCCCGGTTACGCTAGTCCGATGAGCGAGCGACTCCAGCCGGGGGACGTGGCCCCCGCCTTCACCCTGCCCGACGCCGACGGCAACGAGGTGTCCCTGGCGGACCACAAGGGCCGCAAGACCATCGTCTACTTCTACCCCGCCGCGCTGACGCCAGGCTGCACCAAGCAGGCGTGCGACTTCACGGACAACCTCGCGCTGCTCGCCGGCGCGGGCTACGACGTGATCGGGATCTCCCCCGACAAGCCGGAGAAGCTCGCGAAGTTCCGCGAGCAGGAGTCCCTGAAGGTCACCCTCCTCGCCGACCCCGACAAGAAGGTCCTGGAGGCGTACGGCGCCTTCGGCGAGAAGAAGCTCTACGGCAAGACGGTCGTCGGCGTCATCCGCTCCACGGTCATCGTCGACGAGGAGGGCAAGGTCGAACGCGCCCTGTACAACGTCAAGGCGACGGGCCACGTGGCCAAGATCATCAAGGACCTCGGCATCTGAGGAACGTTTCAGCAGCTCAGCGGCCCGCCCGGGAATCCCCCGACGCGGGCCGCTCGCCGTTCCCGACGTGACTGTCGGATGAGCCGCTCGTTACTCCGTGTGAGTCACGAACACGTGACCGGAACGGAGGGGACGCGATGGGGACCAGTGCCTACACCAAGGAACGGCTGGAGGAGGCGGCTCTGGGAGCACGGACGCTGTCGGAGGCGTGCGTGAGGTTGGGGGTGGATCCACAGAGCCCGACACGACGGTACGTCCGGGAGCGGATGAGGCGGCTCGGGGTGGACACGTCGCATTTCGAGCGGGAGGGGGTGAAGTGGACCAAGGGTGTCCTGCAGGCCGCAGTGGCAGCCTCGACAAACATGTGTGAAGTGCTGCGGGTTCTCGGCCTCGACGTGGTCGGCGGACATCACACCCACATCAGCCGGCGGATCAAGGCATACGGCATCGACACGTCGCACTTCACTCCGGCGGCCCGGACCGAGTGCATGAGGGACAACCGACGTCGGCGGACCGCGGAAGAAATTCTCGTCGAAGATACGTCGGCCCACGCCAGGCGCATGCCGAGCAGTCGACTCAAGCGAGCGATGCGTGATGTAGGCATTGAAGAGCGGTGCGCTCTGTGCGGGACCGACGCTGTCTGGCTCGGAGAGCCGCTGCCGCTCGAGGTCGATCACATCGATGGCGACTGGCGCAACAACCGGCTTGACAACCTTCGGCTGCTCTGCCCGAACTGCCATTCCACGACGGACAGTTACCGTGGGCGCGGAAAGGGACGAGTCCAGAGTGTGGCGTCGTGAGCGGCGGCGTGCAGTACACCCGGGAGCGACTGCTGGAGGCAGCCGCGCAGTGCTCCGACGTGGATGAGGTCATCGCCTTCTTCGGCACTCGCCCGTACGGGAGCCTCCGGCGTTATCTCATGAGGCGGTTCGCTCGGTTCGGCATCGACGTCTCGCACTTCCGTTCCACAGGCAGGCTCGGTCGGCCCACGTGCGACGCGCTGCGGATCGCCGTCGCGGAGTCCGTTTCCCTGGCCGAAGTGCTGCGCCATCTGGGCCGACCGGACAACGGGGCACAACGAGCGAACCTGCGCAAGTGGATCGCCGACGAGCGCCTTTCCACCGCCCACTTCCTGGGGCAGGGACATCAGCGGGGAAAACGCAGCCCGACCGCTCAGCCACCGGAAGGCGTTCTGGTGCGGCACGAGCGTGGGCACCGGACTACGACTGCTCGCCTCCGCCGCGCACTGTCCGAAGTCGGCGTAGCCGATCGATGCGAACGATGCGGGGTCGGCCCCGAGTGGCTTGGCAAGCCCATGACACTGGAGGTCGACCACATCAACGGGGACTGGCGCGACAACCGGCGGGAGAACTTGCGGCTGCTCTGCCCGAACTGCCACTCGATCACCAGCACCTGGTGCCGAGGAGGGCGTCGGATGATCCGCCGCGCCCAGTAGAGTAGTCGGCGCTGAGGGCCCGTACCCCAGCAGGCTAGAGGGCGCCGGTTTAGGTCCGGTGTGTCGTGGGTTCGAGTCCCACCGGGCCCACGGATGAGGGGCGCTCCGCGTGAAAGGCGGGCGCCCCTCGATGCGCTCACCCAAGCAGTTCGCGGATCGCCGGTACCAGGGACCTGAAGGCCTTTCCTCGGTGGCTGATCGCGTTTTTTTCGGCGGGTGTGAGTTCCGCGCAGGTGCGGGTTTCTCCGTGCGGCTGGAGGACCGGGTCGTAGCCGAAGCCGCCCGTGCCGGCGGGTTCACGGCGCAGTACGCCTCGCAGTTGGCCCTCGACCACGTGTTCCGTGCCGTCGGGGAGGGCCAGTGCCGCGGCGCAGGCGAAGTGGGCGCCGCGGTGTTCGTCGGCGATGTCGGAGAGCTGGGCGAGGAGGAGGTCGAGGTTGGCCTGGTCGTCGCCGTGGCGGCCGGCCCAGCGGGCGGAGAAGATGCCGGGGGCGCCGTTCATGACGTCGACGCAGAGGCCGGAGTCGTCGGCGACGGCGGGCAGTCCGGTGGCCTGGGCGAGGGCGTGGGCTTTGAGCAGGGCGTTCTCGGCGAAGGTGACGCCGGTTTCCTTGACGTCGGGGATGTCGGGGTAGGCGTCGGCGCCGACGAGTTCGTGGGGCAGTCCGGCTTCGGCGAGGATGGCCTTGAGCTCGGTGATCTTTCCGGCGTTGCGGGTGGCGAGGATCAGGCGGGTCATGGCGTTCAGTATCGCGGTCCTCGCGGGCGTGTTCTCACGGTGTGCAGACCTTGGTGAGTTCGCCGGCGGCGTCGGTGACGGGGGTCAGGTCGGGGGTGTTGTCGCCGTTCTTCACGGCGGTGCGGACGTTGTCGACGGCTTTGCGGAGGTCGTCGACGGCTTTGTTGACGTCGGTGTGGTCGGTGCGGTCGCCGATCCGGTCGAGGTTGGTGTCGATGGCGGCGAGGGCCTGGTCGGTCTGTGCGGGGTCGTTCGCGGCGTTTTCGACGGCTTGCTGGAGGTCGGTGACGCTGTCGGCGATGGAGTCGGCGGTCTGGACGCAGTCGAGGGCTTTGCCGACGGCGTCGCATCCGGTGGCGAGTCCCGCGGTGAGGGCGACGGCGGCGACGGCCGCGGCGATGGTCGTGGTGGTGCGGTGGCCTCGGCTCGCGGCCATGTGCGGTGTCCCTCCCCTGGTGGCCTCCCCGGCCCCCGTGTGTGCGTGTCGGTATCCGTTCTGACGCGGTGACGGGCGGCCCGGTTGCCCGGGCCGCCCGTCTTTGTTGGTGTGTCTTTTACTTTCCGGCGGTGTCGGCGGCGTCGGCGAGGGCGGCGCGCTGGAGTGCGGCGAGTTCTTCGCAGCCGGCGACGGCGAGGTCGAGGAGGGCGTTGAGTTCGTCGCGGGCGAAGGGTTCGGCTTCGGCGGTGCCCTGGACCTCGACGAAGCGGCCGTCGCCGGTGCAGACGACGTTCATGTCGGTGTCGGCGCGGACGTCCTCCTCGTAGGCGAGGTCGAGCATGGGGACGCCGCCGATGATGCCGACGGATACGGCGCTGACGGTGCCGGTGAGGGGCTGGCGGCCGGGCTTGACGAGCTTCTTGCCCTGGGCCCAGGTGACGGCGTCGGCGAGGGCGACGAAGGCGCCGGTGATGGCGGCGGTGCGGGTGCCGCCGTCGGCCTGGAGGACGTCGCAGTCGAGGACGATGGTGTTCTCGCCGAGGGCTTTGTAGTCGACGACGGAGCGCAGGGAGCGGCCGATGAGGCGGCTGATCTCGTGGGTGCGGCCGCCGATGCGGCCCTTGACGGACTCGCGGTCGCCGCGGGTGTTGGTGGCGCGGGGCAGCATGGCGTATTCGGCGGTGACCCAGCCTTCGCCGCTGCCCTTGCGCCAGCGGGGGACGCCTTCGGTGACGGAGGCGGTGCACAGGACTTTGGTGTCGCCGAAGGAGACGAGGACGGAGCCTTCGGCGTGCTTGCTCCAGGCGCGTTCGATGGTGACGGGGCGGAGCTGTTCGGGGGTGCGGCCGTCGATGCGAGACATGGGCTTGAGCCTATCGGGAGCGGCGCGAGGGGCTCCCCCGGCTGTGGGAGGAGCCCCTCGGCGGGTGACCGGTCGGGTCACATCATGTCTTCGATCTCCGCTGCGATCGGGTCGGCGTCGGTGCCGATGACGACCTGGATGGCGGTGCCCATCTTGACGACGCCGTGGGCGCCGGCGGCCTTCAGGGCGGCTTCGTCGACCTTCGAGGCGTCGTGCACTTCGGTGCGCAGGCGGGTGATGCAGCCCTCGATCTCGTCGATGTTCTCGATGCCGCCGAGCCCGGCGACGATCTTCTCTGCCTTGCTGGCCATGTTCCGTCTCCCTGAACTACCCGATCCGAACCGCTATGTCGCAGTAACCCACAGTTGGCCCAACTTCGCGAGCGACCACGTCGTCCGTACCGAATGATGGCGATCACGACAGCGGAACCGAACCGTACGCGACTGGTCTACACCAGCTGACGGACGGTCGCCAAACCGCCCCCGCGGTGAGGGGGCCGGAAGGACACCGCCATGAGTGCCGAGAGCGCCGCCGCCGCACCGCGCCCGGTGAGTCCCGTGCGTGAGCGCTGGAACCGTTTCTTCCAGGGTCTGCAGAAGATGGGGCGCAGTCTTCAGCTGCCGATCGCGGTGCTGCCGGCGGCGGGCATCCTGAACCGTCTGGGGCAGCCGGATGTGTTCGGTGACCAGGGGCTGGGCTGGACGAACGTCTCGAAGGTGATGAAGGGCGCGGGCGGCGCGCTGCTCGACGGTTCGCTGGGTCTGCCGTTGCTGTTCTGCATCGGTGTGGCGATCGGCATGGCGAAGAAGTCGGACGGTTCGACGGCTCTGGCGGCGGTGGTGGGCTTCCTCGTCTACTACCAGGTGCTGCATCAGTTCCCGGAGACGTGTCCGGGTGGGTCGACGTCCGTTCCGGACATCGGCTGCCAGGTGAGTGTGGGTGCGGGGGCCGGGTCGGTGACGCCGTTCACGTTCCAGAATCCGGGGGTGTTCGGCGGGATCGTGATGGGTCTGCTGGCGGCGTTCTTCTGGGTGCGTTTCCATCGCACGAAGCTGGTGGACTGGCTGGGCTTCTTCAATGGCCGGCGGCTGGTGCCGATCATCATGGCGTTCGTGGCGATCGCGTTCGCGGCGCTGTGTCTGTGGGTGTGGCCGCCGATCGGTGACGGTCTGGAGAGTTTCAGCAAGTGGCTGCGGGACGCGGGCTCGTGGGGTGCGGGTGTGTTCGGTGTGGCGAACCGGGCGTTGCTGGTGATCGGGTTGCATCAGTTCCTGAACGTGCCCATCTGGTTCCAGTTCGGTACGTACACGCCGCCGGGCGGGAAGCCGGTGCACGGTGACATCAATATGTTCCTGGCCGGTGATCCGCATGCGGGGCAGTTCACCTCGGGGTTCTTCCCGATCATGATGTTCGCGCTGCCGGCGGCGGCGCTGGCGATCGCGCACACGGCGAAGCCGCATCGCCGTAAGGAGGTGAGCGGTCTGATGCTGTCGGTGGCGCTGACGTCGTTCGTGACGGGGATCACGGAGCCGATCGAGTATTCGTTCCTGTTCATCGCGCCGTTGCTGTACGCGGTGCACGCGGTGCTGACGGGTGTGTCGATGGCGGTGACGTGGGCGCTGGGGGTGCACGACGGTTTCAGTTTCTCGGCGGGGCTGATCGACTACGTCATCAACTGGAATCTGGCGACGAAGCCGTGGGCGATCATTCCGATCGGTCTGTGCTTCGCGGTCGTGTATTACGCGGTGTTCCGGTTCGCGATCACGAAGTTCGATCTGAAGACGCCGGGGCGGGAGCCGGAGGAGGAGGTGGAGGACGCCACGAAGGCCTGACCGCGGGCCTGAGATCGTCGCCGCCGTTCACCGGGGCCCCTGAACCGTGCCGGTTCGGGGGCCTTTTCGTGATGACCTGCGTCCGGTACGCGCCGTGATGTCACGGTCGCGGAATCGCGGGTTCCTTACGCCGCCTTCATCGTGCTACAACAGGTCTACACCACTGAGTGGTGTAGACCATGCGTCGGTTCGCCGCGCATTTCCCGAAGACGCCGCCGTCCTCACCGTGTCCCCTGGCGGCGCCTTGCCCAATGGAGGAAGTTGATGACCACGGCGAGCGCGGCACCCGCCGCACAGAAGAAGGGCGCCGGGCCGATGGCGGTCCTGCAGCGCATCGGCCGCAGCCTGATGCTGCCGGTCGCTGTGCTCCCCGCGGCGGCCCTGCTGGTCCGCCTCGGCAACCCGGACATGCTGGGACGGGCGTCGTTCCCCACGTTCGTCACCAAGATCGCCGGCTTCATGGCGGCGGGCGGCAACGCGATCCTGGACAACATGGCGCTGCTGTTCGCGGTGGGCATCGCGATCGGCTTCGCCAAGAAGTCGGACGGCTCGACGGCCCTCGCGGCGGTCACCGGCTACCTGGTCTTCAAGAACGTGCTGGGCACGTTCACCGACAAGAACCTGCCCAAGGTGGCGACGGCGGTCGACGGCAAGGTCGTCATGGTCGACGCGCCGGTGGACGCCAAGGTCCTGGGCGGCGTGGTCATGGGCATCGTCGTGGCGCTGATCTACCAGCGCTTCTACCGCACCAAGCTGCCCGACTGGGCGGGCTTCTTCGGCGGCCGCCGTCTGGTGCCGATCCTGTCGGCGTTCGCGGGCCTGGTCCTCGGCATCGTCTTCGGTTACATCTGGCCGGTCCTCGGCACGGGTCTGCACAACTTCGGTGAGTGGCTGGTGGGGTCGGGTGCCGTCGGCGCCGGCATCTTCGGTGTCGCCAACCGGGCGCTGATCCCGATCGGCATGCACCACCTGCTGAACTCCTTCCCCTGGTTCCAGGCCGGTGAGTACCACGGCAAGAGCGGTGACATCGGGCGCTTCCTGGCCGGCGACCCGCACGCGGGCCAGTTCATGACGGGCTTCTTCCCGATCATGATGTTCGCGCTCCCGGCCGCCTGTCTGGCGATCGTGCACTGTGCCCGCCCCGAGCGGCGCAAGGTCGTCGGCGGCATGATGTTCTCCCTCGCGCTGACCTCGTTCGTCACGGGTGTCACGGAGCCGATCGAGTTCACGTTCATGTTCATCGCGCCGGTGCTGTACGCCATCCACGCGGTCCTCACCGGTGTGTCCATGGCGCTGACCTGGGCGCTCGGCATGAGGGACGGCTTCGGCTTCTCGGCGGGCGCGGTCGACTTCGGGCTGAACCTGGGCATCGCCAGCAACCCGTGGGGCCTGGCCCTGGTCGGCCTGTGCTTCGCGGCGGTCTACTACGTGGTCTTCCGCTTCGCGATCACCAAGTGGAACCTGCCGACCCCGGGCCGGGAGTCGGACGAGGAACTGGCGGAGCTGCAGAAGGCCGAGGCCAAGTAGCCTCCCCGCACCCGAAGGCCCCCCGGAGCACTGGGCGCTCCGGGGGGCCTTTTCCGTGCCCGCGCAACGGCCCGGGCAGGTGCCCCGACAGGTGCCCGGGATCGTTTCTGCTGTGCCGGGCGCGGGGTCAGATCTCGTACGACTTCCTCGGGGCCGCCAGGTCCACCGGGCCGGAGTACACCGCGCGGGCGTCGGTGAGGTTGGCCTGGGGGTCGGTCCACGGGGGGATGTGGGTGAGGACCAGGCGGCGGGCCCCGGCGCGGGCGGCGGTCTCGCCGGCCTCGCGGCCGTTGAGGTGCAGGTCGGGGATGGACTCCTTGCCGTGCGTGAACGCGGCCTCGCACAGGAACAGGTCGGCGTCCCGGGCGAGTTCGTCCAGGGCGGGGGTGACGCCGGTGTCCCCGGAGTACGTCAGGACCTTCCCGCGGTGCTCGATGCGGATGCCGTAGGCCTCGACCGGGTGGGCCACGCGTTCGGTGTGCACGGTGAAGGGGCCGAGCTCGAAGGTGGACGCCTTGACCGTGTGGAAGTCGAAGACCTCGCTCATGGACGAGGCCGACGGGGTGTCGGCGTACGCCGTGGTCAGGCGGTGCTCGGTGCCTTCGGGGCCGTAGACCGGCAGGGGCTCGCAGCGGCCGCCGTCGTGGCGGTAGTAGCGCGCGACGAAGTACCCGAGCATGTCGATGCAGTGATCGGCGTGCAGATGGCTGAGGAAGATCGCGTCGAGGTCGTAGAGACCGCAGTGGCGCTGCAGCTCGCCCAGGGCGCCGTTGCCCATGTCGAGGAGCAACCGGAAGCCGTCGGCCTCGACGAGGTAGCTCGAGCAGGCCGAATCCGCGGACGGGAACGACCCCGAGCAGCCGACGACGGTGAGCTTCATGAAGCAGAAACCTCCGCTGGCGGGGAACCGGAAGAAAGGGGGCGACGGGGGTCGTGCGGTGCGTCGAGCGTAAGGCGCAAAAGTCCCGGTCGCTCCTCCGCCAAGGGCTGTTGTGGGCGAACTCACCTGCGCTGTCACCGGTTCGGATGGAACTTGCCGGTTCCGGGCGCGTCCGGGCGGCCGATCGCTGTGACCGCAAGGGCGCGCTGTGTGAGGTACGCCGGTAACGTCGTCGTATGGACACGTCCTGGTGGCTCGCGCTCGCGGCGGTGCTGCTGCTGGCTCTCGTCGCCGTGCTGGTGGACGGCTGGGGCCGGGGGCGGCGCGGGGCGCGGCGTGCGCGGTCGGCGGCGCGGGCCGCGGCGGCGCTGCGGCCGCGGCCGGCGGAGATCTGGTGGGCCCAGGTGCCGTACGAGGACGGGCCGGAGAGCAAGGACCGGCCGTGTCTGGTGCTGTCGGTGCGCCGCCGGCGGGTGCGGGTGGCGAAGATCAGCACGAAGTACCACGACGAGCGGTCGGGGGTGATCCCGCTGCCGCCTGGTTCGGTCGGGGACGCGCAGGGCCGGGCGAGTTTCCTGCAGACGGACGAGTTGCGGGAGGTGCCGGTGGGCGACTTCCGCCGCCGGGTGGGCGTGGTGGACCCGGTCCTGTGGGACCAGGTCCGTCACCTGGCGGGTTAGCGCCCGAGCGGGGCCTGCCGGATCCGGCGCCTCAGGCCCAGAGCTGGCCTTGCAGTGTCTCGATCGCTTCCTCGGTCGTCGCCGCCGTGTACACGCCGGTGGACAGGTACTTCCAGCCGCCGTCGGCGACGACGAAGACGATGTCGGCGGACTCGCCCGCCTTCAGGGCCTTCTTTCCGACGCCGATCGCCGCGTGCAGGGCGGCGCCGGTGGAGACGCCCGCGAAGATGCCCTCCTGCTGGAGGAGTTCCCGGGTGCGGGTGACCGCGTCGGCGGAGCCGACGGAGAAGCGGGTGGTGAGGACGGAGGCGTCGTACAGCTCGGGGACGAAGCCCTCGTCGAGGTTGCGCAGGCCGTAGACCAGGTCGTCGTAGCGCGGCTCGGCGGCGACGATCTTCACGTCCGGCTTGTGTTCGCGCAGGTAGCGGCCGACGCCCATGAGCGTGCCGGTGGTGCCGAGTCCGGCCACGAAGTGGGTGACGGAGGGCAGGTCGGCGAGGATCTCCGGGCCGGTCGTCGCGTAGTGCGCGCCGGCGTTGTCGGGGTTGCCGTACTGGTAGAGCATCACCCAGTCGGGGTGCTCGGCGGCCAGCTCCTTGGCGACGCGTACGGCGGTGTTGGAGCCGCCCGCGGCCGGGGAGGAGATGATCTGCGCGCCCCACATGCCGAGCAGGTCACGGCGTTCCTGCGAGGTGTTCTCGGGCATCACGCAGACCATGCGGTAGCCCTTGAGCTTGGCGGCCATGGCGAGGGAGATGCCGGTGTTGCCGCTGGTGGGTTCGAGGATCGTGCAGCCGGGCGTGAGGCGGCCGTCCTTCTCCGCCTGCTCGATCATGTGCAGCGCCGGGCGGTCCTTGACGGAGCCGGTGGGGTTGCGGTCCTCCAGCTTCGCCCAGATGCGCACGTCCTCGGACGGCGACAGCCGCGGCAGGCGCACCAGGGGGGTGTTGCCGACCGCGGCGAGCGGGGAGTCGTAGCGCATCGCGGGTCAGGCCATACCGCCGGCCACGGCCGGCAGGATCGTGACGTTGTCGCCGTCGGTGAGCTTGGTGTCGATGCCGTCGAGGAAGCGGACGTCCTCGTCGTTGAGGTAGACGTTGACGAAGCGGCGCAGCTGCTCGCCGTCCACGATGCGGGCCTGGATGCCCGCGTGCCGGGTCTCGAGGTCGGCGAACAGTTCGGCGAGGGTGTCGCCCTTGCCCTGCACCGCCTTCTGGCCGTCGGTGTAGGTGCGGAGGATGGTCGGGATGCGGACCTCGATGGCCATGGCTCAGGGCTCCTGTCGGAAGGTGTCGTCGGTTCGGTCAGGCGCGCGCACCCGGGGGTGCCCCCGGGATTTCGGCACTGCGGGAGCGCCGCGGCCACGGTCGGACGGCGGCAGCGGAAGATCAACAGATGGCGCTGTTCAGCCTGCACAGGTCGACGTGCAGCCGCGCCACGAGCAGCGTGCCCGGCGCTTTGTCGCTCACGTCGAGAAGAACCATGGGCTCATCGTATCGATTCCCGTGCCCGGACCCGGAGTGTGATTCCGCATGCCGGACCGAATTCGTCCGGTGAGTGAGACGCGAGGGTGGGACGCGAGGGTGGGACGCGGCCTGTTCAGTAGGACTCCACGATCCTGACCTCCTCCTCCGTGACCTCGCCGTCCACGATCCGGAAGGAGCGGAACTGGAACTCGCCGAGGCCGTCGGTGTCGGCGGTGGAGACGAGGACGTAGTGGGCGCCGGGTTCGTTGGCGTAGGAGATGTCGGTGCGCGAGGGGTGGGCCTCGGTGGCGGTGTGGGAGTGGTAGATGACCACCGGCTCCTCGTCGCGGTCGTCCATCTCGCGGTAGAGCTTGAGCAGGTCGCCCGAGTCGAACTCGTAGAAGGTGGGCGACATGGCCGCGTTCAGCATGGGGATGAAGCGCTCGGGGCGGTCCGTGCCCGCCGGGCCCGCGATGACGCCGCACGCCTCGTCGGGGTGGTCCTTGCGGGCGTGGGCGACGATCTGGTCGTGGAGGGCCTGGGTGATGGTCAGCATGGGGCTCAGGATAAGCAGAAGGGCCGTTTCGTACCGAGGGTTGGTACGAAACGGCCCATATGCCGGACGTCCTGAGCGGCGGCCGCAGCGGGGCGCCACGAGAGCTCCTTGCGGCGGGACGTCCCGGGGTGGCTCAGCCGACCCGGTCCAGCTCCGGTTCGCGGCGCTGGGTGACCTCCGGGTTGCGCGCCTTGAGCACGGCCCAGCCGATGCCGAGGGCGACGGCCCAGCCGGCCATGACGTACAGGCAGATGCGCGACTCGCTGTCGTAGGCGATCAGGCCGGTGACGAAGAGGAGGAACACGATGGCGACATAGGAGCACTTCGCGCCGCCCGGGGCGGGGAAGGCGGAGGCGGGCAGCCGGCCGGCGACCACCGCGCGGCGGTACAGCACGTGGCTGACCAGGATCATCAGCCAGGTCCAGATGCCGGCCGCGGTGGCGACGGAGGTGACGTAGCCGAAGGCCTTCTCCGGGACGATGTAGTTCAGCACCACGCCGATGGCCATGAAGCCGACGGAGACGGTGATGCCGAACGCCGGCGTCTTGGTGGAGGACAGCTTCTGGAAGGCGCGGGGCGCCTCGCCGTTGTCGGCCAGGGTGCGCAGCATGCGGCCCGTGGAGTACATGCCGGAGTTGCACGACGACAGGGCCGCGGTGAGCACGACGAAGTTGACGATGCCCGCGCCGGCCGGGATGCCGATCTCCGCGAACGCCTTCACGAACGGGCTGACGCCGGCGGCGAACTCGGTCCACTTCACCACGCACAGGATGACGGTGAGGGCGCCGACGTAGAACAGGGCGATGCGCCAGGGCAGGGTGTTGATCGCCTTGGGGAGGGTCTTCTCCGGGTCCTCGGACTCGCCGGCGGTGACGCCGACCAGCTCGACGGCGAGGTAGGCGAACATCACGCCCTGCAGGGTCATCAGGGAGGAGCCGATGCCCTTGGGGAAGAAGCCGTCGAAGGCCCACAGGTTGGAGACGGCGGCGGTGTCACCGGCGGAGGAGAAGCCGAAGGTGAGCACGCCCAGGCCGATCACGATCATGCCGATGAGGGCGGTGACCTTGACCATCGAGAACCAGAACTCCAGCTCACCGAAGAGCTTCACGGAGATCAGGTTCACGCCGAACAGGATCACCAGGAAGACCAGTGCGGTGACCCACTGCGGGACGGCCGGGAACCAGTAGTTCACGTAGATCGCCGCGGCCGTCAGCTCGGCCATGCCGGTGACGACCCACATCAGCCAGTACGTCCAGCCGGTGAAGTAGCCGAAGAACGGGCCGAGGAATTCACGCGAGTACTCGGCGAACGAGCCCGAGACCGGACGGTAGAGCAGGAGCTCGCCGAGCGCCCGCATGATGAAGAAGATGATGACGCCCGCGAGGGCGTACATCAGGATGAGGCTGGGGCCCGCCTTGGCGATGTTCGCCCCGGCCCCCAGGAACAGACCCACGCCGACGGCTCCGCCGATCGCGATCATCTGGACCTGCCGGCTGCCGAGCCCGCGCTCGTACCCCTCCTCGGGGGTGGTCCCCTTGTCGACCTGCGCAGAGGTCATGTGTGGTGCGCCTTTCTCCATGCCGATCCGGGCCTTGAGTCGGCCTCGGATCGGGTCTCGATCCCCCCGGATGAAATGGAGCTGAGCGGGCTTCACGTGCGCCTGCTCGTGCCTGGCCGGCGGTTGCCGGCTCGGTGGCGCACCCGGCTGAACATGGGTGGTGTTCGCCGGGCGGTCGTGAAGATTTATCACGGCCGCAACAGAGATCACAGGTACGCCCTGTGACGCATCACACAGGGAGAACCGGACAAAGGCCACCCGAAACGGACGAACGGGGGCGGCGATTTCATACGATCGTTATCCGGATTTGAGCGTCCTCTGAGCGAACACTCTCCGGGGACGGATCAGGGCATAAGGGTCGTGACGAGCGTCTCCTGGAGACCGCCGAGCCACAGGTACGCCATCACCATCGGCTTGCGCGGGTCGTCGTCGGGCAGCCGGTAGAGCAGATCCGTGTCGTCCTCGTCGGTGATCTCCAGGCGGGAGCCGATCGCCAGGCGCAGATCGTTCAGCGCGCCCAGCCACCGCCGGGACTCCTCCGGGGAGAGCTTGAGCACCGCGCCGCCGTCGCCCGCGGAGTTCAGGGCGTCCAGCGAGCGGATCACCGCGAGGGCGTTCTCGCGCTTGCCGGCCCGCAGGTCGTTCTCGGTGTAGCGGCGGAACTCCGCGGAGTGCGCCGCGCGCTCCTCCGCCTCCCGCGAGCTCGCCGGCTGCTCCTCGGGGTCGGTGTAGGCGTCGGGGAACAGACGCTTGAGGACCGGGTCGGAGGGCGGTTCGCTCGGGCCCTCGGCGAACAGCTCGGCCAGCGGGTCGGCCGGGGCGTCCGCGGCGGGGCCCGGGCCGATCAGCTCCAGGAGCTGGACCGCGAGGGAGCGGATGATGGAGATCTCGACGTCGTCGAGTGCGACGGCCGCGCCGCCGCCGGGGAGCGGTTCGAAGGTTCCTGGCATGGAGGAGGTTCGCTACTTCCGGTCCTGCTGAAGGGTGGCCCACAGACCGTAGCCGTGCATGGCCTGCACGTCGCGTTCCATCTCCTCGCGGCTCCCGCTGGAGACGACCGCCCTGCCCTTGTGGTGGACGTCGAGCATGAGCTTGGTGGCCTTGTCCTTGGAGTACCCGAAGTACGTCTGGAAGACGTAGGTCACATAGCTCATGAGGTTGACGGGGTCGTTGTGGACGATCGTCACCCAGGGAACGTCTGGCTCGGGTACGGCGGACACCTCTTCCGCCGACTCGGTCTTCTCGATCTCGATGGGTGCGGCTGCCGTCACACTGCCCATGCTGCCACCTGCGGGGGGTACTCGCACAAACCGCCCCCCGGTGGTGCGTGATTCGGGGCGGGTGCAGATCACACGCGACCAAAATCGTCAGAGTGACGAGATGGGGGTAGCATCCTCCCCATGAACACAGCGGACCTTGGGCTGCCGGTGGACGTTCCCTCGACGGCGCTCTTCACCGACCACTACGAGCTGACGATGCTGCAGGCCGCCCTGAAGGCCGGCACGGCCGGGCGGCGCAGCGTGTTCGAGGTCTTCACCCGGCGGCTGCCGGACGGCCGGCGCTACGGCGTCGTCGCCGGCACCGGACGCGTCCTGGACGCGGTGGAGAACTTCCGCTTCGACGCCGATGTGCTCGGCTTCCTGCGGGAACGCGCGATCGTCGACGACGGGACGCTGGACTGGCTCGCCGGTTACCGCTTCACCGGGGACATCTGGGGCTATCCCGAGGGCGAGGTGTACTTCCCGGGCTCGCCGATCCTGCGGGTGGAGGGCTCCTTCGCCGAGTGCGTGCTGCTGGAGACGGTGATCCTCTCCATCCTCAACCACGACTCCGCGATCGCGGCGGCCGCGTCCCGGATGTCGTCGGCGGCGGGCGACCGGCCGCTGATCGAGATGGGCGCCCGGCGCACCCACGAGCTGTCCGCGGTGGCCGCGGCCCGCGCCGCGTACGTCGGCGGGTTCACCTCCACCTCCGACCTGGCGGCCGGCTTCCGCTACAACATCCCCACCGTCGGCACCTCCGCGCACGCCTTCACCCTGCTGCATGACCGGGAGCGGGACGCCTTCCAGGCCCAGGTCGACTCCATGGGCCGGGGCACCACGCTGCTGGTGGACACCTACGACGTCGCCGAGGCCGTACGGACCGCGGTGGAGATCGCCGGACCCGAGCTGGGCGCGGTGCGCATCGACTCCGGCGACCTGCTGCTGGTCGCACACCGGGTGCGGCAGCAGCTGGACGAGCTGGGCGCGACGAACACGAAGATCATCGTGACCTCGGACCTCGACGAGTACGCCATCGCCTCGCTGGCGGCGGCGCCGGTGGACGCGTACGGCGTGGGCACGCAGCTGGTGACCGGCTCCGGGCACCCGACGTCCTCCATGGTCTACAAGCTGGTCGCCCGGGCCGAGACCGCGGACCCGCGCTCGCCGCTGAAGGCGGTGGCGAAGAAGTCCTCCGGCGGCAAGACGTCCGTGGGGGGCCGCAAGTGGGCCGCGCGCCGGCTCGACGCCTACGGCGTGGCCGAGGCCGAGGTCGTGGGCACCGGGACGGTGCCGACCGAGCTGGCGGACCGGCAGCTGCTGGTCGAGCTGGTGAAGGGGGGCGAGGTCGTGGGACGCGAGCCGCTGGATGTCGCCCGGGACCGGCACGCGGCGGCACGCGCCGGTCTGCCGTTGTCCGCGACGCAGCTTTCCCGCGGGGAGCCGGTGCTGCCGACGGAGTACATGTAGGACGGCTGTCGTCGTCCGGGGGGCGCAGGCCGCCCCCCGGCGGGCGGCGCGGGCAGTCCGTGACTGCCCGCAGTCAGGCAGGGGTAGACAGCCCCTGTCGCAGGAACCCGAAGAGCCCATAGCCGAAGGACCCAGCCATGCGTCGCGCCTTGATCGTCGTCGATGTGCAGAACGACTTCTGCGAAGGAGGCAGCCTCGCGGTGGCCGGGGGTGCCGACGTCGCCGCCGCCATCACCGAGCTGATCGGGCAGGCGCCCGCCGGCTACCGGCACGTGGTGGCCACCCGGGACCACCACATCGCGCCCGGCGGCCACTTCGCGGACGAGCCCGACTACGTCCGCTCCTGGCCGGCGCACTGCGTCGCCGGCACCGAGGGCGTCGGCTTCCACCCGAACTTCGCGCCCGCCGTCGCCTCCGGCGCGATCGACGCCGTCTTCGACAAGGGCGCCTACACGGCCGCGTACAGCGGCTTCGAGGGCGCCGACGAGAACGGCACGCAGCTCGCCGACTGGCTGCGGGCCCGGGAGATCGACGAGGTCGACGTCGTCGGGATAGCCACCGACCACTGTGTACGGGCCACCGCGCTGGACGCGGCCCGGGAAGGCTTCCGCACCCAGGTCCTGCTCGACCTGACCGCCGGAGTGGCCCAGGACACCACCGACCGCGCACTCGAGGAGCTGCGCGAAGCAGGCGTGGAACTCACCGGCAAGCCGGTGGTGGCCCACGGCTGAGCCGGCCCGCCACGCCGGGGCGATCCGGACTCCGGACCTCAGGTCTGGGGCGTGGGGCGGCGCAGGAGGGAGCGGATCGGGTGCCACAGCTCAGTGGCCAGGTCGGGTGCGTTGACACCGTGGTCCGGGGCGGTGCGCCACACCAGGCCGTCGGGGTGGTGCAGCACGGCCGTGATCTCGTCCGGGGTCGGTGGGGCCGCGTTGCCGCGTAGGTAGACCGCCCGCAGTCCCAGGTTGCGCAGCCGGGTCAGGGCGCGCGCCCGGTTCTGGGCGTGGACGAGGACCCGCACGCCGGCGGGGCCGTCGCCGGCGGGGCTGGGCAGGTTCAGCGCCACCACCACCGTGCCGTTCGGCAGCTTGCAGAAACCTCCTGCGGCCATCTGGTCACATCCCCGTTCCGGTCGGCTGCGGCGCCGGTATCGACGCCGGTGTCAATAAGACAGTCACAGCACGCACCTAAACACGATCGGCGGCAACCCGCCAGGGGGTTGCCGCCGATAAGCGTTTGACCTGCGGAAATGGAGACTACTTCACCGCGGGGCCGACCAGGAGGTTGATCGTGGAGCCGTCCTTGGCCTCCTTGACGATCTGGATCCGGGTGTTGGTGTCAGTGACCTTGACCCCGGACGCCGGGTTCGAGGCGTCCCAGTAGGTGTTCGCGTGGTCGTTGAAGACCGACACGCCCGAGGACGGCCAGATCTTCGTCGCGACGTCCGCCTTGTGCAGCGTGATGCCGTCCGTCGGGTACAGGCTGAAGGGCGCGTCGTAGGACTGGATGCGGCCGCGCATCAGCGTGCCGTCCTTCCAGCGCAGCGCCTCCGGGTGGGAGTCGATCGGCAGGATCAGACCGGCGCCGGGGTGGGTGCCGGTGTTGTTGTCCGCCTGCGAGGTGTCCCACTTCCAGATCAGCAGACCGTTCTGGTACGGGTAGTGCTCCACCCAGTCCGGACGCGTCGTGGAGAAGCCGAAGTTGTACGGACCGGTCTTCAGCGTCTTGTCGTACGACACGTACTGCCGGTTCTCGGCGATGTAGTACTGCGCGTAGTCCTTGGTGAAGGACGCGCCGATGCGGGAGAAGCCGGCCGCCGTCCACGCGGGGTCCGCGCTCTCGGCGTTGTCGGAGAACAGGGTGGCGCCGTCGGCGGTCACCGCGATCTCGTCGGCCGCGAAGCCCTTGAGGGCGACGCCGCCGTCCGTCTGGTAGCGGAAGCGCAGGTCGATCTTCTTGCCCGCGTAGGCGTCCAGCGAGTACGCCAGCTTCTTGTAGCCGTCGACCGAACCGGTCAGGGCCGGCTTGTCGCTGCCGTCGCGCGGGATCGGCTGACCGTTCACCGTGCCGTCGAGGGCGGTCCAGTTGGCGCCGCCGTCGGTGGAGACCTCGGTGTAGAGGTAGTCGTAGTTCGCCTCGATGTCGTACCAGCCGTCGAGGGTGAGGGCGGCCGACTTCTTGCCGGTGAGGTCCACGCTGCGGGTCAGCGTGTTCTTCAGGTCGTCGCCGCTGCCGCTCCACCACTGGGCGCTGCCCTGGGCGGGCTGGACGACCGTGGTGGTGACCGCCTTGTCGGGCAGGTTCACCACGAGCGCCTGCTTGTTCCAGGTGTTGTACTCGGCGACGCCCAGCTTGTGGCTGGACTGCTTGCCGGCCTTGGCGGTGTCGTAGTTGAGCCAGCCCAGCTGGAGCTTGTCCCAGGCGTTCATGTCACCGGGCAGGTCGCCGATGGCGTCCTTGCCGCGGCCGAGCCAGGAACCGGAGGACATCAGCGTCCAGAAGCCGGTGGAGTTCTCGCCGCCCGCGGTGTCGTACTCGTCGGGCAGCCCGAGGTCGTGGCCGTACTCGTGCGCGTAGACGCCGAGGCCGCCGTTCTCCGGCTGGATGGTGTAGTCGCCGACCCAGAGGCCGGTGTTGCCGATCTGCGCGCCGCCCAGCTTGTTGCTCGCGGGGCCGGTGGCGCCGGCGTCGGTGCCGAAGGCGTACCAGCGGTGGGCCCAGATCGCGTCCTTGCCCTGCGCGCCGCCGCCCGCGGACTCGTCCTCGCCGGCGTGGACGATCTGGAAGTGGTCGATGTAGCCGTCGGGCTCGTTGAAGTTGCCGTCGCCGTCGTAGTCGTAGCGGTCCCACTGGTCGAACTGGGCGACGTCCGCCTTGATCTGGGCGTCGGTGCGGCCGGCCGCCTTCTGCTGCGCGACCCAGGCGTTCAGGCCGTCGCTGACGACGTTCCACACGCTCGGGCAGTTGGTGGAGCCGCAGGCGTTGTTGCCGTAGCGGGCCTCGTTGTAGGGCACCTTGACCCAGTCGGCGACCTCGCCGTCGACCGAGTAGCGGCCCGAGGACTGCTTCTCGTAGTACTTCTTCACCGACTCGACGTTGTTGCCGGTGCCGAAGTAGAGGTCCTGGAAGTGCTGGCGGTTGTAGTCCGCCTGCCAGGCCGTGGAGTTGTCCTTGGTGCGGTCGGGCGCCGCGATCGTGTTGTGCAGCGGGCCGGGCGTGCCACCGAACTTGGGGTCCGTCTGGTCGCCGAACTCCACCAGGATGGTGAAGATCTTGTCGGTCTTCTCGCGGCCCAGCTCGACGTACTTGCTGTCGCCCTTCTTGCCCTTGAGCTGAACGACCTTGGAGCCGTTCTTGTCCTTCACCTGGGCCTTGCCCGATATGACCTGGTCGAGCGCCTCCCGGCGCTGCGCTTCCTGGGTCTTGCTCAGCGGGCCGTCCAGGTCGTGCTTCTGCTGCTTCACCGGCGCCGGGTCGTGCCGGTCCACGTTCGCGGCACGGGCGGTCGTGGCCGCCTCGGCCACCGCGAAGGTGGTGAAACCGGCGGAGGCCGCCGCGAGCGCGACGCCGATCGCCGCCGCTCTGTACGTCCAGGATCTACTGGTCACTTGAGTTCCTCCCCCGCGTGAGCGCACGCGGAAGGGGGCCCTGGTCATGGCGGGGGACCGCGCGCGGTGATCAACGCGTGTAATCAAGTGACGACATTTGACTAGAGGTTTGAGAGAAAAGACAGACCTTGACTTGAACAAGTCAAGTGCACTATGCGGAGATGGGGTTCGCTTTACGGACACCGGGCGCTCGTCCTGTCGTCGCTCCGACACGCTTCGACGGTGACTCGGTGCGCCCCCCGTGCACCGGCACTGTTGGTCAGGTCACGCTTACCGTTCGTTCCCCTCGGGCATGCACGCGAATAGAGTCGAGCACATCCCCGCTTCCGAGGACACGATTGCCATGCCTCGTCCGACCGTCGCACAGCTCGTCTACGGTTCGACCACCGTGATCTTCTCGACGCTCGCCATGCTGCTGCTGTCGCAGACGAGTTCGGGACCGGCGATCGCGGTCATAGCCGTTGCGGCCCTCGCGCTCGGGTTGCTGGTCGCGGTGACCGTTCCGGCTCCCACGCCCTCCCGGGCGGCACCGGCGTCCGGTGCCGCCGAGGAGGCGGTGCCGCAGCCGACGGCGTCGGTGCGCTGAGCCTGCCCTGACGGGGCGTCAGCGGGTGGTGACGACGACCGTCTTGGCCGCTTTGTCGTGCAGGCCCTGTTTGTAGGGCTTGTCGAAGAAGCTCCAGCCTCCGCAGATCACCGTCCAGATGCAGGCGCAGCAGAAGGCGAACGGGACCCACAGCACCGCGGCCCGGATCAGCGACGTCTGCACGGAGGGGTTCTGGCCGTTGTCCAGGACCGCGACCCGCATGTTCAGCCACTTCTTGCCGAGCGTCTGGCCCGACCTGGTGATCATGAAGGTGTCGTAGGCGATGTAGAGGACGGCGGCGACGAAGGACTCCCCGATCGACTTGCTGACCTCGATCTTGGTGTCGTTCATCGTGTACTCGTTGACGCCGAAGCCCCAGGAGAGCAGCCAGACGACGATCCCGACGAGGATCATGTCGATGATCCTCGCCAGCGTGCGCTTGCCGCTGTCGGCGAGCGGCGGCATACCGGCCAGGGGATCGCCGGGGTAGCCGCCCCCGCCGGAGCCGTAGGGCGGAGGCGGTGCCTGACCACCGCCGTAGGGCGCGTCGTACGGCGAGCCCTGGCCCGGGCCGGACGGGGGCGGGTTGTCGTACGGCGAGCCCTGCCCCGGGCCGGACGGGGGCGGGCTGTCGTACGGCGAGCCCTGCCCCGGGCCGGGTGGGGGCTGCTTCCGGAACGGGTCGTCGTCGGGCGGCGGGCCGGAGCCGTGGGGCGGTTCGCTGCTCATGGCCCGAGTGGACCCCGAAGCCCCACGCCGTGCACCCGGCGGGCGGCCGGACGGAGTAGCGGGCCCGGGACGCCGGGTGACGTTCCCTCAGCCGGCGACGAAGGTGTGCGCCGCCTTGTCGTGCCAGCACTGGTGCCACGGGCGGTCGAACAGGCACCACAGGACACCCACCACCCCTACGGCGAGCAGGCCGGGGATGCTGTAGACCAGCCAGCGGCGCAGCGCGGCGCCGAACGCCGGGGGCTCGTGCGCCTCGATGTCCCGCACCTCCAGGCCGAGCAGTTTCTTGCCGAGCGTGCGGCCCCAGCGGGCGGTCGGCAGCGCCTCGTACAGGACGCCGGCCACGAGCAGGACCGCGAGCACGATGCCGAGGTAGACGCCGGTCGTGCCGTCGACCAGCCAGACGGTGACCTCGCGGCCGGACAGCCTGGCCGCGTCGATCTTCTCGTCGATGTGGTCGGCGGCCTTCGTCCCGAGGGGTACGGCGGCCGCGGAGACGAGGGCGCCGAGCACCAGCGTGTCGATCAGCCGGGCGGCCAGCCGCTTGCCCAGCCCCGCGGGGCGCGCGGACGCCTGGCGCCGGGCGGCGGCCTGGAAGACGTCCTCGACGGGCGGCTTCCAGGGTGCGACCGGCTGCTCGCCGTCCCCGGCCCCGGCCAGGTGGTGGACCTGCTGCGCCCAGGAGGCCTGCCCGCCTCCGGGCCCGGTGGTGACCGGCGTGGCGAGCGGGGCGGGGGCACCCGCGGCGGCGGGCTGCTGGGCCGGGACCGGCTGGTGGCCGGGGGTGGGCTGGTGGCCGGGGGTGGGCTGGGGTGCGGCTCCCTGGTGGGGGATGCCCGGGGCGGTGGCGGTGGAAGTGGGCGCGGCCGGGGCGGGGGTGGAGCGCTGGGGGCCGGACGGCGGGGTGGCTGTGACTCCCGCGGCGGCGCCCGGCGTCTGCGTCCCGCCGGCGCGGTCGCCTGCACCGCCGGTGCCGGGCGCACCGAAGCCCGCCGCGCGGGCGGCACTCCGGGGGGCCTGCGCTGCCGCGCCGGGGCCGGCCTGCGGAGGCTGGGCCGCCGGGGCGGAGGGCGTCCCGCCCTTGGGGGCGACCGCCCGGAACGTGATCGTGCCCTCGTCGGACTCGCGGCCCGCGCGGGGCCGGGCACCGCCGCCGGAGGAGGAGGCGGCGGCGGGCGGGGCGCCCTGGCCTGCGCCCGCCGCACCGGTCGGCCGCCGGAAGACGAACGTGCCGTCGGAGGGCACATCACCCGAGCCCGAACCGGAACCCGAAGCTGCGGCCGAGCCCGACGTGCCTGCGGAGCCGGGCACGGCGGCCGAGCCGGAGTCGGGGGCGCCTGCCGAGCCGGGGGTGCCCGCCGCGAGGGGGATACCTGCCGAGCCCGGGGTGCCTGCCGCACCTGGCGCCCCGGCCGCACCCGGCGTACCGGCGGGACCCGGCACACCAACTGGTCCCGGTGTCGGGCGGCCGTCGCCCGGGAGGCGGGGGTCGGTGCCCGGTGCCGCGCCCCACGAGACGCGCCGGTCCTGCTCGCCGCCGAAGCCGGACTGCCGGGACCGGTCGGCACCCCACGAGGACGCCGGCTCCGGCCAGGTCTGCCCGGCACCGGCCTGCACCACACCACCACCGCCGCCGGCCTGGGCCGGGCCCGGCCCTGCGCCCGGGGCGGCACCGCCCGCCACGGGCCCCTGCGGACCGCCGTGCCCGGCGCCTCCCGCCACGGGTCCCTGCACCGGGCCGCCCTGCTGAGCACCGCCGGTGCCGCCCGGCATCGGGCCGCCCTGCTGAACACCGCCCGCGCCGCCCGGCATCGGGCTGCCCGGTGCGCCGCCCGGCGTCGGGCCGTCCGGTGTCGCCGTGCCGGCGTTCCCGGCAGCGGGTGCCGGCTGCGGGTCCTCGTCGAAGAAGTGCGGGCCGGTCTCCTCGACCGTGGGGACCGCCGGGCGGGCGCCCGGCGGAGGGGTGAGCAGTTCGCCGTCCGTCGGCGCCGGACGGCTGGTGCCCGGTACCCAGGCGGCACCGTTCCAGTACCGGACGTATCCGGGGATGGACGGGTCCGGGTAATAGCCTTCGCGGGGCCGGTCGTCGCCGGGGGCCGGGGTTGGGGCGCTCATGTCCGTCGTCCCGTATCTGTCGAGGGGGTCGTATGGCGGCCTCCACATCTATCAGACGAGGACCGGCGCCACTGCCTCTCCCGCCGTACCCACCCCTTTCCGGGCAACGCCGTACCCCTTCCTTCACCGCCCGGGAAAAAAATCCCCGGAACCCGCGTAATGCTCGCGGCGCCGCGCCCTCTCCCTCGTGCGGGCCCGCCACCGGGGCCCCCGACACGAGAGGAAGGTCGACCATGCACACCGTCGTGGAGCGCGAACTGGAGCTGCGGCTGATCCTGTCGCCGGAGCGTGCCGTCCCCGTCCCGGCCCGTCTGGCCTACCGCACCGACGACCCCTACGCCGTCCACATCACCTTCCACATCGACTCCGGCCACCCGGTGCACTGGACGTTCGCCAGGGAGCTGCTGGTGGAGGGCGTGTTCCGGCCGTGCGGGCACGGGGACGTGCGGGTGTGGCCGACGAAGGCCGACGGGCACGCTGTCGTGCTGGTGGCGCTCAGCTCCCCGGACGGGGACGCCCTGCTGGAGGCGCCGGCCGCCCAGGTCTCGGCGTGGCTGGAGCGCACCCTGCGGGTGGTGCCGCCGGGCAGTGAGAGCGAGCAGCTGGGGATCGACGACGCGCTCGACCAGCTGCTCGCCCGGTGAGCCGGGACGGCTCAGAAGAGTTTCCCGGGGTTGAGGATGCCCAGCGGGTCGAAGACCTGTTTGACGGCCCGCTGCATCTCCACGCCCACGGGGCCGATCTCCCGGGCCAGCCACTCCTTCTTCAGTACCCCCACGCCGTGTTCGCCGGTGATGGTGCCGCCCAGTTCCAGGCCGAGGGCCATGATCTCGTCGAAGGACTCGCGGGCGCGCCGCGACTCGTCCGGGTCGGCGGCGTCGAAGCAGACGGTGGGGTGGGTGTTGCCGTCGCCGGCGTGCGCGCACACGCCGATCGTCAGGTCGTACTTCTCGGCGATGCGCTCGACGCCGGCGAGCATGTCGCCGAGCCGGGTCCTGGGCACGCACACGTCGTCGATCATCGTCGTGCCCTTCACCGCCTCCAGGGCCGTCAGGGACAGCCGGCGGGCCTGGAGGAGCAGTTCGGACTCGGCGGCGTCGTCGGCGGGGACGACCTGGGTGGCGCCGGCCGCCTCGCACAGCGCTCCGACGGCGGCGAGGTCGGCGGCCGGGTCGGGGGTGTCGAAGGCGGCGAGCAGCAGGGCCTCGGTGGTCTCGGGCAGGCCCATGTGGGCGAGGTCGTTGACCGCCCGGACCGTCGTCGAGTCCATCAGTTCGAGGAGTGACGGGACGTGCCCGGCCTCCATGATCGTGCAGACGGCGTCGCAGGCGGCGGTCACCGAGGCGAACTCCGCCGCCAGTACCAGCTGCTCGGGCGGCTTCGGCTTGAGCGCGAGGACGGCCTTGACGACGATGCCGAGGGAGCCCTCGGCGCCCACGAACAGCCGGGTCAGGTCGTATCCGGCGACGCCCTTGGCGGTGCGCCGGCCGGTGGACATCAGCCGGCCGTCGGCGAGGACGACGTCGAGACCGAGGACGTACTCCGCGGTCACCCCGTACTTCACGCAGCACAGGCCGCCGGCGGCGGTGCCGATGTTCCCGCCGACGGTGCACATCTCCCAGCTGGAGGGGTCGGGCGGGTAGTACAGGCCGTGTTCGTTCACCGCGCGGGAGAGCGTCGCGTTGATCACGCCCGGTTCGACGACGGCGACGCGGTCGACGGGGTTGATCTCCAGGATGCGGTCCATCTTGGTCAGGGACAGCGCGATGCAGCCGTCGGTGGCGTTGGCACCGCCGGACAGGCCCGTGCGGGCGCCCTGCGGGACGACCGGGACGCGTAGTTCCGTGGCGGTGCGCATCACGTGCTGCACCTGCTCGACCGTGCGCGGCAGGACCACGACGGCCGGGGTGCCGGCCGGGCAGAAGCTCGCCATGTCGTGGGCGTAGGAGGCCGTGACGTCGGAGTCGGTGAGGACCGCCTCGGCCGGCAGGGCGGCGCGCAGCCGGTCGACGAGGTTGCCGGTCTGCTCGTCGCGGGGCGCTTCGATACGGCTCATGATCACAGGTTCGCACCCGGGGCCATCGGTGTGAACCCCGTGTACCTCGGCCGCCGTATGCCCGGGGACGGCCGGGGCGGCGACGCACAGTGAGGCTCATGGAGAACCAGGAGTGTGCCGTGGAAGCCGCCGCGCCCGTGCGTCGCCGGTGGCCCGTCCGGGTCCTTCTCGCCTCGCTCGCCGGCTCCCTCGTGCTCGGCGGGGCGCTGGCGTTGTGGCCCGGCGACGGGCCTGCCGGGCCGCCGCCCGCGCCGGCCCCGGGGGCGCAGGCGCAGGCCGCGGTGCGCGCCGGGGTGCCGGCGGCGCTGCCCGGTCTGGACGCGCTGATCGGGGACCGGGAGGCGTATGTGCGCACACATCCCAAGGACGCGGCGGCTTGGGCGGTGCTGGGCGCGGCGTATGTGGAGCAGGGGCGCCGGACGGCGGACGCGGCCGGGGCGTTCCCGAAGGCGGAGCGGGCGCTGCGCACCTCGCTGACGGTGCGGGCGCGGGGCAACGCCGGGGCGCTGGAGGGGCTCGCGGTGCTGGCGGACGCGCGGCGGGACTTCCGGGCGGCGCGCGGCTTCGCGGAGGAGGCGCTGAAGGCGCAGCCGAAGCGGTGGACGGCGTATCCGGCGCTGATCGACGCCTGTACCGGGCTCGGTGACTACAAGGCGGCGGGGCGCGCCCTGGACGCGCTGACGGCGGCGCCCTCCGGTCCGGCGGTGCGGGCGTGGGCCGCGGGCGTGTACCGGGACCAGGGCCGGCGGGAGGACGCGGCGGCGGCGCTGGCGGACGCGGCGGCGGCCGCGCGGGGGCCGGCCGAACAGGCGGCGTATCTGGAGCGGGCGGGGCAGCTGGCGTTCGAGCGCGGCGAGCCGGACGCGGCGCTGCGGCACTTCGAGGAGGCGGTGCGGCTGGACCCGGACCAGCGGGCGGCGCAGGCCGGGCAGGGGCGGGCGCTGGCGGCGCTGGGGCGCACCTCGGAGGCGCTGAACGCGTACCGGGTGGCGCTGCGGCGGCAGCCGCTGCCCGAATACGCGCTGGAACTGGGCGAGTTGTACGAGTCGCTGGGGCTGACGCAGCCGGCCCGGGTGAACTACGACCTGCTGCGCGAGCGGGTGCGGCTGCGGGAGGCGGGCGGGGTGGACGACTCGGTCGTCCTCGGCCGGCTGGAGGCGGACCACGGGGACCCGGCTGAGGCGGTGCGGCTGCTGCGCACGGAGTGGCAGCGCCAGCCGGGCATCGACGTGGCCGACGCGCTGGGCTGGGCGCTGCACCGGGCGGGGCAGGACACGGAGGCGCTGCGGTACGCGGCGACCGCGACGGACCGGGAGCACGGCGGCACGGTGCGCAGCGCGCCGTACGCCTACCACCGCGGGATGATCGAGAAGTCCCTGGGGCAGGCGGGCCCGGCCCGCAGGCATCTGCAGGAGGCGCTGCGGATCAACCCGTACTTCTCGCCGCTGGGCGTGCGGGAGGCCCGCACGGCGCTGGCGGCGCTGGGCGAGCCGCCGGAGACCGGGCTCCCCCGTTGACGCCGGCCGGCTGCCCCGCGCCCCCCGAAGGGGCGCGGGGAGCTGCGCGACCGGCCCGATCGGTGCCGCGGACGACAGCGAACCGTTTCCCGGTGCCGAGCGCGGCTCAGAGGTTGCCGCGCTTCTCCTGCTCGCGCTCGATCGCCTCGAACAGGGCCTTGAAGTTGCCCTTGCCGAAGCCCATGGAGCCGTGGCGTTCGATGATCTCGAAGAAGACGGTCGGCTTGTCCTGGACCGGCTTGGTGAAGATCTGCAGCAGGTAGCCGTCCTCGTCGCGGTCGGCGAGGATCTTCAGCTCGCGCAGGGTGTCCACGGGCACGCGGGTCTCGCCGACCCACTCCCCCAGCGTGTCGTAGTAGGAGTCCGGGGTGTCGAGGAACTCCACGCCGGCGGCGCGCATGGTGCGCACGGTCTCGACGATGTCACCGGTGTTCAGCGCGATGTGCTGGCAGCCGGGGCCGTTGTAGAACTCCAGGTACTCGTCGATCTGGGACTTCTTCTTGGCGATCGCCGGCTCGTTGAGCGGGAACTTCACCTTCAGGGTGCCGTCGGCCACGACCTTGGACATCAGCGCCGAGTACTCGGTGGCGATGTCGTCGCCCACGAACTCCTTCATGTTCGTGAAGCCCATGACCTTGTTGTAGAAGGCCACCCACTCGTCCATCTTGCCGAGCTCGACGTTGCCGACGCAGTGGTCGATCGCCTGGAAGGTGCGCTGGGCGGGCGGCGCGACGATCGGCTTGGCGGCGACGTAACCGGGCAGGTAGGGGCCGTCGTAGCCGGTGCGCTCGACCAGGGTGTGGCGGGTCTCGCCGTAGGTGGCGATCGCGGCGAGGACGACGGTGCCGTGCTCGTCCTTCAGCTCGTACGGCTCGGCGACGCTCTTCGCGCCCTGCTCGATGGCGTAGGCGTAGGCGGCGCGCGCGTCCGGCACCTCGATGGCGAGGTCGACGACCCCGTCGCCGTGCTCGGCCACGTGCTGCGCCAGGAAGTGGCCCCAGGCGGTGGCGGGCTTGATCACCGAGGTGAACACGAACCGGGCGGAGCCGTTCTCGAGCACGTAGCTCGCGGTCTCGCGGCTGCCGTTCTCCGGTCCGGAGTAGGCGACCAGCGTCATGCCGAAGGCGGTGGAGTAGTAGTGCGCGGCCTGCTTGGCGTTGCCCACGGCGAAGACGACCGCGTCCATTCCCTTGACCGGGAAGGGGTCGGCCTGCCGGGCGGTGTCGGGAGTGTGGTGTGTGGTCTGCGTCATAGCCGAAGCCTGGCCCCGCTCTGCAAGGTGCGCAATAGTTCGCGTATTCACTGGGCAATCTGCTCAGCGATACGGCCGTGTCGTCGGCCTTTCTGTACAGGATGCCCACCTGGGGAGGCTGCTGTGGCGATCGATCATCTGGACGGCCGCATCATCGTGCTGCTCGCGCAGGAACCGCGGATCGGGGTGCTGGAGATGTCCCGGCGGCTGGGGGTGGCGCGCGGGACCGTGCAGGCGCGCCTGGACCGGCTTCAGTCGAACGGAGTCATCCGCGGATTCGGTCCCGAGGTGGACCCGGCGGCCCTCGGCTACCCGGTCACCGCGTTCGCCACGCTGCAGATCCGGCAGGGCCAAGGGGCGGACGTGCGGGCGCACTTGGCGTCCGTGCCGGAGGTGCTGGAGCTGCACACCACGACCGGCACCGGGGACATGCTGTGCCGCCTGGTGGCGCGTTCCAACGCCGATCTCCAGCGGGTGATCGACCGGGTCGTCGGCTTTGATGGCATCGTCCGGGCCTCCACCGCGATCGTGATGGAGAACCCCGTGCCGCTGCGGGTCATCCCGCTGGTGCAGCAGGCGGCGGAGGACCGGGAGCGGACCATGTGACCCGACGGGGATGAGGCCGGTGACCTTCTGGGAGTACCTCGGCAACCGCCATCAGCAGTTGCTCACCGACGCCTATCAACACGCCAGCGCCGTCTTCCAGTGCATGGTGCTGGCGACCGCGCTGGGCGTGCTCATCGCGGTGGCGACCTACCGCAGCGAGTGGGCGGGCAACCTGGCGACGCTGCTCACGTCGAGCATCCTCACCATCCCGTCCCTCGCCATGATCGGTCTGTTGATCCCGGTCGTCGGGCTCGGCGTGCCGCCGACGGTGGTGTCGCTGACCCTGTACGGGCTGCTGCCGGTCGTGCGCAACGCGATCGTCGGTCTGCGCGGGGTCGATCCGGCGCTGGTGGACGCGGCGCGCGGCATCGGCATGTCGCGGCCGGCCCGGCTGGTGCGGGTGGAGCTGCCGCTGGCCTGGCCGCCGATCCTGACCGGCATCCGCGTCTCCACCCAGATGCTGATGGGCATCGCCGCCATCGCCGCCTACGCCTCCGGGCCGGGTCTCGGCAACGAGATCTTCCGTGGGCTGGCCTCGCTGGGCAGCAAGAACGCGCTCAATCAGGTGCTGGCGGGCACCCTCGGGATCATCGTGCTGGCCCTGCTGTTCGACGCCGCGTACGTCCTGATCGGACGGCTGACCATCCCCAGGGGGATCCGTGCCTGACGCGCATGAGGTGACCGACCGCTCCGGCGCGCCGTCGGCGTCCGTCGCCGGGGCGGCCATCGAGCTGGAGAACCTGACCAAGCGCTATACGGGCAACCCCCATCCGGCCGTCGACAACGTCAGCATGGAGATCAAGGCCGGGGAGACCGTGATCTTCGTGGGGCCGTCCGGCTGCGGGAAGTCGACCACGCTGAAGATGATCAACCGGCTGATCGAGCCGACCGGCGGCCGCATCCGCATCGGCGGCGAGGACGTCACCGACATGGACCCGGTGAAGCTGCGCCGCAAGGTCGGTTACGCCATCCAGTCGGCCGGGCTCTTCCCGCACATGACCGTCGCCCAGAACATCGCCCTCGTACCCAAGATGGTCGGCTGGCCGAAGTCCCGGATCCGCGCCCGGGTGGAGGAGCTGCTGGACCTGGTCGGGCTCGATGCCGGGGAGTTCCACGGCCGCTACCCGCGCCAGCTCTCCGGCGGGCAGCAGCAGCGCGTCGGCGTGGCGCGGGCGCTGGCCGCCGATCCGCCGGTGCTGCTGATGGACGAGCCGTTCGGCGCGGTCGACCCGATCACCCGCGACCACCTCCAGGACGAGCTGATCCGTCTCCAGCGGGAGCTGCACAAGACGATCGTCTTCGTCACCCACGACTTCGACGAGGCCATCAAGCTGGGCGACCGCATCGCGGTGCTGCGCGAACGCTCGCACATCGCGCAGTTCGACACCCCGGAGGCCATCCTCACCAACCCCGCCGACGACTTCGTCTCCGGCTTCGTCGGCGCCGGTGCGGCCCTGAAACGGCTGAACCTCACCCGCGTGAGGGATGTGGAGATCACCGACTATCCGACGGTCACCGTGGACACCCCGCTGCAGCAGATCTTCGCGCTGCTGCGCTCGAGCGGCACCAACGAGATCCTGCTGCTCGACCGGCGCCGACGCCCCTACAAGTGGCTCAGGCGCGGCGACCTGATGCGGGCCCGCGGTTCGCTGGCGCGGGCGGGCACGCTGGTCAGCGACACGGTGACGCGGGACGCGACCCTGCGCGACGCGCTGGAGGCGGTCCTCACCGACAGCGCCGGGCGGGTCGCGGTGACCGGGCGGCACGGCGCGTACACAGGCGTCGTCGACATGGAGACGCTGATGAACTCCGTGCACGAACTGCTGGAGGCGGACCGGCTGGAGGCGATGGAGCACCAGCACGAACTGGCGGAGGCGCGCGCGGCGCAGACACACGCCGAGCAGGAGGGCGAGGCCGGGGGACGCAAGGCATGAACGACGCCGAGAAGCTGAGGGACGACCGGGTCGACGAGGAGGAGCCGCCGCCCCCGGCCCGGCCCGCCGCGCGGCGGCGGGTGAGCTGGCAGAAGCTGACGTTCCTGCCCGCCGTGCTGGTCGCCGTGCTGCTGGCGACCTGGCTGTGGTTCGAGCAGGCCGACCTGGACCAGATCTCGAAGAACGCCCTGTCGGGCGGCCAGGTCTCCAAGGCGCTGTGGCAGCACGTGCAGCTGACGGTGATCTCCACGTTCTTCGTGCTGATCATCGCCATCCCGCTGGGCATCCTGCTGACCCGCCCGTTGTTCCGCCGGGCGACCCCGGTGGCGATGGCGTTCGCCAACATGGGGCAGGCCACTCCGGCGATCGGTCTGCTGGCGCTGCTGGTGATCTGGCTGGGCATCGGCCGCCGGGCCGCCCTGATCGGCATCATCGTCTACGCCATCCTGCCGGTGCTGTCGAACACGATCGCCGGCCTGCGCGCCAACGACCCGACGCTGCTGGAGGCGGCCCGCGGCATCGGGATGTCCCCGCTGGGAGTGCTGCTGCGGGTGGAACTGCCGCTCGCGGTGCCGCTGATCCTCGCCGGGGTGCGTACGGCGCTGGTGCTGAACGTCGGCACGGCGACGCTGGCCGCGTTCGGCGGGGGCGGCGGGCTCGGCGTACTGATCACGACCGGGATCACCAACCAGCGGATGCCGGTGCTGGTGCTGGGCTCCGTGCTCACCGTCGCGCTCGCCCTGCTGGTGGACTGGCTGGCGTCGCTCGCGGAACTGCTGCTGAAGCCGCGGGGGCTGGAGGTGGGGACGTGAGACGGCCGCTGCGCGTCCTGCTGGGCTGTGTGCTGCTGACGGCCGCCGGTTGCGGGCTGACCAGCGGCTCCCCCATGTCCGACGACGTCAAGCCCGGGCTGATCGGCAAGGGCGAGCCGCTCAAGGGCGCGGATCTGACGGTCACGTCGAAGTCGTTCACGGAGAGCCTGATCCACGGCGCGATGATGGGCATCGCCTTCCAGGCGGCCGGCGCGCACGTCGTGGACCGCACCGGCATCCAGGGTTCCATTGGCGGCCGGGAGGCGGTGAAGAAGGGCGACGCGGACGCCATGTACGAGTACACGGGCACCGCGTGGATCACCTACCAGGGGCACAGCACACCGATCCCCGACCCGCGGCAGCAGTGGCAGGCGGTGAAGGACGCCGATGTGAAGGAGGGCCTGACCTGGCTGCCGCCGTCCAGGCTGAACAACACCTACGCGCTGGCGATGAACCAGGACGCGTACAGGAAGTACGGCACGAGGACGCTGTCGGACGTGGCGGCGCTGGCGAAGAAGGACCCGGGCGCGGTGACGCTGTGCGTGGAGGGCGAGTTCGCCAACCGGGCGGACGGGCTGCCGGGCATGGAGAAGAAGTACGGCATGGACATCCCGGCGAAGAACGTCACGCAGATGGACACCGGGATCATCTACACCCAGACGGCGAAGGGCAGTTGCACCTACGGCGAGGTCTTCACCACGGACGGACGGATCCGTTCGATGAACCTGGTGGTGATGGACGACGACAAGAAGTTCTTCCCCAACTACAACGCCGCCCCCGAGATCAACACCGCCACCTTCCGGAAGTGGCCGGCGATCGCCCAGGTCCTGGCCCCGCTGACGGCCCGGCTGACCAACAAGGTGGCCCAGGAGCTGAACGCGAAGGTGGACGTGGACGGGGAGGACCCGCACCAGGTGGCGCTGGACTGGATGAAGCAGCAGGGGCTGGTCAAGTAGGCGGGCCGGCCAAGCAGGCGGGGCGGCCAAGCAGGCGGTGTGTTGCTCCGTGCGCTGCGCGTGCACGGCCCGGCCACCGCCTCCCGGCCGGCCGAGCGCCTCGGCGAGTCCAGCGGGGCCACCAGCTACCACCTGCGGCAGCTCGCCGCGCACGGCTTCGTGGAGGACGCCCCGGAACACGGCAAGGGGCGGGAACGCTGGTGGCGCGCCGTCGACCAGGGGATCAGCTTCGACGAGACCCTGCTGCAGTCGGCCGACCCGGACACCCGGGGAGCGGTGGACACCTATCTGCACGAGATCGGCGGCGTGCACGCCCGGGAGGTGTCCACCTGGGTCGCCACCCGCGAGGACTGGCTGCCGGTCTGGTCCCACGCCACCGACCTGAGCGACTTCACGCTGCGGCTTGACCCCGCCCGGGCGGCCGAACTCATCGAGAAGATGCACACGTTGATCGAGGAGTACCGGTTCCAGGAGGAGTCCCCCGGCGCCGAGCACGTCCGCGTCCACACGCACGTCTTCCCGTTCACCACGGACTGAGAGAGGCTCTTCGATGCTCGACCCGCACACGCACCTCGTCCTGCACCGCCAGCGCACCGAGACCTCGCACCGGCAGACGCACCACCACAGCCCGCCCGAGCCCCCCGCGCACCCCCGGCGGGAACTGCGCAGCCGTCTCGGCTGGACCCTCGTGGAGGTGGGCCTGCGACTCGCGACCCCGGGTCCGGCCTAGCAGCTCGGGACCGTGCCGTGGCCCTTCTCCAGGGCGACCAGCGCGTCCACCGCGTTCTCCAGCGTCGTGACCGGGATCAGGCGCAGGCCCTTGGGCAGCTCGCCCTTGGCGTCGGAGCACTCCGCCTTCGGTACGAGGAAGACGGTCGCCCCGTCCCGGCGGGCGGCCTGCGTCTTCAGGCCCACTCCGCCCACGGGGCCGACCGTGCCGTCGGCGTCGATGGTGCCCGTGCCGGCGATGGTCCGGCCGCCGGTGAGGTCGCCACCGCTGCCGTCGCCGTCGAGCTTGTCGACGACACCGAGGGCGAAGAACAGCCCGGCGCTGGGGCCGCCGATGTCCGCCAGCTTCAGATCGACCTTGACCTTCTGTTCGCTGAGGTGGAGGTAGCCCAGCGCGGCCTTGGCCGCCGCGTCCTGGGACTGGTCCATCTGCGCGAGGTTGTGCCGCTCGATCTCCTTGACGCTCTGCCCGCTCGGATAGACCGCGTCGCGCGGCATGATCGCCCGGTCGGTGGCGAACCAGCCGTCGATGACATCGCCGAGCGAGACACGGGCGTCGGGGCCGGTCGCCTCGATGGTCGTCATCCGCAGCTGGCCGCTGGTGCGGCGGGTGGGCGCCCCGGTGATCGTGATGACCGGTGTGCCCTTGTCGTCGCCCAGCACGTTCGCCGTCGTACCCGGCTGCGCCACCGAGAACGGCAGCGGCGCGAACGCCGCCGTGGCGAGCAGGGCCACGACGGGCAGCGCGCAGACGGCGAGGGCCTGGAGGCGTGTGAGACGAGAGAGCACGAAGCCAATCTAACGCGCCCCCACCCCACGTCCGGCGCCGGTCACGACAGGCCACCTCCGCTTCCAGCGCCGGTCGCGTCATACCGCCCCCGCCTCCAGCTCCGGGCGACGGGGGCCGCTCCCCGACTCGGGCCGTCGCCTGCCTGAACCGGGGCGCCGCCGTCAGGCCCACGCCCGCCCGCCGCCGTCAGGCCCCACCCGGCGCCGGCCCCGTCGCCGTCAGCCTCACGACCCCTCCGCCCGTCGCCGTCGGGCAGACCCCCGCCCCCTCCCCCGCTCGCCGTCAGGCGGTCGGTCCGCTCCGCACCGGGCGGTGGGTGTAGATGTCCCGGCGGTCGCGGGTGAAGCGGCGCAGTGCCTCGGGCAGGGGTTCCACACCGATGCCCGGGGCGGTCGGTACGGGCAGATGGCCGTCCTTCAGTACGAACGGCTCGGTGATGTCCTCGGCGAAGTAGCGGCTGGAGGCGGAGGTGTCGCCGGGCAGGGTGCAGCCGGGCAGCGCGGCCAGCGCCAGGTTCGGGGCGCGGCCGATGCCGGTCTCCAGCATGCCGCCGCACCACACCGGCACCCCGTGCGCGTGCGCCACGTCGTGCACCCGGCGGGCCTCCAGATAGCCGCCGACCCGGGCCGGTTTGACGTTGACGACCCGGCAGGCGTCCATCGCGATCGCGGAGGCGGTGTCGCGGGCGTTGTGCAGGGACTCGTCGAGGCAGACGGGCGTGCGCAGCCGCTGCTGGAGCCGCGCGTGGGCGTGCAGGTTGTTCTCCTCCAGCGGCTCCTCGATCAGCAGCAGGGAGAAATCGTCCAGGCGCCGCAGGTGCTCCGCGTCGGCGAGGGTGTACGCCGTGTTGGCGTCGACCTGAAGGGGCAGGCCCTCCCCGAACCGTTCCCGCACCGCCCGCACCGGCTCGACGTCCCAGCCCGGCTCGATCTTCAGCTTGATCCGGACGTACCCCTCGGCGAGATAGCGCTCGACGTCGTCCAGCAGCTCACCGACGGACTCCCGGATGCCGACCGAGACACCCGCGGGCACGCGCTCGCGCACCGCGCCGAGATACGTCGCGAGCGGCATGCCGTAGGAGCGCAGCTCGGCGTCGAGGACCGCCGTCTCCAGTGCGGCCTTCGCCAGCTCGTGGCCCTTGATCTGCGCGCAGGCGGGGGCGAGGGCGGCGGCCGTCAGCCGGGGCAGGGCCGCCGCGCGGGGCAGCAGGAAGTCCCGCAGGACGAGCTCGGCGCCCGCGACGAACTCCGAGCAGTACAGCGGTTCGGGGTCGGCGGCGAACTCCGACCAGCCCTCGGCCGTGTCCGTGACGACGTGCAGCAGGAAGGTGTCCTTCGTCGTCATCGTGCCGAAGGAGGTGCGGAAGGGGGTGACGAGAGGGATCGCCACGTGCACGATCTCGGCGCGCTCCAGCCTCATGCGCCGGCCTCCCCAGCGCAGCGGGTCAGTGTGTACCAGCCGTCGCGGGACATCCCGGTCGCGCGGAAGCCGTCGGCGAAGGCATGCGTGAACACCTCGCGCACCGCGTACCGCCAGCGCAGGGCGAGCACCGGGTCGGCGGCGCGCAGGGCGACGATGTCGTCGGGGACGCGGCACCACAGATGCCGGTCGGTGAGGGAGCGGCGGGTGAGCGGTCCGCCGTCGGGGGCGGTGGCGGCGACCGGCCCGTGCGGAGCCGGGTCGCGGTCGAGGTCGTACGGCCGTGAGGGGCCCGTCAGGTCCCACGTCACCGTCAGCCGGTCGCTCTCGTCGCCGTCGTTCACGCCGTCGGTCATGCGGCCGTAGAAGTCGACCAGGTACTCCGTGCCGGCCGCGCCCAGCTTGACCAGGTTGAAGCGGGCGTTGCGGCCGACCAGCGGGTCGAAGGTCCAGCGCATGGTGCGGGCGCCGATGCCGACGGCCCATCCGCGCTGGGCCTGCTTCACGGCGTGCCCGAGGCCGCGGTCGGCGGCGGCGACCAGCGAGTACGTGTCGCCGTCCGCGCCGCGCACCGCGACGGCCGCCCCGGCGAGCCGCGGTCCGGCGTGCGCCGCGTGCACCGCTCCCCCGGCGTGCACCAGGCTGTGCAGCACCTCGGCCGGGTAGGGCGGCGCGACGCGCGGGGTGCGCCACACGTCGCTGAAGAAGTCGGCCACGGCCGCGAGGGAGGCGACGTCGTGGACGGTGCGGATGGTGACTCCGGTCGTCACGGTGTCTGTCATGGCTCGAGTCTCGAAGCCGGTGCGGGCCCATGTGTTGTGCGAGCGGACAACAGCGGCGTAGGTTCCTTGCGAGATCGGCCAACCATGCGCGAAGGAGCCCGATGGACGCCCGCACTCTCGGCGCCCTGCTGGACGTGGTCGGCGGGCCCACCGTCCGGCTGCGCACCGCGGCCGCCGGCCTCGCCGTCCCCGTCACCGACGTCCTGCTGTACGACGCCCACACCCCGCTGCCCCGCGCACCGGGCGCGCTGCTGCTGGCGGTCGGGGTGCTGCCGCAGGAGGCCGGGCCCCTGGTCGAGGAGGCGGCGCGGGCCGGGATGACGGGTGTGGTGGTGCGCGGCGAGGGCGGGCCGACGGACGTGGCCGAGGCGCACGGGGTGGCGCTGCTGTCGGTCGACGAGGACGCGGCCTGGCACCAGGTGCACCTGCTGCTGGCCTCGGCGACGGGCACCGGGCCCGCCCCGGCCGCGGGCGGTCTCGCGGACCTGTTCGCGCTGGCCGACGCGATCGCCGCGGCGGTCGGCGGGGCGACGGCCGTGGAGGACCCGCGCCAGCGCATCCTGGCGTACTCGACCGTGCCGGGCCAGGCGGTGGACGAGGACCGCCGCCAGGGCATCCTCGGCCTCCAGGTGCCGGTCAGTACGGAGAACACCGAGCAGTACCGGATCCTGTTCGCGGCCGGCGGCCCGGTGCGGCTGCCCGCGCTGCGCACCGGGGACCTGCCCCGGCTGGCGGTCGCGGTGCGGGCGGGCGGCGAGACGCTCGGCTCGATCTGGGTGGTGGACGACGGCCGGCTCGCGCCCGACGCCGAACAGACCCTCGCGCAGGGCGCGTCCACGGCGGCGCTGCTCCTGCTGCGGTCCCGCGCCGCCCAGGAACTCGCCCGGCACCAGGGCGGCGACCTGCTGCGCCGCCTCCTCGACGGCAGCGCCGACGACACGGCCGCCGGGCGGCTGGGCGTGGGCGGCCCGGTGCGGGTCGCGGCGTTCGTCCTCGGCGGCGCCTCCGGCCTGCCCGACGCCGAACAGACCGCGCTGCGGCTGCTGGACGTCGTACGCCTGCAGTGCGAGGCGCGGTACGGGCGGCACGCGTGCGTGCTCCTCGACGGGGTGGTGTACGCGCTGCTGCCGGGGCCCGGGGAGCGGCATCTGAAGCTGGCCGAGGACATCGTGGCGCGGGCCGGACAGGCGCTGCGGGTGCCGGTGCGGGCGGCTCTCGGCGAGGTGGTGCCGGAGCCCGGGCGGGCGGCGGACTCGCGCGCCGACGCCGACCTGGTGCTGCGGCTGCTCGGACCGGAGCTGCCGGTGGCGTCCGTGGACACGGTGCGCCCGCGCGTCGTCCTGCTGCGGCTGACCGAACTGCTCGGCGAGCGGCGAGAGTTGAGCGCGGGCGCATGGCGGCGGGTGCTGGACCACGACGAGCGGCACGGCACGGAGTACGCCCGCACCCTGGTGTGCTTCTTCGACGCCGGGTGCGACATGGCGGGCGCGGCGAAACTGCTCGGCGTGCACCCCAACACCTGCCGCTACCGGCTCAGGCAGCTCCAGCAGCAGGTCGGCGTCGACCTCGGCGACCCGGACGAACGGCTCGTGCTGTGGCTGCAGTTGCGTACCCTCGCCGGGCTCACCGCAGCCACCGCCTGAGCCGCTCCTCGCAGCCGCGCAGATGCTCCACGGGCACATACTCGCCGGGGGTGTGGGCGAGCGACGGGTCGCCGGGGCCGTAGTTCAGCGCGGGCACGCCGAGCGCGGCGAACCGGGCCACGTCGGTCCAGCCCAGCTTGGGCCGCGGCCGCGCGCCGAGCGCCGCGACGAGGTCGCCGACCCGGTCCAGGTGCGGCAGGGCACCGGCGACGACCTCGGTGACCCGCACCTCGTACTCCGGGAAGAGCGCGCGGACGTAATGCTCGGCCTCTTGAGGTGTACGGGTCGGCGCGAAACGCAGGTTGACGGTGACGACACACTCGTCCGGTACGACGTTCCCCGCCACCCCGGCCCGTACGGCGACGGCGCTGAGCCCCTCCCGGTACTCCAGCCCGTCCACGACGACCCGCTCGGCCGTGTGCTCGTCCAGGCGGCTCAGGACGGCCGCGGCCTTGTGGGCGGCGTTGACGCCCTGCCAGGCGCGGGCGGTGTGCGCGCGGGAACCCTTCACGACGATGTCGGCGGTGAGGATGCCCTGGCAGCCGGCCTCGACACCGGCGTCGGAGGGCTCCATGAGGATCGCGAGGTCCGCTTCGAGGAGTGCGGGGTGCGAGGCGGCGATGCGGTGCAGGCCGTTGCGGTCGCCCTCGACCTCCTCGCACTCGTAGAAGACGTAACTGATGTCCCGGGAGGGGGCCGGGACGTCGGCCGCGAGGCGCAGGGCCACCGCCACGCCGCCCTTCATGTCGCAGGCGCCCAGCCCGTGGACGCGGCCGTCGGCGAGCCGGGAGGGCAGGTTCCCGGCCTCCGGGACGGTGTCCAGGTGGCCCGCGACCAGGACCCGCCGGGAGCGGCCGAGGCGGGTGCGGGCGACGACGGAGTTGCCGATCCGCTCGACGGTCAGGTGCGGCAGTTCCCGCAGGGCGGTCTCGACGGCGTCGGCGATCGGAGCCTCCTGCCCGCTGACGGAGGGGAGGTCGACCAGGGCGCGGGTGAGGTCCACGACGTCGGCGGACAGGTCCAGGGCGGTCACACCTGCTCCCGGGCGGAGTTCAGCTTGGAGTGGCGGATGCCGTAGAGGCCGTAGACGACGAGACCGACCGCCATCCACGCGCCGAACGCGATCCAGGTGCCGGCGCCGAGGCTGAAGAGCATGTAGCCGCAGAACAGGACGCCGAGGAGCGGGGTGACGGGGGAGAACGGGACGCGGAAGGAGCGCGGCGCGTCCGGGTTGCGGCGGCGCAGCAGGACGACGGCCAGATTGACCAGCATGAACGCGAAGAGCGTGCCGATGCTGGTGGCGTCGGCGAGGCTGCCGAGCGGCACGAGCGCGGCCAGCACCGCGATGAACGAGGAGACGATCACGGTGTTGGCGCGGGGCACACCGGTGCGCGGGTGCACGCGGGCGAACAGCGGCGGCACCAGCCCGTCACGGGCCATCGCGAAGAGGATGCGGATCTGCCCGTACTGCACGGTGAGCACCACGCTGGTGGTCGCGACGACGGCGCCGACGGACAGCAGCACCGGCCACAGGTCGCCGCCGCCGACCGCCTGCACGAGCACCTCGCTGAGCGTGGCCTCGGTGCCGGCGAACTTCGTCCACGGCATCGCGCCGAGCGCGGCGACCGCGACGAGGACGTACAGGGCGGTGACGAGGACGAGGGACAGGATGATCGCGCGGGGCAGGTCGCGCTGGGGGTTGCGGGCCTCCTCACCTGCCGTGGAGGCGGCGTCGAAGCCGATGTAGGAGAAGAACAGCGAGGCCGCTCCGGCGCTCATGCCGGCGGCGCCCAGCGGGAACAGCGGCTGGAAGTTCCCGGCCCGGAACGCGGTGAAGGCGACCGCGCAGAACAGCACCAGCGCGGCGATCTTCACGGCGACCATGACCGTGTTGGCGACGGCGCTCTCGCGGGCGCCGCGCAGCAGGACGACCATGGCGAGGACGACGATCAGGGCGGCGGGGACGTTGAGGGTGCCTCCCGCGCCCGGCGGGGCGCTGAGCGAGGCCGGCAGGGTCACGCCGAGCGTGAGCCGCAGCAGCTCGTTGACGTACTGTCCCCAGCCGACGGCGACGGCCGCGACGGACACGCCGTACTCCAGGATCAGACACCAGCCGCACACCCAGGCGACCAGCTCGCCGAGGGTGGCGTAGGCATAGCTGTACGACGACCCGGAGCCCGGGATCATCCCGGCCAGCTCGGCGTACGACAGCGCCGAGAACAGCGCGGTGACGCCGGCCAGCACGAACGACACGACGATCGCGGGGCCGGCTTCCGGCACGGCCTGCCCGAGCACGACGAAGATCCCGGTGCCCAGGGTGGCGCCCACGCTGAGCAAGGTCAGCTGGGCGACCCCCATGGTCCGGTGCAGTGGGCTGCGCCCGGCGTCCCCGACGAGGGAGCCGACCGCCTGCCGCCGGGTCAACCGGCCGACGGGCCCTGTCCGCCCTGTCTGCTGTCCTGCTGGCGCCTGCGTGCCGACTGTGTCCACGCTGCCGCTCCCTTCACCGCACGGGCTTGTCTGGCCCTTGATGATGCGGAGGAGGGAACGTCACAGGGTGATGGGAACGGCCTAAGCGGGGCGCGGGTGTTTGTCGGTTGGGCCAAAGCGCTTGGCCCAAGCGCTCAGCGCAGGGCCTCCGCCACCTCGCGGGCGGCGTCGACGACGCGGGGGCCGACCCGTTCCGGTACGGCGTCGGCGAGCATCACCACGCCGACGCTGCCCTCGACACCCGTCAGCCCCAGCAGCGGTGCCGCGGCCCCGCTGGCGCCGGCTTCCAGCTCGCCGTGCGTCAGCGTGTAGCCGGGGTCGCCCAGCGGGTTGGCCCGGGCCGCGAGGATCGCCCGGCCGGCGGCGCCCCGGTCCAGCGGGTGCCGGAAACCGGCACGGTAGGCCACGTGGTAGTCCGTCCACGACGGCTCGACGACCGCGACGGCCAGCGCCTCGGTCCCGTCCACGAGCGTGAGGTGCGCGGTCGCGCCTATGTCCTCCGCCAGGGACCGCAGCGCCGGCAGCGCTGCCTCCCGTACCAGCGGGTGCACCTGGCGGCCCAGGCGCAGCACGCCCAGCCCGACCCGGGCCCTGCCGCCCAGATCACGCCGTACGAGAGCGTGCTGCTCCAGCGTGGCGAGCAACCGGTACACCACGGTCCGGTTCACCCCCAGTTTGTGGGAAAGCTCGGTGACGGTCAGCCCATGGTCCGTGTCGGCCAGCAGCTTGAGGACCCGTAGTCCTCGGTCGAGCGTCTGAGAGGTCTCCGCGGTCACGACGCCCACTCCTCCAAGTGGTGAGGTCGGCGGGCCTCCACAGGGACGGATGCGCCACCGAGTCCCGTCGGTGACGCGCAACGAAGGCCGCCGATCGGTGACGGTCCGGGTCGTTCCGGACCCAGTCGCTTCACGGCTGCGCTCCGCGGCGGCTCTGCCACGGGGCGTGTGCGTAGCGGGACAGTAGCGAAGCCGGTTCGCTCAGCGGAAGGCTCCGTCCAGAATCCGGGCAATGGCCGAGACGAACCATCTGTGTTTGTCCGGATACGTACAGCGCACGGCCGTGCTCACACACCCCTGCGGGACGTCGCCCGGGCGCCGTTCCAGGCGCGGGGCCGGCGTCACTTCATACGGGTCGCCGGACCTTCCCTCGCGCGGTCCGCGCCCCCGCGTCACTTCATGCGGGTCGCCCACTCCTGGACCTTGGCGATCCGCTGCCGCAGCTGCCCGGCCGTGGCCTCCGCGCTCGGCGGGCCGCCGCACACCCGGCGCAGCTCGGTGTGGATGACGCCGTGCGGCTTGCCGCTCTGGTGGACGTAGGCGCCGACCATGGTGTTGAGCTGGCGGCGCAGCTCCATCAGCTCCTTGTGCGTGACCACCGGCCGCCGCTCGGCGGGCATCTCCAGCAGGTCGGCCTCCTCGGCCGGCTTCTTCTTGCTGTGCGCGATCTGCTTGGCCTGCCGCTTCTGCAGCAGCAGCTGCACCTGGTCGGGCTCCAGCAGGCCGGGGATGCCGAGGTAGTCCTGCTCCTCCTCGCTGCCGGGGTGGGCCTGCATGCCGAATTCGGCGCCGTTGTACATCACCCGGTCGAAGACGGCGTCGGACTCCAGCGCCTCGAAGGGCAGCATGTCCTGGTCGCCGGTGTCCTCGTCCTGCTGCCGCTCCGCCTCCGCGAGGAGCTTGTCCTCCTCGGCGTAGGGGTCCTCCTCGCCGTCCTTCTTCGGCTTGTCGAGGACGTGGTCGCGCTCGCGCTCCATCTCGTTGGCGAAGGAGAGCAGGTCGGGCACGGTCGGCAGGAACACCGACGCGGTCTCGCCGCGCCGCCTGGAACGCACGAAACGGCCGACGGCCTGCGCGAAGAACAGCGGCGTGGAGATCGTCGTGGCGTACACGCCGACCGCGAGGCGCGGCACGTCGACGCCCTCCGACACCATGCGAACGGCGACCATCCACCGGTCGTCGCTCGCGCTGAAGTCGTCGATCCGCTGCGAGGCGCCGGTGTCGTCGGACAGCACCAGGGTCGCCTTGTGGCCGGTGATCTCCCGGATCAGCTTGGCGTAGGCGCGGGCGGAGTCCTGGTCGGAGGCGATGACCAGGGCGCCGGCGTCCGGGATGGCCTTGCGGACCTCGGTGAGCCGCTGGTCGGCGGCGCGCAGCACGGACGGCATCCACTCGCCGCGCGGGTCCAGCGCGGTGCGCCAGGCCTGGCTGATGGCGTCCTTGGTCATCGGCTCGCCGAGGCGGGCCTCGATCTCGTCACCGGCCTTGGTGCGCCAGCGCATGTTGCCGCTGTAGGAGAGGAAGATGACCGGCCGGACGACGCCGTCGGACAGGGCGGAGCCGTAGCCGTAGGTGTAGTCGGCGGCCGAGCGGCGAATGCCGTCCGCCCCCTCCTCGTAGGTCACGAAGGGGATGGGGTTGGTGTCGGAGCGGAACGGCGTACCGGTCAGCGCCAGGCGCCGCGTCGCCGGCTCGAACGCCTCCAGACAGGCCTCACCCCAGGACTTGGAGTCGCCGGCGTGGTGGATCTCGTCGAGGATGACGAGGGTCTTGCGCTGCTCGGAGCGGTTGCGGTGCAGCATGGGCCGCACGCCGACACCGGCGTAGGTCACGGCGACGCCGTCGTACTCGCGGCCCAGCGGCCCCGCGCTGTACTCGGGGTCGAGCTTGATCCCTATCCGGGCGGCGGCCTCGGCCCACTGCTTCTTCAGGTGCTCGGTCGGCGCGACCACGGTCACCTGCTGCACGACGTGGTGGTGCAGCAGCCAGGACGCCAGCGTCAGGGCGAAGGTCGTCTTGCCTGCGCCGGGGGTCGCGACCGCCAGGAAGTCACGCGGCTGCTCCTGGATGTACTTCTCCATCGCCCCCTGCTGCCAGGCACGCAGCTTGCTGGCGGTGCCCCAGGGGGCGCGGCCGGGGAAGGCGGGCGACAGATGGTGCGAGTGTGACGAGGGGGAGCTGGCGGTGGTAGTCACGGTCTCCGGGATCAAGGTCGTGGCGGCTCGGCTACGTATGACAACCGGGCCACCCTACCGGCGCCGCGGCCCGCACCACGCGCGGACAAGCCCGCCTCGCCCGCGGGTGGGACTCACGTCACAACGTCCTCAGCCGCCCCGCGATCATCCCCACATCGCTCACCTCACCGAAGGCCACATCGATGACCAGGTCATACGCCACGCCCTGATCGCAACCGACGAGATCCACGCCGTTCACGGCCAGGAAGGTGGCGGCGGCCGTCCGAGACGGGCGTCGAGGGAAGCGGTCAGCTCTTGCATGCGCGGAGACTACGGCCCAGCGACGGGTTTACGTCGCTCGGCCCGCGGGCGCGGAGACCACGGCTCCGCCGGGCCCTGCGACGGGTCTGCCGCGCTCGACCTGCGTGCGCGGGCCACGGCTTCCGCGACCGGTCCTGCGGCGGGTTCGCCGCGCTGAGCGACCCGCGGCGGTTCACCGTGCTCGGTGTTCGCGCAACCGGGTGGTCACCCAGGTGCCCAGCAGTGCCACGCATGCCATCGGCAGGAACACGGCGGCGAAGGCGGCCGGATGCGCACCCCCGCTCGGGGTGTCCGTGTGGCTCACCGTGCCGCCGCCCAGAGAGGCGAAGGCCGCACCGCCGGCGGCGAGGAGCAGGGCGTTGGAGAGGCCGTCGGAGATCTGCAGCGCCGCGGAGTTGGCGCCGGCCTCCTCGGGCGCGGAGAGCTGGAGCAGCAGGACGCTGGTGGAGGAGATCACCAGGCCCATCCCGAAGCAGCCGAACCCCCAGGCGACGGCGACCGTCCACACCGGCACCCCGTCGATCAGCACGCTCGGCGCGGCGGCGATCGCCGAGGCGACCAGCACCATGCCGAGGGTCATCAACCGCTCCCGGTAGGGCTCCACCCGCGGCCGGGCCTGCACCCACGAGCCCAGCGCCCAGGTCGCGCCGCCCGCCGCGAGCGACAGCCCGGCGAGCGTCGGCGCGAGGCCGCGCTGCGTGACCAGCATCAGCGGCACGAAGGACTCCGCGGCGATGAAGGACCCGGCCGCCAGCCCGCGCAGCAGCACGACCGAGGGCAGCCCGCGCGCGGCCCGGTACGTGCCGCGCGGCAGCAGCCCCAGCACCGCCGGCACGAGCAGTACGGCCCCGGCGACGCCGGGCAGCAGCGACAGCGGGCGCAGGTCCTGTGCGGCGTACTGGAGCAGCCCGGCGCCGACGGAGATGCCGAGCGCGAGCCGCAGGCGCCGGCGGTCGAAGGAGGTCGTTCCCTCCGCCGCCTCGCCGCCGTGGTCCACGGGCCCCGACGCCCGCCGCCGTATCTGCGGCAGCGCGAGGGCCAGCGGGACGACGACGAGCACCGGGATACCGGTGAACACCCAGCGCCAGCCGAGGTGTTCGGTCACCGCACCGGCGGCCAGCGGGCCGACGACGGACGGCACGACCCAGCCCGCCGCGAACGCCGCCATGATCGCCGGCCTCAGCGGTTCCGGATAGGCCCGGCCCACGACCACGTACAGCGCGACGATCACCAGCCCGCCGCCGAACCCCTGCACGGCCCGCCCGGCGATGAACAGCCACATCGCGCCCGCCGTCCCCGACAGCAGCAGCCCCGCGCCGAACGCGGCGATCCCGCAGGTGAGCGCGGTGAGCGGGCCGCGCCGGTCGGACCACTGCCCGGCGAGCACCATGCCGAACAGGCTCGTCGTGAAGTACCCGGAGAACGCGAACGCGTACAGCGACAGCCCGTCCAGCTCGCGCGCCGCGACCGGCATCGCCGTGCCGACGGCGGTCGCCTCGAAGGCGATCAGCACGATGACGGAGACGATCCCGATGCTCAGGGCCCGGTAGGACCGGCTCAGCACGGTCTCGCGGCCGGCGGGCGTCCCCGCGTGCGCCTGGTCGGCGGCCTGGTCGTGGGCGACAGCGTCGTCGCGCGGTTCGAGGGCGCTCATGGTCGCCAGGGTAAGGCCCGTAACGGAGTTGCGCCCCTGTCCCGACCCCCCTTCATGAACGGCGTATGGCAGTCGCGTTGCGCGACCCGGGTTTCCCTTGAGCCCCCTCCCGCCCCGCCGTACGGTCAAAGCACCGAGATCGGAACGGAGTCCACGGGCCTCCACCCCGACCCGGCCGTGTGCCCGAGTGGTTCAGGGACTCGCCTGCAAAGCGGGTTACGCGGGTTCGATTCCCGCCACGGCCTCCGGCGCCTGACCGACCAGGCGAACGCAAGGGCGGTGCCTTCCCAGGGCGCCGCCCTTTCGCGTGCCGTCACGCGGGGCCCTAGATGCCCAGGGCCGCCGGTGTGTCGGCGTGGGTGAGGGTGTCTGTTTCGCGGCGGTGGGCCAGCCAGAGGAGGAAGGCCAGGCTGGAGATGTCGGCGTTCAGGGGTTGTGCCGTGGTGCCGGGGCCGGGCCAGGACAGGACCGTGCCCGTGGCGCCGTCGATGGTCAGGCTGGTGCCGTCCACGGCTTCGCCCAGGCGCACCAGGCGGGCCGCTCCCGGCGGCAGAGCCTCCTGCGGGGCCGGGGCGAGCCGCAGTTCGTGCACCGCGTACTCCTCCAGCGTGGCCAGCGGGACGTCCATGTCCAGCCGGAACCACGGCGTCTCCTCCGGCAGGCCGGCCTCGCGCAGGAAACGGCGGGTCGGCTCGTGCGTGAGGACGCGCGGGAAGTCGATCTCCTCGAAGCGGACGATCCGCCCGGCGCCGAACTCCTCGTCCAGCAGCCGGGGCGGCAGGTCCAGGGCCAGCCCGGACGCGGTGTCCGGTCCCCTGGCGGTGATGGTGTGCGTGCTCATGCTTCCCCCGTGTGCTTCCCCGTGCGGGTGAACTCCCTGTCCCTGTCCCGCACTCAGAACACTACGCCCCACCACTGACAACGGGCCCCGTCAGTGGTTCACCACCGCCGCCTGCGGGCGGATCGGCAGCCGGTTCACCGGGCGGCCCGTCGCGGCGCGCACGGCCGACGCGATCGCCGCCGGCGAGGCCACCACCGGCGCCGCGCTCACCGCCTTCGCGCCGAACGGCGCCACCACGTCCCGCTCCTCGACCAGCTTGACGATCCTGATGTCCGGCGCGTCGAGGGCCGTCGGCAGCGCGTACCCGGTGAGGTCGGGGTGGCGGACCAGACCGCGCGGCGTGCGCAGGTTCTCCGTCAGCGCGATGCCCACGCCCTGCGTGACACCCGCCTCGATCCGCGCCGCGAGCTGCGCGGGGTTGAGGACCCGGCCCACGTCCTGCGCGACGGCCAGCTCCACCACCCGTACCGAACCCAGCTCGATGTCGACGTCCACGACCGCGCGGATCGCGCAGAACGCGAGCCCGACGAAGGCGTCGCCCTGGCCGGACTCGTCCAGCGGCTCGGTGGGGTGCGGGCGGCACTGGGCCGTGGCCCACAGCTCCTTGCCGTCCATCGCCTCGGTCACGGTCGTCGACAGCACGCCGTCGTACGAGGTGATCTTGCCGTCGGTGATCTGGAGCAGCTCCGTCGACATGCCGAACTTGTGGGCCAGCGGCTGCAGCAGCTGCGTACGGACCATCTTGGCGGCACGCTCGACCGCGCCCCCCGACACCCATGTGTGGCGGCCGCGGCACCCCGGGCCCGCCGGGGGCTGGTCGGTGTCGACGGGCGCCACGTGCACCTCGTCGATGCCGAGGGTCTCCTGCACGATCTGCCGGGCCAGCGTGGCGAAGCCCTGCCCGGTCTCCACCGCCGCGCACAGCACGGTGGCGACCCCGTCGTGCACCTTCACGGTCGCCGTGGACACCTCGTCGGCGCCCTCCGCTCCGAGCATGTGCACCACGCCCAGGCCGTACCCCACGCCGCGCCGCACCGCGCCCGGCTCGCCCGCGCCCTCGGGGCCGCCGGGCAGCAGCCAGTCCTCCTCGGGGGTGTCCTTGGGCAGCGGCGGCAGCGGAAAGTCCCGGACCGCCTGGAGGAGTTCGGCGACGGGCGCGGGACAGGTCACCGTCTGGCCCGTCGGCAGCACGTCGCCCGTGGCCATGACGTTGCGCAGGCGCAGCTCCGCCGCATCCACGCCCAGCTTCTTCGCCAGCTTGTCCATCTGCGCCTCGTAGGCGGCGCAGACCTGCATGGCGCCCTCGCCGCGCACATGGCCCGACGGCGGGTTGTTGGTGCGCACCGCCCAGCCCTCGATGAACGCGTTCGGCACGACGTAGGGGCCGCACGCGAAGGCGACCGCCGCGGCGAGCGCTTCCGAGGACGTGTCGGCGTAGGCGCCCGCGTCCAGCAGGATCTGCGCCTCGACCTTCACGAGCCTGCCCTCGGCGTCCGCGTGGTGGCGGTAGCGCAGCAGGGTGGGGTGGCGGTGGGCGTGGCCGAGGAAGGACTCCTCGCGGGTCGCGGTCAGCTTCACCGGGCAGCCGGTTCTCAGTGCGAGCAGCCCGAGCGGGAGCTGGAAGCCCTGGTCCTCGCGGTCGGCGGTCGCGCCGGGCACGCCGGTGACGACGATCTTCACCCGCTCCGGCTCCAGCCCGAAGCAGGCGGCGAGGGCGTCGCGGTCGGTGTGCGGGTCGGTTGAGGCCGTGTACAGCTCCACGCCGCCGTCGGGGCGGGGCACCGCGAGACCGGCCTCCGCGCCGATCGGGGCGGGGTCCTGACGGCCGATGCGGTACAGGCCCTCGACGACGACCTCGCCGACCGCGGCCGGGTCGCCGTGGTGCAGCGGGATGTGCCGGATCAGGTTGCCGTCCGGGTGCAGCGGCTCGGCCTCGAAGGCGTGCTCCGGGTCGGTGACCGGGTCGAGCACCTCGTACTCGACGATGACGGCCGCGGCCGCCATCCGCGCGGTGTCCGGGTGGTCGGCGGCGACGGCCGCGATGGGCTCGCCGTGGTGACGTACGACGTCGGAGGCGAACACCGGGCGGTCGGCGGCGCCCCGGCCGTACACCGGGCTGCCGGGGACGTCCTCGTGCGTGACGACGGCCCGCACGCCGGGCATCTCGCGCGCGTGGGTGGTGTCGATGGACACGATGCGCGCGTGCGGGTGCGGTGAGCGCAGCACGGCCGCCCACAGCAGGCCCTCGGCCCACAGGTCGGCCGCGTAGGGGAAGGTCCCCTCGGTCTTGGCGCGGGCGTCGGCGGGCGGCAGGGAGGCGCCCAGGCCGTGCGGGATCTGCTCGGGGGCGGGTGCTGCCTCCGCGGTCGTGGTCGCGGCGGCCGCTTCGTTGCTCACGCCTGGCCTCCGTCCTCTCCCTGTCCGTACGGCTGCTGGTCGTGCCCGTGCGGGGCGGCGGGGTCCTCGAAACCGGCCGGGCCCTCGAAGGAGCCGCCGGCCTCGAACGCGCTCGGGTGCACACCGCCCGCGCCGGGGCCCGCCTGGTGCGGGATACGGGCCTCGTCGCCGTCCGTCTCACCGTCGCCGGTGCGCAGCGCCTCCCGCTCGGCGACGACCTCCTGGACGGCCTGCAGGACACCCCGGTAGCCGGAGCAGCGGCACAGGTTGCCGCACAGTGCCTGACGGGCCTCCATCTCGGTCGGCGCCGGGTTGCCCTCCAGCAGGTCGTGCAGGGTCATCGCCATGCCGGGCACGCAGAAGCCGCACTGGACCGCGCCGCACCGGGCGAGCGCCCGCTGCACGTCCGAGGGCTGCCCCTCCTCGGCGAGGCCCTCCACGGTGCGCACCTCGCTGCCGGCGGCGGTGACGGCGGGCACCAGGCAGGAGGCGACGAGCCTGCCGTCCACCTGTACGTTGCACGCCCCGCACTCGCCCTGCGAGCAGCCGTCCTTGGCCCCGGCGAGCCCGAGCCGCTCGCGCAGCACGTACAGCAGCGACTCGCCGATCCAGGCGTCGCCGACGGGCCGGTCGGCGCCGTTGACGCGCAGCACGTAGGAGGCGAGGGGGTGTTCGTCGTGCGGGGGCGGTGGGGCTTCGTGCGGCGGCCGGTCGGCGTGCGCGAACTCGCCGGGGACCGGCGCCTCGTGCGCGGGCACCCCGGACGGCTCGGCGGACGGCTCCTCGGCGCCCTCCCGCGCAGCGGCCGCCTCCGGCGACTCCGCCGCGGGTGCCTCGTCGGCCGGCGGCTCCGGCGCGGATACGGCGGCCGGGTCGGCGTCGGAGTCCACGGCGCCGGGGTCCGCCTGCGCGCCGCCCTCTGGCTGCACATCGCCATCCGGCTGCGCGTCGGGGGCTGGCGGCGCGCCGAGGACGCCCTGCGCGTCGAGCACGCCCTGCGTGTCGAGGGCCCCCTGCGTGTCTTCCGCGTCCTGCGTGTCGGCGGCGTCCTGGGCGCCTGCGGCCTCCTGGGCGGCGGCCGCGGACGGCGTGGACGGCTCGGCCCCGGACTCGTCGGCGGGGGACCCGGTGCCGGGCTCCTCGGGCGCGGCGGGGGCCTCCGGAGCCGGGGCGGTGTGCGCGGCTGCCGGATAGGGCTCGGTCACCGGCGCGTCCGCGGGGCCGGCGGCGTACTCGTCCCCGTGTCCGGCGAAGTGACCGGTGTGCGACGGGGCAACGTGCGCACCGGAGTGTCCGGGAAACGCGTGCCCACCGCCGTGCGCCGGATCGGCGTGCCGCTCCCCCTCCGCGTCGGGCGCCTCGGGCTGCGGCGCGTCCCACGGGTGGCCCTGCGCCCCGGTCGCCCAGGGTGCGGCCGCTCCTCCGGGCAGCGTGGCCGGCGGTGTGCCGCCCCACTGCTCGACGAGCGAGGACGTCGTGTACTCGCCGGACTCGTCCGGCAGATCGCCCCCGGCGACCGGGATCGACCACTGACCGGTGACGTCGTGACCCGGCGCGGACGCGGACTCCGGCTCGGCGGAGGCCGGGGCGCCGCCGGTGCCGTACGCGTCCGTGTCCGTGTGCTCCGCGAAGTTCCACTGCCCGGTCGCCCCGGGCTGGTAGCCGAACCGGTCGTCCGGGGCCGTCTGCGACACGTCACCGGCCGGGGGCGACCCCCACTGCACGCCGTCCACCGGCATGCTCCACGTGCCCGTGGCGGCCGGGTCGGTGCCGGCGGTGGTGGCGGGGGCGACCGTTATCTGCGGCGGCACATAGCCGTGCCCGGGCGCGGCCAGCGGGCTGTCACCGGAGAGCAGCGCGTCGATGCCGCCCTCGGGGAGCTTGACGAAGGCGGTCGCGCCGTCGTCGTAGTCGCCCTGGGGCAGCGGGTCCCAGCGGCCGGCGCCCTGCGGGGTGCCCTCAGCGTGCTGGTCGTCGGTCACGACAACGCCCTCCCCAGTGCTCGTCGGGCCAGCGCGGCGACGGTGCGCCGCAGGTGCAGTACGGCGGGTGGCAGCTGCGGCACGGAGCCGTCCTCGGCCGGGGCCTGGTCGGGGATGCAGGCCGCCGCGACGTACTCGCCGAAGGCGTGCAGGGCCTCGGGGACGATCGCGCGGTTGTTGTCCCAGTCGATGAGCTGGGCGACCCAGTGCTCGGCCTCCAGGGGCCGCAGCGGCATCGGTGCGATGGCGCCGACCGCGCAGCGCACGCCCCGGCGCGCGGGGTCCAGGACCAGCGCGACGGAGGCGAGGGCCCGTCCGGGGCCGGTGCGGCCGGTGGCTTTGAGGAAGACCTGCGGGGCGTGCAGCAGCGGCACGCGCACGTAGCCGATGAGTTCGCCGCCGCGCAGCATGTCCATCCCGGCCAGCAGGTGCGAGACCGGGACCTCCCGGCGGGCGCCGCCCGGTCCGGCGATGATCAGGGTCGCCTCCAGCGCGGCCAGCACGGGCAGCGCGTCACCGGTCGGGGCGGCGGAGGCGATGTTGCCGCCGAGCGTGCCTGCGTTGCGGATGTGCGGCGGGCCGGCGGCGCGGGCGGCGGCGGCGAGCGCCGGGATGAGGGCGGCGAAGTCGGGGCGGCCCATGCGCGCGTGGGTGAGCCCGGCGCCGAGCAGGGCGTGTCCGTCCAGGTACTGCCAGCCGCGGATCTCGCTGATCCGGCCGAGGCCGACCAGTCCGGCGGGCCTGAGCTGCCCGGAGTTGACGGCGGTCATCAGATCGGTGCCGCCCGCGACCGGCACGGCGGCCGGCATGGCGGTCAGGGCCTCCACGGCCTCGTCCAGTGTCGTGGGCAGCGTGACGGGCTGCGCCGCCTGCGGTGCGTGCGTGGTCAAAACCGGCTGCCCCTTCCCGCTGCCCCACCTGGTCCCGCCTGTTGCGCCGTACGGTACGTGCTGACAGGGCGGACGTGGCAACTCTGGCACATCTTCCGGGCAGCTGAGGACGCGGGTCCGGTAGGAGGTGTTCGCCCACCTCACCGGCTGGTTGGTCCGGTTTCGCACGGCTTCGCCGAAGGGTGCCGATTGGCACTCTTCGGTGACCCTGATGCGATTGTGCCACTACCGGTTCGACCCCCGCGGGGGCTGTGGAAAACGACCACCGGCACCCTGTGGACGACCACCGGCCACACCCTGTGGCCCCGCCCGCGGGGGGGGGCGCCTACCGGTTCGGCGGCGGGCCGTCGACCGGGCGGCCCAGGACGCCCGGCCGCCGCTGCCAGGGCCGGGGGCCGGCGGGCGGGCGGTAGGCCACGCCGAGGGCGTCAAGTCGCCGGTAGTGGACGGCCATCCGGCGCTCGAAGCCGGCGAAGTCCCGCTCGGCCGGGGCCGGCAGCGCACTCCAGGCCACCTCGGCGAACGCGGCGAGCCGCGGGAACAGCTGGTAGTCCACGCGCTGCTGGTCCTCCGTCACCTCCGACCACAGGTTGGCCTGCGTGCCCAGGACGTGCCGGGCCTCGTCCTCGGTGAGCTGCGGCGGCACGGGGTCGAACCGGTAGACGTCCTCCAGGGTGCGCACGAAGCCGATGGGCACCGGCTCGTCCTCGCCCGCGGCCTGACGGTGATCCAGGTAGACGTGCTGCTCCGGGCACATGACGACGTCGTGGCCCGCGCGGGCGGCGGCGATCCCGCCCTCGTAACCGCGCCAGGAGGACACGGCCGCGCCCGGCGCGAGGCCGCCCTCGAGGATCTCGTCCCAGCCGATGAGCCGCCGCCCGCGCGCGGCCAACCACCGGTCGAAGTGGGCGATGAACCACGCCTGGAGCTCGTCCTCGCCGGCCAGCCCCAGTTCCTTGATGCGGGCCCGGGCGGTGGCCGAGCGCCGCCACTGCTCCTTGGGGCACTCGTCGCCGCCCACGTGGACGAAGACGGACGGGAAGAGCTCCAGCACCTCCTCGAACACGCCTTCGTAGAAGCGCAGGGTGTTGTCAGTGGGGGCGAGTACGTTCGGATTGATCCCCCAGGTGTCCCAGACGGTGAGGGCGGTGGTGTCGATGACGTCGGTGTTCCCGAGTTCGGGGTACGCGGCGATGGCGGCCTGCGAGTGGCCGGGCACGTCGATCTCCGGGACGACGGTGATATGCCGCTCGGCGGCGTAGGCGACGATCTCGCGGATGTCGTCCTGGGTGTAGTAGCCGCCGTGGGGCCGCTCGTCCCACAGCGGTGAGGCGCGGTGACCGAGCTTCGTACGGGCGCGCCAGGCGCCGGTCTCCGTCAGCTTCGGGTGGCGTCGGATCTCGATGCGCCAGCCCTGGTCGTCGGTCAGATGGAGGTGCAGGACGTTGAGTTTGTGCGCCGCCATCACGTCCAGCTGGCGCAGCACGCCGTCCTTGGGCAGGAAGTGCCGGGCGACGTCCAGCAGGAGGCCGCGCCAGCCGAAACGGGGCGTGTCCTCGACGACCGTGCCGGGCAGGGTCCAGCGCCGGCCGGGCGTCAGCGGGGCGCGCCGGAAGGCCTCGGGCCCGAGCAGCTGGCGCAGCGTCTGCGCGCCCCAGAAGACCCCGGCCGGACCGCCGCCGTGGAGGGTCACGCCGGCGTCGTCCACGGTCAGCCGGTAGCCCTCGGGGCCGAGTGCTCCGGTGTCCTCGACGGCCAGCCGGATCGTGCCGCCGTCCCGGCGCTCGCCGGGCGGCAGCGCGAAGCCGGTCACGGCCCCGAGCGTGGCGCGCAGCCAGCGCGCGGTGGTCTCGGTGCCGGGTCCGGCCGCCAGCGGGGTGTGCTCGTCGAGCGTGAAACCGGCGGCGAGCGCCCGTACGGCCCGGGGTGCCGGGATCAGTTCCGCAGCAGTCATGTCGGCTCCCCCACCGTTCGGCCCGGCCCGCCGCCGCGGGAAATCGGCGCACAAGATTCACAGAGAGCGGCCCGGCATTCACCGGACGGCCTTCGGTACGGCACAGCAAGGAAGGCTAGGGAGCCCGCGGTCACGACCACAAGAGGTCTGCACCACTCACCGGACCACCACGCGCGGAGTGCCACTCGCGGGAGAGCGACTCCCCCGGCCGCTGCTCACGCGACCGCCGCTCGCCGCAGTGCCACCCGGCGAGCGCCACTCGCCCGACCGCCACCCGCCGAGTGCCACCCGGCGACTTCCACACCCCGGACGCCACCCGCCCGACGGGTACGCCCCCGAACGCCACGCGCCCGATCCGCCACTCCCCCGACCGCCGCAACGCCCCCGAACGCACGGAGGCCCCGGCGGCGCGCCGTGGCGCGCCGGGGGCCTCGCCCGCTTCGGACGGCGGACCGACGGACTACTGCTTGCCGCCGCCCTTGCCGCCCTTGCCGCCCTCGTCGCCGCCGGCGCCCATGGAGTCGTAGATCTCCTTGCACATCGGACACACGGGGTACTTCTTCGGGTCGCGGCCCGGCACCCAGACCTTGCCGCACAGCGCCACGACGGGCGTCCCGTCGAGGGCGCTCGCCATGATCTTGTCCTTCTGGACGTAGTGGGCGAAGCGCTCGTGGTCACCGTCACCGTGGGAGGTCTGCGGCGTCGGCTCTACGAGGGTCCCCGTACCAGTCCCGCGCTCGGGCTCGAGAGTGCTCATAAACGCAAGGGTACTGAAGGTCACATGGTTCAGTTGAGCGTCGGGTCGTCCGGGTAGGTCGCCACCATCGCCAGTTCGTTGCGCTGGCGGCGCAGGACCTCGCGCCAGAGTCTCTCGGGAGACGGCGAGGAGACGTCGCCGGGCTCGGACTCGACGACGTACCAGGCACCCTCGACCAGTTCGTCCTCCAGCTGGCCGGGGCCCCAGCCGGCGTATCCGGCGAAGATCCGCAGGGAGCCCAGGGCCGAGGCGAGGAGTTCGGGCGGGGCCTCCAGGTCGACCAGGCCGATCGCTCCGTGGACGCGCCGCCAGCCGAGCGGGGTGCCGTTCGCCTCCGGGTCACCCGGGACGACGGCGACGCCGAGGGCCGAGTCCAGCGAGACCGGTCCGCCCTGGAAGACGACGCCGGGCTCCCCGGTCAGGTCCGCCCAGCCCTCCAGGATGTCGCCCACGTCCACCGGCGTGGGACGGTTGAGGACGACACCGAGCGAGCCCTCCTCGTCGTGGTCGAGGAGGAGCACCACCGCACGGTCGAAGTTCGGGTCCGCCAGGGCGGGGGTGGCCACGAGCAACCGCCCTGTGAGCGAGGACACCTCGGTCATGCCAGACATGATCCCGCATCTTCCCGGGCTGTGGGGAGGCAATCGGGGTAGGCGGGTGAAGGCAGGTCACGGCTCACGGAGGCTCCCCCGGGCGCACACCCGGCGGCGGTGACCGCACGTGCCCGGGGCTCAACCGTTCGTGTTGTGACACAGCTATGACGTTCCCGGGTGGTCCGCGGGCTTACTTCAGGGGGGTCCGTGGCGATTACTCTGTCTCTCTCCCCCTGCCCGACTCATCGGAACGCGAGATACATGACCGTCAACGACGATGTCCTGCTTGTCCACGGCGGAACCCCGCTGGAGGGCGAGATCCGTGTCCGCGGCGCGAAGAACCTCGTGCCGAAGGCGATGGTGGCCGCCCTGCTGGGCGGTGAGCCGAGCCGACTGCGCAATGTTCCGGACATCCGCGACGTACGGGTCGTACGCGGCCTGCTGCAGTTGCACGGGGTGACGGTCCGTCCGGGTGAGGAGCCGGGTGAGCTGGTGCTCGACCCGACCCGGGTGGAGAGCGCCAACGTCGCTGACATCGATGCCCACGCGGGCTCGAGCCGTATCCCCATCCTGTTCTGCGGTCCGCTGCTGCACCGCCTCGGGCACGCCTTCATCCCGGGCCTGGGCGGCTGCGACATCGGCGGCCGGCCCATCGACTTCCACTTCGACGTGCTGCGGCAGTTCGGCGCGGTCATCGAGAAGCGCGCGGACGGCCAGTACCTGGAGGCCCCGCAGCGGCTGCGCGGCACGAAGATCCGGCTGCCGTACCCGTCGGTCGGCGCGACCGAGCAGGTGCTGCTGACCGCGGTGCTCGCCGAGGGCGTGACGGAGCTGTCCAACGCGGCGGTGGAGCCCGAGATCGAGGACCTGATCTGCGTCCTGCAGAAAATGGGCGCGATCATCGCGATGGACACCGACCGCACGATCCGCATCACCGGTGTGGACAAGCTCGGCGGCTACGACCACCGGGCGCTGCCGGACCGGCTGGAGGCGGCGTCCTGGGCGTCGGCGGCGCTGGCGACCGAGGGCGACATCTACGTCCACGGCGCGCAGCAGCGCTCGATGATGACGTTCCTGAACACCTACCGGAAGGTGGGCGGTGCCTTCAAGATCGACGACGAGGGCATCCGTTTCTGGCACCCCGGCGGTCAGCTGAAGTCGATCGCCCTGGAGACGGACGTGCACCCCGGTTTCCAGACCGACTGGCAGCAGCCGCTGGTCGTGGCGCTGACACAGGCCACGGGGCTGTCCATCATCCACGAGACGGTCTACGAGTCCCGGCTGGGCTTCACCTCCGCGCTCAACCAGATGGGCGCGCACATCCAGCTGTACCGGGAGTGCCTGGGCGGCTCGGCCTGCCGCTTCGGCGCACGCAACTTCCTGCACTCCGCGGTCGTCTCCGGCCCGACCAAGCTCCAGGGCGCCGACCTGGTCATCCCCGACCTTCGCGGCGGGTTCTCGTACCTCATCGCGGCCCTCGCCGCGCAGGGCACGTCCCGGGTGCACGGCATCGACCTGATCAACCGCGGCTACGAGAACTTCATGGAGAAGCTCGTGGCGCTGGGCGCGAAGGTGGAGCTGCCGGGCCAGGCCCTGTAACGGCGGCACACGCGCGTACGACGATGGGGCGGCCCCCCGGTGAGGGGGCCGCCCCATCGGGCGTTCAGCACGCCCCCGAAGGGGCGCGGGGCTGCGTTGGTGTACGGCGCCGCCGCGTGGTCGCGACCGGCCGCACACGTCCGCAGTCGCCCAGGGCGCTATGGGGCCACGGCGTCTGGAGCCATGGCCCGCACAGCGGCGCGATTACTTACCCTTGGCGGCTTCCTTGAGCTTGGAGCCCGCGGAGACCTTCACGCTGTAGCCGGCCGGGATCTGGATCGGCTCACCGGTCTGCGGGTTGCGGGCGGTGCGAGCGGCACGGTGGGTGCGCTCGAAGGTCAGGAAGCCGGGGATGGTGACCTTCTCGTCGCCCTTGGCGACGACATCGCCGACGACGTCGGCGAACGCGGCCAGCACGGCGTCGGCGTCCTTGCGGGTCACCTCGGCGCGGTCGGCCAGCGCGGCCACCAGCTCACTGCGGTTCATGTTGTTACTCCCGTGTTCTTCTTGCCGTTGGGGCGTGCCACGCGGCGACAGCCGCATATGGGACACAGCGAAGCCGTTGCTGCCAGGGTCGTCGGACGGTCCCGGGCCCGGTCCCGTCCTCGGACGCGAGCGCCCAGAGAGGCATCCTGCCCCTACCTGCGGCGGGAAAGCCAATCCGGCACCCGTAGGAGTCGTGAGAACACTCTTGGGAGTCACACGAAAGCGCCACCGTCCCGGGCGCCACCTATGCCACTGGCCGGCCGCCCACCATAGAGGGCGGCCGCAGGCCCTTGGTTCCACGACGCGCCGGGAGGCGGCCGTGGGAAGTCTCACAAGCGCTTACGCGGTCGTTCCGGCCGCCTTGGCGGCGTCCCGGACCGCCCCGGCGACCGCGCCGGCGACCTTGTCGTTGAAGACGGACGGGATGATGTAGTTCGGGTTCAGCTCGTCCTCGGTCACCACGTCCGCGAGCGCCGTCGCGGCGGCCAGCATCATGTCCGTGTTGACCGTGCGGGACTGCGCGTCCAGCAGGCCGCGGAAGACACCCGGGAAGACCAGCACGTTGTTGATCTGGTTCGGGAAGTCGGAGCGGCCGGTGGCCACGACCGCCGCGCTCTGGCGGGCGATCGCCGGGTCGACCTCGGGGTCGGGGTTGGCGAGCGCGAAGACGATGGCGCCGTCGGCCATGGCGGCCACGTCGTCGCCGTCGAGGACGTTGGGCGCGGAGACGCCGATGAAGACGTCGGCGCCGCGCACGGCCTCCTTGAGGGTGCCGGTGAGGTTCTCCGGGTTGGTGTTGTCGGCGATCCAGCGCAGCGCGGAGCCGGCGGGGGCGTCGACGAGGTCCTCACGGCCGGCGTGCACGACGCCCTGGATGTCGGCGACGACGGCGTTCTTCACACCGGCGGCGATCAGGAGTTTGAGGATGGCCGTACCGGCGGCACCCGCGCCCGACATCACGACGCGGACGTCGCCGATGCCCTTGCCGACCACGCGCAGGGCATTGGTGAGGGCGGCCAGGACAACGATGGCAGTGCCGTGCTGGTCGTCGTGGAAGACGGGGATGTCGAGGGCCTCGCGCAGGCGGGCCTCGATCTCGAAGCAGCGCGGCGCGGAGATGTCCTCGAGGTTGATGCCGGCGAAACCGGGGGCGATGGCCTTGACGATCTCGACGATCGCGTCCGTGTCCTGCGTGTCGAGGCAGATCGGCCAGGCGTCGATCCCGGCGAACCGCTTGAACAGCGCGGCCTTGCCCTCCATCACCGGCAGCGCGGCCTTCGGGCCGATGTTGCCGAGGCCCAGCACGGCGGACCCGTCGGTCACCACCGCGACGGAGTTGCGCTTGATGGTGAGGCGGCGGGCGTCCTCGGGGTTCTCGGCGATCGCCATGCAGACCCGGGCCACACCCGGGGTGTAGATCATGGAGAGGTCGTCACGGTTGCGGATGGGGTGCTTGGACGCCATCTCGATCTTGCCGCCGAGGTGCATCAGGAACGTACGGTCGGAGACCTTGCCCAGCGTGACGCCCTCGATGGCGCGGAGCTTGCCGACGATCTCCTCGCCGTGGGCGGTGGAGGTGGCCGCGATCGTGACGTCGATCCGGAGCTTCTCGTGCCCGGATGCGGTGACGTCGAGGCCGGTCACCGAGCCTCCGGAGGACTCCACGACGGTGGTGAGCTGCGAGACGGCGGTTCCGCTCGCGGGCACCTCCAGCCGGATCGTCATCGAGTAGGAGACGCTGGGCGCCGTTGCCATGGCCGACTTCCTCTGCTTTCACCGTTTCGCTGAGTTGTGCCGTCCGATCGTCGCACCTACCCCGGAGTACGTGGTAGTCGCCCCGAATTGCGGACGTTTTGTTCACAGGCAGGACCTCGTTTTCGGAAAACGACTTCCGCCATGCGAGAGAGTACGGCAAGCGATCAGACAAATAAAGAGACCCACGTCACTGGGTGACGTGGGTCTCCGACGTTCATGACACCGGCCCGCCATGCTCGCCTCGCGGCAAGTGGTCCCTCTGAGGGACGAAGGTTGGGCCCGGGGGCTTGGATCGAGCCGGTGCCACACCCAGGCTAACAAACGGATCGAGGAAGACCATTCCCCCCGCACGAAACGCGCCAGCGCCGACCCGCAGCCGCGTACGGCGGCGAGGGGACGGGGTGGGGGGTGTCCGCCCGCAGCGTCCGGCACCGTGACACGGCACCCTCGTCGGAAACGGCCGGCCGGACCGAGGACGGACACCCCCCACCCCGGCCCCGCCTTGACCACCGCCCGTAGGCGGCGACGCACGCCACGACGCGACCGCAACGGGCCGCCGCAGGCAAAAAAGGGGCGCGGGGAACGGCGCGACCAGCCACAACGAACCCGCACGGACCGCCGCAGGCAAGGCGCCCAGCCCCAACGCACCCGCAGCCGAACGACGACCCAGCGCCGCAGGCACCCGCGCCCCAGGAACCCGCTCAGTCGCGCAGCAGATCCGGCACGCCCGCCCCGTCCGCCTCGTCCCGCTCCGCCGACACCACCGTCAACTGCTGCGTCGCCCGAGTCAGCGCGACGTACAGCACCCGCAACCCCGCAGGGCTCTCGTCGGCGATCTCCGCCGGCGAGACGACGACCGTCGCGTCGTACTCCAGCCCCTTCGCCTCCAGGCTGCCGAGCGCCACGACCCGCTCGCCGAGCCCGGCCAGCCAGCGCCGCGCCTCCTCGCGGCGGTTCATCGCGACGACGACGCCGACCGTGCCGTCGACCGCCCCGAGCAGCCGCTCGGCCTCGGCCCGCACGGTCTTCTCCAGCGAGTCCGCCACGACGGCGAACCGCGGCCGTACGCCGGTGGAGCGCACCGCCGACGGCGCGACGGAGCCCGGCATGGCCAGCGCCAGCACCTTCGAGGCCAGCTCGGCGATCTCCGCCGGGTTGCGGTAGTTCACGGTGAGTTCGAAGCGCCGGCGCGGACGCGTCCCGAGCGCCTCGTCGCGGGCCGCGGCGGCCTCGTCGACGTCGGACCAGGAGGACTGCGCCGGGTCGCCGACGACCGTCCAGGTCGCGTGCCGGCCGCGGCGGCCGACCATGCGCCACTGCATCGGCGTCAGGTCCTGCGCCTCGTCGACGATGACGTGGGCGTACTCGACGCGCTCGGCGGCCAGCCGCTCGGCGCGCTCACGCTGCGACTCCTCCCGCGCCGGCATCAGTTCCTCCAGACCGGTGAGGTGGTCCAGCGGGTCGAGCTCGCGCTTCTTCTTCGGGCGCACCGGCGCGCCCAGGATCGCCTGCAACTCGTCCAGCAGCGCGATGTCGTGCACGGAGTAGCCGTCGCGTCTGAGCGAGCGGGCGACCTTGCGGACCTCGCCCGGGTTCAGGACGCGGCGCGCCCAGCGCCCGAGCCGCTTCTCGTCGGCCATCGCCGCGAGCACGCCCCGCGGGGTCAGCTCGGGCCACCAGGCGCCCAGGAACTCCAGGAAGGAGTCCTCGGTGCTGACGTCGTCGTCGAAGGAGGAGCGCAGCTCGGCGGCCAGCTCGGGATCGGTGTGCCGCCCGGCGGCGCCCGACTGCTCCCACAGGGCGTCCAGCAGCAGCTTGCGGGCGCGCGGCCGCAGCAGGTTCACCGGGGCCGTACCGCCGAGGGCGTTGCGGCGGATGGAGTCCAGCTGCCCGGCCTCGAGCTCCAGGCGCCGCCCGAAGGCGACGACCCGCAGCCGGGCCGGGGCGTCGGGCCCCTCCAGCGCACCCCGGGCGGCCTTGCGCAGCACCTTCAGCATGCGGCTGGAGCCCTTGGCGCGGGCGATGGCCGGTGAGTCGTAGACCGTGGCCTCGGCCCCGTCGACCAGGGAGCCGATCGCGCGGATGGCGACCTGGCCCTCCTCGCCCAGCGAGGGCAGCACGCCCTCGGTGTAGGCGACGAGCAGCGGGGTCGGCGAGACGATCAGGATGCCGCCGGCGTAGCGGCGCCGGTCCTGGTAGAGGAGATAGGCCGCGCGGTGCAGGGCGACCGCGGTCTTGCCGGTGCCGGGTCCGCCCTCGACGTACGTCACGGACGCGGCGGGCGCGCGGATCACCAGGTCCTGCTCGGCCTGGATGGAGGCGACGATGTCCCGCATGGTGTGGGTGCGGGCCTGTCCCAGGGCGGCCATCAGCGCGCCGTCGCCGATGACGGGCAGCTCGCGCCCGTCGAGGAACGCCGTCAGCTCCGGGCGCATGAGGTCGTCCTCGACGCCGAGGACCCGGCGGCCCTTGGAGCGGATGACCCGGCGCCGTACGACCCGTCCGGGGTCGACCGGCGTGGACCGGTAGAACGGCGCGGCGGCGGGCGCCCGCCAGTCGATGACCAGCGGCGCGTAGTCCTGGTCGAGCACGCCGATCCGGCCGATGTGCAGCGTCTCGGCGATGTCGGCGGTGTTGTCGGGCCGCACGGCGCCCTCGGCGGGTTCGACGGCGGTGTAGGCGCCGTCGGGCCCCTTCTTGCCGTCCTTGCCGAGGAGCAGGTCGATACGGCCGAAGAGGAAGTCCTCGAACTCGTTGTTCAGCCGGTTGAGGTGCACGCCGGCCCGGAAGACCTGCGCGTCCCGCTCGGCGAGCGCGCCGGGGGTGCCGACCTGGCCGCGCTGGGCCGCGTCGTTCATGAGGAACTCGGCCTCGTGAATCTTCTCCTCGAGGCGCCGGTACACCCGGTCGAGGTGTTCCTGTTCGACGTCGATCTCCCGGTCCCGAACCGAGTCGTGAACCGGTTCGACCGCGGATTGCTGTGCCTGAGCGGCCACCGGGCCCCCTTCTGACGTGCTGGGCAGCCGTCAACCGTACGCGAAGGAGGCCACGCGAGGCGAGAGGAGGCGGCGTCACTCGGTGCCGAAAAAGGATGCCGCCCCCGGGGGCACGGGAAACCGCGCGACCGGCCACCCTTCACCGGCACCCGCGCGGCGACGACCACCCCCCACCCCGGAAGGCGCCCATCCGCCCCACCGTCAGGGGCTCACGCCTTGATCTGTACCAGTTTCTGCCCCTCGAACGTCATGACCTCGAAGTGGTCGATCTCGTTCGGCTTGAACGCCGCGCCGCCCCCGATGTACAGCGGGGCCTTCGCCTCCTCGGTCTTCGAGTTCGGGATCCCGTACCCCCATCCGGGCACCGACCACGAGGACACGGTCTCGCGCTCGCCGTTCTTGCCGACGGCGATCAGGCTGCACTTCAGCGGCCCCTTGACGTTCTTCAGCTCCAGGACCGCCTGGGTGCCCCAGTCCTTCTGCGCCATGCCGACGGTCCCGGTGACATCGGTCGCCGCGTCGTGCCCGGTGACCTTGTCACCCATCGTCGAGAACAGCGTCTTCGCCGGGCTGGCCGACGCCGCCTGGGTGCTGCCGCCGGAGTCCGAGCCGGTCGTGGCGACGGCGACCAGCGGACCTCCGACGATCAGCGCGGCGGCCGCGGCCACCATGTAGAAGCCGCGGCGGCGCTTGGCGGCGCGCCGCTCGGCGATCTCGTCGACGAGCTTCTCCGCCAGCCGCGGGCTGGGCCGGGCCGACAGGGACTCGCCGATCGCGGGCGTGCCGGCGCCGGGCAGGTCGGCGAGCGCGGACAGCATCGGCTCCATGCCGGCGAGTTCGTCGAGCTGCTGCGCGCACCACTCGCAGGTGGCGAGGTGGGCTTCGAAAGCGGTTGCTTCGGCGTCGTCCAGAATCCCCAGGGCGTAGGCGCCGACCGTCTCGTGCTCGTTCGGGCCCGGTGATCCCTGCATGGGTCCAGTGTTACCCGGGCCCTCCATGCCGAATCCTCGGATGTCCCCGTATCCGCTCATCACGCCGTCACCCCCCGCTCCTCCAGTGCCAGCTTCATGGACCGCAGGGCGTAGAAAACCCTTGAGCGGACGGTGCCGCTGGGGATGCCCAGCGTCTCGGCCGCCTCGTTGACGGTACGCCCTTTGAAGTACGTCTCGACGAGCACCTCCCGGTGGGCCGGGGTCAGGTCGTCGAGCGCGTCCGACAGCGTCATCAGCCACAGCGCTTTGTCGATCTCGTCCTCCGCGGGGATGACCTCCAGCGGCGACGGATCGACCTCTTGCGGCCGGGCCTGCCGGCTGCGGTGGCCGTCGATGACGATGCGGCGCGCGACCGTCACCAGCCAGGGGCGTACCGAACCGGTCGCTCGATTGAGCTGGCCGGCGTTCTTCCAGGCACGGATGAGCGTCTCCTGCACGACGTCCTCGGCGCGCTGCCGGTCTCCGGCGACCAGGCGCAGCACATAGGCGAGCAGGGGTCCGGCGTGCTCGCGATACAGGGCACGCACCAGCTCCTCGTCGGGTTCCGAGGGCTGGGAAGCGCGATGTCGGGCCCTCGATCCACGTTCATTGGCCACGACGGAATCCTTGCGCACGCCCACCTCCGGTGTCCGGGGCTTCCCCCCAGTCGGTCGCTCGTCCACGGGTACGGAGGCGGGGCTTCGGATGTTCAAAGCGGAGGGACGGATTTCAGCGAGCGGGGTGACGTGAGCGGACATGCACGCACATAGCCGCCCCGTCTTCTTTACATTTCCCCCACCGGGCGCAAGGTCGCCACTTGTTTCCCTACGGGGCCGTAGGTACACATGATGTAACCGAGATCACGTCGATGCCCCTCGGGCCGGTGTCGACGCACTCCGGGCGGACGGCGCGAAGCGGGCACCCGCGGGTGGGCCGGGCTTGCGGGAGGCGAGCCGGCGGCGGTGCCGGGCCACCCGCTCGCGGTTGCCGCAGACCTCGCTGGAGCACCAGCGGCGCCGCCGGCCCCGGGAGGTGTCGAGGTAGACGATCGGGCAGTTGTCGCCCTCGCACTGGCGCAGCGCCGCCCGGGCGACCGGGTCGGTGAGCAGTTCCACGGCGTCGCGGGCGACCGCGGCCAGCAGGGCGGCGCACTCCGGGACCTCGGCCAACTCCCGTACGAGCGTGCCGTCCTGGGCGCGTACGGCCCGAGGGGCGGGCGGCGGGGTGCGGGCGGCGTCGTTGACGCGGGCGAGCGCGAGGTCGTACGGCAGGGGGCCGGGGGCGAGCCAGCCGCGCACCAACTGACTCACCTCTTCGCGCAGTTCACGAAAGCCGCGCAGCCAGGTCGCGTCGGCGTGGGCCAGCGGGGTGCCGGGCGGGACGAGTCCCGAGCCGCTGATCCACGCGCGCAGCACCTCGACCGAGCCGAGCCGCTCGACGGGGTGCGTCGTGGCGAGCAGGTCGAGGCAGACCCGCCCGGCGTCGAAGCGCAGTTCGTCCGGTGCCGTGGCCGTACCGAGCGCCATGTCCCTGTCACCGCCTGGGGTCGCCCGCGGAATCGGTCCCTTCCACAGTGCCTGCCCACGGGCGCGCCGGGTACCCCTCCGACCGCCTGGACGCCCGCGCATGCGGCAGCGCGCCTGAACCATGTCCCGCGACGGCGCCCGCCGGTTGACTGGACCCATGGCTGATACGACGGACAACAGGCCGCGACCGACGGCCGCCCGGGCGGTACTGGGCGCGGCCGTGGTCACCTCGGGGCTGCTCGCCGGGGTCTTCCTCATCTTCGCCTGCGCGGTGATGCCGGCGCTGGCGCGCAGCGACGACCGCGTCTACGTCGAGGTGATGCGGAACATCAACGACGTCATCCAGAACCCGCTGTTCATGCTGGTCTTCCTGGGCGCTCCGGCGCTGACGGCGCTGGCCGCGTGGCAGGCGCGGACGGCTCCGGGCCGTGGCCGGCTGTGGGTGGCGCTGGCCGCGTCCGTCCTCGCGTTCGCGGTGACGGTCGTGGTGAACGTCCCCCTGAACGACGCGCTGGCCCGCCCCGGCGATCCGGCGGCGCTGCGCGAGCACTTCGAGGACCCGTGGGTGACGTGGAACGTGATCCGCACGGTGCTGACCACTCTGGCGACGGTCTTCCTGACCGCGGCCCTGCCCACCACCCGCCCCCCGCGCACCGCACCACCGACCGCCCAGGTGCCCCGCAGCTCGGCGCTGCGCTGACACTCCAGGCGCCGAAGCCGCCCCGGCGAGGTGCCCGGCCCCCTGGCCGGGGCGAAGCCACCCCGGCCAGGGGGCCGGGCACCGGGGCCGTAGTGGCACGCCCGCGGCGTGACCCCGGCGGCACGACCCGGCGCCTGACCGCAGGGGCCGTACCACCGGGAGGCGCCGCCGATACGGCCCCCGGCCGAGACAACCGGCGATACGGGCCCGACGGCCCACCGTCCAGCAGACAGGCGCCCGGCCCCGGCGCCCGGCGGGCTACCGGCCCCGCGCCGCTCACGCCCCGCCCCGCCCCGCCCCGCCCCGCCCCCGGAGGGCTACGCGTCGGCGTACTTCGCGTCCGCTGCCGGGTCCAGGGCCAGGCGGTAGCCGCGTTTGACCACCGTCTGGATCAGTTTCGGGGCGCCCAGGGACGTGCGCAGGCGGGCCATCGCCGTCTCCACGGCGTGCTCGTCGCGGCCGGCGCCCGGCAGGGCCCGCAGCAGGTCGGCGCGGGCCACCACCCATCCCGGCCGCCGGGACAGCGCCCGGAGCAGGGACATGCCGGCCGGCGGCACGGGCCGCAGCTCGCCGTCGACCAGCACCGCGTGCCCGCGGATCTCCACGCGGTGCCCGGCGACGGGCAACGCGCGTGCCCGGCCCGGCAGTTCCTGGCACAGCAGCTGCACCAGCGGCCCGAGCCGGAAGCGCTCCGGCTGCGCGGTCTGCACCCCGTGCGCCTGCAACGGCACCGCCGTGACCGGCCCCACGCAGGCGGGCAGCACGTCGTGGTGGAAGGCGGCGAGCAGCTCGGGCAGCAGCCCGCGGTCCTGCGCCCGGTTCAGCAGGGAGACCGCGGCGGGCGCGCTGGTGAAGGTGACGGCGTCCACCCCACGCGTCACGGCGGCGTCCAGCAGCCGGTCCAGCGGGGCGAGGTCGTCCGGCGGCATCCACCGGTACACCGGTACGCCCACCACCTCCGCCCCGCCCTCCCGCAGCGCCTCCACGAACCCGGGCAGCGGCTCCCCGTGCAGCTGTACGGCGACACGGCGGCCGTCCACGCCCTCGGCGAGCAGCCGGTCGAGCACCTCGGCCATGGACTCGCTCGACGGCGACCAGTCCTCGGTGAGCCCCGCGGCGCGCACCGCGCCCTTCACCTTCGGCCCGCGGGCGAGCAGTTCCACCGTCCGCAGCCGCTGGAGCAGCTGCTCGCCGAGCCCCCATCCGTCGGCGGCCTCCACCCAGCCGCGGAACCCGATCGCGGTGGTCGCGACGACCACGTCCGGCGCCCGGGCGATCAGCTGCTCGGTGGCCGCCAGCAGCTCACCGTCGTCGGCGAGCGGCACGATCCGCAGGGCGGGCGCGTGCAGGACGGCCGCGCCGCGCCGCTGGAGCAGCGCGCCCAGCTCGTCGGCGCGGCGCGCGGCCGTCACTCCCACGGTGAACCCGGCCAGGGGTCCGTGTTCCGGTCGCTGAAGCTGTTCGTCCATGGCTACTCGTCCCGCACTTCGGTCGTCGTCCCTTGCCGCCGGCATCCCTGCGTCCGGTGTACCTGTATGCCGGCCGAGCCTGTCAACGGCGCGTGACAGGCTCGGTTCGGTGTGATGTCCACGGTGTTACCGAAACCGCGGCCCGGCGACATCAGCGGCTGTGATCGCCGGCCCGGGGGCCCGCAGGTCCTGCGCCGGGCCGGCGCGGCGTCACACCTCGGCGTAGGTGAGCTGCGGCGCCGCCTCGGCGGCGGCTCCGGCCCGGCTGCGCGCGGCCGTACGGCGAAGGTATACGGCCCAGGTCACGGCGAAGCACACGGCGTAGTAGGCGAGGAAGGCGACGAACGCGCCCGTGCCGGAGCCGTAGGAGAGGAAGGACTGGCGGAAGGCGAGGTTGATGCCGACGCCGCCGAGGGCGCCGACGGCCCCGATGAGTCCCATGGACGCCCCGGACAGCCGCCGTCCGTAGGAGGCCGCCGCCTCGCCGGTGAGGCCCTTGGCCTGCGCCTTGGCCTGGAAGATGCCGGGGATCATCTTGAAGGTGGAGCCGTTGCCGAGCCCGGTGAGCACGAACAGGACCACGAACGCGCCGGTGAACAGCGTCAGCGACTTCTGCATCGAGGCGAAGATCAGTACGGCGGTCGCGGCGCCCATGGCGACGTAGGTGGCGAGGGTGATCCGCGCGCCGCCGAACCGGTCGGCGAGCCGGCCGCCGAGCGGGCGGACGAGGGAGCCGAGCAGCGGGCCGAGGAAGGTGACGTAGGCGGCTTCCAGCGGCGTACGGCCGAACTGGTTGGTGAGCACCTGCCCGAAGGCGAAGGAGTAGCCGATGAACGAGCCGAAGGTGCCGATGTAGAGCAGCGACATGATCCAGGTGTGGGCGTCCCGGGCGGCGTCCTTGGCGGCGCCGGTGTCGTTGCGGACGTTCTCCAGGTTGTCCATCTTCCACGCGGCGAGGCCGGCGGCGAGGACGATCAGCGGGATGTAGATCCCGAGCAGCACGCGCGGTCCGCCGCCCGCGCCGATGATGGCGAGCGCGGCGAGCTGGATGACCGGCACGCCGATGTTGCCGCCGCCCGCGTTGAGCCCGAGCGCCCAGCCTTTCTTCCGCAGCGGGAAGAAGGCGTTGATGTTGGTCATGGAGGAGGCGAAGTTGCCGCCGCCGACGCCGGCGAGGAGCCCGACGAGGAGGAAGGTGGTGAAGGAGGTCCCCGGTTCCATGACCGCGAACGCGGCGATCGTCGGCACCAGCAGCAGTCCGGCGGAGATCACGGTCCAGTTCCGCCCGCCGAACACGGCGACGGCGAAGGTGTACGGCACCCGGACGACCGCGCCGACCAGTGTGACCACCGAGGTCAGCAGGAACTTGTCGGCGGGGCTCAGCCCGTACTCGGGCCCCATGAAGAGCACCAGCACGGACCACAGGGTCCACACGGAGAACCCGATGTGCTCGGAGAGGACGGAGAAGGCGAGGTTGCGCCGGGCGATCCTCTCCCCGGTCTCCTGCCAGAAGGTCTCGTCCTCCGGATCCCACTGCCGGATCCAGCGGCCGCCCCTGCCGGGGGCGGGGGCGGAGCTCGGTGCGGTCATGACGCCTCCACGGTGCGACGGTTCGGTCCACACGGCCTGCGGGTGGCCGGGTTCCGACGCTAGGGAGGAGTCGTTTCCACGCTGTGGCCACGGGTGACCGGGAGGGAACGTTGCTCTCACCGGGAGACGAGGACGGAGGTGAGGGCCGGCCGCACGGGCGGCCGGCCCCCGGTGCGGTCAGGCGGTGCGGCGGCTGCGGGATCCCCCGCGCTTCACGCCGTTCGGCCACAGCCGCGGACTGCGCTTGGCCGCGATGTCCTCGATCCAGCCGAACGCGAGGATCGCGAGCCCGATCAACGGCCAGACCAGGACGAACATCCAGATCATGTACGTCGCGTCCAGCAGCTCGGTGCCACGGCCGTCCATGAAGGGCAGGTTGTAGGCGAGGTCGATGATCGGGACCGTGGAGATGATCAGCAGGTTGTGCCAGAGGTAGATCGTCACGGCACGGTTGTTGGACAGCGTCACCAGCTTGTCCCAACGGGCCAGCCGGCCCGGGAGCTCCTGCCAGGACGGGGAGTACTGGAGCAGGATCACCACGAACCCGAAGGACCAGGTCGCCTGGGCCAGCGGGATGTCGTTGAGGTCCCAGCCGTCGGGCCCCTGGTGGCCCGAAGCCCACCACAGTCCGAACGCCATCACCATGGCCGAGCACGAGACCGCGAGATACCGGGGGATCTGCTTGAGCAGCCCGTCGTGGTGGGCGAACCCGAGCACCCAGCAGCTTCCGTACATCGCGAAGTCGCCGATCGCGTTGCCGGTCTCACCGGGGATCTTCACCAGACCGGTGCCGACGACGGCCGTCAGGGCCAGCGGGGCGAACAGCGTCAGCCAGGGCTGCCGGCGGAACGCCCACAGCAGCAGGGGCGAGGCGACCACGAACCACAGATAGGCACGCAGGTACCAGAGCACACCCGCGGCCTGCACCGCCCAGGTGTCCTCCAGCAGGCCGGACTTGGAGCCGATGTGCCAGGGGAAGGGCGGTGCGCCGACCGGGACGATGTAGTTGAGCAGTTCGACGAGACCGAGGGTTCCCCCGTGGTCGGGGTCCTTGAGCGGGTTCCAGCCACCCGCGAACATCATCGCGAGCACGATCGCGCTGAACACCCACAGCGGCGGCAGCAGCCGGCGCACCCGGCCCCGGATCACGCCGAGCGCCGGCCGCTTCAGCGAACGCGCCATCAGCGAACCGGCGAGCGCGAACATCACGCCCATCGACGGGAACAGCACCGTCAGCCACGCCCAGCCGAACAGGTGGTACACGACCACACGGACCAGGGCGAGGGAGCGCAGCAGATCTAGGTAGCGGTCCCGGCCGGATCCGGCCGGTCCGGCCTGCGGCGCCGGCCCGGCGGCCCCGGGCGCCTCGGTGGCCGCGGCGGCAGGTGGTGCGACGGGGCCGGGGCCGGCCGTGCGCTGCTGGGGGAAGCCGTACGACGGTATCGACGACTCCGCGCTGGTGTGTCCCTGGGTCATCCCACGGGCCTCCGATCACTGCTGCTGGACGTGCGCTGCTGGGGCACCGGGCCGCCGGGGGCCTCCACGACTCCGGTGCGCCGCAGCTTCTGCCAGCGCAGCCGGCCACCGGTCAGGGCGGTGATCCAGGACTGGAGCAGCACGACGTACATGAGCTGGCGGTACAGGATCTGCTGCAACGGCAGCGAGATGAGGTGCGTCATGCGTTCCCGGTCGAGGCGGAAGGCGTAGGCGGCGCAGAACGCCTGCAGTGCCAGCACGCCGAGCCAGGCGACGATCGTCTTCTGGGTCGGGCCGAAGACCACGCCGTAGAGCAGGAACACGTCGATCAGCGGCGCGAGGAGCGGGGCGACCACCATGAACAGGGAGACCAGCGGCAGGCCCACGCGACCGAAGCGGCCGGAGGGGCCGCGCTCGATCAGCGCCCTGCGGTGCTTCCAGATGGCCTGCATGGTGCCGTAGGACCAGCGGTAGCGCTGGGACCACAGCTGCTGGACGGTCTCCGGTGCCTCCGTCCAGGCGCGGGCGTTCTCCGCGTACACCACCCGCCAGCCGTCGCGGTGCAGGGCCATGGTGATGTCGGTGTCCTCGGCGAGGGTGTCCTCGCTCATCCCGCCGACCCGTTCCAGGGCGCTGCGCCGGAACGCGCCGACCGCGCCGGGGATGGTGGGCATGCAGCGCAGGATGTCGTACATCCGGCGGTCGAGGTTGAAGCCCATCACGTACTCGATGTGCTGCCAGGCCCCGATCAGCGAGTTGCGGTTGCCGACCTTGGCGTTGCCCGCCACCGCGCCGACCTTCGGGTCGCCGAACGGCTGGACCAGCTCGCGGACGGTGGCCGGTTCGAAGACGGTGTCGCCGTCCATCATCACGATGATGTCGTGGCGGGCGTTGGCCAGGCCGCGGTTGAGGGCGGCGGGCTTGCCGGCGTTGAGCTGGCGGATGACCCGTACGTTGGGCAGGCCCATGGCCTCCACGATGCGGGCGGTGCCGTCGGAGGAGCCGTCGTCGACGACGAGCACCTCGATGGGGTGGTCGCTCGCGGCGAGGGAACGCACCGTGTTCTCGATGCACTTGGCCTCGTTGTACGCCGGGACGAGCACCGTGACCGGTTCGGTGACGGGCGGGCCCCAGCGGAAGCCGCGCTTGCGCACCCGGCGGGCGTGGATGCCGGAAAGCAGCAGCATCAGCACGAACCGGCCGATGACCAGGGCGCCGATGGCCGCGAGCCCGACGACGAGGACGCCGGTGACGTTCTCGGCGGCGCCGACCAGGAAGATCCAGGCCTTGCCCTTCCACAGGTCGACGCCGGTGACCTTGGTGTGGGCGCTGGGCGCGTCCAGGGCCTCGGTGAGGTTGTCGAAGGTGTAGCCCTTCGCCTGCAGCTTCGGCAGGAACGTGTCCAGCGCCTTCACGGTCTGGTGCCGGTCGCCGCCGGAGTCGTGCATCAGGACGATCGCGCCCTTGCCGCCGTGCGGGGTGGCGCGGCGGATGATCTCGTGGACGCCCGGCTTCTTCCAGTCCTCGCTGTCGGTGTTGTTGACGACGGTGATGTACCCGCGGGAGCCGATGTACTGGGTGACCGGCCAGGCCTTGTTGTCCATCGCGTCGGCGAAGGAGGAGTAGGGCGGGCGGAACAGCGAGGTGCGGATGCCGGCGGCACCGGTGATGGCGAGCTGGTTCTGCGACAGCTCCCAGTCGATGCGCTTCTTGGACTGGAAGGACAGGTCGGGATGGTTGAAGGTGTGCAGGCCGACCTCGTGGCCCTCGTCCACCATGCGCTTGACCAGCTCCGGGTAGCGCGAGGTCATGGTGCCGGTGACGAAGAACACCGCGTGCGCGTGGTGCTTCTTGAGCACGTCCAGCACCTTGGGGGTCCAGACCGGGTCCGGGCCGTCGTCGAAGGTGAGGACGAGCCGGTGGTCGGGGATGCTCAGGCTGGTGACCTGGCCGCCGCGCGTGTCGATGACCGGGCCGCCGTCCAGGATCTTCTCCGGGACCTTCGACGAGGACGCCTCGGGCTGGATGCGGTGGTCCGCGAGGATCTCGCTGTGCACGTATCCGCGCAGCATGAGCATCGCGATGAGCGCGACGAGGACGAGGACCGGCAGCAGCAGCCGCATGGGCACGCGGCGCCGCCGGAGGCCGCCACCGGCTGCTGCGCGGTGGCGGCGGTTGCGGGATGCCATCAGAGGACGTTCTCCGGGGAAGGGGCGGGAGCGGCGGCCTGGTCGGCGGGGCGCTCGGCGACGGGCGAGGGATCGCTCGGTCCGGCGGCCACAGGGCCGCTGCCCTCGGCGCCGGGCCCGGTGCCGGCGATGCCGCCGCCGGCACCGCCGCTCGTCTCGGTCGGGACGGGGTCGGGCGAACCACCGGTGCCGCCCGCGGGGCTGGACGGGCCGGACGAGGGCTGTGCGGGCTGCTGCGTGGAGCCGGGGCCGGGAGAGCTCTTGGTCCCGCCGGAGCCCGCGGTGGACTTGGTGGCATGCGGCTCGGGGGCCTTCGAGGCACCCGGCTTGCGGGAGCCGGCCGGGGCGCTCGCGCCGGGGGCGGTACCGCCGGTGCCGGGCGCGGAGGTGGCTCCGGTCGCCGGGGCGCTCGCGCCCGGGGAGGTGGCGGCGGTGCCGGAGGGCTGCGCCGACGCGCTCGGCGCCGGGGACGTGTCGACCTGCCCGGCGGGCTTCTCCGCCTTCGGCTCCGGCACGGGCAGCCAGGGTGCGCTGGAGCTGCCCGACAGCAGCGTCGCGATGATCACGACGGCGTAGACCGAGCAGGCCAGGGCGATCGCCATGCCGAGGCGCCGGAAGGTACGGCTGCGGCGGCCCGACTCGTCGACGAACACGGGGCCGTCGGAGCCGTCCTGCGCCGAGCCGGGACCGCCCTTGACCGGGCGCAGCCGCAGGTCGCCGAGTTGCACGGCGTCCATCTGGACGGTGACCTCGTGCGGGTCGTGCTCCGCTCGGGCCGGGGCGGTGACGGCGGCGGGCTCGCTCCACGGGTCGCTCAGGACACCGGCGGCGTCGGCGGCGGCCGGCCCGTGGGCCGGGAGAACCGACGTCGGATCACTGTGACCGCCGTGCGCCGGGAGGGCCGACGTCCGGCCGGGGTGGCCGACCGGAGGCAGGGCGGTGGTGGGATCGGCGTCGGCGAAGGCGGGCAGGGCCGCGGTCGGGCCGGCGTGGCCGGGTATGGACAGCGGTGCGGTCAGGGCGTCGCCATTACGCGGCGGTATGGCGGACGTCCGGTCGGTGGGGCCGTAGTGCTGCATGGCGGGCGTCCGGTCGGTCGGGCGGTAGGTCGGAAGGTCCGCGTCGCCGCGGAAGGGCAGTGCCTGGGTGGGGTCCGTGGCGCCGAGTGGTGGCCAACCGGCGGACGGGCGGCCGGAGAGGCCGGTGGTCCTCGCGTCGCCGAAGAAGCCGGCCGGTCCGCCGGCACCGGAACTCCCGGAGGGCATCGCGTCACCGGGCGACGCGGAGGCCGCGCCGTCGGGCAGCCCCGAGGGCCGAACGCCGGACGGTCCGGTTTCGGGGAAGGCCTGGGTGTCTCTCCCTGTTGAAGGGTGGTTCCAGGCCGCGGACGCCGACTCGGGCCATTCCGGTTGGGCGTCTTCCCGCCACTGTTTCACGCGCGACTTCCCCCCACGGGACAGTTCTGGAAGCGCCTACGACACCGAGCATCCGTCGATCGGACCGGGCCCCCACCCGGGCCCAGCGCCCCTTTACCACACCGTGCTCGGGCCATGAATGTAGCGCACGTGCGGGGCCCGTGGTCGCCACGTGTCAGTTGTGGATCCGCTTTGTGACCTGACGGATGACCAAAAATCACTCCTCGTCCACGACCGGAATCCATCCGCCGGCCGGCCGTCGCAGCCACTCCTCCTCCGCCGTGAGCTGGGCGGCCGCCTGCCGCAGGGCATCGAACGCGGGGTGGGTGAGGCCACGTCGCCACACCAGGGACACCGGCGACAGCGGCACCGGCTCGACGAGCGGCCGCACCACCGTGCCGGGCAGCGCGGGGAAGTCGACGACGGCGAGGACGGGATGGCCGGTCTTCGCCATCAGCCGCTGGAACTCCTCCTCGCCGACGGCCAGCGGAGCCGGTGGCGCGATCTCGATGCCCCGCCCCTCGAACAGCAGCCCGGCGAGCTGCGTCCACTCCGGCGTGCGCGGGTTCCCGGCACCGGCGTACACCGTCTCCCCGGCCAGCGCCGCCAGCGGGACGACCTCGCGCGCGGCCAGCGGATGCGCCTCGGGGAGGATGACGGCCATCGGCTCGTGGCGCACCGGCTGGTGGTCCAGGGCGGCCCGCAACGCCGGGTCCAGACCGGCGAAACGGCCGAACGACGCGTCGAGGCGACCGGCGATCATCTCGGCGGCCGCGCCGGTCAGGCCGCTCTCGTAGCGGGCCATCAGTTCGCAGTCGGGGGCGAGTGCCCGGGCCCGCTCCAGGACGCGGCGGCCGGTGACCAGGCCGGGCGAGTTGAGGTCGACCAGCAGCGGACGGGCCTGGCCGAACGCGGCGAGCAGGTCGTCCTGCGCCTGGAGCACCCTGCGGGCCAGCGGCAGCAGGCGTTCGCCGTCGGGCGTCAGGGCGACCTGCCGGGTGGTGCGCAGGAACAGCTCCGCGCCCAGCTCACGCTCCAACCGCCGCACATCCCGGCTGAGCGCCTGCTGGGCGATGTACAGACGGGAGGCGGCCCGGGTGAAGTGCAACTCCTCGGCGACGGCGACGAAGGCACGCAGCAGGCGGGGTTCGACGGAGGACGGGGACGGCATCCGGCGAACCTACAACGCGGGGACGACCGGCACGGCGGACAGGATTGACAACGCGGGCGCGTGAATCGGTGGTGATCAGGTGTTGGACCCCGTGATCCGCACCGGGCCAGCCTGGATCCCATGCCGCAGACCTCCCGGGGGACGACCCCGCCCGCACCCCTGCCCACCCTGACCGCCGACACCGTCGTCCTGGTCGACTTCACCTCCCGCGCCCGGGACCGCCCGCCCGGCCCCTACCGCCGTCTCTTCGCCCGCCGGGGCGCGCTCGCCTTCACACTCGGGAATCTCCTGGCCCGCCTGCCCATGGGCATGTTCAGTGTGAGCGCGGTCGTGATGATCGCCGGAACCCGTGGGTCGTACGCGCTGGCCGGCGCCGTCACGGCCACCGGGCTCGCGGCGACCGCCGTGCTCGCGCCGCGCATCGCGCGCCTCGTCGACCGGTACGGGCAGGCCCGGGTCGCCGTCCCCGCCACCCTGTTCGCGGCCCTGGGCAGCCTGGCGCTGCTGCTGTGCGTGCGCACCGGCGCGCCCGACTGGACGCTCTTCGCCGCGTACGCCGCGACCGCGACCACGCCCAACACCGGAGGCATGTCCCGCGCGCGCTGGGCTCACCTGCTGAAGGGGGAGCCGCAGGCCCTGCACACGGCGAACTCCTTCGAACAGTCGGTGGACGAGCTGTGTTTCATGCTGGGCCCGGTACTGGCGGCCTTCCTGTGCGGGACGTTCTTCCCGGAGGCGGGCACGCTGGCCGGGGCGGCCCTGTTGGTGACCGGGGTGCTGCTGTTCGCGGCGCAGCGCTCGACGGAGCCACCGCCGCATCCCCGTACGGCCCTCGCCTCGCCGCTGCGCACGCCCGGACTGCCGCCGCTGCTGGCCGTGTGCCTGGCGCTGGGCGCGGTGTTCGGGGCGACGGAGGTCGTCACGATCGCGTTCGCCGACGCACACGGACACCGGGCGGCGGCGGGCGTGGTCCTCGCCCTGCAGGCGGCCGGTTCCTGCGTGGCGGGCCTGGTCTTCGGCGCCGTACGCCCGTCCGGGCCGGCCGAGTGGCGCCACCCGTGGTGTCTGGCGGCGATGGCGGCCCTGCTGACGCTGCCGCTGCTGGCGGCGTCCCTGACGGGTTCGCTGCTGGTCCTGGCGCCCGCGCTGCTGATCGCCGGGACGGCCACCGCGCCGACGATGATCACCACGATGACCCTGGTCCAGGAACGCACCCCCGAGGGCCGCATCAACGAGGGCATGACCCTCGCCGTGACGGGCCTCCTCGGCGGCATCGCCTGCGGCAGCGCCACGGGCGGCTGGATGGTGGAGCACCTCTCCCCGACCGCCGGCTACGGCGTACCGGTGACGGCGGCGGCCCTCGCCCTGCTCCTGGCGCTCGCCCACCAGTCGCGCAAGCCTGCCTGAGCGACGGCGGACCGCCGGGTTCCGCCACCCGGTGCACCGCCGAGTTCCGTCACCCGGCGGTCCACCGCGTCGGCGCTCACCCGGCGGTCCGTCAACAGCGGCGCTCCCCCGGAGGTCCACCGCCCCGGCGCTCAGCCGGCCGCGAGCCCCCAGGTGAGCGCGAGGCGGTACCCGGCGCACAGGCCCACGTCGAGCAGATAGGCCCCGGCGGTCCCGCAGCCGGTGCCTGGATCGACGGGCTGCCCGTGCCCCATGCCCGTGATGCCGTAGGTCTCGACGACGGCCCGTCCGGCGCCGTCCCGGTACACGCGGTGCGGATACCCGGCGACGGTGTCGGAGACGTCGGCGGTCTGGTCGGCGCCCTGCACATCGGTCCACTGCTCGACCAGGTCGGACATGTTGACCGGCTTGACGGTGTAGTCGGCGCTGCCGTGGAAGACGGTGAGCACCGGCCAGCGCCCGCCGTATCCCGGCCGGGCGGCCCGCACCCGGTCCCCCCACTGGCGCGGGGTCTGCGTGGCGCCGACGTACATGCACACATACGGCGAACCGGCGGCCTGCGCGCATCCGTAGGGCAGCCCGGCGACGATCCCGCCGCCGGCGAACTTCTCGGGGTAGGCCGCCATCATCACGGCGGTCATGCCGCCGCCCGCGGACAGTCCGGTGACGTACACGCGCGCCGGGTCACCCCCGGTGTCGGCGAGTTGCCGGTCCACCATCTGCGCGACGGACGCGGCCTCGCCCTGACCGCGCTGGATGTCCCCGCTCTGGAACCAGTTGAAGCAGTTCGAGGCGTTGTTGCCGCTCTGCTGCTGGGGCAGCACCACGGAGAAGCGGTACCGGTCGGCCAGTTGGAGCCACCCGCTGCCGGTGCCGTACCCGGCGGCGTCCTGGGTGCATCCGTGCAGCGCGACGACGACGGGCCGCCCGGCGGGGAGAGCGTCGGGGTCGTAGCGGAACATGCGCAGGTTGCCGGGGTTGGAGCCAAAGCCGGTGACCTCCGCGAGGGCCGGTGCCGCGGTGGCCCGGCCGGGGGTGAGGGAGGTCAGGCTCAGGGCGACGAGGAGGGCCGCCAGGAGGGCGGCGATACGGTGTACGGCTCTGGTCGATGTCATGCGCAGGGACGGTAAGAGCCGGGCCGCCGGGCCGACATGGGGCGGGCGCCCACAATCGGGCGGTCCCCGTGTGGCTGTGTCGTACGTCTTGACAGGGACCGTCCGCCGGGAGTTCCCTTCGTTGCTCATAGGGCGAGGTATTGCACGATACGAAACCAACCGGAAGAGAGGGGCCGGCATGGCCGTCACCCGGCGTCGTCTGCTCAGTGCCGTACCGGTGGTCAGCGCGGCGGCGGCCGTGCCGGTACCGGCGCGGGCATCGGACGGGCCCGCACCCGGTCACCGGGGCGGAGAAAGGGCACGGCTGACGAACTGGCCCCCGGCGCAGGCGCGTCGGCTGGAGCGGCTCATCACCGGGTCCGCGGGGCGCGGTGCGTACGCGGTGTTCGACGCGGACAACACGATCTGGCGCCACGACCTGGAAGAAGCCCTTCTCCCCTACCTGGAGATGAAGGGCGAACTGACCCCGGAGACCATCGACCCGTCCCTGAAGCTGATCCCCTTCCGCGAGGGAGAGAGCCTCTACTCCTACTACGTCCGGCTCTGCGAGATCGACGACAAGGTCGGCTACCCGTGGATCGCCCAGGTGTTCGCGGGCCTCAGCCTGCGCCACCTGAAGACCCGCGTCGACGAGCTCTTCGCCTACGACAAGCCCATCCCGGTGACGTACTACGACGGCGGCGCGCTCGTGCACGACACGGTCAGCGCGCCCCGCATCTATCCGGGCCAGCGGGAACTCCTCAACGCCCTGCGGGAACACGGCATCACGCCGTACGTCATGACGGCCGCGCACGAGGAGCTGGTGCGCATGGTGGTCTCCGACCCGCGCTACGGCCTCGGCGTCGAGCCGCAGAACGTCATCGGCGTCACGACCCTCCTGCGCGACCCCGCCACCGGTGACCTCACCACCGCCCGCAAGCAGATCGAGCAGGGCCACTTCCTCGACGCCCAGTACCCGGCGAGCAAGCACGCGGGCATGGTGGTGACGCCGTACCTGTGGACGCCGGCCACCTGGTACGTCGGCAAACTCGCGGGCATCAAGGAGTACATCGACCCCTACCGGCGGCCCGCGCTCGTCGCGGGCGACTCCCCGTCGGACTGGTTCATGCTCTTCGACACCGATGTGCGGGACGGGGGGCTGCGCCTGTGGGTCAACCGCAAGGAGAAGTACACCGACGCGCTGGAGAGGGAGAAAGCCGAACGGGCGGACCGGCAGAAGGCGGCCGGCGTACCGGTGGACGCCGACCGGGGCTGGCTGGTCGTCAAACCCGCGGAGATCGGCGGCTAGCAGGGCTCACCGGGAGCCGGGCGCACGTCCCTCGGCTCCCCCGGCCGGGGTGCCCGTCTCCCGTTTCCACGGGCCCACGCCCAGCTTGCCCGTCGTGCCGAGGTCGAGTTCCGGGGTGACCGTCACCGGGCGGGCGCCCGCCGTGGCCCGCACCCGGACGTAGGGGGCGTTCACCGCGTCGCCGAAGCCGGTGGTGTTGCGCCACGTCAGGACGGCCACCGCACGCTCCCCGGGTTTCAGGGCGAGGGGCTGCGGGGTGCCGTCCGCGCCGGTGCCGGAGGCGATCTCGGCGCCGCCGTGCAGGACGCGGACCGTGCCGACGGGTTCATGGTCCTCGTCGAGGAGCTGGAGCCCCGGGTAGCCGTCGACGTGGTAGGTCCCGGTGCCGCAGTTCTGCAGGTGCAGCCCCACGACCCGCAGGCCCATCGCGGCGTCGCCCCGGTCGGCGTACACCCGCACCCCGGAGGGCGGACACGGGCCGCTCTGCGAGGGCGCCTCGGCGGAGGGGACGGAGCGCACCCGGAGGATCTTCGCGCCCGTCACGTCGTCCGCCCGGTAGCCCGGGCCGGCCGTCCGCCGGACGGTCGCGCCCGGCGCCACCCGCTCCACCGTCTGCGTCACGTTGTCGAGCGCGCCGCCGCCCACCGTCACAAAGGCGAGCGTGACGGTGTACGTCAGCTCGGCACCGGTGCGGTTGGTGACCTCGTAGGCGACCGTGGCGCCGGTGCGGTCGCAGGCGCCGGCCCGGCCGGAGCCCGGGAGCGCGGTGATCCGCACCCCGTCCTTCTCCTCCCCCGCGCCGCCCGCCGGTGAGGGCGAGGAGCAGGTCGGGGCGCCGGCCGGTCCGTCCGCCGTTCCCGTGCCGCACGCCGCGAGCAGCAGGGCGGCGGCGAGAACGGTTGGGACGGCGAGGGTAGAGGTCCGCATCCGGTCACCCCATCAGGGTCCCGGTCGGGACGGCTGTGGCGGAAGCCACTGCTCCGGTCACAGGGGTGTCACAGACCGGCCCGCGGGGTGGCATCGGCCGGTGTCCGTCAGCGGTCCGGGGTGAGGACGGGCTTGACGTCCAGGACGGGGGTGCCGTCGATGGCCTCCAGATTGCGCACATGGATGCGCGTGCCGTCCACGGCGAGGATGCGGACGGTGTGCAGACCGATCGGGTTGGGGCGGTCGGGCGAGCGGGTGGCGAAGACACCGGACAGCGGCCGGGTGACGTCGCCGCGCGGGTGCACGGTGAGCGTGTCGCGGTCGGCGCGGTCGAGCCAGGTCAGCAGCACGACGTCGGCGCCCTCGGTGAGTCCGTCGAGCGCGGCGGCGTACCGCTCGTCGAGGACCAGCCAGGCGTCGGGCGCGCCCTCGTCCGGCTGGCGGGGCGCCGCGGCGCGGTCCGTGAGCACGGACTCGACATGCCCGACCGGGCGCAGTGTGTATGCGGTCACGTCCTGAACCCCTTCCGTACCGTTGCACACCTACCCATGACGAAGGCCCCGCCGCTCGAAGCGACGGGGCCTTCGCCCACATGGGGGTGATCCCCGGAGGGATCTCGTGGAGATGGCGGGAATCGAACCCGCGTCCAACGGTGCGGAATCAGGGCTTCTCCGTGTGCAGTCCGCTGTGCTTTTCTCAGCCCCGGAGATCACGCGGACAAGTCTCCGACGGGCTCAGTCACTGTGTGATTTCCCTCTACACCCCGTGACCGGGCCTAGAGGTTTAGTTCCCTAGCTGATGCCAGGATCCGGGTCGGGAACACCCCCGGGCTGACACTCCCTATGAGTAGGGCAGCCGCTGCTCGCTACCTGAGATCAGGCAGCGAGGGCCAGCTGGCCCTGGGAGAGATCGCGCTTGGAATTGGCGATTATTTTTTTCGGCCTGTGGTTTACGAGATCATGGCCGCTTCCTCGACACGCTTCCCCTGCTTCGACAGCCGCTGTCGAAACCGATCATCCCCATGTTGATTTTTCAATGAGCACACCGGGCTTGACGTCCGGTGCTACCTGCCATCGTACGTGACCAACGCCGGTGGATGCCAGCGTATTCCCGGCCCGGGGGCCAGGCGTCGCGGGTGCGGCGTGACCGGCGAGGCGGCCCCTACGCCCGCTGCTTGCGCCGTACCGCCGAGATCGCGCGTTCGGTCTCGCGGCGGTCCTGCTTCTCGCGCAGCGTCTGACGCTTGTCGTACTCCTTCTTGCCCTTCGCCAGCGCGATCTCGATCTTCGCCCGGCCGTCCTTGAAGTACAGGGCGAGGGGCACGATCGTGTGACCCGTCTCCTGGGACTTCGACTCCAGCTTGTCGATCTCCTCGCGGTGCAGCAGCAGCTTGCGCTTGCGGCGGGCGCTGTGGTTGGTCCAGGTGCCCTGGCTGTACTCCGGGACGTGCACGTTGTGCAGCCACGCCTCGTGCGCGTCCAGCTGCACGAAGCCGTCGACCAGCGACGCCCGCCCCTGGCGCAGCGACTTCACCTCGGTGCCGGTGAGGACGAGACCGGCCTCGTAGGTGTCGATGATGAGGTAGTCGTGCCGCGCCTTCTTGTTCTGCGCGATCAGCTTGCGCCCTTTTTCCTTAGCCATAGTGCCGCCCATTTTCGCACCACACCGGGGGTGCACGGGAAGTGGATTAACCCGGGCCCGATGCTCTACGTGGTGTCGCCCAGGCCGCCGAGCACCGTCTGGGCCCGCTTCAGCGCCTCGCCGTCGGCCTCCAGGTCCGGTGTGATGCCCGCCCCGTCGACGCCACGGCCCGAGGGGGTGCGGTAGTGCCCGACGGTCAGCTCGGCCACGGAGCCGTCCGGCAGCCGGCTCGGCATCTGCACCGAGCCCTTGCCGAAGGTGCGCGAGCCGACGACCACCGCGCGGCCGCGGTCCTTCAGGGCTCCGGTGAGCAGTTCGGCCGCGCTCATCGTCCCGCCGTCGACGACCGCGACCAGGGGCCTCGCGGTGTCCCCGCCGGGCGCGGCGCGCAGGACGCGCGGGGCGCCGTCCACGTCGTAGGTGGCGACCAGACCGCCGTCGAGGAAGACGGACGCGGTGTCCACGGCCTCGGTGACCAGGCCGCCGGAGTTGCCGCGCAGGTCGAGCACGATCCCCGCGTCGGCCGGCGCCCGCCGCACCGCGGCACGGACCTTGTCACCGACCCCCTTGGTGAAGGAGGCGATCCTGATGACGGTGATGCCGCCGGGCAGCGTGTGGACGGTCACCGAGTTCGTGGACAGCCGGGCGCGGCGCAGGGTGAGCGTCCACGCGCGCGTGCCGCGCTCCAGGCCGAGCCTGACCGGCGTACCGGCTCCGGCGTCGGTGGCGTCGCCGCGCAGTAAGGAGACGACGTCGGTGACGGGGCGGCCGTCCACCGGGTGCCCGTCGATGCTGCGCAGCCGGTCGCCGGCGCGGATGCCGGCCTCGGCCGCGGGCGACCCGGCGCTGACCTTCGTCACCTCGATACGGCCGCCCCGCTCGCGCCGCGCCCACAGCCCGACGCCGGTGTAGCGGCCGTCGAGGGCGTCCTGGAACTCCTCGTACTCGCCCTGCGAGTAGACGGCGCCCCAGCGGTCCCCGCTGCGGCTGACGGCCCGTTCGGCGGCCTCCGTCGGGGACTTGCCGTCGGCCATCGCCTCGGCGGCGGCCCGTGCGACCGCCTCGTGGCGGGCGCCGGCGGCGGCCGTGCGGGCCGTGTCCACCGTGGTCCTGCGCTCGGCGCCGGGCAGCGAACCGGTCGCGGCCCCCGCGACGAGCACGCTCGCGAACACCAATGTCAGGGTGGCCCCGCGGCCGATGCGGCGGGGCTGACAGAACAGGTCACGACCTGACATGGCGGTGAGTCTAGGACAACGACGAAGGGCCGCAGGGGCTCTTGCCCCCGCGGCCCTCTTGGCGTTGGTCACACCTTCAGGTACTTGCGCAGCGCGAAGAACGCGGCCAGCGCGGGCATCAGGAAGCTCGCGGCGAGGATGAGCGGCAGCTTGGTCAACACCGCGTCCCAGCCCACGAAGTTGATGAGCGGCAGCTTCTGCGACAGCGCCACACCGTGGTCGATGACGAAGTACTGGCCGAGGACGAGGAACGTACAGGCGACCGTGCCGCCGATCACCCCGGCGACCGCCGCCTCCATGATGAACGGCGCCTGGATGTACAGGCCGGACGCGCCGACCAGCCGCATGATCCCGGTCTCCCGTCGACGGCTGAACGCCGAGACACGCACGGTGTTGACGATCAGCAGCAGCGCCACCGACAGCATCACCAGCATCACGCCGCGCGCGCCGAGGTTGAGATAGCCGAGCAGCGTGAACAGGTTGTCCAGGATGCCCTTCTGGTCCTGCACCGACTGCACACCGTCACGTCCGTTGAAGGCGGTCGCGATGACCTGGTACTTCTCCGGGTCCTTCAGCTTGATCCGGTACGACTCCTGCATCTGGTCCGGCGTCAGGGAGCTGGCCAGCGGGGAGTTGCCGAACTGCTCCTTGTAGTGCTTGTACGCCTCGTCCTGCGACTCGTACACGACCTTGTCGACGACCGTCATCTTCTTCAGGTCGTCGAGGATCTGCTTCTTCTGGTCCGCGGTCACCGCGCCCTTGGCACAGTTGGGGTCGGACTCGGCGTCGCTCTTGTTGCAGAGGAAGATCGAGACGTTGACCTTGTCGTACCAGAAGCCCTTCATCTGACTCACCTGGTCGCTCATCAGGAGCGACGCGCCGAACAGGGCGAGCGAGAGGGCGACGGAGACGATGACCGCGAGGGTCATCGTCAGGTTGCGGCGGAGACCCACACCGATCTCCGACAGGACGAACTGGGCGCGCATGGCGGCTGGTTATGCCTTTCCGTGGCTTGGATGCGGTCTCGTACGCGTCGGTCAGTGCTGGTAGCCGTAGACGCCGCGGGCCTGGTCGCGCACGAGGCGTCCCTTCTCCAGCTCGATGACGCGCTTGCGCATCTGGTCCACGATGTTCTGGTCGTGCGTCGCCATCACGACGGTCGTGCCGGTCCGGTTGATCCGGTCGAGCAGCTTCATGATGCCGACGGAGGTCTGCGGGTCGAGGTTGCCGGTGGGCTCGTCCGCGATCAGCAGCTTGGGCCGGTTGACGAACGCGCGTGCGATGGCCACGCGCTGCTGCTCACCGCCGGACAGCTCGCCCGGCATGCGGTCCTCCTTGCCGCCGAGACCGACCAGCTCCAGCACCTGCGGCACGGACTTGCGGATCTCGCCACGGGACTTGCCGATGACCTCCTGCGCGAAGGCGACGTTCTCGGCGACCGTCTTGTTCGGCAGCAGACGGAAGTCCTGGAAGACGGTCCCCAACTGGCGGCGCATCTGCGGCACCTTCCAGTTGGAGAGGCGCGCGAGGTCCTTGCCGAGGACGTGCACCTGTCCGTGACTGCACCGCTCCTCGCGGAGGATCAGCCGCAGGAAGGTGGACTTACCGGAGCCGGAGGACCCCACGAGGAACACGAACTCGCCCTTCTCGACCTCGAGGGAGACATCCCTGAGGGCGGGACGGGTCTGCTTGGGGTAGACCTTGGAGACGTTGTCGAATCGGATCACGGATGCACCACGGGTCGCCGGGGGTAGATGAGCGTGACCATACGCGAAGCGGGTGTGGGAGCGCAGTCACCGGTAACGGTTGAGCGAGGCTTGTACGTTTTTGTACGGAACATTGCAACGCCGGTGACGACGCCCACGCCGGCCTGACGCGTGCGCGACGGTGTGCGCGGCCACGTGAGCGGCCCCTTCTCAGGGGCCCGCGCGGCCTCCGGTGGAACCTGGCACAGTGGTAGGGGGAACGTTCGCGTTTCCGTATGCGTTGTAGGGGACAGAAACCGGTTCAAAGGAGGGCGAGCGCATGACGTACGACCGGCTGGTGTGCGCGAACTGCGCGGCGCCCGTGAGCGAAGGCCGGTGCCCCGTGTGCCGTGCGAACCGCGAGCGGCTGCAGCAGGAGAACTTCTTCGCCGGACTGAACCCCGTGGCGCTGATCGCCCTGCTGGCCGCGCTGATCGCGGCGGTGGCGCTGCTGGCGCACCAGACCGTGTAGCAGACGGTCACGGAACGCATCCACGACGACTGAGGGCCCGGAGCGGGATGCTCCGGGCCCTTCGTCGTGCGTGTACGGCGTTCGCCGCGTACCGCCGGTGCCGGTGTGGCTACGGTCAGGCAGCAGCGCCGCGGCCCGCGGCGAGGCGCGGCAGGATGCGGAAGCCGATACCGCCGGCGATCATCGTCGCGGCGCCGATGACCAGGAACGCGGTCTGACCGGCACCGGTCTCGGCGAGCTGGCCGTCCTTGCCCTGGGCGGAGGCGGCGGACCCGCCGGTGGAGGAGCCGGCCTCACCGGTGTCGGTCAGGGCCGAGGAGCCCTCGTCCTGGGTGGAGCTGCCACCGTTGGGGTCGGTGTGGTCACCACCGGTGGTGGAACCGCCGGTGGTGGAACCGCCGCCACCATTGCCGCCGTTGCCGTTACCGCCGTTGCCGTTACCACCGTCGTTGCCGGCGGAGGTGCCGGCGGAGGTGCCGGACGACGTGCCGGCGGAGGTGCCGGACGACGTGCCCGCCGAGGTACCGGACGACGTGCCCGCCGAGGTACCGGTGGACGTGCCCGCCGACGTGCCGGCGGAGGTGCCCGTGGACGTGCCCGCCGAGGTACCGGTGGACGTGCCCTGGGTCGTGCCCTGGGTCGTACCTTCGGTGGTCCCCTGAGTGGTGCCCTGGGTCGTACCTTCGGTGGTCCCCTGGGTCGTGCCCTCGGTGGTCCCCTGAGTGGTTCCCTCAGTCGTGCCCAGCGAGGTGCCCTCGGTCAGGCCCAGGGTGGCGCCCTCGGTGGTGCCCTGGGTCGTTCCTTCGGTCGTCCCTTCGGTCGCCCCCTCGGTCGAGCCTTCGGTGGTCCCGCCGTCGAGACTCACGCCGACATTGAAGTCGAGTGCCGAGGCGGCTCCTGCCGCCGTCAGGGAGGCACCGGCCGCGATCACGGCGCCGGCGGCTATCCGCGCGACGCGGATCCGCGTCTTCTTGGTCATGTGGTTGCTACCCCCAGTAGCTGATCGTCAGTGAGGCGGCGCTCGGGACGGTGATCAACGGAGGAGGTCGCACGTTTGCTCAATTCCCCCGGTTCACATGCGCCCCAGAAATACGCATGCCGCGCCCAACCCTTCCCATTTTTCAAAGCAACGTCAAGGCCGTTCCGGGCACGATGTCCGGATAAGGTGATCTTTGCCGGGGGTTGGCGTGTGTGAGCGTGCTGTAAAACATGGACAAACGCCAACCGCCCCTACGCGAGGGGCGGTTGGGTTTGTCGACAAACTTACTTCTCCTGCTGCTTGCGCCAGCGAATTCCGGCTTCGAGGAAACCGTCGATCTCGCCGTTGAAGACGGCCTCGGGGTTGCCGACCTCGTGCTCGGTGCGCAGGTCCTTCACCATCTGGTAGGGGTGCAGGACGTACGAGCGCATCTGGTTGCCCCAGGAGTTGCCGCCGTCGCCCTTGAGGGCGTCCATCTTGGCCTGCTCCTCCTGACGGCGCCGCTCCAGCAGCTTGGCCTGGAGGACGTTCATGGCGGTCGCCTTGTTCTGGATCTGCGAGCGCTCGTTCTGACAGGAGACGACGATGCCGGTCGGCAGGTGCGTGATGCGCACCGCGGAGTCGGTGGTGTTGACGCCCTGGCCGCCGGGGCCGGAGGACCGGTAGACGTCGATGCGCAGCTCGGACTCGTCGATGTCGACGTGGTCGGACTGCTCGACGACGGGGAGGACCTCGACGCCCGCGAAGGAGGTCTGGCGGCGGCCCTGGTTGTCGAAGGGCGAGATGCGCACGAGGCGGTGCGTGCCCTGCTCGACGGAGAGGGTGCCGTAGGCGTACGGGACGTGCACCGCGAAGGTGGTCGACTTGATGCCGGCCTCTTCGGCGTACGACGTCTCGATGAGCTCGGTCTTGTAGCCCTTCTGCTCCGCCCACCGCAGGTACATCCGCTGCAGCTTCTCGGCGAAGTCGGCGGCGTCGACGCCACCGGCCTCGGCGCGGATGTTGACGAGCGCCTCACGGGAGTCGTACTCGCCGCTCAGCAGCGTGCGGACCTCCATCTCGTCCAGTGCCTTCTTGACGGAGACGAGCTCGGACTCGGCCTCGGCGCGGGTGTCCGGGTCGTCCTCCTCCTCGGCCATCTCGAAGAGCACGGCGAGATCGTCGATCCGCGTGCGCAGGGCCTCGGCCTTCCGCACCTCGGCCTGGAGGTGCGAAAGCTTGCTGGTGATCTTCTGCGCCTCGTCCGGGTTGTCCCACAGGGACGGCGCGGCCGCCTGCTCCTCGAGCACGGCGATGTCTGCCCTCAGCCTGTCGAGGTCCAGGACGGCCTCGATCGACTCCATGGTCGAGGAGAGGGACTTCAGCTCTTCGGATACATCGACGACTGCCACGCCTCCAGCGTAACGGCTCCCCCGCCCGACCAACGCCGGACGACTGCCGTCGGCTACGGGGGCCCTCCGGGACGGCCGGATGCCGCACCACGCCGGGGTGCGGGGCCGACCCCGGCCGACGTCCGGGCATCCGCCCCTGCCCGGGGCCGGGATCTACAGCTGCCCGGGGCCGGGATCTACCCCGGCCCCGGGGCCGGGACCCACCCTGCCCGGGTCGGGACCCACGCCTGCCAAGGCGGGGGCGTCCGCCCCTGACGGGGCTGGCCGCCTGGCCCGTGGGCGGAGCCCAGCCGGAGCGGCCGACGGGGGCGGGGGGCAAAGCCCCTGGCGGGCCGGGCCGGGGGGAGAGCCCCTGGGACGGACGGTGGCTCTTGCGCAACCGAGTCGGGCAGGCCCCCAGGGTGCAGCGGCAGAGCCCCTGGCGGGACCAGGGCGAAGCCCCAGGGCTGTGGCTCTTACCCAAGCGAGTCGGGCGGGCGGGCCCCCGGGGTCCAGGGCGGAGCCCCTAGCGGGGGCCCAGGACGCGGTGGCTCTTGCGCAGGAGGGTCGGGGTTCACGGGCGGAGCCCTGGGCGAGTGGTGTCAGGGCGTGACCGGGGCCGAGTTCTTCGTGTCCGGGGAGGGCGCGTCCTCACCGGACGACGTGGCGGCCCACGCCCCCACGCCCACCGCGGCAGCGACCAGCACTCCCGCCACCCCCAGCGTGACCCTGCGCCGCCGCACGGCCGTCGCGCGGTTGCGGGCCGAGCCGGGGCGGGGGGCGCCCGCGGCACGGGGCGCTCGGGCCGTGCCGAGGGCTCCGCCGGCCAGCTCGTCGGGCCCCGGCACCCTCATCGACGTATGCGTGTCCCGGTTGGAGTCCGGCGCCGCGCCGCGGACCAGGGGGACCGCTCCCCGGCGGGTCCGGGGCCGCCCGGAGTCCCCCGCCGACTCCGTGCCGTCGCCGGCCTCGGCCTCCTCCTCGTCCTCCGCTTCCGCGTCCGGCTCGTCGACGTCCAGCGGAGGCAGGCCCTCCAGTATCGGCAGCTGCTCCCGCAGCCGTACCGCCAGCTCGGACGCGCGCAGGCGGGACGCCGGGGCCTTGGCCAGGCACTGGACGAGCAGCTGCCACAGCTCCTCCGGGATGCCGGGCAGCGGCACCACCGTCTCGGTGACATGGCGCCGCAGCACCGCCCCGGGATGCCCGCCGCCGAACGGCGTGAAGCCCGCCAGCAGCTCGTAGAGCACCGTCGCGAGCGCGTAGATGTCCACCGCCGCCCGCGGTGGCAGGCCCTCCACGATCTCGGGGGCGAGATAGTCCGGCGTTCCGATGATCTTCGTGGCGCGGGTCCGCTTCGGGGTGTCGATCAGCTTCGCGATCCCGAAGTCCGTCAGCAGGGCCCGGTGCGAGCCGCCGGGCCCGAGCGGGCCCTGCATGTCGAGCAGGACGTTCTCCGGCTTGACGTCCCGGTGGACGACCCCGGCCGCGTGCGCGGCGGCGAGTCCCTCGGCGACGTCCGCCACGATCGACACGGCCGCCGCCGGCGCGAGGCGCCGCTCGCGCTCCAGCCGGGTGCGCAGGTCCGTGCCGCGCACGAGGTCCATGACCAGCGCGAGGTCGTTGCCGTCGACGACGAGGTCCCGCACCGACACCACGTTCGGGTGCTCCAGGCCGAGCAGCGCCGTGCGCTCCTGCACGAAGCGGCCCACGAGCTCCTCGTCGGACGCGAGGTCCTCACGCAGCAGCTTGATGGCGACGGGCCCGTCGGGGCCCTCGCCCAGCCACACCGTTCCGGCGCTGCCCCGGCCGAGGATCTGGTGGGCGGTGTACCGGCTGCCGATCTTCCGTGCCAAGACTGCTCCTACAGACGCGTGTTGTCGCTAAAACTACGCGTCCGCGGAGCCGGCGTTCACCGCGGAGACGGAAATCACCCGTCCGCTGTCGACAAATCCCCACACTCACGCCCGGCGGGGCGCACGGGTCAGTTGCCGCTGCCCCCCGACGAACCGCCGGACGAACCGCCCAGATCGCCGATCCAGCCGGTCACGGTGTCGTACCAGTGCTTCAGCTCGCCCCAGTAGCTCCGCCCGGTCCCGATCCAGTCCTGCAGCGGGGTGAACTCCCAGATCATCCACCCGGCGACGAACAGGATGACGATCACGAACAGGCAGCCCTTCAGACAGCCGAGCCCGGGGATCTTCATCGGGTTGGCGCTGCGCTGCCGCGCCGGCCGCGGCTCACGGACCGGCCGCTGCGGCTGCTGGGGCGGGGCCGGCGGGGCGTACCGCTGCGGCTGCTGACCCTGCGGGTAGCCGTAGCCCTGCTGGTAGCGCGGCTGCCCGCCCTGCGGGGCGCGCTGCTGCTGCGGGCGCGGCGCCGGCTGCTGGGGCCGGGCGACCTGCCGCTGGGGGCGGCGGCGCAGCGGGTCGTCGTTCGGGTCGAGGTACTGGATCTGCGTCTGCTCGTTGCGGTCGCGGGCGGCGCGCAGCTGGGTCTGCCAGGGATGCGGCTGGTCCGGGCCCTGCTGCCCCTGCTGCCCGTACTGCCCCTGCCCCTGCCCCTGCCGGCCGTACTGATCCTGCTGTCCGGGCTGGTGCTGCGGCACCGGCGGCAGAACGGCGGTCGGGTCGGCCGCTCCGGCGCCCGCGCCGGTGTTCGGCAGGACGGCGGTCGGGTCGGCGGCGCCGGCCGGGGCGCCGGTGTGCGGCAGGAAGCTGGTCGCGGCGTTCGGGTCGTACCCCCCGGCGCCGTGCGGCAGCACCTGCGTGGGGTCGGCCGCGCCGGGGGCGCCCGGTACGGCGGCGGGCGCGGGGTCGGGTGCGAGCAGGGCGCCGACGCCCTCGGCGGCGGCGATCTGCGCGGAGCTCGCGTGCACGCCGACGCCCTCGGCGACGACCCGCAGCCCGCGGGCGAGGCTGACGGCGCTGGGCCGGTCGTCGGGGTTCTTGCGCAGACAGCGCTCGATGACCGTCCACAGCGGGTCCGGGACGGTGGAGGGACGGCGCGGCTCGGCGCTCAGGTGCTGGTGGAGGACCTCCAGCGCGCTGCCGCCGGAGAACGGCGGGCGCCCGGTGACCAGCTCGTACAGCAGGATGCCGGCACCGTAGATGTCGACCGCGGAGGTCTGCGGGCGGCCCTCGGCGGACTCGGGGGCGACGTACGCGGGCGTGCCGACGAACTCGTGGGTGCGGGTGAGGCCGGGCGAGTCGGCCAGCCGGGCGATGCCGAAGTCGGTCAGCATCGGGTGCATCCGGTCGCCGTCCTGCTTGAGCAGGACGTTGGCCGGCTTCAGGTCGCGGTGGACGACGCCGTCGGCGTGGCTGGCGGCGAGCGCGTCGGCGATCTGCGCGGTGAGCAGGGCGGCGGCGACGGGCGTGAGGGGGCCGTTCTCGCGCAGGTAGCGGTGCAGGTCGGGGCCCTCGACGAGGTCCATGACCAGCGCCAGCAGATCGCCCTCGACGACCAGGTCGCGCACCCGGACGATGTTCGGATGGGTCAGCCGGAGCAGGACGGACCGCTCCCGCAGGAACCGCATCACGACATCGGCGTCGTTCGCCAGCTCCTCCTTGAGGACCTTGATGGCGACGGTCTCGCCGGGCTGGCCCGCCACGGCCGCCTCGGCGCCCGCGGCCTCCCGCTGGCGCGCTCGCCAGACGGTGCCCGTGGCGCCGCGTCCGAGCGGCTCCTCGAGCAGGTACTTGCTGCCGACTGGCCGCACGTCACGCGCTCCCTGCTGTGTGCCTTGCCTACGTTCCGACCCACTGTAGTGCCGTGGTGCCGGGCACCGGCGGAGTCGGAGATCTGTACGTCTTGCGTACGAAAGACGCACGAGGTGGTCTCACGGGTTGCCGAAAGCAGGCGTGACCGATCTCAAGCGGTCGCCGCTGCCGCCCCGGCCCAGCACTTTTGCGGGCAGAGCCGACCAATCAAGATCACTTGTCGTGGACGCGTGGGCGTGTTGTCAGTGGCAGGTGCGAGGATGCCTCAAAGCAACTGGCCGTCGTGCTCGTGTGGGGTGGGGGGAGTCCGCGCCGCCCGCGCAGAAGGGACCGCTGACGCCGATGCAGATCCGGCTGACCGTCGTAGATCCGCAGGCCCCGCACCCGGGGGCGCGCGGCCGCGCCGCGAGCTGCGACGTGCTGGTGACGGCCCCCGCGGGCACGGCTCTGGCCGCGGTGGCGTCGGCGCTCGCCGCGGCGCTCCAGGCCGGTGACGGCCCCATCGTGCTGTACGCGGGTGCGGACCGGCTCGACGCGCAGCGCTGCACCCTGGGCGAGCCCCCGCTCATCGACGGCGCCGTGCTCTCCCTGGGCGCGCCCGCCGACCCCGAACCCCATCCCGAACTGGACGACGCCCCGGCCCAGCTGCAGGTCGTCGCCGGCCCGGACGCGGGCGGCGTCCATCTGCTGCACGGCGGCGAGGTGCGGGTGGGACGCTCCGCCGACGCCGACGTCCCGCTCGACGACCCGGACGTCTCCCGGCTGCACTGCGCGGTGACCCTGTCCGCCGACGGCGGCGTCACGGTCGCCGACCTGAGCTCCACCAACGGCACCACGCTGGACGGCACGCACGTGAGCGGGCGAGCGGTGCGCTTCTCACCGGGCTCGCTGCTGCGGATCGGCGAGTCGGCCCTGCGGCTCGCCCCGCCCGGCGGCCCGGGCACGCGCGTGGCGACGGCACCGGACGGCGAGGGGCACGTGCGCGTGCGCGCGGCGGGCGACGCGGCTCACCCGCACGGGTCCCGTCCGTCCGCTCCCGCGGAACAGGCGACGGTCCCGGGCCAGGGCGGCGCACCCCGCGCCGAGAGCTACGGCGGCACGGCGGCCGCCGGCGCCCCTCCCCGTACGGCGGCCCCGGGCCCCCCGGTCTCCGACACGCCCGCACTGGGTGCCACGGGTACGCCGGCTCCACGTGCCCCCGGTACGCCGGCTCCGCGTGCCACCGGCGCGCCCGCCCCGAGTGCCTCCGGTACGCCGGCTCCGCGTGTCGGCGCGCCCGCCCCGGCTGGCCACCACCGCGCCCTGGACACGCACGGCGGCGGTGTCCCGTTCGGCGCGCTCGCCGACGCCCACGAGCACGCGCCCGCGCACTCGCATCCGCACTCGCACTCGCACTCGCAGCCCGAGGAGGACGACGCCGAGGGCGGCGGCCGCAAGGGCGGCGCCCGGCGGCGCGGCGGGCTCTCGGCGTGGGCCCGCCGGCTGACCGGCGGACGCGGCGAGCCGGAGCAGGCGCCGACGCGGGCCGAGGCCGACGGTGTGGCGTACGCCGCGCCGGACGGTGAGCGGCCCGCCCCCGTGCCGCCCGTCACGGCCGACACGGCCACCGCCCGCGCGGAGACGTGGCCGGACCCGGCGGCGCTGCTGCTCACCGCGCTCGGCCCGGGCCCCCGGCTGTGGGAGCGCGGCCCGGGCCACCCGGAGGCGCTCACCGTCCGGCTGGGCACGGCCGACCGCACCACGCCCGACGGTTCCGGTCTGCTGCCCGCCGTCCCCGTGACCGCCGGTCTGCGCGAGGCCGGTGCGCTGGGGCTGGCCGGGCCGCGCCCGCGGCTGTCCGGGCTGGCCCGCGCGGTGGTCGCCCAGCTCGCCGCGCTGCACTCCCCGGACGTGCTGGAGATCGTGCTGATCAGCGTCGACCGCGCGCGCCCCCTGGAGGAGCGCACGGCCGAATGGGGCTGGCTCGGCTGGCTGCCCCACGTCCGCCCGGGCCACGGGCAGGACTGCCGCCTGCTGCTCGCCTACGACCGCGAGCAGGCCGCCGCCCGCACCGACGAACTGCTGCGCCGGCTGGCCGACCATCTCGCCGACCAGCCGTCGTCCGCTCCGGGAGCCGGGCCGGGACCCGCCGTGCCGGTGACACCGGCCGCCGAGGAGGGCACCCAGGCTCCCCCGCGGCGCCCCTCCTGGGCCCGCCCCGACGACGACACCCCGGGCGACGGCGGTCAGGGCCGGTCGACCGCCTTCCCGGGTCCGTACACCGTGGTCGTCGTGGACGGCGATCCGGGCGGGGCCGGGCTGCGGGAGACGGTGGCACGGCTCGCGCTGGAGGGCCCGCGCGCGGGCATCCACGTCGTGTGCCTCGCCGAGACGGCCCCCGCCTCCCCCGCGTCCCCGGTCACCGACACGTACGAGGCGGCCTGCGCGGCCGCGCCGACGTTCCGTCAGTGCGGTGCCGTCGCCCTGCTCAGCGGTGACGTGGCGAGCGCGCTGCGCCTGCTGCGGGTGGCGCCCGCACCGGACCCGGCGCCCGTCGGGCACGGCACGGTCGCGGTGGTGGACGCGGTCTCCAGCGCCTGGGCGGAGCGGTTCGCGCGGGCGCTGGCGCCGCTGCGGCCGGACGGGGCCGGGGAGAAGCACGCGCGGGTGTCCGCTCCGCTGCCGTCGTCGGCCCGCCTGCTGGACGAGCTGGGTCTGGCCCGGGCCACACCGACGTCCCTGATGGCGCGGTGGGCGGACGCGGCCGACGACGCCGAGGCGCTCGGCGGACGGGCGTGGGCGGTGCTGGGCGCGGGCCCGCGCGGTCCGGTCACCGTGGACCTGGTCGCCGAGGGCCCGCATCTCGTCGTCGAGGGGCCGCCCGGCAGCGGCCGCACCGAGCTGCTGCGCGCCCTGGTCGCCTCGCTGGCGGCGGCCGAGCGGCCCGACCGGCTCGGCATCGTGCTGATGGACGGCCGGGACCGGGTGAGCGGCGCGGGCGGCGACGGTCTGCACGTGTGCCGGGACGTCCCGCACGTCACGACCCATCTGACCGCCAACGACCCGGTGCTGATGCGGGAGTTCGCGCAGTCGCTGAGCGCGGAGCTGAAGCGGCGGGCCGAGATGCTGGGCCGCTCCGACTTCGCCGAGTGGCACCGGCACCGCGAGGTCTCCGGCCGCCTGGTCGCCCAGCGCGGCGCGCCGGGCGCCCGCACCGCGCACGGCCTCGCGGGCACCGCTCACCCCACCGGCGGCTCCCACGCCGGACCCACCGGCACACCGGCCGGCACCTCGGCCGGCGCCGCCGACCTCGACGCCCCGCCGAGCTCCACCCTGCGGCTGCGTCCGTCCGCCGCCGCCCGCCGGCAGGCGGAGGCCGCTCCGCCGCTTCCCCGTCTCGTGGTGGTCGTCGACGACCTGGACGCCCTGGTCGCGCCCCCGCTGGGCGCGGCGGGCCGGCCCGCCGCCGGTTCGGTGATGCGGGCGCTGGAGGCGGTGGCCCGGGAGGGTGAGCGGCTCGGCGTGCATCTGGTCGCGGCGGCCCATCCCGGGGGCCGTACGGCCGAGTCGGAGCCGGTGCGGCGGGCGGCGCTGCGGATCGTGCTGGAGGCACCGCAGACCGGACCGGACGCCCCGTCGCCCGGCCGGGGCCGGCTGACCGGGGCGCGCGGGCGGACCACGACGTTCCAGGCGGGGCGCGTCACGGGCCGTATCCCGCGTACGGCGACGCTGCGGCCGACGGTCGTCGCGCTGGAGTGGCACCGGATGGGCGACCCGCCGGCCCGCCGTCCGGTGCGGGAGCTGGGCAACGGCCCGACCGATCTGGCGCTGCTCGCCAGCGCGTTGCAGAGAGCGGCGAAGGAGGTGTCGGCGGCGCAGGTCCCGTCACTCCTTTAGCCGACGCGCACGTCCCGGCTCCCGCGGCGCACAACGGGAGGCGGGCGTTTCCTCGAGCACGGGCTCAGCGACGCTCAAGACCCATCACGAGGCGGTCACGATCCCCGGGTTGACACCCTTCGCGGTCTTGCCGACCCCTTTGACCCGGCGTAGACCAGACGCCACGGGGCAAACACTCGATCGTTCGACGACGAACGAAAGAACGGGGAAGTGATGCGCACCACGAGCAGCAGCACCATCCGGAACACCAGGGGAGCGAGGGCCGCAGCCGCCGTGGCCGCGAGCGCCCTTGCCTTCTCTCTCGCCGCGTGCGGGGGCGGCGGCGACAAGGGCGGCACGGACACGGGCGGGTCCACGCCCAGCGCCGCCGGCAGCGACAGCGGCCTGAACCTGCCGAAGCTGAACGGCACCCATCTGGAGGTCGCCGCCGTCTGGACCGGCGCCGAGCAGTCCAACTTCAAGAAGGTTCTCGCGGAGTTCGAGAAGCGCACCGGCGCGAGCGTGACGTTCGTGCCCGCGCAGGACCCGATCATCAACTTCCTCGGCTCCAAGATCGCGGGCGGGCAGCCGCCGGACGTGGCGATGCTGCCGCAGCCCGGCGCCATCAAGCAGGCCGTGGACAAGGGCTGGGCGAAGCCGGTCGGCGCCGACGTCCAGTCCGAGCTGAGCAAGAACTACTCGCAGGGCTGGCAGAACATCGGCAAGGTCGGCGGCAAGCAGTACGGCGTGTACTACAAGGCCGCCAACAAGTCGCTGATCTGGTACAACGCCAAGGTCTTCCAGAACGCGGGCGCGAAAGAGCCCAAGACGTGGAAGGACCTGCTGAGCACCGCGCAGACGGTGTCCGACTCCGGTGTCACGCCGTTCTCGATCGGCGGCGCGGACGGCTGGACGCTCACCGACTGGTTCGAGAACGTCTATCTGTCGCAGGCCGGTCCGCAGAAGTACGACGAACTCGCCCAGCACAAGATCAAGTGGACGGACCCGTCCGTGAAGGACGCGCTGACCACGCTGGCGCAGATCTGGGGCAAGAAGGACTGGATCGCGGGCGGCCCGGACGGCGCGCTGCAGACGGAGTTCCCGGCGTCGGTCACGCAGACCTTCACCGGCGGCGACCAGCCGAAGGCCGCCATGGTCTACGAGGGTGACTTCGCGCAGGTCAACATCGGTGAGACCAAGGCGAAGGTGGGCACGGACGCCAAGGTGTTCCCGTTCCCGACCGTGGGCAGCACCGCGCCGGTGGTCTCCGGTGGTGACGCGGCGGTGATCCTGAAGGACTCCAAGGGTGCGCAGGCGCTGGCGAAGTGGCTCGCCTCGCCCGACGCGGCCACCATCCAGGCCAAGCTGGGCGGTTACCTGTCGCCGAACAAGAGCGTGCCGAACTCGGCGTACCCGAACGAGGTGCAGCGCAAGATCGCCAAGGCGCTGATCGACTCCGGTGACGACTTCCGGTTCGACATGTCCGACCAGGCCCCGCAGTCCTTCGGCGGCACGCCCGGCAAGGGCGAGTGGAAGGACCTGCAGGACTTCCTGAAGAACCCGAGCGACGTCGCGGGCACGCAGCGGAAGCTGGAGGCGGACGCGGCCGCCGCCTACGGGAGCTGACGCCATGGCGTCGGCCACGGCGGCAGGGGTCTCCAAGACCCCTGCCGCTCCTCGCAGGCGCAAGAGCGTGACCGGCACCCGCAAAAGCGTGGCGGCGCTGTTCCTGCTGCCCGCGCTGGTGCTGCTGGGCGCGCTCGTGGTGTACCCGATCGGGTACTCGGTCGTGCGCAGCTTCTACGACCAGTCCGGCCATTCCTTCGCCGGCATCGACAACTACAAGGCCCTGTTCACGGACCAGGGCATTCGCACCGCCCTGAAGAACAACATCATCTGGGTGGTGTTCGCGCCGACGGTCGCCACCGCCCTGGGGCTGATCTTCGCGGTGCTGACCGAACGGGTGCGCTGGGGCACGGCGTTCAAGCTGGTCGTCTTCATGCCGATGGCGATCTCCATGCTCGCGGCCGGCATCATCTTCCGCCTGGTCTACGACCAGGACCCCGACAAGGGCGTGGCGAACGCGGTGTGGGTGGGCGTGCACGACACGTTCGTGCAGTCCTCCGCGTTCCCGAAGGCGCACCCGGGCCGCAACTCGCCGCTGGAGCCGCAGGGCGGCGGCTTCGTCACCAAGACGCCGGTGCAGGCGGGGCAGCCGGTCCTGCTGCCGCTGGTCGGTGTCGCGCCCGACCAGATGCCCGGCAGCGCGAAGAAGGCCGTGCCGCCCCGGGCCGAGCCGGGGAAGATCACCGGCACGACCTGGCAGGACTTCACCCGCGGCAAGGGCGTCGGCAGGCTCGGCGTACCCGACCCGTCCGAACTGGGCTACGCCGGCATGCGGATCGAGGCGGTCAAGGACGGCAAGGTGGTGGCGTCCACGACAGCCGCCGACGACGGCACCTTCACGCTGCCGGACAAGGCCGCCGGGGCGCAGCTGAGGCTTCCGGCGAGCAACTTCAAGCAGCCGTACAACGGCCTGGACTGGCTGGGCCCGTCGCTGGTCACGCCGGCGATCATCGGGTCGTACATCTGGATGTGGGCGGGCTTCGCGATGGTGCTGATCGCGGCCGGGCTCGCGGGGGTGCCGCGTGAGCTGCTGGAGGCGGCGCGGGTCGACGGGGCCAACGAGTGGCAGGTGTTCCGGCGGGTGACGGTGCCGCTGCTGGCGCCGGTCCTCGCGGTCGTCGCCGTCACGCTGATGATCAATGTGCTGAAGATCTTCGACCTGGTCTTCATCATCGCCCCGGGCTCCTCGCAGGACGACGCGAACGTGCTGGCGCTGGAGCTGTACCGCAAGGGCTTCTCGGAGGACCAGCCGGGCATCGCGAGCGCCATCGCGGTGTTCCTGCTGCTGCTCGTGATCCCCGTCATGTGGTTCAACATCAGGCGGCTCAGGCGGGAGGTGCGGCGATGACGGCGGACGCCGGCAGTCTGGCGCGGGCGGTGCCGCCGCCGGCCGGAACGGTGAAGGCGAAGCGGTCGCCGGCCTCCCGGCTCGCGGGATGGGTCAGCGGCGGCGCGGTGCGCGCGTTCCTGATCATCGTCGGTCTGTTCTGGCTGGTGCCGACGATCGGACTGCTCATCTCCTCGCTGCGCACGCCCGAGGACATGAGCGCCAGCGGCTGGTGGACGGTGTTCACCAAGCCGTCCCAGCTGACCTTCGCCAGCTACTCCAAGCTGCTGGAGAACCCGGACATCACCAACTCGCTGGTCAACACCGTGCTCATCACGGTCCCGGCGACGGTGCTGGTCGTGGTGGTCGGCTCGCTCGCGGGCTACGCGTTCGCGTGGATGGAGTTCCCGGGCCGCGACTGGTGGTTCCTCGGCGTGGTCGGGCTGCTGGTGGTGCCGGTGCAGGTGGCGCTGATCCCGATCGCCGAACTGTTCGGCAAGATCGGCCTGTTCGGCACGATCCTCGGAGTGATCCTGTTCCATGTGGGGTTCGGCCTGCCGTTCGCGGTGTTCCTGCTGCGCAACTTCTTCGCGGAGATCCCGCGCGAGCTGCTGGAGGCGGCCCGGCTGGACGGGGCGGGCGAGCTGCGGCTGTTCACCCGGGTCGTGATGCCGCTGGGCGGGCCGGCGATCGCCTCGCTCGGCATCTTCCAGTTCCTGTGGGTGTGGAACGACATGCTGGTGGCGCTGGTGTTCACCAAGTCCGGCACCCAGCCCATCACGGTCGCGCTGCAGACGCAGGTACGGCAGTTCGGCAACAACATCGACGTGCTGGCACCCGGCGCGTTCATCTCGATGGTGGTCCCGCTGGCCGTGTTCTTCGCGTTCCAGCGGCAGTTCGTCTCCGGGGTGATGGCGGGCGCGGTCAAGTAGCCGTGCCGCCAGGCCGGTTGGGAACGGCGAGGGGTGCGCCCTTCGCCGTTCCCCCGGATGCCGTACGGGCCGTAACCCCGCCCCCACCTGGGCCGTTGCCGGGCAAACGCCCGTGCCGAGCCCATGGATGCCCCGTTGCCCAGGTTCAGTGTCATCGTCCCCGCGCACCAGGTCCAGGCGTATCTGCCCGCGTGTCCGGAGTCGGTCCTGCCGCAGTCGTACACCGACGGGGAGCTGATCGCGGTCGACGACGGCTCACCGGACGCGTGCGGGGCGCTGATCGAGGAGGCGGCCACCCGCGATCCGCGGGTACGGGCCGTGCACCTGCCGCAGAACTCCGGCGCGAGCCCCGCCCGCACCACGGGACCGTCCCGGGCCGACGGCGACTACCTGCTCTTCCTGGACGGCGACGACACCCTCGCGCCGGGCGCGCTGCGCGCGATCGCCGACCGGGTCAAGGAGGCGGGCGAGCCGGACGCGCTGGTGTACGGGCACGCACGCGTCCACCTCGACGGCCGCGTGGTGCGGGCGGCGCCGGCCCATCTGCTCACCGAGCGGGATCCCGCGCCCTTCCGGCCCGAGGACCGCCCCGGGCTGCTCGGTCTGCCTCCGGCGGCGTGGGACCGGCTCTTCGCGTTCGTCGGGCGGCACTCGGAGCTTCAGCGGTGGCGGGCGGTGCCGTCGCGCCGGAGGACCGGGCATCTCGCCACGCTCGTCACCCGCCCGCCCCGGCTGCCGCGCACCGCCCGTGTGGAGTTCGCCCGCCTGGTCCGCGCCCTGTACCGGCGCCACGGCACGGCCCGTTTCCCGGCGCCCCTGATCCGGTTCGGGCTGCTGCGCACCCTGCGCGCGCTACGGCTGGTGTCGGCCGGGGCGCGCCGCACCGGCCGGGGCGCCGTACGCCTGGCGCGGGGCCTGCGGGTGGCCGCGCCGCGGCTGCACTACCGCGTCCAGCGTTGCCTGCCGCTGGACGCCGACCGGGCGGTGTTCACGGCCGAGGGCGGGCGCGGATACGGCGGTGACCCCGGCGCGCTGGAGGCCGGCGCCTGGGACTACCTGCTGACCGCGAACCGGCACACCACCCTGACCTACGAGCGGTTCCACCCCGGCGGCTACACCACACTCCCCCACGGCTGCCCGCGCACCGACGTCTTCCACACGGCGACCCCGGACGACGTGGCGCGCCTGCGTGCCAGTCTCGGCATCCCGCGGGGCACGGTGGCCCTGCTGTACGTGCCCGCGCACCGCGACTACCGGCCGGCTGAGCACCACCGGCCGGCCGCACCCACCGCTGCCCATCGAGCAGCCGTCACCGACCGACCGATCGTCAACTGAACGTCTTCGAGGCTCCCGGGAGTTCCCATGCCGTCCAGTCCCTCGCGGCCCACTCCGACCCGGCCGCCCACCTGGCGCCCGGGCGGCCGACCCGGAGGCGGTAGCGGTGGCGGGCGTGGGGGCGGGCGCGGGCGGCCGATCGGGTGACGTAGCGTCCCGACGGGGTGAGGGGCGGCGCGGCCGGCGACCGGCGCGGGGCCGTGTGGGCATATAAGCCCAATGCCCCGAATGTCCGATCATCCGGTCGTCCGATGAGCACGGACGCCCACGCGGGCGTGCCCGCGGGCGCGAGCCCCGGCGCCGTCGGACGCCGGTCCGCGCGCGGCGCGACCGCCCTGCGCGGTGGACGACCGTGGCGCCCGACGCCGTACCAGGCCGTCGGCCTGCTCTTCTGGCTGGTGATGACGCTGGCGTACTGGCGGGTGCCGCTGTGCTGCGACGCCGGCCAGCACGCGGCGGTGATCGAACGGCTGCGCGCCGATCTGCTGCATCCCCGCCTCCCGATGGCCGACCTGCCGGGCGCGGGCAGCCCGTACTACTCGCCGTACGCGCTGGCCGAGGGCGTCTTCGCGCGACTGACCGGGCTGCGCGGCTGGGAAGTGGTGCGGCTGGCCGGCCCGTTCAACCTGCTGCTGTTGCTGACCGGCCTCGGCCGGTTCCTGCGGACGCTCACCCCGCGCCCGTGGGCGCCGGTGCTCGCCCTGGGCACGGTGACCCTGCTGTGGGGCACCGAGCGGCTGCTGTGGAGCGGCTGTCCGAGCCTGATCGCGATGACCACCGACCTCGGCTACCCGTCCACCGCCGCGCTCGGGCTGACGCTGTGGGCGTGGGCGCTGACCGGGACCCGGGCCCGGGACACGCGCCGGGTGCGCTACGTCGGCCCGAGCGGCCTGCGCGGCTTCGCCGGGTACGCCGCCCTGGGCGTCCTGTACGGCACGATCCTGCTCGTGCACCCGATCACCTTCGTGGCGACGGCGACGGGAGCGGTCGCCCTGGTGGCCGGGTGGCAGCGCGGACGGCGTGCCGCGGTGGCGGTCCGCTGGGGGCTGACCTTGGCGGTCGCCCTGCTGACGGCCGCGGTGTGGCCGTACTGCGATGTGCTCGCGCTGGCCGGGAACGGCAGCGTGGACCCCATCCACCGGGGGCTCTACGACCACCTGGTGGCCCGCTTCTGGCTGGCGCTGCTGCCCGGGCTGCCCGCACTGTGGCTGCGGGCCCGGCGGTACGGGCGCCGCGATCCGCTGGTGCTGATGTTCGCGCTGGACTGCCTGGTCGTGGCGTACGGCTGGATCACCGGCCACTACACCTACGGCCGGGTCCTCGGCGCGGCCCTGCTGCCGCCCCAGATCGCAGTCGCGGTGGAACTGACGGCGCCCCGGCCGTGGCGGACGGGGCGCAAGGCGTTGGGGGCGGTGACCGCCGTGGCCGCGGGGGTGGGGTTCTGCACGGTCCAGGCCGGGGCGGTCGTGCCGCGCTGGCTGGACCCGGTGGGTTTCGAACAGCCGCCGGACTGGCCGTCGTACGCCTGGGCCGCGCGGTACATCCGGCCCGGCGAGGCGGTCATCGCCGACGGCTACCAGGCCAAGCGCATGCTGCCCGGATACGGCCCCGACCTGGCCGTGCCGACCTGGCCGGACCCGGCGCTGGACGAGCGCGCGCGGCGGCGGCGTGAGGCCGACGTGGACGCCTACCTCGCCGACGGCTCGACGCGCGCCGAGCGGGCGGCGATCGCCCGCCGCTACCACGTGCGCTGGCTGCTGCTGACGCCCCGGCGCCGGCTGCCGGCGGAGGCCGTCGTGGTGGCGTGGAGCGGGCGGACCGGGGAGGTGCTCGCGCGGGTCGGCGGGACGGGGTCCCCCGCCGGGGCGCCCGTGACTTCAGGGGCGGATGCTCCCGCGGGTTCCGGATCGGGCGCGCCCCTGACTCCGGATCGGGCGTGCCCCTGACTTCCCGATCGGGCGCGCCCGCGGCTTCCGGATCGGGCGCGCCCGCTGCTCCCCGGTGAGGAGCGGCGGGCGCGCTCCGGGCGCTCAGGGGGTTACTCGATGATCAGGTCGACGGGGATGTTGCCGCGGGTGGCGTTGGAGTAGGGGCAGACCTGGTGGGCGGTCTCCACCAGCTTGCGGCCGGTGGCCTCGTCGATGTGCTCCGGCAGCTCGATGCGCAGGGTGACGGCGAGCCCGAAGCCCTGGCCCTCCTTGCCGATGCCGACCTCGCCGGTCACGGCGGCGTCGCTGACGTCCACCTTGGCCTGCCGGCCGACCAGGCCGAGGGCGCTGGCGAAGCAGGCGGCGTAACCGGCGGCGAAGAGCTGCTCGGGGTTGGTGCCCTGACCGTTGCCGCCCATCTCCACCGGGATGGCCAGCTGCAGGTCGAGGCGGCCGTCGGAGCTGACGGCACGGCCCTCGCGGCCGTGGGTGGCGGTGGCGACGGCGGTGTAGAGCGTGTCCATGGCGGACCTTCCCTGTCGGAGTCGGAGTCGGTGACGGGCTCAAGTAGAGCACGAAATTGAGTTGTGTGCAATTAAATGACTCGCAACTTGATTGGGCCGGGGCTACCCTGGATCTCATGACCCCGACCACCCCGCCGACCGCCGAGCAGGAGGACTGGCTCCGCCTGGACCGCCAGATCTGCTTCTCGCTGCACGCCGCGTCCCGCGCCTTCAACGGCGTCTACCGCGTGATCCTCAAGGACCTCGGGCTCACCTATCCGCAGTACCTGGCGATGCTGGTGCTGTGGGAGCGGGGCGAGCTGCCCGTCAAGAAGCTCGGCGAACACCTGCGCCTGGACTCCGGCACGCTCTCGCCGCTGCTGAAGCGGCTGGAGGGGGCCGGGCTGGTGCGGCGCGAGCGTGACGCCCAGGACGAGCGGTCGGTCCGGGTGCGGCTCACCGAGGAGGGCACGGCACTGCGCGAGCACGCGCTGGAGGTGCCGCGCCGGATCATGGCATCCACCGGCTTCGACCTCGACGAGATCCGCGAACTGCGCGGCCGCCTCGACCGACTGACGACCGCGCTGGACGCGGCGGCACAGGGGGAGGGCGTCAGGTCTTGAGCGGGGGGCGCCATTGTCGTCTGCGGGTGTGCGGGGGCTGATCGCGCAGTTCCCCGCGCCCCTTTTGTGCCTGCGGCGGCCCGTTGCGGTCGCGTCGTGGCGCGCGTCGCCTACGGCCGGTTTCTGAGTCGGGGCCGGGGTGGGGGGTGTCCGTCCTCGGTCCGGCCACCCGTTTCCGACGAGGGGCGCCGTTGGTCGGTGCCGGACGCTGCGGGCGGACACCCCCCACCCCGTCCCCTCCCCGCCGTACGCGGGTGCACCTACGCGGTGGCGCGCGCAGCGGCGGCCGCCGCAACGGGCGACCAAGTCTCGTGGGCGCGGGCCTCGCAGTCGACCCGCAGGCCGGCGGGCCTACAGCGCCCTGAGGGACGCCGCCGTCGCGCGGGACAGGGCGTCCAGGTAGTCCTTGGGCAGCTGGGGGCTGCGGATGACGACCGAGCGCCAGTACAGGGGGCCGGAGATCAGGTCGAGGGCCAGGTCGTCGTCGATGTCGTCGCGGACCTCCCCGCGCCGCTGCGCCGCCGCCACGATGCCGCTGGCCACGCCCTCCTGGCCCTCCCGCAGGGTCTTCTGCATGGCCTCGGCGATGTCCGGGTTTCGGGCCGCCTCCGCCTGGAGGTCGGGGATGATCTGCGAGGCCACCGGATGGCGCAGGGCGCGCGAGGTCACCTGGTACAGCAGCCGCAGATCGCCCTCCAGCGTGCCCGTGTCCGGCACCGGCAGGCCCATCACCGCCAGCGCCGACACCACGTCGAGCACCAGGTGCAGCTTGGAACGCCACCGCCGGTACACCGCCGTCTTGCCGACGCCCGCCCGCCGCGCGATGCCCTCGATGGACATGCGCGCGTAGCCGACGGCCGCGAGCTCCTCGAAGACGGCCGCGCGGATGGCCTCCGTCACGTCCTCACGGAGTACGGCGGCGCCGGCGGGGGCCCGGCGGCGCGCAGGCGTCTGGGGCCCGTCGGCGTTCGTCGTCATACGAACAGCATAGGCCGTCACGACGAAACGGTTGCGTCCCGACGTCGGATGGCCCTACGCTCGCGTTACGACGCTACGGTCTCGTTCCGACGTAAGAATCCGGATAGAGAACCGTGAAGAACGACGGGAAGACCCCGCCCCGAACGAAAGCAGCGGATGTGAGCCAGGCCCTCGACACACCGCCCCCGAGCTCGAAGCCGGCCGCCCAGATCGACCTCGCGGCGCTCGCCGCCCGCCACGGCCTGTCGGTGAGCGGCGCACGCCCCTCCCTGCCGCAGTACGTCCGCCAGCTGTGGGCGCGCCGCCACTTCATCACCGCCTTCGCCACCGCCAAGCTCACCGCCCAGTACAGCCAGGCCAAGCTGGGCCAGGTGTGGCAGGTGATGACCCCGCTGCTGAACGCGGCGGTGTACTACTTCATCTTCGGCGTGCTGCTCGGCACCAAGCACGGCGTCGCGGACTACATCCCGTTCCTCGTCACCGGCGTGTTCGTGTGGACGTTCACCCAGAGCTCGATCATGGCCGGCACCCGCGCCATCTCCGGCAACCTCGGTCTGGTGCGCGCCCTGCACTTCCCGCGCGCCGCGCTGCCGATCTCGTTCTGCCTCCAGCAGCTCCAGCAGCTGATGTTCTCCATGGCGGCGCTGCTGGTCATCCTGTTGTGCTGCGGCGTCCCCGTCACCCTGTCCTGGGTGCTGCTGGTCCCGGCGCTGGTCCTGCAGTTCGCGTTCAACGCGGGCGTGTCGCTGATCATGGCGCGGATGGGCGCGAAGACCCCCGACATCGCCCAGCTGATGCCGTTCCTGCTGCGCACCTGGATGTACGTCTCCGGTGTCATGTGGAGCATCCAGAAGACGGTCGGCCACGACCATCTGCCGCACGGGGTCCTCACCGCCCTGCAGTGCAACCCGGCCGCCGTCTACATCGACCTCATCCGCTTCGCACTGATCGACACCTTCCACGCCAACCAGCTGCCGCCGCACGTGTGGGCGGTCGCGACGGGCTGGGCCCTGCTCGCGGGCGTCGGCGGGTTCATCTACTTCTGGAAGGCAGAGGAGACCTACGGCCGTGGCTGACACCCTCCTGAACGGCACCCTGGCCGACGGCCTCCTGAGCGACGCCCTGCCCGAGGGCTTCCCGGGCGCCGCCGAACCGGCCCCGACCGTCGTCGTCGACCACGTCGACATCGTCTACCGGGTCAACGGCACGGGAGCCGGCCGCGGCAGCGCGACCGCCGCCCTCAACCGCATCCTGCGCCGCGGCAAGACCGAGAAGGTGTCCGGTGTGCGCCGGGTGCACGCCGTGAAGAACGTGTCCTTCGTCGCGTACAAGGGCGAGGCGATCGGGCTCGTCGGAACCAACGGCTCCGGCAAGTCCACGCTGCTCAAGGCCGTCGCGGGCCTGCTGCCGGTGGAACGGGGCCGTATCTACACCGACGGCCAGCCCTCCCTGCTCGGCGTCAACGCCGCCCTGATGAACGACCTGACCGGCGAGCGCAACGTCCACCTCGGCGGCCTCGCCATGGGCATGTCCCGCGAGCAGATCAAGGCCCGGTACCAGGAGATCGTCGACTTCTCCGGGATCAACGACAAGGGCGACTTCATCTCCCTGCCGATGCGCACCTATTCCTCCGGCATGAGCTCGCGGCTGCGCTTCTCCATTGCCGCCGCCAAGGACCACGACGTCCTCCTCATCGACGAGGCCCTGGCCACCGGTGACGCCCGCTTCCAGAAGCGCTCGGCCGAACGCATCGAGGAGATGCGGGGGCAGGCCGGCACGGTCTTCCTCGTCAGTCACAGCAACGCCTCGATCCGCGAGACCTGCGGCCGCGTGCTGTGGCTGGAGCGCGGCGAACTCCTCATGGACGGCCCCACCGAGGACGTCATGAAGGAGTACGAGGCCTTCACCAACGGCGGCAAGAAGCCCCGCCCCCTGTAGGCCAACCGCCGTGAGCGGACCGGCACTTGAAACCGCGAGCGGCGCCGGGCCGCCCTCCGTTACCCTCGCCGCACACGGCGATCAAGGAACGGGGGCGCGGTCGGCATGGCGGCGGACGTGACAGGTGAACGGCTGCGGGCGGAGGACCCGAGGGAGATCGCCGGGTACCGGCTGCTCGCCCGCATCGGCGAGGGCGGCATGGGCACCGTCTACCTCTCCCGCACCCGCGGCGGCCAGCCCGTCGCGCTGAAGGTGATCCGGCGCGACCTCGGCGGCGACCAGGGCTTCCGCGCCCGCTTCGAGCAGGAGGTGCAGGCGGCCCGGCGGGTGCAGGGCTACCACGTCGTCCCGGTCGTCGACCACGACACCACCGGTGAACGGCCCTGGCTCGCCTCCGTGTTCGTCCCCGGCCTGCCCCTGCACGAGGCCCTCGCGGCACACGGCCCGCTGCCGCTGCCGGCCGTGCTGCAGCTCGTCGGCTGCACCGCGCGGGCGCTGAGCGCGATCCACTCCGCCGGCATCGTGCACCGCGACCTCAAGCCCGGCAACATCCTGCTGTCCAACCAGGGCCCCTACGTCATCGACTTCGGCATCGCCCGGGCCGCCGACGCCACCCAGCTCACCGTGTCCGGCGGTGTCATCGGCACCCCGCAGTTCATGTCCCCCGAGCACGCCCTGGGCGAGCCGGTCGGGCCCGCCACCGACATCTTCTCCCTCGGTCTGATCGCCGCGGTCGCCGCTACCGGCCGCCACCCCTACGGCGACGGCGGCGCCCTCACCCTCGCCGCGCAGATCGCCAACACGGCCGTACGCCCGCCCCGCCTGGACGCCTACGACGAGCGGCTCCGCCCGCTCCTGACGCGCTGCCTCGCCGCCGACCCCGCCGCCCGGATCGGCACCGAGGAACTGGCCGCGCTGTGCGAACAAGCCGCGGGCCGCCTCCTGAACGACTTCACCGGCTGGCTCCCCGAGCCGCTCTCCGCCGCCCTCGCCGCGCGCGAACGGGCCGCCCTCACACCGCCGCCGGAGCCGACCGTCACCGATCAGGGGCCGCAGGCGCCGAGGCCGCCGCACGGTCCCACCTTCGCCGCTGCCCCGACCGTGGCGCCGCCCCCGCCGACGTACGCCCCGGCCGCCCCGCGCCGCTCCCGTACCGGGCTCGTCGTCGCGGGCGCCGCCCTGGCCGTCGTTCTCGCGGTGACGGTGACATGGGCGCTGACCCGTTCGCACGGCACGTCGGACGAGGGCCAGGGGCAGAAGCAGGGCGACGGCAAGCAGTCGGCGCAGCCCACACACTCCGCCACGCCTGCGCCGAGCCCGGACCCGGCAGCCTCGCACTCGGGCTCGCCCTCCTCCGACTCCGGGTACACCGCCGTGTTCACCGACCGGGCCTTCGCCCTGCGCTCCCCGGGCCCGGCCGCCGTCGTCCAGGCCGACCTGGACATCCCCAAGGTGCACGGCACGTCGGACATCACGTCGGGCAACGAGATCGAACTCGACGAGGTGGCGGGCGGACACTGGACCTTCAAGACGCCCTGGGGCAAAAGCGCAGGCACCACCCCCGAGCAGTGCCTGCAGGGCGCCCAGGGCGACGTCCTGCCCACCGAGATCGAGGCGAAAAACCTGCGCACCACCATCCCGGTCGGCACGGTCCTGTGCACCGAGACGGACGAGGGACACCTGGCCATGCTGAAGGTCACCGGCATCACCGCGAGTGCGGGCAACCTCCCCGACTACGCCACCGAGCTCACCCTGTGGAAGCAGCCGTAACCGAGGCGCGCAGGCGACAAAGGGGGGCGCCCCGGACCGTACGAGGTCCGGGGCGCCCCCTTCGACGCAGAGGTGACTTACGAGTGCGCCCGCAGCAGCGTCCGCATCGTGCGCATCGCCACCGACAGGTTGGCGAGGTCGAACGCGTCCGAACCCTGGATCTCCTCCAGCGTGGTGCGCGCCCGTCCGAGGATCGGCGCGTTCTTCTGCTGCCACAGCTCGAAGCGCTGCTCCGGCGTGGACGTGCCGTTGCCGACGGCCAGGACGTCCGCGGTGAGCGCCGCGTGCGCCGCGAAGAGGTCCTCGCGGATCGCCGCGCGGGCCATCGACTGCCAGCGGTCGTTGCGCGGCAGCTCGATGATGCGGTCCATCAGCTGCGTGATGCCGAGCCGGTCCGCGAGGTCGTAGTACACCTCGGCGACGTCCAGCGGCTCCTTGCCCATGCGGTCGGCGATCGAGACGATGTCCAGCGTCGGGAACGCCGAGGAGAACCCGGCGACCCGCGTGGCCAGCTCGTCCGGCACGCCGGCCCGCGTCAGCTCGTCGTAGATCTGCTCGTACCACTCGAGGTCGTCGCCGCGCAGCAGCTTCGGCAGCTCCTGCCACACGTGCTCGACGCGCTCGGCGAAGAAGTCCACCGTCTCGCGCAGCTGCAGCGGCTGCGGCCGGTTGTTGAGCAGCCAGCGCGTGCCGCGCTCGACCAGCCGGCGCGAATGCAGCCGGATGCGGGTCTGCACGGCGGCGTCGACCTTGTTGTCCAGCTCCTCCACCGCGTCCCACACGGCCGCCGAGCGGAAGATCACACGGGCCGCGGTCTGCGCCCGGACGATCTCCTCCAGCGACGCGCCCGTCTCCTCGCGCAGACGGTGCAGATACGTCGTACCGCCCGTGTTGACCGTGTCGTTGACCAGCACGGTCGTGGTGATCTCGCGGCGCAGCGGGTGGCCGTCGATCCGCTCCGCGAACCCTTCGCGCAGCGCGGTCGGGAAGTAGCAGTGCAGCAGCTCGCGCAGGTACTCGTCGTCCGGCAGCGAGGTCGCCAGCAGCTCCTCGGAGACCGTGATCTTCGTGTACGCCAGCAGCACGGCCGTCTCCGGGCCGGTCAGGCCCTGGCCCTGCGAGAGGCGCTCGCGGATCTGGCGGTCGGTGGGCAGGAACTCCAGCGCCCGGTCCAGGTGACCCTCGCGCACCAGGTGGCGCAGGAAGCGCTGCTGGGCGTGGAGCATGTCCTTGGACTGGGCGAGGGCGTTGGCGATCGCCGTGTTCTGCGCGTAGTTGTTGCGCAGGACGAGACGGCCGACCTCGTCGGTCATCTCGGCGAGCAGCTTGTTGCGCTGCTTGACGGTCATGTCGCCGTCCGCGACCAGGCCGTTGAGCAGGATCTTGATGTTCACCTCGTGGTCGGAGGTGTCCACACCCGCGCTGTTGTCGATGGCGTCGGTGTTGATCTTGCCGCCGTGGTGCGCGAACTCGATCCGGCCCAGCTGCGTCGCGCCCAGGTTGCCGCCCTCGCCGACGACCTTGACCCGCAGGTCGGCGCCGTCGACACGGATCGCGTCGTTGGCCTTGTCGCCGACGTCGGCGTTGGACTCGGTGGAGGCCTTGACGTAGGTGCCGATGCCGCCGTTCCACAGCAGGTCGACCGGCGCCTGGAGGATCGCCTTCATCAGCTCGGCCGGGGTCAGCTTGGTGACGCCCGCCTCGATGCCGAGGGCCTCGCGGATGTGCGCGTTGACCTGGATCGACTTGGCGCTGCGCGGGAAGATGCCGCCGCCCGGGGACAGCAGCTCCTTGTTGTAGTCCTCCCAGCTGGAGCGCGGCAGGTCGAACAGGCGGCGGCGCTCGGCGAAGGAGGTCGCCGCGTCCGGGGTCGGGTCGATGAAGATGTGCCGGTGGTCGAACGCGGCGACCAGCCGGATGTGCTCGCTGAGCAGCATGCCGTTGCCGAACACGTCACCGGACATGTCACCGATGCCGACGACCGTGAAGTCCTCGCTCTGCGTGTCCACGCCCAGCTCGCGGAAGTGCCGCTTCACCGACTCCCAGGCGCCGCGGGCGGTGATGCCCATGCCCTTGTGGTCGTAGCCGGCGCTGCCGCCGGAGGCGAAGGCGTCACCGAGCCAGAAGTTGTACGACTGCGCGACGTCGTTGGCGATGTCGGAGAACGTCGCCGTGCCCTTGTCGGCGGCGACCACCAGGTAGGTGTCGTCCTCGTCGTGCCGCACGACGTCCTTGGGCGGGACGACCTCGCCCGCGACCATGTTGTCGGTGATGTCGAGCAGCGCCGAGATGAACGTCTTGTAGCTGGCGATGCCCTCGGCCAGCCACGCGTCGCGGTCCACGCCCGGGTCGGGCAGCTGCTTGGCGACGAAACCGCCCTTGGCGCCCACCGGCACGATGACGGTGTTCTTCACCATCTGCGCCTTGACCAGGCCGAGGATTTCCGTGCGGAAGTCCTCACGCCGGTCCGACCAGCGCAGACCACCACGGGCGACCTTGCCGAAGCGCAGGTGCACGCCCTCCACACGCGGCGAGTACACCCAGATCTCGAACGCCGGGCGCGGCGCCGGAAGGTCGGGGATGGCCTGCGGATCGAACTTCATCGACACGTACGCGTGCGGCGTGCCCGCGTCCGTCTTCTGGAAGAAGTTGGTGCGCAGCGTCGCCTTGATGACGGTGAGGAAGGAGCGCAGGATGCGGTCCTCGTCCAGGCTGGCCACCTGGTCGAGAGCGGCGTCGACCTCCTCCAGCAGCGCGTCGATCAGCTCCAGCCCGGCCTTCTGCCGCTCGGGCGCCATCCGCGCCTCGAACAGCGAGACCAGCAGCCGCGTGGTGTGGACGTTGTTGCGGAGGGTGTCCTCCATGTAGTCCTGGCTGAAGGTGGAACCGGCCTGCCGCAGGTACTTCGCGTACGCCCGCAGCACCATCGCCTGCCGCCAGGTCAGCCCGGCGCTCAGCACGAGGGTGTTGAAGCCGTCGTTCTCCGCCTTGCCGGTCCAGGTGGCGGCGAAGGCCTCCTGGAAGCGCTCGCGGGCGTCGTCGCCCAGGTAGTCGCCGCCGCCGACCGCCTTCGGCATGCGCAGGCCGAAGTCGTAGATCCACGCCACGGACCGGTCCGCGCAGCGCAGCTCGTAGGGCCGCTCGTCCATCACCTCGACGCCGAGCTGCGCCAGCACGGGCAGCACCTTCGACAGCGAGATCGACTCGCCCTTGCGGTAGATCTTGAAGCGGCGCTCGTCCTGGGCCGCGCCCACCGGCTCGTACAGGCTGAGCGAGAAGTCCTTCTCCTTGCCCAGCGCCTCGAGGTGGACGAGGTCGGCGACCGCGGAGCGCGGGCTGTGGTCGGCCTTGTAGCCCTCGGGGAAGGCGTTGTTGTAGCGGCGCAGCAGCTCCGCGGCGTGCTCCTCGCCGAACTCGGCGTTCAGCGCCTCCGAGAACCCGTCCGCCCAGGAGCGGGCCGCCTCCACCAGGCGGGCCTCGATGCGCTCCTTGTCGCTGTCGCTGAGCTCCGGCAGCTCGGTGCCCGGCGCGACCCGGACGACGAAGTGCAGCCGGGACAGGATCGACTCGGTGTTCCAGGCGGTGAAGTCGACGCTGGTGCCGCCGAGCTCCTCCTTGAGGATGTCGATGATCCGCAGCCGCACCCCGGTGGTGTAGCGGTCGCGGGGCAGGTAGACCAGGGCCGAGTAGTAGCGGCCGTACTCGTCCTGCCGCAGGTACAGCCGCAGCCGGCGGCGCTCCTGCAGATAGAGGACGGAGGTGACGATGGCCTGGAGTTCTTCGGCCGGGGTCTGGAACAGCTCGTCGCGCGGGTAGGTCTCCATGATCTGGAGCAGGTCGCGCCCGTCGTGGCTGTTCGGGGAGAAGCCGGCGAGCTGCAGCACCTCGTCCACCTTGCGGCGGATGACCGGCACGCGCAGCACGGACTCGGTGTAGGCGGCGGAGGAGAACAGGCCGAGGAAGCGGCGCTCGCCGATGACGTTGCCGTCCGCGTCGAACTTCTTCACACCGATGTAGTCGAGGTACGACGGCCGGTGCACGGTCGCGCGGCTGTTGGCCTTGGTCAGCACGAGCAGCTTGTGCTCGCGCGCCTTGGCGCGGGCGTCGGCGGGCAGCCGCTCGAAGGAGGGGCTGACGGGGTGCTGGTCGTCGTCGGCGTGGTGCGGGTCGGAACGCAGGATGCCGAGGCCGGTGCCGGGGACGGCGGCCAGCGAGTCGTCCTCGCGCAGCTGGTACTCGCGGTAGCCGAGGAAGGTGAAGTGGTCGTCGGACAGCCAGCGCAGCAGCTCGCGCGCCTCCTCGACCTGCTGCACGGGCAGGTCCTCGGGGCGGGGCTCGGAGGGCAGGCCGTCGGCGAGGCGGGCCGAGGCGTCCCGCATCTTCTCCCAGTCCTCGACGGCCTCGCGCACGTCGGACAGCACGCGCAGCAGGTCCGCGGTGATCTGCTTGAGGTCGCCGCGGTCGGTCTCGCGGTCGATCTCGACGTGGATCCAGGACTCGATGTGCGCGTCGTGCGGCAGGTCGCCGGACGGCGGGGTGGTGAGGACCTCGATCAGCTTGCCGGTGAGGTCACGGCGCACCACGATCTGCGGGTGGATCACGACGTGGATGCCGCGGCCCTGCCGGGTGAGCTCGTTGGTGACCGAGTCGACGAGGAAGGGCATGTCGTCGGTGACGACCTCGACGACGGAGTGGCTGCACGTCCAGCCGTTCTCATCGACCGTCGGCGTGTGCACGCGGACGTTCGCCGTGCCCTGGGGGCGGTTCTCGGCCAGGCGGTAGTGCGAGTGGGCGGCGCCGAAGACGTCGACCGGGTCGCGGTCGGCGAGGTCCTCGGGCGCGGTGTGCAGGTAGTAACGCTGGAGGAACGCGAGTACGGTCTCCCGGTCCGAGGTGCCCGTGCCCGGGGTGTCCGGGGAGCCCTCGGCCGTCGCCCCGGTCGGAAGGTGCCCCCCGACCGGGCTGTTCTCAGCGACCCGGGCCGCCCTCTCGAGCAGCTCGGCCTTGGCTTCGTCCAGCTTGGTCTGCATTGTCCTCTGGCTCCTGTCGCGCGCCGTTGCGTGACGTAGAAGGAAGTACGGTCTCCGGCCTTCCGACGTGACGCCGAGACGCGGGGTGTCCGGTCTGTTCCGACGCTATGCCGCAAGGTGAGATGAGTGGGGGGATATCAGCCATGTTCAACACACCCGCAACACGGGACGCCGTTTCGCGTGCCGCCTGCTTCAGGGATGTGTCCGGCGTCCTGGGAGCCCTTGGGGCCCCGACCCGCCCATGAAGACCAGCGACCGCCGCCCGGTCACGGATGTCGTCCGTGCTCGCCGGGCGCAGGGCAGGGGCAACACTGCCCCCGCGAGCTATCGCGCTGATCACGCCACCAAGGCTATCGCTCCTTACCGGGGGCCCGTCATGAGCCGTATGTGTACAAATCCAGGGGTAGAAGTTTGACGTTCTGCACAGGGGCTGGAGGGCGGAGGGTGGCGTAGGTACGAAATCCGCAGCGATTCGGCCACGCCGTCGCCGCGCGACCGGCCACACAACCGGCGCCGCCGATCGGCCCGCGCCGAGCCGGCATGCGGCATGCGGCATGCGGCATGCGGCATGCGGCAGCGTCCGGCGGAACCGACCGCCTGCCGCCGGGTCCGCCACTGGCACCGGGTCCGGCACTGGCACCGACACCGGGTCCGACGCTGACACCGCCGACGTCCGCCACCGTCAGGCGGCATGCCTGCGACGTCCGCTGCCCTCAGGCGGCCTGCGGCGCGCCGATGACCGTGGCACGCAAGCCGCCGGCCGACCCGCCAGGGCACTGCCAGGGCACTGCCAAGGGTGGAGTCACCGCCGCCGTCCAAGGAATGCCCACGCAATCCGGCGCGCCCCCCTTGGCAACGCCGTCCTGGCGAGGCACGTTGCCCTTGGAAGCCACTGCCCCGAGGGGAGCGCAGCCGACATGCCCGCGAAAATCCTCATCGTCACCGGCGACGCAGCAGAGTCCCTGGAGGTCCTCTACCCCTACCAGCGCCTCATCGAGGAGGGCTACGACGTCCACATCGCGGCCCCCACCCGCAAGAAGCTCCGGTTCGTCGTCCACGACTTCGAAGAGGGCTTCGACACCTACACCGAGAAGCCCGGCTACACCTGGCCCGCCGACCTCGCCTTCTCGGAGGTCGACCCCGGTGACTACGCCGCCGTCGTCATCCCCGGCGGACGCGCCCCGGAGTACCTCCGCAACGATCCCGAACTCCGCAAGATCCTCAAATCCTTCTTCGACGCCGACAAGCCGGTCGCGCAGATCTGCCACGGCCCGCTCGTCACCGCCGCCGTCGACGGCCTCCGTGGCCGCCGGGTCACCGCGTACCCCGCCCTGGAGCTGGACATGCAGTCCGCCGGCGCCACCTTCCAGGACGCCGAGGCGGTCGTCGACGGCACCCTGGTCTCCTCCCGCGCCTGGCCGGACCACCCGACCTGGATGCGCGAGTTCCTGACCGTGCTGCGCGCGAAGGCCCCCGTGACCTGACCCTCACGCGGCTATGCGCCGGGCCTCCTCGACGGCCTCCTCGAGCGTGTCCACCACCGGCACCCCGACCCCCTCGAGGCTGGCCCGGCTGTGCGACCCGCCGGTGTACAGCACCGCCTGCGCCCCGGCGTGCCGCGCGGCCACCGCGTCGTCGGCGGCGTCCCCGATCACCACCGTGCGCGCCGGGTCCACGCCCGTCAGCAGACTCAGATGCCGCACCATGTGCTCGGCCTTGCTGCCGCCGGACGGCCCCGTACGCCCGTCCACCCGCAGGAAGTGCTGCTCTATCCCGAAGGTCCGCACGAGCGGGACGAGGTCCTCGTGCCCGTACATGCTCAGGATCGACTGGCTGTGCCCCGCGGACCTCCACCCGGCCAGCAGTTCGGCGGCGCCCACGGTCAGCTCGCACCGTATGCGGTGCTCGGTGTAGTACCGGTGGAAGACGCCGTCCATCAGCTCCCACTCGGCATCCGTGGGCAGCCGGCCCAGCAGCCGCTCATAGAACTTCGGCACCGGCACGCAGTACAGCGCGCGGTACTGCTCCAGCGTGATCGGCTCGAGACCCAGCTCGCCGAACGCCGCGTTCGTCGCCCCGATGATCGCCTCATTGTCGTGGAACAGCGTGCCGTTCCAGTCCCAGACAATGTGCGACGCTCCTCGCATCCCCATGTCGAAAAAGGTACCCGCCCCCACTGACAATCGGGGACTGACGGTGATCACCGCAGCTCAGATGCCCTGCACCAGGTTCGGGATCTCCTGCGTCGCGTACCAGAGCAGCTCATGGTCCTCGGCGCCGTCCACCACGAACTGCGCGTCGTCGTCCCCACCGTCCGCCGCCGCCAGCGCCTGCGCCGCGGCCGCCACGTCCGCCTCGGCGTCGTCCGCGTCCACGTGCACCGCGGCCGCCTTGGCCAGCCGTACGACCCCGCTCACCCGCACCTCGCCGAGCGTCGCCGCGTCCAGCGCCCGGCCGGGATCGGCGCTCGCCGCGCCGTCGGGCACGTCCACGGCGACGACCACCCGCCGGCGCGCGGCGTCCGGGTCCGCCGCGAGCAGCCTCAGCGAGGCCAGCGCGGCCCGGCTCAGCGCCGCGTACTCCAGCTCCTCGATGTCGTCGGAGACGTACCACTCCCGCAGCCCGGGCGTGACCGCGTACGCCGTGACCGGCCCGCCGGCCCCCAGCTCACCCGACTTGTACGCCTCGGCGAGCGCGGGGAGGGTCAGGGGGACGTAGACGCGCATGGCCGGCCGCTCTCTCGTGGTCAAAGGGTCTTCAGGATACGTGGGACGGTCCCCTTTCGGGTTCCTGTCCCCGGGCTCGACGGCGTCCATCCCCGTCCGCGGGTTCACCCCCCACCGCCCGCCCGACGGCGGGATCCCGCCCCACCGCGTCACCCGGATAAGTGAATCTCCGTCCGGCCCTCGCCGGCGGATCCCTCCCTTGCCCGGCTCTCACCGGCCGTACAAGATCCGTGACAGGAAGTTACCGACCGGTATCGACCGGCTCGCCGTGAAACGGGGACACGTATGAACAAGGTCATGACCAGGCTGCAGCGCCGCGCGGGCACCCGGCCGGCCGGCCGCCGCGACACCACCCGGCCGGGCGGCACTCCCCCGCGCACCCCGGGCGGCACCCCACCGCGCACGGCGTCCGGCGCCCGCCCGCCGGCCGGCCCGGGCCGCACCCCCCGCGCCCGTACCCGGCCCACGGACACCCGGCCCCCGACGGCCCCGCCGGCCCCCGTCCCCACGGACTTCTTCGCCGAGCGCCTCCTCGCCGTCCTCACCGGCCGGCGCCCCGTCCACTTCATGCTCGGCCACACCCGCGGCCGCGCCTACGACGAACTGGCCTGGCTGGCCGAACGCGGCCCTCTGCGCGCCGCCCGCGGCCCCCAGCCGGTCGTCCACGACCTCGGCTACTACGAGGTCCACCCCGGCGCCCTGGAGGTCTTCGCCCGCATCACCACGGGCAACCGCCTCAGCGCCCTGGCCTTCCGTCTGGAACGCGGCCAGGACCACCGCTGGCGCTGCACAGCCGTCGACACCGGCGGCCCCCGCCGCCCCGACACGGACTGACCCCCGGACAGCAACGGGCCGGCGCAGGCACACCGCGCTCCGCGCCGCAGGCACCCGCACGCCGAAGGGCCGGGCACCCTCAGGTACCCGGCCCTCAGCTCACGTCACACGGTCAAGTCCGCGCAGCGCACCATCACTTCTTGCGGCGACGCCCGCCCCGCTGCTTGCGCCGCTCCGCCCGGGTCAGCCCGTCCGTCTCGGACCGCAGGCCGTCCTCGTCGGTCGTCAGGTCACCCTCGATGATCCCGCCCTCGCCGTCCACGGTCGGCGCGGAGAAGTGCAGGTTCCGCTGCTGCGGCGCGTCCAGCCCCTTCGCGCGGATCTCCGGACGCGAGGCACCCGCCTGCGCCGGCACCGCGTCCTGGACGCCCGCCGCGGGCACGACGTCCTCGACCGGAACCTCCTCGACCTGCTGCTCGACCTGGACCTCCAGGTTGAACAGGTAGCCGACGGACTCCTCCTTGATGCCGTCCATCATCGCGGTGAACATGTCGAAGCCCTCGCGCTGGTACTCGACCAGCGGGTCCTTCTGGGCCATCGCGCGCAGGCCGATGCCCTCCTGGAGGTAGTCCATCTCGTAGAGGTGCTCACGCCACTTGCGGTCCAGCACCGACAGCACGACCCGGCGCTCCAGCTCCCGCATGATCTCGGAGCCGAGCTGCTCCTCACGCGCCGCGTACTGGTCGTGGATGTCGTCCTTGATGGACTCCGCGATGAACTCGGCGGTGAGCCCGGCCCGGTCGCCGGCCGCCTCCTCGAGCTCCTCGATGGTCACCTTGACCGGGTAGAGCTGCTTGAACGCGCCCCACAGACGGTCCAGGTCCCAGTCCTCCGGGAAGCCCTCGGCGGTCTCGGCCTGCACATAGGCGTCGATGGTGTCGTCCATGAAGTGCTGGATCTGCTCGTGCAGGTCCTCGCCCTCCAGGACGCGGCGGCGCTCGCCGTAGATGACCTCGCGCTGGCGGTTGAGCACCTCGTCGTACTTCAGGACGTTCTTGCGCGTCTCGAAGTTCTGGGTCTCCACCTGCGCCTGGGCGGAGGCGATCGCGCGCGTGACCATCTTGTTCTCGATCGGCACGTCGTCGGGGACGTTCGCCATCGACATCACGCGCTCGACCATCTGCGCCTTGAACAGCCGCATCAGGTCGTCGCCCAGCGACAGGTAGAACCGGGACTCGCCCGGGTCGCCCTGACGGCCGGAACGACCGCGCAGCTGGTTGTCGATCCGCCGCGACTCGTGGCGCTCGGTGCCGAGCACGTAGAGACCGCCGAGCTTCTCGACCTCGTCCTTCTCGGCCTTGACCGCTTCCTCGGCGCGCTTGAGCGCCTCGGGCAGGGCCGCGGCCCACTCCTCGATGTGCTCCTCGGGGTCGAGGCCGCGCTGGCGCAGCTCCGCCTCGGCGAGGTCCTCGGGGTTGCCGCCGAGCTTGATGTCGGTACCACGGCCGGCCATGTTGGTGGCCACCGTCACGGCGCCCTTGCGGCCCGCCTGGGCGACGATCTGCGCCTCGCGCTCGTGGTGCTTGGCGTTGAGCACCTCGTGCTGGACGCCACGCTTGCTGAGCTGCTGCGAGAGGTACTCGGACTTCTCGACGGACGTGGTGCCGACGAGGATCGGCTGGCCCTTCTCGTGCTTCTCGGCGATGTCGTCGACGACCGCCTCGAACTTCGCGACCTCGGTGCGGTAGATGAGGTCCGACTGGTCCTTGCGGACCATCGGGCGGTTGGTCGGGATCGGGACCACGCCGAGCTTGTAGATCTGGTGGAACTCCGCGGCCTCGGTCATGGCCGTACCGGTCATGCCGGACAGCTTGTTGTAGAGGCGGAAGAAGTTCTGCAGGGTGATCGTGGCGAGCGTCTGGTTCTCGTCCTTGATGTCCACCCCTTCCTTCGCCTCGATCGCCTGGTGCATGCCCTCGTTGTAGCGGCGGCCGGCGAGGATACGGCCGGTGTGCTCGTCGACGATCATGACCTCGCCGTCGATGACGACGTAGTCCTTGTCGCGCTTGAACAGTTCCTTGGCCTTGATGGCGTTGTTGAGGTAGCCGACCAGCGGGGTGTTCACCGACTCGTAGAGGTTGTCGATGCCCAGCCAGTCCTCGACCTTGCTGACGCCGGACTCGTGGATGGCGACCGTGCGCTTCTTCTCGTCGACGTCGTAGTCGCCGGTCTCCTCGATGCCCTTGAGCGGGTTGCCGGCCTCGCCGCGCTTGAGGCGCGTGACCAGCTTGGCGAAGTCGCCGTACCACTTGGTGGCCTGGTCGGCCGGGCCGGAGATGATCAGCGGCGTACGGGCCTCGTCGATGAGGATGGAGTCGACCTCGTCGACGATGGCGAAGTTGTGCCCGCGCTGGACCAGTTCGTCCTGCGACCACGCCATGTTGTCGCGCAGGTAGTCGAAGCCGAACTCGTTGTTCGTGCCGTAGGTGATGTCGCACGCGTACTGCTCGCGGCGCTGGGCCGGCGTCATGTTCGCGAGGATGCAGCCGACGGACAGGCCCAGGAAGCGGTGGACGCGGCCCATCATCTCGGAGTCGCGCTCGGCCAGGTAGTCGTTGACCGTGACGATGTGCACGCCGTCGCCGGACAGGGCGTTCAGATAGGCGGGCAGGGTGCCGACGAGGGTCTTGCCCTCACCGGTCTTCATCTCGGCCACATAGCCCAGGTGCAGGGCGGCGCCGCCCATCATCTGCACGTCGTAGTGGCGCTGGCCGAGGACGCGCTTGGCGGCCTCGCGGACCGTGGCGAACGCCTCGGGCAGCAGGTCGTCCAGGCTCTCGCCGTCGGCGTACCGCTGCTTGTACTCATCGGTGAGGGCCCGCAGCTCGGCGTCGGAGAGGTCGACGAAGTCCTCTTCGATGGAGTTGACCTGGTCCGCGATGCGGTGCAGCTTGCGCAGGATCTTGCCTTCGCCTGCACGCATGATCTTCGAGAGGACGGACACGGGGGTTGGTCTCCTTGCCGGTCGGGCCTGGGACGGTCGGTTACCACTTGACTTACTGAGCAACGGCCATCGTATGCGAGGACCCCGCCGCGCCGGGAGGCCTGCCGTGACGAGGACCGTCCCTCCTTCTGTGCTCTGCTTCAAATCTCCTTCAAGGAGGACAACGGCCGAGCGGCGCGGATGGTGCCGGATGCCGCCGACGAATTGCGCGAAATGTGATCGCCCGCTCACCCAGAGCAAAAGGATGGCGGACGTCGACCGGCCCGAGCAGAATCGGCCGATGGAACCCGTCACGCTCGCCACCGACCGCCTCGTCCTGCGCACGGTGGGCCCGCAGGACACCGACGCGGTGTACGCCGCCGCCCAGGACCCGGACATCCAGCGCTGGACGACCATTCCCTCGCCCTACCTGCCCGAGCACGCGCGTGCCTTCATCGAGCAGACGGTCCCCGAGGGCTGGGCCGACGCCTCGATGTGCACCTTCGGCGTGTTCCTGCCCGGCGGTGAGCTGACCGGCATGCTCGCCCTGACGATGCGCTCCCTGGGCATGACGGAGGTCGGCTACTGGGCGGCGAAGGAACACCGCGGTCACGGCTACCTCACCGAGGCCACCGTCGCCGCCACCCGCTGGGCGTTCACCCACCTCTGCGTCGACCGCGTCGAATGGCGGGCCGAGGTGGGCAACCACGCCTCCCGCGCGGTGGCGGAACGGGCCGGTTTCACCATCGAGGGCACACTGCGCTCCGCGCTCAACAACAAGGGGGTACGCCGGGACTGCTGGGTGGGCTCCCTGCTCCCCTCGGACCTCGACCTGCCCTCCACGGCGCCCTACTTGCCGGCCCGGGCATGACCGGCGCAGCCGCAACTCCCGCCCCACGCGGCGAGAAACCCCAGCTCACCACGGTCTGTCAGTCCCGACCCCTATCGTGCCGAGCATGACGACCCCGCGCCCCACCGCAGAGCTCACCGCAGACGAGGCCCGCCGCATCGCCCTCCGTGCCCAGGGTCTCCTCGGCACGCCGTCGTACGCCCGCCGCAGCGGCCCCGGCGCGGCGGTCCGCGGTGTTCTCCGTCACCTCGGCGCGGTCCAGCTCGACACCATCTCCGTCCTGGCCCGTTCGCACGAGCTCGTTCCCTACGCCCGCCTCGGCGCGGTGGGCCGCAAGACCGTCGAGCAGGCCTACTGGACGGACGCGCACGCCTTCGAGTACTGGTCGCACGCGGCGTGCATCCTGCCCGCCGAGGAGTGGCCGCACTTCGCCTTCCGCCGCCGCGCCTACCGCAACCGCCCGCACTGGCACCACGACCTCCCCGACGGCGCCTACGACCAGGTCATCAAGCAGTTGCGGAGCGACGGCCCGCTGACCGCGACGGAGCTGGGCGGCGCCAAGAAGACGAACGACTGGTGGGACTGGTCCGGCACCAAGGTCGCCGTGGAACGCGCGCTGATGTACGGCGAGGTGGTCTGCGTGACCCGTCGCGGCTGGAAGCGCGTCTACGACCTGGCCGAGCGGGCGATCCCGGCGGAGCTGCTGCACGACGAGCTGGACGACACCGAGTGCGTACGCCGTCTGGTCCGCCAGGCGGGCGAGGCCCTCGGCGTGGGCACGCGCGCGGACATCGCCGACTACCACCGGCTCAAGGGCGAGCAGGTGGACGCTGTGATCGCCGACTCGGGTCTGGTGCCGGTGACGGTGGAGGGCTGGGGCCGCCCGGCGTGGGCGGACCCGGCAGCCCTGCGGACCCCGCCGCGCGGCCGGCACCGCACCACGCTGCTGTCGCCGTTCGACTCCCTGATCTGGGAGCGGGCGCGCACGGAGCGGATCTTCGGCTTCACCCATCGGCTGGAGGCCTACGTCCCCCGGCCCAAGCGGATCCACGGCTACTTCGCCATGCCGGTCCTGGCCGGCGGTCGCCTCGTGGGCCGTGTCGACCCGGCGCGCGAGGGGGCCACGCTGGTCGCCAAGCAGGTCACCGTGGACAGCGGGAAGGCCGTGCCGTCCGTCGCCCGGGCGCTGGTGGAGGCGGCGTCCTGGGTGGACTGCACGGACGTGCGCGTGGAGCGTGTCGAGGCACCGGAGCTGCGCGAGCCGCTGATCGCCGAGCTGGCCCGGCTGACGGCCTGACGCACACCGGAGCGATCACCTCGGTCGATCACCGGCAACGCTCGCCTGAACGCTCAGCGGATCTCGAGGATCTTCTCCCGCATCGCGTAGACCACGGCCTCCATCCGGGAGTGCAGCTGCAGCTTCTCCAGGATGTTGCGCACGTGGTTCTTCACGGTGTTCTCGGAGATGAACAGCTCCTTGGCGATGTCGCGGTTGTTCATCCCGGTGGCGACGAGCTTGAGCACCTCCAGCTCACGGTCGGTGAGCCGCGGCGCGGGCACCAGCCGGCGCTCGTCGGTGCGCTGGATCATCGATTTGAACTCGGTGAGCAGCTTGGAGGCCATCGAGGGGCTGATCTGCGACTGGCCGTCGGCCACCGCGCGAATGGCGGTGGCCACCTCGTCGGTGGAGATCTCCTTGAGCAGGTAACCGGTCGCGCCCGCCTTGATCGCGTCGTAGAGGTCGGCCTCCTCGTCGCTGATCGTCAGCATGATGATCTTCGCGCTGGGGGCGACCTCCTTGATGGAGGTGCACGCCTCGATACCGCCCCGCTTGGGCATGCGCACATCCATGAGCACGATGTCCGGCAGCAGATCGGCGGCCTTTTCCACGGCCTCGGCGCCGTCACCGGCCTCACCGACGACCTGGATGTCCTCCTCGGCGGCGAGCACGATCTCCAGGCCGCGGCGGAAGAGGGCGTGGTCGTCCACGACCAGGACTCTGATCGGCTCGCTGCGTGCGGAGCCGGCAGTGCCCGGGCTCATGCCGACGACGCCGTCATCGGCGTCCTCGTCCCGCATCGGTCCGAAGGTGTCCGCCATCGTTCCTCCCCCTGAAGGCTGTGGCCCGTGGTCCTGTGCCATCGCCAACCCAAGGCAACGACCCACCGGTTGAGCCGTTGCGGCCATGATTCCATGCCTCGGCGACAACGCGGTGACGCAGCGGTGGGCGAAGGGTCGCACGCCGGTGCCCCTGGGGGCGCACGCCGCGCTCCAGGGGCACCGGCCCGGCTGTCGTACGGAGGGTCAACCGCCCAGCGAACCGCCCGCGTCGGGGGAGGACGCCTCGGTGACCATCGTGTCGGTCCTGAGGTGGATCACGCCGTAGTCGTAGGCGTGGCGCCGGTAGACGACGCTGGGCTCCTTGGTCTCGGAGTCGACGAAGAGGTAGAAGTCGTGGCCGACCAGTTCCATCTCGTAGAGGGCCTGGTCGAGTGTCATGGGGGCGGCGACGTGCGTCTTCTCGCGTACGACGAGGGGGCCGTCGCCCTGCACCTCGAGCGAGCCGATCTTCTTGGTGGGCACGCTGTCCGGCTCTTCCGCCGGGACGGGATGGCCGTTCCCGTTGAGCGTTGCGACGCCCGGGACGTGGTTGGGGACCTCTGCTGCGCTGATCCGCTTGGCTCCGCGGCGGGTGAACCGCTTGTCGTGCTGCTTGCGCAGCCTGGCTTCCAGCTTCTCCGCCGCCAGGTCGAGTGCCGCGTACGGATCGTTGGCAGCCGCCTCCGCCCGGATCACCGGACCGCGGGAGCGGAGGGTGATCTCCACTCGGTCGCATCGGTCGGCCTGTCGGGGGTTGGGCTCCTTGGACACCTCGACGTCGAGGCTGATCACCTTGGCATCGAGCTTCTGGATCTTGTCCAGCTTCAGCTTCTCGGCCACGTGCTTCCGGAACCGCTCGGGCACCTCGGTCTTGCGGCCCTTGACGACGATGTCCACGCAGAACTCCGTTCCCGGATCACCCCGCTTCACTGGCGGGGCATCTCCCTTTTGCACCAGGCTCCGGTGTGGCCCGGAACCGCGGACTCGGTGACTTTCACCTCCTCCTCCCCCATGGGCAAGATCTACACCCCCTGTGCTGCGGATGATTACTCAAAACCCGCGGCACGGCATTCGGAAACGAGGGGCATGGCCTGCGGCTTTCCCTCACAACCGAACATATCTCGCCCGGCCGGATGTCGTCACCCTCTCCTGACGTGTACCTCCCTTCAGGTGAATTGACCCCTCATTACCTGCAACGACAGAAGTTCTCGATCAGTTCCGGTTTATTTCGAAAGCATCGGGAGAAGCCGCGACCACCGCCGCGCAGACCACACGGCCCGCGCGGTTCCCGTCCGGCATTCCCCACCTCACGTGCGCCCGATCCGGTCTCCCTTCCGGCACAGCGGCTTCGCGTTCCTTCCGTCCTTCCCCACCCGCTCCGGGGTACACGGGCGACACGCCGGTATCACTCACCGCTCGCGCCGCCTCACCGAGCGAGGCACCGGTCGTCATCAGATCGTCGACGAGCACCACGGGACCGCGCGCGAGCAGCCGCCCGCCGCCGGGTACGACCGTCAGCGCGCCCGACAGATTCTCCAGCCGCTCCCGGGAATCCAGCCCCGCCTGGTCGGCCACCACCCGCCGCTGCCGCAGCACCGCCGCCACCCGGACCGGCATCCCGCCCCGGCGCAGCTCCCCGGCCGCCGCCAGCGCGATCCGCCGCGCCGGGTCGTGCCCGCGCGCCCGTACCGCCGCGCGCGCCGACGGCACCGGCACCAGCAGCACGCACCCGCCCGCCGACACGCCACCGGGCACTCCGCCCTGCCGGAGCCCGGCCCGCACCGCCGCCGCCAGCGCCTCGCCCAGCGGCCGGGCCAGCGCCAGCACGCCCCGCTCCTTGTGCGCGAGCAGCAGTGCCCGCACCTCGTCCGCGTAGGGCGCCGCCGCGTGCACGGCCGGCAGGCCCGGTGGCCGCGGCACCGGCCGCACCCGGCACGGCACGGCCCCGCTCAGCGCCGTACGGCACGCGGGGCAGAGCACCGCACGAGGCCGCCCGCAGCCGGCGCAATCGACCGGCAGCACCAGGTCGGTGAGGTCCTGCCACCACCCCCGCATAGGACCACTGTGCCAAGCACGCCGGACCCCGGCCACCCCTGTGGACAACGCCCTGTGGAAAACCCCCGGGCGCCCGCCTCAGGCCGCCCCGGCCCGCCTCAGCCCGGGTACACCGGCGCCGTACCGCTCTTCACGAGCTTCTGCCACTGCGCCCCCGACGGCAGCCGCACGATGCCGTCCTCACCGGAGTACGCCACCAGCGGCACCCGGTCGTCCTCGGAGGCGGCGATGTCCTCCACACCGGACAGCGCGGCAGGCGGCGGCCCCTCCGGGGTGGAGCCGTCGACCTGCGCGTACCGCATCTGCTGCACGCCACCCGCCTCGCGCCCGACCACGACGAGCCGGCTGTCGCCGGACCACGACATCGCCTTGATCTCCTCGAGGCCCGGCGTGGCGGAGCGTAGTTCCAGCACGGACACCGCCGGGCGCGCGCCGGGCCCGGCGGCGTCCTTGTCGTCGGGTCGCTGGATCCGCCCCACGAACAGCGACTGCTTGCCGTCCTTCTCCACGACCAGCGCGATCCGCACCCCGTCCGCGGCCACCCGGACCTCCCGGACGCGCCCGTCCAGCCCCGGAACGGCCACGTCCACGGGGGTCCCCCCGCCCTGCTGCAACAGCCACAGGTGCGGATGGGCGGGGTCGCGGTCGGCAACCCACAGGTCGCCGTTCGCGTCCCAGCTGGGCGTCGTCAGCCGGTCCGCGGGCGTCGCGCCATGACTGGTCACCACCGCGCTGCCGAGCGAGCTGCTGGAGACCAGCGAGCCGACGTACAGAGCGCTCGCGTCGTTGCTGACACCGGCCGCCTCGCGCTCGTCCCGCGACACGGCGGCCGCCCGCAGCGGCCGTACCCCCTGGCCCAGGGCGCCCGGCACCGGTTCGGCCCTGGTGCCGGCGGCGCCGGTGGCCAGCCGTACCAGCCGGCTGCTGTCGTCGATGAAGTACACGTAGTCGGGGTGCGCGGTGGAGCCGCGGGCGGCCACCGCCTCGGCCTGGTCGGCGGTGAGGGAGCACAGGTGCTCCTCGCCGGAGCGCAGCTCGACCTCGTTCACCGTGGGCGTGACGTACTGCAGGGTGAACAGCAGCTGCGCCGCCATCTCGTCGCAGCGGGCCCGGCCGACCCGTGCGGCCTTGTCGTTGAGCGGCACGGTCAGTTTGTTCTGGTCGTCGGGGGTGAGCGCGGCCGTACCCCGCGCCAGATCCGTGCCGGTGGGGAAGCTGGAGCGGACCACCGGCCGCAGCCACGAGGTCGGGCCCTGCAGCACGGAGCGCACGACCTGCGTCATCAGATCCACCCGCTCGCGGACGTAGACGGGGTCGGCGACGGCCGTGGTCTGCCCGTTCGTGGCGGCCACGTTGGACGCGAAGTAGTACTTGTTGACGGACATGTAGTTGCGCTGGAAGTCCGACTTGCCCATGACGACGCCCTGCGGCAGTCCGTCGATGCGCCACTGCTGTGTCTTGTCGTCCCGTGTCAGGTGCACCGTCTGCCGGTACGGCCCGTCGGCCGGCCGGTACGACTGCTGCGCGTCCACCGTCGCGACCCGGGTCCCGGTCAGCGTGAAAGCGGCGTCGTCGGCGTCCTCCCGGCTGGCGGAACGGGCGGCCTGCATGCTCGGCCCGTCCTCCAGCACCGTGGTGGCACGACCCGGCTGCCAGGCCCGCGCCGCGTGCGGCGTCAGGTACTGCCGTGCCGTCGCATAGCCGGGATCGTCGCTGGTCAGCGCCTCCAGAAAGCCCTGCAGGATGTCCGCGGGCGGCGCGCCCTCGGCGGGCGGCATCGCGAACACCCGCACCTGCGAGTCGGGCCGCGGCGTGGACTCCACACCGCGCAGGTCCCCGCTGTCGGGCATCGACGCGCAGCCCGCCAGCAGGACCACCCCACAGGCGGCGTACGCCACCGCGCGCGCCGGCGTGCGCCGGGCGCCCCCCTCGCGGTCAGCGCCCACGGAAGGCCTCCCCTTGTGTGTCGGAGTCGTCGGGCCGGACCACGGCGGCGTCCGCCCGGTCCTTGGCGGGCTCCCCACCCGCCACGCCGTCCGGGCGGGTCGCCGTGCCACCGGGCCGGGGCACCACGCGCGCGCCGTTGCCCGGCAGCGCCGTCGGGTCGGCCGTCGGCGCGGACCCGGCCGTCCGCGGCGCCAACTGCGCCCGGCACGGCAGGCCGGGCCGCTGCTCACCGGCCGCGGGCTGGGCCGGCACGGTGGCCGTCTTCTCCCCGCCGCGCCCGGATCCTGCGTCGTTCAGTCCACGGTTGCGCCGCGAGTCCTTGGGCTCCAGCGGTATCGGCGAGCCCCGCAGCGGCTCATCGGCGGTCCTGGGCAGCGTCAGCCGGAACTGCGAGCCACCACCGGGCTCGCCCCACGCCTGCAGCCAGCCCCCGTGCAGCCGCGCGTCCTCCAGGGCGATCGACAGGCCCAGGCCCGTACCGCCCGTCGTACGCGCGCGTGCCGGGTCGGCGCGCCAGAAGCGGCTGAACACGCGTGTCGCCTCGCCGGGCTTCAGCCCGACACCGTAGTCACGCACCGCGACCGCGACCGCTCCGCCCGCGGCGGCCAGTTTGACCACCACGTCCTTGCCCTCACCGTGCTCGACGGCGTTGACGACGAGGTTGCGCAGGACGCGCTCCACCCGCCGGGCGTCGGCCTCGGCGATCACGGGCTGCTGATCGCCGACCACCCTGATCCGCGTGCCCTTGCGCTCGGCGAGCGGCTCGGCCCCACTGACCACACGCCGCACCACGTCCCGCAGGTCGATCGGTTCGGCCTCCAGGGCCGCCGCGCCCGCGTCGAAGCGGCTGATCTCCAGCAAGTCGGCGAGCAGCGACTCGAACCGGTCCAGCTGGTCGGCGAGCAGCTCCGCCGAGCGGGCGGTCACCGGATCGAAGTCCTCGCGTGCCTCGTGGATGACGTCGGCGGCCATCCGCACGGTCGTCAGCGGCGTACGCAGCTCGTGCGAGACGTCGGAGACGAAGCGGCGCTGCATCCGCGACAGGTCCTCCAGCTGGCTGATCTTCTGCTGGAGGTTCTGCGCCATCTTGTTGAAGGCCTCACCGAGCCGCGCGATGTCGTCCTCGCCGGTGACCTTCATCCGTTCCTGCAGCCGCCCGGCCGACAGCCGCTCGGCGATCCCGGCCGCCATCCGCACCGGCGTGACGACCTGGCGCACCACGAGCCACGCGATGGCGCCGAGCAGGACGACGACGAACAGCCCGGCGGTCGCCAGCGTTCCCTTGACCAGGCTGAGCGACTTCTCCTCCTGGGTGAGCGGGAAGAGGTAGTACAGCTGGTACGGGTCGCCGTTGGGGTCGTTGACCTGCTTGCCGATGACCAGCGCGGGCTGCGAGGGGCGGCCGTTGCTGTAGATGATCCGGGTGTAGCTCTGTGCCGCGCCCGTGCTGGAGTCGACCCGCTCGCGCAGGGCGACGGGCACGCTCTCCGACGGGCTGACGAACCCGGAGGCACGCGGCCCGAGGCCGCCCGCGCTGCCGGCCCCGGCGCCGGCGGGCAGCGTGACCACGTCGAAGGCGCCCTGTCCGCCGCTGGCGAGGGACGAGACGAGGTTGCTCATCCACTCGATGACGTTCTGCGAGGGGCGCGTGTCGACACCGGTGCCGTCGTCGGTGCCCGCGGCCGCCTCGTCCGCCTTCTGCTTGGCCACCGCGAAGCCGCCCGCGGCCTGGCTCTGCGAGGCCTTCACCTTCGCCTCCAGCAGGCCGTTGCGCACCTGCCCGATGACGACGAAGCCGAGCAGCAGCACCACACCCAGCGACATCAAAAGCGTGGTGGCGACGACCTTCAGCTGGATGTTGCGCCGCCACAACCGCATCACCGGCAGCAGCGGGCGGCGTATCCAGCGCATGAACAGCCGGACCACGGGGCTGCCGTGCACCCCGCCGTGCAGGAGCCCGCCCTCCACCAGCCGGGCCCAGCGCGAGCCGACCGGTTTCCGGCCGACAGGCCGCCCGGCGTGGACCCCGGACCGGCCGGGAGCCGAGGCGGCACTGTCCCTGGACATGTCAGCTCGGTCCGGCCTTGTAACCGACGCCACGGACGGTCACCACGATCTCCGGCTTCTCCGGGTCCTTCTCGACCTTGGAGCGCAGCCGCTGCACATGCACGTTGACCAGGCGGGTGTCCGCCGCGTGGCGGTAGCCCCACACCTGCTCCAGCAGCACCTCACGGGTGAACACCTGCCACGGCTTGCGGGCCAGCGCCACCAGCAGGTCGAACTCCAGCGGGGTCAGCGCGATCGACTGCCCGTCGCGCTTCACGGAATGCCCGGCCACGTCGATGACCAGGTCACCGATGGCCAGCTGCTCCGGTGCCGGCTCCTCGGACCTGCGCAGGCGCGCCCGGATCCGGGCCACCAGTTCCTTGGGCTTGAACGGCTTGACGATGTAGTCGTCCGCGCCGGACTCCAGACCCACCACGACGTCGACGGTGTCGCTCTTGGCCGTGAGCATCACGATCGGCACCCCGGACTCCGCCCTGATCAGACGGCACACCTCGATACCGTCCCGGCCGGGCAGCATCAGGTCCAGCAGCACCAGGTCGGGCTTGGCCTCCCGGAACGCAGCCAGCGCCTTGTCGCCGTCGGCTACGAAAGACGGCTCAAAACCCTCACCACGCAGCACAATGCCGAGCATCTCGGCCAGTGCGGTGTCGTCGTCGACGACAAGGACTCGTCCCTTCATAAACGACATCATCCCATTCTCGTAACAGTGACCGGGGCGCCTGGTGAGGCACGTCACTGGCCCGTGACGATAGTCGTACTCACCGGTCACTGTCTGCCCACGACCTCCGCGGGCGAGAGCACCGCACCGACCGCGGGCCTACCCGGCGGCCCCCTCCCGGGACCGCGCGCACAGCTCCGCGAGCCCCTTGCCCGTCACCGGCGACAGCGCGCCGCCCTCCGTGACGATCGCCGTGATCAGCTCCGGCGGCGTCACGTCGAACGCCGGGTTGTACGCCTGCGTCCCCAGCGGCGCCACCGGCACCCCGCCTCCCGGACCGCTGGCCTGCACCTGCGGCACCGGGATCTCCGTGACCTCGAACCCGGCACGCTGCTCCACCTCGATGGCCGCCCCGTCCGGGGTGTCGAGGTCGACGGTCGTCACCGGCGCGACCACGATGAACGGCACATGGTGGTAGCGGGCGAGCACCGCGAGCGGATAGCTGCCCACCTTGTTCGCCACCGACCCGTCGGCCGCGATCCGGTCCGCCCCGATCAGCACCGCGTCCACCTCACCGGCAGCGAACAGCGACCCCGCCGCGTTGTCCGCGAGCAGCGTGTACGCCATGCCGTGCCGTGCCGCCTCGTACGCCGTGAGCCGCGCCCCCTGCAGGAGCGGCCGCGTCTCGTCCACCCACAGGCGCCGCAGCCGCCCCGCCCGGTGCGCCGCCAGCGCCACCGCGAACGCCGTGCCCTCACCGCCCGACACCAGCGACCCGGTGTTGCAGTGCGTGAGGATCCGGTGCCCTCCGGCGGGCAGCAACTCCTCGAGCAGCGCCATGCCGTGCTCGGCCATGCGGACGCTGGCCTCGGCGTCCTCCCGGTGCAGCGTCCGCGCCGCGGCCAGCGCCGCCTGCGCGGCCTGCCCGGGGGTGGCGCCCTTCTCGCACGCCGCCCGGTGCGCCTCGACGGCCCGGCGTACCCCGACCGACAGGTTCACCGCCGTCGGCCGGGCGCCGGCCAGCGTGGTCGCGGCCTCGTCCACGTCGAAGCCGCGCGCGGCGGCGAGCGCGACCCCGTACGCCCCCGCGACACCGAGCAGCGGTGCCCCGCGCACGGCGAGCGAACGGATCGCCTCCACCAGCGCGGACGCGTCCGTGCAGACCAGTTCGACCTCCTCGGTCGGCAGCCTCGTCTGGTCCAGCAGGACCAGAACGGGTCCTTCGGGCGGCTCCTCCCAGCGGATCGCGGGGATCCCGGTGAGCTGCGTGTCGTCGCCGGCGTGCGCGTACTGATCAGCCATGCCGTCAGTCTTCCCCGTATCCGGCGGACAATTGAAGATGCGCGGGCCCGACCTCGGCCGGTACCCGGATGACGACCCCATGGCACGATGGCTGCCAACCTGCCGCCGCGACCGCGGACGGGCACCGTGAAGGAGCGACGATGAACGACACTCCGGGCTGGGCCTCGCCCGGATCCGCCCCGTCCGACGGGCAGCAGCCCGGCGCGTCCCGCCCCGCCGAGCCGGAGCAGCCCGCGGACCAGCCGGTTCAGGACCCGCAGAGCCCCGGCACGAAGTGGTCCCAGGTGCAGCCACCGGCCGGCCAGTGGTCGGCGCCGACCGGGCAGCAGGGCCCGGCCCAGTCCCCGCCGCCCCCGCCGCCCGGCCCCGGCTGGGGCGCGCCCCCGGCGGGCCCCGGCGGGTACGGACCCGGCGGATACGGGCCCCCCGGCGGATACGGCTACGGCGCCCCCGGTCACGGCGCCTGGGGAGCCGGCTGGGGCGGGCCGCCGCCCGCGGCCAAGCCCGGTGTGATCCCGCTGCGCCCCCTCGGTGTCGGCGAGATCCTCGACGGCGCGGTGTCCACCATGCGCACCTACTGGCGCACGGTGCTCGGCATCACCCTGTCCGTCGCCGTCGTCACCGAGGTCCTCGCCGTCCTGGTGCAGGGCCTCGCCCTCGACACCACGGGCACCGACGCCCTCGACGACCGTAGCGCCACCCTCAGCGAGGTGACCCGCGCCCTGGGCGACACCATGCTCAACTCGGCGGTCATCTTCCTGATCTCCATGATCGGCACGGTCACGGCGACCGCCCTGCTCACCACGGTGACCAGCCGGGCCGTCCTCGGCCGGCCGGTGACCATCGGCGAGGCCTGGCGCGACGCCCGCACCCAACTGCCCAGGCTCTTCGGGCTGATCGGGCTGCTCGTCCTCATCGGCGCCGTCGTCTTCGGCGTCGGCATCACCCCCGGCATCCTCGTCGCCGTCGGCGGCAACGCGGACGCCGGAGCGGGGCTCGGCGCCCTCGGCGGTCTCGCCGCGTTCGTCGTCGTCCTGTGGCTGATGATCCGCTTCTCCCTGGCCTCCCCGGCCCTGATGCTGGAGAAGCAGGGCATCCGCAAGTCGATGAGCCGCTCCGCCAAGCTCGTACGCGGCACCTGGTGGCGGGTCTTCGGCATCCAGCTGCTCGCCGGGATCATCGCGAACATCATCGCCGCGCTCGTCGTCATCCCCTTCACCTTCATCGCCGCCGCCGCGAACGGAGGCGGCGTCTCCGGCCTCATGGAAGGCGAACGCGGCTGGACCTTCCTCATCATCAGCGGCATCGGCTCGGTGATCGGCTCCATGATCACCTTCCCGATCAGCGCCGGAGTGACCGTCCTGCTCTACATCGACCAGCGCATCCGCCGCGAGGCCCTCGACCTCGAACTCGCCCGCGCCGCCGGCCTCCAGGACCACAGCACCGGCCCGGCCGGCAGCACACCGCGGAGCTGATGCCGTGAGCCTGACGGGGGGAATCGTCACGGCGGCGACAGCACCGCCACACACCGCCGACACGGCCGTGCCGGCCTGGCCGCACGCCACCTACACGGCCTCGGCCGCACTGGCCCACACGGCGGACACCGCCGGCACGACGCTGGCCCGCGCCGCCGACACCGCCGCGACCACACTGGCCCACGCCACCGACACCGCCGTACACGCACTGCTGCGCCTGCACGGCACCTCCCTGCTCTCGCGCGCCGGCTCCGACGGGGTTCCCCCGGTGACCACACCGCGCGACCCCGCACGGGAGGCCGCCCGCCGGGAACTGTCCAAGCGGATGTACCACCAGGACGACCCCAGCCCGCTCCAGCGCGCCCTCAACGCCTTCTGGGACTGGCTGGACCGCCTCTTCAGCGCCGCCACCACGGCGACGCCCGGCGGCACCGTCGGCCTCGTCGTCATCGTCGTCGCCGTACTCGCGGTCCTCGCCGCCCTCTGGTGGCGCCTGGGCACCCCGCACCGCCGACCCGCCTCCGCCGCCGCCCTGTTCGACGACCGCCCCCGCAGCGCCGCCGAACACCGCGCCGCCGCCGAGGCACACGCCGCCCAAGGCCACTGGAACCAGGCCGTCCAGGAACGCATGCGCGCCATCGTCCGCTCCCTGGAAGAACGCGCCCTGCTCGACGTACGCCCGGGCCGCACCGCCGACGAAGCCGCCGACGAGGCCGGCCGCGCCCTGCCCGCGCACCTGGACCGACTGCGCGCCGCCGCCCGGGAGTTCGACGACGTCACATACGGCGGCCGCAGCGCGAGCGAGCAGTCGTACCAGCGCCTCGCCGAACTGGACCGCGACCTGGAGAGCACCAGGCCCCGGCTCACGACCAGCACCGCCGGCCCGACCCCCGACACCCCGCAGGGAGCCGCCGGATGACCACCGAGGCCACCCTCCCGACCACCTCGGCCTCGCCCACCGCCCGTCAGGTCCTCACCCGCGCCCGGGGCATCGCCCTCGCGCTCGTCCTCCTCCTGGCTGCGGCCGTCGTGATCGCCCTGGTCCGCTCCACCACCCAGCACGGCTCCCTCGACCCACGCTCCGCCGACCCCTCCGGCAGCCGCGCCATCGCCGCACTCCTCGCCGACCACGGCGTCCACACGCGCGTGGTCACCACCCTGGACGAGGCACGCACCGCCGCAGGCCCCGACACCACCCTCCTGGTCGCCGTCCCCGACCTGCTGACGCCCGGTCAGCAACGCCAACTGCGCACGGCCACCGCCGACTCGGGCGGCCGCACCCTCCTCGTCGCCGGCAACACCTCCGTCGAACGGCTCGCCCCCGGCGTCACCGCCGACCCCGTCACCAGCACCGACTCCCTGCTCGAACCCGGCTGCGCCCTGCCCGCCGCGCAACGCGCGGGCACCGCCGACACCGGCGGCATCCGCTACACCACCACCCACGTCCACGCCGACGAGTGCTACCCCAGCGACGGCCTGGCCACCCTCGTACGCGTCCCCGACGCCACCGGCCACGGCGACACCGTCGCCCTCGGCGCGCCCGACATCCTCGTCAACGAGCACCTCGACGAGCAGGGCAACGCCTCGCTCGCCCTCCAACTCCTCGGCTCCCGCCCCCATCTCGTCTGGTACCTCCCCTCACTGTCCGACACCTCGGCCACCGCACCCGACGACCGGAAATCCCTCGTCGACCTGCTCCCCTCCGGCTGGCTACGGGGCACCCTGCAACTCTTCGTCGCGGCAGCCCTCGCCGCCCTGTGGCGGGCCCGCCGGCTCGGCCCGCTCGTCCCCGAAAAACTCCCCGTCGCGATCCGCGCCTCCGAAACCGCCGAAGGCCGCGCCCGGCTCTACCGCAAGGCGAACGCCCGCGACCGCGCCGCCGCCGCTCTGCGCTCCACCACCCGCACCCGCCTCGCCCCCCTCGTCGGCGTGCCCACCACCCAGGCGCACACGCCCGAAGCTCTGCTCCCGGCCCTGTCCGCCCGCCTGCACAGCGACGGGCAACACGACCTGCACACCCTCCTGTTCGGGCCGCCACCCAGCGACGACGCAGCCCTGATCACACTCGCCGACCGACTCGACGCCCTCGAAAGAGAGGTACGCCGTCCATGATGGACCCGACCACTGACAACGCCGGGCGGACCGGACAGCCGGGCGACCCCCGCGCCGCCCTCGAAGCCCTGCGCGCCGAGATCGCCAAGGCCGTGGTCGGTCAGGACCCCGCCGTGACCGGCCTCGTCGTCGCCCTGCTGTGCCGCGGCCACGTCCTGCTCGAAGGCGTCCCCGGCGTCGCCAAGACCCTCCTCGTGCGCGCACTCGCCGCCGCCCTCGAACTCGACACGAAGCGCGTGCAGTTCACCCCCGACCTGATGCCCGGTGACATCACCGGCTCCCTGGTCTACGACGCCCGCACGGCCGAGTTCTCCTTCCAGCCCGGCCCGGTCTTCACCCACCTCCTCCTCGCCGACGAGATCAACCGGACGCCCCCGAAGACCCAGTCCTCCCTCCTGGAGGCGATGGAGGAACGCCAGGTCACCGTCGACGGCACCCCGCGCGCCCTCCCCGACCCCTTCCTCGTCGCCGCCACCCAGAACCCGGTCGAGTACGAGGGCACCTACCCCCTCCCCGAGGCCCAGCTGGACCGCTTCCTGCTCAAGCTCACGGTCCCGCTGCCCTCCCGCCAGGACGAGATCGACGTCCTCACCCGCCACGCCGCCGGCTTCAACCCGCGCGACCTGCGCGCCGCCGGCGTACGCCCCGTCGCGAACGCCGCCCAACTCGAAGCCGCCCGCGCCGCCGTCGCCAAGACGACCGTCTCCCCCGAGATCGCCGCGTACGTCGTCGACATCTGCCGCGCCACCCGCGAGTCACCCTCCCTCACCCTCGGCGTCTCCCCCCGCGGCGCCACCGCCCTGCTGTCCACGGCCCGCGCCTGGGCCTGGCTGACCGGCCGCGACTACGTCATCCCCGACGACGTGAAGGCCCTCGCCCTGCCCACGCTCCGCCACCGCGTCCAACTGCGCCCGGAGGCCGAGATGGAGGGCGTGACCGCCGACTCCGTCATCACCGCCATCCTCGCCCACGTCCCCGTGCCCCGCTGATGGCGCTCACCGGACGCGCCGCGCTCCTCGCGGCAATCGGCTCCCTGCCCGTCGGCATCCTGGAACCCGGCTGGACGGGCATCCTCGCGGTCAACGGCACCCTGGCACTCGCTTGCGCCTGCGACTACGCCCTCGCCGCCCCCGTGCGCCGTCTCGGCCTCACCCGCTCGGGCGACACCTCGGTACGCCTGGGTGACTCCGCCGACGTCACCCTGACGGTCACCAACCCCACCGGCCGACCGCTCCGCGCGCATCTGCGCGACGCCTGGCCGCCCAGCAGCTGGCGCCCCGGCACCGAGGTCGAGGCGTCCCGCCACCACCTCACCGTCCCGGCGGGCGAGCGCCGCCGCGTCACGACCCGCCTGCGACCCACCCGCCGCGGCGACCGCCAGGCCGACCGCGTGACCATCCGCTCCTACGGCCCGCTCGGTCTGTTCGCCCGACAGGGCACCCACAAGGTGCCCTGGACGGTCCGCGTCCTGCCGCCGTTCACCAGCCGCAAGCACCTGCCGTCGAAGCTGGCCCGCCTGCGCGAACTGGACGGCCGCACCAGCGTCCTGCAACGCGGCGAGGGCACGGAGTTCGACAGCCTCCGCGAATACGTCCCCGGCGACGACACCCGCTCCATCGACTGGCGCGCCACCGCCCGCCACACCACCGTCGCCGTCCGCACCTGGCGTCCCGAGCGCGACCGTCACATCCTTCTGGTCCTCGACACCGGCCGCACCTCGGCCGGCCGCGTCGGAGACGCCCCGCGCCTCGACGCCTCCCTGGACGCCGCTCTGCTCCTGGCCACCCTCGCCTCCCGGGCCGGCGATCGCGTCGACCTGCTCGCCTACGACCGCCGCGTCCGCGCCCTGGTGCAGGGCCGCACGGCGGGCGACCTCCTGCCGTCCCTGGTCAACGCCATGGCGACCCTCGAACCCGAGCTCGTCGAGACGGACGCTCGTGGCCTGGCCGCCACAGCCCTGCGTACGGCCCCCCGCCGCTCCCTGATCGTCCTTCTGACGACGCTGGACGCGGCCCCCGTGGAAGAAGGGCTCCTCCCCGTCATCCCGCAGCTGACCCAGCGTCATACGGTCCTGGTGGCATCCGTGTCCGACCCGCACATCGCCCGGATGGCAGCGGCCCGCGGCTCCACCGACGCGGTCTACGAGGCCGCCGCGGCCGCCCAGGCGCAGGCAGAACGCAACCGCACCACCGACAAGCTCCGCCGTCATGGCGTCACCGTCGTCGACGCCACCCCGGACGACCTGGCGCCGGCAGTCGCCGACGCCTACCTGGCGCTGAAGGCAGCGGGCCGGCTCTGACAGCGGCTTTCGCTCCCCTCCCGGGGGCGAAAAGCTTCTGAAACGCAGAAAACCCCCGCATCCGAAGATGCGGGGGTTTTCCCAAGAATTGTTCGGCGGTGTCCTACTCTCCCACAGGGTCCCCCCTGCAGTAC
>NZ_JBVJOL010000007.1:68401-443998 GCF_055583185.1 Streptomyces sp. NPDC104814 | reverse complement strand
CGTCCTCGGTCCGGCCCGCCGTTTCCGACGAGGGCGCCGTTGGTCGGTGCCGGACGCTGCGGGCGGACACCCCCCACCCCGGCCCCTCACCGCCGTGCGCGGCTGCACCTGCGCCGTGGCGAGCTGTGGGTGCGGCGGCGGGGTGTGTGGGGCTGCGCTCCGCCATAGGGCGGGGTTTCGGCGCGTCTGGTCTTGTCCGGTCGGGGTGGCGGTGTCTCATGGCGGTGTGGTGGCTTCCCGGGACCTGCGGCGACCGGCCGTGATCGTGCTTCAGTCGCTGGCCGTCGCCGCTTGTTACTACGCGGCCGGCCGGCTCGGTCTGATGCGCCAGCTCGTGGTCGAGAGCGCGGTCGTCACCCCTATCTTTCCCGCCTCCGGCGTCGCCGTGGCCGCGCTGCTGATCCTCGGTCTGCGGGTCTGGCCCGGGGTCGCCGTGGGCACGCTGCTGCTCATCGCGTCCATCGCCCCCGTCCAGATGGACGTGCTCGGCACCGTCGCCGGGAACACGCTCGCCCCTGTCTGCGCCTGCCTGCTGCTGCGCCGTGCCGGTTTCCGGCTCAGTCTGAGCCGGTTACGTGACGGGCTCCAGCTGGTCTTCCTCGGGGCCCTGACCGCCATGCTGGTCAGTTCCTTCGCGGGCGTCGGGCTGCTCGTCGCCACCGGCAAGCTGCCAGCCGGGGACTTCTGGCCGGTGTGGCTGGCCTGGTGGGTCGGCGACGCCATGGGCGTCCTGATCGTCACCCCGCTGCTGCTGATGCTGTACACGCTGCGGGAGCGGCCTCCCCTCACCCGGTGGAAGGAGGCCCTCCTTCTCGCCGTCATCGCGTGTGCCCTGATCCCGCTGGCCACGCACTCCACCCTGAGCGTGCTCTTCCTGGTGTATCCGCTGCTGATCTGGGCCGCCCTGCGTTTCCGCCTCGCCGGCAGCATGCTGTGCGCGCTGCTCACGTCGGTTCTGGCCACCGTCGCCGCCACCGATCGCGTCGGTCCCTTCGAACAGCTCAGCCGTATCGAGGTGATGGTCAAACTCCAGGCGTTCAACGGCTCCATGGCCCTGACCGCCCTCCTGCTGTCGGCGCTGATCACCGAGCAGCTCAACACCCGGCGTTCGGTCGAGAAGGCCTGCCAGGAACTCGTCGAGGTCCTCGAACACCTGACCGCCGGTGAGCCACCGCCGCCACGCGACCACGCCGACGGCTGACGCGTGCCCACCCTCGCGGGATCCGCGTACGACCTGGAAAGATGAGCAGGGCAGGAACGATCTACCAGGGACCGAACCCAACCGGAGGAGCGGGCACACATGCAGCACGAGCGAGCGGGCAAGCAGGCCGGACCCGAGGACCTCGTCGACGTCGCCCGGCTGGTCACCGCCTACTACACACTGCACCCGGACCCGGCCGACCCGGGCCAGCGCGTGGCGTTCGGCACGTCCGGCCACCGCGGCTCGTCCCTGGCGACGGCCTTCAACGAGGACCACATCGCCGCCACCAGCCAGGCCATCTGCGAGTACCGCCAGGCCCAGGGCATCGACGGGCCGCTCTTCCTCGGCGCCGACACCCACGCGCTGTCCGAGCCCGCCAAGGCCACCGCGCTGGAGGTGTTCGCCGCCAACGACGTCACCGTGCTCATCGACAGCGCGGACGGCTACACCCCCACCCCGGCGCTGTCGCACGCCATCCTCGCCCACAACCGCGGCCGCACGTCCGGCCTCGCCGACGGCGTCGTCGTCACCCCGTCGCACAACCCGCCCGCCGACGGCGGCTTCAAGTACAACCCGCCCAGCGGCGGCCCCGCCGGTTCGGAGGCCACCTCCTGGATCCAGGACCGTGCCAACGACCTCATCCGCGACGGCCTGAAGGACGTCCGCCGCATCCCGTACACGCGGGCCCTGGCCGCCGCGACCACGGGGCGCTACGACTACCTGGGCACCTATGTCGCCGACCTGCCCAGCGTCCTCGACCTGGACGCCGTCCGCTCGGCCGGGGTCCGTATCGGCGCCGACCCGCTCGGCGGGGCGTCCGTGGCGTACTGGGGACGCATCGCCGAACAGCACGGCATCGACCTGACCGTGGTCAACCCGCTCACCGACCCCACCTGGCGGTTCATGACGCTGGACTGGGACGGCAAGATCCGCATGGACTGCTCCTCGCCCAACGCCATGGCCTCGCTCATCGCCCAGCGCGACCGCTTCCAGATCGCCACCGGCAACGACGCGGACGCCGACCGGCACGGCATCGTCACCCCGGACGCCGGGCTGATGAACCCCAACCACTACCTCGCCGTCGCCATCGACTACCTCTACCGGCACCGCGAGCAGTGGCCCGCCGACGCCGGTGTCGGCAAGACCCTGGTGTCCTCGGCGATGATCGACCGGGTCGCCGAGGGCCTCGGCCGCCGGCTGGTCGAAGTACCCGTCGGCTTCAAGTGGTTCGTCGACGGGCTGCTCGACGGCTCGCTCGGCTTCGGTGGCGAGGAGTCGGCCGGCGCGTCCTTCCTGCGCCGCGACGGCTCGGTGTGGACCACCGACAAGGACGGCATCCTGCTCGCCCTGCTGGCCTCGGAGATCACCGCCGTCACCGGACGGACCCCCTCGCAGCACTACGCCGACCTGACCGCCCGTCACGGCGAGCCCGCCTACGCGCGGACCGACGCGCCCGCGACCCGCGAGGAGAAGGCGCTGCTCGGCAAGTTGTCACCGGCGCAGGTCGGCGCCGACACCCTGGCAGGCGAGGCCGTCACCGGAGTCCTCACGGAGGCCCCGGGCAACGGCGCTGCCATCGGCGGCATCAAGGTGAGCACCGCCAACGCCTGGTTCGCGGCCCGCCCCTCCGGCACCGAGGACGTGTACAAGATCTACGCCGAGTCCTTCCTCGGCGCCGACCACCTCGGCCGGGTCCAGGAGGAGGCCAAGGGCGTGGTGCTGGCGGCCCTCGGCGGCTGACGCGGCGGGTCCGGCCGGCCGGCGTGGGTGATGCCCGCCGGCCGGCCGGACGCTGCGATCAGATCCAGCCGTCGAGCGCCTTGAGGAACCCCTCCAGATCGTCACGGTGGAGCGTGTGCCCGGCGCCCGGCACGGTCCGCACCTCGAAACCCCGGCCGCGCAGCAGCTCCGCGTCGGCCGGGCCGACCAGGAAACTCGGTTCGGCGAGCGCCACCAGCGACGGGACCTCCGCGTGCCGCGGCAGGAACCCCCGCAGGAGCGCGCCGCCGAGGAAGTGCGCGGTCCGCGGGTCCCAGTCGGCGAGAGTGGCCAGCTCGACGTCCACGTCCTCGTCGGCCCAGGCCGGGTTGAGCGCGGTGATCTGCTCGCGGCCGGCGTTCTTGAAGCCGGCGAACACCGTCGGGTCCACGGCCGCCTGCGGGTCGGCGGTGGACCAGGCGGGGTCGGCGTACACCGCGCGGCCGGGCCGCAGCCGGTCCACGGCGAGCAGGAGCGACAGGCCGCCGAGCGAGTGCCCGATGGCGAGGTCGGCGCCCGCCGGGAGGGTGTCGACCAGGTCGTCGGCGAACAACTCGGGGGAGTACTCGGGGGCATGCGGCGAGCCGCCGTGCCCCCGCAGATCGACGGCGATCACGCGGTAACCGCGGTCGGCGAGCAGCGGGCCGACCCGGTGCCAGGTGCGCGCGTCGGACATGATGCCGTGGACCAGCAGAGCGGTCCGCTCGCCGGTACCCCATTCACGGGTGTTGAGCAGCACGGTCGTGTTTCTTCCCTTCGTGTGTGCCCGCTCGCGCGGGCGGCTTGTGGCGCGATGAGTCAGTGGTGGCGTCCGGCGACGTACGCCCGCAGCCGGGTGGTGTCCTCGTCGGTGGGCGCGGTCCGGTCGGGCGTGAGGGCGCTCAGGGAGACGTAACCCGCGGCGACCGCAGCGCTGTCGGCGTCCTCACGCGTCTCGGTACGGCACCCGGGGGCGTCCGGGCACAGCGCGCCGCCCACGGTGAAGGTGCCGTCGGCTGCCCGCCGGTAGGTGTGCACGGCCACCGTGCCGTCCCCGACCCGGGTCCAGCGCTCACCCTTGGGTCTCGAACCCCCTGTCGGGTCCGGGTAGTTGACGTTCAGCACATCGGCGGGGGAGAGCAGGCGGTGCGCGCGCAGCCGGGCCAGCAGAGCGGCGCCGTAGCGGGCCGCCGCCTGGTAGGTCCTGTCGCTCGGCAGTGTCGAGCCGTCCGCGATCCAGGCGCTGAACGCCACCGCCGGTACCCGCTCGTCGACGGCGGCCAGCGCGGCCCCGGCGGTGCCCGAGTCGTTCACCTGTGAGCTGACGTTCGGGCCGGAGTTGACGCCGGTGACCACCGCGTCCGGCGCCGCCGTCCAGCCGGTCAGCGCCCGCAGTCCGCCGCGCAGGGCGAACCGGACGGTGTCCGCGGGCGTCGCGCTCGATGAGGCGGCCGTGCACGACGGTGTGCCGGTGGCGTGGCAGAGGCCGAACACCGCGCCCCCGGTGGGCGCATCGGAGCAGTCTCCGGCGTAGCGGGCGGGCAGCCGCGTACGGCGCTGCGCCGCGAAGGTCCCGCTGTTGGTGACGCTCGTGCCGGCGCCACTCATGTACTGCCACGGCGCGAGGACCACCACGTCGGCCCCGGCCGCGCACAGCGCCTTGCGTATCTCGTACAGGCCGCGCCCGTCGGCGCCGTCGGCCCGGGCGGCCTGCATGGAGTCGTCGTTGCTCAGCAGCACCCGCATGCCGGTGAGCGCAGGCCGCTCGCCGTGCGGGATGGGGGCGGCGGGGACCGTGGCCGCGCCCAGGAGCAGCGCGGAGCCGAGGGCGGCCGTCACGGTGAGGGCGCGTGCGCCGCGACGGCGGCCGGCCGCTGGCCAGGGGCGGTGGTTCGTCTGCATGGGTGAGTGTCCGTTCTTGTTCGTACGGCTGGTTCCGGGACCGCGAGGCCGGTCACCGCACGCTGCGGATCGGGCGCACCGACAGTGCCCCGGCGACGGAGAGGACGGCCGCGGCCACGAAGAGGGTGGTGTAGCCGCCGGTGACGGTGACGATCACCGAGGCGACGAAGGGCGCCATGATCTGCGGGCCCGCGTTGGCGATGTTCAGCACGCCCATGTCCCGGGCGGCGTCCTCGGCGCTCGGCAGGACGAGCGTGACCAGCGCGGTGTCCACCGCCATGAAGCAGCCGAAGCCGAGGCCGACGACACCAGCGAAGACCAGCACGGCCGGCCAGGTGGGGGACAGGGCCGGGACCAGCAGGCCCAGCGCGGACAGCAGTGCCGAGGCGCCGACGAAGAGTTTGCGCCGGTCGAGCCGGTCGGAGAGGTAGCCGCCGAGGACGGTGGAGAGCATCATCGCGACGCTGGTCACCGGCGTCACCACGGCCACCGCCTCGGCCGGTTCCATCCCGGCGGGCAGGTCGATGTGGTCCTGCAGGATGTAGACCAGATAGGTGTTGACCAGGAAGTAGCCCAGGACCAGCAGGGCCCGGCCGATGAACGCCCAGCGGAAGTCGGCCACTTTCAGCGCCCCGGCGAACGCCTTGACCTGCGCCGACACCGGCGTGGACGGCCGCACGGGCAGCCGCTGTTCCCGCGTACAAGCGGTGAACACGACGGCCGTCACCGCCACGAGCGCTCCGAAGAGGAGGTAGCCGGTGCGGTAGCGGTCGGTGAAGGCGGCCGCCACCAGTGCGCCGCCGATGCTGCCCAGCGGCAGGCCGAGACCCACGGCGGCCGACGCCCGGCCGCGGCTCTCCAGCGGTATCCGGTCGGGGACGACCGAGGTCAGGGCGGCCTGGTAGACGTTCATCACGGCCTGCACCAGACACCAGCCGATGGTGATGAGCAGGACGGTGTGCACGCTGCCGAGCAGGAACACCGCGGGCAGCGCGAGCAGCCCGCCGCCCAGGATCCACGGGTTGCGGCGCCGGGTGCGGTCCGACAGGGACCCGGCGAGCGGGTTGAAGACGGTCGCGAAGACCGCCGCGATCCCGGTGACGAGCCCCAGGTCGGCCTCCTTGTGGGCCGGGTCGACGTGCTCCACCTGGAGGGCGAGCAGGACGCCGGCGACGCCGATGTAGAGCGCGTACATCGCGGTGTTGCCGAGCAGCAGCAGCGGCATCAGGCCGCGTGCGGGACGGGCGGGGCCGTCGGGGCTGCCGGCGGTGGTGGCGGCGGGGGACGAAAGGGCCACGGTGCCCTCCTCGATCGTCGTGGGCAGGCGCACCCGGGGCGGTGACGGCAGGCGTGAGGCCGTGACGGACCAGGGAACGGCGGATGAGGGGATTGAACGAGTGACACGTGTCAGTAACTCGTGTGGCTTCATTTCTTAACAGTCGTGGGGTGACCTGAAAAGACCCCCTGCACCGAAAAGATCCGAACGGAATCCAACAGAATCCGAGGTCGCCGGGGGTGCGGGAGCAACATGGCGGCATGAGGGCGCCCGCGGGGGTTACCCGGCGGGCATGGCGAAGCTGCATCTTCCGGGACGGAAGGAACACGGCGACGGCGAGGCGGAACGCGCGCCCGCACCGGAGCCCGAGGACATGGGTCCCGGGCCCGATGTGGAGCGCCGGGCGCCGGACACTCCGACGAAACTTCCGAAGGGGGCGTGGCGGCGGATCCTCAAAGGGAGCCTGCGGGAGTTCAAGGACGACGAACTGACCGACCGTGCGGCCGCCCTGACGTACTACGGCGTGCTGGCCCTCTTCCCGGCGCTGCTGGTGCTGGTGTCCATCCTCGGCCTCACCGGACGCTCGACCACGGACAAGGTGCTGGAGAACATCCGCAAGCTCGCCCCCGGTTCGGCGCGCGACATCCTCACCCGGGCCGTCGAGCAGTTGCAGGGAAGCGCCGGCATCGGCTCCCTGATGGCGGTCGTCGGCGTGGTCGTCGCGCTGTGGTCCGCTTCCGGCTATGTGGCCGCGTTCATGCGGGCGGCGAACGCCGTCTACGACATGCCGGAGGGCCGGCCCGTATGGAAGATCCTCCCGGTGCGACTCGGTGTCACGGCCGTGCTGATGGTGCTGGCCGTGGTGAGTGCGCTCATCGTGGTCTTCACCGGAGGCATCGCGCGCAAGGCCGGTGACGCCCTCGGCCTCGGCGACACCGCCCTGACGGTGTGGTCCATCGCCAAGTGGCCGGTCCTGGTGCTCCTGGTCACGGTGATGATCGCCCTGCTGTACTGGGCGGCGCCCAACGCCAAGGTCAAGGGGTTCCGGTGGATCACCCCCGGCAGCTTCCTCGCCCTGCTGATCTGGCTGATCGCCTCCGGCGGTTTCGCGGTCTACGTCGCCAACTTCGCGTCGTACAACAAGACCTACGGCACCATGGCCGGCGTCATCGTCTTCCTGGTGTGGCTGTGGATCGGCAACCTCGCGGTGCTGCTGGGACTGGAGTTCGACGCGGAGACCGTGCGGCAGCGGGCCATCGCCGGCGGGCTGCCGGCCGACGCCGAACCGTACACGCAGCCCCGGGACACCCGGGCCTGGGACGAGGAGGACCTGCGCCGCCTCGGCGAATCCTGACACCGCGGCGTTCGGGCGCCTCGTGCGACGGGGCCGCCGTCCGGAACCGACGGACGGCGGCCCCGTCGTACGCGCGTCCACCCGCTCACCGTCCGGTGTGGTCCGCCGCGCCCCCGCGCCACCGGTGGTGGCCACGGCCCGTTGGGTAGCCGTGGCGCCGCTGCAGTGACGGTTCTGCACCCGGGGCGGCCGACCCCCGGACCGCGGCGCCGACGCTCGCCCATGCCGTACGACGACGGGGAGTCATGCACGTGTGGACAAGTGCCGGGGCGCCGGAGCCGCCGCCCGCGCCCCTGGTCGGCCGCAGCCGCGACGTCGCCCGGCTCACGGGCCTGCTGACCCGCCACCGTCTGGTGACCGTCACCGGCACCGCCGGCCTGGGCAAGAGCCGGCTGGCCGCCACCGCGGTGGCCCGGATCGCCGACGCCCCCTGGGAACAGACCGTCACCGTGCGCGTCCAGGGCTGCGCACCGGCCGCGCCCGGCACACTGACGGCGGCGGTCATGCAGGCCCTGACCGCCCGAGCCCGCCCGCCCGCTCCGGGCCCGCCCGCGGCCCCCGTGGCCCAGGCAGGGACAGGACGTCGGCCCGCGCCCCCGTCCGCTACGCCCGCGGTCGCGGCAGACCAGGCCACGACCGGCCGTTGCCCTTCATCCGTGTCCGGTGCGCCGACGGTCTCGGCAGACCGGACCGGAACCGGACACCAGCCGGCGCCCGCGTCCGGTGCGCCGGTGGTCTCGGCGGGGCAAGCGACGACCGGACGCCGACCGGTACCCGTGTCCGGTGCGCCGACGGTTCCGGCGGGGCAGGCCACGGCCGGGCGTCGGCCCGCGCCCCGTGCCGGGAAGCCGGAGGCCGGGGGAGCTCCGGAGGGCTCGGGCGGACACGCGGCCACACCCCGTGGTCTCGCCGCTTCCCTGCCCGCCTTCCCGCTCCTGCTGCTCCTCGACGACGTCGACCCGGCCCACACCGAGTGCACCGGTCTCGTGCAGCGGCTGCTCATGGCCGCGCCCGCTCTGCGTGTGCTCGTGACCTCGCGCCGGCCCCTGGGGCTCGGGGACGAACGCGTCCTGCGCCTCGCACCCCTGCGCACCGAGACCCGCGACCACGCCCCGGCCCCGGCGGTCCGGCTCTTCCTCGACCGCGCCCGGCGCGCCGCACCGGAGTTCGCCCCCGCGGACGGCGACCTGACCGCCATCGGCGCCATCTGCGGCCACCTGGAAGGCAATCCGCTGGCCATCGAGCTCGCCGCGGCCCAGGTCGCCCACCACCCCCTGCGCCGGCTCGCCGCCCTCACCGCGCGCCGCCAGGGCTGGCTGTCCGACACCGAAGCCACCCTGCGGCGGCACCGCTCGCTGCGCGCGGCCGTCGGCGCCGACTACGTGCTGTGCGACCGGGACCTGCGGATGGTGTGGGGCCGGGCCGGCGTCTTCGCGGGGTCGTTCGCCGAGTCGACGGCGGTGTTCCTGTGCGCGGGCGGCGGCGTCACACCCGACCGGGTCCCCTCCTGCCTCGCCCGGCTGGCCACCGCCGGCATCCTCACCCCGGTCACCGACCCCGGCGGCGTCGTGCCCGTCCGCTACCGGATGACCCGCGCCGCCCGCGAGTTCGGCACCGAACGGCTGCGCGAGGCGGGGGAGTACCCCGTCGCCACGGAACGCCGGGCGATCCACTGCCGCCGCGTCGCCGCCGTCGCCGCGGAGCTGTGGCACAGCGGCAGCCAGCGCCAGGCGGTGGAACTCGCGCGCGACGAGCACGCCGACCTCACCGCCGCCGTCCGGCACGCCCTCACCGAGCCCGGACAGGCCGGGACGGCCCTGGAGACGGTGCTCGACCTGTGGTTCTGGTGGGGCGTGTACGACCACGCCGAGGAAGGCGGCGACCATCTCGCGCGGCTGCTCCCGCTGTACGACCCCGACGGCCCCCTCACGGTCCGGGCCCTGTGGCTGGCGGCCTGGCTGCGGGCCGGCACCCGCCCACGGCAGGCCGGCGAACTGCTCGCCCGGGCCTGGCCGGCGGCCGTGCGGGCCGGTGACGACGCCACCGTGGGCCGGATCGCCCACGCCCAGGGCGTCCTCGCACTGCACCGGCACGATCTGCGGGCAGCCGCCGGGCACTTCGAGGACGCCGCGCGGACCATTCCGCCGGGAGCGCCCGGCGGCCCGTCGGCGACGGTCGCCCTGTCCGCCCTGGCCATCGCCCAGGCGGCCTTCGCACCGGGCGCCGCGCGGCACAGCGCCCGCCGGGCCCTGACCCGGCCCGAGACCCGCGACGACGCCTGGGCGTGCGCGGTCGCCCGCTACGCCCGGGCCTTCGTCGACCAGCACCAGGGCCGCACCGCCCGCGCCTGGCGCCGGGCCGGCCGGGCCCTCGCGGACCTGGACGGTCGGCCCCAGCCGCTCGGCGCCGCCGCACTGCGCCGACTGCTGACCGAGCTCGAGACCGGCGACCGGGACACGCCCCGCGCGCCCGTACCGCGCCCCGCGGGTGCGACGCCCGGGCCTCGCCCGAATGCAGGCGACATGACACGGCGGGCCGCGGAGATACCCGCTTCATATCGTCACATGATGTAACAGTACGGTCATGAAATCGCTGCAGAGAGTGATGCCCCGTGCCGCTGCCCACCCGTCCCGCCGTGCGCGGACGGCACTGGTGCTCGTAACGACCCTGGCCGCGCTGAGCACGGCCGCGACGACCGCCGAGGCCCAGCCGAGGTACGGAACCGACTGGGACGCCATCGCGGCCTGCGAGTCCGGCGGCAACTGGAGGGCCAACACCGGCAACGGCTACTACGGCGGCCTGCAGTTCAGCCGATCCAGTTGGCGGGCGGCCGGCGGGCTCAGATATGCGCCGCGCGCCGACCTCGCCACCCGGCACCAGCAGATCAAGGTCGCCCGGCGGCTGGCCGCCCAGCAGGGCATGTCCGCCTGGGGCTGCGCCTGACCCGTCAGCGGCGGATCAGGCCGAGGTCCGTGGCGACCGCCACCGCCGCGGTGCGCGAGTCCACGCCGAGCTTGGCGTACACCCGCGCCAGATGCGACTTCACGGTCCCCTCGGTGAGGTGCAGCCGCCCGGCCACGGCCTGGTTCGACAACCCGTCGGCCACCAGGCCAAGCACCTCCGTCTCGCGCCGCGTCAACGACGTCCCTGGCGTGCGCAGCCGGTGCAGCAGCCGGTCCGCGACCGCCGGGGCCAGCGCCGTACGGCCGGCCGCGGCGGTGCGCACGGCCGCCGCGAGCTCCTCCGGTCGCGCGTCCTTCAGCAGGTAGCCGGTGGCCCCGGCCTCGATGGCGGGCAGGGTGTCCGCGTCGGAGTCGTAGGTGGTGACGATGACGACCCGCGGCGCGCCCGGTCGCGCGGTGATCGCGGCCGTGGCCTCGGCGCCGTTCATACCGCCCCTGAACTGCAGATCCATGAGCACCACGTCGATGTCCCCGCCGGCCGCCCGGACGACGGCCTCCTCGGCGGTGGCGGCTTCGGCCACCACCGCCAGACCGGGTTCCGTCTCCAGGACGGCGCGCAGTCCGGCCCGCACCACGGGGTGGTCGTCGGCCAGCAGCAGGCGGATGGGGACGTCGGTCACGGGCGGGCCTCGGGCTCGGAGTCGGTGGACGGGGGCAGCGGCAGCCGCACGCTCAGGGCGGTGCCCCGCCCCGGCGCGGACGTGAGGGCGAAGGTGCCGCCGAGGTCCTGCACGCGCGCCCGCACGGCCGCGAGACCGAACCCGCCGCCCTCGGGGCCGGGGAGCGGCAGCAGCTCGTGGTCGAAACCGCTGCCGTCGTCGACGACGTCCAGGGTCACCTCCGCGCCGAGGTGGCCGAGCGTGATGTCGACACGGGTGGCGCGGGCGTGGCGCACGGTGTTGGACACCGCGGACTGGGCGATCCGCAGCAGCGCCACCTCGTGCCCGGTGGGCAGCGGCACCGGCGTGCCGGTGCGGTGCAGGCGCGCGGTGAGCGGATGGCGCGCGGACGTGGTGACGCACAGCCGTTCCAGGGCGTCGGCGAGCGTGCTGCCGTCCAGCGCGGGCGGGGCGAGCGCGACGACGAAACGCCGGGCCTCGGCGAGGTTGTCCGCCGCGGCCTGCCGTGCCTGCTCGACGTGGCCTGCCGCGGTGTCGGGGGCGCCGGGCAGCGCCCGCCCGGCCGCGGTCAGCAGCAGCTGGATGCTGGACAGCCCCTGGGCGAGCGTGTCGTGGATCTCGCGGGCCAGCCGCTCCCGCTCGGCCAGCACCCCGGCCGTGTGCTCGGCGGCGGCCAGACCGGCCCGCGTCGCGGTCAGCTCCTCGATCAGCCTGCGCCGCTGCTCGCTCTCCCGGTACAGGGCCTGATAGCCCCACACCACGGCCACCGCCACGGCCGCGCCGAGCGCCGGACCGATCGCCATCGCGGGGCCGAACGCGCCCTGGTGTGCGGCGAACCCGGCGATCGCGGCCGCCGCGGTCGCCGCGACGGCGGCCAGACCCGCCCGCCGGGGCAGCAGGTGCAGCTGCAGGAAGTACAGCGGGAACGCCACCCACACCCCGTCGGCGGTCAGCGCCAGCAACCCCAGCCATACGACCCCGACGGCGCCCAGCCAGACCGCGGCCGCCCGGCGCGAGACGCGCACACGGGGCAGCAGCGGACCGGCCGCGTAGACGAGCCCGCAGAGCGCGGCGACGGCGGCGACCGCCGCGGGACGGGGCCCGCCGGAGGCGACGGCCCGGACGGCGGCCAGCGCGAGCAGCCCGACGACCAGCAGATGCAGGCACCAGGTCAGGACCCGGGTCGTCGGAGTGGTCAGGGGTGGGGTGGTGGCGGTCACGGGCCTTGCTGGAATGGTCACGGTGCTCACGGATCAGGGAGGTCTCCGGGCCACCTTACGGTCCGCCCGCCGGCCGCCGCCTCTGTCGAAAGGTGCAAGCCCGCGCCCGACTTTCGGCCCGAGAAGTGCACTCCCCGGCCGGATGCCCGCGCACCGGGCCGGGCGAGAAGGTGGGGCCGTTCCCCTGCATCCTCATGGAAAGGCCTGGCCACAGCCGTGTTCGTCGCCTGGCGGGACCTCCGCTTCGCCAAGGGGCGGTTCGCCCTCATGGGCACCGTCATCGTGCTGATCACCCTGTTGGTCGGCCTGCTGTCCGGACTGACAGCGGGCCTGAGCCGGCAGAGCACCTCAGCGATCACCTCTCTTCCCGTCGACCGGGTCGCCTTCGACGCCCCGGCCGACGGCCGCGACCTGTCGTACACCGACTCCACCGTCACCGCGGACCAGTGGCGGCGCTGGGCCGCCACGCCCGGCGTCACCCGGGCCGAACCGCTCGGCATCACCCCGGCCAAGGCCACCGCCGGGACGCGCAGCGCCGGGGTGTCCGTCTTCGGTGTGCTGCCCGGCTCCGCCCTCGCACCGGCCGGTGACCGCATCGACGACCGCTCAGCGGTGCTGTCGACCGGGGCCGCCGACGACCTCGGTGTCGCGGCCGGTGACACGCTCACCCTCGCCGGGCACCGGCTGACGGTGGCCGCCGTACGAGGAGAGGCGTCGTTCAGTCACACGCCGGTCGTGTGGACCGGCCTCACCACCTGGCGCGGCACCGCACCCCCCAGCGGCGGCGCGGGTGCCACGGCCACGGTGATCGCCCTGACCACGGCCCCCGGCACCGATCTGACGGCCGCCGACGCCCGGGCCCACACCCGGACCGTGTCCAAGGACGACTCCCTGGCCGCGATCGGCTCCTACACCTCCGAGAACGGCTCCCTGCAGTTGATGCGTGCCTTCCTGTTCGGGATCTCCGCCCTGGTCGTCGGCGCCTTCTTCACCGTGTGGACCATCCAGCGCAGCGGTGACATCGCCGTCCTCAAGGCCCTCGGCGCCTCCACCGGCACGCTGCTGAAGGACGCGCTGGGGCAGGCCGTCGCCGTGCTGAGCGGCGGCACCCTCGTCGGCACCGCCCTCGCCGTCGCGGTGGGCGCCCTGGTCGCCGGGCGCGCCGTGCCGTTCGTCCTCACCCCGGCGACGGTCCTCGTGCCCGCCGGTGTCCTCGTCCTGCTCGGTGCGCTCGGCGCCGCGCTGGCCGTCCGCCGTATCACCTCCGTCGACCCGCTGACCGCCCTGGGGAACGCCCGATGAGCCTGCATCTCGCCGACATCACCCTCACCTACCCCGACGGCGAGCGCCGCCTGACCGCTCTGGACCGTGTCACCCTCACCGTGCCGAAGGGCAGCCTGACCGCCGTGGTCGGCCCCTCCGGCTCCGGAAAGTCCAGCCTGCTGGCCGTCGCCGCCACCCTCCTGACCCCGGACCACGGGACGGTCACCGTCGACGGCACCGCCACCACCGGCCTGTCCCGGGCGGAGCTGACCGGGCTGCGCCGGCGGCGGATCGGTCTGGTGTTCCAGCAGCCCAGTCTGCTGCCCTCCCTGACCGCCGCGGAACAGCTCCAGGTCATGGCGCACCTCGCCGGCCGCCGTCCCGGCGCGGCACGTGGGAAGGCCCTGGAACTGCTGGACGCCGTCGGTCTGTCCGGGCAGGCCGCGCGGCGCCCCCACCAGCTCTCCGGCGGTCAGCGCCAACGGGTCGCCATCGCCCGCGCGTTGATGAACGAGCCGACGGTCCTGCTCGTCGACGAGCCGACCAGCGCGCTGGACCGGGCCCGCGGGGCCGCCGTGATCGACCTGCTCACCCGTCTGACGCACGAACGGGGCACGGCCACCGTCCTGGTCACCCACGACCCCACGCATCTGGCCCACGCCGACCAGGTCGTGGAGGTCCGGGACGGGCGGCTGCGGGACACCACGCGCACGTGAGCGTGCGCTGCCGACAACCACGGCCGTCAGCGCCATTCAAGCTATGTTGACATAGGTATCTCATCATACGTACAGTCCTCGCCATGTCCCCGCACAGCGCGTCCGCCCAGGACCTCGACCACGTGGCCGCCGGCCTCGTGGCGTGCCTGCCCGCGCTGTCCCGGGCCATCGAGCGGCACGTCGACCGGGAGTTCCCGCACCCCAAGCCGCCCGAGGCCCAGCTGGCGCTGCTGCGTCATGTCGGGGTCCACGAGGGCGTCACCGTGCGACAGGCCGCCGAGGCGCTGCTGATGAAGCCGAACAACGTCAGCGCACTGGTGACGCAGCTGACCGAGCAGGGGCTGCTCGAACGCCGTCCGGACCCCGCCGACAAGCGCGTCGCGCACCTGCATCTCACGCAGATCGCGCGAGAGCGCATCACCGAGGTCGACGCCCTGATGGGCGCTCACCTCGCTCGCGCGCTGCGCAACCTCACCGACGGGGAGATGGACGCCCTCGGCTCCGCGCTGGGCGCGCTCAACGCGCTGGGCCGGCAGCTGCACGGCGCCACCACCGCCTGACCCGCGCCGCCCGCGTTCCCTGCGGCCGGGCGGGCCGGCCCCGCGCCCGGCGCGCCTCGGGTGACGCCGTGGCTCGCGGACGCCGTGGCTCGTGGCTCCCGGACGGCGTGGCTCGTGACTCGCGGTCGCCGCGCATGGGTGCGCGCCGTACCGCCGTACGCCGTCTCCGTAGTCGGGCCGTCGGCCGTGCGCGACACCCGACGCTTCTCCCTGTCTTCCGGTCTTCCTGAAGGACTTCACCTCGTCATGCCCTCGGACACGCTCCGTTCTGCCGCACCACCGGCACCTGCCACAACCGCCGACGCACCCCGCGGCGTGCGCGCCAACCCCTGGCTGACCCTCGTCGCCGTCGCCTTCGGCCTGTTCATGGTCGGGCTCGACGGCTCGGTCGTCTCGATCGCCAACCCCGAGATCGGCCGCGACCTCAACGCCTCGACCGCCGACCTGCAGTGGGTCACCAACTCCTATCTGCTGGCCCTCGCCGCCGCGCTGATCCTCGGCGGCAAGCTCGGCGACCGCTACGGGCGCCGCACCTTCTACCTCGTCGGCGTGGCCGGATTCACCGCCGCTTCCGTCGCGATCGGTCTGTCCGGCTCCATCGCGGGCGTCGTCGCCTTCCGCGCCTGCCAGGGCTTCTTCGGCGCGCTGCTCATGCCGAACACGCTCGGCATGCTGCGCGCGGTCTTCCCACCGCGGAAGTTCGGCATGGCGGTCGGCATCTGGGCGATGGTCTCCTCGGTCTCCACCGCCCTCGGCCCCATCGTCGGCGGCCTGCTCGTGGAACACGTCGACTGGCAGTCCGTCTTCTACATCAACGCACCGATCGGTGTCCTGGCCCTCGTCTTCAGTGCGCTCGTCCTGCCGCAGAGCAAGAACGCCGACGCCGCACACGAGAAGTTCGACGTCGTGGGTGTCGTCCTGCTGGCCCTCGGCCTGCTCGCCGTGGTGTTCGGCGTGGTCAAGGGCGAGACGTGGGGCTGGACTTCGGGCGGCACCCTGGGTGCCGTCGCGGCCGGGATCGTGCTCCTGCTGGTCTTCGGCCTGGTCGAGACCCGCGTGGCCTCCCCGCTGCTGCCCATGCGGCTGTTCCGCAGCCCCGCGCTGGCCATCGGCACGGTCATCACGGCGCTGAACTTCTTCGTCCTGCTCGGCGTGATCTTCTTCGTCATGCTGTATCTGCAGAACGTCCGTGGCTTCACCCCCGTGGAGGCCGGGGTGCGCACCCTGCCGCTGAGCCTCACCTCGGTCGTGGCCTCGCCGCTCGGCGCGGCGCTCACCGACCGCTTCGGCCCCCGGTTCACGATGCCGCTCGGCATGGCCCTGCAGGCCGTCGCCTGTTTCGCGGTGCTCGGCTGGAGCGCCCATTCCTCCTACGGCGCGCTGTGGCCGCCGTTCGTCGCGCTCGGACTCGGCGTGGGCATGGTGATGTCATCGTCCTCCGACGCGATCGTGGGCAACGCCCCGGTGCGGGACGGCGGAGTGGCGGGCGGGTTGCAGGCCACCGCGCTGCAGATCGGCGGGGCGCTCGGCACGTCCGTGCTGGTGTCGCTCATCGGCAGCCGGGTCGGGGCCACCCTCACCGGGGAGCTGGCCGCGGCCGGCGTGCCCGCGCCGACGGCGGCCGCGCTGAGCGAGGCGAAGGACGCGGTGGCCATGGGCGTGGCCCCGGTCGCCGCGCAGATGCCGGCCGGCCTGAAGGCGGCCGTGGCGGAGGGCAGCCACCAGGCCTTCATGAACGGCGTGCACACCGCCGTCCTGGTCGCCGGCGTGCTCTGCCTCGTCGGCGCCGTACTCGCGGCGGCCGGAGTGCGCCGCAACCCCGAGACGGGCGGGCACTGAGGGACGCCGGGCCCGGCCCCCGCCGCGCGAGCGGCGCCGCGGGGGCCACCGCCGGGCCGGGCGGTACGGACGTCGGGTGCGGGCCGCCCACCGCGAGGCCGGCGATGGCGCCCCAGGGCGGTCAGAGGTCGAACTCGTGCGGCGGCAGGTCCAGCGTGAAGCACGCCTCGCGGACCACGGCCTGCTCGTCCTTGTCGAAGTCCCCGTCGGCGCCACCGATGACGATGCCGATCTGGATGACGGCGCGCGCCTCCGCGGGCTTCTTCTTCGCCTTGGCGACCTCCTGAAGGACGCTGACCTTGCCGAAGGCGAAGTCGGCGGTCAGCTTGTTCAGGTTGTCCTCGAACCGGCGGCGCAGGTCGTCCGCCGGAAAGTTCTGCAGCACCTCGTTGGTGGCGATGAGCTGCGCCACCCGCTGGCGCTCGGAGGGATCGACGGTGCCGTCGGCGGCAGCGACGAGCGCGCACATCGCCATGCTGGCGTCGCGGAACGCGCCGCTCTTCAGGTCGTTCTTCTTCGCCACCAGCTGCGTCTGCATCTGCGACGCCGAGTCCTTGATGCGGTCCCACAGGGCCATGCCGACTCCATACGAGTAGTGAGCTCCGGCCGGGAGCCGACCGGAGCCCGTGAACTTCTACAGCACTGTAGAAACTATCAGGAGGGAAAGGGGCGGGTCGCGCCGCTTCCCCTCCGTCATACGAACGGCGGCCCCGCGTCGTTCCGGCGTCAGTCCTCGCCGTCGTCGCCCTCGTCATCGTCCTCGAAGAAGTCCCCGATCTCGTCGACGACTTCGGCCGCGACCATGCCGCCCACGACACCGACCGCGAGACCGGCGGCCCCCGCGGCGACGGCGGTGCCGATGCCGGGGCCCGAGTGGTGGGTGTCGTGGTGCGCGTCGTACCCGCCCGGGTGGTACCCCGCGGGTGAGCCGTGCGCGGGCCGCTGCTCGACGAGCCGGCGGATCCAGCCGTCGACCTCCGCGTTCCAGTCCCGCACGTCGTGGTGGCCGACGGTGTACCGGACGAGCGCGTCGTGGCCCGAGGAGAACAGCCCGCCGCGCCGGTCGGCCTCCAGGACGACGTCCACCCCGGCCGGACCGGCCAGGAAGGTCACCTCGATCTCGTTCACCGCATGGGCGTACTGCGGCGCCGGTGTCAACTCGATCTCCTGGTAGAAGGGAAGTTGCTGCCCGGTGCCGCCGAGGTGCCCCCGTTCGAGGTCGGCCGAGCGGAAACCGAACCCGAGTCGGCCGAAGGCCTCCAGGATCGCCTCTTGGACGGGCAGCGGGGCGACAGTGAGCGGGTCCAGGTCACCCTTGTCCCGTGCCCCGGCCACCGCCAGCTCGGTGCGGACGCCGAGGACGATCCCCAGCCCCTGACCGTGCAGCTCGGTGACCGGCGTCTCCCACGGCAGCACCAGGGTGAACGGCACGCTGCGCACCTCCTGCGCGCCGAGCCGGAAGCCGCCCCCGACGGTGAAGCGCTCGAAGACGACCATGCCCTCGCTCTCGCCGTCGGCGTGTTCGGTCTCGACCCGGGCCACCAGCTCCAGGGTGATGTGCTCGACGGTGAACTCGGCGCTGCCGCCCCGCAGATGGACCTGCCCGGACAGGGCCGAGCCGGGCCGGACCGGCCCGGGGTCGAGAACGGTGTCGACCGTGGGGCCACCCACCCCGAGCGAACCGAGCAGTCGCTTGAACACCATTGTGGCGTCCACTCCTTCTTGTGCGGCCGTGCGTTTTCCGCCGGCAACTTCTACAGGCGAGTAGAAGAATACGGCGCGTGGGACCGCGTACGGACGCTGCCTGAGGGTGCGTCATGCGAACGGCTGGGAAGCGACCAGAACGCCGAAAGGTGCGCAGGACGGAGCCTGCGCACCCCAGGGCCGGCCGGGTCAGGCGCCGACGGTGATCTGCTGGGCGGGATCGGTCGTGTCGGCCACGGAGTAGGCCAGGTTGACGGTGGAGGTCGTGGCGCTGGTCGGGCAGCCGAACGTGCCGGTCACGGTCACGGGTACGACGGCGTTGGCGAAGGCGAGGCTGGAGGGTGCGCCGTTGGTCCAGCTGCCCGAGATGGGGGCCGGGCCGCTCGGTGCGGAGGTGATCGTGCAGGTGGCCAAACCACTCGTCTTGACGACCAGACCGCCCTGGGGAACGGTCAGGGTCGCGGTGCTCGGCGCGCCGTTCTGCACGGAGATGCCCCACGTGCCGCTGGTGGTGACCGTGGGGGTGACACCCGGCAGGCTGGAGGTGCAGGAGCTGAACGTGGGAGCGGCGAGGGTGGAGGACACCGCTCCGGCGTCGTTGTGGTTGGCGGGTGCGGCGGGGACCTGGCCGGTCGTGGAGGAGACCGAACAGGTGAGGGTCACGGTGCCGGCCTTGAACGTGGCCTTGCCGGACAGCGTTGCCTTGTAGGCGTGCCCGGCCGGGGTGACCGTGGTCGACCCGGCGGCGGTCTGTGCCTGGGCGGCCGGGCCGGCGAGCAGCAGCCCGGCGGTGGCTGCGGCACCGGTGGCGATGGCGAGGAGCGTCCGGACACTGTGGGGACGTGTCATGGTGTGGATCCCTTTCCGTGTGCATCGGCTGACGGGACGGGAACATGCGGTGCGAGGTGGTGCACGGTGGCGCCTGTGGGGGGTGGCGTACCGGGGGGTGCCGAGACGGGACTCGGCGGATCGGGTGGATCTGGTCGGCCAGGCCGATCAGGTGGATCAGGCCGATCAGGTGGATCAGGCGGATCGGCTGGGGCGGGTGGATCGGCCGGACCGGGCGGATACGGCGGGTACGGCTGAGTCGCTGGAGCCGGAGCCGGAGCCGGAGCCGGAGTCGCCGGAGCCGGAGTTACCGGGCTCGGCGGACTCGCCGGAACCTGCGGATGGGTCCGCCTCCGTCGCGGCGTCCGCGTCCCGCACCGGTTGCCAGGCGAAGATCATCGAGCCGCCGATGATGCCCAGGACGGTGCCGAACAGGAAGCCGCCGAGGTTGGACATCACCAGCGCGGCGACGGCCAGCAGCACGGTCAGGACGCCCGCGAGGCCTCGGTAGTGCGGGGCGACCCATGCGGACAGGCCCAGGACGAGCATGACCAGACCGAGCAGGACGGACGGCAGCCCGGCGATGCCCTGTTTGAGCATGACCTCGATCGGGGCGAGGGGGAGGACGCAGATCTCGCTGCCGGCGACGACGGTGGCCAGACCGCCCCAGAAGGGCCGGCTGCGGCGCCACGTGCGCCAGGCGCGCCGGCTCAGAAACATTCCTTCTTCCCCTTGGCGATCTTCATCTTGAGGCCGGACAGCTTGAACGTGCCGGCGTTGGCGGCCCACGCCACCTGCCTGAGGTTGTCGATCTGCAGGTCGTCGGCCTGCTGGGAGAAGGCGTCCTGCATGCCCTGCGCGCCCTCGGGTCCCTTGTCGAGGGTCGAGGCGTCCCGGCCGATCTCGATGGTGTGGAAGGTGGCGTTGCCTTCCAGCTGGGTGGCGTCGAGGAAGAGGTTCTCCGCGTCCACCGGGGTGTCCCCGGCGCCGGCGGTCAGGGTGAGCGAGATGTTGCCGAGCACGGGGAGCTTGGTGACCACCGACTGGCAGAGGTTGTTGATCTTCGCTGTGCGGATGCCGACGGTGGCGACCGGGAGCAGGTCGCCCCGGGCGTTGGTGTCGATGTTGCCGTACTGGGCGAACCCCTGGCCGGTGAGACTGTCGGCGGACACCTTGAACTGCTGGCCCGAAACGGCGAACGAGGCGGCGACGGCGCCCTGCGCCAGCGCGATGCCGAGCGCGGCGGTGGCCGCGCAGCCGGGAACGGCGAGCAGCGCGAACCGCCGCCACCGGATCCGGCCGACCACCTGTCTGCCTTGCTGGTCTTTCATCCTCTGTGTCCTTTCGGTGCAGAAAAGGGCGCCCGGAGGCGAGAGGGGTGAGGGACCGGCGGCGCGATCGGGACGCGCGGGGGTTGTGCGGATGGTCGCGCCGCAGGCAGTGCGGACTTACTGACGAGTCAGGTTAAAGGCGCCAGTGGCCGTTGGCATAGTTGCCGGAGGAATGCGGTTTCGGTCATGTTTCCGCAACGTGAAAACGCGCTGAGCGCCCAACTCGGGCCGCTCAGCGCGTAGTTGTCGTCCAGGGTGACCATGGCCGGTTCGCTGCCGCGCGGACCGGCCCGGTATGCGCTTGCGTCAGCCGAGCGTGGCCAGCGCCTCGCCGACGATCTCCTCCACGGCCGGCAGCGCCGCCTCGCGATCGCCCGGCACCACTCCGATCCGGGTACGGCGGTCGAGGACGTCCGCGGCGTCGAGCGCGCCCTCGTGGCGCACGGCCCACAGCAGTTCGGCGCCGGTGACCGGGTGGCCGGGCAGCACGGGTTCGCCCAGCCGCGGATCCTGCGCGGCGAGGGCCTCGACGGCGGCGGCCTCCGTGCCGTACCGCTGGACGAGGCGGCGCGGTGCGGGCAGGGCGCCGAGACGGGCCGGCGCGGCGGCGCCGACCAGCGGCAGCGTGGCGGTGGGGGAGGGGCCGGCGGTCAGGCGGTGGGTGGCGACGGCGCGGTCGACGGCGTCCTCGGCCATGCGCCGGTAGGTGGTGAGCTTGCCGCCGACGACGGTGACGACCCCGTCGGAGGAGGTCAGCACGGCGTGCCGGCGGGAGATGTCGGAGGTCCTGGCCGACGTGCCGTCACCGGCCGCGTCCAGCAGGGGGCGCAGCCCCGCGAAGGCTCCCACGACATCGGCGCGCTGCAGCCGGGTGTCCAGCGCGGAGCCGAGGATGTCGAGCAGGAAGCCGATGTCCGTCTCCGGGACCTCCGGCACGTCCGGCACCGGTCCCTCGACGGGCTCGTCGGTGAGGCCGACGTAGACCCGGCCGTCGCCCTGGGGCAGGACGAGGACGAAGCGGTTGGTCTCGCCGGGGACGGGGATGTGCAGGCCGGCGGGCAGCGGGCCGAGGCGGTCGGCGCGCAGCACCAGGTGGGTGCCGCGCGAGGGGCGGATCCGGATGCCGTCGACCAGGCCGTCCGCCCACACACCGGTCGCGTTGATCACCGAGCGGGCGCGCAGGAAGCCCTCCTCGCCGGTGAGTTCGTCGCGGACCCGGGCGCCCGCGCCGGACAGCTCCAGGGCTCGTACCCGGGTCAGGATCCGTGCGCCGTGCGCCGCCGCGGTACGGGCGAGGGCGGTGACCAGGCGGGCGTCGTCGGTGAGCTTGCCGTCCCAGGAGAGCAGGCCGCCGCGCAGCCCTCCGGAGCGCAGGCCGGGGGCCAGTGTGCGGGTCTCCACCGCCGACAGGCGGCGCGGCGCGGGCAGCGTGCCGCGTGCCGTGCGCGCGGCCAGCCGCAGCGCGTCACCGGCCCGGAACCCGGCCCAGGCCAACGCCGCCTGGCCACGCGAGACCAGCGGCGTCAGCGGCAGGACGAACGGCTGGGCGCGCACCAGGTGGGGTGCGGTGCGCTCCATCAGCACGCCGCGCTCCACGGCGCTCTCGTGCGCCACGTCGAACTGCGCGGAGGCGAGGTAGCGCAGGCCGCCGTGGATGAGCTTGGAGCTCCAGCGGGAGGTGCCGAAGGCCAGGTCGTGGGCGTCGACGGCGGCGACCGTCAGGCCGCGGGCGGCCGCGTCCAGGGCGACTCCCGCACCGGTGGCCCCGAGTCCGACGACGAGGACGTCCACCGGTTCGGCGCCGACGGTCGCGGCGAGTTCGCGGGTGCGGCGCGCGGCGGACAGGGACGAGCCGGGGTGCGGCGCGCCGGTGCTCGTGGCGCTCATGGGGCTCGTGGCGCTCATGGCGTGAGGGTCCTCTCCAGGATGGTCCGCAACTCCCCGAGCAGGGCGGCGGCGTTGAGGTCCGGGTCGTCCTCGTCGGTCATCGTCCGCAGCGACAGCGTGAACGACTGGACGACGAGCAGCAGGGCGCGGGCCTGGCGTTCGGGGTGGCCGGCGCGGACCGACCCGTCGGCGTGACCGTCGCGCACGCCCTCGGTCAGCAGTTCCAGCAGGGCGTCCTGGCTCGCGCCGCGGCGGTCGAGCACGTACGGCAGAAGCAGTTCCGGGTCGACGTCGACGATCTTGTTGAAGAGCGGATGTGTGCGGAAGGCCTCGACGCCGTGCACCAGTCCCTCGACGACGAGGTCCCGCGCGCTGCGGCCCGGCGCCCGCTCGGGCATGGCCGCGGTCGCCACGCCGACCCACTCGCGCGTCATCAGATCGCCGACCAGTGAGCGCACATCGGGCCAGCGCCGGTACAGCGTCATCCGGGAGACGCCCGCGCGGCGCGCCACGTCGGTCAGGGTCGTGCGGCGGACGCCGACGGCCAGAACGCAGTCGCGCACCGCGTCGAGCACCGGATCGTTGTCCCCATCGTTGTGACGAATAGGCGTCATGTGTCACAGTGTAACGCCCGCGCCGCGGTGACCGCCCCACCGGCGTCCCGCGCCGCGGCGACCGACGCCGACCCGGGCCGACAGATCGATGGATCGACAGATCCGATGGATCGAGAGGTCAATCGACCGACCGATATCGACCGACAGATGAGGACAAGCGCCGTGGACATGCTGTGGAACGGCTGGGGCGACCCGGCCAAGGCGGCACCGCTGCCCGAGCCGGTGATCGGCCTGCTGCGCGAGATGCTGGGCGTCAAGCCCCGCGAGGCCGAGCCGCCGGGCCTGGCCGACATCGCCGTCCCCGACGCGCCGCTCGAACCGGCCGTCCTGCGGGAACTGGCCGACGCCGTCGGCGACGCGGCCCATGTCCGCACGGAAGCCGAGACCCGGCTGCGGCACACCCGCGGCAAGTCCACCCCCGACCTGCTGCGCATCCGCGCCGCCGACGTCAGCGACGTCCCGGCCGCCGTCGTGCTGCCGGCCGGGCACGACGACGTCGTCGCCGTCCTGCGGGTCTGCGCGCGCCACCGGCTCCCCGTCGTCCCGTTCGGCGGCGGCACCTCCGTCGTCGGCGGCCTCGCCCCCGAGCGGCAGGGCCCCTTCGTCGCCCTCGACCTGCGCCGCATGGACCAGCTGCTCGACATCGACACCGTCTCGCGCACGGCCACCCTGCAGCCCGGCCTGCGCGCCCCGCACGCCGAAGCCCTGCTGGCCGAGCACGGCTTCACCCTCGGCCACTTCCCGCAGTCCTACGAGTGGGCCACCATCGGCGGCTTCGCCGCCGCACGCTCCAGCGGACAGGCGTCCGCCGGCTACGGCCGCTTCGACGACATGGTGCTGGGCCTCACCCTCGCCACCCCCGAGGGCACCCTCGACGTGGGCCGTGCCCCGCGCTCGGCCGCCGGACCCGATCTGCGCCAGCTCGTCCTCGGCTCCGAGGGCGCCTTCGGCGTGATCACCTCCGTCACCGTGCGCCTGCGGCCCGTGCCGCGGGTCCGCCGCTACGAGGGCTGGCGTTTCGCCTCCTTCACCGAGGGCGCCGCCGCCCTGCGCCGCCTCGCCCAGGACGGGCCACGCCCCACGGTGCTGCGGCTGTCCGACGAGACGGAGACTCTCATCGGCCTCGCCCAGCCCGACGCGATCGGTGCGAACGGCCTGCCCACCGACGCCGGCTGCCTGGCGATCGTGGGCTTCGAGGGCACCGAGGAGGACACCGCGCACCGCCGCGAGGGCGCCGCAGCCGTCCTCACCGGGCTAGGCGGCACCTGCCTCGGCGCGGAACCGGGCGAGCGCTGGGCGCACGGCCGCTACTCCGCCCCCTACCTGCGCGACTCCCTCCTCGACGCGGGCGCCTTCGCCGAGACGCTGGAGACCGCCGCGTTCTGGTCGCGCATCCCGGGTCTGTACACCGCCGTACGCGACGCGCTCACGGCGACGCTGGCCGAGGCGGGCACCCCGCCGCTGGTGATGTGCCACATCTCCCACGTCTACGACAACGGCGCCTCCCTGTACTTCACCGTCGTGTCCGCGCAGGGCGAGGACGACCCGGTGGCGCACTGGACGCGGGCCAAGCACGCCGCCAACGAGGCGATCCTGGCGGCCGGTGGCACCATCAGCCATCATCACGGCGTGGGCACCGACCACCGCGACTGGTACGTCCGGGAGGCGGGCCCGCTCGGCGTGGCGGCCCTGCAGGCGGTCAAACGGCGGCTGGACCCCGACGGACTGCTCAACCCCGGCGTCCTGCTGCCGACCGACTGACACCCTTTCGCCGGCTTCCCCGGCCACACCCCCTCGGCCCGCCCGCTCGACCGCCCCGGAGGCTCACCCATGCGACAGTTCACCGCCGTCGTCAACCCCACCGCGGGCGGCTCGACCGCCGCGGCCGCGCTGCTGCGGGTCGCCCATGCGCTGCGGGCAGCCGGGGCCGAACTGGACACCGAGTACAGCCGCAGCCTGGCCCACGCCCAGGACATCGCCCGCCGCGCCGGACAAGCCGGCCGGGTCGTGCTCGCCGTCGGCGGCGACGGCATCGCCGGCGGCATCGGCGGCGCCCTCAGCGGCACCGACTCGGTGCTCGGGCTGGTCCCCGCAGGCCGGGGCAACGACTTCGCCCGCGCCCTCGGCCTGCCCGCCGAACCCGACGCCCTGGCACGGCTGTTGCTGGAGGGTGAGCCGCGGCCGGTGGACACCGTCGAGGTCGTCTCGGCCGTCCACCCGAGGACGGTCGTGCTCGGCAGTGTGTACGCGGGTGTCGACGCGCTCGCCAACCGCCACGCCAACCACTCCCGCCTGCTGCGGGGCTCCGCCTCCTACTACGCCGGCGGGCTGCGCGCGGTGACCACCTGGCGGGCGGCGAACTACCGCGTCACCGTGGACGGTACGGAGCACACCCACCGCGGCTACACCGTCGTAGCCGCCAACTCCCCCTACTACGGCTCCGGCCGCATGATCGCCCCCGGCGCCCGCGTCGACGACGGCCTCCTGGACGTCGTCATGATCGAGCACGCCCCGCGCCGGCTGTTCTTCGCCCTGATGAACGAGCTGTCGACCGGCGCCCACGTGACCCGCCCCCAGGTGCGGGTGGTGCGGGGCCGGGAGATCCGCATCGAGGCCGACCGCGCGGTGCCCTACGGCGCCGACGGCGAGGTGGACGCCGTCCTGCCCGTCACGGCACGGGTCCTTCCCGGGGCGCTGCGCGTCCTGTACTGACACGCGAGCGGGGTCCGCGCCGTCGTAGGATCGCCTCCGTCCTTGATCAACAACGGAGTCGGCGGGGGAATGGTGGACATGACGAGGCGGCGCACGACGGCTGCGGTCCTCACGGTGGGAGTGCTGGTGGCCGGATGCGGCTCCGAGGCGCAGCCGGACGCGAAGGCGAAGCCCTCCGGCACGGCCGTGGCGCCGGCGGGGGAGAAACTCGCGGCCGATCCCGGTGTCCGCTTCACGAAGGTCGTCGCGCCGACGATGGAGGGCCTGGTGTGCGACGAGGGGGACGGCGGCTTCCGGTTCGGCAGCGACCTGGACATCGGCGTCTTCGGCGACGACGGACTGAAGGAGATCGAGGACGACAGCGGGGACGTCGCCGACGAGATCTCGTGCTTCGGCAGCCCGCGGATCATCCTGCGCAAAGGCACGCTGACGGCGTCGGCGCCGACCTTCACCGCCAGGACGCGCCTGTACGAGAAGGTCGCGGACCCCATGGCCTCCCTCGACACGGTGTTCGAGCACTCCATGAAGCTCGCCGAGGGCTATGGCCGCAACCGCGTCGGCAAGCCCGAGGTCGTCACCAGCCGCACCCTGGCCGTGAAGTGCCAGCAGAACGTCACCGACACCTTCCCGATGACCACGTGCTTCTGGGCGAACTACGGAGCGCTCGGCGCCGTCGACTTCTTCCCGCCCGACGGTCAGTACGTCCCCGTCGCGTCGGCCGCCGTGCTGACGAAGGACTTCGTCAAGGGCGCGCTTCCCGGCGCCGGTTCCTGACCTCGCGCCCCGGGGATGTCTCTAGGGTGGCCCCATGTACACGACCCGGCTCTCCCGCCATGTCCGCGCTTCCCGTCCGGCCGTCTACCGGGCCCTGCTCGACGCGGAGGCGATCGCCCGATGGCGGGTGCCGGCCGGGATGACCAGCCGGGTGCACGAGTTCGACGCCCGCCCGGGGGGCCGCTTCCGCGTCTCCCTCACCTACGACACTCCCGGAAGCGAGGGCAAGTCCGCCGCGCACACCGACACCTACCACGGCCACTTCGCCGCGCTGGTCCCGGACGAGAAGGTCGTCGAGGTGCTGGAGTTCGAGACCGACGACCCCGCTCTGCGGGGCCGCATGACGATGACGACCACGCTCACCGACGCGGACGGCGGCGGCACGCACGTCCTCGTCGTGCACGAGGGCATCCCCGACGCCGTACGCCCCGAGGACAACGAGACCGGCACCCGCATGGCGCTCGACCAGCTCGCCCGCCTCGTCGAAGAGGGCAGCGAACCGCCCTCTGGCCAACGCGCGTAGACCTCCGGCATCATCTCCCTGCACCACCTGCACAGTCACCTCACAGGACGCATGACTTCTCGCAGGGAGGTTCCACGTGAAACACGTGAAAACGCTCATGGGGCTGCGGATCCGATCGATCCTGACCGCCCTCGCCCTCGTGATCGCCCCCGGCGCCGTCGTCCTCGGCACCGCCGGCGACGCGTTCGCCGTCACCAAGATCAGTCACGCCACCGCCACGTCGATGTTCCGCGAGGTCGGCATCACCTGGTCGTCCTCCGGCAACTGCTCCGACCGCAACAACTCGACCTGTACGTCCTTCGATCAGCTCAACCTCGCCACCGCGCAGGGCGCCCAGACCCTGAAGCGGGCCAGCGGGTGCGCGCTGAACATCACCGGCGGCACCGAGACCGGGCACGCGTCCGGGACGTACTCGCACTGGAACGGCTACAAGCTCGACTACAGCAAGTACACCTGCGTCGGGAACTACATCAAGAACACCTTCACCTACATCGGCCTGCGCGGTGACGGCGCCCCGCAGTGGAAGTCCGGCTCCGGCAACATCTATGCCGATGAGGGCAGCCACTGGGACGTCCTCTACTACAACTGCGGCGGCTGCTGACCCTGACGGCGCTCACACGCGGGCGGCGGGCGGCGGGGAAGTCCCCGCCGCCCGCCGCACCTGCGCCGCAGCCGGGACCACGCACCAGGCTTACGGGGACACCTCTTCCAGCCGCCGCCCCGCCGTCTCCTCCGCCCCGGCACCGGCGACGACGGCACCGGCCAGGGACACGGCGCCCAGCGTCAGGAAGACCGCGCCGATCTGCCCGCCCGCGTAGACGGCGCCGACGACGATCGGCCCGAGGATCACGCCGAGCCGGTTCAGGGCGCCGCCCACGCTGCTGCCGAGGGCCCGCATCCGGGTCGGGAACAGCTCCGGCGTGTACAGGTAGAGGCTGATGTTGGAGCCGAAGAAGAAGACCGCGGCGAGCGACGTCCACACCAGCACCTGCACCGGCGTCTCCGCTCCCAGACAGGCGAGGACGCCCAGCATCACGGCCGAGCCGGCCAGGCAGCCGGTGATCACCCGGCGCCGTCCCAGCAGGTCGACGGTGAGCGCGGCGACCAGGCAGCCGGCCAGGCCCGCCACGGAGGTGACCGTGGAGTACAGCAGGGCGTCGGACAGGGACAGGCCGAAGCGGTTCTTGTAGATGGTCGGCAGCCACGAGGTGATGCCGTAGTTCACGAAGTAGCCGGCGAACCACAGCGCGCCGACGACCAGGGTGCGGCGCCGGTAGCGGCCGGCGAACAGCCCCCGCAGCCCCGACGGCCGCTCGCTGCCGTCGGCGGCGGAGGACGAGGGGAGCGGGGGTTGGCCGGGCACGGGCGGCAGCGGTTCGCCCGTGGCCTTCTCGACGGCGTTCTCGATCCGGCCCATCACCGCGGCGGCCTCCTCGCTGCGGCCGCGGTCGGCGAGCCAGCGCGGCGACTCGGGCACCGTGCGCCGCACGACGACGGCGAGGACGCCGGGCAGGGCGGCGAGGCCGTACATCCACCGCCAGCCCAGCAACGGCACCACCCACGCCGCGACCAGCGCGCCCACCGTCAGGCCCGCCGGGAAGACCAGCTCGTACAGCAGGACGAAACGGCCGCGCCGGTGGCTGCGGGTGATCTCGGCGATGAAGGTCGCGGCCACCGGGACCTCACCACCGATCGCCAGGCCCTGCAGGAACCGCAGCGCCATGAACACATCGGGGGAGGGCGACGCCGCGAGCGCGAGATTGGCGAGGCTGGAGACGGCCACGCACAGGGCGATCACCCGCACCCGGCCGATCCGGTCGGCGATCCGTCCGGAGAGGAGGGCGCCGGCCAGCATGCCGAGCGAGCCCACCGTGAGCAGCAGCGTGGCGGCCGAGGTGGTCAGGTGCCAGTCGGCGCGCAGCTCGGGCAGGGCGTAGGCGATGAGGAGCTGGTCGAAGGCTTCGAAGAAGGTGACCGCGCCGACGACGAGCCGCACGGTGACGTGCCAGCGGGACAGGGGAAGCCGTTCGAAGCGGGCGGCGATGGAGGCTCTGAGCGAACTGTCGGGTACTGCTTCGGTCGTCATGCGGAACTCCGCTGGTCACGGGGGCAGGGGGACGACAAGCACGGGGGACGGGGGCGGGTGGGGAGGGGAGGAGCTGTCCGGCCGGTGAGGCAGGGCGGGTGCCGAGGAGCGCACCGGAGCCGCGCCAGGGCCAACCAGGACATCAGGTAAGCGCCAAGTTTTTAAGTGCTTAAGTTGTATCGCTCGCCTCCCGGACCCCGTCAAGGGCTGAAGCAGCGATTCCGTCGCCGAATCCCTCTGCCTCGCCCTCTTGCGTCGCAGATATTTAAGCCCTTAGATTTCTAGCGCTTACTCAAGCAGCTCCCCCGCTCCTTCCGTTCAGGAGGCCCCGTATGCTCCGAACTCCCCCGGACGAGGCGCTCGTTGCGGGCCGGTGGCGGCGCGGCGGCGGTGCCCCGACCCGGACCCTCGACCCCGCCACCGGCACCCCGCTCGCCACCGTGCACGCCGTCACCGCCGACGAGGTCGCCGAGGCGGCCCGCGCCGGCGGCCAGGCCGCCGCCGAGCCCGGCTGGCGCGATCTGCTGCCGCATCTGCGGGCCCGCTTCCTGCACCGGGTGGCGTCGCTCGTCGAGGACGACGCCGAACACCTCGCCGCCCTGCAGACCGCCGACACCGGCAAGACACTCACCGAGACCCGTGCCCTCGTCGCCAGTGCGGCCGGCACCTTCCGCTACACCGCCGCCGCGCTGGAGACCGCCGAGGAGGCGCTCACCCCCTCCCGCGGCGCCTACGTCACGGTGAGCGTCCACGAACCCCTCGGTGTCGTCGGCGCGATCAACCCGTGGAACTCCCCGGTCGCCTCCGACGCCCAGAAACTCGCCCCCGCGCTCGCCGCCGGCAACGCGGTCCTGCTCAAGCCCGCCGAATGGACCCCGCTGGTCTCCCTCGCCCTCGGCCGCCTGATCACCCGGGCCCTGGAGGAACACGGACTGCCCCCGGCCCTGCTGTCCGTCCTGCCCGGACCCGGCCGCGTCGTCGGCGACGCGATCGTGCGCGACCCCCGTGTCGGCAAGGTCGTCTTCACCGGCGGCACCTCCACCGGGCGGGCACTCGCCCGGGCCGCCGCCGACAAGCTGATGCCCGTCTCGCTGGAACTCGGCGGCAAGTCGCCCACGATCGTGCTGCCGGACGCCGACGTCGAGCAGGCCCTGGCCGGCGTGATGTACGGAGTGTTCTCCTCCAGCGGCCAGTCCTGCATCGCCGGATCACGCCTGTTCGTCGCCCGCTCGCTCTACGACGACTTCCTCACCACCCTCGTCGAACGCGTCCGCAAGCTGCGCGTCGGCCCCGGTACCCGCCCAGGCACCCAGGTCGCCCCGCTGGTGCACCACAAGCACCGCGACAGCGTCGCCGCCTACGTCGACCTCGCCCGCCGGGAAGGCGCCCGCGTGCTGTGCGGCGGTGCCGCCCCCGAAGGCCCCGATTACGACGACGGCGCCTACTACCTGCCCACGGTCCTCGACGGCCTGCCCAACGACGCCCGTACCTGCCAGGAGGAGATCTTCGGCCCGGTCCTCGTCGCCCTGCCCTACGACGACGAGGAGGACCTGGTCCGCCAGGCCAACGACTCCGTCTACGGCCTCGCCTGCGGCATCTGGACCCGCGACCACCGCGCCGCCTGGCGGATCGCCCGCCGGATCGAGGCGGGCACCGTCTGGATCAACACCTACAAGCAGTTCAGCATCTCCACGCCCTTCGGCGGCATGAAGGACAGCGGCCTCGGCCGCGAGAAGGGGCGCGACGGCATCCGCGCCTACCAGCGCCAGAAGTCCCTGTACTGGGACACCTCCACCACGCCGCTGCCCTGGGCCGGCTGACCCCACCGGAGCACCCATGTCCCACCCCACCACCCCGACCGGACCACCCGTCGCCCAGCTGCGCGCCCTGCGCTCCGTCGAACTGCACACCCCGCACTTCGGCGAGGCCACCGACTTCTACGAGGAGGCCTGGGGCCTGGAGATCGTCGAGGCCGGCCACAGCGCCAGCTGGCTGCGCGGCACCGGCGAGGAGCACCACGCCCTGCAACTCACCCGCGCCGACCGCACCGGCCTCGGCAAGCTCTCCTTCGCCGTCGCCACCCCCGCCGAGATCGACGACGCCGCCCGCCGGCTGGAGCGGCGCGGCATCCGCCCCCTCACCGGACCCGGCCCGCTCGACCAGGTCGGCGGCGGCTACGGGCTGCGTTTCCACGACCACGAGGGCCGCCTGATCGAACTCTCCGCCGACACCTGGGCGGTCCCGCCGCGCGGCCGTGACGCCGCCGTCCCCGTCGGCGTCACCCACGTCGTCCTCAACACCCCCGACATCGACGCCTCCGTCGCCTTCTACCGCGACGTGCTCGGCCTGCGCGTCTCGGACTGGTCCGAGCACCAGATGGCGTTCCTGCGCTGCAACAGCGACCACCACTGCGTCGCCTTCAACCAGGCGCCCTGGGTCTCCCTCAACCACGTGGCCTACGAGATGAGTTCGCTCGACCACTTCATGCGCGGCCTGGGCCGCCTGCGCCACCACGGCATCACCCCGCAGTGGGGTCCCGGCCGGCACGGCCCCGGCAACAACACCTTCTCCTACTTCACCGACCCCACCGGCCTGGTCTGCGAGTACACCTCGGAGGTCGCCCAGGTGGTCGAGGACCGCTGGATCTGCAAGGTGTGGCGGCGCGTCCCCGAGCTGTCCGACCTGTGGGGCACCGCCGGACCGCCCTCGAAGCTGATCCGCGCCCACATGGCCGGCACCCCCGACGGCAGCCCGGTGCGGCCGCCCCTCGGCGCCGGCGACGACTCCGCCGGCCCCCGGCCGCCCGTCGACGTCACCGCGCAGGGCCGCGCACCCGCCGGCGCCGAGCCCGCCGCCCCGCAAGGAGCCACCGCATGAACAACGCCACCCCCCTCACGGTCGGCCTGGTCGGCTGGGGCGCCATCGGCCGTGTCGTCGGCACCGCCCTCGCCGCCGGTGACGTACCGGGCGCCGTCCTGGAATGCGTCGTCGACAACCGCCCCCTCGGCGGAGCCGCCCCCGCCGAACAGGTGCCCTTCGAGGACGCCGTCGACCGCTGCGACCTCGTCGTGGAGGCCGCCGGACAGGGCGTCGTCCGCGCCTGGGGCGAGCGGGTCCTCACCTGCGGCACCGATCTGCTGATCGCCTCCACCGGCGCCCTCACCGACGAGGACCTCGCCAAACGGCTCCTCGCCGCCGGACCGGGCCGGGTGTACTTCACCGGCGGCGCCGTCGGCGGACTCGACCTCCTCCAGGCCGTCCGCGCCTTCGGCCCGCTCCACGAGGTCCGGCTCACCACCACCAAACTCCCCGCCACCCTGGAACAGCCCTGGATGGACGAGGAGTTGCTGCACCGGCTGCGCACCGCGACCGGCCCCGTCGAGGTGCTCGCCGGCACCGCGCGGGACATCCCCGTGAAGTTCCCCCGCTCCACGAACGTCGCCGCCTCCGTGGCGCTCGCCGTGGGTGACCTGGACGCCGTGCAGGTCCGTGTCGTCGCCGACCCGGCCGCCGTACGCACCCGGCACGTCATCGAGGCGTCCGGCCCGCACGGCTCCTACCGGTTCGAGGCGGCCCACACGCCCGACGCGGACAACCCCGCCACCAGCAAGGTCGTGCCGTACGCGGTCCTGCGCTCCTTGGGCGCGATCGCCGGACGGCCGGGGCAGATCCTGTGACCGCCGCGAAGGTGCACGTGGAGGAGGCGGGCACCACCGGGCCGCTGCTGCTCTGCCTGCACGGCATCGGTTCCTCGTCGGTCTCCTTCACCCCGCAACTCAAGGCGTTCTCGGGTGGGTTCAGGGTGGCCGCCTGGGACGCCCCCGGCTACGGCCGCTCACCCGACCCGGACGGCCCGCTGGATCTGGACGGCTTCGCGGACGCGGCCGCCGAGGTGATCCGCGCCCGGGGCGGCAGCGCCCATGTGCTCGGCGTCTCCTGGGGCGGTGTCATCGCGCTGCGGCTCGCCCTGCGCCATCCGGAACTCGTCGCCTCCCTGATCGTCGCCGACTCCAGCCCCGGCTCCGGCACCGACCCCGCCAAGGCGGCCGCCATGCGGGGCCGCGCCGAGGAACTCCGGGCCCTCGGGCCACGCGCGTTCGCCCAACAGCGGGGCCCTCGCCTGGTCTCCGCCGACGCACCCGCCGCGCTGGTCCGGCGGGTCGTCGACACCATGGCCGACGCGATCCGGCTGCCCGGCTACGCCCATGCCGCCGAATCCATGGCCTCGACCGACCTGCGCGCCGACCTGCCGCGCATCACCGCACCCACGCTCGTGCTGTGCGGTGACAAGGACCAGGTCACCGGCCCGGACGCCGCCCAGGCCCTGGCCGGTGGCCTGCCCAGATCCGCCGGTGTGGTCGTCAAGGACGCCGGCCACCTGGCCCACCAGGAACAGCCCGAGCGCTTCAACGCCTGGGTCCTGGCCCACCTCCACATCGTCACCAACCCCCGCACGAAAGGCTGACCTCCCATGCCACTGACCACCACCGCGTACGACAACGGCGGCGACCTCGGCACGTACACCGACGCGCTCATCGCGAGCCGCGACTCCCGCGAGCCCGACTGGGGCACCCTGTCCTTCCAGGAGAAGGCCGGCCCGCAGTACCGCCGCGCCCAGATCCGCTACGTCGGCTCCGGCGCCACCGGCAACCACGAGAACGACAACCGGATCATCCCCTCCGGAGGCTTCACCTTCTCCAACATGCTGCTGCCGCCCGGCGCCGAGGGCCCCGCCCACACCCACCACGACGTGGAGGAGGCCTTCTTCGTGCTGGAGGGCCAGGTCCGCGTCGGCATCCACCGCGGCCCCGACGAGGTCGAGTACCGCACCCTCGGCTACCGCGACATGATCGTCGTCCCGGCCGGTGTCACCCGCTCCCTGAAGAACGAGGGCGACACCGACGCCCTGTTCTGCGTGATCATCGGCACGCAGAAGCCGCAGGTGCCGACCTACCCCGAGTACTCGCCGCTGTACGGCGTCACCCGTGACTGACGCGCCGCGCACGGTCGTCGTGACCGGGGCGGGCCGTGGCCTGGGGGAGGCCATGGCCCGCCGGGCCGGCGCGGACGGCCACCGGGTGGTCGTCGCCGAGATCGACGCCGGCCGGGGCGAACGCACCGCGGCCGCGATCCGCGCCGCGGGAGGCACCGCCCACTACGTGCACTGCGACGTGGCGGATGTCGCGTCCGTCGCAGAACTCGCGGCCCGCGTCGGTGAGTTCGGTCCCGTGTGGGGGCTGGTCAACAACGCGGCCCTCGCCAACGGCGTCGGCGGCAAGGAGTTCCAGGACATCGACGTCGAGACCTGGGACCGCCTGATGACCGTCAACGTGCGTGGCCCCTGGCTGGTGGCGAAGGCGCTGCACCCACTGCTCGCCCGCCCCGGACGCATCGTCAACATCGCCTCCGACGCCGCCCTGTACGGCTCGCCGCGCCTCGCCCACTACGTCGCCTCCAAGGGCGCCGTCATCGCCCTCACCCGGGGCATGGCCCGCGAACTCGGCGAGCAGGGCATCACCGTCAACGCGGTCGCCCCCGGCCTCACCGAGTGCGAGGCCACCGAGACCGTCCCCGCGGAACGCCACGCCCTCTACGCCGGTCACCGCGCGATCTCCCGCCCGCAGCAGCCGGACGACCTCCTCGGACTCGTCTCCTTCCTGCTCGGCGAGGAGTCCCGCTACCTCACCGGACAGGTGATCGCCGTCAACGGCGGCTTCACCATGCACTGATCCCCTCAAGAACCGGAGAACCCCATGGATCTGGGTCTCGCCGACCGAACCGTCCTGGTCACCGGCGGCAGCTCGGGCGTCGGCCTGGCCACGGTCCGCGCGCTGCTCGACGAAGGCGCACGCGTCGCCACCTGCGGCCGCGACGCCGACCGCCTCGCCAAGGCCGCCGCCCGCCTGGGCGCCGGCGACCGGCTCCTGACCGGCGTGTGCGACGTACGCGACGCGGACACCGTCGCCGCCTTCGTGGAGCGGACCACCGCGCACTTCGGCCGCCTCGACGCCCTGGTCAACAACGCCGGCCGGTCCCGTATGAAGCGGCTCGACGACACCTGCGCCGAGGACTGGCGGGACGAACTCGAGCTGAAGTTCGCCGGAGTCCTGAACCCGCTGGCCGCCGCCCGCCCCCACCTGCGCACCTCGGACGCGGCGAGCGTCGTCAACGTCAACGCCGTCCTCGCCAAACAGCCCGAGACCCGCCTGATCACCACCAGCGCGGCCCGCGCCGGCATCCTCAACCTCTCCAAGTCCCTCGCCACCGAACTCGCCCCCGAGGGCATCCGGGTCAACTCGGTCTGCCTGGGGCTGATCGACACCGGCCAGTGGATCCGCCGGCACGCCGCCGCGGACACCGGTCTGTCCTACGAGGACTGGCAGGCCGAACTCGCCGCCGACCGGGGCGTCGCCCTGGGCCGCCTCGGCCGCGCCGAGGAGGTCGCCTACGCGATCGTGACCCTGCTGTCGCCGCGCGCCTCCTACATCACCGGAACCGCCGTCGACGTCTGCGGCGGGGTCGGCCGCGGCATCCACTGACGGCACCGACAGGCACTGAGAGGCACCCATGACCCACCGCACCGGAGGCGACCTCCTCGTCGCCGTCCTGAAGGAACTCGGCATCGACACGGTCTTCGGCATCGTGTCCGTGCACAACCTCCCTCTCGTCGAGGCCGTCGACCGCGCACTGCGTTTCGTGCCCGTGCGGCACGAGGCCACCGCGGTGAGCGCCGCCGACGGCTACGGCCGCGTCCGCGGCGGCCTCGGCTGCGCCCTCACCTCCACCGGCACCGGCGCCGGCAACGCGGCCGGCTCTCTCATCGAGGCTCTCGCCGCCGGCACCTCCGTCCTGCACGTCACCGGGCAGATCGAGAGCCGCTACCTGGGCGGCGGACGCGGCTTCATCCACGAGACCAAGGACCAGCTCGGCATGCTCCGCGCGGTCTCGTCGTACGCCGCGACCGTCCCGGACACCGCGAGCGCGGGCCGACTGCTGCGCGAGGCCGCAGCCGCCGCCCTCACCGCACCCGGGGGACCGGCCAGCGTCGAGTGGCCCATCGACCTGCAGTACGCCGCCCAGCGCGACGACGGTGCCCCGGCACCCACCGCCGGCGCCCCGGCTCCCGACGCCGCCGCACTCGCCGCCGCCCGGGACCTGCTGGCGTCCGCCCGCCGCCCGCTGATCTGGGCCGGAGGCGGCGCCACCCGGGCCCGACAAGCGCTGCACGCGCTGCTGACGGCGACCGGCGCGGGTCTCGTCACCTCCAACTCCGGCCGCGGCACGGTCCCCGAGGACCACCCCCAGGTGATCGGCAACTTCGCCACCACCCCTGCCGTCCGCGCCCTGCTCGACGACGCCGACGTCCTGATCACCGTCGGCACCCATTTCCGCTCCAACGAGACCGCCGACTACACGCTCCGCCTTCCCGAGACCCACCTCCAGATCGACATCGACGCCGCGGCCCTCGGCCGGGTCCACCCGGCCACACACGCCCTGCACGGAGACGCCGCCCGCGTGCTGCCCGAGCTGACCCCGGCGGCCGTACCCGCCGAACCCGGCTGGACCGCCCGCGTCACCGCCGTACGCGACGAGGTGCGTGCCGCCCAGCGTGAGGCCGTCGGACCGCAGGCGGCGATCTGCGACGCGCTCGCGGCCGCCCTGCCCCGCGGCGCGGTCGTCGCCCGTGACGTCACCATCCCGTCCTCGACCTGGGGCAACCGGCTGCTGCCGATCCACGACCCGCGATCCAACGTCTTCCCGCGGGGCGGCGGTATCGGACAGGGCCTCGGCATGGGCATCGGCGCCGCCCTCGCCCGCCCCGACCGGCCCACCGTGGTCATCGCGGGCGACGGCGGTCTGGCCGTCCACCTCGGCGAACTGCTCACCGTCGCCCAGGAGCGGCCCCGCCTGCTGTTGCTCGTCTTCAACGACGGCGGCTACGGCGTCCTGCGCAACACCCAGGACCGCTACAGCGAACGCCGCAGCGGAGTCGACCTGTTCACGCCCGACTTCGCCGAACTCGCCGCCGCCTGCGCCCTGCCGTACGCGCGCATCGCCGCCGAGGCAGACGCCGCGCCGGTGATCCGCGACGCGCTCGCCTCGCACGGGCCGGTTCTCGTCGAGGTGGACCTCGCCGCGCTCGGCCCGATGAAGACCCCGTTCACCCCGCCCGTGAAGATCCCCACCGCGTAGGGAGGCCGCCTGATGAGCGTCACCGATGAGCAGCAGCTCGAACTCCTCGTACGCCGCATGACCTGGGAGGCGGACGGCGTCCTGTCCCTCGACCTCGTCGACCCCGCCGGCAAGCCGCTGCCGGCCTGGACCCCGGGCGCCCACATCGACCTCCACGTGGCCGGACACGTGCGCCAGTACTCGCTGTGCGGCGACCCGGAGGACCCCGGCGTCTACCGCGTCGGCGTCCTCGACGCTCCCTCCTCGCGCGGTGGTTCACGTCATGTGCACACCCGGCTGCGCCCCGGCGAGCGGGTCCGTGTCGCCGGGCCCCGCAACCACTTCGCCCTGGAGGCGGCCGCGTCGTACGTCTTCGTCGCGGGTGGCATCGGCATCACCCCGATTCTCGCCATGGCCCGCCGGGCCGACCGTGACGGCATCCCGTACCGGCTGGTGCACGGCGGACGCTCCCGCGCCTCCATGGCCTTCGGCGCTGACCTCGCCGCTCTCACCGGTGGCCAGGTCACCCTCGTGCCGCAGGACGAGCAGGGGCACATCGACCTGGACGCAGCCCTCGCCGGTCTGCCCGCGGACGCGCTCGTGTACGTGTGCGGCCCCGAGCCGCTGCTGACCGCCGTCCAGGAGCGGTGCCCGCGACGACAGCTCAGACTGGAGCGGTTCGCCGCCCCCGTCGTGGAGCGCACCGGCGACGACAGCGCCTTCGAGGTCGAGTGCCGCCGCTCCGGACTGACCGTCACCGTCGGCGCGGACACCTCCGTCCTGGACGCCGTGGAGGCGGCGGGCGTGACCGTGCCCTCCTCCTGCCGTGACGGCATCTGCGGCACCTGCGAGACCCGCGTCCTCGCCGGCACCCCCGAACACCGCGACCTCCTGCTGTCGGAGGCGGAACACTCCGCGAACGCCACCATGATGATCTGCGTCTCGCGCTGCGCCTCCGACCGGCTCGTCCTCGACCTGTGAACCCCCCGACCCCGACTGTCCCGGAGGCCCCGATGCCCGTCACCGACCGGCCGTACCTCGACCCGCATCAGTCCCGCGCCCACGAGCCCACCCCGTACGAGCTGAAGCTCGCCCGCACCCTCGAAGAGATCTTCACCCAGGACGGCCACGAGCTGGCCGACGTGGTCGCCGGCCTCAACGCACGCCAGGTGCGCACACCGGACGGCACGCCCTGGACCGAGGAGACCTTCCGCGCCGAGATGCACCGCCTGGGAGCCTGAGATGACCCTGACCACCGACGTCACCGCCGACCACGTCTACGCCCACGGACTGCGCAACCAGTGGCACCCGGTCGTCCCCTCGCACTTCGTCGAGCCGGGCGGCATGCGCAAGGTGACCGCCCTCGGCGAGGACTGGCTGCTCTTCCGCCGCTCCGACGGCGCCCTGTCCCTGCTCGCCGACCGCTGCCCGCACCGCGGCGCGCCCCTCTCCCTCGGCAGGCACCTCGGTGACCGCGTCGCCTGCTGGTACCACGGCGTGGAGGTGCTCGGCGACGGCACCGTGACCTCGGTGCCCGGACTGCCCGGCTGCAACCTGGAGGGCAAGAAGCTCGTCACCTCGCTGCCCGTGCGCGAGGTGGGCGGCGCGATCCTCGCCTACTTCGGCGACGAGGAGCACCCCGAGCCCGTCGGCCTGACCCTGCCCGAGCCGCTGACCGACCCGCAGACCGCCGCGTTCCTGTGCTACGCCGAGTGGAACGTTCCGTGGCGGTTCGCCATGGAGAACCTCCTCGACCCGATGCACGGCGCGTTCCTGCACCACGACTCGCACACCATGTACGACGGCGACACCCAGGCCCGGTTCCGCATCCGGGAGACCGAGCGTGGTTACTTCTTCGAGAAGACCGACCAGCGGGGCGTCAACTTCGACTGGGTGGAGCTGTGCCGCACCGGTGTCGACTGGGTCGACCTGTCCATCCCGTACCCGCCGTCCGCGGGTCCCGGCGGCGCCTTCGGGATCGTCGGCATGGCCTGTCCGGTGGACGCCGGGCGCACCGGGGTCTTCTTCTGGCGCTACCGCAAGGTGTCCGGCTGGCAGCGCGACACCTGGCGCTTCCTGTACCGCACGCTCATCGAGGAGCGCCACTGGCAGGTGCTGGAGCAGGACCGGGTGATGCTGGAGGCCATGCCGGCCGACGCCGACAGCCGGGAGAACCTCTACCAGCACGACCTGGGCGTGGTCCGGCTGCGCCGGCTGTTCCGGCAGCAGGCGGAGGCCCAGGCGGCGCGCTGAGCGGGCCGGGGGCGGGGCTCACGCCGGTGAGCCGTCCTCGGCATCGCTCTCCGCCGCGTGGACGATGGACCGCTCCAGCTTGGACAGCAACCGGGCCAGCTGCCTGCGCTCCGCCGGGGACAGCTCGGCCAGCATCCGCCGCTCGTTGTCCAGGTGCTCGGCGAAGACCTCGTCCACCTTGGCCAGACCGGCGTCGGTGAGCCGGGAGTACACCACGCGGCGGTCGTGGGCGTCCCGCTCGCGCACGATCAGGCCGTCCTTCTCCAGCCGGTCGATGCGCAGCGTGACACCGGCCGAGGAGATCAGCCCCGAGTCGGCGAGCTGCCCCGCCGTGAGCCGGTACGGCTTCCCCGCCCGCCGCAGCGCGGTCAGGACGTCGAAGCCGGCCACGGCGAGCCCGTGCCGCTCTATGGCCGCGGTCAGCCCGGTCTGATAGCGCAGGAAGGTGCGGTGCAGCCGGGCCAGCACCTCCAGCGGGGAGGTGTCCAGCTCCGGCCGCTCCCGGGCCCAGTCGCCGATGATCGCCGCGACCGCGTCCTGCCGGTCCGCAGCCTTCTTCCCCGCCATGTGGCGCCCCTCCTGACCTCACCGCGCGTACGGACCCGCACCACGGGCCCGCCCAGAAATCTTAGCCCTGAAATATGTGCGGCGGGGCGGAGGAGGCAGCACAGGACCGCCCTCAGGTGATCGCGCGCTCCGTACACTGTCGCTGTGGCTGCACACAGGAAACCCGCGACGCAGAGCGCCGGCACGCCGGACGGCGAGGGCCGGCCCGCGCTGCCCGCGACCAGCTGGGCGGTGCTCGGCCTGCTCTCCTTCGGCGAGGAACTGTCCGGCTACGACGTGAAGAAGTGGGCGGACTGGTCGCTGCGCTTCTTCTACTGGAGCCCGTCCTTCAGCCAGGTCTACGGCGAGCTGAAGCGGCTGGAGAAGGCGGGTTACGTCACCGCCCGCATGGTGGCCCAGGAGACCGGCAACCGGGACAAGAAGGTGTACCGGATCACCGACGAGGGCCTCGACGCGGTGCGCACCTGGGCCCGTGAGGCCCCGGTCGAACCGCCGGTGCTCAAGCACGGCGTGATGCTCCGCCTGTGGCTCGGCCATCTGCTGGACCCCGAGCAGATGCGCGAGGTCCTCGGACGTCACCGGGCGTACGCCGAGACGATGCGCAAGCGGGCCGAGGCGGACGTCGAGGGTTCACGGGACCGCGAGGAGTGGGCCTACCCGGCGCTGACCCTGCGCTGGGCGGAGCGCTACTACGCCGCCGAGCGCGACCTCGCCGACGCCATGCTCGCCGACATCGAGGACCTGGCCGCCCGGGAAGGGGACTCCGCGTCGTAGGAGGGCCCACGCGCGGGACCGGGCCCGCATCAAGAGCGGCGGCCGCCCGAAGCGGCGAGTCCGCACCGTGAGCGCCCCGCCTCCGCCCCCGCCGCGTCCGGTCAGCCGCGCGGCTCCACCCGGCCGTAGGTCCGCCGGAAGTACACCAGCGCCGCCGTGTCCCGCGCGCCCGTGTCCCGCGGCGCCGCCGTCAGCGCGGTGACGCGGCCGAGGACGACCGTGTGGTCGCCGCCGGGCAGCGTGGCGTGCAGATCGCACTCGATCCAGGCGAGCGCCCCCTCGAGCAGGGGCGCCCCGTTGCCGCCCGGCCGCCAGGCGGCCCCGGTGAACTTGTCACCGCCGGTCACCGCGAACCGGCGGCACAGCTCCTCCTGGTCGGCCGCGAGGACGTTGACCGCGAACCGGCCGAAACGGCGGATGAGCGGCCAGGTCGTGGAAGTGCCCGCGGGGCAGAAGCACACCAGCGGCGGCTCCAGCGACACCGAGGAGAACGACTGCACCGCCATGCCCACGGGCCGCTGCCCGTCGAGCGCGGTGACGACAGCGACCCCGGTGCAGAAGCGGCTCAGCACATCCCGCAGCGCACGGTCGTCGACAGCGGGCGAGAGGGCGTTGCGTGAGGTGTCCGTGTACGGCATCCCGGCTCCAGTATGCCTAGTCGAAGTATTTCTAATAGGAATACTGACATTGGACCGCGCCCGCAACGCCCCGTCAAGCACGCACCGCAGGCTCAGGTCGGCGCCAGTTCCGCGACCAGCCGCTCCCGGTGCCAGGCGGGCGGCCCGAACAGCAGGCCGGAGCCGTGCGCGCGCTTGAAGTAGCGGTGGGCGCAGTGCTCCCAGGTGATACCGATACCGCCGTGCAACTGGATCATCTCGCCCGCGACGGCCGAGAACGCCTCCGAGCAGGCCGACTTCGCGGCCGCCGCCCGGCGTGTCAGCTCCGGGGAGCCCTCCGCCGCCGCGAAGGCGGCGCCGAGCGCAGCCGACCGGGCGGACTCCACGAGCACATAGGCGTCCGCCAGTCGGTGCTTGACGGCCTGGAAGGCGCCGATGGGCCGGCCGAACTGCACGCGTTCCTTGGCGTAGGACACGGTGAGTTCCAGGCAGCGTTCCGCCGCCCCGACCTGCTCGGCGGCCAGAGCCGTGCAGGCCAGGTCCAGTACCCGGGCGAGGACGCGTCCGCCGTCACCGTCGGCGCCGATGAGCCGCCCCTCGGCGCCCTCCAGCACCACACGGGCCTGGGCCCGGGTCCCGTCCAAGGCGGCCGTGGCTTCCCGGCGCACCCCGGCGGCCCGCACGGGCACCTCGAACAGCGACAGACCGGCCGCCGTACGGGCCGCGACCAGCAGGACGTCGGCCCGGTCACCGTCCAGGACGTGCTCCTTGGCCCCGCCGATCCGCCAGCCGGAACCGGCCCCGGCCAGGGCCTGCGCCCGCACCGCGGCCGCGTCCCAGCTGCCCTGCTCGGCCCATGCCAGAGCGCCCACCGCACGGCCCTCCGCGAGCTGTGGCAGCAGCCGGGCGCAGGCCGCCGTGTCACCGGAGGCGAGGAGCGCCTGCACGGTCAGCACCGCGGAACCGAGGTAGGGCACCGGGCTCAGCTCCCGGCCCAGCTCCTCCAGCACCACATGCACGTCGACGGGCCCGCAGCCCGCGCCCCCGTACTCCTCGGGCACGGCGAGTCCCGCGACGCCGATCTGCTCGGTGAGCGGGCGCCACGCGGCTGCTCCCTCGTGGCGGCCGAGCAACGACCGTACCGCGGCGCGCAGTTCCCGCTGTTCCTCGGTCCATCTCATGCGCCGGCTCCTTCCTCGGTGGGGGTGGCGAGCACCCGGGCCCGGCAGGCCGCCGGGGTGCCCCAGGCGGTCCGCAGCGCACCGGCCTTGCGGATCCACAGGGACAGGGGCAGTTCGTCGGTGTAGCCGAGCGCGCCGTGCAACTGCAGCGCGGTGCGGGCCGCAGTCTGTGCCGCCGCGCACGCGGTCAGCTTCGCGGCGGCGATGTCGGTGGCCGGGCCGGACGTGTCCGTGAGGGCCAGGGCCGCCGCGTGCAGCAGGGGTTCGGAGAACTCCAGCGCGATCAGGGTGTCCGCCAGCCGGTGCTTGACCGCCTGGAAGGACCCGATCGGCACGCCGAACTGGGTGCGCTGCCTGACGTGTTCGACCGTCCCGGCGAGCAGCGCACGTCCGACGCCGAGCGCCTGTGCGGCCGTCGCCAGCATCGCGATGTCCGTGGCGTACGCGGCCGCGGCCGTCACCTGCGGTCCGCGGGCCAGGACCCTTCCGCCCAGGGGCCGTACCAGCCGCCGTGCCGGGTCGGCGGACCGCTGCACGGGGCCGCACGCCTCGGCGAGTCGCAGCACGTCCCCGTCGGCGACCAGGACCGCGTCGGCCGTATCACCGTCCAGCGCGAACGGGGAGCCGAGCGCGGGCAGGCGCAGGGACACCGCCGTCTTGCCCGAGGCGATGCCGGGCAGCCACGCGGCAGCCGTGCCGGTGTCGCCGAGCCGGTCCAGCAACGCGGCCGCGGCCACCGTCTCCACCACCGGCCCGGGCACCGCGTGTCGCCCCAACTCGACGAAGGAGACGGCCAGTTCCACGGGCAGCGGGCCCACTCCGTCGTAGCGCTCGGGTACGGCCAGGGCGAAGACGCCGGCCTCGCCGAGCCGGGACCACAGCGCGCGTCCCGCCGCCGGTTCGCCGTCCGCCCATGCGCGCACCGCCGAGGGGGTGTCGGCCGCCGTGAGCATCGCGTCGAGGACACGGGCGAACGTGCGCTGTTCGTCGTCGAGAAGGAAACGCATCACCGGCGTCCTTTCGGCAGACCGAGCAGCCGCTCGGCGATGATGTCCCGCTGGATCTCGTTGGTGCCGGCGTAGATCGGCCCGGCCAGCGAGAAGACATGCCCCTCGGCCCACCTCCCGTGCCCGGGCGCCTCCGGGGCGTCGTCGGCGAGTTCACCGAGCGGACCGAGCAGATCCAGGGCGGTGTCGTGCAGCGCGATGTCCAGCTCCGACCAGAACACCTTGTTCAGGCTCGACTCCGCGCCGAGCGCGCCGCCGGCCGCCAGCCGGGAGGCGCTCGCATAGGTGAACAGCTGGTAGGCACGGGCGGCGGCCACCGCGTCGGCGACCCGGTCGCGCAAGGCCGTGTCCGAGGGGTCGGCGGACCCGCGCCACAGCGCGGCGAGCCGGTCGGCGGCGGCCAGGAAGCGGCCGGGGCTGCGCAGGGTCAGGCCGCGCTCGTTGCCGGCCGTGCTCATGGCCACCCGCCAGCCCTGGCCGGGTTCACCGATCACGTCCTCGTCGGGCACGAACACGCCGTCGAGGAACAGCTCGGCGAAGGCGGGCTTGCCGTCGAGCCGTCCGATGGGGCGCACGGTCACCCCGTCGGCGTCGAGCGGGAACATCAGGTAGGTCAGGCCCCGGTGCGGGCGGTCGGCGCCGGGATCGCTGCGGAACAGGCCGAACGCGCGGTCGGCGAAGGCGGCCCGGGACGACCAGGTCTTCTGCCCGTGGAGCAGCCAGCCGCCGTCGGTCCGTACGGCCGTGGAGCGCAGGGACGCGAGATCGGAACCGGCCTCAGGTTCCGACCACGCCTGCGCCCAGACGACCTCTCCGCTCGCCATGGCCGGCAGGATGCGGGCGCGCTGCTCGTCCGTGCCGTGCTCGAACAGGGTCGGCGCGAGCAGGCTGATGCCGTTCTGCGCCACCCGGCCCGGGGCCCCGGCGACGTAGTACTCCTCCTCGAAGACCAGCCACTCGACGAGGGAGGCGTCCCGGCCGCCGTACTGCGTGGGCCAGGTCACCGCCGACCACCCGCCTGCGGACAGCGTGCGCTCCCATGCGCGGTGCGCGGCGAAGCCCTCGGCGGTCTCCAGGGAGGGCAGCGGAGCGGCGGGGACATGGGCGGCGAGCCAGGCGCGGACCTCGGCCCGCCAGGCGTGCTCGGCCGCGCTGAAGGCGAGGTCCATCAGGAGGACGCCTCCTTCATCGCCTTGACGTCCATGCCGCCGAGGGAGTCGTGCGCGGTCTCCGCGTTGTGCGCGTGGGCCAGGTGGTGCAGCCCGAACACCGAGTCCAGGCCGGCGTGCAGGCCCTGGAGATCCTCGGCCTGGTTGACGGCGCGCTTGGCCAGGGTCAGCCCCATGCGCGGCATCTCGGCCACCCGTGACGCCAGCTCCATGGTCTCCTCGGTCAGTTCGTCGCGGGGCACGACCCGGTTCACCATGCCGACCTCGTACGCGCGCCGGGCGGTCATCCGGTCGCCCGTGTAGAGGAACTCCTTGGCCACGCGCGGCGGCATCACCCACGGGTGCGCGAAGTACTCCACGCCGGGGATGCCCATGCGGACCACCGGGTCGGCGAAGAACGCGTCCTCGGAGGCGACGATGAGGTCGCAGACCCAGGCGAGCATCAGACCGCCCGCGACGCAGGCGCCCTGCACCGAGGCGATCAGCGGCTTGGGCAGCTCCCGCCAGCGGCGGCACATGCCCAGGTAGACCTCCGACTCGCGGGCGAAGCGGCTCTCCGCGCCGCTCTTGCCGGAGTGGTCCCACCACAGTCCGGCCCGGCGCTCGAACGGCAGATGGGCGTCGCGCCCCGGGCTGCCGATGTCGTGTCCGGCGGAGAAGTGCGCTCCCGCCCCGGCGAGCACGACGACCTTGACCTCGTCGTCGTCGGCGGCGCGGTAGAAGGCCGCGTCCAGGGCGTACGTCATCGCGGAGTTCTGCGCGTTGCGGTACTCCGGGCGGTTCATCGTGACCACGGCGACAGGGCCGCGGCGCTCGTAGGTCACCGGATCGTCGGGCGACGTGCGGGCGGTCGACATGCGCCCCCTCCTTTTCTAACAAGTGTTTGGTAGGTTAACGTCCTGGACGTCAGCCGTCGAGAGCCGTCCGGAGCCGCCCATGAACAGCGTCGAGGAGTTCCGCACCGAGGTCCGTGCCTGGCTGCGGGCCCACCTCACCGGAGAGTTCGCCGGCCTGCGCGGGCGCGGCGGCCCGGGCCGTGAGCACGAGGCGTTCGCCGAACGGCTCGCCTGGGAACGCCACATGGCCGCCGCGGGCTGGACCTGCGTCGGCTGGCCGAAGGAGTACGGCGGCCGGGGCGCGAGCCTGGAACAACAGGTCGCCTTCCACGAGGAGTACGCCCTCGCCGACGCCCCCGCCCGGGTGAACCACATCGGGGAGCAACTGCTCGGCCCCACCCTCATCGCCTTCGGCACACCGCAGCAACGCGAGCGGTTCCTGCCGCCGATCGTCGCCGTCGAGGAGCTGTGGTGCCAGGGCTACAGCGAACCGGACGCCGGCTCGGACCTGGCGGGCGTGCGCACCCGAGCCGTACGCGACGGCGAGGAGTGGGTGGTCACGGGGCAGAAGGTGTGGACGTCCCTCGCGCACGAGTCCCAGTGGTGCTTCGTCCTCGCCCGCACCGAGCCCGGCTCCACCCGGCACCACGGCCTGTCCTACCTGCTCGTGCCGCTCGACCAGCCCGGTGTGCAGGTCCGGCCCATCACCCAGCTGACCGGCACCAGCGAGTTCAACGAGGTCTTCTTCGACCGGGCGCGCGCCCCCGCCGGGCACATCGTCGGCGCGCCGGGCGACGGCTGGCGCATCGCCATGGCCACGCTCGGCTTCGAACGCGGCGTGTCCACCCTGGGCCAACAGGTCGGATTCCGCCGCGAGCTGGAGGGTGTCATCGCCCTCGCCCGGCGCAACGGCGCCCTCTCGGACCCGCTGATCCGCGACCGGATCGCCCGCGCCTGGACCGGCCTGGAGATCATCCGGTGCAACGCCCTGCGCATGCTCGACGGTGTCGCGGCCGGCGCACCCGGGCCGGAGGCGTCCATCGGCAAGCTGTACTGGGCCACCTGGCACCGCGAACTGGGCGAGCTCGCCATGGACGTGTGCGGCGCCGGCGGCATGCTCACGGCCGGCGGGCCCGACGAACTCACCGACTGGCAGCGGCTGTTCCTCTTCTCCCGCGCCGACACCCTCTACGCCGGGTCCAACGAGATCCAGCGGAACATCATCGCCGAGCGCGTGCTCGGCCTGCCGAAGGAGGCACGTCCGTGACCCCACCGCCGTACGAACCCGGACACGGACTGCTCGACGGGCGTGGCGCCGTCGTCACCGCCGCCGCGGGCGCCGGGATCGGCGGGGCGACCGCGCTGCGGCTGCTGGAGGAAGGCGCCCGCGTCGTCGTCTCCGACACCCACGCACGCCGCCTGAAGGAGTACGCCGCGCAGCTCGCCGACACCTTCGGCGCCGACCGCGTCGCCGCCCTGGCCTGTGACGTCACCGACGAGTCCCAGGTGGCCGCCCTGTTCGACCTCGCCGAGGAACGCCACGGCCGCCTGGACATCGTCGTCAACAACGCCGGACTCGGCGGCACCGCGGACCTCGTCGACATGACCGACGAGCAGTGGGACACCGTCCTCGACGTCACTTTGAACGGCACCTTCCGCTGCACCCGCGCCGCCCTGCGCCGGATGAAGGCGGCAGGACAGGGCGGGGTGCTCGTCAACAACGCCTCCGTGATCGGCTGGCGGGCCCAGGAGGGCCAGGCGCACTACGCCGCCGCCAAGGCGGGCGTCATGGCGCTCACCCGCTGCGCGTCGCTGGAGGCCGCCCGGTTCGGCGTCCGCGTCAACGCCGTCGCGCCGAGCCTCGCCATGCACCCCCACCTGGTGAAGGTCACCAGCCCCGAACTGCTGGACGAACTCACCGCCCGGGAGGCCTTCGGGCGGTACGCCGAACCCTGGGAGGTGGCCAACGTGATCGTCTTCCTGGCCTCCGGCTACTCGTCGTACATGACCGGCGAGGTCGTCTCGGTCAGCAGCCGGCACCCGTGAGGCCACGATGAACCGGCGCCGGACCACCGCCGGCCTGCGATGACCGCCGCGCCCGCACGGCGCGAGGCGCTCCTGGCCACCGCCGCCGAGGTGTTCGCCGCCCAGGGCTACCGCGCCACCACCGTCCGCAGGATCGCGGACGCGGCCGGGATGCTCGCGGGCAGCCTCTACTACCACTTCGACTCCAAGGAGTCGATGCTCGACGAGATCCTCTCCGGCTTCCTCGACGACCTGTGGGCCCGCTACGACACGGTCCTCGCCGCCGGTCTGGCGCCCGCGCCCACCATCGAGGCCCTCGTCACCGAGTCCTTCCGGCAGATCGGCCGGCACCGCGACGCCGTCGCCATCTACCAGAAGGAGGCACGGCAGTTGCAGACGCAGCCGCGCTTCTCCTACCTCGCCGACGCACAGGCCGGGTTCGAGAGGGCGTGGCTGAGCACCCTGGAGCGCGGAGTGGCCGACGGGTCCTTCCGCGCCGACCTCGACGTCCGGCTCACCTACCGCTTCCTGCGCGACACCGTGTGGGTCGCCGCCTCCTGGTACCGGCCGGACGGACAGCACAGCCCCGAGGAGATCGCCCGCCAGTACCTGTCCATGGTGCTCACGGGCATCACCCGGCGCGCAGCACATCCCCGCACATCCCCGGCAGTGAACAGGAGTGATTGATCGTGGCCGAGGCCTACATCGTCGAAGCGGTGCGCACCCCCGTCGGCAGGCGCGGCGGCGGACTGTCCGCCGTCCACCCCGCCGACCTCGGCGCGCACGTCCTCACGGCGCTCATGGAACGCTCCGGCGCCGACCCGGCGGCCGTGGAGGACGTCGTGTTCGGCTGCCTGGACACCGTCGGCCCGCAGGCCGGTGACATCGCCCGCACCTGCTGGCTGGCGGCCGGACTGCCCGAGGAGGTTCCCGGCGTGACCGTCGACCGGCAGTGCGGCTCCTCCCAGCAGGCCGTGCACTTCGCCGCCCAGGCCGTGCTGTCCGGCACCCAGGACCTGGTGGTCGCCGGGGGCGTGCAGAACATGTCGATGATCCCGATCGCCTTCGCCACCCGCCAGGCCGCCGAACCGCTCGGCCTGACCCAGGGCCCGTACGCCGGTTCGCAGGGCTGGCGCGCCCGCTACGGCGACCGGCCGGTCAACCAGTTCGCCGGCGCGGAGATGATCGCCGAGAAGTGGGGCATCTCACGGCGGGACATGGAGGAGTTCGCGCTGCGCTCCCACCGGCGCGCGATCCGCGCCATCGAGGAGGGCCGCTTCGACCGCGAGGTCGTCCCCTACGGCGACGTGACCACCGACGAGGGCCCGCGCCGCGACACCGGCCTGGAGAAGATGGCCGGCCTGAAGCCGGTCCTCGACGGCGGTACCATCACCGCCGCCTGCTCCTCCCAGGTCTCCGACGGCGCCTCGGCGATGCTGCTCGCGAGTGAACGGGCCGTCCGCGAGCACCGGTTGACCCCGCGCGCCCGCATCCACCACCTGTCGGTGCGCGGCGAGGACCCCATCCGCATGCTGTCCGCGCCGATCCCCGCCACCGCGTACGCCCTGAAGAAGGCCGGGATGTCCCTCGACGCCATCGATCTGGTCGAAATCAACGAGGCGTTCGCACCGGTGGTGCTGGCCTGGCTCAAGGAGACCGGCGCCGACCCGGACAAGGTCAACGTCAACGGAGGCGCCATCGCCCTCGGCCACCCGCTAGGCGCCACCGGCACCAAGCTGATGACCACGCTGCTGCACGAACTGGAGCGCACCGGCGGCCGCTACGGGCTGCAGACCATGTGCGAGGGCGGCGGCCAGGCCAACGTCACCATCATCGAACGGCTCTGACCGCACCGCACGCGCGGCGACGCCCGTCCCCAGCCGCGGGGACGGGCGTCGCACGCGCGGTGTCAGCTGCGCGGCAGTACCGGGCCCGCGCTCCACCGGAAGACATGGACGAGGTCCGGTGCCACGATGCCGGCGCCGGGCACCTCGCCGTCGAACCAGCGGTCCACACAGGTCCAGTGGTAGGGGTGCGCCAGATAGCCCCGGGTGAGGCCGTCGAGGTCCGCGTACTCCTGCTCCCACACATGCGTCCACCGCGAGGGCGTGAGCGTCCGGTCCACGCGGCTCAGCGCCCAGGAACGGATCGCGGGTATGTGCGCCGGCATGGCGAGCAGGTCCCGCTCGAGCCGGCCCACGAGGGCGTCGGGAGTGCCGGGACGCACGGCCATCAGGAGCGTCCGTTTCACGCGGGCGCCGGTCAGCGGCACGTACCGGCTGCGTACGGGTGCGAGCGCCACCGCGACGACGGGACGCGGCAGAGCGGCGTCGGCGGCGATCCGGTCCGGCGGCCGGTCCGCGGTCAGGTCCCAGCCGCCGCCGGTGCCGCCGAGGCAGCCGGGCAGGTCGGGCCCCGCCGAGGACACCGACACCCCGGGAAGCCTCACCGCCGCGGGGTACGGGGCGGCCCGGCCGGGCGGGAGCAGCGCCACCCAGCGGGTCACCCCGCGCCGCCTTCCTCGCCGAGGCCGAGCGGTTCGAGCACCTGACGGTCGCGCTCCTGGGCGATGGCGTCGGTCCGCGCCCAGAATTCGGCGACCCGCGGATCGCGTTTGGCCGCCGACCGCGCGGCGAAGTACGCGCCGCTGTCCGGCAGCGACCACAGCACGCGCACGGCCGCCGTGTCCGGGCCGGTCCAGGTGCGCCACACACGCTCGGCGACCATGCCGCGCTCGCGGGCGCCCGGCAGATACTCCGCGCGCCAGCACCGCAGCCATCCCGTCACCCGCTCGCCCGGAAGGACGACGGTGTCGAGGACGTGGACCCCGCTCACGCCAGCTTCTCCAGCACCGTGCAGCGGTAGCGGTCGACCTGCTCGCGCAGAGCCGCGAGCCCGCGCGCGCCGGCCAGCCCGGCCGCGCCCCGGATGCGCGGCGCGATGACCAGACGGCTCGCGCCCGCCTCGGTGAAGCCGCGCACCCAGGACGCGTCGCCCTCCCGGTCCCGGTCACGGGAGCCCGGCCACGCCGTGATCTCCACGGCGTCCTCCGGCCGTCCCGCCGCACGGGCGGCCCCGCGCAGCAACTCGGCCTGGCGGGCGAAGTCCCGGGGGCCGATCGTGTACGGGAACCAGCCGTCGCCGACGCGGCCGGCCCGGCGCACGGCCGGGTCGCTGTTCCCGCCGAGCACGACCGGCACCGCACCACCGCCGGGCCGGGGCAGCGAGTGCAGACCGGTGAAGGACACATGCCGCCCGCTGTAGGCGGCCGGTGCGCCGGCCCACAGCGCGCGCATCGCGCCCACGCACTCCTCCAGCCTGCGCCCGCGGTCCTGGTAGGGGACCCCGACGGCGGCGTACTCCTCCCTCTGCCAGCCGATGCCGAGCCCCAGCATCAGCCGGCCGCCGGAGTGCCGGTCGACGGTCGCGGCCCGCTTGGCGAGCACCACGGGGCTGTGCAGCGGGGCGACCATCATGGCGGTGCCGAAGCGCAGGGTGCGCGAGGCGCCCGCGAGGAACGCGATGGTCTCCAGCGGGTCGGGCAAGGGCACGGAGCCCGAACTGCCGGGGATGCGGCCGTCGTCGGAGTAGGGGTACAGCGGTTCGTAGCCGTCGGCGACGACGACGTGCTCGACCGTCCACAGCGATTCCACGCCGCACTCCTCCAAGGTGCCCGCGAGGTCGCGCAGGAAGCCACCGGAGGTGATCAGGCCGTCCGTGAACGGCGCCATCATTCCCAGTCGGAGCATGATGGTTCCCTCACTTCAGCAGGGCGGCGCGCAGTCTCGCCAGGGTCGGGGTGTCCAGGCCGAGGCCGTCGGTGAGGTAGCCGTGGAGGCTGCCGTAGTCGCGCTCGGCCTGGTCCAGGGCCGCCCGCAGGTAGTCGTCGCGGACCTCCTGGAGCGGGATCAGCAGGTCAGGGTTCTGCATCAGACCGGCCTTCCTGAGCCCCTCGCGGACCGCGCGGTCGGCCTGTGCGCGCACCTGGTTCGACAGCAGGTAGTCCCGCTCGGCCGTCGCGGGCGCCACACCGACCGCGCGCAGCAGCAGGTAGCTCATCCAGCCGGTGCGGTCCTTGCCGGAGGTGCAGTGGTACAGCAGGGGGGAGCGCCGGTGGTCGGCGATGTCCCGTACGGTGGCCGCGAACTGCTGCCGGTCGACGGGGTCGGTGACGAAGGCGCGGTAGACGGCGCGCATGAACTCCTCCGCCTTGCCGTCGCCCAGCGTCTGCTGCTGCGCGACCGGGTCGGCGGAGCCGATGACCTGCTGGAGCCGGGCGGACAGCCCCAGGTCGGACACGGGCCGGTCGGTCACGGTGAGACCGTCCGGCAGACGGTCGTCGCCGTCGTGCCGTACCTCGTCGGGCACCCGGAAGTCGACGACGGTGCGCAGACCCAGCGCGGACACTCTGGTGAGGTCCGCGTCGGTCAGGCGGGCGAGCGCGTCGGCGCGGAACACCCGGCCCGTGCGGAGCTGACGGCCCGTCACCGTCGTGTAGCCGCCGAGGTCACGGACGTTGACGGCGCCGTCGAGCGGGACGACGCCGCCGGGGTGGGCGGGGGCGGTGACCGTCGGCGGTGCCGGGGACGCGGCCGCCGCGGCGGGCAGTGAACCGAGGGTGACGGCGGCGACCACCGCGGCGGTCGTCAGGCGGGGGATGAGCGGAGCACGCATCTGAGCAACTCCCGGAGATGAGGGGTGTCCCTGGTGGTGGGCCGGTCAGGCGCCGGTTGCGGTGCCGCTGGTGGTGGTGGTGGTGGTGGCGGCGGTGGCGGTGAGGGTGTGGAGGGTGGTCCGCGCCTCGGCCATGATCCGGTCGACGAGTTCGGCGCAGGACGGCAGATCGTCGATCAGGCCCGCGACCTGGCCGGCGGCCATGACACCCAGGTCGGTGCGGCCGTCCACCATCGAGGCCTTGAGGAGCATCGGGGTGTTGGCGGCCAGCAGGACCTGGCTCCACGTCAGTTCCCTGCCGTGCTTCATGGCGAGACCGTCGCGGACCATCCGGGCCCAGCTCATACCGGACTCGCGGCGGAAGGCGGCGGCATGGCGGACCGCGCGCAGCAGCGACGCGGCCCGCCCGGAGCGCTCCAGCGCGTCGACCAGGTCGGTGCGCAGCATCCGGTGCGGCAGCCCGTCCACCTCGGTGGTGACCGTGACGTCCTGGACCGTGGCGGCCAGATAGCGGGCCTTGACCGCGTCGGGGACGGTGCTGTCGGAGGTGAGCAGGAACCGGGTGCCCATGGCGACCCCGGCCGCCCCGTAGGCCAGTGCCGCGACCAGTCCGCGGCCGTCGCGGAAGCCACCGGCCGCGATCACCGGGATGCCGACGGCGTCCACCACCTGCGGCAGCAGCACGCTCGTGGCGACGCTCCCGGTGTGGCCGCCGCCCTCGCCGCCCTGCACCACCACGGCGTCGGCGCCCCACGCGGCGACCTTCTCGGCGTGCCGCCGCGCCCCGACGGACGGGATGACGACCACCCCGGCGTCCTTCAGCCGGGCGATCAGCTCCTGGGAGGGCGCCAGCGCGAAGGAGGCGACCTTCACACCCTCCTCGATGATGATCCGCACGCGTTCCGCCGCGTCGGAGGCGTCCGCGCGCAGGTTGACGCCGAACGGCGCGTCCGTACGGGAGCGGACCTCGCGGACGGCCGAGCGGAGCCGGCTCGTGGACATGGTCGCGGAGGCCAGGACGCCGAGCGCCCCGGCGTTCGCGGCGGCCGAGACCAGCCGGGGACCGGCCACCCAGCCCATGCCCGTCTGCACGAGGGGATGCCGCACCCCGACGAGTTCGGTCAGCGCGGTGGAGATCGTCGCGTCGCTCATGGCGCCGGCACCTCGCGCTCCCGCAGCCCCTTCGGATCGACGACGTCGCGGATCAACCGCAGTTCCTCGGCGGTCGGTTCACGGGTGTACGGCACCTCGTCGGGGACGGCGAGGCGGAAACCGGTGGCCTGCGCGACCTGTTCGACGGTGACGCCAGGGTGCAGCGAGCGCAGCCGCATCGTGCGGTCGGGGGTGCCGAAGTCGAAGACACCGAGGTCGCTGACGACCCGCGGGATGCGGTGGTACCGGCTCGCCGACGGACCGGCCGCGGCCGCACGGTCGTGGCCGACGCCCGAGACCATGTCGACCTTCTCGACGAACACCCGCGGGGAGTGCCGCGGCACCCAGTAACTCGTCGGGTTGTTCAGGGTGTTGACCGGCGCGCCGCGCACGCCGAGGAGTTGGCGTGCCGGGCGGGACCAGTCGCCGATGCAGGAGATGTTCTGGTTGCCGTGGCGGTCGAGCTGGCTCGCGCCCATCATCACATGGCGCCGGCCGGTGGCGACCAGGGCCAGATGCTGCCGGTACGGCAGCCAGCCCTCGATCACCTCGGCCCTGGCGCCGACCGCCGCCACGTCGGCGACGAGCAGCGCCTCGCCGTCGGTCAGCAGCAGGTCGGGGGAGAAGGTGAGCTTCGCCAGCCGGGCGCCGATCGCCGGGACCGTGCCCATCGGCGCCGCCAGCACCTCACCGGCGTCCCGCCATGCCTCGGCGCACGCCACGACGCAGTACTCGGCCCGGGTGGCCGTCATCGGATCTCCTCCTCGTGGAAGGCCGCCACCGCGGCCTGGTAGGCGTCCTCGTCGCCGGACAGGAACCGCTCGTTGAAGGCCCACCACGCCTCCGGGTCGCGGGCGGCCTGCGCATAGGCGCGCTGGAAGGCCTCGTCCCGGTCGTGGTCGGGGACGCATGAGGTGAAGTGGGCGCCGCGCGGCGTCTCCACGACGCCGTTCACGAACGCCCGCTTGACCAGCAGCGACTGCGGCCCGGCCTCCTTCAGCAGGTCGGCGGTGTCCACGATCCGCTCGCAGGAGACGTAGGCGGCGTCGGCGGCCTCGCAGAACAGGTCGTCGAAGTACGGGTCGGGACCCAGGTACTGGCCGTTGCCGTGCACATCGGCGCGATTGAGGTGGACGAGCGCCGCGTCCAGCCGCAGGGCGGGCACGGCGACCAGTTCCTCGCCGTCGTCGTACGGGGAGGAGACCGTGCGCAGCTGCGGGTTGACGTGCATCACGTCGGAGCCGAGTCCGGCCCGCACCGGCATGAACGGCAGCCGGTGGGCCGCTGCGGTCAGACCCCACATGAACATGGCCTCGTCCAGCTCCACCATCTCGAACGCGGCGCGCTGCCGGGCCGCGGTGAAGTGGGGCTCCAGCGGTATGGAGTCGAGGGTGGCGAAGGCCGCCACCAGCTTGCGGATCCTCCCGGCGGCGGCGAGCAGGCCCACGTCCGGGCCGCCGTAGGAGACCACGGTCAGGTCGGTGACGTCCGAGCGCAGCAGCGCCCGCACCAGCGCCATCGGCTTGCGGCGCGATCCCCAGCCGCCGATGCCGATCGTCATGCCGCTCTCCAGGCGGCCGACGACCTCCTCGGCGGTCATCGTCTTGTCCTTGCTCACTTACGTCAGCTCCTGTTCCGTGCGGAAGGTGTCGCGGACGCCGAAGGCACCGCGGACACGGTCGGCGACTCCGCTGAGGTTCGCCTCGAAGGTGAAGCCCTGCTCGAAGCGGTAACTGCGGTGGACGTCCACCGGGTCGATGCCGTTGATCGCCGCCTTGGCCAGGCGGATCAGTGAGCCGTCCTTCGCGGCGATCTCACCGGCCAGTTCCAGCGCGGCGTCGTGCAGTCGCTCGCGCGGTACCACCCGCCACACCGAGCCGTGCCGGTGCAGCTCCTCGGCGGTGACGGTGCGGGAGGTGTAGTACAGGGCCCGCATCAGGTGCTGCGGGACCAGCCGGGCCAGGTGCGTGGCCGCGCCGAGCGCGCCCCGGTCGAGCTCGGGCAGGCCGAACGTGGCGTCGTCGGCGGCGACGATCGCGTCGGCGTTGCCGGCCAGGCCGATGCCGCCGCCCAGGCAGAACCCGTGGACCGCGGCGACCACCGGTACCTCGCAGTCGTACACCGCGGCGAACGCCTCGTAGCAGCCGCGGTTGGCGCCGACGAGGGCGTCGTGGCCGGGCGTGCGCTGGATCTCCTTGATGTCGACGCCCGCGTTGAAACCGCGGCCGGCGGCGGTGAGCACCACACAGCGCACCGACGGATCGGCTCCGGCTGCGCGCACCGCGGCGGCCAGCTCGTACCAGCCCTTGACGGGAAGGGCGTTGACGGGAGGGAAGTCCACGGTGACGACGGCGACGCCGTCTTCCCGGACGGAGGTGGAGACACCCATGAGCAGATCAGCTACCTTTCCACCAAACGTTTGTTAGGTGTGCAAGGTAGCAGCGGTCCGCGCGCTGCGGGAGGTGCTCATTGGCGACGATCATTGATCTGACCGGATGTGTGACGGTGGTCACAGGCGGCACGCGGGGGGTCGGAGCGGGGATAGCCCGCGCCTTCCTCGAAGCCGGGGCGCAGGTCGTGACCTGCGCGCGCAACCCCCCGGAACGGCCCGTCGAAGCCGCCGGCCGCACCGCCCGTTTCCTGCCGGCCGACCTGCGCGACCCACGGGCGGTCGACGGCCTCTTCACGCGGATCCGCGAGGAGTACGGGCGACTGGACACCCTGGTCAACAACGCCGGCGGCACCCCGTTCCGGATGCTCGGCGAGGGCGGCGCCGAACGGCACGCCCGGGTCGTCGGGTTGAACCTCCTCGCGCCGCTGACCACCTCGCTCGCCGCGTACGAGGTGATGCGGGAACAGGAGCCGGGCGGGTCGATCGTGATGATCGGCAGTGTGAGCGGCACCCGCCCCTCACCCGGGACCGCCGCCTACGGTGCCGCCAAGGCGGGCCTGGACCATCTCGCCCGGACCATGGCCGTCGAGTGGGCGCCGAAGGTGCGCGTCAACACGCTCGTCCTCGGCATGGTCCGCACCGAACTGTCCCACCTGCACTACGGCGACGAGGACGGCATCACCGCCGTCGGCCGCACCGTCCCGCTCGGCCGGCTCGCCGAACCCGCCGACATCGGCGACGCCTGCGTCTTCCTCGCCTCCGACCGCGCCGCGTACGTCACCGGGGCGAGCCTGCACGTCCACGGCGGCGGCGAACGCCCGGCGTTCCTCGACGCCGCCACCGTCAACCACCTCTCCTGAAGGGAAACCACCCATGACCACCGGAATCTGCACCGGACGCGTCGCCGTCGTCACCGGCGCGGGACGCGGTCTCGGCCGCGCGCACGCCCTCGCCCTCGCCGCCGAGGGAGCCCGCGTCGTCGTCAACGACCTCGGCGTCGGCCTCGACGGCACCGGAGGCACCGCCGGACCCGCCCAGCAGGTCGCCGACGAGATCCACGCGCTCGGCGGGCACGCCGTCGCGCACACCGGCGACATCACCACCACGGACGGCGCCGCCTCCCTCGTCGCGACCGCCCTGGAGAACTACGGCCGCCTCGACACCCTGGTGAACAACGCCGGCTTCCTGCGTGACCGCATGCTCGTCAACCTCGACGAGGACGACTGGGACGCCGTCCTGCGCGTCCACCTCAAGGGCCACTTCCTGCCGCTCAAGCACGCCGCCGCACACTGGCGCGCCGAGGCCAAGGCCGGCCGTACCCCACAGGCCCGGGTCGTCAACACCAGCTCCGGGGCGGGACTGCTCGGCAGCGTCGGGCAGGGCAACTACTCCGCCGCGAAGGCCGGCATCGTCGGCCTCACCCTCGTCGCCGCCGCCGAGATGAGCCGCTACGGCGTCCAGGTCAACGCGATCGCCCCGGCCGCCCGCACCCGGATGACCGAGCAGACCTTCGCCGACACCATGACCGTCCCGCGGGACGGCGGCTTCGACGCGATGGCCCCGGAGAACGTCTCCCCGCTCGTCGTCTGGCTCGGCTCCGACGCCAGCGCCGGGGTGAGCGGGCGGGTCTTCGAGACCGAGGGCGGCCGCATCACCGTCATGGAGGGCTGGCGCCCGGGCCCCACCACCGACAAGGGCGCCCGCTGGACGCCGGCGGAGGCGGGGGACGCGGCCCTGAAACTCCTCGCACAGGCGCAGCCCCCGCAGCCGGTGTACGGGGCACAGTGATCGGTCGCTGACGTACGGGGACGACGGCAACCCCCTGAAGGGGTGCGGGGAACTGCGCGTACAACCCCCGGAAGCGGCGCGCGGAACTGCGGGAAGAACCACAACGCACCCACACCCGGCCATGCCCCCGGACCCCGACGGCGCTCCTTCCCAGTCAGCGGGAAAACGCCCTCCCCGCCCGTCCCGCACCCCCCTTAGCCTCCCCGAACAGCCCGACGCACCCGCGAAGGACCCCCATGCTCACGGACTCCCAAAGGCAGCGCGCGGCGCAGATCCTGCGTACCGCCGAGCACCGCCGAACGCCCGTCGACCCGCTGACCGAGACCTTCCCGGACATCGGCACCCAGGACGCCTACCAGATCCAGCTCGTCAACATCGGTCACCGCCTCGCCGCCGGAGCCCAGGTGCGCGGCCACAAGGTCGGCCTGTCGTCCCCGGTGATGCAGCAGATGATGGGCGTGGACGAACCGGACTACGGCCACTTGCTCGACGACATGGAGCTGAGCACCGGCACCCCCGTGCCCGTCGCCCGCTACTGCTCCCCGCGCGTCGAGGTCGAGGTCGGCTTCGTCCTCGGCGACGACCTGCCGGGCGAGGACTGCACCCCGCAGGACGTGCTCCGCGCCACCGAACGTGTCGTACCCGCCCTGGAGTTGATCGACAGCCGCATCCGGGACTGGCGGATCTCCATCGCCGACACCATCGCGGACAACGCCTCCTCCGCCGGATACGTCATCGGCGAGGGCCGCGACCCGCGCGAGCTGGACCTGAAGGCGATCGACGCGCGGCTGAGCAGCGGCGGCGAACTGCTCGCCGAGGGCCGCAGCGACGCCGTGCTCGGCGACCCGGCCGTCTCCGTCGCCTGGCTCGCCCGCACCGTCGCCCGCTTCGGCGTGCCCCTGAAGAAGGGCCACGTGGTGCTGCCCGGCTCCTGCACCCGGGCCGTCGACGTCACGGCGGGCGCGACGTTCACCGCCGACTTCGCCGGGCTGGGCCAGGTCTCCCTCACATTCACCGAAGGTGATGCACTGTCATGACGACCACCACGACCAAGGCGACCGCCGCGATCGTCGGCTCCGGCAACATCGGCACCGACCTGCTGTACAAGCTGCTCCGCTCCGACCTGGTCGAACCGCGCTGGATGATCGGCGTCGACCCCGACAGCGAGGGCCTCGCCCGCGCCCGCCGGGCCGGCCTGGAGACCACCCACGAGGGCGTCGACCGGCTGCTCGCCCAGGACGAGCTGCCCGACATCGTCTTCGAGGCGACCTCCGCCTACGTCCACCGCGCCAACGCCCCGCGCTACGCCGAACTCGGCATCAAGGCCGTCGACCTGACCCCGGCCGCCCTCGGCCCCGCCGTCGTGCCGCCCGCCAACCTGGGCGCGCACCTCGACAAGGCGAACGTCAACATGATCACCTGCGGCGGGCAGGCCACCATTCCCATGGTGTACGCCGTCTCGCGCGTCGTGCCCGTGCCGTACGCGGAGATCGTCGCCTCGGTGGCCTCGCTCTCCGCCGGGCCCGGCACCCGCGCGAACATCGACGAGTTCACCCGCACCACCTCGCGCGGCATCGAGACCATCGGCGGCGCCGAGCGCGGCAAGGCGATCATCATCCTCAACCCGGCCGAGCCGCCCGTCATCATGCGCGACACCGTCTTCTGCGCGATCCCCGAGGACGCCGACCACGCCGCGATCGCCGCCTCCGTCAAGGAGATCGCCGAGCAGGTCGCCGCCTATGTCCCCGGCTACCGCCTGCGCAGCGAGCCGCAGTTCGACGCCCCCCGCCCCGAGAACGGGGGGATGGCACGGGTGGCGATCTTCCTGGAGGTGGAGGGCGCCGGCGACTACCTGCCGCCGTACGCCGGAAACCTCGACATCATGACCGCCGCCGCCACCAAGGTCGGCGAGGAGTTCGCGAAGGGAATCATCGCGTGAGGACCTACTCCGGCACCCTCGACATCCGTGTCACCGACTCCTCGCTGCGCGACGGCTCGCACGCCAAGCGCCACCAGTTCACCGCCGAGGACGTCCGCTCCGTCGTCACCGCCCTGGACGACGCCGGCGTCCCCGTCATCGAGGTCACCCACGGCGACGGGCTCGGCGGCTCCTCCTTCACCTACGGCTTCTCCAGGACGCCCGAGCAGGAGCTGATCAAGGTCGCCGTGGACACCGCGCGGCAGGCGAAGATCGCCTTCCTGATGCTCCCCGGCCTCGGCGTCAAGGACGACATCCGGGCCGCCCACGGCAACGGCGCGCGCGTGTGCCGGATCGCCACCCACTGCACCGAGGCCGACATCGCGGTCCAGCACTTCGGCCTCGCCCGCGAGATGGGCCTGGAGACCGTCGGCTTTCTGATGATGGCCCACTCCACGACACCCGAGAAGCTCGCACAGCAGGGCCGGATCATGACCGACGCCGGCTGCCAGTGCGTCTACGTCGTCGACTCGGCCGGAGCCATGGTCATGGACGACGTCACGGCCCGCGTCGAGGCCCTGGCCGCCGAACTCGGCGACGACGCCCAGATCGGCTTCCACGGCCACGAGAACCTGGCCCTGGGCACCGGCAACTCCATCGCCGCGATCAGGGCCGGCGCGGTGCAGATCGACGGCTCCACCCGCCGCCTCGGCGCCGGCGCCGGCAACACCGCCGTCGAGGCACTGGTCGCGGTGTGCGCCAAGATGGGCATCCGCACCGGCATCGATGTACTGAAGATCATCGACGCGGCCGAGGACGTGGTCCGCCCGGTGATGGACGACGAGTGCCGACTGGACCGTCTGGCCCTGCTGATGGGACACGCCGGCGTCTACTCCAGCTTCCTCAAGCACGCCTACCGGCAGGCCGAGCGCTACGGCGTCTCCGGTGCCGAGATCCTCCTGCGCGCGGGCGAGCGCCGCCTCGTCGGCGGCCAGGAGGACCAGCTCATCGACATCGCCGTGGAACTGGCCGCGCAGAACTGACCCGTACGACCGACACACCTGGGAGGGACCCCATGACGGCGATCGAAGAACAGGTCCGGGTCATCGACGCGGGCAGGCCGCCGGCGCGGTTCGCGCGCGGCTGGCACTGCCTGGGCCTCGCCGAGACCTTCAGGGACGGCGAACCGCACGAGATCGAGGCGTTCGGCACCAAGCTGGTGGTGTTCCAGGGCGCCGACGACCAACAGCTGCACGTGCTGAACGCCTACTGCCCGCACATGGGCGGCAACCTCGCCCACGGCAGCGTCAAGGGCGACACCGTCGCCTGCCCGTTCCACGACTGGCGCTGGTCCGGCAACGGCCGCTGCGCGGACATCCCCTACGCCCGCCGGGTCCCGCCGCGCGCGAAGACCCGCTCCTGGCTCACCCTGGAGCGCAACAAGCAGCTGTTCGTCTGGCACGACCCCGAGGGCAACCCCCCGCCGCCCGGCGTCACCATCCCCGAGATCGCCGGCATCCACGGCCCCGAGGCCGGCCAGTGGAGCGAGTGGACCTGGAAGACGCTGCGCGTCGAGGGCTCCAACTGCCGGGAGATCGTCGACAACATCGTCGACATGGCCCACTTCTACTACGTCCACTTCTCCTTCCCGACGTATTTCAAGAACGTCTTCGAGGGCCACATCGCCACCCAGTACATGGAGAGCAGCCCCCGCCAGGACGTCGACCTCGGCACGCTGAGCGCCCCCTTGCGCTCCGACGCCTCGTACTACGGCCCGTCGTACATGATCGACTACCTCTGGTCGCCGGTGGCGGAGGGCGTCGAGATGGAGATGGTGCTCATCAACTGCCACTACCCGGTGGACGAGAACAGCTTCGTGCTCCAGTACGGCGCGATCGTGAAGAAGCTGCCCGGGATGACCGACGAACAGGCCGCGCAGGCGGCCGAGGTCACCTCCGTAAGCCTCGCCCAGGGCTTCGAGCAGGACGTGGAGATCTGGAAGAACAAGACCCGCATCGACAACCCGCTGCTCACCGAGGAGGACGGCCCGGTCTACCAACTGCGCCGCTGGTACGAGCAGTTCTACGTCGACACCGCCGACGTCAAGGACGAGATGATCCGGCGCTTCGAGTTCGAACTCGACACCGGCCGGGCCAACGAGACATGGCGTGCGGAGGTCGAGGCGAACCTGGCCCGCCGCACCGCCGAGGCACAGCGGGAGACCGGAGTCTGACATGCAGCCGGTGGAGTGCGCGACCTGCGGCAACCAGGTCCTGTGCGAGAAGTTCAGCATGGCCCACACCTCCGTGCAGTGGACCGCGGATGCGGCCGTCGCCTGCGGGGAGTTCAGCGGCCGGGCGACCGAGGGCGGCAGCACCGCCCGGATCCGGACCTGCCGGGCACTGCGCGAGAGCATCGACCGCGCGGTCGAGAACGGCACCCTGGAGGTCGCCGATGTCTGAGCCGACGTCGGAACCGGTGCCCGGCGGGCCGCGCACCCACCGGCTGCGGGTCACCGAGGTGATCGCCGAAACGGCCGACGCGCGTTCCCTGGTGCTCCAGGCGCCGCCGGAGAGCGCCGGCCGCTTCGCCTACCGCCCGGGCCAGTTCCTCACCCTCAAGCTCCCCGGCCCGGACGGCACATGGGCCGCCCGCTGCTACTCGCTGGCCAGCTCACCGCACACCGGGGAGCCGATGAAGGTCACCGTCAAGCGGGTGGCCGGCGGACACGGCTCCAACTGGGTCTGCGACCACATCACGGCGGGCGACGAACTGGAGGTGCTGCCCCCGGCCGGCACGTTCACCCTGGACTCCTTCGACCGGGACCTGCTGCTCGTCGCCGGGGGCAGCGGCATCACCCCGGTGCTGTCCATCGCCAAGTCGGCCCTCGCCGAGGGCGGTCACCGCATCACCCTGCTCTACGCCAACCGCGACGACTCCTGCGTCATCTTCCGCGACGAGCTGCGCGCCCTGAGCGAGGCCCACCCCGACCGCCTGCTCGTCCTGCACTGGCTGGAGTCCCTCCAGGGCCTGCCGGTCGCCGGCCGGCTGGCCGCCACGCTCGCCCCCTACGCCGGCCGCGCGGCCTACCTGTGCGGCCCGCAGCCGATGATGGACGCCGCCGAACAGGCGCTCCGGACCCTCGGCACACCGGGCGACCGCATCCACCGCGAGCGGTTCTTCTCCCTCGGCGCCGACGTCTTCGACGCACCGGCCGCCGCCCCCACCGGGCCGGCGGAGGGCGCCGGCACGCTGCGGGTGGAACTCGACGGACAGACCCGGACGCTGCCCTGGCCCCCCGGCACGGTCCTGCTCGACGTCCTGCTGGCCGCCGGCGTGGACGCGCCGTACTCCTGCCGGGAGGGCGCGTGCAGCGCCTGCACCTGCCGGCTGGAGAGCGGCGAGGTGAAGATGCTCCGCAACGACGTCCTGGACGACCACGACGTCGCCGAGGGCTACGTCCTGGCCTGCCAGGCGCTGCCCCTGACCGACCGGGTCGACGTCACCTACTCCTGACCCGTCACGACCCGATCGAAGGAGCCGACCATGCAGGAGCCGACCATGCCCCGCACCTGTCTCGTCACCGGAGCGGCCTCCGGACTCGGCAAGGCCACCGCCGACCGGCTGCGCACACAAGGACACACCGTCGTCACGGCGGACCTGAAGGACGGCGACATCCACGCCGACCTGTCCACGGCCGAGGGCCGCACCGCACTCGTGGAGCGGACACGGGAACGGACGCGGGGCCGGCTCGACGCCGTCATCGCCTGCGCAGGCATCGCGGACTTCGCCCCGCTCACCGTCCAGGTCAACCACTTCGGCGCCGTCGCCACCCTGGAAGGACTGCGCCCCCTGCTGGCCGCGGGACGCGAGCCGCGGGCCCTCGTCGTCGGCTCCGTCGACTGCGTGCACCCGACCGATCCCGCCATCGTCGACGCCGCGCTCGCGGGCGACGAGGAAGCGGCGGTGGCGGCCGCCCGGGCGGCCGTCGAGCGCGGCGAGGGACACCTCGTCTACTCCTCCTCCAAGGCCGCCGTCTCCCGCTGGGTGCGCCGCAGCGCGGTCACCGGGGACTGGGCCGGCGCCGGTATCGCGCTCAACGCCGTCGCGCCCGGCGTGATCCTCACCCCGCTGACGCGTCCCCTGCTCGACGACCCCGAGATGCGGGGCCTGGTCGAACAGAGCGTGCCGATGCCGCTGCACGGCCACGCCCGGCCCGAGCAGATCGCCCCGCTCCTCACCTGGCTGACCTCCCCGGAGAACACCCACGTCACCGGCCAGGTGGTCTTCGCCGACGGCGGCGCGGACGCGGTACTGCGCGGCGACAGCACCTGGTGACGGAGGCGGGCAGGCACGCCCGCCCGTCGGGGCGAGTGGCAGGCAGTGCCTGCCCGCCGGCGCGGGTGGAGTGAGTGCCTGCCTGCCCGGGGGCTCAGGACCGAGCGCCTCCGCCCGGGGGTGGCTCGATCCGAGCGCCTGCCCCCAGGGGCGCAGGCCCGAGGGCCTGCCCGCCGGGGGGGCAGGTCCGGGGGTCTCCCGCAGGGGCGTGACGCCTTCGGGCTTCAGACCTGTCGCGGACGCCGCCTCACACCCGTCGTGGCGGCCGCCTCACATCCACTCGCTGAAGCGCAGCCACGCCATCATCGTGTCCATCGCGGGCTGCGGCACACCCGGCTCCGGCGGCGTCCCGGCCGGGTGTGCGTGCCGCCCGGGGCCGAACATGGCCTGCCACACCGCCCGGGCGCAGCCGCGCACGGCGGGGGCGATGCGCTCCAGCTCCCGGTGCGCACCGTTGCCGCACACCGAGATCGCGGCGATGGCCCGGCCCGCGCCGCGCAGCGGTGCCGCCACGCACGACACCCCCCGGAACCCCTCCTCATGGTCGAAGGCCACCCCGCGCTCCCGCGCCAGCGCCAGTTCCCCGCGCAGGGACTCCGGGCGGGTGATGGTGCGCGGCGTCCTCGGCCGCAGCCCCTGCCCGATCACCTGCTCCACCAGCGCGGCGTCGGAGAAGGCCAGGATCGCCTTGCCGGACGCCGTGCAGTACGCCGGCTGCCGGCCGCCCACCCGCGACGGCACACCGGAGTCGTCGGAACCACCGATCCGCTCCAGGTAGACCACCTCGGTACCGTCGAGCACGGTCAGGTGCACCAGATGGCCGGTGGACTCGTGCAGCGCGTGCAGATGGGGCAGCGCCGCGCGCCGCAGCCGGTTGTGATGCGTGGCCAGCGCGCCCAGTTCCAGCATGCCCAGCCCCAGCCGGTAGTCCCGGCCCTCGCGCTCCAGCCAGCGCAGCTGCACCAGCTGGTCGAGGATGCGGTGCGCCGACGACCGGGGCAGGCCGGAGCGGCGTACGACCTCGGTGAGCGTCAGACGGGGTTGCGCGGTCTGGAACGCGCTGAGAACCTTCGCCGCCTTCTCCAGCAGGGAGAGCGGCGGGTGACCGGCCTCGACAGCGTGCGACGTCATCGGCACCTCCCACACGGACGGCCGACGGCCCCGGGGCGGGGCCGTCATGGGCGATCTGCGGGGGAGACTGCCAGCGGATCCCATCTGCTGGGAAGAGGGTATTTCGTTTCGGAACAGTAACGCGTAGGTTCCCCCCATCGCCCCAGGACGACCTGAGGACCCTGAGAGGGATGCGCATGCGCGACGACGACGTGTCCGCGGCGGTTCGCGACCTGGCCCCCGCCGTGCGCGAGCGAGCCGCCGAAGCCGAGGAGCGCCGCCGCCTGCCCGACGCCTCCGTCAAGGAGCTGGAACAGGCCGGCTTCTTCCGGTTGCTGCAACCCCCGGCCCACGGCGGACTCGCCGCCGATCCGGCCGTCTTCTACGACGCCGTGCGCGAACTCGCCAAGGCGTGCGGCTCGACCGGCTGGACCGCCGCCGTCCTGGGGGTGCACCCCTGGCACGTGGCCCTGTTCGACCCGCGCGCCCAGCGGGAGGTGTGGGGCGAGGACGACGCCGCCCGGATCTGCTCCTCGTACACCCCGGCCGGTACCGTCACCGCCGTGCGCGGCGGCTTCCGTCTGCGGGGCCGCTGGCCCTTCTCCTCCGGCTGCGACCACGCCCGGTGGGCGCTGCTCGGCGGACTCGTCACGGACGCTCAGGGCCGGCCGGTCGACATGCGCACCTTCCTGCTGCCCCGCGACGCCTACCGCGTCGAGGACGTGTGGGACACCGTCGGCCTGCGAGGAACCGGCAGCAACGACATCGTCGTCGACGACGCCTTCGTCCCCGAACACCGCACGCTCGGCTACGGCCCCATGAGCGCCCTGCACTGCCCCGGACAGGAGGTCAACACCCAGCCGCTGTACCGGCTGCCGTACGCCGCCGTCTTCACCACCGCGATCTCGACGGCGATGGTCGGCATCGCCGAGGGCGCGTACGACGACCATGTGGCGACCGCCCGCGCGCGCGTCAGCGTCTCCTACGGGCAGCGGGCCGCCGAGGACCCCTTCGTGCAGGTCCGCATCGCCCGCGCCGCCGGCGACATCGACGCCGCCTGGCTCCAGCTCACCCGCAACATCGCCGACCTGTACGCCTGCGCCCGCAGCGGCGACGAACCACCGACGTCCCTGCGCGCCCGCACCCGCCGGGACCAGGTGCTCGCCACCGAACGCGCCGTCGGGGCACTGGACCTGCTGCTCGGCGACGCCGGCGCACGCGCCCTGAGCACCGGGGGCGTCCTGCAGCGCGCCTGGCGCGACGTGCACACCGGTCGCGGCCAGGCCGCCAACGACGTGGAACGCGCCCTCGTCCTGTACGGCAAGGACGCGCTCGGCATCGCGGTCCAGGACCCCATGCTCTGATCCCCACCCCCGTCACAACCCGACGCCCGACGCCGAACGTCCAACGCCCAGCGCCCCCCGCCCGGCTCCGCCCGCGCGGCCCCGCGTCGATCCGGGCGGGGGTTCCGCCCTGTCCGCTTCCCCCAGCCACCCCTTCCTCGAACGGAAAGAGTCATGACGAGCGTGTTCACCGACCGGCCGGGGACGCGTCCCCACGCCCCCGCCACCCTCGCGCAGCTCGCCGACCACGCCGCCCACGTCCACGGCGAGCAGGAGGCCCTCGTCGACGGTGAGGTCCGCTGGAGCTTCACCCGCCTGCGGGACGAGGTGCACGCGGCCGCCCGGGCCGCCCTCGCCCACGGCATCGCCCCCGGCGACCGGGTGGCCGTCTGGGCGCCCAACACCCGGCAGTGGATAGCAGCCGCGCTCGGCGCGGTGTCCGTGGGCGGCGTCCTCGTGCCCCTCAACACCCGCTACAAGGCCGCCGAGGCCGCCGACATCATCCGGCGCAGCGGCGCCCGGCTGCTGTTCACCGAGCGGGGCTTCCTCGGCAACGACTACGTGGCCATGCTGCGCGACTCGGGCGAGGACCTCGGCCGGCTGAGCGGTACGGTGGTGCTGCGCGGAGAGCCGGGGGAACAAGCCCTGGGCTGGGCCGACTACCTGGCCGCGGGCGAGCGGGTGCCGGACGCCGAACGCGCCGCCCGCACCGCGGCCGTCCGCCCCGACGACCTCGCCGACATCCTCTTCACCTCGGGCACCACGGGACGCTCCAAAGGCGTGATGACCACCCACCGTCACACACTCCGCGTCTTCGAGGAGTGGTCCCGGGTGGTCACCCTGCGCGCGGGCGACCGCTATCTGCTGGTCAACCCGTTCTTCCACGTCTTCGGCTACAAGGCGGGCGTCGTCGCCTGCCTGCTGAACGGCGCCACCATGCTGCCCGAGGAGGTCTTCGACCTCGACCGGATCCTGCCCCTGCTGGAACGGGAGCGGGTCAGCGTGCTGATGGCCACGCCCACCGTCTTCACCTGCCTGCTCGGCCATCCGCGGCGCGCCGCACACGACCTGACGGCGCTGCGCCTGGCCGGCGCCGGCGGGACCGGCGTCCATCCCGAGCTGATCGAGCAGATCCGCGCGCAGCTGGGCATCCAGGCCGTGTTCAGCGCCTACGGTCTCACCGAGTCCACCGGGGTCGTCTCCATCTGCCCGCCCGACGCCGACGCCACCACCGTGGCGACCACCGCGGGCCCGCCGCTGCCGGGCACCGAGATCCGCGTCGTGGACGCCGACGGCGTCCCCCGCGGGCCGGGGCAGCCCGGGGAGGTGGTGGTGCGCGGCTACCACGTCATGCGCGGCTATCTCGACGATCCCGACGCGACCGCGGCCACGATCGACGCCGACGGCTGGCTGCACACCGGTGACGTCGGTGTGCTCGACGAGCGGGGCTACCTGTCGATCACCGACCGGCTGAAGGACATGTACATCGTCGGCGGCTTCAACGCCTACCCGGCGGAAGTGGAGAACGTGCTGCGCGGCCACGACCGGATCGCCGACGTCGCGGTCGTCGGCGCCCCCGACGAGCGCCTCGGCGAGGTCGGCGTCGCCTTCTACGTCCCGGCGCCGGGCGCCGAGCCCGATCCCGCGCAGCTGACCGCCTGGGCCCGGGAGCGCCTGGCCAACTTCAAGGTCCCGCGCCGCTTCCACGCCGTACCGGAGCTGCCCCGCAACGCCGGAGGCAAGGTCCTCAAGGAGGAACTGCGGCGCGCCGCCCGGCGGTTGCCGCACTCCTGACGTACGGAGATCAGCGTCGCTGTCGGCCGCCACCCGGACCTGCCCGGGTCTCCGAGGGCCCCTCACCGCCCCCACCAGGGCCTGCCCCGCGGCCCCCTACCGACCCCGCCGGGGGTCTCCCGCTCACCGGGAAACCACCGTGGCCGACGCCTCGCCGTCCCCGAATACTCGACGTGCGCCGCCCGGGCGTGATCCACCCACCGACACCCACCGACGCGAGGGATGCGATGGCCGACACACACAACACGTGGGACCAGGAGTGCGACGTCCTGGTCGTGGGCTCCGGCGGCGGTGCCCTCACCGGCGCCTACGGGGCGGCCGCCCGCGGGCTGGACACCCTGGTCCTGGAGAAGACGCAGTACTTCGGCGGCACCACCGCCTACTCCGGCGCGGGCCTGTGGCTGCCCGGCAACCAGGCCCAGGAACGCGCCGGCGTGACGGACTCCGCCGACCTGGCGCGCGCCTACTTCCGCGCGGTGGTCGGTGACGCCACCGAGCACGCCCTGCAGGACGCCTACCTCGACCGCGCCGCGGAAACCGTCGCTCACCTCGAGGACAACCCGCACCTGCGCTTCGAGTTCCGGCCGTTCCCCGACTACTTCGCGGCACCCGGCCGCTTCGACGCCGGACGGGCCGTCTTCCCCGTCGACCTGCCCCAGCCGGACGCGCCGCACCCGCTGCTGGCCGCGGTGCGCCCGCCGGCCTGGGCCGAGCGGCTCGGTCTGCCGGTGCCGGACGGGCCGCTCACCGACGGCCGCGCACTGATCGGCCGGCTGCTGCTGGCTCTGGAGTCGACCGGGAACGGCCGCACGCTGCTGCGCACCGCGCTGACCCGGCTGCTCACCGAGGACGGCCGCGTGATCGGCGCCGAGGCCGAGAACGAAGGCCGCACCCTTCGTATCCGCGCCCGTCGCGGTGTCCTGCTCGCCGCCGGTGGCTTCGAGGCGAACGCGCGGCTGCGCCGGGACTGGCAGGGGCTGCCCGGCGCCGACTGGACGATGGGTGCGCCCGGCGGCAACACCGGCCAGGCGCTGCTCGCCGCCGTCGAGGCCGGAGCCGCCACCGGGCTGCTGGACCAGGCGTGGTGGTGTCCGTCGCTGTGCTTCCCCGACGGCTCCGCCGCCTTCACCCTCGGCCTGCACGGCGGCATCTTCGTCGACGGCTCTGGACGCAGGTTCGCCAACGAGTCACTGCCGTACGACCGGATGGGCCGTCAGATGCTCGCCGCCGGTGTGGGTACCGGGCCGGACAACCCGGTCTGGTGGGTGTTCGACGGACGGTTCGGTGACACGCTGCCCGGGATCACCGTCGTCCCCGCCGACCGCCCCGCCTTCACCGCGGCCGGGCTGTGGCACACCGCGGACACCGTGGACGCCCTCGCCGAGCGGATCGGCGTCGACGCGGGCGCGCTGGGCGAGACGGTGACCACCTTCAACGGCCACGCGGCGAACGGCGTGGACGCCGACTTCCACCGCGGCGAGGATCCCTACGACCGTTTCTTCGCCCAGGGCGAGGGCGCCAACCCCGCTCTGGTGCCCCTCGACAAGGGCCCGTTCCACGCGGTGCGGATCGTCCTGGGCGACCTGGGCACCAAGGGCGGCGTACGCACCGACGTCCGGGCGCGGGTGCTGCGCGAGGACGGCACCCCGATCCCCGGCCTGTATGCGGCGGGCAACACCGCCGCCTCGGTGTCCGGGCCCTGCTATCCCGGCCCCGGCGTGCCGATCGGCTCCGCCATGGTCTTCGGCCACATCGCCGCGCACGACCTGGCCCGGCAGGCGCGGTGACCTAGGGCCTGTCGTTTGGATCATCCCGGCGTCCAAAGGACAGACCCTAGGGCTCGGGGGCGGGCTCCATACGGCCTGCCCCCGCCCCCGACGGCACACGAGGGCGGGCCGCGGCATGACGCGGCCCACCCCCCGTGCGCGCTACCGGGCCAGCGCGGCGCTGCGTCCCGCCCTGCGCCCGAAGAAGCTGCCGTCACCCAGGGAGGCACCGCTGGCGTAGCCCCAGGCGGCGATGCCCGCCGTGGCGCGTCCTGCCGCGTACAGCCCCGGGATCGGCTCGCCGCTGACGTGCAGCACCGCCGCGTCCGTACCGGTGGTCAGCCCGCCCAGCGCGAAGCCGGAGGTCATGCCCCGCAGATCCACCGCGCCCAGCGGGCCGCGCAGCGGCCGGACCCAGCGCGCCGCCTTGTGCAGCAGCGGGTCCCGGCCCTGTCCGGCGTGCCGGTTGTAGACCTCCAGCGTCGCCTCCAGCGCGCCGGGCGGCAGCCCCATCTCGGCGCCCAGCTCCGCCGCGGAGGCGCACACCCACGCCGGCCGCAGCTGCAGCACCTCCGGTGCGGCGGAGACCCGCCGGGCCTCCTCGAAGCCCTCCTCGTCGAGTACCAGGAACGTCTCGTCGCCCTGGTGGAAGAGCGCGGCCTGACCGATCCGGCCCGGATAGGTGTCCTCGTTGACGAACCGCTGCCCGAGGCCGTTCACCACGATCCCGCGGATCAGGTACTGCGGATCCATGTGGACGGCGACCTCGCAGGCGTCCATGTGCGCCACACCGGCGCCCAGCCCCTGCGCCAGCCGGACGGCGACGCCGTCGTGCTCCTCGACCGCGGAACCCGGCCGGCCCACCAGCAGCGGGGCGTGCGCGGCCAGCATCTCCTCGTTGTAGGTGAAGCTGCCGGTGGCGAGCACCACACCGCGCCGGGCCCGCACGGCGACCCGCTCGCCGTAGCTGCGGGCGATCACCCCGCACACCCTGCCGTCACGCTCCACCACCACGTGCTCGATGCGCGTGCCGTAATGGGCCTTCACGCCGAGCCGTTCGGCGGTCTCCACCAGCGGTTTCATGAGCATGTACCCGCCGCCGCGCTCACCGGTGCGCTTGTTGCGCATCTGCGGCAGATGGCCGCGCGGCGCCGGCCGCACCAACTCGCTGAACGGGTGGGCGTTCTCACCACCCGAGTACATCAGGCCCTCGTCGCCGGCCGGCTCCCAGGCGGGTTCGCCGTAGAAGACCGGCCGGAACGGCACACCGCACCCGACCAGCCAGTCGAAGTGCGCGACGCTTCCCTCGCTGTACGCGGAGATCTTCGCCGCGTCCGCGCCGGGACCCATCGCCGCCGTCAGGAACGCGGCCATCTCCTCCGGTGAGTCGTCGAACCCGCAGGCCCGCTGCAGGGCGGTGCCGCCGCCCAGGTAGATGAAGCCACCGGCCAGCGCGGCGGCCCCGCCCCAGCCTCCGGCGCGCTCCAGCACCAGCACCTCGGCGCCGGCCCGCGCGGCCTCCACGGCGGCCGCGGCCCCGGCCACCCCGTACCCGGCGACCACCACATCGGCGGTGAGGTCCCAGGTGCCGACATCCGCTGCTGCGTACGGTCTCACGCCGTCGTCTCCTCTCCTCGCGGAATGCGGCCAGGAGCGTAGAGCGGCGGTGCTGCGGCTCACATGCCCCGGCTCCCGGTGACCGGGAAACCGCCCCGCCCGGGGCGGTGTTCGCACGCCGCCGGGGGCCCTTCCCGCTCAGTGGGAGCCGCCGGTGTCGCTCCGCCGCCGGCGCGCCGTACGGTCCTGCCACTTCCGCCGCCACGCCCACCCGAGAGGGGATGTCCATGGCCGAAGACGTACTGGCCGCGATCCGAGCCCTGGCCCCGACGCTGCGCGAACGCGCGGCCGAGGCCGAGACGCAGCGCCGTGTGCCCGACACCTCCGTCAAGGAACTGGAGGCCACCGGCTTCTTCCAGCTGCTGCAGCCCAAGGCCTTCGGCGGCCGGGCCGCCGACCCCGTGGTCTTCTACACCGCCGTCAAGGAGATCGCGAAGGCGTGCGGCTCCACCGGCTGGGTCGCCTCCGTCGTCGGCGTACACCCCTGGCACGTCGCCCTGTTCGACCCGCGGGCCCAGCAGGAGGTGTGGGGCCAGGACCCCAAGACCCGCATCGCCTCCTCCTACGCCCCCACCGGCAAGGCCACCGCGGTCGACGGCGGCTTCCGGCTCACCGGCCGCTGGCACTTCTCCTCCGGCTGCGACCACGCCCAGTGGGCGCTGCTCGGCTGCCTCGTGCCGGACGCCGAGGGCAACGTCGTCGACATGCGCACCTTCCTGATCCCCCGCACCGAGTACCGCGTGGACGACGTGTGGGACACCGTCGGCCTGCGCGGCACCGGCAGCAACGACGTCGTCGTCGAGGACGTCTTCGTGCCCGAGCACCGCGCGCTGAGCTTCGGCCCGGTCACCGCGCTGAAGGTCCCCGGTCACGAACTCAACCCCGAGCCGCTGTACCGCCTTCCGTACGCCGGCGTGTTCACCACGACCATCTCCACCCCCATCGTCGGCATCGCCGAAGGCGCCTACGAGGCCTACCTGGAGGCGACGAGGCAGCGCTTCCGCGTCTCCTACGGCCAGAAGGTCGCCGAGGACCCCTTCGCGCAGGTCCGCATCGCACGCGCCGGAAGCGACATCGACGCCTCCTGGCTCCAGCTGAGCCGCAACATCGCCGACATGTACGCCCTCGCCCGGCGCGGCGAGGAGATCCCGATGTCCCTGCGCACCCGCACCCGCCGGGACCAGGTCCTCGCCACCGAGCGCTCGGTCGCCGCCCTGGACCTGCTGATGGAGAACGCCGGCGGCAACGCCATGCGCACCGGCGCGCACCCCGTCCAGCGTGCCTGGCGCGACGCGCACACCGGCCGCGGCCACGCCGCCAACGACCCCGAGCGTGCCCTGGTGATGTTCGGGCAGAGCGCGCTCGGCCTGGACATCCACGACTCGATGGCCTGAGAAGGGGCGCCCCCATGACAGAGCTCACCTACGCGTCGACCTCCCGCACCGGCAAGGCCGGCCGGCTCACCCTGCACTACCACGAGGCCGGGCCGCAGGACGCTCCTGTGGTGATCATGCTGCACGGCGGCGGCCCCGGCGCGTCCGGCTGGAGCAACTTCGGCCGCAACCTGCCGGTGTTCGCCGGGCACTTCCGCACCCTGCTGGTCGACCAGCCCTGCTTCGGCCGCTCGGACAAGCCGGAACTCGACAAGGACTACTTCAGCTACAGCGCCGACGCGGTCGCCGCCCTGATGGACGAACTGGGCATCGCCCAGGCGCACTTCGTCGGCAACTCGCTCGGCGGCGGCACCGCCGTCCGCATGGCCCTGAACCACCCCGGCAAGGCCGGCAAGCTGATCCTCATGGGCCCCGGCGGTGTCTCCGTCAACCTCTTCGCCCCCGACCCGACCGAGGGCATCAAGCGGCTGTTCGAGTTCAACGCCGCGCCCGAGCCGACCAAGGACCAGTTGCGCGCCTTCCTCGGTGTCATGGCGTACGACCAGTCGGTCGTCACCGACGAGTTCGTCGAGGAACGCTGGGCGTCGGCCACCGACCCCGACAACCGGCTGGGCAGCGCCCGGATGGGGGCCGCCTTCGCCAACCCGGCCTGGGCCGAGGACTGGATGCTGTGGCGCGACGCCCACCGCATGACCCAGCCGGTGCTGCTGACCTGGGGCCGCGAGGACCGGGTCAACCCGCTCGACGGCGCGCTCGTCGCCCTCAAGACCATCCCCGACGCCCGCCTGCACGTCTTCCCGCACTGCGGCCACTGGGCCCAGACCGAACGGGCCGACGAGTTCAACCGCCTCGCGCTCGACTTCCTCTCCCACTGACCCACCCCCGCTGCGACCGAAAGGCCGACCATGGACATCCGAGCTCTCGGCTACCTGCGCCTGGAGACCACCAAGCTCGCCGAGTGGCGTACGTACACGCTCGACGTCCTCGGCATGGTGGAGGCCGCCGGCACCACCGAGGACACCCTGTACCTGCGCATGGACGACCGAGCCCACCGCATCGCCGTCCAGGCCGGCGAGAGCGACCGGCTGCTCGCGGCCGGCTGGGAGGTGGCGAACGCCGCCGCCCTCGCCCGGGCCGGCGAGGAACTGGAGGCCGCGGGCCACGCCGTCAAGCCGGCCGACGCCGGGGAACTCGCCGAGCGCCGCGTCCGCGGCATGATCCACGTGAGCGACCCCTGCGGCAACCCGCTGGAGATCTACTGGGGCCAGGCGCAGGACCACACCCCGCTCGGCACCCCCTACGGCAACCGCTTCGTCACCGGCGACCTCGGCCTCGGCCACGTCGTGCTGCCCGTGCCGGACGTCGAGGCCGCGCTGGACTTCTACGAGAACCTGCTCGGCTTCCAGCTGCGCGACTCGATGAAGCTGCCGCCGCAGGCCGTCCCGACCGCCGCCGAGCAGCGGGACTTCCACTGGATGCACTTCCTCAGCCCCAACCGCCGCCACCACAGCCTCGGCCTCTACCCGGCCGCGCTGCCCCCGGGCATCGTCCACTTCATGGTGGAACTGGAGACCCTGGACGACGTCGGCCGCGGCCTGGACCGGATGAACGCCGCCGGCATCCCCATCGCCTCCAGCCTCGGCCGCCACACCAACGACCACATGGTGTCCTTCTACGCCCAGGCCCCCGGCGGATTCCAGGTCGAGTACGGCTGGGACGGACTGATCGTCGACCCCGCCGCCTGGGTCGCCAAGGAGATCACCGCCGACAGCTTCTGGGGCCACCAGTGGAACGGCTGAACGACCACCCGATCGACCCGGCCGCCTTCCGGGACGTCCTCGGCCGCTTCGCCAGCGGCATCACCGTGGTGGCCGGCCTCGACGAGGGCGAGCCGGTCGGATTCGCCTGCCAGTCCTTCGCCTCTCTCTCCCTCGACCCCCCGCTGGTCATGCTGGCCGTCGCGAAGACCTCCACGAGCTGGCCGAGGATCCAGCGGGCGGGCCGCTTCTGCGTCAACATCCTGGCCGAGGACCAGAAGGACACCTGCGCCGCGCTCGGCCGCAGCGGCCCCGGCAAGTTCGCGGGCATCCCCTGGCAGGCGGGCGACCACGGGACCGTGCGCATCGACGGCGCCCTGGCCACCGTCGACTGCCGGCTCGCGGACGTCCACGAGGCAGGCGACCACTACCTCGTCACCGGCGAGGTGATCGACCTCGCCGCCCAGGAGGGCGGACGGCCGCTGCTGTACTTCCGCAGCCGCTACGCCACCGGCACCTTTGCGAACTGACCGTCACAGCCGCTACGCCACCGGCACCTTCGCGAACCGACCGTCAAAGGAAACCACCTGCCATGCCGATCGACGTCGAGAAGGCCACCTCCGCCCCGCCCGTGCGCGCCACGGCCGTCTGGGACGACCGCGACGTGCGGCTGTACCATCTGGCGCTCGGCGCGGGCGTCCCCGAGACCGACCCGGCCCAACTGCGGTACGTCTACGAGGGACACGAGCAGGGCCTGCAGGTGCTGCCCACCTTCGGCGTGGTGGCCGGCGGCACCGGGGGAGTGGGGTTCCAGGTGTTCGAGACGCCGGGTGTCGACATCGACCTGGCCGCCGTGCTGCACGGCGGCCAGGAGATCACCGTGCACCGGCCGCTGCCCGCGGCGGCCCGGGCGACCACCCTCACCCGGGTCCCGGCCGTGTACGACAAGAAGACCGCCGCCGTCGTCGTCCAGGAGTCCACCCTCCTCGACGAGGACGGCACCCCGCTGATCACCCAGCGCAACCACATCTTCGTACGCGGGGAGGGCGGCTTCGGCGGCGACCGCGGCCCCTCGGCCCGCCGTCCCGCACCCGAGGGGGAGCCCGGCCTGGTGCTGGACATCCCGACGCTTCCCCAGCAGGCACTGCTGTACCGGCTCGCCGGGGACTGGAACCCGCTGCACGCCGACCCCGCCACCGCCCGCCGCGCCGGATACGACCGGCCCGTCCTGCACGGGCTGTGCACCTTCGGCATCGCGGTCAAGGCGGTCACCGACCGCCTGCTGGGCGGTGACACCAGCCGCGTCACCGGCTGCGGGACGCGTTTCGCCGGGGTGTTCTTCCCCGGCGAGACCCTGCGCCTGCGCCTGTGGGAGACCGGCGACGGCTACCGGCTGACGGCCACCGCCGCCGACCGCGACGACGCCCCGGTCCTCACCGACGCCCACGTCACCGCCCGCTGAACCCCGCTCACCGAGAGAGGACCGTATGAGCACCGAGTGGGACCACACCTACGACGTCGTGGTGGCCGGCTCCGGCGCCGCCGGCCTGGCCGCGGCCATCACCGCCCGGCTGCGCGGACTGACCGTCCTGGTGGTGGAGAAGACCGACCGCTACGGCGGTACGACCGCCCTGTCCGGCGGCGCGATCTGGGTACCGAACAACTTCCACCTGGACGCCGCCGGCCTCGGCGACACCCCCGAGAAGGCCCGCGCCTACCTCGACGCCACCGTCGGCGACCGGGTCCCCGCCGCCCGCAAGGACGCCTACATCGAGCACGGACCGCGCATGGTGCGCGAGTTCCACGACCGCACCGCGGTGAGGTTCGTCCACACCCCCGGATACTCCGACTACTACCCGGAGCGCCTCGGCGGCTACCCGCAGGGCCGCTCCGTCGAACCGGAGATCTTCGACCTCAACCGGCTCGCGCCGCAGCAGCGCGCCACCCTGCGCCGGGCCGGGCTGCCCACCTACGGACTCACCATCACCTCCCGGGACTTCCGGCACCTCAACATGGTCGCCCGCACCTGGGAAGGACGGCGCACCTCGCTCAAGGTGGGCATGCGCGCGGCCGGGGCCCTGCTCACCCGCCGGAAACTGCTCTCCCTCGGCGAGGCGCTCGTCGCCCGCATGCGGCACTCACTGCACACCCTCGGCGGTGACCTGTGGCTGTCGGCCCCGGTGACCGCACTGGTCGAGGAGAACGGCCGGATCACCGGCGTCCGCGTCACCCGCGACGGCCGGGACCTCACCGTCCGCGCCACCGGAGGCGTGGTCCTCGCCTCCGGCGGCTTCTCGCAGAACCAGCAACTGCGCGAGAAACACCTGCCGTCGCCGACCTCCACCGAGTGGAGCTCGGCACCCGAGGGCCAGACCGGGGACGCCCTGGAGATGGGCATGGCCGTCGGCGCCGCCGTCGACCTCATGGACAAGGTGTGGGGTGCCCCGTCCGCGGTGCCGCCCGGCGGTCGGCCGTTCTTCCTGGTCGCCGACCGCGGCATCCCCGGCATGGTGATCGTGGACTCCGCGGGCGAGCGCTACGCCAACGAGGCCGCGCCGTACCACGAGTTCGTCGACGCCATGTACGCCAACGACAGGCCCGGCGCGACCACCGTGCCGTCCTGGATGATCCTCGACGCCACCGCCAAGGCCCGCTACCTGTTCCTCGGCCTCTTCCCGGGCCAGCCGTTCCCCAAGGCGTGGCTGGAGAGCGGCTTCGTCACGAAGGCGGCCACCGTCGAGGAACTGGCCGGACGGATCGGCGCGGATCCCGGCCGGCTGCGCGCCACCGTGGACCGCTTCAACGGCTTCGCCCGGGCCGGCCGCGACGAGGACTTCCACCGCGGCGACAGCGTCTACGACCGCTACTACGGCGACCCGACGCTGCCCAACCCCAACCTCGCGCCGCTGGAGAAGGGCCCGTTCTACGCCGTCCCCGTGCACCCCGGCGACATCGGCACCAAGGGCGGCCTGGTCACCGACGCCACCGCCCGCGTGCTGCGGGAGGACGGCACGGCCGTCGAGGGCCTGTACGCCTCCGGCAACGTCTCGTCCGCCGTCATGGGCGAGACCTATCCCGGTCCGGGTGCGACCATCGGCCCCGCCATGACGTTCAGCTGGCTGGCGGTCGACGACATCGCACGCCGGGTGCGCCCGACGGCGTGAGCACGGCCCGCAGGGCGCTCGCCGCCTCGGTGAGCGCCCGGTCGGCCTCCGGGAGCACCCCGCCGAGGCCCAGGAACCCGTGGAACACACCGGGCCACACCCGCACCTGGGCCGTGGCGCCGGCCGCTACGAGCCGGTGGGCGTAGGCGAGCCCGTCGTCACGCAGCGGATCGCATTCGGGCAGCACCACGACCGCCGGCGGCAGCCCGGACAGATCGGGCGCGAGACCGGGGGAGGCGTACGGATGCGCGCCGTCGCCGTCCGTGCCGAGATACTGCTGCCAGTACCAGCGCATGTGCGCCGTGGTGTGGAAGAAGCCGGTCGCGTACGTGCGGTACGAGGCGGCCGCCATGCGGTGGTCCAGCACCGGGTACGCCAGCAGCTGGGCCGCGAGAGCGGGTCCGCCGCGGTCCCGTGCCATCAGCGTCACGGCCGCCGCGAGGTTGCCTCCGCTGCTGTCGCCCGCCACGGCCAGCCGGCCCGCATCCCACCCCAGCCGGTCCGCATGGGCGGACACCCACGCGGTGACCGCGTAGGCGTCCTCGGCGGCGGACGGGAAGCGGTGCTCGGGGGCACGGCGGTAGTCGGCCGAGACCACCACCGCGCCCGTGCGGAAGGCGAGTTCACGGCAGAGGCCGTCGTGGGTGTCGAGATCGCACAGGACCCAGCCGCCGCCGTGGAAGAACACCACGACCGGCGGCGCGGCCTCACCGGCGGCCGACGGCTCGTAGATCCGCACCGGGACGTCCGGCGCCCCGGCGGGCCCGGGCACGGACCGGTCCGTGACCCGGGACAGCGGCCGCACCGGCCGCGCCCCTACGCCGGCCCGGGAGGCCTGCCGCAGCGCGGCCGGAGCGACCGGGCCGAGGCCCGGGTCCGGGAAGCCCGCCGACATGGCGTCGGCGAGCTTGCGGGCACGAGGTGTGAGCGGATCGTTCACTTCGCCGTCAGCCCGCCGTCGATGGCGAACTCCGCGCCGGTGACGTACGCCGACGCGTCGGACACCAGGTACAGCACCAGCTCCGCGACCTCCTCGGGGCGGCCCATCCGGCGCAGCGGCACGTTGGGCCACTCCTGGTGCCCGGCGTCCGCGCCGAGCGCGCCCGCGACCATCGGCGTGTCGACCATCCCGGGGTGCACGGAGTTCACCCGGATGCGGTGCCGGGCCAGGTCCAGGGCGGCGGACTTGGTCAGCCCGCGCAGACCGAACTTCGTCGCGCCGTACGAGGCGTGGCCCTCGATGCCGACCAGCCCGGCGGTGGAGGAGATGTTGACGATCGATCCGCCGTCGCCGCCGGCGCGCATCGCCGGGACGACGGCCTGCACCCCCAGGAACGGCCCGACGAGGTTGACCTCCAGCAACCGCCGCAGATTCTCCTCGGTGTCCTCCTCGACGGGCGCGGTGCGCCACAGCGCCGCGTTGTTGACCAGGGCGTCGATCCGGCCGTACGCGTCGAGCCCGCGTTCCACGACCCGCTGCCAGCCGGCCAGGTCCGTGACGTCGTGCGCGACGAACGTCCCGTGGTCGCCGAGGTCGTCGGCGACGGCGAGCCCCTCCTCCTCACGGACGTCGGTGAGCACCACACGCGCCCCTTGCTCGACGAACAGCCGCGCCTCCGCGGCGCCCTGACCCCGGCCCGCCCCGGTGACGACGACGACCTTGCCGTCCAGCCGCCCCGCCATCACTCGGCCCCCGCCTGAAGGGCACGGAAGTACGGGATGACCTTCTCGCCCCACTGCCGGATGGTCTCCATGCACACCTCCTGCGGCACCGTGCCCATCTGGATCAGGCACATGACCTCGTCGACGCCGATCTCGCGCAGCTGCTCGACGTAGGCGATGGCGGTCTCGGCGGTGCCGTACGCGTGCTTGGCGTTGAACTGGCCGGTGTCGACCGGGCGGACGGGGATCTGCGCCTCGTGCAGCTTGGCGACCAGGACCTCGCGGTCCTTCTCCATCGCGGCGACATGGTCCTCGTCGTCGGCGTACCCGGTCGGCGCGGGCCCGTTGCCGTACCAGTGCGCGATGGACTCGGCGAAGAACCGCTGCCCCCGGGTGCCGATGCGGTGCGCCTTCTCGGCGTCGTCCAGCACCACGGTCGGGCACAGTGCGGAGAAATGGTTGTTGACCTCGGTCGACACGAACCGCTCGCCGCTGCGGGTGGCGATCGCCTCGTCGTAGACCTTGCGCATGGTCCGTACGTCGTCCGCCCCGGCGAAACCCATCACCAGGGCGCCGATGCCGAGTTCGGCGGCGAGCTTGAGGGTGTCGTGCTTGCTGCACGCCATGAACAGCGGCGGGTGCGGGTCCTGCACCGGCCGGGGGAGGACGGCACCGGGGCCGATGTCGAGCGAGCCGTGCCACTCGAACGTCTCCTCCCGCCAGGCGCTGCTGAAGATCCGCAGCGCCTCCTCCATCTGCGGGTAGGTGTCCTCGGCGCGCACCCCGTACATGGACATCTCCTGGCGGGTGGCCCCGCGCCCGGCGCCGATGTCGACGCGGCCGCCGGAGAGCACGTCGAGCATGGCGGCGCGCTCGGCGACCCGGACCGGGTGCTGGTAGCCGAACGGCATCGTCACCACGCCGTGGCCGATGCGGATCCGGGAGGTACGGGCGGCGACCCAGGTGAGGAACACCTCGGACGCGCTCATGTGCGCGTACTGGGTCAGCGAGTGGTGCTCGACCGCCCAGATCCGGTCGAAGCCCATCTCCTCGGCGTGCACGGCCTGTTCGACGCAGTCATGGATGACCCGGCGCTCCGCCGCGGGGGACGGGTCGGCGGTCTGCGCCTCGAAGATCATCGAGAACTTCACGGCGGGCTCCTCTTCTGAAGTGGTGCTGTATTACGGCTCGAAGTATTTCGATTAGTCATACAGAGTCATACAAGGAGGAGAGCGTGCCGCGCGAGGAAAGCTCCCGCTGAGCGGGAAAGGCGGAGGGGCAGGGCGGTGTGAAGACATGACAAAGCGCCGGACCGGGGGTGGTCCGGCGCTCCTGTGCGGGCGGGGTCGTCCCCGGGGCGCCTCCCGGTGCCCCTACTGCCCCATGACGTAGGCGACGGTGGGCCCGGCGGTCCAGCCGCCGTCGACGGCCAGCTCGGCACCGGTGACGTAGGACGCGGCGTCGGACAGCAGGAACACCACGGCCCCGGCGATCTCGGCGGCCTCACCGACCCGGCCCATCGGCGTGTTGGGGTAGTTGCCCTCACCGCGCTGGATCCCGGTCCGGGCGGTCATGGGCGTGTACGTCATGCCGGGATGCACGGAGTTGACGCGGATGCGCTCGGTGCCCAGCTCCACGGCCGCCAGCTTGCTCAGTCCCCGCACACCCCACTTCGAGGCGCCGTACCCGGCCGTGAGCGCCAGACCCATCAGGCCGGCCGCGGAGGAGATGTTGACGATGGACCCCGCGCCGCGCGCCCGCAGCGCCGGTACGACGGTCTTCATGCCGATGAACACGCCGGTGAGGTTGACGTCGACCACCTTGCGGAAGCGTTCGACCGACTCTTCGGCGAAGAGCGAGCCCGTCGCTATGCCGGCGTTGTTCACCAGACCGTCCAGGCCGCCGAACTCGGCCGTCGCGAAGTCGACAGCTGCCTGCCAGTCCTGCTCGGAGGTGACGTCGTGGTGCAGGTAGCGGGCCCGCTCGCCGAGCTCCTTGGCGGTGCGGGCGCCGTCGTCGAGCACGTCGGTGACGAGGACGTTGGCCCCGGCGGCGACGGCCTGCCGCGCGGCCTCGGCACCGAGCCCTCGGGCCGCGCCGGTGATCAGAACGGTCTTCCCGTCGAGCGTGTGCATGGTGAGTCCTTCCCTCGGGCGAGTGGTGGGGTCTTCTGCACTCTATGCCTGCATGGCACGTCATGCCATATGACACGATGTGCCGTGTGGCACGGTGTGCGCTGTGGCATGCGGGTGCCGTGCGGCGCGGTGTGCGACGCGGCACTGTCCGCCGCCGTGCCGAGCGGCACGGCATGCCACACGGCGCAGTCCGCCGCCCTGGCATCCGACGTAATCTGAGGGCGTGATGGTCAAGATCAGGAGGGTGGACAGGTGACCCCGCTGCCCGTGCACGACGGGGCGGCCACGCGCTCGCCCCTGACCCGGCGCCGTATGGCCGGAACCCGGCGGGAGATCGCCCGCGTGGCCTGCCGCCTCTTCGCCGAGCGGGGTGCCGACGGCACGACGGCCGAGGAGATCGCCGCCGAGGCGGGCGTGGGCCTGCGCACCTTCTACCGGTACTTCCGCAGCAAGGAGGACGCCGTCGAGCCGATGCTCGCCGACGGCGCCCGGCGCTGGCTGGCCATGATCCCGGACACCCCGGGGACGCTTCCGGACGCGGACACGCTCCGCGAGGTCGCCGTGGCCGCGCTCACCCCCGAGGACGAGCAGGCCGTTGAGGCGATGCGGCTGACCGGCGGTCTGCTGCGCGCCGCCGAGCAGGACCCCGCGCTGCGGACGGTGTGGGCGCGCATCAATCTGGAGGCGGAGCAGACGCTGGCGGCGCTGCTCGCGGAGCGCGCGGGGAAGGCGGCCGACCCGTTCACGGTGCGCCTGCTGGCGGCCGCCGCGGCGGGCGCCATCCGCGTGGCGGTGGAGCAGTGGGCGGCCACCCCGGACGCTCCCACGACCGGCCGTGGCTCACCCTCGGTCCTGGTGGCCCGCTCCATGCTCGCCTTGACGGCCGGTTTCGCGGTACGGCGGCCCCCAGGTGACCCGGCGCCCGCCGCGCCGGTGCGGAAGCGGACCGGCACGCGCTGAACCTGCTGCTCCCTGACGTCGGTCGTCCTCGAAAGGCACCGTGTACCTGCGCTACGGCCTGGCCGAGGGCACGGCCACGGGAGACAGAGCGCCCCGAATCGCGGCACCGTGCACGGGTGCAGCCAGTGGTCGACCACAAGGCGCCCCGGCCCGCCGCCGCATCGGCGCTCCGCCGCACGCGCTCACCGCGCGGCCGGTGCGCCGATCACGATGGCGCGGGCGAAATCGGTAAGCGTGAAGGTGTTCTCGACGTCCGGGCCGGACGTCACGTGGATGGTCTGCCGCACCCGGACGACCCGGCCCGCCTTGTCGATCCACGCATCGGTGTCGATCGCGGTGGCGGAGCGCAGATTGCGCCCGACGGCCACGTCGACCGACTCGACGTCCGCGGGCGTGAGGCGCGCCGACACCCGGACGGGTTCGTCGCCGCGATGGACCGAGCCGCCGCGCCCGAGCATGAGCCGCACATACTGCGGAAGCCGGTCCGCGGGAATGCCGCCCTTGGCCGCCGACGCGGGGAACTCCTGCCACCTGCCGTGCGCACCGGCGGCACGCCGGTACACCTTCTGCCGGGTGATCACGACGTCCTCGGTGTATTGCTCGGTCGTCTCTGTCGCGCGCCCCGTCAAGGGCGCGTTGAGGTTGATCCGGCCGGTCATGAGCTGCAGTCGTCTGGACCCCGACTGCGTGACGGCTCTCATCGCGGCCGAGTAAGGGGCGTCGTCGGCTGCGGCGAGCCGGTCGAGGACCTTCTGCCGACCGGTGTCGGCCGGTGCGTCCGAACTCGCGGCGCAAGCAGGCAGCGTCAGTCCTGCGAGCGCCAGAACCAGCGCTGCGGTCCGGTGGTGCTTCACGCGTGAATCCTCTGCGTACGGGGCCCGGCAGGAGAGCGTCAGGGCCGCAAGGTGAGTGCTGGGCCGATCATTCCCTGCTGCCGGGAAGCAGGTCGCGTGCGGGGGAGGGGCCGTGATCGCCCGTGTGCGAGACGGTTACCAAAGCGATCCCTCCCGCCCGTACGACCTACGAAAGCGATCCATCCCGCCCGTACGACCAGCCAGAGGTGTCACTTGTGGACGACGGTGCGGCCCCCTATGACCCACAGGCCGGCCGGGACCGGGGTGCACTTCGTCGCCCGGGCGGGTTTGCTCGGGTCCAGCAGGTCGGCGCCGGCCCAGCCGACCCGGTGCTCGCCGTGCTGGTCGGCCGGGTAGAAGGTGAGCCCCGTCTCGGGGTGCCAGCCGGCCGGCCCGGTGGTCGGCGGCTTGTCGACCGGGGTGGCGGTGGCCGTGGCGACCGGCCCGGTGACGGTGACGGCGCCACCGTCGAGGGTCAGGCAGTCGACGTCGAACTCGACCCGGACCGTGCCCTTCCCGATGAACTCGTGCACGACGACGGCGTGCCCGCGGGTGCGGTCGCCGACGGTCCGGGCGTCCACCCGGGCGGTGAGCCGCTCGCCGGGGTTGGCGCCGGGGCCGTGCTCGTTCAGCAGGGTCCAGCTGTGCACGGCCAGGTGCTCCGCGGGCACCCGGGGCGTTGCCGCAGCGGTGGTGGCGGTGCCGGTCAGGAGGGCGGCGGCCGCGGTGCCGAGTGCCACGGCGACGGTGAGCTTACGCATGGTCAGTTCTCCACGGGAGCAAGGAGGTCGGGCGTTCACCCGCTGCCTCGAAACTCCCACCTCACCCGGGTCCGATGCCTCAACCGCACGGACGGACCGGCTCCTCCGGGCGGCGGAGGCCGCCGTCATCCGCCCGTCCCAGGCGCCTGCCGGCGCATGCCGGGCCGCCGGTGTCACTCGTGGAGCCCTCGCGTCAGCGCCCCGCCTCAGCGCCCTGCGACCGGCGCCGACACGGCCGCCAGGAACCGCTCCCGGTCGACGACCGCCCGGTCGATCTCGCCGGTCGCGATCACGTTGCCCGAGCCGTCGACCGCCTGCACCGTGAAGGTCAGCCGCCGGCCGTCCGCGGTGGACGGTGCCTCGGCGGTGACCTCGACCAGTTCGCCCACCCGGGACGCGCGCAGGTGCTCGATGCGTACCGCCGTGCCCACGGTGGTGCGGCCCGCCCCGGCGAAGGGCGCGGCGGCCTCCATCGTCGCCGCCTCCATCCACGCGATCAGTCGCGGCGTGGCGAGGACGGGCACATCACCGCTGCCGACGGTGGTCGCGGTGTCGGAGTCGGTGACCTCATGGCGCATACCGCCACGCTATCGCGAACACAGCTTCGAGCTGCACCGCACCCTGGCGCGCCGTACCCGCACGATGCCGAGCCACACCGTGCCCTGCCGCGCCGTACCAAGCCGCGCCGCACCGCACCCCGCGGCGCCGCAAGACACCGAGCAGTCGACAGCGTCCACCGGCACACGTCAGGGCGCCGACGCCGTGGCCGCGTCGTAGGCGGCGCGGGCGTCGGCGATGTCGGCTCGGTGACGCTCTGCCCACCCGACCAGTCCGGTCAGGGTCGCATGCAGTTCACGGGCCATCGGCGTGAGGCTGTACTCCACCTTGGGCGGCACGGTGGGGTACACGGTCCGGATCAGGAGGCCGTCGCGCTCGAGCTTGCGCAGGTTCAGGGTGAGCATGCGTCGGCTGATGCCGGCGATCGAGCGTTCCAGCTCGGTGAACCGGACCGGTCCGTGCGCGGCGGCGACCAGGATCCCGATGCTCCACTTGCCCGCCACACGGTCGAGGACTTCGGTGAGCGGACACGCCTCGTTGCTGACCTGCTCGGACACATCGGTGTGACTGCGTGACATGAATGTGCCTCCTTCCGCCGGGCGCCATGGTTACAGAAGATGACTGCTGTAACAAGTCGTGCACCATTGGAGGTCATCGCCATGCGGAGAACCGACTCATCGGCACAGTCAGCACGTTGGGCGGCACTGGCCGTGCTCTGCGCCGGGCAGTTGATGGTCATCCTCGACGGGACCGTCGTGAGCGTGGCGCTGCCGACCATCCAGCAGGACCTCGGCTTCTCCGCATCGGGTCTGGCCTGGGTGGTCAACGCCTATCTGATCCCCTTCGGCGGCCTGCTGCTGCTCGCCGGGCGGCTCGGTGACCTCATAGGGCGCAAGCGCGTCTTCGTCGCCGGGCTGATCCTCTTCACGGTCGCCTCGGCGCTGTGCGGTGTGTCCCAGAGCCCGCAGACGCTGCTTGCCTCCCGGTTCGTCCAGGGCATCGGCGGCGCCGTGACCTCCGCCGTCACCCTCGGCATGGTCGTCACCCTGTTCCCGCAGCCGAAGGAACGGGCCAGGGCCATCGGCATCTACAGCTTCGTCCAGTCCGCCGGCGGCTCGCTGGGTCTGCTCGCCGGCGGTGCCCTGACGCAGACCATCAGCTGGCACTGGGTCTTCTTCGTCAACCTCCCGATCGGCATCGCGGCCGCGCTGACGGCCGGACGCGTGCTCACGTACGAACGCGGTGTCGGCCTCGGCAAGGGGACCGATGTCCTGGGCGCCCTGCTGATCACCTCCGCACTGATGCTCGGCGTCTACACGATCGTCGAGACCACGGACCACGGCTGGACCGGCGCACACACGCTGGGCTTCGGCGCCGCGGCACTCGCCCTGCTCCTCGCCTTCGTCGTCCGTCAGGCGAAGGCCGCCCATCCACTGCTGCCCCTGCGTGTCTTCCGCTCGCGCAACGTCTCCGGTGCGATGGGCATCCAGGCCCTCATGGTGGCCGGGATGTTCAGCTTCCAGTTCCTGGCCGTCCTCTATCTGCAGAAGGTGCTCGGCTTCGGCGACATACACACCGGCCTCGGCATCTTCCCGGTCTCGGTCGCGATCGGTGCGCTGTCCCTCGGCCTCTCGCCCCGACTGATCGCGCGCTTCGGGCCCCGTGCCGTGGGCCTTCCAGGACTCTCGCTGATCGCGGCAGGTCTGGCCGCACTCGGGCAGGTCCCGGCGGACGGGAGCTACCTCGTGGACGTGCTGCCCGCGCTGCTCGCCCTCGGCGTCGGCTTCGGCCTCGCGATGCCGTCACTGGCGACGCTCGCGATGTCGGCGGCCACACCCCGGGACTCGGGGATCGCCTCGGGCATGTTCAACACCATGCAGCAGATCGGCAGCGCCTTCGGCCTCGCGGTCCTCAGCACGCTCGCCACCTCGCGCACTCAGGCCCTGCTGGGCGACGGGGCAAGCACCGCATCGGCCCTCACGGGTGGGTACCGGCTCGCCTTCCGTCTCGGCGCGGCCCTCGTCTGCGTCGCTCTCCTCCTCGGTGCCACCGTCCTGCGCTCCTCCACCAGGGCGCAGCGTTCAGCGGCCGGGAAGAAGCCGGTCCCCGAGCGCATCACTCGCTGACCCGGCCGGCGACACTCGCCCCCTCACGGAGGACGCGGTCCTCCATGGGCCTGTCACGACGGCGTCACGCCAGCTCAGAGTCCAGATAAGCGGCGCCTATCAGCTGATCGAAAACACCTCTTTGACACCGCCCGGGCGACGGGATGAAGCTGCCGGTCGGTCATCGCGCAGCCGGCAGAAAGAGGCGGACGACACCATGAGCGGTATCGAGGACCCGAGCGACGATCTGTCGGTCACGCCGCCCAAGCGCTGGGCGACGGGCATGCCCGCGGTGACCCACGCACTGGAGTACTCCCTGGAGCAGACCTCGGTACGGCGCACCGCGCTGACCCTGCTGAACATCAACCAGGCCAAGGGGTTCGACTGCCCGGGATGCGCCTGGCCGGAGCCCGCGCCGGGCAAGCGCCACCGCAACGAGTACTGCGAGAACGGCGCCAAGCACATCGCCGACGAGGCCACCACACGCCGGGTCACCGCCGACTTCTTCCGTCGCCACCCGATCGCCGAGCTGGGCACGAAGTCCGACTACTGGCTCAACCAGCAGGGCCGGCTGACCGAGCCCATGGTCAAGCGGCCCGGCGCGCAGCACTACGATCCGATCGGCTGGGACGAGGCGCTCGACCTGCTCGCGCGGGAACTGCGGGCCCTGGACTCACCGGACGAGGCCCTCTTCTACACCTCGGGACGGCTGAACAACGAAGCCGCGTTCCTGCTGCAGCTGTTCGCCCGAGCCTTCGGCACGAACAACCTGCCCGACTGCTCGAACATGTGCCACGAGTCCAGCGGCTCGGCCCTCCAGGAAACCCTCGGTATCGGCAAGGGCAGCGTCTCACTGGACGACATCCACCAGGCCGACCTGGTCTTCGTCGTCGGGCAGAACCCCGGGACCAACCACCCGAGGATGCTCACCGCACTGGAGGAGACCAAGCGGCGCGGCGGCCGCGTCGTCGCGGTCAACCCGCTGCCCGAGGCCGGCCTGATCCGCTTCAAGCACCCGCAGAAGGCCCGCGGCATCATCGGCCGCGGCACCGCGATCGCCGACCGGTTCCTGCAGATCCGCCCCGGTGGCGACCTCGCCCTCTTCCAGATGCTGGGCCGGCTGCTTCTGGAGGCGGAGGACGCCGCCCCGGGCTCGGTGCTCGACCACGCCTTCATCGACACCCACACCACCGGCTTCGCCGACTTCGCCGAGCACGCGCGCAAGACCGCCTGGGACGACGTCCTCGCCGCGACCGGGCTCACCCGCGAGGAGGTCGAGGACGTCCACGACCTCGTCCTGCGCAGCGAGAAGATCATCGTGTGCTGGGCGATGGGACTGACCCAGCACAAGCACGGCGTCCCCACCATCCGCGAAGTCGTCAACTTCCTTCTGCTGCGCGGCAACCTGGGCCGGCCGGGCGCGGGCGTGTGCCCGGTGCGCGGGCACAGCAACGTCCAGGGCGACCGGACGATGGGCATCTGGGAGCGGATGCCGCAGTCCTTCCTCGACGCCCTGGGCCGCGAGTTCGGCTTCACCCCGCCGAGCCGGCACGGCCTGGACTCCGTGGACGCGATCAGGGCCATGCGCGACGGCCGGGCGAAGCTCTTCCTCGGCGTGGCCGGCAACTTCGTACGGGCCACGCCGGACAGCCGGGTCACCGAGGAGGCGATGCGCAGGTGCCGCCTCACCGCGCACATCTCCACCAAGCTCAACCGGTCGCACACGGTCTGCGGTGACACCGCGCTCATCCTGCCCACCCTCGGCCGCAGCGACCGGGACATCCAGGCGACCGGCGAGCAGTTCATCACCGTCGAGGACTCCATGAGCGAGGTCCACGCCTCCCGCGGGCGCCTGGACCCGGCCTCACCACACCTGCTCAGCGAGGTCGCGATCATCAGCCGGCTGGCCCGCCGCACCCTCGGCGGCATCCCGGACATCCCGTGGGAGGAGTTCGAGGCGGACTACGGCACCGTCCGCGACCGGATCGCCCGTGTCGTCCCCGGCTTCGAGGACTTCAACGCCCGGGTGGCCAGGCCCGGCGGGTTCCGCCTGCCCAACCCGGTCAACCACGGCGAGTTCCGCACCCCGAGCGGCAAGGCCGTCTTCACCTGCAACGAGTTCACGATGCCGCACGTGCCGCAGGGGCATCTGCTGCTGCAGACGCTGCGCTCCCACGACCAGTGGAACACCGTCCCGTACGCGATGAACGACCGCTACCGCGGCATCCACAACGCCCGCCGCGTCGTCCTCGTCAACCCCGACGACCTGACCGCTCTCGGCCTCGCGGACCGCGACCTGGTGGACCTGGTGGCCGTCTGGCACGACGGGGTGGAGCGCCGGGCGGAGGACTTCCGTGTCGTCGCCTACCCCACCCCCCGCGGCTCCGCGGCCTCCTACTACCCCGAGACCAACGTCCTCGTCCCGCTGGACAGCGTCGCCGACATCAGCAACACCCCCACCTCCAAGGCCGTACTGATCCGCCTGGAACCCGCCGGGGTGCCCGCCCGCACCGCGGCCGGAACGGAGCCCGCGTGGGACGCGTGACCGCTCGGCGCAGGGTGCTGCGTATCCGCGACGGCGTGGCCTCGCACCGCCCGGACACCCTCGCCGCCGAGGAGCCCATGGAGATCCGGGTGGGCGGGCGACCGCTCGCCGTCACCATGCGCACACCGGGCGACGACTTCGATCTCGCCGCCGGATTCCTGGTCGGCGAAGGCGTCCTGCACGCCGCCGCCGACGTCACGGCGATCCGCTACTGCGCCGGTGCCTCCGCGGACGGCGGCAACACCTACAACATCGTGGACGTGTCCCTGTCGCCGGGCGTGCCGGCCCCGGACGCGTCACTGGAGCGCACCTTCTACACGACGTCGTCCTGCGGACTGTGCGGCAAGGCCGGGCTGGACGCGGTCCGCACGTCGGCCGCCTGGACCGTGTCCGGTGACCCGCTGCACATCGGCCCCGACGTCCTGGCGTCGCTGCCCGGCAAGCTGCGGGCGGCACAGAAGGTGTTCGACAGCACCGGCGGCCTGCACGCCGCGGGACTGTTCACCCCCGACGGCGAACTGCTGTGCCTGCGCGAGGACGTGGGCCGGCACAACGCCGTGGACAAGGTCGTCGGACACGCCCTGCGCAGCGGACTGCTGCCCCTGCGCGGGCATGTGCTGATGGTCAGCGGCCGCGCCTCCTTCGAACTGGTGCAGAAGGCGGTGATGGCCGGCATCCCGATGCTCGCTGCCGTCTCCGCGCCGTCCTCGCTCGCCGTGGACCTGGCCGAGGAGAGCGGGCTGACCCTGGTCGGCTTCCTGCGCGGCGAGTCCATGAACGTCTACGCCGGAGCGGAGCGCTTGGCGCAGCTGTGCTCATGAACGTCCCGGATCGGCGGGCAGGAGTTCCAGCGCGGCGGCGACATCGGTGCGCCGGGCGATGTCGAGGAGGGCCCGCGCCATCACCGAGCCGGGCTCCCGGGCCATGACGACCAGCCCGACCGGCACCGTCCGTGCCGGTTCGACCAGCGGCACCGCCCGCATCCCGTACGGCACGCCGAAGACGTGCAGCCAGGCATGCGCCACGATGCTGGCCCACCGGCCCGTCCTGACGTGGGCGAACAGCGCCGCCACCGAGTCGGTCTCGACCCGGGGCGAGGGCCGGGTCCCGGCCTCGGCGAACTGTTCGTCGAGCACCCGGCGGCCCTGCATCGACGGGTTCAGCAGGCACAGCGGCAGCCGGGACGCCTCCGCCCAGGTCGCGGTCGAGTGATGTGCCAGGGCGTCGGCCGCCGTGAGCAGCAGGACGTACCGCTCCTCGTAGAGCGGAACGGAGTGGAAGTGCTCCGGCAGTTCGTCGCGGACATAGGTGAGACCGGCATCGATCTCGAAGTTCTGCAGCTGCCGCAGGATGTCCACCGACTGCATGTCCGCGATCACCTCCACCGTGGTCAGCGGATGCGCCGCGCAGAACGGGTCCGTCAGCAGCGAGGCGGCCCCCGACGCGGTCGGCACGGAGCCGATCCGCATCCGCCCGCTCAGCCCGCTGCGCAGGGCGCCGGCCTCGTCCTTGAGGGCGTCGCGGTCGGCGAGGACGCGCTGCGCCCGTACGACGATGCGCTCACCCTCCGGGGTGAGGCCCTCGAACTTGCGGCCGCGCCGCACGAGCGGCACGTCGAGTTCCTCCTCCAGCTTGCGGATCGCCTCCGACAGTGCGGGCTGGGAGACGTAGCAGGCCTGGGCGGCACGGGCGAAATGACGTTCCCGGGAGAGGGCCACCAGGTACTCGAGTTGACGAAACAGCACGTCCTCGGTCTACCCGACACCTCCCCGGAACGCCAATCAGCCCCTCGGCACCGCCACCGCGCCCGCCCTCCGTGCTGCCCCCGCCGACGGCACCGGCCGGGGCCGGCGTGAGCGGTGGAGGGGTGACAAGCCCCGGAGTATGGTGAGTACGGGTACGCCAGTGACCTGTGTGTTCTCCGTTTATGCGCTGGGAGGTCACCATGTCGTCCAAGCGACGCCGCAAGAAGAAGGCCCGCCGCGGTCACGCCGCCAACCACGGGAAACGGCCGCAGTGCTGACGGTGCGTCAGCTCTCCTGCTGTGCCTCCTGCCCGGCCGCCTTCGTGTCCGCCCCGGTCGTCTCGGAAGCGGCCTCGGTGGCGGTGTAGAACACCGACGTGCCCTGCTTGGAACGCTGGGCCTGGTTGCGGGCGACAAGGCTTTCGAGCGTGGTGCGCACGACCGTCGTCTTGACGCCGCGCTCCGGGTGCGCCTTGCCGAGCGCCTCGGCGATCTCCGCGGCCGACCGCGGCTCGTTCTGCTCGCCGAGGTGCTGACGGACGAGGTCGACCAGCTTCGGCGCGCCGGCCGCCGGTGTCCTGGCGGCCGACTTCTTCGCCGCCTGCTTCTTCGCCGTGCCGCGCGACGCGGCCGGCGCCTCGGCCGTCGTGGCCGCCTTGGCCGACTTGGCGGCCTTGGCCGTCTTGGTGGTCTTCGCGGCGGTGGTCTTCGCGGCGGTGGTACGCGTCCGCTTGGCCGCGGCGGGCTTGCGGCCGGCCGCCTTGCGCGGCGCGGGCACGACGACCGCCTCGGAGGTGTTCTCCGGCGTCACCGGCTCGGCCGCCGTCCGCGCCTCGTCGGCGGCCGAAGCGCCCTGGAGCGCCTGGTGCATGTTCTGCAGGACCGCGAAGTCGTGCTGGAGCGACGCGAGCTGCTCCTGCAGGGCGGTGATCTCCCCGCTGATCCGCTCGCGTTCCTTCGTGTTGTGCTCCAGGTCGCTCGTCACCTGCGCGAGGTACTGGGAGGTGAGTTCGGTGGCGGACACACTGCTGTCGGACATGGTGTCGGTTCTCCCTAGGTTTCCTGCGGTGTCACAGCAGGTCTCCCGCCGTGTCACAGCGCGATCAGTTGGGACACAGCATGGAGGGGCGGCTCCCCACCCTGCAAGGCCCTCGCCCAACTCATGGTCGCCGTGGTAACGACGTACGACACGACAGGGGCGACTCACCATGACCACCACACCCACCCCGCGATGACATCGGCGGTCGTCGTGGGCAGTGGGCCCAACGGGCTCGCCGCCGCCGCCCTGCTGGCCGTCGCGGGGCTCGAAGTGACCGTGCTGGAGGCCGCCGACGCAACCGGTGGCGGCACCCGCAGTTCCGAGGCTCTGGTACCGGGACTGCTGCACGACCATCACTCGGCCATTCATCCCATGGCCGTCACCTCACCGGCCCACCGCGCACTGCGTCTCGACCGTCATGGACTGCGCTGGCGGTGGGCCGTCGTCGACTGCGTACACCCGCTCGACGACGGCACCGCCGGGGTGCTGCTGCGGTCCGCCACACGGACCGCTCACCTGCTCGGAGCCGACGGCGCCCGCTACCGCGCACTGGTCGAGCCGTCGGTGACACACTGGGACGCACTCGCCCCGGACATCATGGGCCCGCTGCTGCGCCTGCCCGCCCACCCCCTGCTCCTGGCGCGGTTCGGGCTGCCCACCGCCCTGCCCGCCGCCACCCTGGCCCACATGTTCAGTACGCCTGAGGCCAGGGCCCTGTGGGCCGGCGTCGCGGCCCATGGTTTCCGTCCGCTGACCCGGCCCTTCAGTTCGGCCGTCGGCCTGGGTCTCCTTGTCGCCGGGCACGCCACCGGATGGGCCGTCGCCGAAGGGGGCTCGCGATCCATCGCCCGCGCCATGGAACACGTGCTGCGCGAGCACGGCGGCACGGTGCACACCGGCGTCCATGTCACCGACCACCGGCAGCTCCCACCCGCCGACGTGACCCTGCTCGACCTCGACCCCGGCCAGGCCGCCGCCGTCTACGGTGACCGGCTCCCGGCCCGCACCCGTGCCGCCTACCGGCGCTACCGTCGCGGGCCCGGCGCCTTCAAACTCGACCTCGCGGTGCGAGGCGGCGTCCCCTGGCGCAGCGCATCCGCCCGCCGTGCCGCCGCCGTGCATGTGGGCGGTCCCTTCGCCGAGGTCGCCCGGGCCGAGCGGGAGGTGGCGGCCGGGCACATGCCCGAGCGCCCCTTCGTCCTGGTCGGCCAGCAGTACCTGGCGGACCCCTCCCGCTCGGCCGGTGACATCCACCCCGTCTGGGCCTACGCCCATGTCCCGCACGGATACGACCAGGACGCCACGCGCGCGATCCTGGCCCAGCTGGAGCGCTTCGCACCCGGCGTGCGCGACCGGATCGTCGCCCTGCGTGCCACGCCGCCCGCCGCCCTCGCCGCGGGCAATCCCAACTTCACCGGCGGGGACATCCTCACCGGTGCCGAGACCGTCCCGCGCCTGCTGTTCGGCGCCCGCCCGGGACTCGACCCCTATGCCACGGGCCTGCCGGGCGTGTTCCTCTGTTCGGCTGCGACCCCACCGGGTCCAGGCGCCCACGGCATGTGCGGCGCCGGGGCGGCGCAGTCGGCGCTGCGCCACCTCGGCATGCCGCCGGCAGTGCTGCCGTCGGCACGGCTTCCTACAGATACGGCCGGGTGATCAGCTCGATCGCATGACCGGCCGGGTCCTTGAAGTAGACGCCCCGCCCACCGTGTTCGTGGTTGATCTCGTTCGGGCGCCGCATCTGCGGGTCGGCCCAGTGCTCGACGCCGCGCTCGCACAGCAGCCGGTACGCCCGGTCGAACAGCGCGTCGTCGACGAGGAAGGCGTAGTGCTGCATCTGGATCTCCACCGGCGGTTCGGCGAACTGCAGCAGGACACCGTCGGGGAGCTGGATGTTGGTGAACGGGCCCCAGGACGGCGCGGGCGGAACCTCCAGCAGCTCGCGGAAGAAGCGAGCGGATTCCTCACGGTCCTTGGCGGCGATGATGGTGTGGTTGAAGCTGACGGACATGTTTCGGCAGACCTCGTGATCGGGTGAGGAACGGATGGGTGCTCGTGGTTCACGAGCACCGGGAGGTCCGCGTGCCGAGGCGTGGGGGTGCCGGCCGGGCACCCGCGGTGGGATCAGCTCTCCACCGGATCGCCGATCCGTGCATGGCGTAGAGCCGGTCCGGTGTTCACGTCCCGGACCCTACGCGGTCACGACCCACGCCCACAACTCGGTTTGTCAGAGGGCGGGTTCGGCGGCCGGCTCCACGCCTGCCCGAGGAGCACGGCCCGGCAGGATCAGCACCGCGAGGACGGCGAGGACGGCCACCGCGGCGAAGAAGTAGAAACCCCACGGATGCCCGACGCCGGCGGCCACCAGCGCCCCGCTGACCGACGGGCCGACGATCGAGCCGAGCCGGCCGATGCCCGAGGCCGAGCCGAGCGCGGTGCCCCGCACGGACGCCGGGTAGAAGGACGTCACATAGGCGTACACCAGTACCTGCGCGGAGAAGACGAAGACACCGGTGAGGAACACCACCGTGTCCAGCAGCAGATCGCTGTCCGTCCGGACGCTCAGCAGCGCCAGCATGACCGCAGCCGTGGCGAACCAGCCGATCGTGGTGCTCTTGATGCCCCGCCGGTCCGCGACGAACCCGGCCAGGACGAGACCGACGACCCCGCCGGCGTTGAGGACCAGCAACTGCGTCACGGCCGTCGGCACCGGATAGCCGGCGTCGTTCATCAGCTTCGGCAGCCAGGTGTTGAGGCCGTACACCAGCAGCAGCCCCATGAACGACGCGAGCCAGACGCCCACGCCCGCCCGCAGGTACGCCGGCTTGAGCAGTTCCGTGAAGGGAACGCGCGTGGTCGCCTGCTCGGCCCCGCGGGCCCGCGCGAACGCCTCCGACTCGGGCAGCCGGAACCACTGGATCGCGGCGACGGCGAGCCCCGCCGCACCGAGGACGTAGAAGAGCACCTCCCAGTCTCCGGTGACCTCCAGCGCGAGCAGTGAGGTGATCACGGCCCCGGTGTGGTAGCCGGTCATGGTCAGGGTGCTGGCCCGCGCCCGCCGCTCGGCCGGCATGTGCTCGGCCATCACCGTCAGGGACACCGGCATACAGGCGCCCAGACCCAGTCCCGCCGCCAGCCGCAGCAGGGCGAACACGGTGACCGAACCGGCCAGTGGCACCAGGATGGTGAACAGCGAGAACAGCACCACCGAGCCGATGAGTACCACTCTGCGGCCCAGCCGGTCGGCGAGCGGGCCGACGGACACCGCGCCGATCGCGACGCCCACCAGGGACAGCGTGGCGATGGTCGTGGCGTCCCCGGCGGTCATGCCGAGGTGACGGGTCTTCAGCAGGGTGGGGATGATCGCGCCGAGCACGACGAGGTCGTAGCCCTCGAGCAGGACGGTGATCCAGCACAGGACCACCGTCCAGGCGCCGCGGCCCGGTATGGGGGAGGGGTGAGCGGATGTCATGGGGAGGTGTTCTCCTCGAAGGCGGCTGCGGGAGACGGCACGTGCGGGGACGGGTCAGAACGGGTAGTCGGCGATGTCGGGGCGGACGGTGAGCCACTGGGTCTCGGTGAACGCCTCGATGTTCGCGGCGGCACCGCCGAACCGGGAACCCGTGCCGGAGGCCTTGACCCCGCCGAAGGGGGCGTTGGGCTCGTCGTTGACGGTCTGTTCGTTGATGTGGACCTTGCCGGAGTCGATGCGGTCGGCGAGCCGCATGGCCGCCCCGACCTCACCGAGGATGCCGACGGACAGCCCGTAGGGGCAGTCGTCGACGATCCGGGCGGCCTCCTCCACCGTGGAGAAGCCCATGACGGGTGCCACGGGGCCGAAGATCTCCTCCTGCCAGGCCGGCATGTCCGTCGTCAGCCCGGTCAGCACGGTGGCGCGGTATCCGGCCCCCACGATCTCGCCGCCCGCCGCGACCTTGGCGCCGGCGGCGACGCTGTCCGTCACGATCGTGTGGATCCGCTCCAGCTGGCGGCGGTCGATGATCGGGCCGAGCGCGACCTCCTCGCGCGCTGGCGACCCGACCGGCAGCGCCTCGGCCTTCGCCGCGAGCGCCGCCACGTACTCCTTGAGCAGCGACTCGTGGACGAGGTGCCGTCCGGTCGTCATGCAGATCTGCCCCTGGTGCAGATACGACCCGAAGGCGCCCGCGGACGCCGCCTTCGCCACGTCGGCACCCGGCAGCACGACCAGCGCGTTGTTCCCGCCGAGTTCGAGATGCGCCCGCTTCAGCAGCCGCCCGGCCCGCTCGCCGATGGCCCGCCCGACCGGTGTGGAGCCGGTGAACGACACCACCCGCACCTCGGGCGCCTCCACGACCGCCTGCCCCACCGAGCCGTCACCGGGCAGCAGGTGCAGCAGCCCGTCGGGCAGCCCGGCCTCCTCGAAGACCCGGGCGATGACGACACCGCCGCTGACCGCCGTCCGCGGATCCGGCTTGAGCAGCACGGCGTTGCCCAGGGCCAGGGCCGGCGCCACCGAGCGCAGCCCCAGGATGAGCGGGAAGTTGAACGGGGCGATCACGCTCACCACACCGGCGGGCCGGCGGCGCGCCAGGGACCAGCGGGCCTCCTCCGAGGTGAGCACCTCGCCCTGCGGATGCGTCGGCAGGCCCGCGCACTCGAAGCACTCGCCGATCGCGAGCCGGGTCTCGAAGCCCGCCTTGGCCCGCACCGAGCCGGCCTCGCGCACCAGCCAGTCCTCGATCTCCACGGCGTGCGCGGTGAACAACTCGCCCGCGCGCCGCAGCACGTCCGCCCGCCGCCGCGGTGACGTGCGGGCCCACTCCCGCTGCGCCTCGGCCGCCCGGACGGCAGCCCGGCGTACGTCGTCGGGGGTGACGACCCCGATCGTGCCGAGCCGGTCACCGGTGGCGGGTTCGACCACCGGCTGTGCGGAGGCGGAGCTGTGCCAGCCCCCGCTGAAGAACCTTCCGCTCCAGACGTCGCTGTCCAGGAGTGTCATCGGCTGTTGCCCTTCTTCGTCTTTTCGTCTTCTCGTCTGCTCGTCACGGGTCGGTCGGGGGGGGTATCGACGGTCAGTTGGGGGTGGTGAGCGCGGTGTCGACCTGGATCAGCCGCGGTCCGCCGGGGCGTACGGCGAGCAGGGCCCGCAGCTCCTCGGCACCGGACGCGTGGACGGCCGGGACGCCGTATCCCTCGGCGATCCGGGTGAAGTCGAGGCCGGGGATGTCCAGTCCGGGCGCGTCCGGCACCCCGAGCAGCCCGCCGAACCAGCGCAACGCCCCGTAGGTGCCGTTGCGCAGCAGCACCACGGTCAGCGGCAGCCGGAGGCGGGCCGCCGTCCACAGGGCCGTGATGCCGTAGTTGGCCGAGCCGTCGCCGGTGACCCCCACGACGGGGCGGTCGGGCCGGGCGAGCGCCACGCCCACGGCACCGGGCAGCCCGAAGCCGAGCCCGCCGGCCGCCGGGAAGGAGTAGGAACCGGGCCGGCGCAGGTCCATCTGGCGCCACCACGCGGCGTTCGTCGACGTCGACTCCACGACGTACGCCGTGTCCTCGGGCAGCGTCTCACGCAGCGCCGCGAAGACCTCCTCGGGGTGAAGACGTCCGTCCTCGGCCGTCAGCGGCGGCGGCACCGGCCGGTAGGCGCCCGGGGGCGCGGTGGGCGCGTCGAGGGAGGCCAGCAGCAGCTCGATCACCGCACCGGGATCGGCGACCAGCGCCTCGCCCATCGGTGCCCGCGCCGCGGCGGAGGCATCGCCGGTGATCTGCACCAGGCGGGTGCCCTGCGGCAGATAGCGGCCCGGGAGGTACTCGTGGTAGCGGAAGACGGGCGCGCCGAGGACCAGCACCAGGTCATGACCCTCGAAGGCCTGGCGGACGGGCTCGATACCCGCCGGAAGCACACCCCGGAACTGCGGGTGCCGGTTGGGGAAGGGCAGGCGGAACAGCGAGGGCGCCGCCCACACCGGGCCGCCCAGGGACTCGGCCAGCCGTACGGCGGCGTCGAAGTGACCGTCGGTGTCGATGTCACCGCCCAGCACGAGCGCCGGCCGCCGCGCGGAGGCCACCTGCTCCACGAGCCACCGCGCATGCTCCGCGCCGGGTGAGCCCGCCTGCCGCACCTGCCGGTCCAGGACGGCGGAGGCGTTGTCCCCGGCGTCCGCGGCCCAGTCGTCGTAGGGCACGGACAGATACGTCGGACGCCGCTGCAGCCGCGCCTCGAAGACCGCCTGCGCCAGCGCCCGCGGCACGTCCTGCGCGCAGGCCGGCTCGGCGGCCCAGCCGACGAGGGGTTTCATCAGCGCGGGCGCGTCCACATTGGTCAGGTTCGCCTCCGGGCCCATGGCGGCCCGCACCTGCTGTCCGGCCACGACCACCAGCGGCGTACGCGAGGCGACGGCGTTGGTCAGGGCGCCCATCGCGTTCCCGGACCCGGCGGCCGCGTGCAGGTTGACCAGCACCGGGCGGCCCGTGGCCTGGGCGTATCCGTCGGCCATGCCGACGACCGCGCCCTCGTGCAGACCCAGCACATAGCGGAAACCGTCGGGCAGCTCCGCCAGGAAGGGCAGCTCGTTGGAGCCGGGGTTGCCGAAGATCGTGGTCAGCCCCTGGCGGTGGAGGAACTCGTGGGAGACACGGCGAACGGAGGGCACGGAACGGTCCTTTCCGAAGTGACGAGCGCCACGCTAAAGATCCCGCGACATGGACTCCAATAGATGTTTCCGCGCGGCGATATAGAAGCGATCGATAGAGTGATCGGCATGAGGAGTTTCGACCTCAACCTGGCCCGCGTCTTCGTCCTGCTGTACGAGACCGGCAGCGTCACCGCCACCGCCGAGACGCTGCACCTCACCCAGCCCACGGTGAGCTACAGCCTGGCCAAGCTGCGCCGGCACTTCGGTGACGAGCTGTTCCGCCGCACCGGCCGCGGACTGACCCCGACCGCGGGCGCGCGCCGGCTGTACGAGCCGCTGCAGCGGGCGCTCGCGGAGATCGACGGCGCGGTGCGCCAGGCCGACGCCTTCGACCCCGAGACCATGCCGGGCCGTTTCACCCTCGCCCTGTCCGACCTCGGCGAGGCGACTCTGCTGCCCCGCCTCCTCGCGGCGGCCCGGGCGCGGGCCCCGCGCGTGTCGTTCACCGTGCGCGCCCTCGACGTCGAGGAGGCCGAGGACCAGCTGCGCCGCGGTGACCTGGACGCCTTCGTGGCCACCCCGGTGCTCACGTCGCACAGCACCGTGCGCATCCCGCTGTTCGGCGAGCGGTACGTCGCCATGGTCGCCGCCGACCACCCCCGGGTGCGCGGCGACGCGGTCGGCCTCGACCAGCTCGCCGCCGAGCACCACGCGACCGTCTACGGGCCCAGCGGGCACGTCGTGCCCCGCGAGGTGCTCGCCACGTACGGGCTGCTGGACCGGGTGGCCGTGGACGCCACCCGGTTCTCGATGCTGCCGTACCTGCTGGAGCAGACCGATCTGATCGCGATCGTCCCCGAGTTCGTGGGGGAGGTCTTCACGGCCTCCCGCCGGCTGCGCCTGGTGCGCCTGCCCTTCGAGACGGAACCGATCGAGGTGGCGCTGTACGCCCGGCACGAGTCCTCGCGCAGCCCCGCCCAGCGGTGGCTGGTGCGGTTCATGGCCGACGTGCTCGGCGAACGCGTCAGCCCGGCCCAGCTGCCTCCGTCCACGGTCCGCTAGCCGGCGGCTCGACGGACGGTGACGGTCACCTCGCGACCCGGCGCGGCCGGCACCCACGCCCGGCCCGGCGCTGTGCGCAGCACCGTCGCGTCGGCGGTGACCCGCCAGCTGCCCGGGGGCAGGGACAGCTCGGTGAGCCGCGCGCCGTGCCGGGCGGCGCGGTAGACCAGCCGGTACACACCCTTCTCGGGGTCGTACGACGCGGAGCGCACCGTGCCGGCCACGCTCTCCGCGTACGGCTCGGCGGTCAGCTCCTTGTTGACGCGCAACGCGCTGGAGCCGTCCAGCGCGCAGTACCCGCCGCCGTAACACCAGACATAGCCCGCCCAGCCGGAGGTGTAGCGGGCCAGGGAAGCCATCGCGTCGGCGTAGAAACGCCGCATGTTCGGCAGGGAGTTGTTCAGCGGCCCCCACTCGCCCACCACGACCGGCACCTTGTACTGCTTCGGGTACGCGACGATTGCCCGCTCGTACGCCTCGATCCATCCGGCGCCGGGGTCGTAGTCGGCACCGGCCTCCATGGCGGTGTTGTAGAAGTGCGGGGCGTACACCACCTTCGGGTCGTCGATCCGCCCGAGACCGGTCGGCACACCCTCGCCGACGATCGGTGTGGGCTCGACGAAGACCCAGCCGTTCCGGTCGGCCGAACGCACGGCGTCGGCCAGGCGGTTGTACATCGGGGTGAGCTGTTCCCGCTCGATGCGGCCGGCCGCCGTCGGCAGGTCCTCGCCCTCCTTCGGCTCGCCCATCGGCTCGTTGATCAGGTCGTAGCCGAACACCGCCGGGTGATGGGCGAAGCGCTGGGCGAGTACCCGCCAGGCGTCGGCCTGGGCGCGGCGCAGATCGGGGTCGTCGTAGAGGTGGGTGAAGGCGCGCTGGACGGCCGGCTCGAAGTACTCGGCGAACCAGTCGCCGGGGTGCGGGGTGAACGGCAGCCCGTCGGTTCTGGTCGCCCACTCGGGTATGCCGCGATGGCCGAACGCGGGCCCGAAGACGTCCTGGTGGGCGTCGAGCACCACGTTGAGGTCATAGCGCGCGGCCCAGTCCAGGATGCGCTGGATCTTGCGCAGATACGCCTCGCTGTACTGCCCCGGCCGTGGCTCCAGGTCGTCCCAGAAGACCAGCAGCCGGGCGAAGTCGAAGCCGTGCGCGCGCAGGTCGCGGAAGTGCCGCTCGGTGATGGCGGACAGCGCCTTCTCGCCCCGGTTCGTCTTGTCCTCGACGTTCCAGCCGCGCAGCGTGAGCACCCGACCCTGCCGGTCGGTGAGGTGAGGGATGCCTGTCATGTCCGCCGGCCGGGGCGGGGCGGGGGCCTGCGCATGTGCCGGGAGGGTGGCGGGAATGAGCAGCGCGGCCGCAACCGCACTCGCCGTCAGGGTCGTTCGCAGCACGGACACCTCCGGGGTCGGTGACGCCATCGAGCCGCCGAAACGGAACTTGAGACTCCCTCAACTTCACTCGGCAGAGGTATTCCCAAACGCGGCTACCGGCCAGTAAATACCGTGGGTAACCCCACGTCCAGGAGGAGTCATGAGACGCTCCGGGTACCGCATCCGGTGGACCGTCACCACCCTCGCCGCCCTGCTCGGCCTGGCGACGGCCGCCCTCCCCGCCACCGCGACCGCCGCCGACGGCGCCCCGCGGCAGGCGTATGCCGCTCCGCTGTCCGCCACCCCGCTCCCGCCCGACCTGGAGGCCGTCCGCGCCGCCGAGGCCACCAAGCTCTACGGCGACCCGGCCGAACGGCCCCTCGCCGACCGCAGGACCGCCCTGATCTCCCTCGGCGACAGCGAGATCTCCGGCGAGGGCGTCGGCACCTACGAGGCACCCACCAACGGCCCGGACAACTGGTGCCACCGCTCACCCGACGCCGCCATCCACCGCACCGGCATCCCCGCCGACCTCACCTACAACGTCGCATGCTCCGGCGCCTACACCGGCAACATCCGGATCGGCGGCGCACAGCAGTACGCCGACGAACTCGTCCAGAGCGACAGCCTCGCCGTCAAGGCGCGCAACACCCGCATCAAGATGGTGCTGCTGGTCGCGGGCGCCAACGACGACCTCCAGTTCGGCCCCGTGATGACCGACTGCGTCGAGCGCTACCTGCTCTCCCAGGGGCCCTGCGAGCCGAAGTACGCCCCGGGCTGGCAGGCCCGCGTCGACGCCCTCGTACCCAAGGTCGAGCAGACCGTCCGCGACCTGAAGTCCGTGATGCGCGACGCCGGTTACGCCGACGGCGACTACAAGCTCGTCCTGATGAGCTACCCCAGCCCCATCGGCCCCGACTTCCGCGACAACCCCGACTTCACCACCAAGCTCGCCTGCGGCGGCCTCGGTTACGACTCCGACACCGTCTGGGGACGCAACACCGCCGTCCCCGCGTTCGAGCGCGGGATCCGCAGGGCCGCGGCCGACACCGGCGCCTTCTACCTGGACAACTCCCGGCTGTTCCACGGCCACGAGGTCTGCACGGAGAACACCTGGGCCCGCGGTCTGTTCATCGACGTGACCAAGCCCGGCCTGCCCGACGAGAACTCCGTGCGCCAGTCCTTCCACCCCAACGCCCGCGGTCACGCCGCCTTCGCCGCCTGTCTCACCCGCTTCTACGCCGCCGGTCTGCGCGAGGCGTCCTGCGCGGACGTCGACTCCTCGGGCACACCGACACTCTTCCCCTTCGCCTGGGACGACGTCTACACCGCGCTGCGCAACGAGGCCACCGGCACCTGTATGGACGTCACCGCCTCCCGGAGCGCGAACAACACCGGCGTGCTCGGCTGGGACTGCACCGGCAACCGCAACCAGCACTGGTGGTACGACCCGGCCCGGCAGACCTACCACACCGAACTCACCCAGGACCGCTGCCTGGACGTGCCCGGCGCGCAGTACCGCGCGGGCGCCGCGCTGATCGTGTGGAACTGCTCCGGCGCGGCGAACCAGAAGTTCGTCCGCGACGGCGCCACGATCCACCCGGCCGCCGCGACGGGGCTGTGCCTGACGCAGTCGGCACCGCGCGAGCCACTGCGCCTGCAGAACTGCGACGGCTCGGCGAGCCAGCGGTTCACCTCATGAGCACCGACGCGTGAAACCGGCCGGCCGGAGCACCGCCCCGGCCGGCCACCACCGGAGCACCGCCCCGGCCGGCCACCACCGGAGCCGGCGCATGCCGCCGTGGTTCTGCGTGAGCGCCGTGCGCGTGTGCGGCCCGACTCGGGGCATCCGCAAGTGTGTTCCCACGCGAAAGCGGAAGCCGACTCCGAAGGGAAGGGCATCGTGCTGGCTGTCGTCTCGGCGGTTCTGTTCTTCATCGCCTTTTTGATCAATGCGGTCGACATCTCCACCAACGACACGTTCACCTCGACCAACGTCATGCTGCTCGGCCTCACGGCGCTCGCCCTGCACCTGGCGGGGGTGGGCGGCGGCTGGTCGGTCCGCGGCCGCAGGCGCTGACGTGCACCCCTGACACACCTCGCGCGGCCCGTGCAGCAACCGGAACGCCACCACTCTCCCGGACAACCACTCCAACGAGTGAATTACAGGATGAATTTCCGGACGTCTCCCGCTTCGTCCGGTGTGCTGAGCCGCGCAGGCCCGAACGGGACGGGGCCGGCCGACGAGGCAGGGGGAGTGGGGCGTATGCGTCTCTTCGTGTGGTGTGCCTGGGTGCTGACGGCCGTTCTGGGCGGCTATCTGGCCACGGTGTGGATCCGCCACGGGGGGCTGCGCCAGCGCACGCCCGGCGTGACCCGGCTGCCGCTGTGGCTGGTGCTCGGGCACGTCGCGCTCGCGGTGGCGGGACTGGCCGCGTGGACCGCCTATCTGCTGGGCGGGGTGCGCGGTTCGGCGTGGGCGGCCTGCGCGGTCGTCCTCATCGTCGCGGCCTTCGGTTTCATGATGCTGCTGCGCTGGCTGCCCAGTTCGGGCCGCCACTCGAACGCCGGGGGTGCCACCGCCGAGCGGCACTTCCCGCTGACCGCCGTCGTCGCCCACGGCACCAGCGCCGGTGCCACCGTGCTGCTCGTGGTCCTCGTCGTGCTGCGCATGGCGTAGGGCCGGGCGCGCCGGGGGCGGGCCGGCTCAGTATGGCGGTCCGTGGCGCCGCGCGGCCCCGGTCACGTGCCCGGCGTGCGCTGGGTGGGCGCGCCCGCGCGGGGGCGGGAGCGGGTGAACCAGCCGTGGACGGCGTCCCAGGCGTGCGCGCGGGCGGCCTCCCAGTCCGGCTCCCAGCCGGGCCGCACCCCGCGCGCCCCCCACCCGTCGGGCCGGCGGCGCGGCACGTCGAGCCCGGCCGCGTGGGCGGCGAGGGCCGCGTCGCACACCTCGCGGGCGATCCGCACGGCTTCCCGGCCGCTGTCGGCCTGGCCGGTGAAGACATAGCTGCCTCGCCGGTCGGGCTGGGCCGGATGCGTGATCGGGACGTCGACCTGGAAGAACGGCTTGGCCACCACGTCCACCTTCCTGTGTCGGTCGGTCGGTGTGACGAACGTATGGGCGATCGGCCGTACCTGCCATCCGGGGAGGGGGCCCTACGTATACGCAATTAACCCGCTGTGTGCGCCACGGCTCCGGTCGATCCCGACCGGAGTCTTTTGTTCCGCCCCACCTCGGACGCACAATCGTCGTTCGAACGCTGGCAGATCCGGGGGCCGACGGCTGGAGCAATGTGGTGGCGCTTGGTGACGCTCCGTGGATACACAGGCTGAAGCGGACGCTGGACGGCGAAGCCGGCCGGCCGGTGCTCGTACTCGTGGAGGGCCCCGCCGGCTTCGGCAAGAGCCGTCTCGTCCGCTGTCTGACCACGGCTCCCTGGGCGGCCCGCACGCCCCGTGAGGTGTGGACCTGCGGAACCGGCGAGCCCCCCGCCCTGCCCGCCGGGGACGGACCGCTGCTGCTCGTCGCCGAGGACCTGCATCGGGCGCGGGACCGGGACATGGCATGGCTGCACGAGGTGCTGGAGGGCGCGCGCCCGGGACTCGCGGCCGTGGTCACCTACCGGCCGGAGGACCTGCCCGAGCCGGGACTGCCGCTGGGCACGCCACCGCCGCACTACCCGCCCCAGCTGTCCGTGCGCAGGCACCGCCTGCGGCCCTGGACCGCCGACGACGTGCGCAGGTTCGCCGCCGAGGCCCTGGGCAGGCGCTGCACACCGGAGGCGGTCGCACGGCTGCACGAACGGTCCGCGGGCTTCCCGCAGGTCGTCGCCGACCTGGTGGAGGCGCTGGGGGACTGCCCCGATGCGCAGTGGTACACCCCGGCCGACGTGGACGCGGCCGGGGTTCCGGTGCGCCTGGCCGACCTCGTGCGGGGCCGTGCCGCCGCGCTCGCCGAGGACCACCGGCCCGTCGTATGGGCGGCGGCCGTGCTCGAGCGGCCCGCCACCGACACCGAGCTGATCGCCGTGGCGGCCCTCGGAGCGCGGGAGGGCCGTACGGCCCTGATCGCCGCGCTGGCGTCCGGACTGCTCGTGGAGGCCGCCGACGGCCGCTACCGGCTGATCTGCCCGCTCGCCGCCCAGGCCCTGCACCAGGTGCTGCCCGGTCCGCTCCGCGCCCACCTGCACGGACGGGCCGCCGACGCGCTCGGTGCCCGGCAGCCGGCGTCCTGGTCGGAACTCGCCCGCCATCGCCGTGCCGCCGGCCGTGTGCGCAGCTGGCTGCGGGCGGTGGAGCGGGCCGCGGACGAGGCCCACGCCCTCGGGGAGAGCGCCCGCTACCAGGAGGCCATCGGGCTGCTCGAACAGGCGATGGCCTCTCCGCTCGTCTCCCCGCAGGCCAGGGCCCGGCTGGCGCCCGTGCTGGCCCGCAGCGCCGTCGACGGGCTGCGCTCCGACCAGACCGTCGAGGCGCTGCAGCGCGTCGTCCGCGACGACACCCTGCCGGCCGCGGTGCGCGGCGAGATCCGTCTGGACCTCGGGCTGCTCATGGTCAACCAGGTCGGCGGCGAGGACGGCCGCGCCGTGCTGGAACAGGCCGCGGCGGAACTGCGCGAGGAGCGGCCCGCCCTCGCCGCGCGGGCGATGTGCGCCCTCGCCTCACCGCGCTGGCCCGGCACCGGCGCCGATGTGCACGAGAAGTGGCTGCGGGCCGCCGGCCAGGCCGCCGCCGACAGCGGCGACGAGGCCGCCCGGGCGGCCGTGGCCACGGCCCGGGTCACCCTCGCCACCATGCGGGGCGACCCGCGGGGCTGGGCGCTGATCGACGACCTGCCCACCACGAGCACGGACGCCCAGGCGCGCCGGCACGCCGCGCGCGGGCTGTGCAACGCCGCCGACGCGGCGGTCTGGCTCGGCCAGTACGAACGAGCCGAGAAACTCCTCGCCGAAGGCGTCGAACTCTCCGTGACCAGCGGCTCGCCGTTCACCGAACACACGGCGCTCGGCGCCCGCCTGACCCTGGACTGGATGCGGGGACGCTGGCAGGGGCTCGCCGAGCGGTGCGAGACGTTCGTGGCCGCCACCTTCGACATGCCGCTCATCTCCAGCGACGGACGGCTGGTCCTCGGCCTGCTGGCGCTCGCCCAGGGCGAGTGGGGCCGGGCGGTGTCCTGGCTGTCGGGCGAGCGCGGCACAGCACCGGAGTACGTCTCGCCGAGCCAGTCCGCCACCATGTCCGGCGCGCTGATCCGCCGTGAACTGGCCCGTGACGAGGTGGCGAACGCGGCCGCCGAGGCCCACACGGCCTGGGAGAAGGTCGCCCGCAAGGGCATCTGGGCCTGGGCCGCCGAACTGGCCCCCTGGGCGGTCGAGGCGACGGCCCGCGCGGGCCGCCTGACGGAGGCCCGGTCCATGGTCGACGCCTTCGCCGCGGGACTGGACGGCGTCGACGCGCCCGGCGCCCGCGCCGCGTTGATCTGGGCCCGGGCCGCGCTCGCCGAGACCACCGGCGAGGCGTCCGAGGCGACGGCGCTGTACCGCGAGGCGTGCGCCGCCTACGGCGCGCTGGGCCGGCCGTACGCGCGGGCGCTGACCGCCGAGGGCGCCGGACGCTGCGCGCTGACCGCCCGCGACGGCGGCGGGACCGACTCCACCGCCGCCGAACTCGCGTCCTGCGTCGAGCAGTTCACGCGCCTCGGCGCCACCTGGGACGCCGCCCGTACCCGCGCGCTGCTGCGCGCGCACGGCCCCGCGCCCGAACGCCGCCCGAACGGCCGCCCCGCCTACGGCGACCAGCTCTCGCCGAGGGAACGCGAGGTGGCCGAACTGGCCGGCTCGGGACTCACCAACCGCGAGATCGCCGCCACCCTGCACCTGTCGCCGCGCACCGTGGAACAGCACGTGGCCCGCGCCATGCGCAAGCTGAACCTGGTCTCACGGCAGCAGCTGGCCGACCCGGGCGACGGCATCTGAGACCCGCGGCACCGATCGGCACCGCCGGGCCGGGCCGACACCGGGGCCACCCGGCCCGCGAGGGGGTCAGTCGACCGGCCAGGTGTGCGCGGGGGCGTTGAGATGCATGTAGTCCATGTACTGCTGGGTCATGCGCCGCAAGGTCTCGTGGCGGCCCGTGTGGGCCAGGCTGTCCAGATGGTGGAACATCTCCGTCTGCCACACCGCCCCGTTGCGCGCGGTCACACACCGCTGCTCGATGATGCCGAGCAGCGGCTCGCGCCACGCGTCGTCCATGCCGGAGCGTTCCAGACCCCGGTGCGCCATCGGCAGCAGCCGCCGCAGCACCAGCTCCGGCACGGGCACCTCGCCCATGCCCGGCCAGTACAGGCGCGCCTCGATGCCGTCCCGTGCGGCGGTGTGCAGGTTGTCCTCGGCGGCGGAGAAGGACATGCGCGACCACACCGGGCGCTCCTCTTCCACGAGGGCGCGGGTCAGGCCGTAGTAGAAGGCGCCGTTGGCCAGGGTGTCGGCGACGGTCGGGCCGGCCGGCAGGACGCGGTTCTCCACCCGCAGGTGCGGCTTGTCGTGGGCGATGGCGTAGACGGGCCGGTTCCAGCGGTAGATCGTGCCGTTGTGCAGGGTGAGCTCGGCCAGGTGCGGGATGTCTCCGCGTTGCAGCGTCTCTTCCGGGTCCTGCTCGTCGCACAGGGGCAGCAGCGCGGGGAAGTAGCGCAGGTTCTCCTCGAACAGGTCGAAGACGCTGGTGATCCAGCGCTCCCCGAACCACACGCGGGGCCGCACCCCCTGCACCTTGATCTCCTGCGGGCGGGTGTCGGTGGCCTGCTCGAAGAGCGGGATGCGCGTCTCGTGCCACAGTTCCCGGTCGAACAGGAACGGCGCGTTGGCGGCCAGCGCGACCTGGACTCCGGCGATGGCCTGGGCGGCGTTCCAGTAGTCGGGGAACTCCTGCGGCGAGACCTGCAGGTGGAACTGGGTGCTGGTGCAGGCGGCCTCGGGAGTGATCGAGTCCGCGTAGGTGCGCAGCCGGTCGACGCCGCCGATCTCGATGTGCAGGTCCTCGCCGCGGGCGGCGAAGATCTGGTCGTTCAGCAGGCGGTAGCGCGGGTTCTCCGACAGCGCGGCCTCGCCGACGTCCTGCTGCCGCAGCGTGGGCAGGATGCCGATCATGATGAGGTGGGCGCCGACCGACCGGGCACGCTGCTCGGCGTGGTTGAGGGCGCCACGGATCTCCGCCTCCCAGGAGTCGGGGCCGCCCTCGGTGAGCCGCCGGGGCGGGATGTTGATCTCCAGATTGAACCGTCCCAGCTCCGTCGACCAGGCCGGATCCGCGATCGCCTCCAGCACGTCGCTGTTGCGCATCGCCGGCTCGCCCCGCTCGTCCACGAGGTTCAGTTCGATCTCCAGACCGACCTGGGGCCGCTCGGCGTCGAACCGTGCCTCGCGCAGCATCTGTGCGAGGACGTCGAGGCACTGCTGCATCTTGCTCCGGTACCGGCGTCGGTCCTCACGGGTGAAGACCAGCGCCGGGACGTCCCGTCCCATGGGCCCTCCCGGTCGCGCCCGACTGCGCTGCCTCTCACCCCAGAATCGCACCGCGGACCGAGAGCGACCAGACGGGACGACGGCATGCGCACCGGAGCCGGACCACACCGCACCCTCGCCGAGCCCGTCCGCCGCACGGGCCGGCCCACTGCGTCACACACCGGCCGCGCACCGTCATTACGATGCTCACGGCGATCGGTCGACAAGGGGGCGGCGGGACGATGGGTGACTTCTTCGAGCGGATCGTGGACGTCGAGGTGAGCGGCAAGGACGCCGGGCCGCTCGCGCGGCGGACGGTCGACCGGATGATGGCCGAGGGGCTGATCACCGCGGGGACGTCAGGGGACGGGATGTACAGCCTGCATGTGGACGAGGGCCATGTGCCGGGCCCGCACTGGGCGCGAGCCGTGGCCGACACGTCGGACCCGACCTGGCTGCCGGGCCCGGTGGCCGTCGTCGTCGGGCGCCACCACCACGTCGGGGGCCAGGGACAGGACGAGGCGGACTACGCCGTCTGCCCGCGCTGCCGGACCCGGACGGTCGTCATCGACCATCCGCAGGCATGGGAGGCGGACGAAACGATCTGGCGGCCCTTCAAGGACGGCATCACTGCCTGGGAGGAGACCGGAGAGGGCACCGCACCCTGTTTTGCATGCGGTGCCCTGGTCCCGGTCACCGAGTGGCAGTGGGACGAGGGCTTCGCGCTGGGCGCCCTGGCCTTCGAGTTCTGGGGCTGGCCCCCGCTCGCCACCGACTTCGTCGAGTGGTTCGGCCGGCAGCTGGGCCACCGCATCGCCCACCACATGGGCAAGTTCTGATCCACCCGGCGAGAGCCCGCGCGCACCCCGGCCGGGCCCGCGAGCATCCCGGCCGGGCCCGCTAGCATCCCGCAGGGCCCGCGTACGACGAAGGGGCGCGGCCCGGGCGGCCGCGCCCCTTCGTGTGGTGGTTCGCTCAGCGCAGCGCCGTGGACACCACGGCTCCGACCCCCGTGGCGCAGGCCAGTACGGCCGACCCCAGGAGGGCATGCCAGGTCAGCAGGCGCCGGCGCAGCTCGTCGTAGCGGGCCTCGTACTCGCGGCGCAGCTCGCCGGCCCGCCGCAGCGTCGTACGCAGCCTCTCCCGGGTGAGTTCGAGGTGCGCCTCGGCATAGAGCCGGGCCACCTCCTCGCACTGCGCGGTCGTCAGCCACGGCAGGCCGGCGCAGAAGGCGTCGGCCGCTTGCCGCGCCCGCTCCCGGTCGGCCTCGGCGAGGAGGTAGCCCTCGACTTCGTCGGCGAGCGACGCCCCCTGCTGCCGGGCGAGGGACCGCGCCGGGTCCGTCATCACCGCTCGCCCTCGTGTCCGGCGGCGTCGATGGCGTCACGCCGGCCCGTGAGCTCCTTCTGGTCCAGTTCGGAGATCTCCGGGTGGTGCAGGTCGAACGCCGGGGACTCACTGCGGATCCGCGGCAGGGTGAGGAAGTTGTGCCGCGGCGGCGGGCAGGACGTCGCCCACTCCAGGGAGCGGCCGTAACCCCACGGGTCGTCGACACCGACGTGCTTGCCGTGCTTCGACGTCTTCCACACGTTGTACAGGAACGGCAGCATGGACAGGCCGAGTACGAAGGACGCGATCGACGAGATGGTGTTCAGGGCGGTGAAGCCGTCCACCGCCAGGTAGTCGGCGTAGCGACGCGGCATGCCCTCCGCGCCCAGCCAGTGCTGCACCAGGAACGTGCCGTGGAAGCCGACGAACAGCAGCCAGAAGGTCATCTTGCCCAGACGCTCGTCGAGCATCTTGCCGGTGAACTTCGGCCACCAGAAGTGGAAGCCGGAGAACATCGCGAAGACGACCGTGCCGAACACCACGTAGTGGAAGTGCGCCACCACGAAGTACGAGTCGGAGACCTCGAAGTCCAACGGCGGCGAGGCGAGGATGACGCCGGTGAGGCCGCCGAAGAGAAACGTGACGAGGAAGCCGGTCGCCCACAGCATGGGTGTCTCGAAGGAGAGCGCCCCCTTCCACATCGTGCCGATCCAGTTGAAGAACTTCACCCCCGTGGGGACGGCGATCAGGAAGGTCATGAAGGAGAAGAACGGCAGCAGTACGCCCTGGGTGACGTACATGTGGTGCGCCCACACGGTGGCGGACAGCCCCGCGATCGCGATCGTCGCGGCCACCAGACCCATGTAACCGAAGATCGGCTTGCGCGAGAAGACCGGGATGACCTCGGTGACGATGCCGAAGAACGGCAGCGCGATGATGTACACCTCCGGGTGTCCGAAGAACCAGAAGAGGTGTTGCCACAGCAGTGCGCCGCCGTTGGACGGATCGTAGACATGGGCGCCGAACTTGCGGTCCGCCTCCAGGGCGAACAGCGCGGCCGCGAGGACCGGGAAGGCCAGCAGCACCAGGACACCGGTCAGCAGCACGTTCCAGGTGAAGATCGGCATGCGGAACATGGTCATGCCCGGAGCGCGCATGCAGATGATCGTGGTGATGAAGTTGACCGAGCCGAGGATGGTGCCGAAGCCGGAGAAGGCCAGACCCATGATCCACATGTCGGAGCCGATACCGGGCGAGCGGATCACGTCCGACAGCGGCGTGTAGGCGAACCAGCCGAAGTCCGCCGCACCCTGTGGGGTGAGGAAGCCGGCCACCGCGATCAGTGATCCGAACAGGTACAGCCAGTACGCGAACATGTTGAGCCGGGGGAAGGCGACGTCCGGCGCACCGATCTGCAGCGGCATGATCCAGTTGGTGAACCCGGCGAACAGCGGTGTCGCGAACATCAGCAGCATCACGGTGCCGTGCATCGTGAACGCCTGGTTGAACTGCTCGTTCGACACGATCTGCAGACCCGGCCGGGCCAGCTCGGCGCGCATGAGCAGCGCCATGACGCCGCCGATCAGGAAGAAGGCGAACGACGTCGACAGGTAGAGCGTGCCGATCGTCTTGTGGTCCGTGGTCGTCAGCCACTTCACCACCACATTGCCGGGACGCTTGCGCCGCAGCGGCAGCTCGTCCTGGTAATAGCCCTCGTCGGCTGGGGAACCTTGGGGTTCGTTGAGGATGCTCACTAGTGTCTCTCTCGAAAGACCGGCTTCGCCACGTCAGTCAGGCCATCCTTGCCGGACGCAGACCGGGGCGTCGCCCGGAAGCAGCGACACGCGGCTGTTCACGTGACGATCGCACACGAATGGAGCACTGGACGCGGGCCGCGAGCGGGGGAGCGGGACACCGGCGGCGGGCTCGGCCGCGCGGGTGACACCCGGCCCGGCGCGCCGGCCGACGGGCTGCCACGTCCGGCCCGGCACCCGTGACGCGGTGCGCCGTCACAGCTCGCCGTCACAGCTCGCGCGCGGGCCAGTCCAGCAGGCGGGCGCCGATGACGGCGGTCTGCAGCTTGTAGCGGTGCGCCGGGTCGGCGGGATCGGCACCGGTGAGCTTGTGGATGCGCTCCAGACGGTACGTCATGGCGCGCACGCTGAGGGAGAGCCCGCCCGGACGCAGACCCTCGGCGGGCCCGGAGAGCACCCGCTGGTGCGGGCGATCGCCGCGTTGGGTCTGCTGGCTGAGCGGGTGGCGGCCGTGGAGTCGGCCATCAACCGTGCGGCCCTGCCCCGCGATCCGAGCTTTTGAACATGTTCAATTCCGGCGTATGCTGCCGCCATGAGCGATGTGAGCGGCAGAGCCGCCCTGCTGAAGCGCGTCCGCGCCTGGCTGATCTTCTTCGTCGTCTGCCTGGTGCTCAGCGGCGCCACGGCCTTCCCGCTGGTGCACGAACTGCACTGGACCGAATCGGCGCTGCGGGCGCTGTCCGTGCCGGACCGTCTGCCGGGCCTGATGCGCTGGATCGAGCGGGTGCGCGAGGGCCTGGACGCCACCGACACCCGGTACCCCTTCCTCCTCTACGGCACCGACTGGCTGGCCTTCGCCCACCTGGTCATCGCGGTGGCGTTCTACGGCCCCTACCGCGACCCCGTCCGCAACATCTGGGTCGTCGAGTTCGGGATGATCGCCTGCGCCGGTATCATCCCGCTGGCCCTCGTCTGCGGCCCGCTGCGCGGAATCCCCTTCTGGTGGTCGGTGATCGACATGTCGTTCGGCGTGTTCGGAGTGATCCCGCTGTACGTCGTACGCCGCAAGATCAAGCAGTTGGCGGCGATGACTCCGAACGCGCATGTGCTCGCGGCGGGCTGACACTGCCTCCTACAGGGCCCGCGCCACCAGAAGCGCCACGTCGTCGTGGTCGTCGGGGTGGCGCAGTCCGTAGAGGAGGAGGTCGCAGGTTTCCTCCAGGGGGCGTTCGGGTTCGTCGAGGAAGCCGAGGAGGGCGGCGAGCCGGTCGTCGATCGGGTGCTGGCGGGTTTCGACGAGGCCGTCGGTGTACAGGACCAGCACGTCTCCGGGCCGCAGTTCGGCCGTGGTGGTCTCGAACCGGATGCCGCCGATGCCGAGCGGGGCACCGGAGGGCACCTCGAGCAGCGTCGGCGGTTCGCCGACGCGGGCCAGCGCGGGCGGCATGTGACCGGCGTTCGCGATGCAGCACTGTCTGGTGTGCGGGTCGTACACGATGAAGACGCAGGTCACGATGTAGTGCTCGAGATCGCAGGTGATCTTGTCCAGATGGCGGAGCACTTCCCCTGGGTGCAGGTCCAGATCCGCGTACGCGACGGTCGCCGTCCGCAACCGACCCATCGTGGCGGCGGCGTCGATGCCGTTGCCCATGACGTCACCGACGACCAGGGCGGTCTTGTCGCCGGACAGCTTGATGACGTCGTACCAGTCGCCGCCCACCTCGCTGGTCGCCTGGGCCGGCTGGTACCGGGAGGCGAGCTCGAGACCCGTGTGGTGGGGCGGATGGTCGGGCAGCAGGCTGCGCTGCAGGGTCAGGGAGGTGTTGCGCACGCTCTGGAACCAGCGGGCGTTGTCGATGGCGATCGCCGCGCGGCCGGCCAGTTCGCCGGCCAGGACGACGTCGTCCTCGTCGAAGGGGACCGGATTGCGGGTCCGCTTGAGATCGAGGGCGCCGAGCACCTCGCCATGGGCGATCAGCGGCACCGCGAGATAGGAGTGGACCCCCGCGCGGCCGAGCAGCGCGGCGGCCTCGGAGTCGCGTGCGATCCGCAGCAGGTCCTCCTCACCGACGTGCCGCACGAGCACCGGCCGGCCCGTGTGGACGCACAGGGTGACCAGGCGGTCCCCTTCGTAGGCGGCGAGCTCACCGGGGGCGTCCGCCGCACGCAGCGCCACGGAGGGCTGCGCCGCCTTGAGAGCCAGGGCACGGAACAGCTCCGGGCCGTTGTCCGGCTCGCGCATCCGGCGGCAGGCCAGGGCGGAGTCCAGTACGTCGACGGCGACCACGTCGGCCAGCGCCCCGCTGGCGATCTCGGCCAGCTCGGCGGCGGTCTGCTCCACCTCCAGGGTGGTGCCGACGCGGGTGGAGGCGTCCGCGATCAGGGCCAGCCGGCGCCGCGCCCGGTCGGCCTCCGCCGCTGCGCGGTGCCGCTCCGTCACGTCGACGACCGAGATGGCCGCGCCGAGCACCCGCCCGCCCGGGTCCTCCAGGCGGTAGAAGGACAGCGACCAGGCCCGCTCGTGCTCGGGGTCGGAACGGGGCCGGCCCACGTGGTACTGGTCGAGCAGCGGTGTGCCCGTGGTGAGCACCTGCCGCAGCGCCGACTCCACGGTGTCGACGTCGGCGAAGGGCAGCGTCTCGCGCAGATGACGGCCGATGTGGTCCTCGGCGGGGATGCCGTCGATCCGCTGCAGCGCCGGGTTGACCAGGAGGTAGCGCAGATCGGGGTCCAGCAGGGCGAGACCGATCGGGGACTGGTTGATCAGCCGTTCGCACAGCGCCAGATCCGTCTCGACCCGCTGCAGCAGGCTGTGATCGGCGGCGAGCCCCAGGGCGTAGACGTCCCCGAGGTCGTCGAGCAGCCGCATGTTGCGGAACTCCATCAGCCGCGTGCTGCCGTCCTTGTGCCGCACCGGGAAGGCGCCCGCCCAGCTGCGGCCCGTCCGCAGGACCTCCGCGAACAGTTTCAGCACCCCGTGCAGATGCTCGGGGTGGATGATCAGCCGGGCCGCGGGTCTGCCGAGGGCCTCGGCCGCCGAGTAGCCGAACAATTCCTCCGCCTGCGGGGTCCAGAAGACGATGCGCCCTTCGACGTCGAGCACCAGGGCCGCCACGCTCAGCACGTCCAGCAGACTGGTCTGCCGGTGCGGCTCGGTGCCGTACTGATCACCGTCGGGCGGGAAGGTCTCGGCTGTCATCCCTGCGCCTCCTGTACCGGTCGGCAGCACCCGCCGGCCTTCGCCGTCCTCGCCGCACGGCGCTGAACCCGGCCTCTCCATGCTCCCTCGCCTCCCCGGCGGGGGCGACACAGCCCCGTCCGGCCTGCGGCCGCCCTCTTCCGGGCGGGCGGGCCATGCACATCCGGCGGACAAGAAGCACCATGGTCCTGTAAGCGGACAAGAGGGATCACGGTCGGTCACGCGGAACGGAGGCGACCGTGATCCTGCCGAAGGACGCACGCCATGGACTCTGCGCGAAACGGCTCCGAGCCACCCGCGGCCGCGGGTGCGCGCGCCCTCTTCGACGCGTCCACCGACGCGGCCGCCGTACTGTCCGGGCACGGCGTGGTGCTCGGCTGGACCCGCGCCGCCCAGCACCTGCTCGGCTACCCGGCGTCCGAGGTCGTCGGCCGGCCCGTCACCCGGCTGGCCGCCCTGCCCGGCGACCCCGTACGCGTCGCCGCGGTCGCCGAACGCTGCCGGGCCGGCATGGGCTGGAACGGTGTCATCCCGGTCAGGCACCGCGACGGCCACCGCGTCGAGGTCGATCTGCGGGTGTCCGCCGCCTTCCGTCTCGGGGGCGACGAGTGCTTCCTGCTCTCGGCGCGCGAACGCAGGCAGCGGTGGGGCGTGGGGGAGTCGGTCCTCGACGGGTTCCTGACCCGCTCGCCCGTCGGCATGGCGGTGATGGACCGTGCGCTGCGCTACGTATGGCTCAACGACACCCTGGAACGCATCGGCGGCGTCCCCCGCGAACAGCGGCTCGGACGCCGGCTCGGCGAGCTGCTGCCCGGCCTGCAGACCGACACCCTCGAAGGGCTGATGCGCAAGGTCCTTCAGACCGGGGTCCCGGTCACCGACTACGAGTACGTCGGCTGGAGCTGGTCCGACCCCCACCGCCGGCACGCCTACTCCACGTCCTTCTTCCCCCTCGTGGACGCGGACGACACGGTCACCGGCGTGTGCTACATGGTCCTGGACGTCACCGAGCGGTGGACCGCCCGCCAGCTGCTGTCGCTGGTCAACGAGGCCGGCGCGAGCATCGGCAGAACGCTCGACGTGATGCGCACGGCCCAGGAGCTCGCCGACTTCTCCGTGCCGCGCTTCGCCGACTTCGTCGTCGTGGACCTCCTTGAACCCGTCCTCAGCACGGCGGGACACGGCACCTGGCTGACCGACGCGGGGCCGGCGCCGGCCCGGACGGTGATGCGGCGCGCCGGGATGCGCTCGGTGCGAGAAGGCTGTCCGGAGGCCGTGGCGGGCATCGGGGACCGGGTGGCCTTCCCCGCGCCGACCCGGGACATGGACACGCTCTTCACCGGTGAGCCGACCTTCGTCCCCGTGCTCGACCCGTCCGACGAGCAGTGGGCGGTCCGGCAGCCCGGCCGGGCCGCGCGCATCCGGGAGTTCGGGCTGCACTCCCTCATCTCCGTGCCGATGCGGGCCCGGCACACCGCCCTGGGCCTCACCACCTTCGTCCGCTCGCTCAACCCCGTGTCCTTCCAGCCCGACGACGTCCTGGTGGCGCAGGAACTGGTGGCGCGAGCGGCGCTGTGCGTCGACAACGCCCGCCGCTACACCCGGGAGCACACGGCGGCCGTCACCCTCCAGCGCAGTCTGCTGCCGCACGCCCTGAGCGGGGGGACCGCGCTGGACGTGGCCTCGTACTATCTGCCCGCCGACCCGACGGGCGGGGTCGGCGGCGACTGGTTCGACGTGATCCCGCTGTCCGGTGCCCGCGTCGGTCTGGTGGTCGGCGACGTGGTCGGCCACGGCATCACCGCGGCCGCGGCGATGGGCCGGCTGCGCACCGCCGTACAGACCCTCGCCGACATGGAGATGCCCCCCGACGAACTGCTCGCCCACCTCGACGACCTGGTGCTCCGGCTGAGCGAGGAGGAGACCGCGGGCCTGCGCGACGAGATGTCCCCCGGCCGGGGCGGCGCGACGCCCCTCGGCACCGGCACGACGCCGACCTGGACGGCCACCGACGGCGGCACCGGCACGACGCCGACCTGGACCGCGACCGGCGGCGGCGAGGCCGCCGAGCGGCCCCGGACCGCCGACAGCACCGAGACCGGCGAGCGGCATCCCGGGGCCCCGGACCGTGACAGGCCCACCGCCCGCACCGAGCCCGCCGAGCACGGCGCCACCGCCTTCCTCGGCGCGTCCTGCCTGTACGCCGTGTACGACCCCGTCACCCGCCGCTGCACGATGGCCCGCGCCGGCCATCCGCCGCCCGTCGTCGTCGCACCGGACGGCGAGGTGCACTTCCCGGCGCCGCCCGCCGGCCCGCCGCTCGGCCTCGGCGGGATCGGCTTCGAGACCGGCGAGATCGAACTGGCCCCCGGCAGCCTCCTCGGTCTGTTCACCGACGGACTGATCGTGGGCGCCGATCGCGACATGGAACGCGGCATGTCCCGGCTCGGCGAGGCCCTCGCCGAGCCCGGCGCCGATCTGGGCACCCTGTGCCGGAGCGCCGTCCAGCGCCTCGTACGCCCCCCGCAGTCCGACGACGTCGCCCTGCTCCTCACGCGCACCCACGCGCTGGGCTCCGACCAGGTCGTCTCCTGGGACGTGCCCCTCGACCCCGCCGCCGTCGCCGACGTGCGAGGCCGCGCCACCCGGCAGGTGGAGGCATGGGGTTTCGGGGACCTGGCCATGGCGACCGAACTGATCGTCAGCGAGCTCGTCACCAACGCGATCCGCTACGCCGCACCCCCCATCCGGCTGCGCCTCCTCCGCGACACCCGGCTGACCTGCGAAGTCGCCGACGGCAGCAGCACCGCTCCCCGGCTGCGCCACGCCCGCAGCACGGACGAGGGCGGCCGTGGCCTGTTCCTGGTGGCCCAGCTCGCCCACCGCTGGGGAGCCCGCTACACACCCGAGGGGAAGATCATCTGGGCCGAGCAGGAGATCCCCTGAGCCGGACCCGGCCGATGTCCTCGCCCACCGTGCTCACCGGCCGGCTTCACTGTCCGCTGTCGCCGTCGTCGCCCCTGCGGTGGCGGCGGACGAGCCACACCACGCCCGTCGTGGCGGACACGGCGGCGACCGCGAGCCCGGCGGCGGCCCACCTGCTGCCCGCGAACCTCAGGTCGGCGAAGAGGAAGGTGACGGTGACCACGATGGGGAGCAGCAGCGACAGCACGGCCCGTCCCGCCGCGAACAGCAGGGCGGGGTCGAGCCGGGAGCGCGGGCGCGCGGCACCACCGGCGGACCCGAAGTAGTAGGTGTCCGTGCGCTCCAGCAGCCGGCGGGTCGCCGACCGGTACGACACCACCATGTAGGGCACCCACACCAGGGGCGCCACCATGCCCGCCGCCAGCACCAGCACCACCAGGCCGATCCGCCCCGCCCGGACGTACCAGGGCGGCCGGCTCGCCTCGGACGCTGGTGTGAGCAGGCCCAGCAGGCGGGCCATGCGCAGGGTGAGGTGCCACAGGCCGGCACGGCGGGTGCTCTGCGCGGCGGGGCGTTCCTCGCCGAGGAGGACGCGCTCCGTCGCCGCGAGTGCCTGCGCGGCCCTCCGGGTGTCGGCGTGGACGCCCTGCAGGACGAGGAGGTCGGCCGCCCGGTCCCGGGACGTGGGGTCCCGGCCGCTCAGCGCGGCCAGCTCCAGCACCGTGCGGGCCTGGCCGAGCAGCGCGGCGCAGAACGCGAACGGCACCAGCAGCAGGACGGGCCCGCCGACGAAGGCCCCCTCGGCCAGGACGGTGCGCTCGCCGCGCACGGTCACCCGGTGGCGCAGCTCGTCGAGGGACGCGTCGGGCCGCTGGTCGCGCAGGTGTGCCGTATGGCGTCCGGCGGCGTGCCCCAGGTGCCGTACCGCGAACAGTGCGAGGTGTTCCGGAAGGCGCCCGGGATCGGCCCGCAACTGACGCAGCAGCGAACGCGGCAGCGACCGTCCGGCGGACGGGGGAGAGGGTTGCGGCACCGTCATCTCCGGGGCCGCGTGCCGAGGGCCGGCAGCACGGTCGGCACGGCGACCGCCGTGGTCGGGAGCGGTGTCAGCGGGTGCGCCATGCGTGGCATTCAAACGGCCCGGTGCCCGGCCGGCGGTCGCTCACGGCCGGGCGCCGGGCCGTGTCACCCGCTCGGCCCACCCCACATGGCCGCAGCCCACCGGCCGCCGGACGCTCGAAGCGCCGGCAGATCTCCCGGTCTGCGACGTCACGGCGGTTCCCGCGACCGAGGCCACGGAAGCCGCCGGGCAGGAGAAGGGACCCCCATGAGCCAGGCCGCACAGCCGAACCGATCCGGCAGCCCTTGGCAGCCGCAGCCGGCCGAAAGAAGCGGCGGCTGGGCCGCGGGCGGGGTCGTCTTCGCCGCCGTCATGATGCTGTGCAGCGGCGTCCTCGCCGTGCTCCAGGGCATCGCGGCGGTCTCCAAGGACGATGTGTACGCCCGCGTCGGCACGTACGTCTACGAGATCAACCTGACCGGGTGGGGCATCATCCACATCGTCATCGGCGCCCTCGTCGCCCTCACCGGGGCGGGCCTGCTCAAGGACATGGCCTGGGCGCGGCTCGCGGGCATCTTCCTGGCCTCGCTCAGCCTCATCACGCAGTTCCTGTTCCTGCCCTACCAGCCCGTGTGGTCCCTGGTCATGATGGCGATCGACGTCTTCGTCGTCTGGGCGCTGGCCGGCCACCGGGAAGCGACGAGCTGACACCCGGGCGCCGTGCGACGCTACCCGCCCATCGCCGACCACGGCCTCGTCGGAGACCTGCAGACCGTCGCGCTGGTCTCCGCCGAGGGCGTGGTCGACTGGCTGTGCGCTCCCCGTTTCGACTCGCCCAGTGTCTTCGGGGCCCTTCTCGACCACGACCGCGGCGGCCACTTCGCCCTCACCGTGGACGGCCCGGACGTCACCACCCGCCAGCTGTACTTCCCGGACACCGCGATCCTCGTGACCCGGTTCCTGACCCCGGAGGGCGTCGGCGAGGTCGTCGACCACATGCCCCTGGACCGCCCGCGCACGCCGAGCTCCCGGCACCGGCTGATCAGGGTGATGCGGGTGCCGCGCGGTCGGATCCGGTTCCGCCTGGCCTGCCGCCCGCGCTTCGACTACGGCAGGGCGCGGCATCGCCTGGAACTGCACGAGGGTGTCGCCCGTTTCGCGGGCCCCGGCATGGACGCCCTCCTCCAGCCGCTCGGCGCCGTACGCCTGGAACGGGACGGCGACGACGTGCGCGCGGCCGTAGAGCTGACGCAGGGGCAGACGGCCGCCGTCGTCCTGACCCTGGACGCCACGGGAGCGCCGCCCGGGCCCGCGCCCACCCTCGAGCAGGTGCAGGACACCTTCGACGCCACCCGCGACTTCTGGCACGGCTGGGTCCGCCGCAGCCGCTACCGGGGCCGCTGGCAGGACGCGGTGAACCGCTCGGCGATCACCCTCAAGCTGCTCACCTACGCCCCCACCGGCGCCCCCGTCGCGGCGGCCACCACGAGCCTGCCCGAACAGCTCGGCGGTGAACGCAACTGGGACTACCGCTACACCTGGGTCCGCGACGCCTCCCTGTCCGTCCACGCCCTGCTCGACCTGGGGCACGAGGAGGAGGCGCACGCCTTCCGCCAGTGGCTGGGGCTGCGCCTGCGCGAGCAGCGGACGGTCACCGGTGAACCCCTGCAGATCATGTACCGGGTGGACGGCGACCCCCACCTCGACGAGGAGGTCCTCACCCATTGGGAGGGCTACCGAGGCTCGGCGCCCGTCCGCGTCGGCAACACCGCCGCCCGCCAACTCCAGCTGGACATCTACGGCGAGGCGGCCTGGGCCCTCACCGGTGTCCACGACGCCCGGTGGTCCGGCTACGGCTACGACGGCTGGCTCGGTCTGTCCGACACCCTCGACTGGCTCACCACCCACTGGGACCGGCCCGACGAGGGCGTCTGGGAGACGCGCGGCGGCCGGCAGGACTTCACCTACAGCCGGGTGATGTGCTGGGCCGCCTTCGAGCGCGGCATCACCCTCGCCACCGCCTTCGCCCGCCCCGCCGACCTGGCCGGGTGGACGGCGGCGCGTGACGCCGTCTTCCGGCAGATCATGGACCGCGGCTGGAACGCGCAGCGCGGGGCCTTCGTCCAGCACTACGGCAGCGACGTCCTCGACGCGTCCCTGCTGCTGATGCCCGCGGTGCGGTTCATCGCGCCCCGGGACCCGCGCTGGCTGTCCACGCTCGACGCGATGGACACCGAACTCGTCTCCGACGGCCTGGTCCACCGCTACAACCCCGCCGCCTCACCCGACGGCCTGCGGGGCAGCGAGGGCACCTTCTCCCTGTGCAGCTTCCTGTACGTGGACGCCCTGGCCCGCGCCGGCCGCCTGGACGGGGCCCGCTACGCCTTCGACAAGATGCTGACCTACGCCAACCACGTCGGCCTCTTCGCCGAGGAGATCGGCCCCCTGGGCGAACAACTGGGCAACTTCCCGCAGGCGTTCACCCACCTCGCCCTGATCACGGCGGCGACCACCCTGGACGAGGCGCTGGACCGCGCCGAGAGCTGACCGCGCACCAGCCCCGGCCGTCCAGGCTCCGGCGCTGACGCCCGTTCCGCGCCCGCGCGCGGACCGGCCCGGCCACGCGCCCACCGGCCCGTCCAAGCCGCCCGCCCGTGTGCGGCTCAACTCACCCGAGCCACCCGGCCGTTCATGATGGGGCCCGCGCAAGCCGCGCGGCCCGCGCGCGGACCGGCCACGCTCGCGTCGGCCGCGAGGTGAATCAAGGCCGGCCCAGCGACCTCCAATGACGGTGCCAATCGCATCCTATGGAGGAGCAAAGAATTCCCTGCGGGTACTGCCCCTCCGCTCGCCGCGGACTTATGTTCCTCCCGCACCCTGTCATGCAGCGTTCAACCGGCATGCGGGGCGCTGAGTGTCATGCTCATGACTGCGTCGTTCTGCCGCCGCTGCGCGCGTCACGGGCCTGCCCACCCAGTGCGATCCCCACCTCACAACGGAGGCAGTACCCCATGCGTGAGTCACGCCCGAGCGGGCGTCGGCCGAGTCTGCGAAGACTCGCCGCCGTCGCCTTCCCCGCGCTCGCCCTCACCGTCACCGGACTCGTCGCGGCACCCACGGCCGGCGCGGCCCAGGTCGCCACGCCCGCGCCGCACGCCAGCAAGGTCACGCAGAACCACAGCGCACTGACCGCACCCGAGCGGCAGACGTACCACTCCACCGGCAAGGCCGGCCAGAAGGTGCCCACCACGCACCTGTGCGCCACCGCCGAGCCCGGTCAGGCGTCGTGCTTCGCCCAGCGCCGCACCGACATCAAGCAGCGGCTGGCCTCGGCCCTCGCCGCCGCGACCCCGTCGGGCCTGTCCCCGGCGAACCTGCACAGCGCCTACAACCTGCCCACCACGGGCGGCACCGGCATGACGGTCGCCATCGTCGACGCCTACAACGACCCCAACGCCGAAGCGGACCTGGGCACCTACCGCTCCACCTACGGCCTGTCCTCCTGCACCAAGGCCAACGGCTGCTTCAAGCAGGTCAGCCAGACCGGCTCCACCACCTCGCTGCCGACCAACGACACCGGCTGGGCCGGCGAAGAGGCCCTCGACCTCGACATGGTCAGCGCCGTCTGCCCGAACTGCAGCATCATCCTGGTCGAGGCCAACTCCGCGAACGACACCGACCTCGGCATAGCCGAGAACGAGGCCGTCGCGCTCGGCGCCAAGGTCGTCTCCAACAGCTGGGGCGGCTCCGAGGCCTCCACCCAGACCACCGAGGACACCCAGTACTTCAAGCACCCCGGCGTCGCCATCACCGTCTCCTCCGGTGACTCCGCCTACGGCGCCGAGTACCCGGCGACCTCCCAGTACGTCACCGCCGTCGGCGGCACCGCGCTCACCACCGCCTCCAACTCCCGTGGCTGGAGCGAGTCGGTGTGGCACACCAGCTCCACCGAGGGCACGGGCTCCGGCTGCTCGGCCTACGACCCGAAGCCGAGCTGGCAGACCGACACCGGCTGCGGCAAGCGCATGGAGGCCGACGTCTCCGCCGTCGCCGACCCGGCCACCGGCGTCGCGGTCTACGACACCTACGGCGGCTCCGGCTGGGCGGTCTACGGCGGCACCAGCGCCTCCGCCCCGATCGTCGCCGGCGTCTACGCCCTCGCGGGCACCCCGGGCACGACCGACTACCCGGCGAAGTACCCCTACCAGCACACCGGCAACCTGTACGACGTGACCAGCGGCTCCAACGGCTCCTGCACCACCTCGTACTTCTGCACCGCGGGCGCCGGCTACGACGGCCCGACGGGCTGGGGCACCCCGAACGGCACCGCCGCCTTCACCGCCGGCACCAGCACCGGCAACACGGTCACCGTCACCAACCCGGGCAGCCAGTCCACCGCCACCGGCTCCTCGGCGAGCCTGCAGATCCACGCCACCGACAGCGCCGGCGCCACGCTCACCTACAGCGCCTCCGGCCTGCCGACGGGGCTGTCCATCAACAGCTCCACCGGCCTGATCTCCGGTACGGCGTCCACCGCCGGCACCTACCAGGTCACCGTCACCGCGAAGGACTCCACCGGCGCCTCCGGCTCGACGTCCTTCACCTGGACCGTCGGCTCGGGCTCCACCTGCTCCTCATCCCAGCTGCTGGCCAACCCGGGCTTCGAGTCCGGCAGCACCGGCTGGACCTCGACCACCGGCGTCATCACCAACGACACCGGTGAGGCCGCCCACGGCGGCTCCTACAAGGCCTGGCTCGACGGCTACGGCTCCTCCCACACCGACAGCGTGTCCCAGTCGGTGACGATCCCGGCCGGCTGCAAGGCCACGCTCACCTTCTACCTGCACATCGACACCGCCGAGACCGGCAGCACCGCGTACGACAAGCTGACGGTCACCGCCGGTTCGACGACCCTGGCGACGTACTCGAACGTCAACGCCGCTTCGGGCTACGCGCAGAAGACCTTCGACCTGTCCTCGCTGGCGGGCCAGACGGTCACCCTGAAGTTCAACGGCGTGGAGGACTCCTCCCTCCAGACCAGCTTCGTCGTGGACGACACCGCCCTGACGACCAGCTGACGCCCCGCCACACCACACCCGTCCCGCACGCGGAAGCCGTCCGCGTGCGGGACGCGGCGTTGCCGGACCGGTCCGGGGGGTGCGCCCACGCCGGCCGGGGGCGGAATCGGACCGGTGTCCGGGGAACCCCGTCGGCCGGGAGGGGGTGTGCGCAGGCGTACCGTTGCCTGCGGCTTCCGGCGCCGCCGACCGGCCGGACATGCCCGGCGCTGCCGCCGGGCATGTCCGGCCCTGCGGCGGGAAGACGTGGGCTCATGAACGGGGGAACGCGAATGGATCCGGTGGATTCGGCGCCTGGCGGTGAAGGTGTGGCCGGCCGCGAGCCGATGCAGGAGATCGTCGCGCTCGACGGGGAGGGCGCCTGCATCGCCGAGGCACGCCGTCATGCGGCCGGGTTTCTGGCCCGGGTGCAGCGGGAGTACGGGCTGCCGGTGTCGGCGCGCGCGATGGACGTGACCCGGCTGGTGGTGAGCGAGTTGGTCACCAATGCCCGCAAGTACGCGCCGGGGCCGGTGCTGATGGAGCTGCGGGTCGTCGGCGGTCTCGTGGAGGTCGTCGTCCGGGACAGCGATCCGTCGCTTCCCGTGGCCCGGGCCGCCGATCCGGGACGGGTCGGACAGCACGGACTGGAGATCGTGATGGCGGTCGTGCAGGGGTTCGAGGCACAGCGCGAGCCGCTCGGCAAGCGCGTCACCGCCCGGATCTCCCTCGCCGACCCGTCGCAGGAGCACCTCGGCGGCCTCGGCTAGGCGAGACGCCCCTTCGGCCGGCCGCCGGACGGTGTGGGCGCGGGGACCGGAACCGCCGTACAGCGGGCTGCCGTGGTCCCGAGCCCGGGCCGGCCCCGGCGGCCAGGGGCCGACGGAGCCGGGCACCCGGGTTCATGCACGACGTCGGGCCCACATCGGAGTGACCAGGGCGATCAGGACCGCCGCGACGCCGATCTGGAGGATGTGGCGGATCCAGTCGATACCGCCCGTGTCGCGGACGCCGAGACCGCTGGCGAGCAGGTTGCCGACGACTCCGCCGACGATGCCGAGGAGGACCGTCAGCCACAGCGGGATCGGCTGGCGGCCGGGAATGACGAGCTTGGCCAGCAGACCGATGATGAGGCCGGCGACGATGGCCCAGAGGAACGACACGCTCTTCTCCCTCCCTGTTCACCGGTGAGGTTCACCCGTGAGTTCAGTGGTTCGTTGATGCATCTCCCGAATGCCCGCGCTCGCGGTCCGTACGCCTGCGCGATCCGTTCGGCCTCAGACGCCGTCCGTGCGCATGGCCTGGGCGCGCGAGTCGGTGACCGTGAAGTGGTCCCGGGTGCCGGTGAGGGTGAACAGCCGCTCCACGGCCGGGTGGAAGGGGCCGAGCAGGATCAGTTCCCGGCCGTCGGCCCGGTGCTGGTGCCACGCCTCGAGGAGGGCGTTGAGCAGTCCGCTGTCGGCGAACGTGACCTGGGACAGATCCACCACGGTCACCCGGCGTGCCGACTCCTCGGCCTCCGCCCAGGCGGCCTGCAGCAGGTCGTCCTCGTCGTAGTCGACCTCGCCACGCACGCTGATCTCGAAGACTCGGTCATGGCAGGTCACCTTCACGGTCGCCCTGTTCTCCCACTGCATCCGTCGTCCTCGTGCCCCTGGTCCGCTCGCGCGACGGCGCCGGTGCCGTCTGCTCCTGTGATCCTCTCCTACCCCGTCCGGGCGATGAGTTGCCTGACGAAAGAGGTCAGGTGGCGTGGGCCCCGCCGGCGTCGTCGTCCTCACCCGCCAGGGCGGTGAGATGAGAGAGCGTGCCGGTCTGGCGCAGCAGGCGGTCCAGTACGGCGGAGCGGTCCTCGACACTCAGGACGGACCCGGCGGCGCAGACCCGCCGGTGCACCATCAGCAGCGCCGACAGGCCGACGGAGTCGATCCAGGACAGCCGGGCGCAGCTCAGGCGCACCACGCGCACGCCGGGACGCCGGATCAGGTGGTCGCTCACCGTGTCGACCAGCTGGTCGCCGGTGTCGAGATACAGGTCGCCCTCGACGTCGACGGTCAGCTCGTGGGACCGGTGGGTGACGGTGAGACGCAGGGCGGTGGGCGGCAGATCGGTCATATGTCGCTGAGGGGTCCGGGGACAGGGGACAGGGCACGGTCGGCCAGGGCGGCGGTCCCGTCGTGCAGCAGGCGCAGGGCCCGGGGGAAGTCGCGCAGCGGGCCGCCGAGTACCTCGAGAGCGACGATCACGGAGTGCGGGGGCACCCGCCGTGCGTGCAGCACGTCGGCGGTCCAGGTGAGGAACGTGGTGAAGAGGTCGGCGTCGTCCACGTAGAGGGCGGTGGCCAGGAAGGCGACGATGTGCGCCAGGTCCTCCGCGGTGCGCTCGCGCTGCTCGTCGCTGTAGCCGCGCAGGGCCGGGAAGCGCTCCTCCAGGTCCGTCAGTGTCTGCCTGACGAGACGACTGCGTGACTGGACGACGAACGTGTACTCCTGGTCGGCCAGGTGCGGCAGGTCGTCCACGGCCAGCCGGGCCGTCGCCGGGTCCGGCGGCGGCAGCCCCTCGTCCAGTACGGCCGCGGCGGCGCGGGCGTCCGCGGCCCAGCGGTCGGCGCCCAGCGCGCGGGCGTAGCGACCGTCCGGTCCGAAGGCGCGGCCGCCGGCCATGACCGGGACGCCGACGGCCTGGCAGGCGGTGACCGCGGCGTGCGCGGTGGGCAGGTGCGTGGGCAGCGAACCGGACAGCAGGACCGCCTGCGCACCGGTGTGGTGCAGATGCGCGACCAGATGCGCGGTGGGTGTCTGCGCGCCGAGGTAGTCCACGTGCCAGCCCCGCAACCGCAGCACCTCGGCGACCAGCCGGGCCGGCAGGGCGTGCCACTCGCCGTCCACGCAGCTCACCGTGACCCGGCCCCTGGACGCGCCCGCGTGCGTGTCCGCGCGGCCCGGGCCGTGGACCAGGGCGGTGACGACGCGTTCGCTGATGGCGGTCGCCGCGTGTTCCTGCGCCACGGTCAGGCGGTCCGCGGCCCATTCGACGCCCACCCGGTGCTGGACGGCGGCGATCACGTCCAGCAGCAGGGCCTCCTCGTCGATCCCGTCGGCCAGGGCCCGGTGGGTCAGGTCGACGGCCGCGAACTCGTCCCCCTGCACAACGGCCTGCCACAACGTTTCCACCAGCATGCCCGTGGCGGTCACCGCGGGAGCGCTCACCGGTTCCTCCTCGCCGGCGTCGAGCCGGCTCGGCCCTGACCGCCCACCACCGTCAGCTCCGCCGAGCGCGGCGCGCTGATGGCGACGGTGGCGATGTCGTCATGGCTGCCCGATCCCACCCACTGGGCGGTCAGCATCTGGATCCGCTCGACGACGGCCTCCGCCGGCATGCCCGCGCACTCGGCGAGGGCTCGCTTGAGCCGGTGGTCGCCGAACAGTTCGTCCCCGAGCGGGCCGCCGCGGGCCTCACTGACCCCGTCCGTGTACAGGACACAGGTCTCCCCGGGCCGCAGGGTCACCTCGGCGCTGACGGAGGTGACCTTCGGCAGGGCCCCTATGAGCGAGCCGTGCGTGTCCGCCTCCTCGACGCTGCCGTCCTGGCGGACGATCAGCGGGGCGAGATGACCCGCGCTGGTCAGCCGCAGGTCCGCCTTGCCTCCGCGGCGGCGCACCGACGCCAGCACCAGGGTGGCGAACCGGGTGTGATGGGAGGAGAGCAGCGCCCCGTTGAGCAGGGTCAGCATGCGCGGGTGGTCGGCGGCCAGCGGCAGCAGCGCGTGCAGGGTGTTGCGGATCTTGCCGGTCAGCACGGCGGCGTCCAGGCCCTTGCCGGCCACGTCACCGAGGACCACCAGCGTCTCCTCGGCGGGATCGGCGCCGGGGTGGACGTCGTAGAAGTCGCCCCCGATCCGTTCGTTGTCGCGCGCCGGGCGGTAGGCGCCGGCGTAATCCACGCCGTGCACGCTGCGCAGGCTCGGCGGCAGCAGCTCCCGCATCAGGGTGGTGGTGATGGCGGTCTGCTCGGTGTACAGACGCGCGGCGGACAGGGCCGCCCCGGCACGGGCGGCGAAGAGACGCGCGAACAGTTCCTCGTCCTCGCTGAAGGCCCGTTCGTGGCCGGAGCGAAGCAGGATCAGCGCACCGGCGGGCACCCCGTGCCCGGGCAGCGGGGTGACGATGACGGAACCGATCGGTGCGGTGAACTCCGGCGGATGGACCCACTCCGGCAGGACGGCCGGGTCGATCCAGCGCGCCGGGACGGGCGGGAACCCCTGCAGGGCCTCGGCGAGACCGGGCACGCGGTGCGCGTCGACCTGCGCGGTCACCTGGGTCACCGGCCCGCCGCGGTGCGCGTACGTCAACGCGTGGCGGTGGCCCAGCGGCGGGGCGACGAGCAGGGCGGCCTCGGCGAGATGGTCGGTGGCCATCCGCGCCGTCATCTCCATGCAGCGCGTCAGGTTCATCGTCGACAGCAGCTGGCCGGCCACATCGGACAGCAACGCGGACCGCCGCCGGGCGTCGGCCAGCGCGGTCTCGGCGATCCGCCGGTCGGTGTCGTCGACGAGCCACCACACCACACACCCGTCGTCCGACAGGGTCGGATGGGCCTCGAAGTGGCGGTCCGCGATCGCCCCGTGGGCCGGCAGTGCGCCGACGCGGTCCCCGGCGGCGAGCCGGGTCTGCGCATCGGCCAGCCAGGAAGGTGCGGTGTCCCGCCATCGGTCACCGGCTGCTGCGCAGGGCCACAACATCCGTGCGGCGTCGTTGAGTTCCACCACGCAGCCGTCCCGGTCCGTGACGATCACCGGGAACGGGGACAGGTCCCAGGCCGCGCCGCCGTGGACCACGGCGGCGGAAGGGCGGGCGGGGGTGCCGCTGGCATCGAACACACGCGGGGGCACGCCATCGGCGCGCCCCACCACCTCTCTACGACAGAAAACAGATGTCCTCCGGCAACAGTCCCGCATGAAGCCCTACGACGCAAGCGGCTTGGGGGCGACCCGGCCCAGGGTCCGCTGCCGACGGCCCGGCGCCGGCCGCCCGGTCCGCGTGTCCGCGCGGCGCCCGCGGGCCGGCGGCAGCGGCTGACGCCGGCCCCCGTGCCGCTCTGCCGTCGATGTGACAGCCGGTCAGGTTCAGAGGTCGCCGCCGCGAGCAGCGCCCTGCTCCTCCGTCCTCGCCCCGTCGGTCGCGAGCGAGCCGCCCGCGCTCTCCAGGTGGGCGCGCACGAACCACTGGAACTGCTCCAGGTCCCGCAGCTGCTCGATGAGCAGGTCCTCCGTGGCGGGGTCGATCTCGCCGGCCTCCTTGACCGCGGCGCGCACGCCCTCGATCACACCCGTGTAGACGACGTCGAGCGCCCCGAGGTGGGCGAGCGCGTCGGCCCGGCCGAGCGAGTAGTCGTCCCACTTGCGCTCGGCGACGAGCGCGCCGGGCGTGCCCTGGGCGACGCCGCCGAGTGCCGCGATGCGCTCGGCCACGTCGTCGGCCATGTCGCGCACCCGGTCCACCTGCGGGTCGACCATCTCGTGCACGGCGATGAAGTGCGGGCCGACGACGTTCCAGTGGATGTGCTTGAGCGTGAGGTGGAGGTCGTTGAGCGCGTGCAGGCGCAGGCGGAGGAGGCCGATGAGCCGGCCGGCGGCCTCGCGCTCGATGCCGGGAACCGTGTAGCGGGGGGTCAGATCCTGGGGCACGTGAAGCTCCTTGGTCGTGCGGTGTCGTGCTGGGGGACCGGTACGGGCGCGCCGGACCGGTCCAAGATCGTGTTGCATTCGTCTGCCCCGTTCTTCGCGATCCATGGCTGCCCCGGATGCACGCCGCCTCCGGGGACCGCGGCAGGCCGGGCGGGCCCGAGGGGCCGGCGGGTGTACGGCGAACGGCGCACAGCGAGATCACTCGCATGGGTTACGTATGCTTTCCGTGAGCCGAGGAACACGGAGAGTACGCGCGCGTGGCCGCCTGCTTCCTCCTCCGAGCAGCCGGTGTCCCGTCCGCGCCGCGGTCCGGCGCCGACCGATCCTGCCCACGACCGGGTCGGCGTCGGGCCACCAGACCCACCCGCCCCGGCGCGCTCACGCGCTCCGGGCCGGTCCCGCCCTCCGCTGTGGCGAGGGGGTCCGGTTGGACGCGTGAGGTGGGGGCACTCGGCAGCGGCCGGTCGCACGACCGGCCTTGCGTACCCCTGGAGGCGCTCGTGGCCGTTCGTCACCGCCTGATCAATGCCCGTCCCGACGACGTGTGGCAGGTCCTGGCCGACGGCGCAGCCTACCCGCGCTGGGTGGTGGGGCCGTCCGGCGCCGAACCGGTGCGCGGGCAGTGGCCGCAGCAGGACGCGGCGATCCGCTACGAGATCCCGCTCGGCCCGCTGCGCCTGTCCAACGAGACGATCGTGCGCCGCTGCGAGGAGGGCACCGCACTGGAGCTGGAGGCCCACGCGGGCCCGCTGGGCACGGCGCGCATCGCGATCGAACTGCGGCCGTGGGGCGACGGATGCCTGGTCATCGTCGACGAGCACCCCCTGCAAGGCGCCGGCGGGATGCTGCACAACGCGGGCTTCGAGGTCCTGATCCAGCTGCGGCACCGCGCCATGCTCGCCCGCCTCGCCAAGCTATGCGAGGCCCGGGCCCGGGGCGAGGAGCACGGCGGCGCGGGCGACCTGGCCGGCGCCTCCACCGCACACGGGCCGGGTCATGCCTGACGCGGTGGTGATCGGGGCCGGACCCAACGGGCTGGTCGCCGCCAACGTCCTGGCCGACGCCGGGTGGAGTGTGCACGTCCTGGAGGAGCAGCCGGAGCCGGGCGGCGCCGTGCGCCACGACCGGGGTGTGGACCCGCACTTCGTGAACGACCTGTTCAGCTCCTTCTACCCGCTCGCCGCCGCGTCCCCCGTTCTGGCCGGGCTGCGGCTGCACGAACACGGACTGCGCTGGAGCCATGCGCCCAGCGTCGTCGCCCATCCGCTCACCGACGGCAGCTGCGCCGTCCTGGACCGCGACCTCGACGCCACCGCCGAGTCCCTGGACGGCTTCGCGCCGGGCGACGGGGCCGCCTGGCGCCGTCTGCACGACCTGTGGGAAAGCCTGCAGCCCGACCTGCTGAACGCCCTGTTCACCCCCTTCCCGCCGGTGCGCGCCACAGCCCGGCTCGCCCTCCGGCTCCGGGCGGCCGGCGGCGTGCGGACGGCCCGCTCCCTGGTGCTGCCGGTGCGCCGGATGGGGGAGGAGGAGTTCCGCGGCGAGGGCGGCCGGCTGCTGCTGGCCGGCAACGCGCTGCACGCCGACCTCGCCCCCGAGTCGGCCGGCAGCGGGGGATTCGGCTGGCTGATGGCCATGCTGGGCCAGAGTCACGGCTTTCCCGTCCCCGTCGGCGGCTCCGGTGCCCTGACCCGGGCCCTCGTCGCGCGACTGCGGGCACGCGGCGGCCAGGTGCACTGTGGACGACGCGTCACACAGGTCGTCGTACGCGACGGACGGGCCGTCGGCGTACGCACCGCGCACGGCGAGAGCGTCGCGGCGCGCCGGGCGGTGCTGGCGGACGTGTCGGTGCCCGCGCTGTACGGGGAACTGGTCGCCGCCGAGCATCTGCCCGCACAGCTCATGAGCGACCTGAAGCGCTTCCAGTGGGACTTCGCCACCTTCAAGGTGGACTGGGCCCTCGACGGCCCCGTCCCCTGGGCGGCGGAGCAGGCCACACGGGCCGGGACGGTGCACCTGGCGGACGGAGTGGACGAACTCACCCGGTTCGCCGCACAGATCGCCATGCGGCAGGTCCCGGACCGCCCCTTCCTGCTGTTCGGCCAGATGACCACCTCGGACGCCACCCGCTCCCCGCGCGGCACCGAGTCCGCGTGGGCGTACACCCACATCCCCCACGACATCCGCGCCGACGCCGGCGACGAGGGGATCACCGGGCAGTGGAACGCCAAGGAGCAGGAACTCATGGCCGACCGCATGGAACGCCAGGTGGAACGCTTCGCACCGGGCTTCCGCTCGCTGATCCGCGCGCGGCGCGTCCTGGCGCCCCCGACGCTGCAGTCGCTCGACGGCAACCTGGTCGGCGGCGCCATCAACGGTGGCACCACCGCCCTCCACCAGCAGCTCCTCTTCCGTCCCGTGCCCGGCACCGGACGCCCCGAGACCCCCGTCCCGGGCCTGTACCTGGCCTCCTCCGGAGCCCACCCGGGCGGCGGTGTGCACGGTGCCCCCGGCGCCAACGCGGCGCGCGCCGCACTGCGCCGTCACCTCCCCCCGGGCCGCGCCGGACTGCAGCGGCTCCTCGCCCGCCGTGACCGCACCGGCGCCAGACGCTGACCGTCCGCCCCGACGCCTGCGGCCCGTTCCCGTGGAGGAACACATGAACGAACACCCGGACGGCCCCGACGGCCACCACCGCCGCCCCGACGGGCTCAGCGACAAGACCGTCGAGGCCCTCGGCGCGCTGTCCAAGGCGCTGGAGACGACCGAGCGGGCCCGCGGCCGTCTGTACGACTTCCACCAGCTGACCGGCACCGCCGACTTCCAGCTGGACCGCGCCGTGGAACTCCTGCACGAAGCGGGCCACCCGGAGTGGGCGGAGAAGGTCCGCGCCGAGATCCTGGGCCGCAACGTCATCCCCGGACACTGGACGTTCCAGATCGTCGAGGCCTACAACGCCACCTACTACCGGCCCTTCCAGGAGCTCGAGGCGAGCGCCGTGCAGGAACTCGCGCAGGGCCGCGACCACTTGCTGGAGGCGGAGCTGAAAGAGGAACGCCGCACACCCGGCCACCCGCACCACACGGCACGGCCGCCCGAGCCGGAGTGACGGTTCCGGCAGACCCGGGCGGTCCTCGGCAGAGCCGTCTCGGGCCCGGCCCCGCCGCCGTACCGGCTCGGCCGCATCCGGGTGAGCCCGTGGTCGCGAAGCACTGGCGGGAGGCCTCGCACCAGCCGGGAAGGGAAGGTCACCGATGGACAGCAGCCCGCTCGCCGGCCGGACCGTGGTGGTGACCGGAGCCGCCCGGGGGCTCGGCGCGGCCCTGGCGCGCGAGGCCGCCCTGCGGGGCGCCCGGGTCGCCGCGCTCGGCCATGAGCGGGACGCCCTGGAGGCGCTCGCGGCGTCCCTGCCCGGCCCGGCGCTCGCCCTGGAGGCCGACGTCACCGACCCGGAGGCGCTCGCGGAGGCCGCCCGCACCGTACGCGCCCGTCTCGGTCCGGCCTCGGTCGTCATCGCGAACGCCGGGATCGCCGAGGGCGGCCCGTTCCTCGCCTCGGACCCGCTGACCTGGCGGCGTGTGGTCGAGGTGAACCTCGTCGGCAGCGCGTACACCGCCCGCGCCTTCCTGCCCGACCTGCTGGCCACGGCCGGCCACCACCTCCAGGTGGCGTCCCTCGCCTCGCTCGGCGCGGCGCCCCTGATGAGCGCCTACTGCGCGGCCAAGGCCGGCGCGGAGGCCTTCGCCCACAGCCTGCGCGCCGAGGTCGCCCACCACGGCATCAGCGTGGGCATCGCCTACCTCAACTGGCTCGACACCGACATGGTGCGCGACGCCGACCGGTACGCCGTCCTGCGCGAACTGCGTGCGCACATGCCGCCGCCCGCCCGCCGCGTGTACAGCGCCCAGGCGGCCGCCGTGCGGCTGACCCGGGCCGTGGAGCGCCGCCGTACCGCCGTCTACCTGCCGGGCTGGCTGCGCCTGGTGCAGCCGGTGCGCGCCGCCCTGCCACCCGTCGTGATGCGGGTGGCCCGGCACGAACTGCCCCGGCTGGAGGCCGAGGCAGCATTCCAGGACACCGGCCCGCTCGGCGCGGGCGGCCTGGCCGACCGCGCGGCACACCGGCCGGGCGGCTGACCCCTGCGACACCTCGGTGAAAGGAACGCCATGGCACGCCGCACCAGCAAGAAGTCCGACGACCGTCTCGACAAGGGCGACGAGGTCACCTGGAAGAGTCACGGCAGCACCACGGAAGGCACGGTGGAACGCGAGATCACCGGCCGCACGAAAGCCGCCGGCCGCACGGTGGACGCCTCCCCGGACGACCCGCAGTACGAGGTGCGCAGCGAGAAGTCCGGCAGAACGGCGGTCCACAAGCCGTCCGCGCTGCACAAGAAGAAGTGAACCAGGACCCCGGCCGTGCAGACGTTCCTCACCCGCCCCGGGTTCCGGCAGTCGGCCCACGACCTCGACCGGCGCCGGCTCGGCAAACAGCGCGTCGAGGCCCTCCAGGTCCTGCGCGGCCTGACGGTGCCCGGCTACGGCTGGCGCCGCCACCCGGCCGTACGGATGTGGACCGGGTACGAGGAAGCGCTGGTCCGGTACGGCCTGGAGGTCTGCCGGGTGTGGCGGGAGCTGGGTCACCAGGACAGCTGCGCGGCCTCCCTGGTCGCCGGTTTCGCCGCGCAGCACCCCGGCGCCCCGGTGCGTGACCAGGAGGACCTGGCCCGGGCCGGAGAGCTGCCGCCATGGCTGGGGGACGCCGCCTTCCACCGCAGTCACCAGTCTGCCCTCGTGCGCAAGGCCCCCGAGTTCTACGCCGACCGCTTCCCCGGCGTACCCGACGACCTGCCGTACGTGTGGCCGGCCTCGGACCGTGAGGCGCCGGCCGGCTCGTGAGGCACCGGCCGGCTGAGGAGCCGTCCACGCCGTCACCCGACCGCCGCCGGCCGCGGGCGCATCCGCCCCGGGGTGAGCCAGCGTAGAGATCGCACAGACACCTGCGACGGCGACCGGCAGAGGCGGGCTCATGCGCGACGACCACCCCACCACGACCGAGAACGGGACGTCGGGCCGTGAACCGCTCGTCTGCCTGGTGACCGGTGCCAGCGGCTACATCGGCGGCCGGCTCGTCCCGGAGCTGCTGGCCGCGGGCCACCGGGTGCGCTGCCTGGTCCGCACGCCCCGCAAGCTGCGCGACCATCCGTGGGCGGACCAGGTGGAGATCGTCCCCGGCGACGTCACCGACGCCGGCTCCGTGGCGGCGGCGATGCAGGGCGTGGACGTCGCCTACTACCTGGTGCACGCGCTCGGCAGCGGCCGTGACTTCGAGGACACCGACCGGGCCGCGGCCGGTGTCTTCGGCGAGCAGGCCCGCCGGGCCGGAGTACGCCGCCTCGTGTACCTCGGCGGACTGACCCCGCAAGGCGTCCCCGCGGCACGTCTCTCCCCGCATCTGCGCTCCCGTGACGAGGTCGGCCGCATCCTCCTCGGCTCGGGGGTGCCGACCGCCGTCCTGCGCGCCGCCGTCATCATCGGCTCGGGATCGGCCAGTTTCGAGATGCTGCGGTACCTGACCGAGCGGCTGCCGGTCATGGTCACACCACGCTGGGTGCACACCCGTATCCAGCCCATCGCCGTACGGGACGTGCTGCGCATCCTGGTGGGCTGCGCCGGACTGCCGCAGGACGTCAGCCGCACCTTCGACATCGGCGGACCCGACGTCCTCACCTACCTGGAGATGATGCAGGGGTACGCGGCCGTCGCCGGACTGCCCCGCAGGCTCGTCGTCCCGGTGCCCGTGCTCACGCCCGGCCTGTCCAGTCACTGGGTCGGCCTGGTCACTCCCGTGCCCGCCTCCATCGCGCGCCCGCTGACGGAGTCGCTGCGCCACGAGGTGGTCTGCGGCGAGAACGACATCGAGCGGTACGTCCCCAGCCCGGCCGGTCACCCCCTCGGGTTCGACCGGGCCGTCGCCCTGGCCCTGGAAAGGGTGCGCGAGGCGCAGGTCAGCACCCGCTGGTCGTCGGCCGCGGTGCCCGGCGCGCCCAGCGACCCGCTTCCCACCGACCCGGACTGGGCCGGCGGCAGCCTCTACACCGACGTACGGGAACGCGCCGCGGACGTGGCGCCCGACGCGCTGTGGCGGGTCGTCGAGGGCATCGGCGGGGAGAACGGCTGGTACTCCTTCCCGCTGGCCTGGGCGGTGCGCGGCTGGCTCGACCGTCTCGTCGGCGGCGTCGGGCTGCGCCGGGGACGGCGGGACGCTCGGCGGCTGCGCGTGGGCGACTCGCTGGACTTCTGGCGGGTCGAGGAGATCGAGCGGGGCCGGCTGCTGCGGCTGCGCGCCGAGATGCGGCTGCCCGGCCTCGCCTGGCTCGAGATGAGCGTGGAGGGCGACGGCGGCGGCCCCGTCCGGTACCGGCAGCGGGCGCTGTTCCACCCGCACGGGCTGCTCGGCCACCTCTACTGGTGGAGCGTGTCGCCCTTCCACGCGGTCGTCTTCGGCGGCATGGCCCGCAACATCGTCCGCGCCGCGGGCCGCGCCCGCCAGGAAGAGGAGCGGTCCGCCCGCACCCCGGCGCGCCACGGCCCCGCCCCCGCATCCACATCCGCCGCTGGGCCGGAAGACAGCTACGACCGCCGTCGCCCACCGCAGGGGAGCTGACACCCATGCACGTCTCGGTCGTCCTGTTCACCTCCGACCTGCGCCTGCACGACCACCCGCCGCTGCGGGCCGCGCTGGAGGCCGCCGACGCGGTCGTCCCGCTCTTCGTGCGCGACCGGGCGGTGGCCGCCGCCGGGTTCGGCGCGCCCAACCGCAGCGCCTTCCTCGCCGACTGCCTGGCCGACCTGGACGCCTCCCTGCGCGAGCGCGGCGGACGGCTCGTCGTGCGCTCCGGCGACGTGGTGGAGGAGGTGTGCCGCACCGTGACCGAGGCGGACGCCGACGAGGTGCACATGGCGGCGGCGCACAGCGCCTTCGCCACCCGCCGTGAGGACCGGCTGCGCCGCGCCCTGGAGGCGGACGGCCGCCGCCTGTTCGTGCACGACGCGGTCACCGTGGCCGTGCCGCCCGGCGAGGTGACCCCGTCCTCGTCGGACCACTTCGCCGTCTTCACGCCGTACCACCGGCAGTGGTCGCAGGTGCGGCTGCGGGCGGTCGCCCCCGCCCCGCGCCGCGTGCCGGTCCCCGACCAGGTGCACGGCGAGCCGCTGCCCGCACGCGCCGAGGTGGCCGGTGTCTCGCCCGCGCTGGCGCGCGGCGGCGAGAGCGAGGGCCGCAAGCGGGTGGCCGCCTATTGGCGGCGCGGCCTGGACGCCTACGACGACACCCGGGACGACCTGGCCGCCGACACCACCTCCCGGCTCTCCGCCCATCTGCACTTCGGCACCCTGTCCGCGGTGGAACTGGTCCACCGCGCGCACCGCCGCGGCGGGCCCGGCGCCGAGGCGCTGGTACGGCAGCTCGCCTGGCGGGACTTCCACCGCCAGGTGCTCGCCGCCCGTCCTGCCGCCGCCCGCGCCGACTACCGCACCAAGCACGACCGCTGGCGCTCCCGGCGCACCGCGCGGGCCGACATCGAGGCGTGGCAGGAGGGCCGCACCGGCTTCCCGGTGATCGACGCGGCGATGCGGCAGCTGCGTCACGAGGGCTGGATGCACAACCGGGCCCGGCTGCTCACCGCGAGCTTCCTCGCCAAGACGCTGTACGTCGACTGGCGCATCGGGGCCGACCACTTCCTGCACTGGCTGGTCGACGGCGACGTGGCCAACAACCAGCTCAACTGGCAGTGGATGGCCGGCACCGGCACCGACACCCGGCCGAACCGGGTCCTCAACCCCGTCACCCAGGCCAAGCGGTACGACCCCGACGGGACCTACGTCCGGCGCTGGGTGCCCGAACTCGGCGGGCTGGACGCCCCGGCACTGCACGAGCCGTGGAAGCTCCCCGCCTCCGAGCGAGCGGCCCTCGACTACCCCGCCCCGGTGGTGCAGTTGGCCGAGGGCCTCGAACGGTTCCGCCGAGCCCGCGGCAGCGACGACCGGGCCGCGCCTTACGCGGGCCGGCGGTGAGGCGGGCGGTCGGTCTGACGGCGCTTGGCGGAGTCGCGGTGGGCGGGCGCTCGTCCCCTGCCGTTGCCTGGCGCTGCCGCGGCGGGGCGAGCAGCCGCTGTGACGGGCGCATGGGCCTGCGGCGGTGGGGCGAGCAGCCGCTGTGACGGGTGTATGGCCCCGCCGCGGTTGGCGTGCAGCCGTCCTGACAGGCACCTGTCCCGCTGCGATGAGCGGGCGCCGTCACCCTGCCGGAACCCCGCCCCGCCGCTCTCCCCTCGCCCGGGACCGGTGTACGCCGCTGTCGTCGGCGTAGAGGCGGCTGAGCGTTTCGACGGCGTCCCGCAGTCCGGAACTGCGGGGGAAGCCGGCGGACGCCCGCCGGTCCCAGCCCGGTCCGACCGGCAGCACCACGGGCCGCCTGCGCGCACCCGCCGCCCCCCATTCGAGTCCGGCGAGGTGCCGGGCCAGCGGCATGGAAGCGGTGGAGCGGGTCTGCGACCACAGGACGATCGCGGCCGCGCCGGTGCGCCGCACGCACGCCAGCAGGGCCTCCGCCGGCACCGCGGCGCCCAGCATCCGGGTCGGCACGCCGCGCTCGCCCAGGGCGGCGACCAGCGCCTCCAGGGCCAGCGAGTGCTGTTCGCCGGGCGTACAGGCGAGCACGACGGGCGGGGATCCGGAGTGGGGTTCGGTGCGCGGCAGCAGCAGGGGAGCCGTGCGCAGGGTGCTGGAGATGTGCCAGGACAGCAGGTGTTCGACCTCCACATAGCGGTCGCCGGACGACTCCCATTTGCGGCCCACGGCACGCAGCGTCGGCACCATCACCTCCTCCCAGGCCACCACCAGGCCGTGCTGTACGACGCTGTCCGCCAGCCGGCGTTCCAGTTCCGGCGCGTCCAGCCGCACCGCGGCACGGGCCAGGCCGCGGCACTCCTGACGCACGTCGCCGAGCGGCAGCCCGCTTCCGGGGCCGCCGGGCCGGGCGGCAGCGGGGGAGGGGAGCGGCGGAGTGCTGTCCGGCGCGGCCGCCGGGCCGGCGGGGGGCGCGGCGGCCGCAGTCACGGTGCCGTCCTCGGCGAAACGCAGCCGGGCCACCCGCGCCGCCTCGGCCGGCGGGGCGCCCGCCGCCGTCAGCCGGCACATCTCCTCCACCATCGCGATGTCCCGGGGCGTCCAGCGGCGGTGCGTGCCCTGGCCGCGCACGGCCGGACCGAGTCCGTAGCGCCGGTCCCAGGAACGCAGGGTGGTCGGGGACACGCCGAGCCGGCGGGCGAGGGCCCCGGTCGTCACGCCCGCGACCGTGGACGTCCCGTCCTCGTGGCCGGTCCCGGCACCGACCGGGTTCCTGATGTCGCCGGACAGAACGGCCCCCTCTCGTGCGAGCTGCGTGGGCGGACGGGTTGCGCGCGGGCCCCGGCTCCGCTGCTTCCGGTGCGCTATCGATGCAAGTTGTTCCCATGGTCCCCGTAGCCGCAGTGTGAAGCAAGACCCGGGGCTCCCGCCCGCGGCTTCGCACAGGAGGCTCGACATGAACCGGCTCCCCTCCACGCCCGGCTCGACCGCGCTGCTCGAATCCGGCGACCGGGACGCCGGCGACGCCTGGACGCTGCTGCACCGGCAGTGGTCGGGGCTCGTCCACGGTCTGGCCCGGCAGGCGCTCGGAGATCCCCGGGAGGCAGAGGACGTGACCCAGCAGGTGTTCACCGCGGCCTGGCGCGGGCGCGACGGCTACGCCCCGGAGCGCGGATCCTTCCCCGCCTGGCTGGTCGGCATCACGCGGCGCAAGGTGGCGGACGCCCTCGCCGCCCGGACACGGCGGGCGGAACTGGTCGCAGCGGCGGCAGGCCGGGCTCCGGCGCCGCAGGACCGGGCCGGCGACGACCCGGAGGCCGCACTGGACCGTCTGGTCGTCGGGCGGGCCCTGGAACGGCTCAGCGAACCGCAGCGCCGCGTCCTGCGGCTCGCCTTCTACCAGGACCTGACCCAGACCCAGATCGCCCGCGTCACCGGCTGGCCGCTGGGGACGGTCAAGAGCCACACGCGGCGCGGCCTGGACCGCTTGCGCCGGAGCTTGCTGGAGGAGGGGGTGTCGGCCGGCTGACGGGGACGCTCCTTATCGATGCCGATCGACACAAATCGACACGAATCGATGCATGATCGATGCGTGATCGATGCGTCCGTGCGGCGGGCATCGCGGACCGCGCGCCCGCATGAGCCGACGAGCGTGAAAGTCCCTCAAGAGCAAACGGTTCCATATCTGGACAAAGTCGTCGTCGGTTACATAGCTTGAGTGCCACCTCTGCCGGGTGCACGACGTACGACACCCCCGGACGGCCCGTGCAGCCGCACGGTTGCCGGTCGCCGCCGGGCGACCCGCCATGGGGAGGACCCCGTGAACTGGCTCGACCTTGCCGAATGCCGCTTCGAGGACCCCGAACTCTTCTTCCCGCTCACCGAGGACGGGGCGTCCCTGCCCCAGATAGAACGGGCCCTGCGGGTCTGTCACCGCTGCCCCGTCATCCGGGAGTGCCGCACCTCCGCGGTACGGCACGGCGAGAGCGACGGCGTGTGGGGAGGGCTGACGGCCGGCCAACGCAAGGCGCTCTCCGCGAGGACGGCGGCCCGGCAGGCCCGCGGCTTCGGTGACACCGGCTGACGCCGGCGTCAGCCGCCGGCCGGCGGGTCCTGCGCCCGGTTCATCAGCGAGTGGCGCCACCGCGTGTCGGCGCTCCTCCGCGACCCCAGCCATTGCTCCAGCTCGGACGGCGACAACTCCTCGGGCGGCGTCGCGCGGCCACCCCTGCACGACGTACGGTTGGCGGTCAGCGAGCCGACGAGGCGCCATGGACCCGGGGGCCGCACGGAGAAGCCGAGGGAGCCGTCACATGGCAGGGCCCAAGCACACGGAGCAGGCGGGTGCGTCGCCGAGACCTGCGGTCCCGGCCGAGCTGGTCGCACAGCTCGATGCCATCGGGACCGGCGCCTACGTCGTGGACGCGGAGGGCTGCATCGTCGCCGCCAACGCGCGCGCCGCGGGCCTGCTCGCCCTGCCGGTGGAACGTCTCATAGGCAGGGACGCGCATGACCTCCTCCACCGCGACCTGCACGGGCAGCCGATCGCCAGGACGCAGTGCGCCATGCGGCACGCATTTCTCGCAGGGCGCCCGGCGCAGGCGGAGCGCGACTACTTCGCCCGCGGGGACGGCGTCCTGCTGCCGATCGGCTGGCACATCACGCCGTACTACCTCGGCCAGGAGCTCACCGGAACCCTGGTCCTGTTTCACCCCGCGGGCCGCACCGTGGCGAGCGCGTCACCGGCGCAGGGGGCCGGCCAGTCCCTGTCGGAGCTGGAACGACTGGCGCTGCTCGCCGAGACCACCACCCGGCTGACCTCCACCCTCGACGTCGACGAGGCGCTGGAGCGGTTGGTGGAGCTGGTCGTGCCCCGGTTGGGCGACTGGGCCGTGATCGACCTGATCACCGAACGCGACGAGGTGTGGCGCAGCACGGTGGTGCACGCCGACGGCGACCGCCTGACCCATCTCGAAGAGCTCCAGGGGCCGATGCCGCCCGTTCCCGAGGAGTCGCCCATGCCGTTGTCCCGGGCTCTGCGCGGCGTTTCCTCCACCGTCGCCGGCCCGCACACCTACCAGGGCGAGCCGGACTCCGGTATCGCGGTCGAGCAGCGCCGCCTGTTCGAGGCCACCGGAATGCACTCCGCCGCCATCGCGCCCATCCGCAGCACCCGCGAGGTCCTGGGCGCCCTGACTCTCGGCAGGGCGGCCAATCCGCTGCCCCTCACCACCGCCGACCTGTCGCTGCTGGAGGACATCGCGCGCCGTGCCGGGCTCGCCCTGGACAACGCGCGGCTGTACCAGCGCCAGCGCAAGGTCGCCGAGACGATGCAGAAGCACCTGCTGCCCCAGATGCCGCAGGTGCCGCATCTGCGGATGACCGTCCGTTATCTGCCCGCCCCGCACGCCTCGCAGGTCGGCGGCGACTGGTACGACGCCTTCCCGCTGTCGGACGGGGCCACCGCCCTGGCGATCGGGGACGTCGTGGGCCACGACCTGGAGGCCGCGGCGGGCATGGCGCAGGTGCGCAACATGCTCCGCGCCTACGCCTGGTCCCAGCAGGAACCCCCTAGCCGGGTGGTGCAACGGCTGGACCGGGCGGTCCAGCACATCACCGAGGTCACCATGGCCACCCTGCTCTTCGCCCGGCTCGAACGGGCAGACGCCGGCCACTGGCTGCTGACCTGGACCAACGCCGGCCACCCGCCGCCCCTGCTGCTGAGCCGCGACGGCGTGGCCGACTACCTCACCGACGCGCACGGCATCCTGCTGGGCACCACCGGCGCCCCCCGGCGCGCCGACGCCACGGTGACCATCCCGCCCGGCAGCACCCTGGTGATGTACACCGACGGTCTGATCGAGGAGCGTGGCCACTCGCTCGACGAGGGGCTCCAGCGCCTGCGCCGGCACGCCGCCGCCCTCGCCCACCGCCCGCTCGACTCCTTCACCGACCAGCTGCTGCGCCGCGTCCGCCCGGCCGACAACGACGACGACGTCGCCCTCCTGGCGCTGCGCATCCCCCTGCACGGCGAGGACGATCCGATGTGGACGGCGCACCGCCACTCGGGTGAGTGATCCACCGGGTGCCGACGGGGCGTGCGGCGACGTCAGGCTTGCGCCTGTGGTGCGTACCGATCTGGAGACTCGCCCGCGGGACACCTGCACGCGGTCGATCGGGGGGCCCTCGTCGGCGGTTACACCGCCCAGCAGTACGACACCCAGCGCACCGCCGCACACGACCGTACCGTGATCGTCCCCGTCGTCCTGGGGATCATCCTCGTCATCCCGCTCGCCTTCCTCGCGCAGATCGCCTTCATCGTCGCCTTCGGTGTCCTCCTCGACACGCTCGTGGTGCGCTCACTCCACGTGCCCGCCCTGGTCCGGGACATCGGCGCCGCCGTCTGGTGGCCCAGCCGGCTCCGCCACGAACAGGCTCCGCAACCGGGTGACCTCGCGCCGGTCGTGCAACCGATGGACGCCCACGGGGGGAAGAGGCGGTGACAGGGTCCACGGCCGCCGGCGGCCGTGGCGGCTGACCGGACCCGAGCCGAAGGAGAACGACATGCGTGAGGCGCCCGCCCGTGAAGGACCGCTCGCGGGACGCGTCGCCGTCGTCACCGGCGCCGCCCGCGGAGTCGGCGAGGCCCTCGCGCGTCGTCTGTCCGAGGACGGCATGCGGGTCGCCCTGCTCGGCCGCGAGGCGGCGACCCTGCACCGAGCCGCCGCCTCCCTCACCGGCCCCACCCTCTGCGTCGAGGCCGACGTGACCGACCAGGCCGCCCTGGACCGTGCCGCACGGCAGGTCGAGGACCGGCTCGGCCCCGCCTCCGTCGTCGTGGCCAACGCGGGCATCGCCGCGGGCGGCCCGTTCCAGCGCACCGACGCCGACCTGTGGCGGCGCGTCATCGACGTCAACCTCGTCGGATCGGCGAACACCGCCAGGGCCTTCCTCCCGCAACTCACCCGCGGCCGCGGCTACTTCCTGCAGATCGCCTCCACGGCCGCCTTCGGGTCCGCGCCCCTGATGAGCGCGTACTGCGCCTCCAAAGCGGGCGCGGAATCCTTCGCCCAGGCACTGCGGGGCGAGGTGGAGCCCGCCGGTGTGACGGTGGGGATCGCCTATCTGCACTGGACCGGTACCGACATGGTCACCGGCATCGACGACCACCCGGTCCTCGTGGCGCTGCGCCGTCACCAGCCGTGGTTCGCACGCCGGGTGCACAGCCCCGCCGAGGTCGCCGACCGGCTCGCCACCGGCATCGCGCACCGCGCCCCGCACGTCTACGCACCCGGGTGGCTGCGCTGGTGTCTGCCGCTGCGACCGCTCTTCCCCGCCGTGGTGAGCCGCGTCGCACGGCGGGAACTGCGCGGGCGGTCCACGGACGAGATGGCGGCCGACGTGGGCGTCCTCGGCGCGGGCGGCCGCGCCGACTGGGAAGCGTATGTGACCGCCGCCCGCGCCGACCCCCGTCCCGGTCCGCGAACGCCCTGAGCCGGCTTCTCAGGCCGAGGGCGCGGAGGGTGAACCGGTGGCCGAGGGGGAGCGGCGCAGCGGGGCCAGCTGGTCGAAGCAGTAGTAGACGGCGAGCACGGCATGCGTGGCGAGCATGGCGACGGGACTGACGTAGGCGAGGGCGACGGTCGCCAGGTAGCACACCCCTCCGACGCCGAAGCGGCCCAGCGCGGCGCGCAGATCCGACGGGGCGACCGGGGTGCGCAGGGCCCGCGCGTCCCCCGTGAAGGACAGCAGGAGCAGGGAGAAGGCGATCCCCATGACGACCATCGTCGCGGCGTAGACCGCGGCGGCGGTGTGCGCGTCGGTGTCCCGCCCGGTCAGATACGTGGCGAGCAGGCGGGTGGGGAACGGGATCACGGAGACGGCGAGCAGAAGGAAGAGGTTCGCGAACAGCGTCCGGCGGCCCACCCGGTGCGCCAGGCCGCACAGGGCGTGGTGGTTGATCCAGATGATCCCGATGACGAGGAAGCTGACCAGGTACGCGAAATAGGCCGGCCACTGCCGGCCGAGCGCGTGGGCGAGCGACTCGCCGTGCAGGGCGTCGGGCTCCGGCACCCGCAGATCCAGCACGAGCAGTGTGATGGCGATGGCGAACACGCCGTCACTGAACGCCTCCAGACGCGCGGTGCTGAAGTCGGCCGCGCTGCGGCGCCCGGAGACGCCCGGCTCGGTGGTCATCACGGCTCCGGTGAGGAAGGGGACAGGGGTGGACCTCGGTCCGACCCTTCCCCACCGGGGCACGGAGGAACCCCCGCCCCGACGGCCCGTATCGAACTCCGCCCGACGTGAATGCGGTGAAGTCGCGCTGCGGGGGTACCGGCACAGGACGTGTACATGTCTGCCCGGGAGGGGCCGATGGAAGCGGTGAAGCAGTTGCGGCAGCTCAGGACCGTGTACGCCTGGGGCGCGGCCGCCTGGAGCGGGTGTCTGCTGCTCACCTTCGTGGGGGAGCGCGGGACGACCCGGCAGACGGTGCTGCTGCTGGTGCTCCTCGCCGCCTTCCTGACCCTGCTGCTGTGGTCGACCTGGTGCCTGTGGGAGTCCGGGGCGCTGCGCGCGGTGAAGCGGCGGCCCGAGCCCGCGAGCGGTACGGCAGCGCGAGGCGGGGCAGGCGAGAGGTGACCTAGGGAGGATCACCATGACGACGTACGTCATCTCCGTGCCGGGCACGTTCACCGGCGGGGCCGCGCACGACGTGCGGGAGGAACTGGTGCGCGCGCTGCGCCCGGCCGACCCGCACCGCACGCACATGGGGGAGCGCGAGGACATCGACATCCTCACCGTCCATGACGACGACACCTTCACCGTCCGCCTCACCGTGGAGGCGGACAGCGGCCCCGACGCGGAGGGCAAGGCCCGCCGGCTCACCGAGTCCGCGCTGAACGCCGTCGGCCTGGACGACGGCGCGGCACTCCTGGGCCCGGCCGTGGTCACGGGCATCGACACCGGGGCGTGAAGCGGCGAGCGCTCACGCGGCACGCCCGCGCAGGTCACACGTTCGGGTGAAGCAGGGCTGTCCGTCCCCGCTCGCCGCATGACCGCGGCCGCCCGGGGGATGACCTCGTCAGCGCTGCCGGAGCGGCGGACGAAGGGAGCCTGCCGTGAGCGAGACCGTCTTCGTCGCGGACTTCACCTCCGAGAGCCAGTGGGTCGCGGGGCGGTCCTGGGCCTACCCGGACGGCGGCCCCACCAACCCGGGCGACGACAAGCTCGACCATCTCACCGCCGACCCCGCCTACGCCCGCACCGGCACGTTCCGCGCCACGCGCCGGTCCGACGGCCTGTGGGACACGGGCCTGCTGACCACGGAGGACAGCGCCGAGGGCTTCATGGTGCGCACCGGCGACCGCCTGGAGACCCGGGTCCGGCTGCCCGTCGGGCTCGGCGCCTGGCCGGCGATCTGGACGTGGCGCGACGGCGGCAACGAAGTGGATGTGTTCGAGTACCACCCGGACAACCCCGACCTGCTGGAGCTCACCAACCATGTGCGCCCCGGCGGCCGTTACGTCCACGACGACGCCGTCCGCCCCGGCGGGACCGTCGACCTCGCCGTGACGTTCGGCAGACGTGACGTCATCTGGTGGCTGAACGGCCGCGAGGTCTTCGCCGACGGCCGCGGGGTGGGCTCCCACTGGCACGCCTACCTGATCGTCAACCTCTCGGTGTGCGCGGGCCGCTACCACCCCCCGCCCGAACCCACGGCGGACGAGCTGTCGTACGAGGTCCAGAGCCTGCTCGTACGCCGGTGAGGGGGCGTGTGGATAGGGTGGTGGACCGCCGACCCAGGAGCTGCCCGTGCCCGCCCGCCCCCGTGTGCTGTTCGTGACCGACCTCGCCTATCCGGCCCGCGGGCGCCGCTACTGCGACGAGGACATCTTCCTGTCCGCACGGCTGCGGGACGACTTCGACATCGCCTTGTGCCACCCGCTGGACGCCGCCGTCCTCATGGACGCCTTCGACGCGGTCGTCGTCCGCAACAGCGGCCCCGTGCTGCACTACCAGCAGGAGTACGACGCCTTCCGCGAGCAGGCACTCGCCCGAGGCACCCGGGTGTACAACCCGCTGACCGGCCGCGGGGACATGGCCGGCAAGCAGTACCTGCTCGAACTCACGGCGGCCGGATTCCCGGTCATCCCCACCGTCGACCGGCCCGAGGACCTCGCCGCGCTGCCGGACACCGACGGCTACGTGGTCAAGCCGAAGGCGGGCGCGGACTCCATAGGCCTCAGAGTCGTGCCCCGCGCCGCGCTGGACGACCTGACCTACGGCGACGTGCTGGTCCAGCCCCGCGTCGACTTCCGCCACGAGGTGTCCTTCTACTACGTCGACCACGCCTTCCAGTACGCCCTGTACGCCCCCGACCCCGAGCGCCGCTGGGTCCTCGAGCCCTACGAGGCCACCGCGGCGGACCTGGACTTCGCCCGCCGCTTCATCGACTGGAACACCCTCGCCCACGGCATCCAGCGGGTGGACGCCTGCCGTACCCGGGAGGGCGACCTGCTGCTGGTGGAGCTGGAGGACCTCAATCCCTACCTGTCCCTGGACCGCGTCGACGAGCCCGTCCGTGACGCCTTCGTCGCCGCCATGACGGCCTCCCTGCGAAGCTTCCTGGACTGAGGGCGCGTGCGGCGTCAGCCGGGGAAGCGGCCGGTGGAGCGCAGTTCCCAGCGGCGCTCGGCGTACGCGAGGTCGTCGCGCCACAGTCGTCCCGACGCCGCGCGCATCAGCGGACGCAGCAGCGGGGCCGCTCGCCGGGCGACGACGAAGCCACGGCGGTCGGAGGCGGCCAGCACGGCCTCGACGACCGCGGTACGCGGCCGGCCGTGCGCGTCGGCGCCCAAGGGCGTGGCGTGCGTCTCCACGACGGACCCTTCCCCCTCGCCCCGCGTGATGCGCATGACGACGGTGCGCGGCCCGGGAGCGGTGAACACGGCCCGCACCGGCACGACCAGCCGCCCCGCCACCTTGAACGAGACGTCCACGGTGAAGGCGTCGTCACCGTCCTCGGGCGTGCCGACCACGGTGAGGTCGACGAACGAGTACGGGTGGAACCACGCCCCGTGCCACGGGTCCAGGCGGTTGGCCAGCACGTCACCGGGCTCGCAGACACCGGTGCCGGTGTAGACGGCCGTCAGGGCGCGCTCGCGCCCGGGACGAGGGGGCACGACCGGCGCGTCCGTCGGCGTCTCCCCGCCGGCCGCGTCGAGGCGCACCCACACCAGGACGCCGTCGTCGTGCACCGGCAGCGGCGTCCACCCGGCGTAGGGCCGGCCGTCGAGAGCCAGTCCGTGCCAGTGGCACACCAGCGCGCCGCAGCGCACCGGGCTGTCGCGCAGCGGCGCCCCCAGGTGCGGGCACATGCCGGGGCCGCCGACGAGCCGGCCGTCGGCGCCGCGCCAGACGACCACCTCCTCACCCGCGACCGTGCGGGCCAGCGGGCGGTCACCGCGTACCGCGCCGGACGCGCCGACGACGTACCAGTTCCCCGAGGCACGTGCCTCGGCGCGTTTGAGGGCCTGGGCGATCAGCGCCGGCTTGGCCTCGCGCCAGGTGGGCCGTTGCCGGTCCCACGGCACGGGGCTGCGGCGCAGCGACAGGGGGATGCGGCGGGGGCTCACGCGACCTCCTCCGGGACGGGCCGGTCCGCCCGGACGGGCGTGACGGCGGGCAGGGGCGCCGGCAGTGGGGGCAGCGGGCGGCGGGCGCGGGCGTGCCACCGGGCGAGGGCCACCCGGGTCAGGCCGTCGGCGGCCACCACGGCCCGGTGCCGGCGCGGGACCACCGCACGGCGGTGCAGCACGGCGTACCCGTCCCGGGCGACGGCGTCGAGAATGCCGCCGTACAGGACGAACGCGGTGCGGATGCAGGGGCGGGAGACCGGGTCGAGCATGGCGATCCCCGGCGCCGCCTGGCGGTACACGCCCCGTGTGAGCGCCGCGAACTCCTCCAGGGCGGCGGTGATCCGGCGGTCGCGGCGGCCCGAGTCACGGCTCCAGCGCAGCAGTGCGCGGTCGACGCCATGGCCGGCGAGCAGGTCGGCGGGCAGGTAGACCCGGCCGCGGTCCAGATCCTCGCCGACGTCCCGCAGGAAGTTGCTCAGCTGGAAGGCCACCCCGAGCGCGGCGGCGTGCGGTGCGGCCACTTCGCGGGGCACCACCGTGCCGAGGACGGGCAGCATCTGCAGGCCGATCACGGCGGCGGATCCGTGCATGTAGCGGCGCAGGTCGGCATACGTGGGGTAGTCCGTGACCGTGAGGTCGCAGCGCATCGCGGTCATGAAGTCGCGGAAGTGCGCGGGGTCGATGCCGTAGCGGCGGGCGGTGTCGGCGAGGGCGAGGACCACCGGTTCCTCGCTGTGCCCGCCGCGCAGACCCGCGGCCAGGGCCCGGTCGAGCCGTGTCAGCGCCTCGACGCGGACGGCGGTGTCCGCGGCGGGATCGAGCGAGTCGACGATGTCGTCGGCCCAGCGCGCGAACCCGTACAGGGCGTGGACGGCGGGCCTGCGCTCGACGGGCAGCAGCCGGGTGGCGAGGAAGTACGTCTTGCCGTGCCGCGCGTTGAGGGTGCGGCAGCGCCGGTACGCGGCGCGCAGCACCGGGTCGCCGATGCCCGCCGCGTCCAGTTCCCGGTCGGTCATACGGTGGTCTCCTTCGACGGGGCCGGGCGGATGCCGGCCGGGATGCGGCCCGGTCGGCCGGTGACGCGGGCGGCGGCGAGCTTCCCCGACACGAGCACGGTCGGCACGCCGACGCCCGGGGTGGTGCCGCAGCCGGCGAGGACGGCGTTCTCGGTGCCGCGCACCAGGTTGCGGGGCCGGAACGGGCCGGTCTGGGCGAAGGTGTGGGCCGCGGAGAAGGGCGTACCGGCGGCGTGGCCCTGCGCCTGCCAGGCGGCCGGGGTGACCAGGCACTCCTCCTCGATCGCGTCCCCGATGCCGTGCAGGCCGCGCCGCTCCAGCTCTCGCAGCAGCGTCGCCCGGTAGCGGGGGGCGAGGTCGCCCCACGCGGCGGCGCCCGGGCCGATGTCGGTGTTGGGGCAGGGCGCGAGGATGTAGTGCAGGTGGCGGCCCGGCGGGGCCAGCCCGGGATCGGTCGCGGTGGGACGGGTGATCAGCAGGGACGGATCGCTCATCAGCCGCCCGGTGCGCGTCAGCTCGTCGAAGGTGCCGCTCCAGGCGGCCCCGAACGACAGGGTGTGGTGGGCGAGTTGCGGCCAGGTGCGGTCGGTGCCGGCGTGCAGGACGACGGCGGACGGGGAGTGCCGCAGCCGCACCGGGCGCCGGGGCCGGCGGCCCAGCAGGCGGTAGGAGACGGGCAGGTCCGGGGTGAGCACGACCGCGTCGCAGGGGATGCGGTCCTGGTCGGTGACGACCGCGGTGACCCGCGCGCCGGACCGCTCCAGCCGGGTCACCTGCCGGCCGAACCGCAGCTCGGCGCCCGCGTCGGCGGCGGCGTCCGCCATCGCCTGCGGCAGCGCGTGCATCCCGCCGCGCGGGAAGTAGACCCCGGCGACGGTGTCCATGTAGGCGATCACGGCGTACGCGGCCAGCGCTCGCGCCGGCGGCACACCGGCGTACAGCGCCTGGAAGGAGAAGACCCGCCGCAGCCGCTCGTCGTCCAGGAAACGGCCGATCCGGGCGTCCAGGCGGCCGAAGCCGCCGAGCGCCGCCAGCCGGGCCAGGTCCGCGTTGACCAGGCCGAGGGGCGAGTCGAAGTTCGCGTCGATGAAGCGGCCCATCTGCGCTCGGTACAGCCGCTCCAGCCAGGTCCGCAGCCGCCGGTACCCGGCCGCCTCACGGACTCCGGCGAAGCGTTCCACCTCCGCCGCCATGGCGTCCGCGTCGGTGTGCACGTCCAGCGTGCTGCCGTCCGCGAAGCAGGCCCGGTACGCCGGATGCAGGGCGATCAGCTCCATCCGCCGGTACAGGCTGTCGCCGACGGCGGCGAACGCCTCGTCGGCCAGGTCCGGCATGGTCAGCACGGTGGGTCCGGTGTCGATCCGGTAACCGCCGAGTTCGAGGCGTCCGGCCCGGCCGCCGGGCAGCGCGTCCCGTTCCACGACCGTGACCCGGCGCCCGGCGCCCAGCAGATGGAGCGCGGCCGACAGGCCCGCGAGGCCGGCCCCCACGACCACGACGTGGTCCGTACGACCGGGCAGCCGGTGTGTCATCGTCCGCACTCCCGCCCGCCGAGGCCCGGCGCCCGAGCCGGATCGGGGCCGCCCTCGGCGGCCCGGCGCAGCAGCGTCCGCAACCGGCTCCCGGCCTCCGCGTCGAGCGACGCGCCGTCGAAGTGCCGCAGCCCCCGCTCCACCAGGCGGGCGACCTTCGCCCCGACCACGGCCCGGGCACCGGTCGCCTCCAGCACCTCGCGCACGTCCGCGAGGCCCGCGTCCGTCAGGCCGGTGTCCCCGAGCGACCTGTCCAGCACGGCCAGAGCACGGTCGTCGCCGGCTGCCGCCGCCCGCGCCCGGGCCAGGGCCGTCAGATACGTCGGCTTGCCCTCACGGATGTCCGCGCCCCCGCTCTTCCCGGTCCGTCCGGGATCACCGAAGACGTCGTCCAGGTCGTCGCACAGCTGGAACGCCATGCCGACACAGCGCCCCGCGGCGTCCAGCGCGCTCACCGTCCGTTCGTCGGCGCCGGCGAGCGAGGCACCCAGCGCCAGGGGCCGCGCCACGGAGTACAGGGCGCTCTTGAGGCATGCGGTGTGCAGAGCGCGCGGCAGCGCCTGCGCGGAGGTCACCTGGCCGTGCACGTCGAGGTACTGGCCCGCGACCATCTCCGTGCGCATGTCGCTCCACAGCCGCCGCACCGGCCGTACCGCGGGCGCGGGGAGGACCGTCTCGGCGACCAGGTCGTCCGCCCAGGCGAGGGCCAGATCGCCGGCCAGGATGCCGGCCGCGTCCCCGAACCGTCCGGCGCGCCCGGCGGGGGCCGAACCGGCGTACCGGGTGCGCAGCTCCTGGTGCAGCGCGGGCCGGCCCCGCCGCAGCAGCGCACCGTCCATGACGTCGTCGTGCACCAGGGCGCAGGTCTGCAGCAGTTCCAGCGCGGCGCCGATCCGCAGGGCCGCCGTGACGCTCGCCCGCTCCTCGCCGCCGCCGCACGCGCGCAGCGCCCACCACAGCAGTTGCGACCTGGTGCGTTTGCCGCCGGCCCGGGTGAAGTCCGCGACGCCGGCCGCGAGGTCCGTGGCGAACTGCTCGTCCACGGCGTGCGCGCGGGCGACGCGCTCGGTGAGGACACCGTCGAGGACACGTCCGACGGCGGCGGGCACGTCGGCGTCGACCTGGCGCGCGTCACAGGTCTCCGCCGGGCGGATGGCACCCGTCCGGTCCGTGTGCGCCGGGCCTTTCGGCTCGTCCGGGCGCGTCCGTCCGGGCGATCCCGGCACCGGAAGCAGGCGCGGGACGGGCGGCGGCGCGGCGCCGTGGTGTTCCTTCGCCTGTGTGGGGCTCATCCCGCTTCCTCTCGTCGTGATCGCGATGCACTCGTCGCCACATGCTTCGGCGCGTCGGCCGGGTCCGGATGCGCAGGCGGCCGGCGACGTGTGCGCCGGTGACCGCGCGATGTCCTTTCCCCGTCCGTCGCCGGGGGAACGGCGGAGCACCGCACACGAGTGACCCGCATCCGTTCGGGCACACGGGCGGGAACACCGGCAGGCGGGCGAGGGGATCGGGCACACGGCCGGGTCCACCCGCGGGCGGGCGAGGGGATCGGGCACACGGCCCGGTCCACCGGCACGCGGGCGCGCGGGACATGGTCAGGAGGAGGCGTGGTGCTGGAGGCGGAGGTGGCGGTGGTCGGCGCCGGGGCCGCGGGGCTGTCCCTCGCCCACCGCCTGAGCGGGCACGCGCCGGGACTGCGGACGCCGTCCGTGATCCTGCTGGACGCCCCGCCCGGCCCGCTGCGCCCGCCGAGCCGCACCTGGTGCTTCTGGGAGCGCGGCCGGGGGCGGTTCGACGCCGCGGTCACGGCCTGCTGGGAGCGGCTGCGGGTGCGTCCCCCCGTGGGCACCCCGATCGAGGACGGCATCGCGCCGCTGCGCTACAAGATGATCCGCTCCGACGACTTCGAGGACCTGGTCGGCCGGGACCTCGCGCACAGCCCCAACGTGCGCCGGCTCCAGGCCACCGTGGAGACGGTGGAGGACGTCACCGGCGGCGCCCGCGTGCACCTGCGGGACACCGACGGCACGCACCGCGTCCTGCACACCCGCTGGGTCCTCGACTCCCGCCCACTGGGCAGCCTGCCGGCCGCACGCACCACCCTGCTCCAGCACTTCCACGGCTGGTTCGTCCGCACGGCCCGGCCGGCCTTCGACCCCGGCGTCGCCGACCTGATGGACTTCCGCACGCCCCAGCCCGCCGACGGCCTCTCCTTCGGCTACGTCCTGCCCACCGGACCGCACGAGGCGCTCGTCGAGTACACCGAGTTCTCACCGCGGACCCTGACCGCGAGTGGCTACGAGGCGGCGGTACGGCACTACGCCGACGACGTCCTGCGCCTCGGCGCGAGGGAGGTCCTCGCCACCGAGACCGGCGTCATCCCGATGACGGACGCTCCGATCGCCCGGCAGACCGGCGCGTCCGTCTTCCGGGTCGGCGCCGCCGGGGGCGCCACCCGCCCCGCCACCGGGTACACCTTCGCCGGTCTGCAACGCCAGACACGGGCCGTCGCCGCCGCGTTGCGCGAAGGGCGCCGCCCGATGCCGCCGTCCGCCCACTCCGTGCGTTCGCGCGCCATGGACGCCGTACTGCTGCGCGCCCTGGCGAGCGGCCGGGTCGACGGTCCGGCGCTGTTCAGCGGGTTGTTCGCCCGGGTCCCCATGGCCCGGCTGCTGCGTTTCCTGGACGGGGACACCCGCCTGCACGAGGACCTCGCCATCGGCCTGCGCACCCCGATCCGCCCGATGCTCCACTCGGCACTGGAACTCCCCTCCCTGCCCCGCCGCCCCTGCGACTGACGCCCCGACACCCGCCCCTCCCCTTCCCTCTCTGGAGACCGCATGACCCTGCTGCGCGACGAGGACCTCGCCGCCGCCTTCGACCACGCCTCCCGCAGCTACGACACGCTGGTGGCCGCGAACCCCGGCTACCACGCCCATCTGCGGCGCTCGGTACGCAGGCTCGGCCTGCCCGGGCACGGTGAGGGACTGCGCCTGCTCGACCTCGGCTGCGGCACCGGCGCCTCGACCGCCGCGCTGCGCTCCGCCCTGCCGGCCGCGGACATCACGGCCGTCGATGCCTCCGCCGGCATGCTGGAGCGGGCCGCCGCCAAGCCGTGGGCGGACGGCGTGACCTTCGTCCACGCGCCGGCGGAGCGGCTGGCGGAGGCGGGCGTCAAGGGTCCGTTCGACGCGGTCTTCGCCGCCTACCTGCTGCGCAACGTCGACGACCCCGACGCCGTGCTGGCCGCCGTGCGCGAGCTGCTGGCGCCCGGCGGACGGCTCGGCGTGCACGAGTACACCCTCAGCGGACGCGCCGTGGACCGCGCGGTGTGGACCCTGGTGTGCCGTGGTGTCGTCCAGCCCGCGGGCGCGGCCCTCGGCGACGGCGCCCTCTACCGTCATCTGTGGCGCAGCGTCGTCGACTTCGACACCGCCGGCCGTTTCGCGGACCGGCTGCGCACGGCCGGCTTCGACCACGTACGGGCCCTGCCGCTGCCGGGCTGGCAGACCGGCATCACCCACACCTTCGTCGCACGCCGCCCGAAGGCCACGCGATGACCGGCGACCACCGGGGGACCGGGGAGGCGGCAGCGGGCGGCGACCAGTGGGCGACCGGGGGTCCGGCGGTGGCCGAGGGCCGCGCCGTGCCCGGCGGGCGTCCGGCCGCCGGTCCGGCGGGCGTCCGGCGCGGGCGGGACCGACGGGCCCGGGTCGTGCCCGGCCCCCAGGGCAGGCGGCGCGCCGACGGCGCCCCTCCCACCGCGGCGGTCGTCGGCGGCGGCATCGCCGGGCTGGCGGCGGCCACGGCACTGGCCGAGCGCGGCGTGGCGGTCACCCTCTACGAGCGGCAGCCCTACCTCGGCGGCCGCGTCGGCGGCTGGCCCACCCGTCTGGCGGACGGCACCCCCGTGACGATGAGCCGGGGCTTCCACGCCTTCTTCCGCCAGTACTACAACCTGCGCGGACTGCTGCGCCGTACCGACCCCGCGCTGGAGCGGCTCACCGGTCTGCCGGACTATCCGCTGCTGCACGCCGGCGGGGCCCGGGACGGCTTCCGGCGCGTCCCGCGCACCCCGCCCTTCAGCGCCCTCGGCTTCGCCCTGCTCAGCCCGTCCTTCGGGCTGCGCGACCTGCGCGCCCTGGACCCGGTGGCGGCGCTGCCCCTGTTCGACGTGCGCGTCCCCGACGTGTACACCCGGCTGGACGGCATCAGCGCCCATGACTTCCTCGACGCCGTCCGCTTCCCTGACCAGGCCCGCCATCTGGCCTTCGAGGTGTTCTCCCGCAGCTTCTTCGCCGACCCGCGCCGGCTGTCCGCGGCCGAGCTGGCATTGATGTTCCACATCTACTTCCTCGGCTCCGCCGAGGGCCTGCTGTTCGACGTGCCCCGGGCACCCTTCCCGGCCGCCCTGTGGGACCCCCTCGCCGGCTACCTGAGGGGGCACGGCACCGTGGTGCGCACGGGCACATCCGTCGACCACGTGGCACCCCACGCAGACGGCGGCCACCGGATCACCACCGACCAGGACGAGACCCACCACGACGGCGTCGTCCTCGCTCTGGACACCACCGGACTGCGCTCCCTCGTCGCCCGCTCGGACCGCCTGGGCGACGCCCCCTGGCGTGAGCGGATCGCACGGCTGCGCACCGCCCCGCCGTTCCTGGTCACCCGCCTGTGGCTGGACCGGCCCGTCGCCGCGGACCGGCCGGGCTTCCTGGGCACCAGCGGGTTCGGCACCCTGGACAACATCAGTGTCCTGGAACGCTGGGAGGACGAGGCCGCCCGCTGGGCCACGCGCACCGGGGGGTCGGTCGTGGAACTCCACGCCTACGCGGTACCGCCCGAGGCGCCCCGCGACGTCGAGGAGAAGCGTCTCGTCGAGCAACTGCACCGGGTCTATCCGGAGACACGTGCGGCCACCGTCGTCGACAGCCGCCACGAATGGCGCGAGGACTGCCCGCTGTTCCCGGTGGGCGGCTACCTCGACCGCCCCACCGTCCGCACCCCCGACCCGCGCCTGACGGTGGCCGGTGACCTGGTGCGCACCGACCTCCCCGTGGCACTGATGGAACGGGCGGCGACGACCGGCTTCCAGGCCGCCAACGCCCTGCTGGAGCAATGGGGTCTGCGGGGCCAGACCCTCTGGACGGTCCCGGACCGCGGCCGCAACGCCGTGCTGCGGGGACTGGCGCGGTGGGTGAGCGGATGAGAGAGGCCGCCTGAGGGGCAGGAAGACGTCCACTCGGGAAGCCGTCTTGTAAGGTCCGCTCCCGTGGGAACGGACATCGACGGAGTGATCGAGTGCCACACGGACGGTCACCGCTGGCGGGTCGAGGCCGACGTGCTCGACCTCGGGCTGGGACGCGACTACGACGCGTGGGGGTGCCTCTTCGACGTCCGCGGAGCGGAGAGCATCGACAGACCGCTCTTCGCAGACCGCGGACTGCCGGACGACGTCTGTGACGCGGTACGGGAAGCCGCCGTCGGCGACCACCTGCACGGACACACCCATGTCACCTGGGCCGACGTCGAGGCGGCCGACTGGGACGCTCCGGTCACGGACCGGCCCGCCTGGTACTGGGCCGCCGAATGGCGGGAGGGCGCCCACGGACTCGTCTTCCACGACGTCGTCCGGGCCACGCCCGACCTGGGTGACGCGGCGGCCGACACCTTCGGCGGGCACAAGCTGCTCGCGCCCGCCGAGTGGCCGCCGGGCGGCGAAGTGCGGCTGGACGGTGCGGTGTACCGCCCCGTCGTCCTCACGGCGCGGATGCTCGCGCCGCCGGACGAGGAGCCGTGGATCCGGCTCTGGGCGGCGATGCGCGACCTCGCCGGCGTCCACGGGGACGACCACGTGCGACTGGTCGTCTGGTTCGGATGACGGGCCGGGCCCGCGGCCGCGGCCCGTCGGCGCGGCCGGCCGCCCTCAGCCCGCCGACCGGCCGGCGTGGGCGCGTACATCGCCGCCCCGGCTCCTGAGCGGCACACCCGCTTCACCGAGCACGCGGTGCACGAAGCCGTACGAGCGGCCGTGGGCCTCCGCTATCGCGCGGATCGAGCGCCCCTCCTCGTACTCCTTCTTCATCACCTCGGCCAGCTCCCTGCGCGCCGTACCCGTGATCCACTTCCGCTTGTCCACGACGATCTCCTCTCGCGACGTCGGATGTGATCACCGGTTGCCCGTCTCGCCGCGATCCATGTCGCCGATTCGGCGTCCGCTCCCGGCTAGAACGCGTACCGGATCCGCAGCCAGGGCGCGTGCGTGGCGACGAGCCGGCGCAGGGCGTCCACCGCCTCCGCCTTGACACCGTTGCGGTAACGGACGTTCAGGGCCCCGTTCTGCGAGCGTTTGGCCTGCTGGAGGCCGGGCTGCCACAGCAGTTCCTCGCCGCGGGGGTGCCAGCCGAGGTTGACCTCGTGCAGGTCCTCGTTGTGGGTCAGCATGATCACCTCGGCCGCCGCCTGCCGCTTGACCGGCTCGGGCAGCACATCGTCGAGGTGTCGCAGCAGCTCGGCCCACGCCTCCTGCCAGCCGGGGCGCAGCACGACGGGGGAGAGGTTGAAGTGCACCTCGTAGCCGGCCTCCAGGAAGTCCCCGGCGGCCGCGACGCGGTCGGCGACCGACGACGTGCGCAGGTCCAGGAGGCGGGAGTCCTCCGCGGGCATGAGGGAGAAGCGGATCCGGGTACGGCCGCGCGGGTCGTAGTCGAGCAGACCGGGATTGACGAACTTGGTCGCGAAGGACGCCTTGGCCGTGGGCCAGTGCCGGAAGGCGTGCACCAGATCGGCGGTGTTGTCGCAGATCAGGGCGTCCACCGAGCAGTCGCCGTTCTCCCCGATGTCGTAGACCCAGGCCGTGTCGTCGCACTGGTTCGGCTCGGGCTTCCTGCCCTGGCGTGCGATGTGCCGGCCGAGGTGGGCGATGATCCGGTCGATGTTGGTGAAGACGGTGATCGGATTGGCGTACCCCTTGCGGCGCGGCACATAGCAGTACGCGCAGGCCATCGCGCAGCCGTTGGAGGGCCCCGGGGCGATCCAGTCGGCCGAGCGGCCGTTGGGACGCGTGGTGAGGGTCTTCTTCTCGCCGAGGACCAGGGTCTCGCCCTTGACGCGGACCCAGCGCTCGACGTTGCCCTCGTTGCCGTGCAGGCCGGGGATGCCCCAGTGGGACGCCACCTCGATCACACGGGCCTGCGGGAACCGGTCCAGGATCTGGCGGCCACGGGGCGAGGCGGCGGCGGCCGGCTCGGCGTAGATCTCCCGCACGGGCAGCAGCCGACGGGCCGTGGCACTGCCCCGGAACGCCGGGTCCCGCGAACCTCTGCCCCGGTCGGGCGGGGCAGCGCCGGGTGCGCCCAGGGCCTCCAGGCCGAACAGGGCGTCGGAGCCGTCGTCCGGTGCGGCGTGGGTCATCGAAGGGCTCCGGGAAGTGGCTCGGCCGCTGCGGCGCGTGCGTGTCGGTGCTGGTCGGTCCACTGTAGGACGCTCACGCGCGTGGTGCGGCGGTACGCGGTCACGCGCGCGTGGTGGGCCGTGCCACGCGGTGACGCGCGTGCGAGGTGGTGCCACGCCGTCACGCGCGCGTGGGGCGGCGGCGGGCGCAGCGGCGTCCGGTGCCTGGCTGAAGGCGCGACGGCCGGGTAGACGAGCGCTACGCGCGACCGCCCCGCGGTCCCGTGACCCGACGGACGACAAGGAGCGTCATGGCCACCGTGATGGAACGGATCAAGCAGTTCGCGCGCAGCCCGCAGGGCCGCCGCACCATGGAGCAGATACGGCGCCAGGCCGCCGACCCGCGCCGGCGCGCCCAGGCCCAGCGCCTCCTCGAGCGGCTCCGATCCCGCCGGTGACGCGGACGCGCCGGAAGTGACGGCTGACACGTTTGCCGTAGGCTGGGGGCATGACTCGCGCAACGCCGGGTAACGGCCCGACAGGGACGGCCCGGGGGCACGGAGCGGGCCGGAGCGATCAGGGAGGGTTCGAGATGGCGACGCGCGTCGGCACGACGACGGACACCGGCACACCACTGCCGCAGATCACCGACCCGCAGAAGATCGCCCCTCAGGACGCCCGTACCCTCACCCAGCTGTTCCTCCAACGGCTCGCGGTGCTCGAGGAGGGCACCGCCGAGTACCAGTACGCCCGCAACACGCTCATCGAGATGAACATGTCGCTGGTGCGCTACGCGGCCGGCCGGTTCCGCAGCGGGAACGGCCAGACGATGGAGGACGTCGTCCAGGTCGGCGTCATCGGGCTGATCAAGGCCATCGACCGGTTCGAGATCTCCCGCGAGGTGCAGTTCACGAGTTTCGCCGTGCCGTACATCGTCGGCGAGATCAAGCGGTTCTTCCGTGACACCTCCTGGGCCGTGCACGTGCCGCGCCGTCTGCAGGAGGCCCGCGCCGAACTGGCCAAGGCCACCGAGGAACTCCACACCCGGCTCGGCCGCGCCCCCCGGGTCGCCGAGCTGGCGGCGCTGATGAACCTCAGTGAGGACGAGGTCGTCGAGGCGCAGATCGCGGCGAACGGATTCACCTCCGCCTCGCTCGACGCCAGCATCAGCCAGGACCCCGACGACCACGAGACCGCGCTGGCCGAGGTCATCGGCGTGGAGGACCCGGCGTTCGAACTCGTCGAGAACTTCCACACCCTGGCCCCGCTCATCGCCGAACTCGGCGAGCGCGACCGGCTGATCCTGCATCTGCGGTTCGTCGAGGAGCAGACGCAGGCGCAGATCGGGGAGCAGCTGAACATCTCCCAGATGCATGTCTCCCGGCTGATCTCCCGCATCGTCGCCGGACTGCGGTCGCGGATGCTCGTCACCCACTGAGACAGAGCCGAACCCCGGGCGGGGGCGCCGTCGGTGCCCCCGCCCTCCGCATGCCCTCCGGCGACACCCGTCAGTGTCACCGGCCCTCCGCGTGCCCTCCACGTCTTCTCCCGGCGCGGTGATCCCCCCTCTCCCTCGCGGCCAACTCGCCGCCTGTCGTGGTGTGTTCGGAAGAATCCGGGGCAATCGGGACGACATGACGGCGGCTGGCCGGCAGCCGCCACGGGTCGAGAGGGGGAAGACAAAGCATGCGGAACGCATGGACGAAGTCCGGTGCGCTCATGGTGGCCACGGCCGTGTTAGGCGGAGCCCTGGCCGGCTGCGGAACCGAGGACGGGTCGGACACGCCGGGGAAGGCAGGCCGGTCGGGCGGCGCGCGGGAACCGGGCACGGCTGCGGTGCGCGCCGCCTACGACAGGACGGCTCAGGCCGACACCGCGAAGCTGACCGTACGGGTCAGGGCCACGGCGGACGGGCAGACCGCCGTCTCCGACGGACGGGGCGTCGTCGACCTGAAGGACGGCGACAGCGCCCTGACGGTGACCAGCCAGGGCCGTCCGGTCGAGCAGCGGGTGGTGGACCAGATCCTCTACCAGAAGGTGCCGGGCGCCCGTACACCGGCCGGCAAGCCCTGGGTGCGGGTCGACCTGAAGCGGCTGGCCTCGCAACAGGGCCTGGGCACCCAGGGCATCGGGGATCCGGCCCACTCCGCCGCGTTCGCCAAGGCGGTCACGGACCGGGGGGTGACCGAGGCCGGTCACGAGAGCGTCGGCGGCGTGCCGACCACCCGCTACCGGGTCACCGTCGACGTGGCCGCCCTGCCCGACGGGGCGAACCTGCGCCTGCAGCTGGGCCCGACCGTGCCGATGCAGCTCTGGCTCGACGACGACGGCAGGATCCGGCGCCAGGAGATCCGGACGGCCGTCAAGACGCCGATCCCGGCGTCCGCGGCGGCCTCCGGACAGACCGCGGCCCCGCAGCAGCTGAGGATCGACACGGTCCTCGAGTACTCCGACTTCGGCACGGACGTCGACGTCGAGGCGCCGCCCGCCGCGCAGGTGACGGACCTGACCGACCGCGTGCCCCAGCGGGGCGGCACCCCGCGCGGCTGACACGGTGAACCGATCCCCGGGGCGATCGCTTGATCCGGCCGATCGCGGGCATCCGCGACACTGCCGACGCATGCCGCCAGGGGAGGACCTTCATGAGCCGAGGAAGCCGCATACTCACCGCTCTGCACGCAGCTGTCGGCCTGTGGCTGATCTGGTGCACCGTCCGCACCTGGGGCGTCACGACGACGTGGAGCAGTGTGATCATGGCGGCGGCCGCCGTCACCGTGCTGGCCGGCGTCCTCCACTCGCTGGTCGCCGGCCGGCGTCGCGCCGTGCGTGAGCGGGACGTCCGGCACGGGACGCGGCGCGCCGAGGCCGTCGAGGCGCTCGCCCAGCGGGAGATGTCGGCCGCGTGCTGCGAGCGCTGGTGGACGTCGCTCGGTGCCGACCACGACGGCGCCTGCGCCCGCCGGACGCCCCGCAGCAGCGCCGCGTGACGTCCGGCGGGCGCAGGCGTACCGCCGCGGGGTGTCAGCGCATACGGCGGTGACGGCGCCCCCCGCGGCGGAACCGCACGGCTCCGTAGACAAGGTCGGCCAGCAGGACGATGATGCCGATGATCAGCAGGTAGAGGAGGCCGTGGACGACGGCCCCGATGATGCCCAGGATCAGGGCCACGATGATCAGCAGCAGGAACAGGCTCATCCTGTCCTCCCGGTTCGGGGCGGGCCGGTCAGCGGCGGGCCAGGCGCCGTTCGCCGCCGACTCCAGGGGTGTACTCGAGTTCGTAGTGGGCGAAGACGGAGGGTTCGTCCTCGGCCGGGAGCACTCCGTCGACGTCGATGGACGGAGCCTTCTTGATCACGTTCTTGGAGTGGGTGACCCTGAGGTAGCCCGGTCCGACGGTGGCGCCGGTGAGCGGAACGAACACCAGGCGGCGGCGGGTGGGCAGCCCGACGGTGACGGTCGCGAAGTACGGCTGGTCGGTCGACGTGTCCACGTAGACCGACTCCAGTGTTCCGATCTTGTGGTCGTCGCTGTCGACGACGTCGTGGCCACGCCAGTTACGGATGTCGTCCGCCTCGAACATGTACGGCCTCCCGTTCCGGGCCCCTTCTTCATCTTGCCCGGCGCCGGGCCGCGGCGAGCCGCGGTGGGGGCACTCGGGTGAAGTGACTCCATGCCGGTACCACCGAGTGGTGCGCCTCACACTCATCGGGGCAAGAAACCCATGCGGTTGACCGTTCAACATAATGCGGGCGCGGAGGGGACAGTGTCCCCGGGCCTCACCCCTGGCCCGTGGGGACGATCGTTCGGCTGAAGCCCCACGGAGCCCCTCGCCGAGAGGCGACCGCCCTCCGCCCCGCTTTGACCGCCCCGGTCGGCCTCCCCCGAGCCGCCCAGGCCTTTCGCACGCGGTGACACCGCGACCCCTCGCACCCCGGTGAGTGCTCAACTTCGGCACCGGCCGAGCTGTTTCGGGCACGCCGACGGCCCCGCCGCCCCCCGCAGGTTCTAGCGGATCGAGGGAGTGAACCGGACCGGCAGGGTCGTCAGCCCGCGCATCCAGATCGACGGACGCCAGGTCAGCTCCTTGGCGTCGACCGCCAGCACCAGGTCCGGCAGATGCTCCAGCAGCGTCTCCACCGCCGTACGCGCCATCACGTCCGCCAGCAGCGGGGCCGGATAGGGGCAGCGGTGCTCGCCGTTGCTGAAGGACAGATGCGCGGAGTTCCCCTGGCCCACGTGCGCCTCCGGCCAGATCTGCGGATCGGTGTTGGCCGCGGCGAGGCCCAGCACCAGGCAGTCGCCCTCCCGGATGAGACGCCCGCCCAGTTGCGTGTCGCGCACGGCCCACCGGCCGATGAACGCCTGCGTCGGCGTGTCCAGCCACAGCACCTCGTTGAGCGCGTCCCCGACGCTGACCCGGCCGCCCGAGACGTTCACCGCGAAGCGCTCGTCCGTCAGCAGCAGCCGCAGGGTGTTGCAGATCCAGTGCGAGGTCGGCTGCTGGGCCGCGGCGATCACGGAGATGAGATCCTGCGCGATCTCCTCGTCACTGAGCCCGGCCGGATGCAGCAGCATGCGGGAGACGACATCGGGCCCCGGACGCTCGCGCTTCTCCTCCACCAGCCGGGCCAGGCGCTCACCGACCCGCACATACGCCGCGACCGGGTCGTCGCCCTCACCCGCGTCGAGCGAGATCCGCAGATCGTCGACCAGCTGCTCGGTGTCCGCGCTGCCCTGGTCCACCCCGCACATCCACAGCACGCCGCGGGCCGGCAGGACATGGGCGTACATGCTCATCAGCTCGGCCTGGCCGCTGCCCGCGAAGGCCGCGATCAACTGCTCGGCGATCGACTGGCACTCGCGGGCCAGCTCGAACTGGTCCACGCCCTCCAGCGCCTGAGTGATCACCCCGGCCCGCCGCTGGTGCTCCGGCCCCTCGGCGAACAGCACCGACGGCTGGTATCCGACGAACGGCAGCAGGGGCCAGTCCGGCGGGATGTGGGGCCACTGGTTCCAGCGCCGGGAGTCCCGCGCGAACAACTCGTCGTGACTGGTCACATAGCAGACCTCGGGGTAGCCGAGCACGAACCAGGCCGGGATTCCGCCGTCGAGCAGGACGGGCGCCACCGCTCCGTGTTCCTGGCGCAGGGCGCGGTACAGCTGTGCGGGGGTCTGCTGGTACTCCAGGCCGCCCAGGCGCACGGCGGAGGCGTGCGCGGGGCAGCGGGGTGCGGGCGCGCCGGCGTGGGGGGAGCCGGTGGTGTCGCTCACGGTGTTCTCTCCTGGGACAGGGCCATTGCGTACAGGTGGTCCACCAAGGTGATGAGAACCTCCTTGCCGGAGGACCTGACCCGCGCGTCGCAGTCGACCATCGGCACGTCCCCGTTCAGGGCGAGGGCCTGCCGGATCTCCTCGAGCGAGAAGCGGTTCTCGTCACCGTCGAAGCGGTTCACGGCCACCACAAAAGGGGTGTTGTGGTGTTCGAGCCGGTCTATCGCGTACCAGGACTCCTCCATACGGCGGGTGTCGACCAGGACGACCGCGCCCAGCGTGCCGGAGAACAGCCGCTCCCACAGGAACCAGAACCGCTCCTGCCCGGGCGCGCCGAACAGGTACAGGACCATGCGCTCGTTGAGCGTGATGCGCCCGAAGTCGAACGCGACGGTGGTGGTGTTCTTCCGCTCCACCCCGGCCGTCACGTCGACGCCCTGCCCCGCCTGCGTCATCAACTCCTCGGTGTTCAGCGGCCGGATCTCGCTGACCGAGCGCACCAGGGTGGTCTTGCCGACCCCGAACCCGCCCACGACCACGATCTTCAGGCCGGTGTCGGCGGCATCGGCCAGCGGCGTGCGCTGGGAGGGCACCTCAGAGGTTGCGGAGCCCATGGAGCACCTCCTGGAGCAGTGCGGTTTCGGGGAGGGACGCGACGGACGGAGCCGCGCGCGGGTGCCGGACGCTGATCCGGCCGGTGCTGTGCAGATCGCCGAGCAGGATCCGTACCACCGTGATCGGCAGTTTCAGCTCGGCCGCGATCTCGACCAGCGCCGTGGGATGCCGGCACAGGTCGAGGATCCGCGCGTGCTCGGACTGCATCCCGGCGGCCGGCTCGCACTCGCCGACGATCAGCGTCACCAGGTCGAAGCTCTCGTCGGCCTCGCTCCGGCCGCCCGTGACCGTGTAGAGCCGGTCCGGATCGCCGACGTCCACGGGGTGGTGCATCACGCGGTGGTGCCCCGGGCGACCGCGGCGCGGGGCTCCGCCCGCAGGTGCTCGCCGATCTGCTCCACCAGCTCCGTCATCTGGTGGCCCACGATGCCCGGGTCGGCGCTCTCCTGGGCGACGACCGCCAGATGCGCGCCCTGACCCGCCTGCACGATGAACAGCAGACCCCCGTGGAACTCCGTCATGGAGTGCCGGACGCCGCCCGAACCGTCGCCGAACTCCATGGACGCGCCCTGGGCGAGGGCCTGGATGCCGGAGCAGATCGCGGCCAGCTGGTCGGCCTGGTCCAGCGTCAGATGATCCGTCCAGCACAGCTTCAGACCGTCCCGGGACAGGACGAGCGCGTGGCGCGTGCCCGGCGTGCGCTCCAGGAGGTTCTTCAGGAGCCAGGTGAGGCTGTTGTCAGTGGTCTCCATGGTGGGTGGGCGGGGCGACCGGCTGGCGGTCGACCGGCCCCTTCCTCCAATCCAACGAGGTGCTGTGAATCGGTGCGGGGTCAGGCGGTTGGAGTCGCAGCGAAGGTGCGTGGCCCGACCCTAGTCGTCGGCCGTGGCGTCGGGCCTGTGCTCGGCGCCGGGCGTGGCGGCGGGGTCGGTGGCGCCGTGCCGGCCCCGGTGGAAGGCGCCGAACCGGCTCCCGGCATCGCGGGCCACCCGCCCCTGGTGCTCCTCGGCCCCGGGACCGTCGGCCACCGGCTGCTGCCGCGTCTGTTCCGCCTGCGCCATCGTGTGCCCCGGCGACCTGACCGGCAGCCCGTTGGGCGTGGCGGCGTGCCGCCGGGGCACCTCCGGGCGCGGCCCGGGCACGCCGTCGGCCGACGAGACCTGTGTCTGCCGTACCGGGAGGATCGCCTCGGCGACCGGGGCGGGCACAGCCGTCTCGGCCCCGACGGGCTCGCGCTGCTGGGCCACCAGCTGAGGCGGCACGAGGACGACGACACCCGTCCCCCCACGGGACGACGGACGGTAGTTGACGCCGATGCCGTACTTGGCCGCGATCCGGCCGACGACCGCCAGTCCGAGCCGCGTGCCCTGCAGCGAGGCGAGGTCGGTGAACTCGCCCGACACCGCGTCCTCCGCCCGGCGCAGGGCCGCGTCGGACATCTTCAGCCCGCTGTCCTCGATGGTGATCACGACACCGGCGCTGCGCTCCTCCACGTACACGTGGACCTCGTCGATGGGCGGTGAGAAATTGGCGGCGTTGTCCATGAGTTCGGCCAGCAGGTGCATCACGCCCTCGGCCGCGAAGCCGGCGATGGCCGCCTTGCTGGAGGAGTGCAGTCGCACCCGCCGGTAGGCGGCGATCCGGCCGACGGCCCCGCGCAGGATGCTCTCCATGACGATCGGCTTGTTCCAGACCCGGCTGGGACGGCCGCCCATCAGCAGCGCCAGCCGGTCGGTCATCAGCCCCAGCTGGGAGGTGCTGTGGTCCAGGCGCAGCAGATCGCCGAAGACCTCACCGGTGTGCCGGTCCTGCATCTCCCGCAGCGCCGCGAGCATGCTGACCGTCTTCGCCTGCACCCTGCTGAGTGCTTTGACGGAGGCGGCCTGGGCGGCGGCCGAACGCCGTTCGCTGTAGGCGAGTTGGCGGACCACCCACTCGGCGGGCCCTTGCAGCAGCGGGCTTTGCGGCCAGTCGAGGCGCGCGAGGACGGTGTCGGCGGAACTTCCCTCGCGCAGCAGTGCCATCGCGGTGGGCAGTGTCTCGCCGGTCAGCCGCTCGAGTTCCGCGGTGCCCCGGGCCAGTTCGGCCTGGGCGGCCCGCGCCGCGGCCTGGGCCTCCGCGCCCCGCCGAACCGATTCCGCCAGCTCGGCGACGACCAGGTGCAGCAGCCGGCTCTGGAGCGGGTCGGACGGCGCGGCGACACGGGAGAGAACCTCGTCCGCACTCGCCCCGCTGTGCAGCTGCTTGGTCACGGCCGGCAGCGTCACGTTGACCAACTGCGCCGTACCGGCGCTGTGCTGCGTCCAGTTCTGTCTGACCAGCTCCAGCTCCTCGGCCCGCTTGGCGGCCTGCCGCCGGGTGCGCAGCAGCAGCCCTGAGGCGGAGCCGGCGAGAGCCGCCACGCAGCCGAATCCGGCGATCGCCGTGCCCAGCGCCCACGCGCGCGCGGTGGCGGGAGCCAGGGCGGCCACTACGGCGACGCCCAGGGCCGCCACCGACAGCGCCACCGCGGCCAGAGCCGGCGAGGAGCGTGCCCCTTCGGCGGATCGACGCTGGCGGGGGTGGGGAGGCACTGGCATTGAGCGGTTCCTCGGTCGGTGCGAGCAGGACGTGCGGGCACGTCGGGGACGATCGCCGCGATCCGGTGGCCGGCCCGGCCGGGTGGACCGGGAGATCGGCACCCTTCCGGCCCCTTCCGGGCCCTTCCGGACCTTTCCGGATCAAGCGCGCCGCTCATGCTAGCCACGCCGTGCCCTACCGGTACGCCTCTTACCGGGCCACCCCACGCATGAGTTCACTTCGCCGGAAAGCATCCGAAGCATCCCCCGCATGTGATACGAGGCCTCTGTCGGATACGGCCGCACCTTCCGGCGCCGGCCGCATCCCGGGAAGTCCCGGCCGACGCAGGGAAGATGACGACAGCTCAGCAGGTCAGCGTGTCGTCCGCGGCGGCGTTCCCCACCGGTACCCAGGGAGCCGGCCCGCTGCCGTCGCTCCACGCGTGCAGCGCCGACCGGTCGACGCACACGATGCCGCACTGCGCGGCGTACTCGACGGCCGGTGCGGTGAAGTCGCTCGTGGTCACCAGGACGGCGACATCGGCCTCGTGCACGGTGTAGCAGGTGCCGCCGAACCGCTGGAGGTCCTGGGAGCCGACCCGGTGATCGCCGCTGTAGTGCTTGCACTGGACGACCACCCGCCGTCCGTCCGGCGTCACGGCCAGCACGTCCGCGCCCAGATCGCCGGCACCGCCGACGACTTCGACCCCGGTGCACCCGTCCCGTTCGCACAGTGCGGCCACGGCCTGCTCGAACTCGTCGGCGTCGAGGGCGTCGTAGTCGATCAGGGTGTGGCGCGGCACGACCTCGTCGGCCCCGTCGCGAGGCAAGGTGTCGCCGACAGGCTCGTACGGCAAGGTCTGACCGGCCTGTCGTGGCACGAGCGGCGAGGGCGGGGCAGGTGTCTCCAGCGCTTCCAGCGCCGTGTCCGTCGCCGCCTCCAGTGCCGCGGCGGCCTGCCGGGCGGTGCGGGCGGCGGTGACGCGGCGCTTGCGGCGGCCCAGTGCGAGGAGCGCGGAGACGGCCACGAGGCACAGGGCCGCCTGCCAGACCGGCCGCCGCACCGCGGCCGCGATCACGGTGCGGACGACGAACCCGAGGGCGCACACGACGAGGGCGAGAAGGCCGAAGTACACGGCGGTGGCGCGCAGGTCGAACCGGCGCCGCCCGGTGCCGCGTATGCGGCGTGCGGGTGTGGTCACGGTGATGCGTTCCCCCTCCTGACAGTGACGCGATCGACTCCCGCCGTCTGCCCGCGATCAGCGAGTTCACCGGTCGGCCTGTCATGCGGCGCGGCTTGACGGACGCCTGCGCGCCCCGTGGATACGCTCACCGGTGAGAGCGCCGCAGGAGGTTCTTCATGCAGATCTCGCCCCAAGTGATCCGCGTCGCACGTGCCTTCGACGGCGAACGCGTGCTGTCCGGCGGTGTGGCGGTGTTCGTCCGGGACGGCCGGATCGCCGGCGTGGGAGCGGCGGGGGCTCCGGTCCCGGACGGCTGGGAGCTGGTCGACCACCCCGACGCGATGCTGCTGCCGGGGCTCATCGACATGCACTGCCATCTCGGTGCCGACAGCGAGGACGGGGCGCTGGAGCGGATGGCCACCGACTCGCGGGCACGGCTGGAGGAGGTGATCGACGACTCCCTGCGGCGGCAGCTGGCGGCGGGCGTCACCACGGTGCGTGACCTGGGCGACCGTGACTGGTCCGTGGTCCGCCGCCGCGATCTGGCCCGCACCCCCGGCACGAGGGGTGTGCCGGCTCCCGAGATCCTCGCCGCCGGGCCGCCGATCACCACGCCCGACGGCCACTGCGCGTTCATGGGCGGCGGTGCCGAGGGCCCGGAGCAGTTGCGCGCCGCGGTGCGCGAGCGCGTCGAGCGCGGCGTCGACGTCGTGAAGGTGATGGGCAGCGGAGGGGTGCACACGCCGGGCACCGACGTGGCCCGCTGCCAGTTCACCCTGGAGGAGCTGCGGCTCGTCGTGGACGCCGCGCACGCCGCGCACCTTCCGGTGACCGTGCACGCGCATGCCCTCGCCGCCGTGGAACAGGCGCTGGACGCCGGGGTGGACGGCATCGAGCACTGCACCTGCCTGACCGCCGACGGCCTCCTCATCCCCGACGAGCTGCTGAAACGTCTGGCCCGGCGGAACACCGCGGTGTGCCCGACGCTCGGCAAGACGGCCGAGGGCGTGCCGCCGCCGCAGGTGCAGGCGGTCATGGACCGTTTCGGTCTCGGGCTGGAACAGCGGCAGAAGGCGGCCGCCCGGATGCACCGCGCAGGTGTCCGCCTCGTCTCGGGCTCGGACAGCGGTATCAACGGCGCCAAGGCCCACGGCATCCTTCCGGCGGCGGTCGCCGAACTGACCGCGGGGGGCATTCCCGCGGACGTCGCGCTCGCCACCGCCACCTCGCTCGCGGCGGACGAGTGCGGCATCGGCGACCGCAAGGGCAGGCTCCGCGAAGGACTCGACGCCGACCTGCTCGTCGTACGCGGCGACCCGGCCACGGACATGGCGGCCCTCGCGGATCCGGTCGCGGTGGCGGTACGGGGTACCTGGGTCTTTCCGGGGCGGTGACGACCGGGGGGAAGGGACCCATGGCCGAATCGACCCCTTTCCCCGGGTGGCCGAAAGAGAAGCCGCTCTTCCGCATGGCCGAAACGGGGGAGGCGCCGCGTGCGGGAGTGGTGGAGTGTGGGCGCCAGGGAAACCGTGCCGGAAGGAACCGTGCCCCAACGGAACGGAGAGGCAGGCGATGGCCACCACAGCGGGTGCAGAACGGGCGGTTGCGGCGGCGGGCAGCCTTCAGCTGCCGGGGATCATCCTCGGCGTCGGGCTCGGCGGCTTCGTGGACGGCATCGCGCTGCACCAACTCCTGCAGTGGCACCACATGCTCACCAGCACCAATCACGACCACATCGGCGTGAAGTACTACGACCCCCACACCGTCTCCGGACTGGAGATGAACACCCTGTGGGACGGCATCTTCCACACCGTGTGCTGGCTTGCCGTCCTGCTGGGCCTGGCCGTGCTCTACTCCCGTGTCACCCACCAGCGGCGGGCCGTGTGGGCATCGAGGGTGCTCTGGGGCTGGATCCTGGTCGGCTGGGGCCTGTTCAACCTCGTCGAAGGTCTCCTCGACCACCAGATCCTCGGCATCCACCACGTCCACGGCGGCCCCCACCAGGCCTGGTGGGACGCCGGATTCCTGCTCCTGGGCGCCGCGCTCGTCGTCGGCGGCCATCTCCTGCAGCGCAGCGGCCACCCCGTCGCGCCCGGTGCCGAGCGGGCCGGAGGCCACGCCTGATGCACCACACGCACCCCGGGAGCGGCGAGCACGGCGTCGCCGGCCCGTCGGCCGTCCTGATCGTCCTCGCACTGCTGGCTGCCGCCGCCGGCTACCTGCTCGCCGTGCGGCGGGCCCGGCGCCGCAATCCCGCCCAGGGCTGGAGCCGCCCCCGGACGCTCTCCTTCCTCACCGGGCTGGCCCTGCTGGCCGCGGCCCTGCTCCCCCCGCTGGCGCCGGCCGCGCACACCGACTTCCGCGGCCACATGACCCAGCACCTGCTCATCGGCATGTACGCGCCGACCGCGCTGGTGCTGGCCGCCCCGGTCACCCTCCTGCTGCGCGCGCTGCCGCCGCCCCGGGCCCGCCGGGTGACAGCCCTCCTGCACAGCACGCCCGCACGGCTGCTCGCGCACCCGGTCGTGGCGCTGACGCTGAGCACCGGGACGCTGGGGCTGCTGTACTTCACGCCGTTGTACAACACCGCCATGGCCCACCCGGCGGGGCACGGGCTGATGCACGCCCACTTCCTCGCCTCGGGGTTCGTCTTCGCTTACGTCGTCGCCGGCCCCGACCCCGCGCCCGCCCGGCCCGGCGTGCGCACCCGGCTGGTCTGCCTCGGCATCGCGATCGCCGCGCACGCGCTGATCGCCCAGGCCATGTACGGCGGCTTCTTCGTCGACATCCACGCCCCCATCGACCAGGTACAGCGAGGCGCGGAGATCATGTACTACGGCGGTGACATCGCCGAACTCCTCCTGGCGGCCGCGCTGGTGGCCACCTGGCGACCGGAGCGCCGCACCCCGCGCACAGCGCAGCGGGGGAGGGACGGTATCCGAGGCCCGGCCGGAACGGTCGGTCCGAGTCCCGTGCGATGAAACCCGGCCGCCGGCCGCGACCGCGCTCGACCACTCAGTCGTCGGTCACGCCGAGCAGGCGGTTGTGGTGTGGACCAGCTGCGTCGCGACGCTTCGCCGAGGGGCAGGGCGGGTGGCGAAGATTGGTGGTGGCGGGTCCGCGTGCCGGCGGCGGCTGCGACGGTCATGGGCCTGCGGTGGCCCGGCGGGAGCGGGCCCGGAAGGTACGGCGGTAACCGGTCGGGGTGATGGCGGCGTCCCTGGCCAGGTGCAGGCGGAGGTTGGCGGCTGTGCCCAGGCCGCAGCGGCGGGCGATCTCCTCGACGGGCAGATCGGTGACCTCCAGCAGACGGCGTACCTCGTGCAGGCGCTGCGCGGTCAGCCAGCGCAGCGGGGTCGTGCCCGTCTCGGCGGTGAAGCGTCGGGCGAACGTGCGCGGGGAGACGCCGGCCCGGCGCGCCAGATCGGCCACCGTGAGCGGCTGGTCGAGACGCTCAAGCGCCCAGGCGCACACCGCGGCCATGCCGGTACCGGTGCCGGGCATGGTGCGCGTCAGATACTGGGCCTGCCCGCCCTCCCGGTGGGCCGGGACGACGAGCCGGCGGGCCAGTTCGGCGGCCGCCTCGGCGCCGTGGTCCTCGCGCACCAGGTGCAGGCACAGGTCGATCCCGGCGGCGAAACCGGCACTGGTCAGGACGGGGCCGCGGTCGGTGTAGAGCAGGTCCGCGTCGACCTCGACCTCGGGGTGGCGCAGCGCGAGTTCACCGGCGTCCATCCAGTGCGTGGTGGCACGCCGGCCGTCGAGCAGGCCGGCCGCGGCGAGCGCGAACGCGCCGGTGCACACGGAGACCATGCGCGCCCCCCGTGCCGCCGCGGCGCGCAAGGCGTCGAGGACGGGCGGCGGTGGGGACGCCGGCGGTTCATAGCCGGGGACGACCACGGTGTCGGCCTCCGTGAGGGCCTCCAGGCCGCGGGGTGCGACCAGGTCGAAGCCCGTGGTGGTGGGGACCGGCCCGGGCTCCGCCGCGCACAGGGTGAACCGGTAGGAGCCCGGCCCGTTCGGATCGCCGAAGATCTGCGCGGGGATGGCGAGGTCGAAAGCGACCACGCGGGCGAGCGCGACTGCCACCACATGATGCATGGCAGCAATCTTACGGAAGCTGGCATTGCTGCCACTCGTGCCGTGCTCGCCGCGGAGGAGAGGCTGAAGCGTGCCGCACCGGCAGGACAGCCGACCTCACACCCGTGGAGCAGTTCCCATGCGATTCCTCGACGCCGCGCAGTACACCGCCGACCGCCCGTGGGGCGCCGTGGACCTGGCGGAACTCGACACGGCGACGGTCCGTCTGCACTGGACCGACCAGCCCTACGTCTGGCACGTCAACGACGAGCCGGAGGTCTTCGTCGTCCTCGACGGGGCCGTCGACATGCACTACCGCGAGGGCGGCGTCGAACGCATCGAGCGGCTCACACCCGGGCGGGTGTGCCTCGTCGAGCCAGGCGACGCCCACGTGGCACATCCCAGCCCGGAGGCACGCATCCTCGTGGTGGAGCGCAAGGGCAGCGTATGAGTCGTGCTGCACGGGCAGCGTATGAGTCGTGCGGCACGGCGGAGGGGTGCGGCCGAGGGGCATGGGCCCCGGCGGCCGCCGTGCCTCGTCGCTCACCGGGGATCAGGCGGGCCGTCGTGCCCCCGCCGCGCACCGGACGGCGGACGCCGATTCCTCCGTATGGTCCGTCCGGCCCTGTCGGGTACCCGGGGCGCGCGGGAGGGTGGGGGAGTGCGGACCGGCACGCCACCGCCCGACACCAGATCCGGAAGGGACCCGACATGTCCGTCGACAACCGGCAGGCGCCCACGCGACTCGGCGACGAGGAGCTGAGGACCCTGGACGCCCACTGGCGCGCCGCGAACTACCTGGCCGTCGGCCAGATCTACCTCATGGCCAACCCACTGTTGACCGAGCCGCTGCGGCCGGAGCACGTCAAGCCGCGGCTGCTCGGCCACTGGGGCACCTCACCCGGCCTCAACCTCGTCCACACCCACCTCAACCGGGTCATCCGCGCCCGTGACCTGAACGCCCTGTGCATCTGGGGGCCGGGGCACGGCGGGCCCGCGGTGCTGGCGAACTCCTGGCTCGAGGGGTCGTACACCGAGATCTACCCCGACGTCACCCGGGACGCGGCCGGGATGGCCCGGCTGTTCCGGCAGTTCTCCTTCCCCGGCGGTGTGCCCAGCCACGTCGCGCCCGAGACGCCCGGCTCGATCCACGAGGGCGGCGAACTCGGCTACTCGCTCTCCCACGCCTACGGCGCCGCCCTGGACAACCCCGACCTGGTCGTGGCGTGCGTGATCGGGGACGGGGAGGCGGAGACCGGTCCGCTGGCCGCGTCCTGGCACTCCAACAAGTTCCTCGATCCCGTGCACGACGGCGCCGTGCTGCCGATCCTCCATCTCAACGGCTACAAGATCGCCAACCCCGCGGTGCTGGCCCGGCTGCCCGAGAGCGAGCTCTCCGATCTGCTGCGCGGCTACGGCCATGAGCCTGTGCACGTCACCGGCGACGATCCGGCGGAAGTGCATCGCGCGCTGGCACAGGCGATGGACACCGCCCTCGACCGGATCGCCGAGCTTCAGCGGGCCGCCCGCGAGGACGGCGCCGACGAGCGCCCCCGCTGGCCGATGATCGTGCTGCGCACCCCCAAGGGCTGGACCGGCCCGCCGGAGGTCGACGGCCTGCCGGTCGCCGGCACGTGGCGCTCCCACCAGGTGCCGCTGGCCGCCGTACGCGACAACCCTCAGCACCTGCGGCAGCTGGAGGCGTGGCTGCGCTCCTACCGCCCCGACGAACTCTTCGACGAGCACGGCCGTCCCCACCCGGACGTCCTGGCCTGCGTCCCCGACGGTCGCCGCCGCCTCGGTGCCACCCCGCACGCCAACGGCGGGCTGCTGCTGCGGGAACTCCCGCTGCCCGCGCTGGAGAAGTACGCGGTCGATGTCGACAAGCCCGGCACCACGCTGCACGAACCGACCCGCGTCCTCGGCGACATGCTCCAGGACGTGATGGCGGCGACGGCACAGCGCCGCGACTTCAGGCTCGTCGGCCCCGACGAGACGGCCTCCAACCGGCTGCAGGCGGTCTACTCCGCCAGCGGCAAGGCATGGCAGGCACAGACCCTGCCGGTGGACGAACATCTGGACCGGCACGGCCGGGTGATGGAGATCCTCTCCGAACACACCTGCCAAGGCTGGCTGGAGGGTTACCTCCTGACGGGGCGCCACGGGCTGTTCTCGTGCTACGAGGCGTTCGTGCACATCGTGGACTCGATGGTCAACCAGCACGTCAAATGGCTGCGGGTGACGCGCCGTCTGCCCTGGCGGGCGCCCATCGCCTCCCTCAACTATCTGCTCACCTCACACGTGTGGCGCCAGGACCACAACGGCTTCTCCCACCAGGACCCCGGCTTCGTGGACCACATCCTCAACAAGAGCCCCGAGGCCGTCCGTGTCTATCTGCCGCCGGACGCCAACACGCTGCTGTCGGTGGCCGATCACGTGCTGCGCAGCCGCGACTACGTCAACGTCGTCGTCGCCGGGAAACAGCCGTGCTTCGACTGGCTCACCATGGAGCAGGCGAAGGCGCACTGTGCGCGCGGCGCCGGGATCTGGGACTGGGCCGGCACCGAGGACGGCGCCCGGGAACCCGACGTCGTGCTCGCCTGCGCGGGCGACGTGCCCACCCAGGAGGTCCTGGCGGCGGCCCAGTTGCTGCGCCGGCATCTGCCCCGGCTCGCGGTGCGCGTCGTCAACGTCGTCGACATCGCCCGGCTCCTGCCCGCGGAGGAACACCCGCACGGCATGGGTGACTTCGAGTACGACGGGCTGTTCACCAGCGACAAGCCCGTCATCTTCGCCTACCACGGCTACCCGTGGCTCATCCACCGCCTCGCCTACCGCCGCACCGGCCATGCGAACCTCCATGTGCGCGGGTACAAGGAGATCGGGACCACCACGACCCCGTTCGACATGGTCGTGCGCAACGACCTGGACCGCTACCGCCTCGTCATGGACGTCATCGACCGAGTCCCCGGCCTCGCGGTGCGCGCCGCGCCCCTGCGCCAGCGCATGGAGGACGCCCGCCAGCGCCACCACGAGTGGATCCGAACCCACGGCACGGACCTACCGGAGGTAGCAGACTGGACCTGGACCACCTGACCACCGAACACGCCGTGCGCGGCCCGGAGAGGCAGCGCCTAGGCGCCGGTGATCCGCGGAAGGAAGTACAGCGCTGTGTCCAGGTCGCGCGGTGTCCAGCTGCGGTATCGGTCCGGGGCCGCGGCCAGCAGGCGGTCGATGGTTTCGATGTAGCGGCCGTAACGTCCACGGCTGTCGCTGAGGGAGATGTGCAGGGAGCGCAGTCCGGCGTGGGCGCGGCGGTCGTAGACGGCCATGCGGTCGGGTGCGGCAGCTGTCAAGACGGCGGACGCCAGCGCGTCGCCGGAGCGGAACCCCGGCAACGCGGCCAGCGCCGCGCGGCCGTCCCGGGCCGCTGCGCCAGGGCTCAGCGAGGTGTCGCGGACGGCGGTGACGGCTGTGGCTGTCACCTTGCGTACGGTGCTCTCGGCGAGCGCGAGCTCTTGCCACTGGGCTTCGGAGAGGGCAACGTCCTGATCGTTCGCGTTCACCTGTGTTCTCCCGTCAGCGGATGGTGTCCGGGCGGTGTGCGAACTGCCGACCGGGCGCGGGGCGGTGGTCCGTCCCGCGACCGGGTTTCGGTGCCGTGTGGCTCAGCCGTGGTACGTGATGTAGCCGTTGCCGTCGCGGTCGTTGGCGCTCTTGGTGTAGGAGTGCACGTCCGCGCGGGCGCCGCCCGGCTTGTAGAGGTAGATGGTGTCCTTGTCGTTGTTCCATATGAAGTTGCAGTTCTGGCGGTACACGACGTTGTAGCGGTCGGAGTCGGTACCGCGGCCGCCGCGCAGCTGGACGTAGTCGCCCGGCTCGAGGGTGTGGTTCGCGGTGAAGGCGAACCTGTTGCCGGCGGCGTCCTTCACGACGTAACCCTTGAGGTTGACGGTCGTGCGCGAGTAGTTCTTGATCGTCAAATACTCGTTCTTGGTGTTGCCGCCGTTGCAGCGGTTGTCGTCGCGGCCCGGCGCGTCGTACTGGACGCCCTTGATCTTCAGGGCCGAGGAGTACTCGGCGGCCTGGGCGGGCGCGGCGGTCACGACGGCCATCATCGCGCCGGAGGCGGCGGCGAACGTGACAGCGTGGCGCAAGCGGATGTGCATGAGGTGATCCCCCCTCAGTTGTGGCAGTGGTGCGGGCTGGAGCCTACCGGTCGTATGAGATGTGTGGCGGCCATGTGGGGGAAATGTGAAGCGCAAGGCTCGGCGGCTGGATGCGTAATACGCATGATTCATGCCTCTTGCGCGATAGAGTGGACCCGTGGTGATGGGTCTCGATGAACGGATGCGGTCGGCTGTGGCCGCACTGCTGCATGCCTCAGGGGAATCGCAGGGGGATCTCGCCGCCGGGCTGGGGGTGAGCCAGGCCCAGGTGAGTCGCCGCCAGTCCGGTACGGCCTCGTGGAGTCTGGCGCACTGCGACGCGGTGGCCGCGCACTACGGTATCGACGTCCTCGATCTTCTCGCCGGACCGACCCGGGCCGTCCAGGCGCTGCCCGACGAGCGCCGCCGCGTGCCCGGCCGTAACACCGCCACCGCACATCCCGAGACCGTGAGGGAGGGTGGAGCGCGGTGACCGACTTCGAAGCGATCGACGCCCTGCTGGCCGGCGCCCGCAAAGAGGTACCGCTGCCGTCCGCCGAAGAGCGGCGCGCGCTGCGCGAAGGGCTGAACCTCTCGCGCGCCCAGCTCGCGCAGGCACTGAACGTCAGCCCGTCCACCGTGGGCGGCTGGGAGAGCGGACGGGACCCGAGCGGCGACGTACGCGAGAAGTACGCCTACTTCCTCAACGGCGCGCGCAGCAAGCTGGATGCCGCCGCGGCCGAGGAAACCGGGGAAGGGACAGAGGCCGAAGAGAAGGTGGAGGAGCAGGATCTGTCCGCCGGCCTCCCGGGCGACCCGCTCGCCGCCGCGGAGCCCGACCTGTACTCCGGCCAGGACGACGTCGAGGCTCTGGCCGCACCCGAGCCGTGCGTCCTGTGCGGGCAGCCCGCCCGGCACCAGGTCGCCGGTTTCCCTCAGCACCTCGACCCCGCCGAATGCGGCACGGCCGAGCCCGCGCAGACCGTACGCCCGCCGCAGCGACGGCCTGCCGCCGAGCAGGCCCCGCCCTCCCGGCGGCAGGGCGCCGAGCAGGCCCCGCACGTCCGGCGGCAGGGCGCCGAGCAGGGCCGCCCTTACGGACGGCAGGCGCCGGCATCCCGGTCGGACGCGCAGAAGGTCGTCCCGGTCGGCCGCCGGCTGAAGAGCGCCGACACCCCGGACATGATCGGGGCGGCCGTGTCCGCCGTCCTCGCCGAGCACGGCGGCGACGTCGACGCGGCCACGAAAGCACTGGTGAAGCGGGCCATCCCCGATGCGATGGCCTTGCTGGACGCCACCCGCAAGGGCGGCCGGTACGACATCGTGGCCCACCCCTGGCTGCCCGACATCCTGCGCAAGCAGACCGCGCGCGGCGCCGACGAGATCTGGGAGGCCCGGCCCAAGTGGTCGCGCACCCACCTCCCGCCCGGCGAGCACGAGGTGACCGCCCTCGACATCAACGGCGCCTACCTGTCCGCGCTCAAGACACATCTGCCGCTCGGCCAGCTGGAGCACAGCACTGGCGACCAGCACGACCGCCGCCGCGCCGGCGTCCACCTCATCACCCCGCCCGCCTGGGAGCACGACGCCTACCTGCCCAACCCGATCGGCAACCGGGACGAGCCGGGGCCGCTGTGGGTCACCGAGCCGACCCTGCGTCTGCTGCTGCGCCTGGCGGGACCCAAGTACGGCCTGTGCGACCCGCCGGAGATCCACGAGTCCTGGACCTCGGGGGCCACGGAGGGCCTGCTGGAGAAGTTCCGCGTCGCCTTGAAGGACGCCCGGGAACGGGCCCTCGCCGAGGACGACACGGTCACCCTGGAGTACGTCAAGGCGATGTACTCGAAGTTCGTCTCCACGATGGGGGAGTCGAACTACAACCGTGAGCTGTACCGCACCGACTGGATGCACCTCATCCGCTCCCAGGCGTTCGTCAACCTGTGGTGGAAGGCGCACCGCGCCTACGACGAGGGCCTGATGGTCGTCCGCGCCATGGGCACCGACGAGCTGCATGTGATCGGTGACTGGCGCGCGGTGTTCCCCGAGGGACGCGGTGTCACCGAGGTGAAGGTGAAGGACGTCTACACCGTCGGCACCCCGGCCACGGAGGACGAGGGCCCGCCACCGCAGTGAGGCGTCGCGTGGCCGCGTTCGGCAGGTTCCAGCCGGTGCCCCGGACCCGTCCCACAAGGTCAGCCCGCGTCGGTGAGCCGTTCCGGGAACCCTTCCTGGTCCGCCTTCCGCCGTGCCGCGGCCGCGTTGTAGTCACGCACCGCTGCCAGCCACCGCCACGGCTTGATCTCGTCCAGGGTCAGCCCGGGACAGGCCAGTTGGTGCGGGATCCGGCAGGTCTCACCGGGGCGCGGCTCGTCCAGGCCGCCGTTCCAGGCGACACCGTTGCCGTCGACGTGCCAGCGATGGCCGCCGGGAACGAGATGGGCCGGCACCTTGAGCCGGGGTTCGAGGAGCACGTGCTGCCCCGTGTAGGTGCGGCGGCGGTCACCGGTCAGTCCGCAGTGGGGGCACCGGGGAGGGTCGGGTGGCTCGGGGCCGGTCGCGCCCTCACGCGCGGCCTGGGCGCGATCAGCCCTCTCCCACGGCGCGGGCGTGCCCGGCGGCCGCTGCCGCTGACCGTCCGGGCCGGGCAACGCGATGATGCGTTCGGTGTCGTCCCCCATGGCTTCGAGCGTGGAGGCGAACCGCCCCGGGCGGGAAGGGCGCGATCCGGGCGCAACGGGAGCATGCGGGCGGGGCACACGGGGTCGCTCGGGTGTCGTGCGGGCCGCCGCCGCGTGCGCCACGACGGGCCGCCGCCGGGTACGCCTCGACGGCCCACCGACCCGACCGCCCCTAGCCGTTGATGTCGAGCGCCGTCCCGTACAGCCGGTCCACCTTCAACCGGACGACCACTCGTCGCTCGGCGACCAACTGCTCCAGGAACTCCTGCTCATCCGCCGGCCGCGCGTCCTGCGGGATCATGTCGAGCAGCTCCCGGCCGACGGCGTCACCGGGGACGGCCGTGGCCTGCGAGACCTCCGCCTCACCCTCGGCGACGGCGAACGACCAGACGTCGCCGCCCTGCACATGCAACGCCGCACGCGGGTCACGCCGCAGGTGCGTGACCTTGATGCGATCCCCGGTCGTCGAGAAGCGTGCGATCCGCGCCTCGGGATCCCAGCTGTACAGCATGGTCGTCAGATGCGGGTGACCACTGCGCTTGACGGTGGCGAGCGTACCGAAGCGCTGCGTGCCGAGCAGGTGCGAGAGGGCATCGTCGGACAGGGGGCGAGGGGCGGGTCCTTGAGTCATGACGTGATCAACACCCGTGGGTCCTGCGGTATTTCACCGTCACGGGGCAGTGAGCGGCACGGGTCGGCCCCGACCTGCCGTCACCCGGTTCCCGGCCGGCCCCAGTGCGGGTCGCCGGCCGACAGGTGGTGGACCGTCACCGATGTCACCGCGACCAGCACCAGAGCCAGGACGAGAGTGAGCACCAAGTGGCCGCGCACGACAAGGGCCCCACCGACGAGCGCGCCCAGGAACATCGCCAGCACCGACAGCAGGCGCCGGGCAGGCCCGGACGTCTCCCCGCCGGCCGGGGTGGAGTCGGCGGCCAGTCCCGTCAGGGTCTGGGTCAGCACCGTGGTGGTGAGGTCGGGGACGGCGAGCCGCCGGGCGACCGCGTTCTGCAAGCCCATGGCGAACCCCAGGAGCGCGATCAGCGCGTAGCGGACACCGTCCGTGACCTGCCCGTCCCCGGCCGCGGCGACCGCCACGGCCGCCGCGACCAGGACCGTCTGCACGCCCGTCGCCGTGCGCAGCAGGTGCCCGCGGTGCGCGACGCGCCGGCCGCCGACCCGGCCCCCTGCCACCGCTCCGATGAGGAACGTGCCCAGCGACACGGCGGACGCGAGCGCGGACAGGCTCGTGGTGCCGCCCAGGGCGAAGCCCAGGAGGACCACGTTCCCGGTCATGTTGGCGACGAAGACATGCCCGAGCGCGAGGTAGCTGACGGCGTCGACCAGCCCGGTGACCACGGTCAGCGTGAGCAGCAGCGGCGGCAGCGGCCCGTGCCGGTCCTTCTGGGGCGGCACCAGGGTGCGCAGGACGTCGCTGAGCAAGCGGCGCATACGGGGCTCTCCTCCCACGACGACGGACGGCCGGTACGGCCTCGCCTCGCCGGCGCCCGCTGCCGGCTGCGCACGCCGTCCCGGTGCGGTTCCAGGACATAGTGCAGGCCGCCCCGATGTCAGGCGCGGACGCGCGTCGGCCGGCCCGGCGCGAATCCAGGGGGAACAGCGCTGCGTGCGCTGAGGGAAAAGCAGACGTGCGCTCGTCGGCAATCCCGCCTTTCCGGGCGGATTTAGCGTGACGCCCGGCGCAATCGAAACACAGAGCCAGGAGACAGACATGCCCGATGCCGTCGAGCCCGTGCAGCCCGTACTGGAACCCGCGGCCGCCGCGTTCGCCGAGGCGACCGCCAACCCGCCCTACCTCTTCGACCTGACCCCCGCGGAAGGCCGCAAGGCCGTCGACGAGGTGCAGTCCGGTGAGATCGCCAAGCCGGCGATCGACGAGGCGTGGGTGACCGTACCGGGCGGACCCACCGGCAGCGTCCGGGCGCGGATCGTCCGGCCCGCCGGCGCCACCGGCACCCTGCCGGTCATCCTCTACATCCACGGCGCCGGCTGGGTCTTCGGCAACGCCCACACCCACGACCGCCTGGTGCGCGAACTCGCCGTCGGCGCCGAGGCCGCCGTGGTCTTCCCCGAGTACGACCTGTCGCCCGAGGCCCGATACCCGGTCGCCATCGAGCAGAACTACACCGTCGCCCGCTGGATCGTCGACGAGGGCGCCGGCCAGGGCCTGGACGGCACGCGCCTGGCGGTGGCCGGCGACTCGGTCGGCGGCAACATGACCGCCGCCCTCACCCTGATGGCCAAGCAGCGCGGCGGGCTCCCGCTGCGCCGGCAGGTGCTGTTCTACCCGGTGACCGACGCCGCCTTCGACACCCCGTCGTACCACCAGTTCGCCACCGGTTACTTCCTGCGCCGTGACGGCATGCAGTGGTTCTGGGACCAGTACACGACCGACGAGGCCGAGCGCGCCCAGATCACCGCCTCCCCGCTGCGCGCCACCACCGAGCAGCTGAGTGGACTGCCCCCGGCGCTCGTGATCACCGGCGAGGCGGACGTGCTGCGCGACGAGGGCGAGGCCTACGCCAACAAGCTCCGCGCCGCCGGTGTCCCCGTCACCGCGGTCCGCTTCCAGGGCATCATCCACGACTTCGTCATGCTCAACGCGCTGCGGGAGACCCACGCCGCCGAAGCCGCCATCACGATGGCCGTCCGCACCCTGCGCACCGCCCTGCACGGCGCCTGAACCCAGGAGGAACCCCTCTCATGACCACTCCCACCGTCCTCCTCGTCCACGGCGCGTTCGCCGACGCCGGAAGCTGGACCGGCGTCATCTCCCGACTCCAGGACCACGGCGTCCCCGTCGTCGCCCCGCCCAATCCGCTGCGCGGCCTCGCCTCCGACGCCGCCTACGTCGCCTCCGTCGCCGCCCAGATCGACGGGCCCGTCGTGCTCGTCGGTCACTCCTACGGCGGCGCCCTCATCACCGTGGCCGGCACCACGGAGAACGTCGTCGGCCTCGTCTACGTCGCCGCCTACGTCCTGGAGGAGGGCGAGAGTCTGGGTGAACTCCAGGGCCGCTTCCCGCTCTCCCCGCTGGTGAGCAACCTCAAGCAGTGGACGTACCCGGTGCCGGGCGGCGAGCCGGCCGTCGAGGTCACCATCGCCGAGGACGCCTTCCCGTCCGTCTTCGCAGCCGACGTACCGGTGGAGACCACCAAGACCCTGGCCGCGGCGCAGCGCCCGCTCGCCGCCGCGGCCTTCGAGGAGACCGCCTCCGCCGCCGCGTGGAAGACCAAGCCGTCCTGGGCGCTGGTGGCCGCCGCCGACCAGGCCATCAACCCGGAGGTCGAGCGCTTCGGCGCGAAGCGGGCCGGGGCGACGATCGTCGAACTGGAGGGTGCCTCACACGCGGTGGCCGTCTCCCGGCCCGAGGCGGTCGCCGACCTGATCCTCGAGGCGGTCCGCGCGACCGGCTGACCCGTACGGCCCGCACCCCGGCCGCGCAGGCGACTCCCCCCGCCTGCGCGGCCGTTCGGCATGCCCGCACTCAGTCAGCGGCGGCCGCAACCATGTCTGTGCCGACGCGCACACGGACACATGAGCCGAGGCGCACGCGGACACGCCTTGGCCCGTACGGACTTGCCGCGCAGGACATGCGCTGAGGCGCACACAGGCGTGCGCTCCGGGACAAGGCAGCCCGGGCGCCGGCGCATAGCGTCACCGGTGTACACAGCGCAACGCACCGCAGGAGGCGGAACATGACCACCGACACCACGCACGCCGGCAGCCAGCCCCGGTTGCACCAGAAGGGCCGCGTCATCCAGGAGTTCGGCACCGTCAAGCAGTTCCCGCTGGCCCTGTCCTACGAGGCCCGCATGTACTCCTGCCAGCGGTTGAACAAGGTCCTCGCGGACACGCAGATCCTCCACGGCCTCTACAAGAAGCACCACTGGCTGATGCGGGGCGCGACCTTCTACCAGCTGCACCTCGTGCTGGACAAGCACGCGGGTGAACAGCTGGACCTCGTGGACACCCTCGCCGAACGCGTCCAGACACTGGGCGGCGTGGCCGTCGGCGACGCCCGCCATGTCGCCGAGCTGACCTCGATCCCGCGCCCGCCCGACGGTGTCGAGGAGGTCCCCGCGATGCTCTCCCGTCTGCTCGAGGCGCACGAGACGATCCTCGCCGACGCCCATGACGCGGCGGCCCGCGCGGCGGAGCTGGGTGACGACGGGACCAACGACCTGCTGGTCTCCCAGGTGATCCGCACCGGAGAGCTCCAGACCTGGTTCCTGGCCGAGCACTTGGTCGACACGCCCCTGGTACGGGCGTAGCCCGCAGGCGCTCGGGACAGGATCGCGTCCTTCTGTCCGCCGTCCATCCGCAGCGCGGGTGGCGGCCGGGCCGTCGGCTCCTCGCGCTCAGCGGGGAGGTGCCGGGCGTACCGGGTGCTTGCTCAGGACGGAGACCCGGTTGAAGGCGTTGATGGTGATCGCCACCCAGATCACGGCGGAGATCTCGTCGTCCGACAGGACGGCACGGGCGAGGGCGTACGCGGTGCTCTGCGCCCCGGCGTCCGCCGGGTGGGTGGTGGCTTCGGCGAGCGCCAGGGCCGCCCGTTCGCGCGGTGAGAACAGCTCGGTGTCGCGCCAGGCCGGCAGTACGCCCAGCCGCTGGGTGGTCTCCCCGGCGCGCAGGGCCGCCCGGGTGTGCAGGTCCAGGCAGAAGGCGCAGGCGTTGAGCTGCGACACGCGGATGTTGACCAGCTCGACCAGCACGCGGTCCAGTCCCGCGTCGGCGGCGACCTTGCGGACCGCTTCGGCGGTGGCGGTCATCGCGCGATAGGCGTCCGGGCTCTGCTTGTCGACGTACACCCGTCCGCCGGTGCTCGCGGTCACGGTCTCCGTCACCGTCTCAGCCACGTGATCTCCTTCATCGCGCGATCTTACGACGTACGTCCTATCATCATCGAGTGAATGTTGAAAATCGAACTTTCCTTTCCGGGGGAGGAGCAGAACGGTGAGCAACACAGAAGCGCTGCCCGCCCCCGTCGCCTGCGGCGGCGAGACCGGCGGACCGGCACCCGCCGACATCGAGATCCTCACCCCGCGCGACGTACCGCTGGGCGGCCCCCGCGCCATGCGGGTGCGGCGCACACTGCCGCAGCGCGCCCGGACACTGATCGGGGCCTGGTGCTTCGCGGACCACTACGGGCCGGACGATGTCGCGGCCAGCGGCGGCATGGACGTCGCCCCGCACCCCCACATCGGCCTGCAGACCGTCAGCTGGCTCTTCAGCGGTGAGATCGAGCACCGCGACAGCCTCGGCATCCACGCCTTCGTCCGGCCCGGCGAGCTGAACCTGATGACGAGCGGTCACGGCATCTGCCACTCCGAGGTGTCCACCCCCGCGACCACGGTCCTGCACGGCGTGCAGCTCTGGGTCGCCCTGCCCGAGGAACACCGCGACACCGCACGGGACTTCCAGCACCACGCCCCCACGCCGGTCCCGCTGGACGGCGGGCAGGCCCGGGTGTTCCTCGGCGCCCTCGCCGGGGACACCTCGCCGGTGCGCACCTTCACCCCTCTCCTGGGTGCCGAACTGCACGTGGCCCCGGGCGCCACGCTCACCCTCGACGTCGCCCCCGACTTCGAGCACGGCGTGCTGGTCGACACCGGGCACATCGTCCTCGACGGGACCGCGCTGCAGCAGGCGGAACTCGGTTACGCCGCCCCGCACCGCACGACCCTCACCCTGACGAACCCCGCGGACGAGCCGGCCCGCCTCATCCTGCTGGGCGGCCCGCCGTTCCAGGAGGAGATCGTCATGTGGTGGAACTTCATCGGCCGGTCGACGGAGGAGATCGCCCAGGCCCGCCGGGACTGGACGGAAGGCCGACGCTTCGGCGAAGTCCAGGGCTACGACGGCGACGCCCTGCCGGCCCCGGAACTGCCGACGGTACCGCTGAAGCCGCGGGGCAACCGACGCTGAGCTGCCGGGGGGGGCGCCCGGTTCGCGAGCCCTGCCTGGCCGCCCCTCCTCGTGATGGTCGCCGGCCTGCACGTCGACGCCCGCCGCATCGTCGACCAGGAGGTGGGACCTGGTCCCCGGCCCGACCGGCGTGTGTGCCGGGCTGCGGGCCGGCTCCGGCTTAAGGTCGGTCAGACGCTGACATCCGGAGTGAACATGCAGAAAACGGATGAAATGGTCGACCGTACGGCGGGAGCGGCGGTCGCCGCCGCCGTTCCGACCGTGCCCCGCCTCCGGCCCCGGTGGCCCTTCCGAGCCGTCTTCGCGGCGACCGCCTGCCTGGCGGCCGTGCTGCTTCTCGCGGGCAGCGGATGGCTGAGCCACCCGGCCGTCCAGGCCTGGCGCACCGTCTGTCTGGCCATCACCGTCCAGGCGCTCCCCTTTCTCCTGCTGGGCACGGCCCTGTCCGGCGCGATCAGCGCCTTCGTGCCGGCGGAACTGTTCACGCGGGTGCTGCCCAAGCGGGCCGCCGTCGCCGTTCCGGTGGCCGGTGTCGCAGGGGTGGTGCTGCCCGGCTGCGAGTGCGCGTCCGTCCCCGTCGCGAACAGCCTGATCGGCCGCGGTGTCACCCCGGCCGCCGCCTTCGCCTTCCTGCTCTCCGCCCCGGCCGTCAATCCCGTCGTCCTGACCGCCACCGCCGTCGCCTTCCCCGGCAACCCCGCGATGGTCGCCGCTCGCCTGCTGGCCTCGCTCGCCACCGCCGCCGTGATGGGCTGGCTGTGGCTCTGGCGGGGGAGGGAGGAGTGGCTCAGGCCCACCGTCCGGCACACCGGACATCACCACGGGCACAGCCGCCGACGGGAGTTCGTGGAGGGCTGTCGGCACGACTTCCTGCACGCCGGCGGCTTCCTCGTCCTCGGTGCCATGGCCGCGGCCACCTTCAACGTCGTCGTTCCGCGTTCCGTCCTGGACACCTTCTCCGCCTCCCCGTGGCTGTCGGTGCTCTTCCTCGCCGGGCTCGCCGTCGTCCTCGCCGTCTGCTCGGAGGCCGACGCCTTCGTCGCCGCGTCGCTCACCGGCTTCTCGCCCACCGCACGGCTCGCCTTCCTGGTGGTCGGGCCGATGGTCGACCTGAAACTGATCGCCCTTCAGGCAGGAACTTTCGGCCGGGCCTTCGCCTGGCGCTTCTCCACCGCGACCACGGTGGTGGCGGTCGCCACGAGCGTCCTGATCGGAGGGGCACTGCTGTGAAACGCCACGCACAGGTACTGCTTCTGGTGCTGACCGGCATCGGTCTGCTGCACGCGGCCCTGTTCACCGATCTCTACCTGCGCTATGTCAAGGAGGGGCTGCGCGCGCCGCTGATCGTCTCGGGCGTCGTGCTGCTGCTCCTCGGTCTGGCGGGCGCGGTGCTGATCGAAAAACGGACCGAGCACGCCGGCCATGCGCACGGCCACGACCACTCCCGTGTCCCGGGCGTCGCCTGGCTGCTGTTCTTCCCGGCGCTGAGTCTGCTCCTCTACGCCCCTCCCGCCCTGGGCGCGTACACCGCCGCGCGATCCAACGACAAGGCGGTCGAGAAGCACAGGACGTTCGATCCGCTGCCCGCGACCTCACCGCTGCCCATGACCCTCGGCGACTTCACCGCCCGCGTCCAACAGGACCACGACCTGAGCATCAAGGGCCGCACCGTCCAGATGACCGGCTTCGCCACCCCGGCCGGAAACGGCGGCGGCTGGTTTCTGACCCGGATCATCTTCACCTGCTGCGCCGCCGACTCGCAGACCGTGAAGGTGCGGATGTACGGCACCGAGGCCCCGCCCGCCAACACATGGCTGGCCGTGACCGGCTCCTGGCATCCCCGTGGCACGCTCGGCACGAGGAGCGCGGAAGCCGCCCTCGACATCAGGAGCACCAGGCGCATCGCCCCGCCGGTCAACGCCTACACCGACGACCTGCCTCTCGTACCCTCCTGAGGCCGGTCCCGCTCCTTCCGGCCCCGGACCCGTGCTCAGGGGCGTGTTCGGCAACGTGCGGCCTAGTGGGCCCCGAAGCCGCCCCGGCCACCGTCATGTGGCGGCGTTGTCCGGGTAGTTGAGCGACATGACCCTGCCCAAGCCACTGAAGACCGCGTTGCTCGTCGTGCTGGCGTACGTGTGCATCGTGCTGATCATGCGCTACCGCAGGGACGGCATGGACTGGGGCCCGGCACTCCTGATCGGGCTGTTCGCGACGCCGCTCGCACTGCTGTGGTCGCGGGGGCGGGACCGCCTGATGACCGCCGCGCGAGGAGCCGGTGAGCGGGCGCGCGAACGTCGCCGCCGGGGCTCGTCCGACTGAGTCACCAGGGCACGGGGCGCCGGATGTGCCGTTCGAGGGACGGAGTCCGTGTCCCCCGCCCACCCATGATCGTTACGTCCGGTGCCGTCGCAGACCGGCGGCACCGGGTCCTTCCAGCGGACCCGGGAGCGAGACGCAACCGGGTGTGGTGACCGCAAGGAGTCGCTGGTGGGAGGCTGGATCAGTGTCGGGTTCGGCGCAGTTGCCGCTCTGTGTCCGTTTCCCCAGCACGGTGACGTCGGGGTGATCGTCGACCACACGTCGACGGCCGGGCGGGTCGTCGTCTGCGCTCCCGACGTATGGATCGAGGTGAGCGACGGCGAGACCGCCGCTTCCGAACCGCAGTGCCGGCCGACTCCGCCTCCACCCGAGCCCAGCCGCCCCGCGGCCGCACCCTCCGAGGCGCCCGCACCGCCCGCTCCGGGCGCGGAGCCGCCCCGATCGGAGCCCGAAGGTCCGCGACGGCAGAACCCCGCCGATCCGCCCCAGGAACCTCCGGCGGCGCCTCACCGTCAACCGGCCCGGCCGGCCCCGGAGGAACCCGCGCCCGAACGCCCCGTCGCACGGAAGCCGGCCGTCGCCCGCACCGCACCCAAGGCGTTCCGGTGGGTGCCCCGGCGGCACTACACCGGCGGCCCGCGGCGACCGGTACCGGCGGGGATGCCGACGACGATGACCACCGTCGTCGTCACCACCCCGGCCATCCTGGCCGCCGCCGTGCTGCGCCCCTCCTCCCGCCGCCGCAACCGGCGCTGACCGCCGGCCGCGGCTGGCCGTCACGGCCGTCGCGGATGCCGGACCACCTCGATTCCCCCCTTCCTCCCTGGAGTTGCGCTGTGCCCGAGTGGCTTGTCTACACCGTGGCGTCCGTCCTGGTGTGCCTTCTCGTCGTCGTCGCCACGGTCGTGCGGCACCGCCGTGTGGCCGACGACGAAGACACCTCCGAGACCCCCGACGTCCTCGAGTACATGGTGATGATGGTGGGAGTCGTCTACGCCATCGTGGTCGGCCTGGCCATCGCCGGCGTGTGGGAAGCACGCGGCGCCGCAGAGGACACCGTCCAGCGGGAGGCGCAGGCCCTGTACGAGGTCGACCAGCGCCTGGACGTCTACCCGGCCGCCTTCCGCACCCAGGTGCAGCAGCACATCGACGACTACACCCGGCACGCCGTCAGCGCCGAGTGGCCCGCCATGCAGGACGACAAACCCGTCGACGCCTCCGGTGCCACGCTGCTGCGCCGCATCCGCAGCGACATCGCCCACCACACGCCGGCCGACGAACTCCAGGCCCAGGCCTACCAGCCCCTCCTCGACCAGGTCGCCGCAGCGGACGACGCACGCCACCAGCGCCTGGACAGCGCCGGCACGACCTTGCCGGGGGCGGTCTGGTTCGGCCTGGTCGCGGGCGGCGTCGTCACCCTCGGGCTGCTCTACACCCTGCAGATCCGCCGCTCGACCCGCGAACTCCTCCTGGCCACCGCCTTCAGCGCCCTGGTGGTCTTCCTCCTCTTCCTCGTCTGGAGCTTCGACGCCCCCTTCGGCCACTCGGGGACGGACTCCGCCCAGCCGTTCACCGATCTGCTCACGAACCTGTGAGGGAGCAGGGGGCGGTCAGGCGTCCGCGAGGAGCGGGTCGTACGGGGTGGAGCGGCGGCGGCCGGACATGAAGGACAGGAAGTCCTTGACGAACGCGCCGCGTGTGTACGCCTCCTCCGTCCCCTCCGCGCCGGCCGTGTCGCGCAGGAAGGCGGTGCGGAACAGGGCGCGGTACTCGTCGGCGTCGATGCTCTGGTCGCCGTCCTTGTCGGTGGCGTCGAAGAGGACTTCCGCGACCTTGATGAGCGCCGGGCCGGCCAGCGAGGGCACGGCCGCGGCGTACTCGTGGGCGCTGATCCGGCCGTCGCCGTCGGTGTCGAGAGCGGACTGCAGTTCGCGCCACCAGCCGGCGAACGCGTCATAGAGCCTGGTCTCCTGCGGCTCGTCCAGGTCGAGACGACCGGACAGCTCCCGGGCCATCGCCGCCAGGTCGGGCCAGTCGAGGTAGCCGTTGCCGGTCTGGTCCAGCACCTCCGCGAAGAACTCCTCCGCGCTGCGCTGCGTGCCGCCCTCCGCGGCGGGCTCGGGTTCCGGGGGAAGCGGGGTGATGAGCCGGATCAGCGCCCCGGCCCGCTTCATCCTGTCCCGCAGGGCGGTGATCGTGCGCGCCCGCGGATCGTCGCTGTCGGGGGAGAGGGCGAGCAGGTCGGTGATCCCCTCGGCCGAGATCCACCCCTCCGGCAGCAGACGGGCCAGTCCGGCGGCCAGGTAGGCCCCCTGCATCAGAGTCCGGGTTCCCGGCAGCTCGGGCAGGCCCGCCCGGCGGCGGAACGGCTCGGGCAGGGACGCCACCGTGATGGCCCCGATGACGGGGCCCACGACCGCGCGGCCGACGGCCCAGAAGGTGGGCAGGCCGTGCAGCAGTGGCGGCGCCGGAAGGTGGTCGAAGAGCTTGTAGAGGATGATGCGCATCGCCTCCGTGTGCTCCAGCTCCTCCTCCACCACCCGGTCGTAGTAGCTCCAGAACTCGTGCAGCGTGGGCGGCAGATGACCGCCGTCGTCGCCCAGGACGGCGAGGTACGCCCGGAACTCCTCGTACAGCCGCTCCGTCGTGTCCTGGCCGAGGGGCTGCCCGCTCATCCGGCACATCGTGACGGCACTCTCGAACAGCGTGGCGACCACCCAGGCACGCACCGCAGGGTCCAGCGCGTCGTAAGGACGGTGCTGGGCGTCGGTGCCCTTCAGCCGTGCGTGCAGCCGGTTGAGCCGGGCCGCCTCCCGCTGCCGGACGTGGTCGTCGGGGCCGAACATGCGCTGCAGGCTCAGCAACGTGTTGCGCAGCCGGCGCCACGGATGCGTGACGAACGTGGAGCTGTCGATCAGGGCCGCACCGATCTGCGGGTGAGCCGCCTCCAGTACGGTCGCCCGGATGATGGCGAGACCCCAGCGCGGGTCGTCGAAGAGCTCGCGGAACTGCGAACGGGACCCGAACAGGGGCGTTTCCGGCTCGGTACCCGGTCGTGCGGCGTGCCCGTCGCGCTCTGTCGCGCCGGCGCCGGTGCTGTGGGGCGAGCCGCTGTCTGCGTGGGTCACGGCAGGGGGTCTCCGTTCTGGTGCGGCAGCACGCCGCCGAAGCGGCGATCGCGTTGCTGGTAGGTGTGCAGGCATTCGAGGAAGTGCGGTGCGCGGAAGTCGGGCCACAGCACCGGTGGGAAGACCCATTCGGCGTAAGCGACCTGCCACAGCATGAAGTTGGAGATGCGCTGCTCCCCGGACGTCCTGATCACCAGGTCGACGTCGGGGGTGTCGGCGAAGGGCAGATGCGCGGCGAAGTGCTCCTCGTCGACGGCCTCGGCCGGCACGCCGCTTCGGATCAGGGAGCGCGCCGCCTCGACGATGTCCCGGCGCCCGCCGTGGTCGAACGCCACGGTCAGGGTCATGCCCCGGTTGTCACCGGTCAGGGTCATCAGGTCCTCGAAGTCCCGGGCCAGCGCCGGGGGTACCCGCGGATCGGTCACGCCGAGGAAGCGGCAGCGGATCCCGCGCGCGTGCAGCAGCGGTGCGTGTTTGCGTACGACGCGGCGCACCAGCCGCATGAGGAAGTCGACCTCGGTGTGCGGGCGACGCCAGTTCTCGGTGGAGAACGCGTACAGGCTGAGCCAGCCGACCCCGGCCGACCGGGCCGCCTCGATGACGTCGATCACCGACGTCTCGGCGGCCAGGTGACCCGACGTCCGTGGCAGCGAGCGCCGCGCGGCCCACCGCCCGTTGCCGTCCATCACACAGGCGACATGACGGGGCACCGTGAGCGGTGGCTCCGTGTCCGGACCGGGGGAGTCGACAGCCCCGACAGCATGCCGATGTGTCACATCCGCCCCCCATGAGCCGACTGTGATCCCCCTCGGTGATCACTGACAGCAGAGTGCCAGCGCAGGACCCGCCAAGCGGTGCCGGCCACGGTACTTCACCCTTGGTACGCCTGTACGACGCCGGAACGCGCAACGGTCTCCGGCTCCCGGACCACTGCCCGGGCGGCCGGAGACCGCAGTGTGCGTCGACGCCGTATTGCCCTACGGCTCAACTCCCGTCGGCCTGCTCAGGTTTGGCGAGCCGGCCTCGGAAGCCGAGGTTCAGACCTTGATCCCCCAGGCCTGCACGGGCGTCCTGAGGGACGAGCCGTAGGACGAGCAGTAGGCGTACGAGGTGGTGCCGGACGCGGCGGCGGCGCCCTGTGCGACGCGGCCGTTCTTGCACTTGGCCGCGGCGATGAACGTGCCGCCCGTGCACTTCACGCCCGCCGTGTTCCTGTCGTGCCACGCCAGCTTGCAGCTGAACGCCTTGGCGCTCGCGGGAGCGGCGGTCGCCGGTCCCGTCGCCGCGGCCGCACCCGACAGAGTGAGAGCGGCGACGGTCAGGACACCGGCCAGCTTGCGCTTCATGGTTACCCCCTTGTGGTCGTTGCCGGAGGTCGTCCCGGCTGGAGAAGAACTTACGCAGCCCGACGGGACCTCACATCAACCCTCCGTCGGTCCTGTCGTAAACCCTCGCGGTAGCCGCGGGCCGACCGCCGCCGTACGACGGGCGGTGGACCGTGGCGACCAGCACCACCGCCGCCGACGGCGCGCCCCGCGGTCTCCAGGGGTTCTGACATCGTTGTCAGGTCGTAGGTGTCGCCGTCGGCGTCAAGGTTTCGCTCACCTCGGGCGTACGGGATCCCGGGCTCGCCACGAACAGGGTCCCTGTGCCCCGCACCGTGACCCCCTCGTCGGAGTCGGGGACGAAGCACGAGGCGCCGGGGCGGAGCGTGAGGGGGGCACCCGCCGGTCCTGTCAGTTTGGCCGAGCCGTCGAGGCACAGGGCGACACGAGGCCCGGACGCAGGAGTCAGCGGCATCGGTGCGGCGGAGAGGGTCATCCGGTGAAGGGCGAACTCCTCCGCCGGGCAGTCGTACGAGTGCGCGGTGCCCGGGCCGGGGAGGGGTCGCGGTCGGACGGCGGCCACACGCACCGACGGGTCGGTGATCCGCAGCAGCTCCGGTACGTCGATCTCCTTGGCGGTCAGTCCCGCGCGCAGCACGTTGTCGGACGCCGCCATGACCTCCACGCCCACACCCCGGACATAGGCGTGCAGCCCGCCGGCCGGCATGAACAGTGCGGCGCCCGGTTCGAGGACCTGGTGCCGCAGCAGGAGAGAGGCCACGAGTCCGATGTCACCGGGGTGGTGCTCGGCCATGCGCGTGACCGCTTCGTAGGCGGCCGCGTACGGCCCGGTCTGTCGGGCGAGCCGGGCGCATGCGTGGACGACCTCGTCGACGAGCGTGCTTCGGCCCTGCGCCGGCCATTCCAGCAGCGCTCGCAGCGCGGAGGTGAGGGCCGCCGCACCGCTCTCGGTCTCCAGGAGCGCGAGGACGGGACCCAGCGCGGGAAGGGCGAGCCCGTCCAGGACGCGGGCGGCCTCCTCGCGCGTCCGGAAGCCGGCCAGCACCTCGAACGGGGTCAGTGCGCAGAGGAGTTCGGGCTTCGGCCAGTCGTCCGTGTAGGGGCCGTGACCCGTGCCTGCGAGCTGGGCGGCGAACCCCTTTCGGGCCTGGGCGCGGTCGGGGTGCACCTGGATGGACAGCGGCTGGTCGGCGGCCAGGATCTTGAGCAGGAAGGGCAGTCGGCCCCCGAACCGGGAGGCGCAGTCCGCCCCCAGTTCCCGCTCGGGACGGCCGGCCACCACATCCTGCAGGGTGACTGTCTCTCCGTCGCGGGTGAGGCCCGCCGGACCCGCCGGGTGCGCCCCCATCCACAGTTCCGCCTCCGGACCGGATGACGGGGTGCTCCGTCCCTGTATGCGGGCGAGAGCGGTACGCGAGCCCCAGGCGTAGTTCTTGATGATCGGTTCCAGTAGATCCACGCAGGCATGCTATCCAGGGGGGTCGGGCCTCCGTCCGCTCCGCCTCTGGTCGTGGAGCGGGGTCGTATCCGTCCGGGAGTGTGTCCCGTCGTAAGGCCTGCGCGGCGCGCACGTATGCCCTCCACCCCGTGAAAGTAACGCGCACACGGGGTGTTTGCCGGGGCGGGACGGGAGCACACGACGGCCAGGAGGTTGATAACGATGGTTCCCCTGCTTCTGGTTCTGCTGCTGGCTCTGGTCCTCTTCGGTGCGGGCTTCGCACTCAAGGCCCTGTGGTGGGTCGCGGTGATCGTGCTCGCGGTGTGGCTGCTCGGTTTCGTGGTGCGTCCGGCGGCCGGTGGCGGCCGCCGGGGTCGCTGGTACCGATGGTGATGACCGGTACCGCGCACTGAGCGGTTCGCGGGCGGCGTCGCAGGCGACGGTGTCCGTGAGGGTGGGTCGGCCCGGAAGGGTCGGCCCACCCTTCTTTTGTGTGTTTCCCGGCCCCTCCTTCTGTGCTTCCCGGACGGCACTCGGGAGAGGACGTCACCACGGAACAAACGGGACGTACGGCTTGGTTGGGGCGTACCGGGTGGGGCGACGGGTACTGGAGGGCGAGTCGGCCCCCGTGAACTCCGCAGTGGGAACCTGCGCCTCCTGGTTCACGGGGGCCGACGTCGCGACGCAGGGGCGGCTCTCGGTTCAGCCGCGTACCGCGTCGCCGTGGGCGGTCGCTTCCCCCGGCGCGGCCAGCTTCGCCAGGTGGCGCAGCGAGTTGACGAGGTGCTCCGGGCCGAACGGCGGGAATCGGATGCCGCGCGCGCGGATGTACTCCGGCACCGCCGACCAGTCGTAGGTGAGCGTGATCTTCGTCTGCGTCCCGGACGGCCCGAGCGGCTCGAGGTCGTAACGCCAGAGCCAGCCGCCGAGTTCCAGCGTTCCGTCGTCCTTCTCCTGGCCGGTGAACCAGCCGATGGTGTGCGGCGCGTCCAGCATCTGGACCTGGTTGACCACCTGGTAGTCACCGTTCGGATGGTTGGAGTGGTACATCGCCATCCGGAAGATCTGTCCCGCCTCGGTCAGTGGCGCCGGATCGACGGGCTCCTGGACCCAGCCGGTGCCGTCGATCGACGCGTGGGTCCTCGGGTCCGCCAGGACCGCGAACACCCTCGCCGCGGGGACGGGGACCGTCAGGGTGGCGCTCACGTGTTCCTGATCCGGCTCCATGGGGCTCACGCTCCTCGTGCTCTCGCATCGGGCCTCCCGCGGTCGCGGGAGGTTCCTCCCTGCAGACCCGGTGGCGGGGTGGAACTCATCGGTCCCACGACCGTCCGGTCCTGCGCAGCGGCCCGCCCCGGGGTACAGAGCGGTCTGCCCTTCTTGATCAAATCCACTTCCGACATCTCCTACAATGTTCAAGTAATGAGGTGGGTGGAAGGGGCGGGTATGTCCGCGCGCGACGTGGCCTTCGGGCCGCTGCTGCGGGAGATGCGACTGGCGAAGTCGTTGACGATCGAGGCGCTGGCGGACGCGTCCGGTGTCAGTGTGCGCGGCATCGGTGATCTGGAACGCGGCCGGCGGGCCGCCCCGCAGCGGCGGACGGTCGCCGCGCTCGCGGACGGGCTCGGCCTCGGCGACACCGAGCGGGAGCAACTGCTCGCCGCCGCCCGGGTCGGCCGTACACCCGGACACAGCCCGGTCGGCGTGCGGTCCTTTCCGCGCGGCATCGACGACTTCGTCGGCCGCGCGGACGAACTGGCGGAACTGGAGAAGCTCGCCGGACCACCGCCCAGGGACGACGACGCCGAAGCGAGACGCGGTGCCACGGACGACGACGCCCGAGCGAGAGGCGGTGCCACGGACCACGCCGCATCAGCAGGAGCCGGTGCCACGGACGCCACGCCCGTCGTCGTCGCCGTCCACGGCGCCCCCGGTACCGGCAAGACCACCCTCGCCCTGCGCGCCGCCCGCCGGTTCGCCGACCGCTTCCCGGACGGCCAGCTCATGGTGGACCTGCGCGGCACCGACGACACTCCGCCCGCACCCTCGGAGCTGGTCGTCCGGATGCTCAAGGCGTTCGGCGTTCCCGACCGCGACCTGGCCAGATCGGGGCCGCAGGCCCACCCCGCCCTCTACCGTGAGGTACTCGCCGACCGCCGCTGCCTGCTCGTCCTCGACAACGCCCGCGACGAGGCGCAGGTACGCCCGCTGCTGCCCGGCGCCGGCCGCACCCTGGTCCTGGTGACCAGCCGCCGTATGCTCACCGGACTCGACGGCGTGCACCGGCTGCCGCTCGGCCGGCTCGACCCCGCCGAGTCGGCCGCCTTCCTCACCGCCCTCGTCGGCGAGGACCGTGCGACGGCCGAACCGGAGGCACTGCACGAGGTCGCCCAACTCTGCGAACACCTCCCGCTGGCCCTCCGCGTCGCGGGCAACTGGCTGGCCACCCGCACCGGTTGGAGCCTGCGACGCCTGGCCGACCGGCTCGCGCACGAGGAACGGCGACTGGACGCGCTGTCCGCCGGTGACGTCCGGGTGGCCGGTGCCTTCGACCTGTCCTACCGCCAGCTCACGCCGCCCGCCGCCCGCATTTTCCGGCGCCTGTCCCTGGTCCCCGGCCCCGACGTCGGCGCGGCCTGCGCGGCCCGGCTCACCGGCCAGGACCTCTACGACGCCGAGGACACCCTGGAGGAACTGGTCGAGGCCGGCCTGCTCGGCGCCACCGGGGACCGCTACCGGCTGCACGACCTGCTGTGCCTGTACGGCCGCGCCCGGCTCGCCGCCGAGGAACGCGGCGAGGACGTCGAACGGGCCCGGCGGTCGATGAACGACTGGCTGCTGGAGACGGCCGTCGTGGCCGGCCGGTGGTACGAGCCCGACCACGGCGCGCCGCCCACCTCCTGGCAGAGCGCCGTCGACCTGTCCAGCGCCGACAAGGCACGCGAATGGCTCCAGGTTGAAGCCGTCAACTGGCTGGCCGCGCTGCACGCGGCCGCGGCCGACGGCGAGCACGCCACCGTCGTCGAGGTGGCCGAGTCCCTGCACTGGTTCTCGGACCAGTGGATCTTCTGGGGACACTGGCCCGAGGTCTTCCGCGCCGCGGCACGCTCCGCCGGCGCGCTCGGCGACCCGCTGCTCGAAGCCACCCAGCTCAACTACTACGCCTGGGCCGTGCTGCTGTGCGAGGGCCGGCCCCGGGACAGCCTGGAGCACTCCGCCCACGCCCTCGCCGCCGCCCGGCGCGCGGGCGACCGCATCCAGCAGGCCTGGGCGCACCAGTACGCCGGCTGGGCGCACAACCTGCTCGGCGAGCGCGACCAGGCCTTCGAGCACACCTCCCGCGCCATCGCCCTGTTCGAGGCCGCGGGGGACCTGCTCGGCCTGCTGCAGGCCCTGCTCGCACGCGCCCTCGACCTGCAAGGTGCCGGGCGCGACGAGGAAGCGGTCGAGGTGTACCGGCAGTCCCTGGTGCGGCTCGACGAGGCCGCCGACACCATCGAACCGCACATCGCCGCCGTCACCCGCGGCAACGCTCTCGCGGGCCTGGGACGCAGCCTCGGCAGGCTCGGCCGCTGGAACGAAGCCGTGGAGCACCTGCGGGCCTCCGTGGCGCTGTGCCGGGCGGACGGCAACATCGCCCTGGAGAGCCGCTATCTGCTCGCGCTCGGTGACGTCCTGCTCGGCGCCGGCCGCGCCGCCGAAGCACGCGAGGCGTTCACGCGCTGCGTCGCCCTCGGCTCCGGCTCCGATCCCCAGCGGGTCGCCGAGGCCCAGTCCCGGCTCGCCCGTCCGGACGCGCGCTGACCCGGGCCGCCGCCCCGCGCCTTCGCCGGCTTACGGGGGCCGGGGCGGCCCGAGTCGCCTGTGTGCGCACGGCCCTGTTGCGTGCGCGCACTTCCCGGCTCTGCCTCTTTCTGCCTGCGAACTGCCTGGTGCCGGGACCGGCCCGGCTGGTTGATTGCTGCGCAGGAGAGAGGGGAGAACCAGGTGGATCTCGTGCTGTCGACGGACACGGTGCCCGTCGGGGACAGACTCGACCGCTGGCGCGCCGCACTGGCCACCGCCCTGCTCCCGATGGCCGTGACACCGCGTGGCAGCGGCCCCCTCACCGGCCGGATCACCGGCAGGCGCCTCGGACACCTGCGCGTCTGCTCCCTGCGGGCCGACGCCCAGCGCGTCAGCCGCAGAGGGCCGGGGGAGGCGGCCGTCGGCATCCTCGTCCTGACGTCCGGCACGGCGAGGCTCCTCCAGGACGGGCGGCACGCCGTCGCGAGCGCCGGTGACCTCCTGGTGTACGACGCGGCACGGCCGTACCTCCTCGACTTCCCCGACCGGTTCGCCTGCCACGTCGTCCATCTGCCCCGCCGTGGGCTGGACATCTCCGACGACGATCTGCGCCACGTCACGGCGACCGCCGTCAGCGGCACCGACGGCATCGGCGCGATCCTCGGCCCCTTTCTCGCACGGCTCCTCGGCTCGGCCGGCTCCTACGGCCCGGCCGTGGCGGCGCGGCTCGCGTCCGGTGTCGAGGACCTGTTCGCCACGCTGGTCGCCGAACGCGGCCCGCTCGGCGGCGCCGACAGCGGACGCGGTGAACTCGTGCTGCGCATCCGTGACCACATCGACCGCCATCTGGAGGACCAGGCCCTGACACCGGAGACGGTGGCCGCCGCCCACCACATATCCGTGCGCTATCTGCACCGGCTCTTCGAGGAGGAGGGCATCACCGTCGCCCGGCTCGTCCAACGCCGCCGGCTGGAGGAGTGCGCTCGCGAACTGGCCCGCGGCGGCGGGGCCGCGCTCGCCGTGGCGGCCGTGGCGCACCGCTGGGGCTTCGTCAACGCGGCGCACTTCAGCCGGGCCTTCCGCCGGCAGTACGGCCACTCGCCGCGCGAGTGGCGGCAGTTGCACACGTCGGGCAGAGTGCCGGGCCAGGGGCAGGAGGAGCCGGCGCGGGGCGGCGCAGCGGTCCCGGTGTCGCGGGCGGAGGGCGCCGCCCCGGCCTCCGCTGCTTCTCCGGTGTCCCGCGCCGGGCGCGCCGCCCCCGACGACCGACAGGGCGTGGACCGTGCGGCCTGAGGTGCCTCCGGCGCGGCCCGTCGCACGCGACGGGCCGTCGGCGGCGGCGTCGGCGTCGACCGGGGGACACCCGGGCCTCCTCCCGCCGTCACCGTCACCGTCACTGTCGCCGCCGGGCGCGCTCGCCGCCGCTCCCCGGCCTCAAGCACTCCCGGCGCTCGCGGGCCGTGCCTCCGAGCAGGCCCTGTTGCGCCGGGTGCTGGACAACGCCCGCTCGGGGAGCGGCGGAACCGGCACCCTGGTGCAGGGCGCCCCCGGCCTCGGCAAGACGGCCCTGCTGGACTGGGCCCACGCCGAGGCACGCGCCCTCGGTTTCACCGTGCTGCGCGCGGTTGGCTCCGAAGCCGAGGCCGGCGTGACGTTCGGCGCGCTGCACCAGCTGCTGTGGCCGCTCACGGGCCGTATGCGCGCGCTGCCCGAGCCGCAACGGCGGGCGCTGGCGTTCGCGCTCGGGGAGACGGCGGAGCCCGTGCGCGGCGGCTTCCTGGTGGGCGCGGCCGTGCTGGCGCTGCTCGCCGGGGAGGCGCGCATGCGCCCCGTACTCGTCCTGGTGGACGACCTGCAGTGGGTGGACTCCTCCAGCGCGGCCGTGTTCGCGTTCCTCCAGCGCAGAACCGCCGAGGTGCCCGTCGCACTCGTCAGCGCGGGCCGTCCCGAGGGCCCGACGACCGAGGGCAGGCCCGGTAGCGTCGTCGACCTGACCGCGCTGGACGGCGACGACGCCCGGACACTGCTGCGCACCCGGCACCCGCATCTCGCCGTCACCACCGCCGACCGCATCCTCCAGGAAGCGGCGGGCAATCCGCTGGCCCTCGTCGAACTGCCCGTGCACCTCCACCCCGACCAGGCGCGCGGCGTCATGCCGCTGCCGAGAAGGTTCCCGCTCGGACACCGGCTGGAGCGCCTCTTCGCACCCAGACTGGAGCGGCTGTCCCGCGACGCGGCCCACGTGCTGCTGTACGCGGCGCTCGGCGGTACGGCGGCGACATGGGTGACACCTGCTCTGCTGGAGGGCTTCGACGCGCAGTGTGCCGACGACGTACTGGACGAGATCGAGACCAGCGGACTGGCGCACCTGGAACCGGACGGCCGGCTCACCTTCCGGCACCCCCTGGTGCGCGGAGCCGTCGTCGCCCGTGCCTCGGGACCCGAACGCCGGGCCGCCCACCGCCGGCTCGCCGCCGCGCTGCCGTACGACGATCCGCGGGCGCTGGGGCACGAGGCGGACGCGACCGTGCTGCCCGACGAGACCCTGGCCGGGCGGCTCCAGGAGGCCGGCCGCCGGCTCGCGCTGCGCGGCGGCGACGCCGAGGGCGCGCTGCTGCTGCACCGCGCGGCCGCCCTGAGCACCGCCCCCACGGCCCGCGCCCGCCGACTGACCTGGGCCGCCGCCATGGCCGCCCGTGGCGGACGGCTGCCGTACGCCGCGAAACTCGTCGAGGAACTGCGCGGCGCGCCCGTCCCCGCCGACAGCGCACCGCTGTACGCCTACGCCGTCGTCTACGTCGACCAGAGCCACCACGTCGACTTCGAGTCGTCGTTCACCCTGCTCCCGCAGGCCCTCACCGCGCTCGCCGGGGTGGGCTCGGGCGCCGGGCCGTTCGACGACCTCGCCGAGCAGGTCTACTTCAAACTGCTGCTGGCGACCGTCTACACGGCGGACCCGCGCGGCTGGGCCGCCCTGAGGACCCACCGGCACCAGGTCTCCGCGCTGGCCGACCTGTGCCGCCGCGCCTGGTCGGACCCCGCCCGCACGGCCCACGGCACCGGCGCCGAACTGCGCGCCATGGCCGCAGCCATGAGCCAGGAACAGCAGGCGGGCGCGGCCTGGCTGCTGCTGTGGACGGCCGCCGCGGTCGACATGGCCGACGCCTCGCTGTGGCGGCGCTTCCTCGGCCAGCACGCCTACGCCACCCAGGGCAGCATCGCCAAGGCCGGCGGTTACCAGAACTACCTGCGCGGCGACTGGGACCAGGTGGAGGTGTGCCTGCGCGAGGCGGAAGCGGCCGACGCCCTGGGCTACCACTGCAACGCCCTGCTCTTCAGGCACCACTACGCCCATGTCCTCGCCGGACGCGGGGACGAGGAAGCCCTCCTGGCACTGGACCAGGTCCTGCGGCCGCCGGCCGAACGCGCCCGGATGACGTTCGTGACGGACCATCTGACCCATCTGCGCGCCCTGGCCGCTCTCGGCCACGGCCGCGACGAGGAGGCGTACGGAGTCCTGGCCGGACTGACCCCGCCGGGTGTGCTTCCGGCCGGACTTCCGTGGTTCCACCTGCCGTTCTTCGACTTCGTGGACGCGGCCCTGCGCACCGGACGGACCGCGCAGGCCCGGGCGCACGTGGCGGCGGGCGACGCGGCACGCATGGGCGACATCTCCCCGCACCACGCGTTCCTGCTCGCCGCCGCCCGGGCGCTCGCCGCGACCGACGACGACGCCGACGCGCTGTTCGAGGCGGCGTACGCCGTGCCCGGCGCCGACCAGTGGGCGTTCGAACTGGCCAGGCTGCGGCTGGCCCATGGCATCCGGCTGAGCGACCGTCGCCGTCCGCAGGCGCGGCGGACGCTGGAACAGGCCCTGGACACCTTCCGTGCCCTGCGCGCCACCCCCTGGGCCGGGCGTGCCGAGCGCGCACTGCGCTCCACCACCGGCCGCGACGGCGGCCCGCGCTCGCTCACCGCTCAGGAGCTGCGCATCGCCCAGCTGGCGGCGGACGGGCTGAGCAACAAGGAGATCGGCGCGCGGCTGAGTCTGTCCCCGCGGACCGTCGGCGGGCATCTGGCGAAGGTCTTCCCCAAGCTGGGCATCGCCTCGCGCGCCGCCCTGGCGCGGGCGCTGCAAAGAGACACGTCCTGACGGCTCACGCGGGCCAGGGGTGCAGCGCCTCGTGCAGGGTGTCGAGCACCTGCGTGCGGGCCGCCCGGGCCGCAGGGGTGCCGCGCAACTGCTCGAACAGCAGGAAACCGTGCACGGGGTCCCGTGATAGCGCATCGACACCACCGGCACCCCCGCCCGCCGCAGCCGCGCCGCGTAGGCCTCGCCTTCGTCGCGTACGACGTCGGCCTCCGCTGTGATCACCAAGGTGGGCGGCGGCCCGGCGAGTTCGGCGTCCGCCGCCCGGGCGGGAGACGCCGTGCCGGCCGGCCGGTCGGCGGCGTCGGGGACGTACTGCCGCCAGAACTGTTCCATGGCCTCACGGCCGAGGAAGTATCCCGCACCGAATGGCCGGTAGGACGCGGTGTCCATGCGCGCGTCCGTCACCGGGTAGACCAGCGCCTGGTGTGCGAGCCGCGGTCCACCGCGCCGGTTCGCGGCAGGGCCAGCGCCGCCGCGAGGTTCGCCCCCGCCGACACCCCGGCCACCGCGAGCCGGCCGCCGTCCAGCGCGCGCTCGCCGCCGTGCGCGGCCGGCCACCCCGCCACGGCGTACACCTGCTCCAGAGCCACCGGATAGCGGGCCTCGGGCGAGCGGTCGTACTCCGGGACGACGACGGCGTCCGCACCGAGCGCGAGGTCGGCGAGCAGACCGCGGTCCCGGCGGGGCCGGCCACTCCTCGTCCACGCCCGGCAGCCCGCCGCCCCGCCCGGCGAGCGCCGCCACCTCGGCCCGCGCTCGCCGCGACCTGTCGGCAGACGGGATCCGGCGAACTGATCGTGGCGCGCGCCCCGCCGGCTGCCGGGCCGACCCCAGCCGCCGCCGTCCCGTCGAACACGCCGTGCGTGCACCGGGGCATGCCGCTGAGCGCATACGTCGGTCCACCCCTGAACGAAGGACAGGTCATATGACCTAACCCCTCCCCGATGCGCCCGACCAGGCTGAAGACGTCACGTAGCTGAAGACGCCACGTATCCGTCCCGTCGGGACCGGACGACAGAGAGGGGCCGCCGTGCAGGACGAGGTCGGCACAGCGCCGATACCGGGGCCGGACCTGGCCCGGCAGTGGGAGCAGGCGGTACGGCGGCGGCTGGCACCCGTGGACGTCACCCTGCCTGCGGGGGACGCGGCCTTCCACGGCACGCTCGGCTCCGGTGACGCGGGCCGGCTGCGCGTGCTGTCCATGAGAGCCGCACCGGTGCGGCTGAGCCGTAGCGCCACCGCCGCGTCGGATGCGCGAGACGACCGCCTGGTCCTGGTCCTCCAGGAGGAGGGCACCGGTGCCCTGCGGCAGGACGGCCGGGAAGCCGTCGTAAGCGCCGGGCAGCTGGCCCTGCTGGACCTGCGCCGGCCCTTCGCGCTGGACCAGCACACGCCGTTCCACCTGTACGCCCTGCGCCTGCCCGAACACGCTCTCGGGCCGTCCGCGCTGGACGTCCCGCGGGTCACGGGTCGAGCCATCCCCGCGGCGGACGGCGTGGCGGCACTGCTGCGGCCCCTCGCCACCCACGTCGCCCGCGGTGCCGGCGACCTCGCCGACCACGTCAGGGAACGCCTCGCCGGTCACCTCGCGGACCTCGTGGCCACACTCGTGGACGAGCAGGCGCGCGGGCACGGCGAGAACGCGCCCGACACCCCGCGCGCCCTGCTGATCGCCGAGATCCGCGCCCATATCGACGCGCGGCTGCGCGACCCGGCCCTGTCACCGGCCCGCGTCGCCGACGCCCACGGCATCTCCCTGCGCCACCTGCACGTGCTGTTCGAGGATGAGGACACCACCGTGCACCGGCTCATCCAGCAGCGGCGGATCGAGGAGTGCGCACGCGAACTGCTGCGCCGCGCACGCGTCACCCGCACCGTCTCCGCCGTCGCCCGCGGCTGGGGCTTCGCGAACGCCGCCCATTTCAGCCGCGCCTTCAAATCCGCCTACGGCTGCTCTCCGAGCGAGTGGCGCAGCGCGGGGGTTGCGCCGGGGGTGCGGAGCCGGGGACGTGCGGGCGCCGGCGCGATCTGACCCGGACGGAAGTCGAGGCCGGTGAAGTCGTGAGCCCGTGCGGACGGCTCGAGGGGCTCTTGGGTGTGCCGGTCCCGGCGTTCCGCGGTGGGGCCCTCAGCCGCCGCGGACGCGGCCGCAGGCCTGCAACCGGATCAGTGGAGCGTCTCGTTCACTGGCCCACCCGGCCGTCCACGCACTCGCGCAGGAGGTCTGCGTGGCCGCAGTGGCGGGCGTATTCCTCGATGCGGTGGACCAGGAGTTCCCGTACGGCGATCCGTTCCCTGCCCACGTGTTCGCCCAGGTCGGGGTACGCGGCCAGCGCGGCGTCGGTCGCGGCCTGCTCGCGTTCCAGGTCGGCGAACGCGGCGTCGACCACCGCCTGTTCGCCGACGGCGTCGTCGAAGTCCGCGTCCCGCTTGCCGTACAGCTTCGGCAGCGGGTCACCGTCCGTGATCCAGTTGCGCCAGTTCCGCTCCACCTCCGCGAGGTGCCGGACCAGGCCGAGCAGGGACATCGTCGACGGTGGCACCGACCGGCGGGCCAGCTGCTCCGGGCTGAGGCCCTCGCACTTCATGCGCAGGGTCAGGCGGTAGTTCGTCAGGAAGTCCTGCAGGGTCGGCAGTTCGCCGTCCGGACTCGGGCCTTCGCTGTTGCGGGGATCGTCGTCCGGATTCGCCCACATGTCGGGGTACACGGTCGCCTGGGTCCATCGCGCGGGTCGCTCGGTCATGCGTGGCATGCTGCTGCACAAGTATCCGTATCCGCCACCGAGTTATTTCCCGGCCCGGGCCGGGGGAAGTCGTTTCGTACGAACCCGCCAGGGCATCCGCATCCCTATGCATCACGACGTGCCCGTGCAGGCGTCCGAGGGAGGCGGGTCGAGTCCCGTCCTCGTGCCGATTCTGTGCCTCTTGCTGGTCATGGGGGTGATCCAGGTCGTGCGCCCGCAGCTGCTGTGGCGGCTGAACAGCCGCCTCCAGCGGGGCTGGGTGAAGGATCCCGAGGCGACCGAACCCACGCGGAAGGGGTACGCGGTGCAACGCGTGACCGGGCTGGTCTTCCTGGCCGTGGCCACCTGGACGCTGATCCAGCAGTTCTGACGGCGGACGGCCGGTCAGCGCAGCGTGATGTGGGGTTCGAACGCGTCCAGCAGCAGCTCCCGCATACGGGCCGTCGACATGTCGCCCGTGCCGGCCAGGACCTGGATCGCCAGGCCGTCCACCATGCCGGTGAACCGCCCGGTCAGGGCCTCCGCGTCGGCGCCCGCTCCCATGCCCTCCCGCTGGCAGGCGCGCACCAGGTCGAGCACGATCTGCCGCCAGCGGGCGTAGACGGTGCTCTGTCCCGGACGCAGGGTCGGGTCGAGGATCGCCTCGTTCCACGACTGCACCCACACCGACCACTCCTCCACGTCCTCCTCGCCGGCCGGCAACTGCACCTCGATCAGCCGGCGCAGCTTCTCCACCGTGCTGCCCGCCGTGCGGAACTCGGCCTGCAGACGGGTGTGGAAGCGCTCGGCGTAGTACAGCAGGGCGGCCCGCAGCGCGTCGTCCTTGGTCGGGAAGTGGTAGTGCACGGTGCCCGTGCTGGTGCTGCACGCCCGGGCGATGTCGGCGACGCGCACCTTGTGGAAGCCGCGCCGGGCGATGAGGCGGGCGGTGGCCTCGAGGATCTGGGCCCGGCGCGCCTCGGCGTCCAGCGCGTCGGCCCGCCGCCGCGGACTCGCACCGGCGGCGGCGTCGCGCGGCACGGGAGGCCGTCCCGCGCCGGTGCGCAGATACCGCAGCGACACCTTGCCGACCTGCGCGATGGCCGCGACCTCGTGCTCCTTCAGCCGGCGGCTGCCGCGCAGCGCCTTGGACAGCGCGGTGGGGTCCATGCCGATGCGGTCGGCGAACTCCCGCTGGCTGATCGGAGCCGACGTCACGACCAGCCGCGCGCGGTCCGCCAGGGTCGGGGCCCCGGTCTCGGCGTCCCCCGCCGGGCCGTGAGTCGCGGTCATGCTGCGTGGTCCCTTCAGCCGTCCGCCTGCAGGGAGGCGATGACGTCGTCGGCGGCGCGGTAGCCCGAGGATATCGCGCCGTCGATGTACCCGTTCCAGACCGTGGCCGTCTCGGTCCCCGCCCAGTGCAGGGGCCCGGTCGGCTCCCGCCAGCCGCGCCGGCCGTAGCCGGTCCAGCCGCCGGGGGTGGTGTACGCCTCGTATCCGCCGCGGGCGAAGGCGTCCTGGGACCAGACCTTCTCGGTGTAGTCGAGGGGCTGTGCCGCCTCTTCCCCCACGACGCGGCCGAAGGCGGCCAGTACGGCGTCCCGGCGTGCTTGCGGAGCGAGCTCGGCCCATCGGGTGAGCCGGTCGCCGTACACGAAGCCGACGAGCACGCCGGGGGTGCCCGCGGGCGGGGAGTTGTCGTAGACGACGCCGACCGGCCCGTCGTCGTAGAGCGTGGCCGTCCCGGACAGGCCGCGGGCGCGCCAGAAGGGCGTGTCGTAGAGGGCGTGGACCTTGGCGACGCGGCCCATCGGGCTGTGCGCCAGCCACCCGTCCCGGCTGACCGGAAGGCCGGGTGCGAAGCGGATGGCGCGGACCGCCTGCGGCGGCAGCGCCACGATCGCGCGGCGCGCCTCGACCACCGTCGACGCCGTGTGCACGCGGACGCCGCCGGCGTCGTACTCGACCGCGGTGACCGGCTCGCCCAGCCGCAGCCGGTCACCGAGCAGAGCGGCGACCGCGCGGGCGGGACCGGCCGCCCCCGCCGTGAAGCGGCTGTCCTGGGCGCAGTCCCGCGTCTCCATCAGCTGCTCGTAGCCCCCGGCGGCGGCGATGTAGAACAGCACGTGGAACAGCGAGATCTCGTACGGCTCCGCGCACCACACCCCCTGGACGGTGAGCGCCAGCCGGCGGCGGGCGTCCGGGTCGCCGGTCCGCGCCCGGAAGAAGGAGTCCGCCGTGCACGCGTCGAACTCCTCGAAGCGCGGGGTCCTCCAGGGCGCGGCGGTGTCCACGGTCCGCGCGAGGTCGTCCAGGAGGGCGGTGACGCGGTGGTACTCGGCGATGCCGGGACCGTCGTCCGGTGCCGGCCCGGCGTAGGGGACCGCGGTGCCGTCGTGCCACACCTCGATGTGCTTGCCCGCGTCCCAGGTGGGGAACGTCCCGCAGCCGAAGCGTGCGGCGAGCGCGAGCAGATGCTTCTGCGTGGGGCCGACCCACTGGCCGCCGTGATCCAGCGTCAGCCCGGCGCCCCGGGTCTCGCTGAGCACGCGTCCCCCCACCCGGCCGGCGGCCTCCAGGACCGCGCAGTCGACGCCCGCGTCCCGGAGCCGCAACGCCGAGGCGAGCCCGGCATAGCCGGCCCCCACCACCACGACCTCGGATTCGATCAGGTCCGTCCCTGTCTCTTCCCACATGGTCTCTTTCCACATGGCGGCCGAGCATGACGCAAGACTGACGTAAGCGTCAATGCTTGCGATCCATGGTGTCGGCGGCATTGACACCCGGCCCTTGTTCCGCATCATTGACCCGGGAATCAATATTGCGATTCCGATGATGTCGGGCGCTCCACGGCCGAGTCCGGTGCGCGCCCCGTGGAGGCCCGCGCACCGGCGCGTCCGGACGCCGCAAGGGCCCACTGTCGCGAAAGGCGCGGCCCGGGCCGTCGGCCTTTCACCCCTCGAGACCCTGGATAGGGGGTCGATGATGGCAACCACCGCACGCACCACATCGGACGAGGACGCGGGCGGAGGGCTGCGGACCGGCGCACTGTCGATGGCGACGAGCCTGATCCTGTCCGTGGCGTCGGCCGCGCCCGCCTACAGCCTCGCCGCCACGCTGGCCTTCATCGTGGCCTACGTCGGCTTCCAGGCGCCGGTGATCGTACTGCTCGCCTTCGTGCCGATCCTGTTCGTCTCCTTCGGCTACGCCGCCCTCAACCGCCGCAACCCCGACTGCGGCACCATCTTCACCTGGGCGGGCGGTGTCCTCGGTCCGCGCGCCGGCTTCATGGGCGGCTGGGCCGTCATCGCCTCCTTCGTCCTGGTGATGGCGAGCCTGGCCCAGGTCGCGGGGCAGTACGTCTTCATCCTCTGCGGCGCGGACGGCATCGGCTCCGACCCCGCCAGCCCTTGGGTCCTGGCCGTGGGGCTCGGCTGGATGGCCCTCATGACGGCCGTCTGCTACCGCGGCATCGAGGTCGCCGCCGCCGTCCAACGCGCGCTGCTGTTCCTGGAGTTCGCCATGCTCGTGGTGTTCTCGGTGGTCGCCCTGGTACGCGTGTACGCCGGACACGGCGCCCCCGGCGCGCGGCGGCCGAGCCTGGCGTGGCTGAACCCGTTCGAGATCCCCTCGGCCGGCGCGTTCGTCAGCGGCCTGGTCATGATGCTCTTCATCTACTGGGGCTGGGAGACGGCCGTCACCGTCAACGAGGAGACCGCCGACCGCCACCGCACCCCCGGCCGGGCCGCGGTGTGGTCCACGATCGTGCTGCTGGCGCTGTACCTGGTCGCGACCGTCGCGACCCTCGCCTTCGCCGGCGTCGGCACGACCGGGGTCGGACTCGGCAACCCCGACAACTTCGGCGACGTCTTCTCCGCGATCGGGCAGGCCGTCTTCGGCACCGGCGCCCTCGGAACCTTCCTGTGGCACCTGCTCGTCCTCATGGTGCTGTCCTCCGCCGCCGCGTCCACCGAGACGACCGTGCTCTCCCTCGGCCGCACCCTCCTCGCCATGGGCCGGCAGGGCGCCGTACCGCGCGTCTTCGCCAAGACCCACCCGCGCTATGCCAGCCCGCATGTCGGCACCGTCGCCATCGGGCTCGCCGGAGCCGTCTGCTACGTCGTGATGAACCTCCTCGCCGATGGCCTGGTCATCGGTGACGCCGTGTCCTCGTGCGGCTTGATGATCGCCTTCTACTACGGCCTCACCGGGCTGACCTCGGCGTGGGCTTACAGGGGAGGTGGTCGGCGCGGCGCCGGGGACCTCTGGCTGCGCGTCGTCCTGCCCGCGGTGGGGGGAGTGGTGCTGCTGGCGGCCGGTGCCTGGAGCCTGGTGAACGACTGGGACCCGGCGAACAGTTCCACGTCCTGGACGCTTCCCTTCGCGCCTCACTGGCACATCGGCGGGGTCTTCCTCATCGGCGCGGGCGCGCTCGCGGCCGGCTGGCTGCTGACGGCGGCCGGCGCGCGCCTGGCACCCCACTACTTCCACGGCACATCCCGCCGCACCCCGGCCACCGCCGGCACCACCCCGGGCGACTGATCCCCCGACTGAATCTTCATTCAGCACGCACGGTCATTGACAGGGGTGACCCGGCCTCCGAATACTGACTGACGATTCAGTAGAAGCCGCCCCTTGAGACGTCGGGACGCCGAGAAGTCCCCCTTCCTCGTGTCTGGAGAGGTCATGTCAGAGCTGCCCACCGAACTGGTCCCGCTGACCCAGGAACAGCGGGACATCGTCGATCTCACCCGCTCCTTCGCCCAGGAGGAGATCCGGCCGAGGGCCCGCGCCGTCGACGAGGCCGACACCGAGACACCCTGGGACCTGTGGCGCAAGGCCGCCAAGGTCGGCATCACCGGGTTCATGCTGCCGGCCGAGTACGGCGGGGGCGGCTTCACCGACGTCTTCACCCAGGTCCTGGTGCAGGAGGAGCTGTGCGTCGGCGACCTCGGCATCGGCAACCTGCTGTGCTCCAACGGCTTCTTCGCCGACCCGCTGCTGGAACTGGGCACCGAGGAACAGCAGCGCACCTGGCTCACTCCGCTCGCCGGCCCCGACACCCCCATGACGTCGCTGGCCACCACCGAGCCCGGCGCCGGCTCCGACGCCGCCTCCATCACCACCACGGCCACCCGCACCGCCGGCGGCTACCGCCTGAACGGCCAGAAGGCCTGGATCTCCAACGCGGGCGAGGCCGAGCACTACGTCGTCTTCGCGAAGACCGACCCGGCGCAGCGCTCGCGCGGCGTGACCGCGTTCCTGCTGCGCAAGGGCACCGACGGGATGGAGTTCGGCGAGCCGATGCGCAAGATGGGTCAGCGCGCCATCGTCTGCCGGGAGATCTTCCTCAACGACGTCTTCGTCCCCGAGGAGGACCGGCTGGGGGAGGAGGGCCGCGGCTTCCACGGCCTGATGCGCACCTTCGACATCTCCCGCACCGTGCTCGGCGCGGCCGCCACCGGCGTCGCCCGCGCCGCCTACGAGTACGCCCGCGACTACGCCAAGAGCCGCGTGCAGTTCGGCAAGCCGATCGTCGAGCACCAGGCGGTCGCCTTCCGGCTCGCGGACATGCGCACCCGCATCGAGCAGGCCCGGCTGATGACCTGGCGCGCCGCCAAGCGGCTCGACGCCGGTCTGGACGCCACCGCCGAGGCCGCGATGGCCAAGCTCACCGCCTCCGAGACCGCCGCCTACTGCACCTGGGCGGCCGTGCAGACACTGGGCGGCTGGGGCTACTCGCGCGAGTACCCGGTGGAACAGTGGATGCGGGACGCCAAGCTGGAGGAGATCGAGGAGGGCACCTCCGACATCATGCGCCTGGTCATCTCGCGGAGCCTGTGATGACGTCCGTGACCACCGCGACCGCATCCGGCGCCACGACAGCCCCCGCTCCGGAGGCCGCGACCGGCGCCGCATCCGAGGCCGCGGCCGCCACCGCATCCGAGGCCGGGCGCACGAGTGCCCCGGTCGGCGCGCTGACCGGCGGCGAGGCCCTCGTGCGGGCGCTCGCCGCGCACGGCGTGACCCGGGCGTTCGGCATTCCCGGCACCCACAACCTGGAGATCTACCGGCACCTGTCCGGCTACGGCATCGACCACGTCAACCCCCGCCACGAACAGGGCGCCGGGTACGCCGCCGACGCCTACGCACGCGTCAGCGGGAACCCCGGCGTGGCCCTGACCACCACCGGACCCGCCCTGCTGAACATCGCGGCGGCCGTCGGCCAGGCGTACTCCGACAGCGTGCCGTTGCTCGTCGTCTCGCCCGGCATGCCGCTGCGCCACCCCCGGCAGCCGACCGGACTGCTTCACGAGATGCGCAGCCAGACCGAAGCGCTGCGCGGCGTCGCCGCCTTCAGCCACCGCGTGTCCTCGGTGGACGAGATCGGCGCCGCGGTCGCCCGCGCCTTCACCCTCTTCCGTACGCAACGGCCCCGGCCCGCGCACATCGAGGTGCCGCTGGACCTGCTCACCACGGCGGAGCCGGCGGGCCCGGTCAGGACCGCCCCGCCGGCCGCGCCGGCGCAGCCCGCCGCCGACGCCCTCGCGGCCGCCGCCGAAGCCCTGCGCGCGGCGGCCCGCCCGGGGATCGTCCTGGGCGGCGGTGCACGCGCGGCGGCCGGCGAATGCCTGCGGCTCGCCACGGCGTTGGACGCGCCCGTGGTGACGACGGCGAACGGCAAGGGCGTCGTCGCGGAGACCCACCCGCTGGCACTGGGCGTGTCCCTGCACAGCCAGGCCGTACGGCGGTGGCTTCAGGAGCGGGACGTGATCCTCGCCGTCGGCACCGAACTCGCCGAGTCCGACGTCTGGGACGCCCCGCCCTCGCTGAGCGGCACCCTCATCCGCGTGGACATCGACCCGGCGCAGATGTACGCGGCCCTGCCCGCGCACATCCCGCTGGTCGCGGACGCCCGCACCACCCTGCGCGCACTGCTGGCCGCCCTCGGGCAGGACGACGACAGCCCGAGCCCGGGCCCCGGCGACGCCCGGAGCGCCGCCTCCCCGAGCGCGGACACCGACGCCGCCCACCGCGCCGTCGCCGCCCTGCGCGCCGAACGGGACGCCGAGACGCACACCCGGGACGCGCACCTGCTGCCCTGTCTCGCGGCGATCCGGTCGGTGCTCCCCGACGACGCGGTGCTGACCTCGGACAGCGCCCAGTGCTGCTACTACGGTGCCCTCCCGCACCTGCCCGTCGGCCCACGGGGCCGCTATCTGCACCCGACGGGCTTCGGCACCCTCGGCTACGCCCTGCCCGCGGCCATCGGCGCCAAGACCGCCGACCCCGCTCGGGCGGTCGTCGCGCTCAGCGGCGACGGCGGCCTGCAGTTCTCCGTCCAGGAACTCGCCACCGCCGTACAGCTGGGACTGCCGCTGCCCGTCGTCGTCTTCGACAACGGCGGCTACGGCGAGATCCGCGACGAGATGCTCCACCGTGGCGACCGCCCCGTCGCGGTCGACCTGCCGCCCGTCGACCTGCCCGCCCTGGCCCGCGCCTACGGTGGCCACGGCGTACGCGCCGACACACCCGGCGCGCTCGCAGCCGCGCTGCGCCACGCCCTGAGCACCCCCGGTCCCACCCTCATCACCGTCCCCGAGGAGCCCTCGCGATGACCACGCCCCCCACCACCTCGCCGGCCGCCGCCGGACACCAGGAAAGCGGACCGCGGCGGCCCGGGGCGGACGCGCCCGCCCCGCTGGTCTCCCTCACCTGGACCGACCATGTCACCGGCCGCCAGGGGTTCCTCGTCATCGACCGTCTGGTGCGCGGCGTCTCCAGCGGCGGCCTGCGCATGCGCCCCGGCTGCACCCTGGAGGAGGTCACGGGCCTGGCCCGGGGCATGACGATGAAGGAGGCACTGCACTACAACCCGCAGGGCCGCTACATCCCGCTCGGCGGCGCCAAGGGAGGCATCGACTGCGACCCGCGCGACCCCGCCGCCCACGGCGTCCTGGTCCGCTACCTGCGCGCCGTGCGCCCCTACGTCGAGCAGTTCTGGACCACCGGCGAGGACCTCGGCCTCACCCAGGACCTCGTCGACCGGGCCGCCGCCGAAGCCGGACTCGTCTCCTCCATCCAGGCGGTCTACCCCCTCCTCGACGACGAGGAGGCCGCCCGCAAGCGGCTCGCCGACGCCTTCGCCATCGACGTCGACGGGATCGGCCTGGACGAACTGGTCGGCGGCTGCGGGGTGGCAGAGTCCGTACTGACGGCGCTGGACCACGCCGGAGTCCCGTACGAGGGCACCCGGGTCTCGGTGCAGGGCCTGGGCACCATGGGCGGGGCCACCACACGCTTCCTGGCCCGCGCCGGGCTGCGGGTCGTCGCGGTCGCCGACATCAAGGGCACCATCGCCAACCCGGACGGCCTCGACGTCGAGGCGCTGCTCGCGGCCCGCGACGGCCACGGCAGCGTGGACCGCGCCGCACTGCGCCCCGAGGACCGGGAACTGCCGGCCGGGGCCTGGCTGACCGCCGACGCCGAGGTACTGGTCCCGGCCGCCGTCTCCTACGCCGTGGACACCACCAACCAGGCCGGGATCACCGCCCGCTGGATCGTCGAGGCCGCCAACATGCCCGTGGTGGCGGAGGCGGAGGAACTGCTGGCCGCGCGCGGCATCACCGTGCTGCCCGACGTCGCCGTCAACTCCGGTACCAATGCCTGGTGGTGGTGGACGCTGTTCGGAGACATCGGCGCCGACGCCGACGAGGCGTTCGCCCACACCCGGCGCTCGATGCGGGCCCTGGTCGGCCGGCTCCTGGCCCGTGCCGAGGCCGAGGGCTGCACGCCCCGCGCCGCCGCACACGCCCTGGCCGCCGACCGGCTGCCGGTCATCGCCGAGCGCTTCGGAGTCTTCCGTTGACGGCCGCGGACATCGAACGGGCCACTCGCCCCGCAGGGCTCGCCCCGCTCTTCGACCCGCGGTCGGTGGCCGTCGTCGGCGCCTCCGACAACCCGGCGAAGTGGGGGTACTGGCTCGCCTCGGGCGCGCTGACCGGCCGCCGGCGCCGCCGGGTGCACCTGGTCAACCGGCGGGGCGGCACCCTGGACGGCACACGGTTCCTGCCGGACCTGGCCGCGCTGCCGGACACCGTGGAGCATGTCGTGGTTGCGGTCCCCGCCCCACAGGTGCGCGGCGTCGTCAGCGACGGACTGGCCGCCGGCGCGCGCTGCTTCACCGTCATCACCTCCGGCGGCGCCGGCGCCGACGAGGAGCGCGCGCTGGCGCGGCTGGTCACCGAACGCGGCGCGCGCCTGCTCGGACCCAACTGCATGGGGGTCGTCGACACCACCGCCGAGCTGCGCCTGAGCTGGGGGGACTTTCCGGCCGGCCAGGTCGGACTGGTCTCGCAGAGCGGCAACCTCGCCCTGGAGATCGGCCGCCTGCTGGCCCGCGCCGGGCAGGGCTTCTCCCGTTTCGTCTCCCTCGGCAACCAGCGGGACATCGACGCCACAGACGCCCTGGAAGCCCTGATCGACCACGAGCCGACCAAGGCCATCGCCGCGTACGTCGAGGACTTCCGCGACGGCCGGCGCCTGGCACGCGCCCTCACCGCCGCGCACGCCGCCGGCAAGCCGGTGCTGCTGCTCACCGTGGGCCGCAGCGAGGCCTCCGGACGGGCCGCGGCCTCCCACACCGGCGCCCTGGTCACCGCCCGGGCGACGGTGGAGGCGGTGTGCCGCGACGCCGGTGCGCTGCTGCTGGAGTCGGCGGGCGAGGTCGTGGACACGGCCGTATGCCTGCTGGCGGGTGCGGGTGCGGGTGCGGGTGCGGGTGCCGGTGCGGGTCCGGGTCCAGGTGCGAGGGGTATGGACGCGGGCGGCGGCGCGGGTTCGCGTCCGAGCGCCGGTAGCGCGCGTCAGGCTCCCGCCGCACAGGACCCGCCCGAGGGCCTCCCCGGCGCCCGCCGTGCCCGTGTGGCCGTCGTCGGCGACAGCGGTGGGCAAGGCGCCCTGGCCGCCGACGCCTTCGCCGCCCGCGGCCTGGACGTCCCGCCCCTGTCCGAGCCCACCCGCGCAGCGCTCGCCGCGCACCTGCCGGCCGGTGCCGGCTGCGGCAACCCCGTCGACCTGGCCGGCGCGGGCGAGGCGGACCTGACGGCGTACGCCCGCATCGCGCGGACCCTGCTGTCCTCCGGCGAGGCCGAAGCGGTCGTCCTGACCGGCTACTTCGGCGACTACGCCACCGCCAACCCCGCGCAGGAACAGCAAGAGTGCGCCGTAGCGGCCCGACTCGCCGACGCCGCCGAGCAGTCCGGCCGTACCCTCCTGGTCCACACCATGGCCCGGGACACGGCCGCCCTCGCCGTCCTGCGCGGCCGCGGCATCCCCGTCTACGAACGCATCGAGCACGCCGCGGCCGCCCTCGCGGGCACGGAACACCTGCGTACGACCACACCGGCGCCCCCGGCTCCGCCCCAGCCGCCGACGACCGCGCCGACCGTGGCCGACGGCGGCTACCGCACCGTCCGCGAGCTGCTGCGCGGCTACGGAATGGCCTTCCCCGACGCCGAGTTCGTGCGGAGCGCCGACGAAGCGGTGCGCGCCGCACGCCGCATCGGACACCCGGTCGTCCTCAAGGCCATGGGTCTCGCCCACAAGACGGAGGCGGGCGGCGTGGCGCTCTCGCTCACCGGCGACCACGCCGTACGCGCCGCCTTCACCGCGATGCGCGCCGCGACCGGCGCCGACCACTACGCCGTCGAGGCGATGGCCGCCGAGCCCCACGCGGTGGAACTCATCGCCGGGGTGCGGCGCGACCCGGCGTTCGGCCCCGTCCTCATGGCCGGCATCGGCGGCGTACGCGCCGAACTCCTCGGCGACGTCGTGCTCGCCCTCGCCCCGCTCACCCCGGAGCAGGCCCGCGACCTGCTGCGCTCGCTGCGGCACGCCCCGCTGCTCGCCGGCTGGCGCGGCGCCCCGGCCGTCGACCTGGACGCGGCGGCGCAGGCGCTGTGCGCCCTCGCCCGGGCCGCGGTCGACCACCCCGAACTCGCCGAGCTGGAAGTCAACCCGCTGCTCGTCCACCCGGGCGGCGCCCTCGCCCTGGACGCGCACGCGGTCCTCGCCCCGACCGAAAGGCCCCGCACATGACGACCCGCGACACCGCGGAGTTCACCGGCCGCACCTACATTGTCACCGGCGGCGGCAGCGGCATCGGCCGCGCGATCGCCCTGGCGCTCGCCGCCGCGGGAGCCCGGCCCGTCGTCGCCGGACGCACCCCCGAACGCCTCGACGAGACCGTCGCCCTGGTCGAGAAGGCCGGGGGCAGCGCGCTCGCCGTCCCCACCGACGTACGCGACCCGCAGGCCGTCGACGCACTGGTGGCCGCCGCGGTCGACCGCTACGGACGCCTGGACGGGCTGGTCAACAACGCCGCGGGCAACTTCGTCACGCCCGGCATCGACCTCAGCCCCAACGGCTGGCGCGCGGTCGTGGACATCGTCCTCAACGGCTCCTACTACTGCACCCGCGCCGTCGCCCGCCATCTGCGCGAGACGGGCAGCGCGGGCTCGATCCTCTCGGTGATCGCCACGTACGCCTGGCACGGTCACCCGGGCACCGTCCACTCCGCCGCCGCCAAGGCGGGTGTGCTCGCCATGAGCCGCACCCTCGCCGTCGAACTGGCCCCGCTCGGCATCCGGCTGAACTGCATCGCGCCCGGGCCGACCGAGACGGACGGGGCCGGCGCGGCGCTCTGGGCGACACCCGAGGCACGTGCCGACGTCCTCTCCTCCGTCCCCGCGGGCCGCTTCGCGCGCGTCGAGGAAGTCGCGGACGCGGCGCTCTTCCTGCTCGGCGACCGAGCGTCCTATCTGACCGGCGAGTGCCTCACGCTCGACGGCGGACAGTGGCTGGGCAAGCAGATCTACGGCCGCACCACGACGACGGCGTAGCCCTCCGGCGGACGACCGGCGGCGCGGCCCCCGCCGTGCCGCCGCTCAGCCATGCCCTGCGTGTGTCGCTGTTCGGCCGAGCCCTCCGCGTGGAGCCGCTCGGCCGAGTCCGTGTCGCTGTCGCGCACCCGCGGCCCAGGGCTCGTCCCCGACTCGGGAAAACCTGCTCCCGCTCTCTTGACGCACCCGCGCGACGCACGCCACAGTCGCCCACTACTGACTGTTCATTCAGTCAGTCGGCCTAGGTCGTACGCCCCCCGACGGTCCCACCCACACCGCCACGTCCCCCAGGAGCCGTGCACGTGACCCAAGCGACCCCGAACCCCGGCCCGAGCACCCCCGACCTGTCCGAGGGGTGGAGCGAGCAGCGCTCCCACCTCCGCAAGGACCTGCGCCGCCTGGATGTGCTCTTCTTCCTCATCTGCACGCTCGTCGGTCTCGACACCATCGGCTCGGTGGCGGCCCAGGGCCCGCAGGGGCTGACCTGGATGGCCGTCCTCGCGCTCGCCTTCTTCCTGCCCTACGGCCTGCTGGTGGCGGAACTCGGCTCCGCCTTCCCCGTCCAGGGCGGCCCCTACGTCTGGACCCGGCTCGCCTTCGGACGGCTGGTCGCGGGCCTCAACCAGGTCCTGTACTGGCTCTCCAACCCGGTGTGGCTGGGCGGCAGCCTGTGCATCATCGCCCTGACCACCTGGGAGGAGTTCTTCACCCCGCTGCCGGGCCTGTGGAAGTACGCCGCCGGGCTGGCCTTCATCTGGATCGGCGCCCTCGCCGTCATCCAGTCCGTGCGCGTCGGCAAGTGGGTGCCCACGGCCGGCGCCGTGGCCCGGATCGTCCTGCTCGGCTTCTTCCTCGTCTCCGTCGTCGTCTACGCCGCCGAGCACGGCGTGCACGCGCTGCCCTCGGCCGAGTTCAGCCCCACCTACGCGGGCTTCGTCGCCCTCGTGCCCGTCCTCATCTTCAACTACGTCGGCTTCGAACTCCCCAGCTCGGCCGCGGAGGAGATGACCAACCCCAAGCGCGACATCCCTCTGTCCATCCTCCGCTCCGGCTTCGCCTCGCTGATCCTGTACGGCGGCCCCATCCTCGGGATCCTCTTCGTGCTGCCCGCCAGGGAAATCGGGAGCCTCGCCGGCTTCATCGACGCCTGCAAGGCGGTCTTCACCGTCTACGGCGGCCATGTCGCCGCCGACGGCACCGTCGTGCTGACCGGCGCCGGCTCGGTGCTCGGCGGCGTCGCGGCGGCCGGGCTCATCATCGGCCTGCTCACCAGCGGCGTCACCTGGGCGATGGGCGCCCACCGGGCCCAGGCGGTGGCCTGCGCGGACGGTGCCGGACCCGCCTGGCTGGGCAAGGTCTCCGAACGCCACGGCACCCCGGTCCGCGTCAACCTGCTCTCCTCCGTCCTCGCCTCCGTGCTGCTGATCGTCGCCCTCAACCTCACCAGCGGCGACGGCGAGAAGTACTTCGCCGCCGGACTCGGTCTCGCCATCAGCACCACCTTCATCTCCTACGTCATCACCTTCCCGAGCCTGATCGTGCTGCGCCGCAAGTACCCGGACACGCCCCGGCCGTACAGCGTGCCCGGCGGCCGCTTCGGCCTGTGGACGGTCACCGTCCTCGCCACCGGCCTGGTCGCCTTCACCGTCGTGGTCCTGATCTGGCCGGGCTTCGGCGTCGGCTGGTTCGGCACCGCGGGCTCCGCCGCCGACTCGCTGCCCCCGAGCTTCGCGGGCGAGCGACGGGCGTACACCCTCAGCCAGGTGCTGCCGCTGGTGCTCTTCCTCGGGGTGGGCGCGCTCTTCTACGCCTGGGGCGCACCGGCACGCCGCCGCGCACGCGCCACCGAACGCGCCTTCGCTCACGGCGGCCACGACCTGGCCCACCCCGCGCGCAGCGCCGCCACGGCCGAGCAGTGAGCGGGGCGCCCTCGGACCCGCCGCGATGCCGCCCCGAGCACCGTGTCACCGGGGCGGCGGGTAGACCAGGTGTCCGTCGTGGACCTGCGCGTGCTCGTTCAGCACGGCCGGCTTCGACGTCGTGGCGGACATGATGTGCACGACCTGCGCACCCGCGACGATCAGGGCGTCGGTGATGAGCCTCCGGTGACAGCGCCAGGGCACCGCCTCGCTGCACATGATCGCCGGCCGTTCGTGCTCGGCCAGGTGCAGGAGTTCACCGAGCCCCGCCGCGAACTCCTCGCCGGCCATGTAGTCGGCGTAGTCGCGGAAGGCCTTGACCCGCCACGCGCCGTTCTCGCTCGGCACACCCTTGGGGGTGTGCCGCCGGCCGCCGAGCCGGCGGATCCAGTGGTAGCCGATGCCGGGCGGCAGGGACTCCTCGATCGCCGCCTGGTTCCACTGCGGGTACTTCCGCGACGAGGGGAACGAGCGGACGTCGACCAGGCAGGTCACGTCGTGCGCCCGCAGCATCTCCAGCACCTCGTCGAAGCCGCGCGTCGAGTGCCCGACGGTGCAGATACGGTTGGTCATCCGGCCGGCACACCTTCGTCCGCGATCCTCTGGTCCTGACACACGTACCCCGTCGACCGGCGCGGCGCCGCCGATCAGCGCGGGCGGCGCCTGGGCCACCTGGAGGGGTACCCCGGCGCGCACGGGTGGCAGCCGTCCGCGCTGCATCGTCGCGCAGGCCGGGTACCACACTCCGAGGAGACATACGCCGCTACACGCCCGGAAGAGGAGACATGAACCAGAACGGGATGTCGTTGGCCTACCTGTCGGCGGCGTTCGGACTGTGTGCGGTCATCGGCCTCGAACGCGAGTACCGGCGCAAGTCGGCAGGCCTGCGCACCCACGTGCTGGTGGGGCTCGGCGCGGCGCTGTTCATGCTGGTGTCGAAGTACGGCTTCGCGGACATGCTCGGCCGGCCCGGCGTGGCACTGGACCCGTCCCGCGTGGCCGCGCAGATCGTGTCCGGCATCGGGTTCATCGGGGGCGGCCTGATCTTCGTCCGCCGGGACGCCGTGCGGGGCCTGACGACGGCGGCGAGTGTCTGGCTGGCGGCCTCGATCGGCGCGGCCGCGGGCGCGGGGCTGCTCGTGCTGGCGTGCGGGGTGACGGTGGCGTACCTCGTGGTGGCGTTCGTCTTCCCGGTCCTCGCGCGGTGGCTGCCCAGGTCCCCGGCGGAGACCGTGCTGCTGCGCATCAGCTATCTCGACGGCCGTGGACTGCTGCGCGACATCGTCGGCGAGTGCACCGCGGCGGGCTTCCACGTGGCGGGTCTGCGCACGACGGCCGCCCTGCCGACGCAGACCACTCAGGTGGGAGTCCTGCTGGAACTGTCCGGCAACGGCACCCGCGAAGAACTGCTGCCCCGCCTGTCACACCGCGAGGGCATCACCGAGGTGACGTTCCTGGAGGACGAGACGGACTGAGCGGCGAGCGAGGTATCCGAGGCTCGCGGCGTGGGATTCGCAGGGCGGTGGGTACCCGATGATCCGGCGAGGGAAGGAGTGATGAGCGTATGGCAAGCGGAGACGAATTCTATTCCAAGGACCGTCCCGACAATCCCGCGCTGGAGGAAGACCGGCCGCGCGGCGGCGGGCCGGAAGACCGTCCGCAGACCGGGCACCGGCACGTCTGGATCTGGTGGCTCGTAGGTGCCGTGATCGTCCTGATCCTGTTCTTCATGTTCATCTGACGGCCCTCTCTCGCCGTCGCCGCGGTATGGCGCCCACGCGAGGGAGGCCCACGAAACCGCTCGCCCCTGAGACGGGCGGCACCGGCGGTGCACCCCGCGAGGGCGATGTGCCTCGGCACGCAGGAGGTGGCCCGCACCCGGCCGACGGGTGCGGGCCACCTCCTGCTCATGCGCCGGCCACGGCCGCGCGGGGCGGACCGTCGCCGCGAGAGTGCCGACGCCCATCCGCAGGCACCCCGCGTCACGCCGGACACGCCGTGTCGCCGCTGGAGTGCCGTGGTCAGCCGAGCTCTGTGCCCGTCTCCTCGGCGAGGGCCCGCAGGAGACGGTCCTGGAACTCCACGTCGTGGACCGCGCGATGGGGCTGCCGGCGCTCACGGTGGTACCAGTACCCGCCGCTGGTGAGGGCCTCGGCTTCGTCGCTGACGGCGAGCCACTCCTGCGTCCGGTGGCCGAGCTCCAGATCGTCGGGGGCGCTCGGTCCGCCCATCTTCGTCGGCACCCAGCCCGGGTCCACGGCGTTGCTCAGCACCCCGGGACGCAGCCGGGCCACCGCGGCCATGAGTGTCGTGACGTACAGCTTGCTGTCGGCGTACGAGCCCGCGCCGCGGCCCCGCCAGTCGACCCGGGCGAGCGAGTCGCGCCCGCCGAAGTGCGAGCCGCTGCTGAGGTAGACCAGGCGGCGCGGCCCCCGCAGCAGGGCCGTGAGCAGGTACGGCGCGACGATGTTGACCGGCATGACGGCGGGACCGCTCCACACGCCGGCGTTGTGGATGACGGCGTCGACGGGTCGCGCGTCATTGAGTTCGGCGGCCGTCCGCCGTACGGCGTCGCGCTCGGTGAGGTCGCACACCACCAGGGCCGCCCCGCGATCGACCAGTTCCCGGAGCGTCGCCGCCCGCGCCGCGTTCCGGGCGTGCACCACGACCTCGTGGCCGGCCGACAGAAGGGAGTCGGCCGCGGCACGACCGAGACCGTCGGCGGAACCGGTCACCAGGACCCGGCTCATGACCGCACCGCCTGCGACGCGGCGGCCGAGGAGGCGGGCAGACGCGGACCTTCCCCGGAGACGGAACCCGGCTCGCCGGACGGCAGCCCGGCCCGCCCGGGGGTGGTCTTCGCTCGCCGCGAGGTGAGGAACCCGCGGGCCTTGTCACAGTTGTCCACACCCCGACCGTACGACGTGCGCACCGCCGATGGGATGCACCAGCGGTACACCCCTCACCGGTGTCGGCGCGGCCTGCGCGGGCTCTCTCCACGCACCTTCCGGCTCCGTGGTCACATCTCGCGCAGCAGCGTGGGCAGTTTGCGCATGTCGTGGAAGACGACCGTGGCACTGCCTGCCAGGCGCTCGGCCGGGGTGAGTCCGCCCGCGTAGCCGAGCGCGCGCATACCGGCGGCCCGGGCGGCCTCGACACCGGGGCGACTGTCCTCGACCACCACACAGGCCGCGGGATCGACACCCATCCGCTCGGCGGCGTACAGAAAGAGATCCGGGGCGGGCTTGCCGCGCGCGACCTCCGTCGAACTGTGGATGCGCCCCTCGAACCGCTCGTACAGGCCGGTGCGGCCCAAGGTGTGCCGCATCTTCTCGTGGGAGCCGCTGGAGGCCACGCAGGTGGGCAGCGTGATCTCGTCCAGTGCTTCGAGCAGCCCCTCGACCGGCGTCAGCCCGGCGTCCACGGCCTCACGGTGCAACTGCTCGAACCGCTCGTGCCAGACGGTGGCCGTCTGCGGGCCGAGCCGCTCGGCGACCTGGTCGCGGATGGCGGTGTGGGAGCGTCCGATGAACCGGGCCACCACATCGTCCTCGGTGAGCGGCCAGCCCAACTCCGCGCCGAGGGCCACCTGTACCCGCACCGCGATGCGTTCGCTGTCGACCAGAACTCCGTCGCAGTCGAATATCACGAGTTCAATCGGCTTGATCATCCGAGCAGCATAGGGCGCACGCCGGTTCAGCTCTGCGGTACGTCCTTGACGAACACGAGGCCGTCGATGTCGGGCAGGTGAGCCGGGTCGAGGGGTGCGTAGCCGAACCAGGGGGAGGTGCGGGGCGGCGGCGCCGTGTCGCCGAGGGCGGTGGCCAACTGCGGGGCGTCGATGACGTGGCGGTCCCCGGGGAGTGCGTAGAGGAGACCTTCGACGGTGTCCGGCGGTGGCGTGCCGACTCCATGGTGGCGGATCGTGCCGAGCGCCGTGGCCACGAAGGCGTAGTCCTCCCGCAGCCGGGCGCTCACCAGCGCGCCGGCGCCCCACCACTCCACCGGCCCCTGCCACATCCGCATCGTGCTCTTCCGCCGCTGGAGATGGCTGTTGTGGGCGTGGACGAGCACCGGGCCGCGTGCGGCGAGGGCGAGGAGGTTGTGGGCCATCATCTGGTCGCGGGCGCTCACCAGCCGGGTCATGCGGGCCGGTGAGGTGTCGGCCATCCAGTGGTGGTAGCGCAGCAGGCCGGTCGCGGTACGCCCGTACAGGCCGGCCAGGTCCCATGCGTCCGGTGAGGTCGCCGTCCTCAGGTGCGGCGTGTGCTCGTCGAGCAGCGCCACCAGATCGGCGGCGATCAGCCGCAGTTCACGGGCTTCGCGGGACTGTCCCACGGACTGGGCGGGGTCCGTCATCGCGGCCGGATCCGTCCACCGGTCGTCGGAGCCGAGGAGATCGTCGAGGGTGTCCGCGGTGCAGGGGAGGAGCTGCGCGTCGACGTGGGCCGCGAGGTAGCCGTGGAGTGCGGTGAGCGCCTGGCGGGGGCTCGCGGCGCCGGTGATCTCCAGGGGGCCGTCGAACCCGGCGAACCGAATCCGGTCGGACACGGGACGGCTGTCGTTGTGGTCGCGCATCCAGCGCACCAGCGCACGGTTGCCCGCATGGGCGCCCCAGCCGTGGCTGAACCCGTGTTCCATGACCTTCTCGAGCGTGCCCGTGCCGGAGGTGACATAGGCGTCCACGGCCAGGGCCGCCAGGCAGTCGCTCTCGATCGCGATCGTGCGGTAGCCCTCCTGCTCCACGAGTTGCCGGAAGACTTCGTTGCGCAGATCGAGCAGGGCCTCCTCGCCGTGCGTGGGCTCGCCCAGGGCGAGCAGCCGGGGCCGTGCGGGCAGGAGCCTCATGATGGCGGCAGCGTCGACGGTGCGGGCGATGTCCCCGATGTCAGTAGCCATGCCTTCAACGCTATCGTTGAACCTCCGATGGAAACTCGGGCGCGAGACAGCCCGCGATACTGTCGGTGTCATGCGGCAAAACCTTCAAACCGGCGAAAGGCTGAGGCCGGTCGATCTGGCGCGCGGACACGGGCTGTCCACCCAGGCGATCAGAAACTACGAGGCGGCCGGCATCCTCCCGGCCGCCGCGCGCACCGCGCACGGCTACCGCACCTACACCCCGTTGCACGCGGCGGCCCTGCGCGCGTTTCTCGCCCTGGTTCCCGGCCACGGCCATCGGACGGCTACGGCGATCATGCGGGCCGTGCACCAGGGCACGGCCGACGAGGCATTCCGCCTCATCGACGAGAGCCACGCCCAGCTCCTCACCGACCGGCAGACCCTCAAAGCCGTGGAAGGCGCTCTGCGCGACATCGCCCCGGCCGCCTCGACGGTGCCTGACTCCGCCCAAGTGCCCCCGTCGGGCGGCACGTTCATCGGACCGCTGGCGCGCCGGCTCGGTATCCGGCCCGCGACGCTGCGCAAATGGGAGCACGCCGGACTGGTCCGTCCGCGCCGCGACCCGGTGACCGGCTACCGCGTCTACGACGAGGCCGACGTACGGGACGCCCGCCTGGCCCATCAACTCCGGCGCGGCGGCTACCTGCTGGAGCAGATCGCCCCGGTGATCGCGCAGGTGCGCTCGGCGGGCGGACTGGAACCGCTGCAGGCCACGCTGCGCGACTGGCACGAGCGTCTGGGCGCCCGCGGGAGGGCGATGCTGGCCGGCGCTGCGGCGTTGGACGCCTACCTGCGCGAGCGTGGCTGAGGCCGGTGCGTGCGGGTGGCGCCGGGGTCGTCAGAGGACGTCGTAGAGCAGATGCGTGGCCGTGGAGGTGGAGGTCACGCTCCGCTGCACCAGCGTGCGCGGCGGTGTACCAGTGAACAGGGGAGTCCCGGAACCGAGCACGACGGGCGCGAGGTGCAGGCTCAGGACGTCGACCAGCCCGGCGCCGAACGCCGAACCGACCGTGGCTCCGCCGCCCATGATGACCACGTCGAGGTCCTTCCCGGCGGCGGACGACGCCACCTCGGCGCGCTCGCGGGCGGCGGCGACGGCGTCGGCCACACCGGTGGTGACGAACGTCCAGTCGAGGCCCGTGAGTCGTACCGATTCCGGCGGCGAGCTCGTCACGACGACGAAGGCGGGCTTGCCGACCTCTCCGGCGCCGTAACCGGTCGTGTCGTCCCAGCCGGCCGGCCCGTCGACCAGGTCGAAGAGACGGCGGCCGAGGACGACGGCGCCCGAGCGGGCGGTCGCCTCGCGCAGCAGCCGGCGGTCGTCGGGGTCGTCGGAGAAGGCCCACGTGTGCAGGGCCTCGCCGCCGGTGCCCAGCCCTTGTTCCGGGCTCGGGTCGGGCCCGGTGACGAAGCCGTCGAGGGAGATCGAGATGTCAGCGATGATGCGGGTCATATTCAGGCAGACCCGAGGCACCGCCGAAAGTCATCGATCGCGTGAGGAGGCGGGTGGGGAAGCGGTCGTTCCGGCGGTCCCGGGCTCAGGAGGCGGCGGAGGTGTTTCCGCGTCGAGGGCCGCTGCCCGGAGCGCGGCCGCGACCCGGATGCCCGGCTCGGTCGGCGGGTGGGGGAGGCGGGCCAGCAGCAGGCGCCGCTGTTCCTGGGGGCCACCGCGGACGGGCAGGACACGGACGCCGGGTGGGACGGCGGACACGAGGACGGCGGGCACGGTGGTCAGTCCGCAGCCCGCGGCGACGAGCTGGAGTTTGGCGAGCCAGTCACGGGCGGTGTGGGCGATCTCGGGTCGTTCGTCCAGGCCCGGCCAGACGCCCATCAGCCGGTCCTCCCCCGAGGAGGCCCCGGCGATCCAGCGCTGCCCGCGCAGGTCTGCCACGTCCACGTAGTCGCCGCGCGCCAGCGGGTGCGTCGCGGGTACGGCCAGACGGAGCGGGCGTTCGGTGAGTGTCCGGAGCGTGAGCGGGGGCGACTCCGCGTCCGGCGGCCGAAACGGTGGAGCCGAGGCGAGCAGAGCCAGGTCGAGGCTGCCCGCCCGCAGAGCGCGCACCAGCGCCGGGGTGGTGCCCTCGCGGCCGACGACATTCAGATCGGGGTCCGTGCGGCGCAGCGCGGCCAGGGCGCGCGGGATCAGGACGGCACCGGCGCTGGGGAACCACCCCAGACGGACCGTGCCGGACTGTCCGGGCAGGCCGGACAGCTCGCGCGCGGTCGCGTCGATCTCCTCGAGCACGGTCGCCGCGCGGCGCATGACGACGCGGCCCGCCGCGGTGAGCCGTACTCCGTCGCGTCGCCGCTCCAGCAGCTCCGCGCCCGCGGCCCGTTCGATCGCGGCGATCTGCCGGGACACCGCCGACTGGGTGTAGCCCAGCGACCCGGCGGCCGCGGTGAAGGTCCCCTGTTCGGCCACCGCCCGGAAGACCCGCAGCGCCGTGAGTGACACATCGGTGAAGTCCATGACGTTCACGCATACTACTCGTGCGGAACTTTCGTTGGACGCATGGTCGTCGGGTTTCTAGCGTGGCAGGCATGAACGCTTCCCGTATCGCCCTCGTCACGGGCGCCAACCAGGGACTCGGCCGCGCTCTCGTCGAGGGGCTCGCGGCCCGGATGAACCCCGGCGACCTGGTCCTGCTCACCGGCCGCAACCCGCAGCGCGTGAGCGACGCCGTCCGCGCGATCCGTCGGCTGCCCGGAACACGCGCCCGCGTCGAGGGGCAGGTCCTCGACGTCACGGACACCGACGCGATCACCGCTCTCGCCGAGGATCTGGGGGCCCGGCACGGCGGGGTCGACGTCGTCCTCTCCAACGCGGTCGCCCGCGTGCTGCCCGGGGACTCGCAGTCGGAGCGGGCCGACGAGTTCATCGACGTCTCCAACACCGCCACGCACGCGATCCTGCGCTCCTTCGGTCCGGTCCTGCGTCCGGGCGGCCGGCTGCTCGTCGTGGCCAGCAGCCTGGGCACCCTGGGCCACCTCGATCCGCGACTGCACGACCTGTTCGACGCGGCGAGCCTGGAGCAGGTCGAGTACGCCGTGGAGTCGTGGCGCAGCGCCGTCCACCACAGGACCGCACAGGAAGCGGGCTGGCCGGTCTGGTTGAACGTGCCGTCCAAGGTGGCTCAGGTCGCCGCCGTCCGTGCCGTGGCGGCGCAACGCCGCGAGCGCGACCTGGCCACCGGGACCTTGATCGCATCCGTGTGCCCGGGCATGGTCGACACCGCCACCTCGCGGCCCTGGTTCAGCGACTACAGCCAGGCGCAGTCCCCGGCCCGGGCCGCATCCGCCGTGCTCGACCTGGTCTTCACCGAGGGCGCCGACCCCGCCCTCTACGGCGAGTTGGTCCGCTTCGGCGCAGCGCTGGACTGGCACAGCGGTACACCGTTGGTGGAACAGGACCGGATGCTCACCCCCTGAGGCGGCGGCCGACGACGGCCGGGACACAGCGCCGAAGAAGATGCGGGCTGAGGGAAATCGGTGTGCATATATCTGCGGAGCCCGGGCAGCAGCAGAATCAGACGTGCTCGGGGGAGTTGGTCCCCCCCTCCGGCCCCGGGCACCGAGCGGTCCCGCCACCGATTCCCCCCGACGGTGGCGGGACCGCCTCCCTCCCCGGTCGGGAGCGACGTCAGGCGGCCCTTCGGCGCTGCTGCCGGATCGGCTCACCGACCCGGTGCAGATGCGTGAGGGCCTCGCGGTAGGACTGGATCAATCCGGTCTCGTGGTAGGGAACGCCGATCTGAGCGCAGTAGGCGCGGACGACGGCCTGCGCACGCCGCAGATGGGGCGTGGGCATGCTGGGGAACAGATGGTGCTCGATCTGGTAGTTGAGCCCGCCGAGCAGCACATCGGTCAGCCGTCCGCCGCGCACGTTGCGTGAGGTGAGCACCTGGCGGCGCAGGAAGTCGGGCCGTTCGTCGCCGCGGAACGTGGGCATGCCCTTGTGGTTCGGCGCGAAGGTGCAGCCGAGGTAGACGCCGAAGAGACACTGGTGCACGGCGAGGAACGCCACCGCCTTGCCCGGGGAGAGCATCAGGAACAGGGCGGACAGATAGGCCCCGAGGTGCAGCAGGAGCAGAGCGGCCTCCAGCGTCCGGTGCTTCATGCCCGGCGAGCGCAACGCCCGCAGGCTCGCCACATGCAGGTTGAAGCCCTCCAGCGTCAGCAGCGGGAAGAACAGCCCCGCCTGGTGACCGCCGATGAGGCGGGCGAGCCCCCTGCTGTCGCGGGCCTGTTCCGTGGACCACACCAGGATGTCCGGGGCGACGTCCGGGTCGAGTTCCTCGTGGTTGGGGTTGGCGTGGTGGCGGGTGTGCTTGTTCATCCACCAGCCGTAGCTCATGCCGATCCCGAGATTGCCGAACAGCCGGCCCCAGACCTCGCTCGGCCTGCGCCGCCGGAACACCTGACGGTGCGCCAGATCATGGGCCACGAGGGCGATCTGGCCGAACATCAGCGCCAGGAAGGCGGCCGTCGCCATCTGCCACCAGGTGTCTCCGAGCGCGGCAAAGGCCCCCCAGCCGCCCGCCGTCAGGGCGATCACCAGACCCAGCCGCGTCGTGTAGTAGCCGGGACGGCGTCTCATGAGTCCCGCCTCGGTGATACGACGAGAGAGCCGGGCGAAGTCGCTGCCGGCTCCGGCGTCGGAGGGACGGGGCCGGGCGGCGGGCAGGGTGGCCGCGACCGCGGCCTGCGGGGAAATCGTCATGCCCCGAGTCTCCGCGCCTGTGACCAGCCGAAACAGCCTGCCAGTCACCGTCTCGGACAGGGGGTTTTCCCCAGGTCGGCCGCGGGTGCTGCCCCGACACCCACCGGCCCTGGGCGAGATTCCCAGGGCCTGCGACGGGTCTCCTCTGGACCGGCCAGGCCCTGGGGGAGCATGCGGGAGGCCGGCGGGTCAGGGGGTGCACGGTGGCCCCTCGGTGCGGCTCGAGCGGCCCTCGTCGTAGGCGCCGCAGACCAGTACGGCCTTCGGCTCGTCACCGAGTTGACGCAGGATCACCAGTGTCTTGTCGACGGGCGGTGCGTTGCCGCCCTGACCGTAGGAGACCTCGCCGGTCGCGCCGTTGAAGTGGATCCCGCCGCTGAGGGCGACCAGCACCGAAGCGCGGTCGATGTCCTTGTCCCGCAGCCACGCCTGGGCCACCGCCTGCGACAGGACGTGGAAGGCGTCGTAGGACACCGCCGAGTGGCCGTCCTGCCGCCAGGGGTCGGTGCCGTCGGTGCCCGCCCGCACGAACGCGTCGTACGCCGACACGAACAGCCGGGTCCGGTCGCTGGCGTACTCGCTGCTGACCGGCAGCCGGTGCGCCGAGTAGTACAGGCGCAGCCAGTTCTTGTTGGCGAAGGCGCCGGTCTGTGCCACGTTGGTCAGCTCGTTCCCGCCGAGCACGGTGACGGGGCGGTCGATGCAGGTGCCGCGGGTGTCCATGGCGGTGATGAACGCGGTGAAGTCCTTGGCCCGCGCCGACCAGTACACGACCGACTGCGGCTGCTCGGCGAGCGCCTGGCACAGCTGCTCGGCGAGCATGTCGGCGCTGGACAGGTTGGGTGCGCCGCCGGGCGGCTGCGGGTCGAAGTCGCCGGCCTGGTTGAAGTTGAAGATCCGTGTGGTGCCGGAGAAGGCCTCCACGAACCGGCCGGCCAGACTGCGGCTGTACAGGTCGGCCGAGGACTCGATGACGATGGCCTGCCGGGCGGGGGAGCAGCCGGTGCCGCCGTCGCCCCGGGCGATGATGTCGGCGCGGCGCGCGAAGTCCGCCTCGATACGGGCCTCGCGGCCGTTGTCCGGTGTGAAGGGCCAGTAGGTGAGACTGGCCGCACCGGCCAGCATCTCGTTCGCGGTGGCGGTGGTGCCCACGGTCGGGATCCGGCCCTCGCCGAGCACCTGGAGGGCGGCTCGCGTCTCGTCGCGGCTCTGGGCGTACGCGAGAACGCCGACGACCTTGGTGTCGTCCTCGGCCCTTCCTTCGGCGCGCACCTCGGCGACCAGCTTCCGCGCCTCCGGCACGGCGTTGCGGAACCCCTCTCCGGTGGGGCGCACGTCGACGCGCAGCGGCACGAGGTTCTGGTCGGAGGACGCGTCGGAGTTCAGTTTCTGCTGCCACATGGCGATGCCGCGCAGCTCCGGGATCGTCCCGTCGAACCGTGTCTCGTCCTCGGTGCGTGGTCTGCTGGACACGAACGCGACGACGGTGCGCACGGTGCGGCCCTGGCGGGCGTAGTCCTCGGCGCGCCTGTTCTGCCGGCTGATCGCCCGCAGCGCGGCGTCGTACCAGCCGCCGGGGTCCAGCGGGACGGGGCTGGTGCGGGCCGCCGTGGCCACGGACGCGCTGCCGCCGAGGCAGGTGTGGTCGCCGCCGTCGCGGACGCGGTCCACGGTGACGCCGCCCGCGGTGAGGGCGAGGGCGCCCGTGACGGCGAGGAGCGAGGCCGTGGTGCGCCAGCTGGTGCGGAACCGGCGGTGCGGTTCGACCTGGGCGACGGGCAGGCCCGGACCGGTCAGGGAGGGCTCGCGGAACACGACCATGACGGGGCCGCCGTCCTGCGCCGCGAGCGCGCTCGCGGCCTGGGACAGGGTGCACTCACGCGGCTGCAGCTCGGCGAGGAGTTCGGGGGACGGCTTGCCCACCGCGACGACGAGCGGTCCCGGGCGCGGCGCGGTGTCGTGCAGCGCGTGCAGGACGCGCAGGAACCGCTCGGCGCGGCGGGCGCCCTCCGTGCCGGGTGGTGGCACTTCCACGAGCAGTACCGGGCGTGCGGTGCGGCGGCGCCGCTTGGGCAGGTACCGGCCGATCCGCGGGGTGGCGAGGTCCTCCAGGAGGGCCCGCAGCAGGATCCTTTCCAGGGCCTGCAACGCCTCCTCGTGGCGCGGCTCGCCGGCCGCGCCGCGCAGCCGGGGTGCCTGCATGGTGGCGACATGGGCCATCGCCCGGTACAGGTCGGTGCGCCCGCCGGCGTCCGGCGTGCCGGCGAACCAGCGCCGCATCACCTTCCGTGAGATCCAGCGGGACCAGGCCCAGCGGGGGAGATGGCTGGTGAAGGACAACCAGAACACCCGGACCAGCCAGCCCTTCAGGTCGGCGCCGTCCGGTGCGAGGCTGGTCGAGTCGGTGCGGGGCAGGTGCCCCAGCAGGCCCCGCCGTTCGGCCTGCCGGCGGTCGCAGGCGTACCGGCGCAGCTCGTCGGCGAGCCCGCCGACCGGCTGCCGGGGGTTGGTCCGGATGTGGGTGACGAGTGACCGCACGACGTCGAAGTGCGGGTACCGGTCGGGGGTCATGTGGCGCGGCGTGCCGTCCGCGAGCGCGAGTCCGGCCTCCTCCGAGAGCAGCACGGGCTCGTCGGCGGCATGCACCACGGCGTACGGGACGAGCTTGCCCCGGTCGTCGAGGGGCCGGCGTAACGCCTCCAGGATGCGCGCGGTGCCGTCCTCGTACACGCTGCCCTCGGCGTCGACCCGGAAGAGGATCAGCGGCGGGCGGGTGGCCAGCCGGGCGGGATCGGAGGGTGTGACGACCGTCGGGTACTCACTGACGAAGGCGTCGGCCCTCGCGTTGTCCGGGTCGGGAAAGAGCTCGTCGGAGTCACTCCGGAATGGCGTCATGCGCAAGGCCCCCCGTTGCCGGACTGCTGCCGCCCCTGATAGCGGGGGGACAGGTTACGCGTCCAACAGCCCCGTCAACAACGGGTGTTCACAGGATGCCTGAATTGCAACAACGGGTGCTTGGGCGAGCGCCGGTGCCGCTGTCGCGCGGCCCACGGTGGGACGTCTCACCTCCGCGGGCCGGATCGCGTCCCGCGCCGTGGCGGGACGCGTCACCTCTGCTCGCCGGGATCCCCCTACGCGTCGGTGGTCACCAGCAGGCGCAGCACTTCGGAGAGCGTCTTGCGGACCTCCGGGTCGCTGATGGTGCCGTTCTCGCCGACCGCGTTGCGGTCCACCGGGATCCTGACGCAGGCGGACTCCACGACATGGGCGCCGGTGTAGCCCAGTACCGTCCGCAGCGTCGCCTGCGCGCCCTCGCCCCGGCCGGGGGCGGCGGCGTTGACCCAGGCGGCGGGCTTGTCGGAGATCTCCGTTCCGCCGACCGTCCAGTCGAGCAGGTTCTTGAACGATCCCGGCAGGGTGCCCGCGTACTCCGGGGTGCACACGAGGATCCCGGCCGCTTCGTCGATCGCCGCGCGCAGTTCGGCCACCGGCGTGGGCAGGGGGTCGGTGTCGTCGTCGGGATTGAAGTGCGGAAGCCCCGCCAGACCGTCGTACAGGACGGCACGGACGTTCACGGAGGGCGCCACGTCCTGCGCGGTGCGCAGCACGGTCTCGTTGGTGGAGCCGCTTCGCAGGCTCCCCGACAGCAACAGAATCACCGGTGGTTCGGACATCCGCTCAACGTACCGTGCCCGAGCGGGCCTTGGCCAAGGACGGCCGGGGACCGCCGAGGCGAGGGCGGCACCCGGGAGGAGCCCCGGATGCCGCCCGTCACCGGTGTGTGTCAGTTGACGTTGACGGCGGTCCAGGCGGTGGCGACCGCCTTGGCCTCGGCGCTGTCGGCGCCGTAGAGATCGGCGGCCGCCGACAGGGTGCCCTTGCGGGCGGCGGCGTAGTCGGTGGTCGACGTGAAGTACGTGGTCAGTGCCTTGTACCAGATCTGCAGCGCCTTGTCCCGGCCGATGCCGGTGACGGTGGAGCCGTCCTGGGTGGGGGAGTCGTAGTCGACCCCGTTGATCGTCTTCTTGCCGCTGCCCTCGGCCAGCAGGTAGAAGAAGTGGTTGGCGACGCCGGAGGAGTAGTGGACGTCCTTGTCGCCCACAGTGGAGGACCAGTAGTCGGCGGAGCCGCCGTCCTTGCTGGGCTTGTCCATGTAGCGCAGCGGCTTGCCGTCGCCGTTGATGTCGATCTTCTCGCCGATGAGGTAGTCACCGGGGTCGGAGGCGTTGTTCGCGGCGAACTCCACGCCCGTGCCGAAGATGTCGGAGGTGGCCTCGTTCAGGCCGCCGGACTCACCGGAGTACTCGAGACCGGCGGTGTTGGAGGTGACGCCGTGACTCATCTCGTGGCCCGCGACGTCGAGCGAGGTCAGCGGGTCGTTGTTGCCCTGTCCGTCGCCGTAGGTCATGCAGAAGCAGCTGTCGTCCCAGAACGCGTTCACGTACGCGTTGCCGTAGTGGACGCGGGAGTAGGCGCCCACGCCGTCGTTCTTGATGCCGTTGCGGCCGAAGGTGTTCTTGTAGAAGTCCCAGGTCTGCTGGGCGCCGTAGGCGGCGTCCGCGGCGGCGGTGGCCGCGTTCCCGGTGGTGCCGTCGCCCCAGGTGTCGTTGTCCTGGGAGAACAGCGTGCCGGTGCCCGAGGAGCCGTGGTCCAGGTTGTACGTCTTGTGGCCGCCGCGCGTGGCGTCGGTGAGGGTGTAGGACGAGCCGGACCGAGTGCTCGTCAGGTCGACCTTTCCGCTGTACTTGGTGTTTCCGACGCCCGTCTCGATGCCCTGGTACTGGAAGAGCTTCTTGCCGGTGGCGGCGTCGGTGATGACGTGGAGCTGGTTCGGGGTGCCGTCGTCCTGCAGGCCGCCGACGACGGTCTCGTAGGCGAGGACGGGCGTGCCGGAGCCGGCCCAGACCACCTTGCGCGGCGCCTGATCCGCACGGGACTTCGGAGAGCCGGCGGCCTTCGCCGGTCCGAGCGCCTGCTGTTCGGCCCGGGCGGGGGAGAGGCGCGGGGTGAGCGAGGCGAGCTTCAGCGTGCTCTTCGACGCTCTGGTCACGCCCTCGGTCCTGCCGGACTTCGCGGTGTGCACGATGAGGTCGCCGCCGAGCACGGGCAGGCCGGCGTAGGTGCGCTCGTAGCGTGTGTGCACGGTGCCGTCGGCGTCCCTGACGACGTCCTTGACGACCAGCTTCTCCTGGGAGCCGAGTCCTATCGCCTTCGCGGTGCCGGCGGCCTGCGCCTGGGCCTGCTGGACGAGGGTGGTGCGGGCCGTCGCGGACAGGGCGACCGGTGCGGCGCCGGCCCGGACCGGACCGGCGGGCTGGGCCGTGGCGGCGGCGCTGAGCGTGGTGCTCAGCAGCGCTCCGGCGGCGACGGCGGTGGCAACGGCCGGCAGGGTGCGCTGGTGACGCTGGGAACGGGAGGTCACGCAGACTCCTCGGGTGTGTGTGGGGGGTGGTCCGGCCGGTACGGGGCCGGCCGGTTGGTCGTGGGGGTGTTCGTGGGGGGTGGTCGAAGCCGTGCCGTGGCATGACGACTTGCGCATGTCATGCGCATGACAGGAAGTGGCGCTGGGTGGCGGCGTCGGCGGACGCCGATCGCACAGCTTCTCGCGTACGTGAAGATGCGACGGTGCCCGGCGCGTGCGGGCGACGCGTCTACGGTCTCCGGGTGAGGCCGAGGCTTCCCGCGAGCCGGTCGGGCACACGGGTGGCGGGCAGCCGGGAAGGCGGCGCGGCACATGAAGTCTCCAAGAAGTGTGGGGGGTTGGAGAGGTGAACACGACACAACCCCAGCCGTGACGCCGCCCGCCATGCCCGACTCCAAGATCCGACAACTCTCCCACGCCTCCTTCACCGGCGGGACACACAACCGCGGCCTGGACCGAACCTTTCGCCGTGCGGCGCGACGGCCGGTCACGCGGGGCTCCGTGGATGGGCCGCCGTCGTGGAGCGAGGGGGCCAGGCGTGCGGGGCGAGGATGCCGAGCACATAGGCGCGGGCCACCAGCGCGGGCCGGGTGGCGGCGCCCAGGAGGCGCCTGAGGCGGGCCAGATGGTAGTCGACCGTCTGCCGTGACAGACGCAGCGCCTCGGCGATGCCGGCGTTGCTGTACCCGGCGGCCAGCAACGCGAGTATCCGCACCTGAGCGGCGGTCAGCGCGAGATGCGGCTCGTGGCTCAGGCCGGGCCGTGTGACGACCGCCCACACGCCCGGCTCCCGGCCCTGGGTACGGCTGACGACGCTCAGGTGGACCCACACGCGCCGCCGGCGCCGCTCCCCGTCGACGAGTACGGCACTGGACTGCGCGCTTCTGCGCCGGCCGCCGGTGAGGTCGTCCCAGATCGCGTGCAGCGCGGCGCGTTCCGGTGTCTCGGCCAGCAGGGCGTCGGCCGGTGACCCCACCAGGTCCCGCAGCCGGATCCGCAGCAGTTCGGCGGCGGCGGTGCTGGCCTCCCCGACCACCCCGTCCCCGGACAGCCGCAGGCAGGGCAGACCGCTGTGGTCCCGCAGTGCGCGCAGGTCCTCCTCGGCCCGGCGCCGCTGGTCCAGCGCGTGGACGTACTCACTGACGTCCACGTAGATGCCCGCCACGCAGCGCAGCGCGCCCCAGGCCACGGGGAAGCGGTATCCGGCCGCATGACCCTGGGAGCCGTCCGGGCGCCGGTAGACGAGCGTGTGCCGCACGGAGTGACCGCCCGCGAGCACCTCCTCGTCGAGGGCGAGGAACCGGGCCGTGTCGTCGGGGCCGTCGAACTCGCTCAGGTGACGGCCGATCAGGCGGTCACGTGTCGTTGCGTACAGATGGGCGTAGGCGTGATTGGCCCAGACGTAACGCCCGGCGGGATCGCGCACGAACACGGCCGCCGGGCTCAGGTCGGCGAACGACGCGTACGCCGCTGTGCCCGCGGGAGCGTCGCCCACCTCGACCGCGACCCCACGGCTGCGCCGGCGCCGTCCGCCGTCGCCCGGGGCCCACCAGTTGACGTCGAAGGTGCGGCCCTCGAACCGTGCCTGGTGGGGGCCGTCGTCACAGCGGGCCGACGGGCCGCCGAGGTCGGCCCGCAGCGCTTCCACGAAGCGCCGGACGGTGCGCGCGTCGGCGAGGGCGCCGCCCCCGCTCTCGACCACCCCCGAGCCGCCGTCGGCCTCCCACCAGGACACCGGGAGGGACGCGAGCAGCGTCTTGAAATCGGCCTCGTCCACGGCTCAACTCCTTCAACGTTCGACGAACATCACTGTCTGTGACACCTCATGCGTGTCCCGTAGGCCGCCTGACACAACCTTCCCGAGGACGACAACGCCCGCGCCGACTCAGGCATTTGCCTGAGACGTCCGCGCTCGGCACGGCGAGCGACGGGAAACCGGACTGCTTCGCTGGAAGAGACCGCGAAGCAAGAACCCTCACAGCAGAAGGAGTTGGAGTCCCGTGGCGAAGGTGCTGTACGTGCATGCCAAAGGCGGGCCCCCGGTCGGGTACGCCCTGCCCAGGGTGGCCGCGAGGTCCGAGGTGCACCTGCTGGCACTCAGCGAACTGCCCGCAGGCCGTGCGCTCGCACGGCAGTGCGCCTCGGTCGTCGCGCGTGGGGCCGCAGGGGAGGACGATCTGGTCGCCCTCATCGTCTCCCGGGCCCGCGAGGTCGGCGCGGACGCGGTCGTCACCTTCTCGGAGTACGCGGTGGTCGCCGTCGCCGAGGCCTCGCGCCGCCTCGGACTGCGCGGCGCCGGACCGGCCGCGGCCCTCGCCCGGGACAAGCGCCTCATGCGCGCGGCCTGGGAGCGCCGCGGCGTCCCGCAGCCCCGTTTCCGGCCCGTCGCCACCGCGGACCAACTCGCGACCGCAACCCAGGAGTTACGCTGCCCGCTGCTGCTGAAGGCGGCCTGGAGCGCCGGGTCGACCGCGCACCAGATCATCGCCGCCCCCGCCGACGCCCCCGCCGCCTGGGCCCGCTCGTACGCGGTGATGACGGAGTCGGCACGCCTGGGATACGCCGAACTGCATGTCGCGGACGCCGGTGAGGACTTCATCGTGGAGGAGATCGTCAGCGGCTGCGCCGGGCAGTGGTTCGACGGGCCGGGCTGGGGCGACTACGTCAGCGTCGAGGGCGTGGTCGTCGACGGCGACTTCCGGCCCGTCTGCCTGAGCGGCCGGATGCCGACCGTGGCACCGTTCACCGAACGCGCCGGCATCACCCCGGCCGCCCTCGGAAGCGAGGCGCAGGGCAGGATCGTGGAACTGGCCCGGCAGGCCGTGGAGGCGCTCGGCCTGGAGAACTGCGGCACCCACACCGAGATCAAGCTCGGTGACGGCGGCCGCATGTGGGTGATCGAGACGGCGGCACGGTTCGGTGGTGCGATGACCGTGCCGCAGATCGAGGAGGTCTTCGGGCTCGACCTGATCGCCCTGTTCACGGACCAGCTGCTCGGCGGCTCACCCGAGTGGCCGTCGGAGGCGCTGACGCCCGCGGACGCCAAGGGCGCGGCCGGGTCCCTGGTGGTCCTCGCCGTCGACGGCTCGGGCGCACCGTGGCGCCACCGGCACGTGTGGGACTCCGCCTCGGTGGTGCGGTCCGCCCCGCTCGGCGAGGGCAGCACGCTGTCCGTCGTGGGGGAGAGCTCGCTGCCGGACGGCAGCCCCGTCCCGGTCTACGACCCGGCCGCGGGCGCCAACACCATGGCCGGCCTGTGCCTGCTGTCCGCCGACCGTCCCCAGGCCGTCGTCCGCGACCTCACCGCCCTCGTGGACGCCCTGCCCGGCATCCTGCCCGTGTACGACACCGCACAGGAGGTGCGCGCATGACCTTCACACTGGAGAGGGCGGATGCGCCCGAGGCCGGCGGGGACCGCACCGTCGTCGGCGCCAACCTGTCGCTGCCGCTGTTCCGCACCCTGTCCGGGGTCCTCGCCGGACACCCGTACCTCAAGGTCGTCGTGGACCGGGCCGAGCACACCTGGCACCTGCTCGACACCCGCGCCCACCCCTTCCACGTCAACTACATCGCCACCCGCATCCTCGGCATGACCCTCGACGAACTCGACGCGAACCTCGACGCGTTCAACGCCTCCGTCTACACGGACCCGGAACGCCGGTTCCTGCTCGGCGTGCTCTCCCTGCACACCGATCACGCCGAGGACGGCTCCGAGTGCCCCTTCCTGGTGCTGGAGACCACCGAGGCGGACACCATGCACGGCGCCCTGCTGGAGGAGTTCTACCTCTATGTCCGCGGCCGGGTGGACGGACGCCTGCCGCTGCTGCTGAAGCCCGCCAACCACGGCCAGGAAACGGAACTCGCCCAGATCGGCGAGGCCCACGTCCCGCGCATCCTGAGCCACACGCTCTTCGGCAACCGGACGCGCACCTGCCTGAACCCGGGCGAGGCCGAGGGCCGACTGCGCCACTTCCGCACACCGGCCGAGTACGAGGCCGCCGCCGCGGAACTCGGCTGGGCGGACATCGTCGCCATGCCCCGCCTGCCCGACGACGTGCCCAGGGTCGCCGGCTTCATCAACACCGCCCCCATCACCCCGCTCTCCCACACGAACGTGCTGGCCTCGGGCTGGGGCATCCCGAACGCCATCGTCCGCGACCTTGACGCCCTCACACGGCACGACGCCCTCGACGGCGCCTGGGTGCGCTACCGGGTCAGCGAGGACTCCGTCACCCTGGAGCCCCTCGCCGCCGCACCGGACCTCGAGAAGCCGGCCTGGCACCAGCAGCGCATCCGCATCGAGACGCCCCTGCTGGAGGAGCAGGCCCCCGTCCTGGCCCTGCACCGGCTGCGCCGCACCGACCGCGACAGCTACGGCACCAAGGCGGCCAACCTCGGCGAACTCCACCACGTACTGGACAGCCGTACCGCCGACCTGACGGAGTTCTACGCCCGCCCACGCCCGCCGCGCCGCGACCTCCTCGGCCATCTCGGCGCCCGGCTCGGTGAGCAGGACGCCTCACGGGAGCGACTGCGCGCCGCTGCGGCCCGGTGGGTGGCGCAGACGGTCCGCGCCCCCGAGGGCGTGGCACTGCCCTTCCGCCTGCACCACGCCTTCCTCACCTCCTCGCCCGCCCTCCAGCAGGGCATCGGCAAGCTGAAGATGGCCCTCGAACTCGAGGCGTTCGACGTCGTGGACCCGCTCTGCCTGAGCCTCCAGCACCTCGTGCGCACGACCCCGATGCCCGAGGAGGTGGCCCGCACGATCACGGCGTCCGTGCCCGCGCTGCTGGCCGGCGGCCACCGTATGGTGGTCCGCTCCTCCTCCAACGCGGAGGACCTGCCGGGCTTCTCCGCCGCCGGGATCTACGACTCCGTGACCACCGTCAGGGGAGCCGACCAGCTCATGGACGCCGTACGGCAGGTGTGGGCGTCGCTGCTGTCGCCGCGCAGCGTGCGCCTGCGGCACCAGGTGGGCATCTCCCTGGACGACACCTACATGGGCGTGATCGTGCAGGAGTACCTGCCGGCGCGCCTCGGGGGAGTACTGGTGACCTGCAACCCCACCCGGCGCGAGGACTTCCGCACCGTGTACGTGAACTGCACGCCCGGATCGCCGGAGCGGGTGGTGGACGGCACGGTCCTGCCGCACCAGTACCTCTACAACACCGTCGAGGGCGGCGGACGCACGCTCGACGTCGGCACCTCGGGCCGGGACCTGCCCCCGCAGACCCGCGAGGCACTGGCCCGACTGGCCCTCACCGGACGCCTGTTGCAGTCCCACTTCAGCGCGGACGACCCCGACGACGCCCTGGACATCGAGTGGCTGATGACCGACGAAGGGGCGTTCCGCCTGGTCCAGATCCGCCCCTACGCCCGGTGAGCGCCCCCATGCGCCGACCGCTCGCCCGCCTGCCCCGTCGCGCGCAGCGGGTCACCTCCCCGGTGGCCCGCCGCATCATCCGCCTGAACAACGGCTTCCAGCTGCTGTTCAACCTGCTGTGGTGGATGCCCGTCTTCTACGCCTACCAGCGCGACGCCGGCCTGTCCGACGGGCAGATCTTCGGCATCCAGAGCATCTACTACATCGCGTTCTGCCTGTTCGAAATCCCCACCGGTGTCGTCGCCGACCGCATCGGCGCCCGCAACTGCCTGCGCGCGGGCGCGGTCGTCATGACGGCAGCGAACCTGGCGCCGGTCCTGGCCCCGTCGTACACCGGCTTCCTCGTGCACTTCCTCGCCATCGCGGCCGGGCGCTCCCTCGCGTCGGGCGCCGCCAGCGCCTATCTCTACGACGCTCTGCGCGCCGAGGGAGCGCAAGCCCACTATCTGAGGGCCGAGGGCACCGCGCGGTCACTCGGACTGGCCGCCAAGGTCGTCTGCTGGCCGCTCGTCGGCCCGCTGATGGCGCTGGCCACACCCACCCCGTACGTGCTCAGCGCCGTCGGCGCCGCCGGTTCGCTGGTCTGCGCCCTGGCGCTGCCCCGCCTCGCACCGCGCCCGGCGGACCCCGGGCCGGGCACCCGCGGACGCCGCGGCGGCACCCTGCTGCGCGACACCGGGGCCGCCCTGCGGGCGCTGCGCGTCTCCCCGTGGCTGCCGCTGCTGATGGCACAGGGCGTGGCCGTGTTCACGCTGTCGCGTATCTGCCAGGTCAACCTGTTCCAGCCCGTGCTCCTGGACCACGGGATCAAGGAGAGCACTCACGGCAGCGTGCTCGCGGCCATGACGGTGGCCGAAGCGGTGGCGTCGGCGCGTCCGCAGTGGCTGAGCCGCCGGCTGTCGGCGGCCCAGTGGGTGTCCCTGCTGAGCGTGGCGCTCGCCGCCGTCCTGGCGTGCACCACTCTCGGCGGCCCCTGGCTCGTGGTGGCGTCGCTGTGCGCGTTCGCCGCGATCACCGGATTCGTCTATCCGGTGCAACGCAAGCTCGTCAACGACGCCATCCCGGCCAACGCGCCGCGCGCCACGCTGCTGTCCGTGGAGAGCATCGTGGACCGCGGGGTGTGCGCCCTGGCCGCGGTCGCCGCGGGCGCCTGCCTCGCGGCCGGCCGGCTGGACGCGCTGCTGTGGCAGAGCGCCGCGGTCACCGGTGTCCTGATGCCGGTCCTGCACCTGGCGCTGCGCCGGGCGCGGCGGGCGGCGCAGCGCACGCCACCCGGAGCCGGCGTCCCGGCCGGCGCGGCCGAGGGCCACGGGAAGGGCTTTGCCGCTCGCTCCGCCGGCGAGATGGAGGAACCCGTGCCCCTCCCCGTCGACGAAGGGGCGGCGCAACCACCGTCGGGGCTCTCCCCGGGGTCTGTGACGCGGGGTCGCTGAGGGCCGCGTCGCCTACCCTCGTACCCGAAGGGCGTCGGACGGCGTGGGCATCCAGTGCGGGGAGGCGATGGTGCTCGGTAGGGGCGCGCGTCTGGTGGCGGGCGCGGTGATCGTGGCCTGCCTGGTGCTCGTCGGCCCCAGCGCACCCGTCGGGTCGGTGCCGGTCGCGGCCGCCAGGGACGCCGTACCTAACCGCGTCCTGACGTGGAACCTCTGCAACCCGTGCAAGGCGAGGAACGTCGACCGCGCAGCGGAGATCGCCGCCTCCGCGCCGCAGGTCATCGGCTTGCAGGAAGCGTGCGTGCGGGACGTCGACAGGATCCGCGCCGATCTGGAGCGCTACTACGGGCTGCGCTACCACGTCGAGTACGGCGCGGTCCTGCGAAACTGGGGCCGCTGCGGGGGAGCGCCGTGGAGCCCGGGAGGCTTCGGGCAGGCGCTCCTCACGGCGGCGCCCATGACAGACGTCGTCACGGCGAGGTATCCCGACGGCGGATCCGAGAACCGTGGCTACATGGCGGTCACCACCACCGTGGGCGGCCAGTCCGTCCGGGTGTTCAACACGCACCTCGCGCAACGGCGTCAGGAGGCGGTCCGGGCGGCACAGATCCGCGTCCTGGCCGCGGCCGTCGCCCGGTACGACCGCGTGATCGTCCTCGGTGACTTCAACGCCGTTCCGGCCGCCCCGGAACTGAAGGACATGTGGGCGTTGTCGGTGGACGCGGATCCCGGCTGCCGCCCCCTGCCCGCCGGCGACTGCGAGCCGACCACCGACTGGCAGAGCACGTTCGACTACGTCTTCCTGCGCGGCATCGCCCCCGTCGGGCACCGGGTGCGTCCGAGCCCCTACTCGGACCACCACCTGCTGCTCGCCGACCTGCGGCCCGCCGGTGTCAGCCGGGCACCGCGGCGCTGAGGGGAGGCACCGACGCTCAGTCGGCGCGGTCGGCCCCCCGGGAGGGCGACGGTTCAGGCGACGACGCCGACGGCGCGGGCGTCGGCGTGGGCGCGGCGGGCGGCATCGGCGGCAGGCCGGCCGCGAGGTCCGGCAGCAGAACGGGCTCCAGCCGCACCCGCTCCTGAGCGGTCAGGTACCGCCTGAGCTCCGGCGGCCGGTAATCCGGGTCGCGGTCGTAGCGCTCCTTGGCCGGGACCGCCAAAAACTCGTTCCCGTCGGGCTCATTCTTGTCGTTCACGGCGCTGCCCAGGGGCCGGTGGTAGTCCTTGGCCAGCAGGTAGAAGCCCTTCCGGGACTCGTGCAGCGGGCCCGAGCCGTTCGGTTCGACCCGGAAGCCGGCACTCTCCTGCGGCCTCATCACCTTCGGCCCGGACGCGCGCAGCGCGTCGTCGTCGAACGCCAGCCCGTAGCGCCGGGCCTGGTCGACCATCCACAGCAGAGTGACGTCGGACAGCCCCGTCTCCTGGTAGCCGCCGCCGACATCCATGTGCACCCCGGCGAACCAGACCTGCTTCAACTCCTGTCCGTGCCGGGCGGCGTCGGACCGCTGGTGCCACAGCGTCGGCCGGAACGCCGAGCGCCTCTCATCGATGGCCAGCGCGTGGAAGGCCCCGTTGACCCACCCGCTCAACTCGGTGTCGTGGAAAGCCCAGCGGTGGTTGAACCGGTTCACCGCCGGCTGGAGCGCGGCGATGTCCGGCACCGGGATGCCCAGCGCGCCGACGGTGTCCCACACCCCGATGAACCGGATCTCCGTCTCGTGCGCGTACGAACGGCGGAACAACGTGCAGGCCGCGCCGTTCGGTTGCTCGATCCGGTCGCGGTACAGGGCCCAGGCCTCCCGCATCCGGTCGGTGTGCTCCCGGCGCAGGATGCCGCTGTTGCGCACGAGCCCCGCGAGGCTGCGTGCGGTGAACGCGCCCCGGCTGAACCCGAGGAGGAACAGTTCGTCGTCGGGCTCGTACGTCTCGACGAGGAACCGGTAGGCGTCCTCGACGTTCCGCGACAGCCCCACGCCGAAGGCCCCGCCCCGCAGCCGTTCCCCGCGTTGTGTGCCGACTCCGCTGTGGTAGTAGATCCGCTGTTCCTTGCCGGAGGCGGACCCCTGGCGCACGGAAAGAGCGACCTTGGCCACGTTCGTCTTGCTGGGCTGGTCGGCGAAGTTCCATGTGCCGTCGCAGCAGACGATCAGACGCTTGGCCATGACCATCCCTCCTCGCGAGAGCGTGGAGTGGCGGATAGCACCACTTCCATGCTTCCACCACTCGGCGGCCCTCGCCATACGGGAGCGGTCCCCTGAGGAGTGCCCGTACTCCGGGTCCGCGCCGCCGCGTTGGGACTGGCCATGAGCCGTGGCGGGACTGGGCCATACCGAGGGCGCCGCCCCGGTCGCCGTACCCGACGAGTCCTTGTTCAGGCAGCTTTCAGGAGGTCGTCGACCGTGCGGCGCACCTTGGCGACGACGTCCTCGTCTCCCAGGCGCAGAGCCGTGTTGGCCGCGCAGAGCACGGAATCCAGCTGGAAGACCGCCAGGTCGACGTCGAGTTCGGCGATCTCGCGGGATGCGACGGCGGTGCGCAGTTCCTCACCGAGGGTGCCGAGCCACTCCCGCTGATGGCGCAGGAGGGCGTCGCGGATGCTTCCCGGTTTGCTGTCGAATCGGGCGATGTTCGCGACGCGGAAGCAGCCGCCTTCGAACAGCGGTGTCGTGGCGTACGCGATCCAGTGCTCGATCAGCGAGCGCAGCCGGTCGAGGCCGGGCGCCGCTTCCCGCGCAGGGCGGACGACCGCGTCGACGAACATGGCGCGCGCATAGTCGATGGTGGCGAGCTGGAGCACTTCCTTGGACCGGAAGAGGGTCTGGATGCCGGCCTTGCTCATGCCCGTATCGGTGGCGAGACGTCCGAAGCTGACGTCGTCCAGTCCGTCGAGGGAGGCGATGTCGACGGCGCGCCGCAGGACCGTCTCCCGCGCTCGCGCCCCCTTGAGGAGACGCTTGTCGGTGATCGACACCGTGTCCGCCCGTGTGACGAACGCGCGCGCCCCAGTGTCCATACGGTCGATCGTACCCCTTGCGGTTGTGCGGGAGAGGAGCGCCCGCTCCCGCTCTGCGTGCCGGCCGGCGTCAGGGCGTGGCGCGAGCCAGGGCGGCGGCCAGCGCCCTGACCATCTCGCTCGCCATGACGGCCTGGCCCGAGGTGGAGAAGTGGATGCGATCCGCGCTGAGCAGGTTCTCGCGGGAGTTGACGGGGTGGTCCCACATGTCGACCACCACGGCGCCGTACTCGTCGGCAAGGAGGCGCGTGAGGTCGTTCAGGGTGAGCACACGCTGCGTCCAGTCGGGGAAGACCGGCACGACGTAGGAGCGCCCCAGGGTGAACACCGTGAGCTGCGCGTCGGTGCCGGCCGCCCGGTCGTACATCCTGCGCAGGTCGCGCTCGATCCGCCCAAAGTCCGGGGTGCGGCGCAGAAGGTCGTTGGCGCCGGACGGGATGTGCAGCAGGTCCGGGGCGAAGTCCCTCATGGCGCCCAACTGGTGGTCGAGGGCGTCGAGGGTCGTGGCCCCGATGACCGCCGTGTTCAGGTAGGCCAGATCGGGCCTCACCTGACGCAGGATGTGCGCGAACCGGTCCGGCCAGCCCCGGTTTCCGTAGCCGGCGCTTGTGTCGCCGGTTCCGGCGGAGAGGCTGTCGCCGATCACGCCGTAACGCCGCCAGGGGGCGTCGAACAGCATCGCCGCGGCGTCGACCGTGGCCAGGCAGAACGGATCGGTCTCCTCGGTGAGGGACTCGGTGCGGGAGCTGGACGTCATAATCAAAGAGTGCGGTCGGCCGTATGTAATGTCAACGCCCAGGTCGGGCTGGTCCGTGCCCGGATGTGGGTGCGACAGAAGATCAGGGAGCGTCCTTGAAGAAAATCTGTCGTGGTGGCAGTAGACATTGCTTCGTCGTGCGGTTACTGTTTCGGTGTACTCAGGAAGTCGAAGAGGCGCGGCAGACACGTAACTGCCGCGCCGCAGGCCAAGCAGGAAACGGCCCGTGGGGCCGCGAGCAGTACCAGCAGTACGACCGAGTAATCGAAGGTAAGGAGCAGAACGCCATCAGGATCGCCCGGGCGAGGAGCAGTCCGCCCGGGTACCGCAGGCCCCGGATTGGAAGGTGGTCCCCGGTCACGCATCCGCGATCCCCGCAGCCCGGCCCTCCGGCCGGACCCTGCGGACACAAGAGACCGGCGTGATGTGCCGGTAGATGGTGTTGAAAGCTCGGGGCCCGGGTGCCGTACGGCACCCGGGCCCCCCGACGCGTCTCTCGAAAGAAGAGGTCTATGCCCCCTGGCAGTACCCGCGCCGTCAGTCCTCTCGACGACGACGACTATCCCGCCTACACCATGGGCCGGGCCGCCGACATGCTCGGCACGACCCCCGCCTTCCTCCGAGCCCTCGGCGAACACCGCCTCATCACCCCGCTGCGCTCCGAGGGCGGCCACCGCCGCTACTCCCGCTACCAGCTGCGCATCGCCGCCCGAGCCCGCGAACTCGTCGACGAGGGCACCCCCATCGAGGCCGCCTGCCGCATCGTCATCCTCGAGGACCAGCTCGAAGAAGCGCAGCGCATCAACGAGCAACTGCGCGCCGGCCGCCCCGGCGAGCCCCAGCCGGAGTCCACGACCTGAAGCACTCGTGTGGAGTGAGGGCCGCAGCCGTGGGTACCTGCGGCTGGGTACGACCCACGCATCATCGCGGGAGGTATCCATGGGCAAGCTGGGAGACCTGGCGAACAAGGCCAAGGAGATGGCGAAGGGCCACCCGGACCAGGCCGACAAGGGTGTGGAGAGCGCCGAGCGGCTGGTCGACGAGCGTACCGGCAACAAGTACGACACCCAGACGGACAAGGCCGCCGACGCCGTGCGCCGCTCCTACGGAAGCGGCGGTGCCGAAGAGCGCTGACCCGCAACCCCGGCCCCTGGCCCCCCACGCGCGCCGTGCGGGGGCCAGGGGTCTCTTCGTCTCCCGGGGCGGAACTGCACGCCCCGCCCGAAGTCCCCCATGACTACGGGTCGTTGAGCCGATCCGAACCGAACGGCGACGCGCGCGTCGTCACGGCGACGGTCTGTGAATCACGCGGTCCAGGAGTTCGGCGTCCAGCGGTGGGCGGCTGAAGGTGATGCGCGGGTTCCGCAAGCCGGCCACGACGACGTCGAGGTGCCGTTCCCAGGCGTCCGGCGCGAGCGTGTCGGCCGTGGCGATGACGCCTCGCAGCCCCCACACGGCGGCGGCGATGTCGGACAGGGCGACGTCGGCGGCCACCGCGCCGGCCTGTTTGCTCTGCTCCAGCAGGTCGGCGGTCAAGGCGTAGATGCGTTCCCGTTGCGCGGGGGAGGCCATCTCCCCGAACGCGTCCGGCAGGACGCTGTGGCTGAGCGCCAGGTGCAGGCCGACGGTGCGCAGGAAGCGCTCCAGCTGCTGATCGACCGGCAGGCGGGGGATCTGCTCGGCGTGGGACAGAAGCCGGTCGTAGAAGGCCTCGGCCAGCCTGGCACGCAGGACGTCAGGTGTGGGAAAGCGCTGGTAGAGCGCCGCCGGTGCGAGCCCGGCCTCACGGGCGATCTGGGCCATGCTCGCAAGCGGACCGAGCTTGCGCATCGCGGCCGCGATGTCCCACAGGGTCTTCTCCTCACCGGCCTGTGCGAGCCCCTCGTCCGGGGTGTCCGTCGTCATGCCGTCGTCATCCGATTGCTCACGCACAGCGACTCCGCTCGATACACATGTCGTCCCCCTGACCCTAGGAGAAATCATTACAGATCCGGCATAAGTCAGGGTCCCCCGATCGGTGGCTACCGCCGCCGAGCCCGCTGCCGGCCACTTCCGGTCGACGATCGCGCTCCGCGCCGCGCCGTTCGTCTAGAGTGCCCTGAGCGTCTACGCCCTTGTAGTCACCCCTCGGGGTCGGGTGCCCATGACCACGACCCGCGCCTCGTCCGCCGTCGTCCCAGCCAGCCGTCCCGCCGAGGAGCCGCAGCCGAACCATGCGTCACAAGATCCTGGTCGTCGAGGACGATCACGTGCTGCGCGACATGGTGCGGCGCGGCCTGACCGAGGAAGGCTTCGACTGCGTTCCCGCTGCCGACGGCGCCACGGCCCTGCGGCTGGCCACCGCCGACATCGCGGGGGCCGTGCTCGACGTCGGGCTGCCCGACGCCGACGGGCGGGACGTGTGCCAGGCCATGCGCGCCAACGGCTTCGGCGCCCCCGTGATCTTCCTGACCGCCCGGCACCGGCTCACCGACCGGCTGTCCGGCTTCGCCGCCGGCGGCGACGACTACCTGCCCAAGCCCTTCCACCTCGTCGAACTCGCCGCCCGGCTGCGAGCCGCCCTCAGAAGGGCACCGGCTCCACCGCACACCTCCGCCACGGCCGGCGACCTCGTCCTGGACGCCGTAGGACACCGGGCCACCGTGCACGGAGCCCCTCTCTCCCTCACCCCGACGGAGTTCCGGATCCTCGCCACCCTCGTCACCGCGGCCGGATCGCATGTGGCCCGTCGAGAGCTGGTCAGGGCGGGCTGGCCCGAAGGCGCCTACGTCAGCGACAACACCCTCGACCAGTACCTGACCCGGCTGCGGCGCAAGCTGCGGGAGGCCGGCAGCACGCTCAGGATCGGCACGGCACGCGGAGTCGGACACCACCTGTCATGAACACCGACCGCGTCGTGCACCGTCTGATGCCCCGCACCCTGCGTGGCCGGCTCTCCCTCGTGGCGCTGACCTCGGCGGCCCTGCTGGTGACCGTCCTGACGGTGGTGTTCAACGCGGCGGTGGACCGCCATCTGCACCACCAGGCGGACGCCGAGCTGCGCGACCGAGCCGCCGCGGTGGCCACGACCGTCGACGCCCGCGGCCCACGGGTCCGCGTACAGGAGACCGCCGCCGACGGTCTCCTCGACGCCAACGCCTGGATCTACGAGGGCACACGACTGCTCGAAAAGCCCCCGTCGACCACCGCCGGCAGCCCGCTCACCCGGGCCGCCGACCGCCTGGCGGCACCCCGCACCGCGGCGTGCACGACCGTCGAGACACAGGAGGACCGGCCGATCCGGCTGTGCTCCCGGCCGCTGCCCGGACGCCACGCCACCGCGACCGTGGTCACCGCGCTGGACCTCGGCCCCTACCGCGCTTCGGCCGACACCCTGCTGCTGGGGTCACTGATCCTGGACGCCGTCATGCTCGCCTGCACCTACGTCCTCACGCGCCTCGCCGTCGGCCGGGCACTGCGTCCGGTGCGGACGATGACCGATCAGGCCACCCAGTGGAGTGCCGTGGGCTCCGACCAGCGCTTCGGCACCGACCGGCACCCGGTCGAACTGGCCCGCCTGGGCGCCTCGCTGGACGGGCTCCTGGACCGCATCCGCACCGTCCTGCGCCACGAACAGCAACTGACCGCCGAGCTGTCCCACGAACTGCGCACCCCGCTCACCCGGATCGTCATGGAACTCGACTGGTGGCGCTCCCGTCCCCGCTCGGACGCCGAGACCCGCGCCAGCCACGACGTGCTCGCCGAAGCCGCCCGGTCGATGCACACGATCTGCGACACCCTGCTGAACGACGCCCGCGACACCGCGCTCACCCCACCGTCCACCGCCCCCGGAACCGCTGACGTGGTCACCGTCCTCGACGGGACGGTCCAGCGTCTCGACCCGGGCGGCCGGGTGAAAGTGGCAGTCGAAGACGGAGACGGCCTGCTGGAGGCAGGGGTCGCCCCCGCTCTCCTGGAACGCATCGTCAGCCCCCTGCTCGCCAACGCCGTGCGCTACGCCCGGTCCGGTGTCACCCTCACGGCGCGCCCCACGCCCGGCGGCGTGCGGATCGACGTGGTCGACGACGGTCCCGGTGTGCCGCAAGCGTTCGTCGGCGACCTGTTCCAGCCCGGCCGACGTGCCGACGACAGCGACGGGCACGCCGGCGCCGGCCTCGGGTTGCCGCTCGCCCGCCGGCTCGCCCGCGCCGCCGGCGGCGAGGTGGCGTACGACCCCGCGTACGCCCCGGGCGCGAGGTTCGTGGTCACCCTGCCCGCCGCCTGACCCACACGGCCGGTGTCGCGGCTGCCCGCGGGCGGCCGCGACATCCGCTGTCCGACCGTGCCACCCGGTACCTGAACGGATCCTGACCGCCGCCGCGTTCCATCCCGTCCGGCCCCGCGGCGGGCGCACCATGGCGCCATGCACATCCACGCGCACCGGCCCCGCATAACGGCCTTCCGTCTCGCCCCTGCCCCCGCGACGGAAGAAGACCGCCTTGCACACCCCGGCCACCGCCCCGGCACGCACTGACCGCGCCACCGCCTGGCTGCGCCGCCGACTGGGCCGGGCCGCCGCCCTGGCCTACGCCGCCGCCCTGCTGCTGCCCGGTCCCGGACTGTGGCTGCGCCACCCCCGGTCCCTGCCGCTCGGACCGCTGCCCCATGTGCCCGTCTCCACCGCGCCCTGCCTGCTGTGGATGGTGCTGTTCTCGGCCGGACTCCAGGTCCCGGTCCGCGCGCTCGGCCGCGTGCTGCGGCGCCCGGGCGCACTCCTCGCGGGCCTCGCCCTGCACCTGGTGATCCCGCTGCTGGTCATCCCCGTCGTCGCCTTCCTGCTGCACCGGTCGCCGGACACCGACGGCGGCAGCGGCCTGGTCACCGCGATGATCCTCATCGTGGCCATGCCCGTCGCGGCGGGCGCCACCGTGTGGACGGGCAAGGGCGAGGGTGACCAGCCCACCATGGTGGGCCTGGTCCTCGCCTCCACGCTGCTGAGCCCCCTGTCCACCCCGCTGGTGGTCCACCTGCTGACACCCCTGCTCAGCGGCGGCTACGCCGACTCGCTCGCAGTGGGCGTCCGCGCCGCGGACGGCGGCTTCACGCTCGTCAGCGTGGTCCTGCCGTGCGCGGCCGGCATCGCCGCCCGGCTGGCGCTGCCGGAATCCCGGCTCGGCCCGGTGCTGAGCGTCGTCGTCCCCACGGCGCTCGCCGGCTCACTCGTGCTGACGTACGTCAACGCCAGCGGTGCCCTCGGCTCCTTCGTCGCCCGGCCGCGCTTCCTGCTGCTGGGCGGCGCGCTGGTCGTGGCGGCCCTGGTCTGCCTGCTGTCGTTCGTGCTGGGCCGGTGCGCGGCCCGGATACTGCGGCTGGACCCACCGGCCGCGTCCTCGCTCACCCTGGCCTGCGGCATGAACAACAGCAGTGCCAGCGCCGTGCTGATCACCGCGGTGCTCCCGGACAAGCCGCATCTGCTGCTCCCGGTCCTGGCCTACGGCCTGCTCCAGAAGACGGCGGCCAACCGGGTGGTGCGCACCCCTTGAGGGCAGGTCCGTCGGATCGCCCGGCCGGCGCTCAGCCGGAGCCCCCCTGCGGCCGCGTCAGACCGTGGTCGTACGCGAAGATCACCGCCTGGATACGGTCGCGGGCGCCGATCTTGGACAGGACGCGGCCGACGTGGGTCTTCACCGTGGACTCGGCGAGGACGAAACGGCCGGCGATCTCGCTGTTGCTCCAGCCCTTGCCGATGGCGACGAGGATCTCGCGCTCGCGGTCGGTGAGGGAGGCCAGCCTCGGGTCCTCGGCACAGCCGTCGCCGGCCGGCGGGACGAGGCGCGCGAACTCCTTCAGCAGGCGCCGGGTGAGCGTGGGGGCGATCACGGCGTCACCGGCGGACACCGCGCGGATGCCCGCCAGGAGCTCGTCGGGGCGGGCGTCCTTGAGGAGGAACCCGCTCGCCCCGGCGCGCAGGGCCGCGTACACGTACTCGTCGATGTCGAAGGTGGTCAGGACGAGGACACGGGAGCGGTCGCCGGCGGCGACGATCCGGCGGGTGGCCTCGATGCCGTCCATCCCCGGCATACGTACGTCCATGAGGACGACGTCGGGACGCAGCTCGGCCGCCATGCGCACCGCCTCCGCTCCGTGCCCCGCTTCGCCGACCACCTCCGTCTCGGGCACCGAGTCCAGCAGCATGCGGAAGCCGTACCGCTGGAGCGGCTGGTCGTCCACGATCAGCACGGTGGTCACCGGGCACCGTCCTGGGGGGTGAGGTCGAGGTCGGCCCGCACCGTCCAGCCGGCGCCCGAGGGGCTCGCGCTGACGTGACCGCCGTAGAGCGCCGCTCGTTCCCGCATGCCCACCAGGCCGTGTCCTTCCTCGTTCGCCGTGCGGGGAGGACCGGCCGGGGCAGGCGGCCCGGAGTCCTGGACGGTGATGGTCAGCCGCGTGTCCTCCACGACGACCGACAGGTTCGCACGCGCACCGGTCCCGGCATGCTTCAGGGTGTTCGTCAGGGCCTCCTGCACGATGCGGTACACCGTCAGCTGCACCCCGCTGTCGAGGGCGTCGATGTCCCCGGCCGTACGGTAGACGACGTCCAGGCCCGCGGCGCGCACTGCCTCGCACAGCGCGTCGATGTCCGTGACACCGGGCTGCGGGCTCAGCTCGGGCTCGGCCGTCGATCCGTCCGCCTCGCGCAGCACGCCGAGCACGCGGCGCAGCTCGCCCAGAGCCTGACGGCCGGTGTCCCCGATGAGATGCAGCGCCTCCTTGCCCCGTTCGGGAGCGGCGCCCGCGGCATAGGCTCCGGCGTCGGCGAGGGTGATGATGACGGACAGGTTGTGGCCGACGATGTCGTGCATCTCCCGGGCCACTCGTGCCCGCTCGGCGGCGACGGCGAGCCGGCCGCGCTGATCGCGTTCGATCTCCAGCCGCGCGGCACGGTCCCGCAGCCCGGCGAGTTGCGCCCGCCGGATACGGATCACCATGCCGAGCGCGAGGGCCGCGGTCGCCGTGCTGAGCAGGAAGAACAGCGCGTCCCAGACCGACATCGCCCCCGACACCCGCGCCGCGACCAGGCTCAGCGCACCGGCTGCGACGGCACAGGCCCAGGGCAGCTGCCGCAGCCGCCCGTGCAGGGCGAGGCTGTACAGGGCGACGAAGAGGGCGACGTCCGCACGGAGGGCGGCGCCGAGGGACCACTGCAGGACGAACACCGCCGCGACGGCGCCGAAGGCGACCGCCGGTGCCCGGCGGCGCCACAGCAGCGGCAGCACCAGCCCGGCCTGCAGGGCGAGCATGCCCGCCACCGGCAACCGGGTGAACACCACACGGAAGCGGTGCGGGCCCTCGCCGTCACCGTCCCCGCCGATCACACCCACCGCGTGCAGCAGGTCCGGCAGACAGAACAGCAGGAAGACCCCGGCCACCACCGCGCTGTCCAGTACCCACGGTCGCGCCCGGTCGGCATGCCGGAACCGCTGGCCGGCCCGGCCGAGCCGGGCGACCAGCGGTCCCATCCCGCTGAGATCTTCGGTGGTCATGGAGGTCACCGGACCATGATGCGGGTGACTGCCGCTCAGACGTCGCTGCGCAGCAGCCGGTACGCCGCACCGGCCAGCGCCAGCGCCGTCCAGCCGAGGAAGACCAGCAGCCCGGCGCCCGGTGACAAGGTGGTCGAGTCATGGGTCAGGGCGAAGATCGACTCACCCGCGTTGCTGGGGAGGTAGGGGCTGATGTCGCCCTGCCAGGAGCTGGGCAGCAAGGAGACCAGCCCGGGCACGAGCATGAGCGCGGCCACCAGCACCGAGATGCCGCCGGCCACCGACCGCAGCAGCGCGCCCAGGGCGGTCCCGATCACGCCGACCAGGCCGAGGTAGAGCCCGGCGCCCAGCAGGCTGCGGACGACGCCGGCGTGGCCGAGGCCCATGGCGGCGGGCGTGCCGGAGACGATCCGGCTGCCGATGAGGAAGGCGACGAACGCGCCCACGGTCGCGATCACCAGCGCGACCAGCCCGTACACCGTCGCCTTGGACCACAGCACGGGCAGCCGGCGCGGCACCGCGGCCAGCGTCGAGCGGATCATGCCGGTGGAGTACTCGCCCGCCGTGACCAGCACGCCGAGCACACCGAGGGCGAGCTGGGCGAAGTTCGTGCCGAAGAGGGACAGGCTCGCGGCGGTCGCGGTGGCGAAGTCGCGGTCCATGTGACGGCCGGAGCCGAGGTTGGACTTGTAGTGGCTCGCGGCGATGACGCCGAACGCCACGAGGAACACCAGGCCCAGGCCGAGGGTGATCCAGGTGGAACGCAGGGACCAGAGCTTGGCCCACTCCGAGGCCAGCACGCGCCGTCCGGTCACCCGGTGGACGGGCCGGGACGCGGCCGCGGCGGTCCCGGGGGTCTCAGGGGTCTTCGGGGTTGCCGTGAGGGTGCTCATGCCGCGCTCCCGGAGGTCTCGGTGCCGGTCGTGGAGCCGTGGTACTCCACGGCATCCCGGGTCAGTTCCATGAACGCCTCCTCGAGCGACACCGCCTTGGTGGTCAGCTCGAACAGGGGGATGCCGTGCTCGGCCGCCTTCAGGCCGATCTCCCGGGCGGGGACGCCGGTCACCTGCAGCTCCTCCGAGCCGATGCGACCGGTGATCTCCACGCCCGGCCCGGCCAGCACGTCCCGCAGTCGCGCGGGGTCGTTCGTCGCGACGCGCACGGTGTCGCCGCCGGCCTCGCGGACCAGGTCCTGCACGGTCGTGTCGGCCAGCAGCCGCCCCCGCCCCACGACGATCAGGTGATCGGCCACCAGCGCCACCTCGCTCATCAGATGCGAGGAGACGAACACCGTGCGTCCCTCGGCCGCGAGGGAGGTGAGCAGGTTGCGGATCCACAGGACGCCCTCGGGGTCCAGTCCGTTGACGGGCTCGTCCAGCATCACGGTCTGCGGGTCGCCCAGCAGGGCGGCCGCGATGCCCAGCCGCTGGCCCATGCCGAGCGAGAAGGCACCGGCCCGCTTCTTCGCGACGCTGCCGAGACCGGCGAGTTCGACGACCTCGTCGACCCGGCGGCGCGGGATGCCATGGGTGAGGGCGAGGGCACGGAGGTGGTTGTGAGCCGAGCGGCCGGGGTGGACCGACTTGGCCTCCAGCAGCGCGCCCACCTCCTGCAACGGCCCCTCGTGGCGGGCGTAGCGCTGCCCGTTCACCGTCACGGAGCCGCTGGTCGGCGCGTCCAGTCCGACGATCATGCGCATCGTCGTGGACTTGCCCGCACCGTTGGGTCCCAGGAATCCGGTCACCGTGCCCGGCTTCACGGTGAAGTCCAGACCGTCGACGGCTGTCTTCTCCCCGTACCTCTTGGTGAGCTGCTGTGCCTCGATCATTCGCGTTCTCTCTCTCGGACTCCGGCGCCCGCAACGCCCGACGCCTCCTTGCTCACGCTAGGGCCGTGACCTGCCGGTTTTGGTGGTACCGGGGGGTGAACCCGGCCGGGCGGGTGGTACCGCGGTACTACGGCCGCGGTGCCCCCGGCTCCCGTCGGGCGTCGCCGGCGAGGGAGGCGACGATCGAACGGACCGTCTCCTCGGTGATCCCCGGGTGCAGGAACGCCAGGCGGGCGACCGTCTCGCCCTCCCAGACGCTGGGCGTGACGAACGCGAGGCCCGAGGCCAGGAGCCGCTTGGACCAGGCGTAGTAGTCCTCCGGACGCCACCCGGCGCGACGGATCAGCACGACCGTCAGTTCGGGCTCCCGGAGCAGCTCAAGACCCTCGGTAGCCTCCACGAGGCGCGCGGTGAACCGGGCGATCCCGGCGCCCCGGGCCACCGCGTCCCGGTAGGCGTCGGTGCCGTGGACGGCGAGCGAGAACCACAGCGGCAGGCCGCGCGGACGCCGGGTGAGGTGATAGGCGTAGTCGCTGGGGTTCCAGTCGGCGTCGTCGTCGGCTCCGTCCGCGCCGTGGATGGCGTCGAGATAGGACGCGTCCTGGGTGTGCACGGCGCGGGCCAGGTGCGGCTCCCGGTACAGCAGGGCCCCGCAGTCGAACGGCGCGAACATCCACTTGTGCGGGTCGACGACGAGGGAGTCCGCGTGCTCGATGCCGCCGAGGCGTGCCCGCAGCTCCGGTACGAACAGGGCCGCCCCGCCGTAGGCGGCGTCTATGTGCAGCCACAGATCGCGGGCCCGGGCCTGTTCCGCGATGCCGGCGAGGTCGTCGACGATGCCCGCGTTGGTGGTGCCGGCGGTGGCGACGACCGCGACGACGGGGGCGCCGCCGTCGGCCGAGGCGGCGTCGAGTGCCGCGGCGAGGGCCGCGCCGGTGAGCCGGTGGTCGTCGGTCGGTACGACGAGCGGTTCGACGCCGATGATCCGCAGGGTGTTCCCGACGGAGGAATGGACCTGGTCGCTCACGGCGATCCTGACCGGGTCCCTCGCCTCCAGATGGCGCCGGTGCCTGCCCGTGTCCCGGGCCACGACCAGCGCGGAGAGGTTGCCGGCCGAACCGCCGCTCACGAAGCATCCGCCCGCGCCCTGCGGCATCCCGGCCAGGTCGGCGAAGAGGCGCAGCACCTGGTTCTCCGCGGCGACGGCGCCGGACGCCTCCAGCCAGGACACGCCGTGCAGCGAAGAGGCCGAGAGGACCATGTCGAACAGTGCGGCGGCCTTGGTCGGTGCCCCGGGGATGAACGCCAGGAAGGCGGGGTGATCGCACGAGACGATCGTCGGCTCCAGCGCGTCCGTGTAGGTGCGCAGTACGTCGGCCGGGCGGCGCGGCCCGCTGCCGATGGCGTCCTTGAGCGCCAGGGCGAGTTCCTCGTGCTCGCCGAGCCGGCCCAGCGGCGGGGGGTCGAGGCGGAGCCGGTCGAGAAGATGGCCCATGACCTGCTGGGTGAGGTCCTCGTCGTAAGCGTGCACGGAGGGCTCCTGTCGGAACGAGCGATTAATGGATCTGTATCGGATCCAATTCGGACCTTAGGGCTCCGCGCGAGCGGTCGTCAACTGTGGGAAAGGTGAGGGGGTCGGTGACGGGCGGGGGCGCGGCAGCGGGGGAGACCCCGTGGGCGACCGCCGGGATGCGGCGCCGGGGAAGACCCGGCGGCCGGTCAGCCGGAGGTCGTGGCGAACTGGTCCAGCAGGACCAGGAACTGCCGGTGCGACTCCTGGAGGTGCTCACGCATCCGGCGCTCGGCGGTCTCCCCGTCGCCCGACAGGACCGCCAGGGCGATCGCCTCGTGCTCCTCGCGGAACGCGCGCCCGAAGTCCCGGCCGGTCGGATACACCGGCGTCCAGTCGGAACCCAGCCAGAGCGCGTTGCCGGCCACGAACATCTCCGTGCGCGCCCGCGTCACGGCCTCGGCGAGCACCTCGTTGCCGCCCGCCTCGGCGATGCCGAGATGGAAGCGGGTGTCCACCCGGTGGTACTCGCCGAGGTCGGCGACCTTCGCCTCCAGCATCTCCACGAGCCCGCGCCTGCTCGCCGCACCGCCCCGCTCGGCCGCGAGCCGGGCCGCGAACGGCTCGATGGCCTGGCGGTACTCCATGTAGTCACGCAAGGAGGCGCGGATGCCGGCGGCGATCGCCGCCCGGCTGCCGTGGCCACCCCCAAAGGCGGCGGCCACCCGGGTGCCGCCGGAGCGCCCCAGCGTGGTGACGACGAGCCCCTCGTCGGCCAGTTCCCGTACGGCCTGGCGGACCGTGTTGCGGCCGACGCCGAAAACCGTCGCGAGGTCGCGCTCGGTGGGCAGCCTGTCGCCGGGGCCGAATCCGCCAAGGGCGATCCGCTGACGCAGGGCCTCGGCCACGACGGCGTGCGACGGCGCCTGCCGGGCGGTGGCCCCGCCGGTCGCCCCGCCGGCCGCTCTGCCGTTCTGTGTGCGGGCGTCGCGGCCGCGCTGGTCCGCGCGATCGTCCTGCTTGCCCGCTGCGTGGCCGCGCTTGGCGGCGCCGTCGTTCCGCTTGCCCGCGTCGTCGTCGCGGTTCGCGCTCGTCCCGCCCATGGCTGCCCCTCGCCTCTGGATTCCGTTCCGCCCGGTCGGACTCAGTGTATTGGGATCGCCGCGAACCCTATTGACAGGCCATGGAGGCAGCCCTAGCGTCGCCCCATCGATTTTGGGTCCACTCCGAACCCAATCGATGTCCCCAAGGAGCCACGCATGAGCCAGTCCACGGGCACCGCAGCCCCCGCCGCCGGGGCGCCACGCCGCTCCGGGCCCTGGAAGATCGCCACCGCCGCGATGATCGGCACGAGCGTCGAGTGGTACGACTTCGGCATCTACGCCACCGCCGCCGCCCTCGTGTTCCCCGAGCTCTTCTTCCCGGAGATGAACCGGGCCCTGGGCACCGTGATGTCCTTCGCGACCCTGTTCGTCGGGGCCCTCGGCCGGCCCCTGGGCGCCGTCCTCTTCGGGCACATCGGCGACCGGCACGGCCGCAAGAAGGCGCTCATCTGGTCGATGACCCTGATGGGCGCCGCCACCGTGTGCATCGGCCTGCTGCCCACGTACAGCGAGGCCGGTGTCCTGGCGCCGCTGCTCCTGGTGCTGATCCGCATGATCCAGTCACTGGCCGTGGGCGGCGAATGGGGCGGGGCCGTCCTGTTCGCGGTCGAGCACGCGCCGCCCCGCCGCAAGGCGTTCTTCGGCTCCTTCCCCCAGGTCGGCGATGGCGTCGGCTACTTCCTGTCGACCGGCGTCTTCGCCCTGGTCGCCACCCTCGGCCACGACGCGCTGGCGAACTGGGCGTGGCGCATCCCGTTCCTGCTGTCCGCGGTGCTCGTCGCCGTGGGCCTGGTCATCCGCCGCTCGATGGACGAGTCACCCGAGTTCGAGGCCGCCCGGCGAGCCGAGGAGGCCGCGGGCCCGGGCGACCGGGCCAAGGAGACCGCGCCCGTGGTGGGCGTACTGCGCCACGCGTGGAAGACCTGGCTGCTGGCGACGGGCGCGTTCCTGATCACCGTCGGCGGCTACTACATCGTCGTCACGTTCATGTCGACCTACGCCGTCACAGAGCTGGGCTTCACCGACGCCCAGGCCGCGGGCGCCGGAACTGCGGCCTCCGTCGTCGTCATCGTGTGCACCCCGCTCAGCGCGCTGTTCGCCGACCGCTACGGCCTGCGCCGGGTCACCCTCATCGGCGTCCTGCTGCACCTGGTCGCGGCCTTCCCGATGTTCTGGCTCGCGGACACCCGCTCGGTCACCGGGCTGTGGCTCGCCACGTGCCTGCCCATGCTCGCCAGCACCATCGCCTACGCCTCCCTCGGTACCCTCGCCTCCGGCTGGTTCACGCCGCGCGTCCGCTACACGGGCCTGTCCATGAGCTTCCAGACCGCCGGCCTGCTCGGCACCCTGGCCCCCGCGGCGACGACCTGGCTGTATTCCACCTTCGGCAACAGCTGGGTCCCCGTCGCGATCGCCTTCGCCGCCATGGCCGCCGTGAGCGCCGTCTGCCTGATGGCGTGCCGCCCGGCACACGACTCCCCGGCATCCCCCGACGCGCCGCAGGCCCACCCGGCCGCCTCCGAGACGGCCACGGGAGCCCCCGTGTCCCCCACGCACGGGTCCTGACGTCCTTCAGCCGTTGACGTGCAGTCCTGCCGAGCCGGCGTCCTCCGTGGCGGCCAGCGAGGCGAGCAGCCGCAGCCCTTCCTCCGAGGCGGAGCCGGGCTCGGCGGTGTAGATGGTCATGTGGAGCCCGGGTTCGGCGGCCAGGTCCAGGGACTCGTAGGCGAGGGTGAGATCGCCGACAGCGGGATGGCGGAAGCGCTTGGTTCCGGTCCCGTGCCGACGGACGTTGTGCGCGCCCCAGCGGGTGCGGAACGCCTCGCTGCGCGTGGACAGCTCCCCGACGAGATCGTGCAGGCCCTTGTCGTGGGGGTCGCGGCCGGCTTCCCGGCGCAGCATGGCCACGGCCATGTCGGCGAACCGCTCCCAGTCGGGGTAGAAGTCGCGGGAAGCCGGGTCAAGGAAGTTGAAGCGCGTCAGATTGCGCTGGTTGTCCGTGTGGGCCAGGAGGTCGGCGTAGAAGGCGCGGGCGAGCGGGTTGGCCGCCAGGATGTCCCCGCGGCCGTTGCTGACGAATGCGGGGCCCGCCGTGATCGCGTCGAGGGTCCATTGCAGACTGCGGTGCGGGGTCCACGGCCGTGCGGGGCGGCGGCGCCGGGGGCGGGTGAGGACGTCGGAGCCGTCGGCGGCCTGGGCCAGGTGCAGGAGGTGGGCGCGCTCGGCGTCGTCCAGCTGGAGCGCGCGGGCGACGGCCTCGAGGACGGCCGGGGAGGCGCCGGCGAGGTTGCCGCGCTCCAGTTTGGCGTAGTACTCGACGCTCATGTCGGCCAGCGCCGCCACCTCGCTGCGGCGCAGCCCCGGCACGCGCCGCCGGGCACCGGCGGGCAGGTCGGCCTGCTCAGGGGTGATCTTCGCTCGCCGCGAGGTGAGGAACTCGCGGACCTCCTCACGGTTGTCCATACCTTCGACCGTACGGCTTGGCCGCCCGGGGAGGGATGTACTGCCAGTACACGTCTTCCTGGTGACTGGCAGGCCGGCGCCATGACCGATTGCCTGGAGAGGAAGGCAATTCCCGAGCGGGGGCCACCGCCTCAGGCCGGCCCCCGCCAAGAACGTAAGGACCCCTCATGCGCGGAGCTGTGATCCACGCCCCCGGCGACGTCCGCTTCGAGACCCTCGACGATCCCAAGATCCTCAAGCCGACGGATGCGGTCATCCGCACGGCGGTGACCTGTGTGTGCGGTTCGGATCTGTGGCCCTGGCGCGGTCTGGACGCGACCGAGGCGGCCCATCCGATGGGCCATGAGTACGTCGGTTTCGTCGAGGAGGTCGGCTCCGAGGTCACCGCGGTCAGGCCGGGCCAGTTCGTGGTGGGGTCCTTCGCGACGTCGGACAACACGTGCGCGAACTGCCGGGCCGGCTGGCAGTCCAGCTGCCTGAACCGGGAGTTCATGAGCACCTGCCAGGCCGAGTACGTGCGCATCCCGAACGCGCAGGGGACGCTGGTGGCGACGGCGGAGGTACCGGGGGAGGAGCTGTGGCCCGCTCTGCTGGCCGTCTCCGACGTGATGGGCACCGGCTGGTACGCGGCCGACGCGGCCCAGGTCGGGCCCGGCTCGACCGCGGTGGTCGTCGGTGACGGCGCGGTCGGGCTGTGCGCGGTGATCGCGGCGAAGGAGAAGGGCGCGGAGCGGATCATCGCGATGAGCCGCCACGCGTCCCGTCAGCGGCTCGCGCGCGAGTTCGGTGCGACCGACATCGTCGCCGAGCGCGGCGAGGAGGGCGTCGCCCGGATCAAGGAGATGACCGGCGGGATCGGCGCCGACGCGGTGCTGGAGTGCGTCGGTACGGCCGAGGCGATGCGGCAGGCGCTGCAGTCGACGCGCCCCGGCGGCAACGTGGGCTTCGTCGGCGTCCCGCACGAGGTGGCGATCGACGGCCAGGAGCTGTTCTTCTCCCACGTCGGCCTGCGGGGCGGCCCGGCTCCGGTGCGCCGCTACCTGCCGGACCTGATCGAGCGCGTGCTGAGCGGCCGTATCGACCCGGGCAAGGTCTTCGACCTCACCCTGCCCCTGGCGGACGTCGCCGAGGGCTACAAGGCCATGGACGAGCGCCGCGCCGTCAAGGCACTCCTCAAGCCCTGACCCCACCCCCCACGGCAACCCACGCCTCGGCCCCGTGCCGTAGCCCACGAGAAGGAAACGACCGTGCAGATCACCCGAAGCTCGATCACCACCGTCAAGGGCCCCGCCGACTGGTTCACCGGCGATGTCTACATCGACGCCGTCGCCGCCGCGCCCGAGCCCTCCCGGGTCACCGCCGCCCTGGTGCACTTCATGCCCGGAGCACGCACCCACTGGCACCGCCACCCGCTGAGCCAGACCGTCTTCGTCACCGAGGGGGTCGGGCTGTGCCGGCGCCGGGGCGGCCCCGTCGAGGTCATCCGGCCCGGCGACCGGGTGCTGTTCGAGGCCGACGAGGAGCACTGGCACGGCGCCGCGCCCGACCGGCTGATGGTCCACCTCGCCATCAACGAGAGCGACGCCGACCACGACGTCGTGCACTGGCTGACGCCCGTCACCGACGAGGAGTACACCGCGGCCCCGGCCACCGGCTGACCTCAGGCCGCCCACTGCCACCCGGCCGTCGCGTCGGCGTCAGGTGCGGAAGCCGACGTGCACGTGGTCGTGGTGGGTGGCGTCGCTGAAGAACTGACCAGGGCCGCCGCCCGACAGCAGGACCGGGCCGCCGACGTTGTAGGACCCGGCCGCCGCCGCGTCACGCATGAACCGCTCCACCAGGCCCCGCGGTGTCGCCGGGTCGACGACCGCGTGACCGTCGATCCGCCATACGTCGAAGGCGCGGCCGTGCGGATGGTCGCTCGGCCTGCGGGTGCCGAACACGTCCAGCGGGTGCCCGGAGCGCACGACGCTCACCTCCAGCCGGTACGTCCGCGCCAGCGCGAGCATCGCCTCCGCGACACTGCTGTGCACCTGACCGCTGCGCAGGTCGGCGACCGCGGCCGGCGGCAACGCGATCCGGTCGTCGGACAGCACGGCCCGGACAGCGGGCGCGAGCGACCTGGCGGCCGGTCCAGGACGCGCCGGGTGGAGGGCACCGACCGTCCATCCGGACCCCGACCGGGTCAGCCGTACGTCGACCGTCGTCCCTCCGGCGATCACCCGGCCGCCGCGCCGGATCCACTGCCGGCACACCACCAGCACGCTGGCGGACCGCGCCAGAATGCCGCCGTACTGCGCGTCCAGGACCTGCAGCACCGCCTGGTCCGCCGCCGGCCGGAGCGGCCCCGCCTGATCGGCGAGGGCCGCCGGCAGCCCGAGCCGGGCCACTCGCGCCCGTGCCGCGGCCGTCCCGCCCTGCCCCTCGCCCCAGGCGCCGATCGCCTCCACCACCTGCACGGCCCGCAGCTTCGCCGCCGGCTGCACCTCCGCCGACGTCGGCAGCCATGGCGTGGTGTGCGGCAGCGCGGGGGAGGGCGACGTTGCCCCGCTGCCGGTGTGTGCGAGAGGGGAGGACGGTGTCGTGGATCTCTGGGGCGGGCGCGCGGCCGAGGCCGTACGGGCGGAACAGCCCGCGGCGCCGAGCGCCACGCCGGCGAGGGCCGCCAGCACGGTGCGGCGGCCGGGTGGGGGAGCGGCGGGCGCACGAGTGTGGGTCATACGGCCCAGTGTCCGCCGCGCGGCGCAGACCTGCCGTGCATCGGATCCACAGTCCGGCCGGGCAACAGTCCGGCCGGGCCGTATCCCCCTGAGACGGACCGCCCGCCCGATCACCTCGCATTCGGGCCGGCGGCGAGGCGGGGCGGGGATTCGCGGCCGCGCCGCGGTACAGGCGCTGCACCATGCCGTCGGAGACGGCACGCGCGCATGTCCTGTGCTTTACGGATGAGTTGGACAATTTGACCGGGCTTCGGCCCGTGCCGGCCGCCGCGTTGTCGGTGGCCCTTCCCGGAATTGTCAGTGATCGGTAACAGACGCATCCGGCGGAACCTTTTCCTCGTCCTGTCAGTTGGTCGCACGGCGGCCGACGGTGGTGAGGAACCGAGGGGAAGCAGGGGGCGGACATGGCGCGTCACGGCGGCGGGCGGGGCTGGTACGGCAGGACGGTCGGGGCGGCACTCGGGGTGACGCTGCTGGCCGCCGGTGCCGCGGTGTGGACGGCGCAGGCCGATACCGTGGACCGCACTCCGCCGCGGGCGTCCACGCCGGCGAAGCCGGGCGCCGCCCCGCAGTCGGTGGCGGCCACCATCGCGCACTCCTCCGACAAGGGTCCCCGTGGCGTGAACATCACCATCGACGACGGCCCCGACCCCGTGTGGACCCCCCAGGTGCTCGACGTGCTCGAGACGTACGGGGTGAAGGCCACGTTCTGCATGGTGGGGACGCAGGCGCAGGCCCACCCGGATCTCGTCAAGAAGGTCGTCGCGGCCGGCCACCGGCTGTGCGACCACTCGGTGTCGCACGACACCGCCATGGACAAGAAGTCCCAGGCCTACCAGTCGCAGGAGATCCTCGACGCCGAACGCATGATCACCGAGGCTTCCGGGGGCGTGAAGCCGATGTACTACCGGGCGCCCGGCGGCGCGTTCACCCCGTACAGCCGCACGCTCGCCGCCTCCCGGGGGATGCGCCCGCTGGGCTGGAACGTGGACTCCAAGGACTTCGAACGGCCCGGCGCGAACGCGATCGTCGCGACCGTCGAGCGGGAGGTGCCCAACGGGCCGACGATCCTCTTCCACGACGCGGGCGGCGACCGCTCCCAGACCGTCGAAGCCCTGCGCCGGATCCTGCCCTGGCTCAAGGGGCAGGGCTACTCCTTCGGCTTCCCCGTGCGCTGATCGCCCGTCCCCAGAAGGTGGCGCCGCGCGAGGAGCGGGCCGCGGCGCCCCACTTGGCCGAAGGCACCGTCACGGCCGGGCATCACGCCGTGAACGCCAGCAGTTCGGACACCACCGACAGCATCGGAACGTACAGTCGCTCGCCCGCGCCGATCGAGCTGTCGAACGCTGCCGGCAACCGCCAGACACTGGACGGCAGCACGACGAGGGGAACGGCGTACGCGAGCCGGCGCGTCCGTGCGGAAACCCCGGGCACCGGCTCGTGCGCGGCCTTCCACGAGGTTCGGATGCGCCCGGCACCCACCTGCGGGCCACGGGCACTACGGGACACGTCTCCTCCTCGGTCCGGCGGGCCCGGCGGCCCGCCCGGTATCGAAGATCGCAGCTCGGGACCGCGGGCGGATCGCCCGGCGGGCGCAATTCCCCTCCGCCGCACGGGGGAGCGCACGGCCCCCTCCACGGATGACGACGGGCGAGGCCGGACGCTTCCCCGGGGCGGGGCCGGGTGGGGCCGGGCGGGGCGGGGCGTCGGCTCGGACGCGAGCAGCCGGCGGGCCGGTACGACCTGGCCTGCCGATCCGGTTACGAGACCGGCCGGCGCCCTTCCCTCAGTCCCTCGGCGAACGCTCGGGCAGCGGCCAGATCCCCGGCGTTCGGCCGCTGCCTGTGGATGCCGCCGACGACTTTGAACGGCGCCCAGGTGTCGAGGGCCCGGCACGCGAACGTCCCCTCCACGGTGAACCCTTTGCGCTCGAGGAGCCGGCTCAACGGGCGCGTGTACGGTGCGATCGGGATCTCGGGAAAGCCGCTGGTGGCGAAGACGAACGCCCGGCCTCCTCGCCGTACCGGGAGCGCTTCGGCGAAGTGGGTGAGGCGGGGGTGGAGCCTGCCGTGGAAGACGCCCGAGCCGAACCCTACGAGCCCGGCGTCAGCCAGCCGCGCGGGCTCGGCCTCCTCGGGCGAGACGACTTCCGCGCCCAGTACCTCGGCCATGACTTCGGCGACACGACGCGTATTGCCGTGCGACACGGAGGCGCACACGATGACGGCGTTCATCCTGACGATCCCTTCCCTGGCTTCTGAAGCGAGGACCGCGCAGGGGGCGCCGGATGTGACAGCCCGCCACGGCGACGGCGGCCGCATCCGCAGAGTCGCCCGGCGAGCAGCACGGCGCAGCCGCCGGCGGTCGTCAGCCCGCCGGCGAGGAACGTGCCGCGTACATCGGCGAGCGGGAGGACCACTCCGCCCAGGGCGGCGCCCGCCGCGATTCCGGCGTTGTAGCAACCGGAGTTCGCCGCGAGTGCCACGTCCGTGCGGCCCGGTGCACAGTGCAGCATCTCGTTCTGCGTGGTCATGAAGACCGGTCCGAGCGCACCGCCCATCAGCACCAGGAACACCACCGCTGCTTCCGGATGGGTTCCGGCTCCGTACAGTCCGAGCATGCCCACCGCCTGCGTGGCCACGGCAGTGGCCGACGCGCCGCGCGGAAAGCGGTCCACGAGCGCCCCGGTGACGCTCACGCCGGTCAGACACGCGAGGCCGAAAGCCACGAGCAGCACCTCGACCGCATCCGAGGAGAAGCCGCTCACATCGCCGAGGAACCTGACGATGTACGTGTAGCCCGCGAAAGCCCCCGTGGCGGACAGGGTCCCGGCCACCAGCACCGTACGGAACCGGTGGGCGTCCGGACTGATCCCGTGAGCGGCTGGGTCTTCCTCCGGCCGTGAGGTCGGCAGCAACACGGCGATCGTCACGAGGGAGAGGAGCGCCGGAGCCGCCAGAAGGGCGACGGGGAGCCGCCAGCCGCTGTGGTTGCCCAGCCACGTCCCGGCGGGGACACCGAGAACGAGGGCGAGGGAACCGGCCACGGACAGCGCCCCGACGACGCGGCCGCGCACCTCGGGCCGGAACAGGCCCACCGCGACCGGCCCCATCACGGCCCAGAACAGCGCCTGAGCGAGCGCGGTCAGCAGCCGTGCCACGAGGAGCAGTCTGTAGGAGGGGGCCGACGCCGCGGCCGGACTGGACACGACGAGGGCGGCCAGTACGGCTGTCAGCACATGACGCCGGGGCACAGCCCGAAGCATGTGGGCGAGCGGCACGGACGCCACGGCCACCGTCACGCCGTAACCGGTGACCAGCAGGCCGACCGCCGACAAGGACACCCGAAGACTCGCGGAGAGGAGCTCCAGCAGACCGACGGGCAGGTTTTCCGCGGTGTTGAAGGTCAACGCGGCCAGCATCAAGGCCGCGAGCAGCGCCGGCCCGTGCCACGGCGCCGGCTGCCCCACGGTCGTTCGGCCAGGTGCGGTCCTCGCGGCCCGCACCTGACTAGCGGCCTCGTCCATGGATTCACTCCACCGGGCTCACCGCCCCGGACGCAACCGAAAATACGGCTGCCCGGGCCTTGCGACTCCGGAGTCGTCTCCCTTCGCCACCGGGGGACGCGGTAGGCCGCGCTTTCCGGGGTGGGTTGCCGGACGCCCGTTCCTCGAGTGGCGGAACGAAGCGACCGCGTCCGCGTCGATAGGCGTGCAAGCTGGGCGACTTGGGGTAGACGGCCTTCTTGCTGCGGCCCGCGACTCGCTGCTCGACGGCGACTTCCCCGGCAGAGAGTTCATGGCGGGCATCGCCGAGCACAACCTGCAGAACGCCCTGGAACTCGTCCGCTCGGCGTCACCGGGTCCGGGGATCCAGCGCCGCCAGGATCCGCTGGAATCGTGCGGTCATGTCGTCCGCGCTCTGCTCGGGGTGGTGCCGCCACCAGGCGACCGCGGCGCTCACGGTTCCGTACCACAGATGCGTGGCGAGGTCGGCGTCGAGCGGTTCGTCGGCCTGGGACGAGCGCAGGAACGCGGCCACACCGACCGCGCCCATCCGGTTCAGCCTCCGCCGGTACCCCGCAGCCGCGGACTGGAGGGCGCCGTCCGGCGGCAGAGTCGGGTCGTGGACGAGCTGCCAGTCGTGCATGCGGGACTCGAGCACCCGGAAAATGGCCCGCAGCGTTCGCACCGCCCGCGTGAGGTCCGCCGGCCCCTCCTGGGCGGATTCGACGGCCGCGACGAGGCGGGCTCCGGCGGCGTCGAGGCAGGCCAGGTACAGACCGTCCTTGGAGCCGAAGTACTCGTAGATCATCGGCTTGGTGATGCCCGCACGGGCGGCCACCACGGCCGTCGAGCCGCGCGCGTATCCCCGGCCGCCGAACTCCTCGGCCGCCGCGTCCAGGATCAGCCGTTCCCGCTCCTTGCGTGGCATCCCCTTGGTGCCCACCGTGCGTGAGGCGTTCTGCTGCTTGCTCATGCTGCCATCCCATGCAAATGTGACTGCAAGGTAACTTACCCTGTGTTCAGATAGGCGGTGTGCCGGTGCACAGCAAGACGCGCTCATGGTGGGGTTGGGGAAACGTCGAGGACGCCGTGACGGCCGCTGAGCGCGCGGAGCTCACCCGGCGTACCGCGGAACTGCTGCCCGGCGCGGACCTCGCCGTGCACGAGGCCCCTCCGGTCGAGTCCTTCGGTGTGGGCGCGAGCAGGGTCCGGGCGCCGCGGACGCTCGCTTCGATCGTCTCGCAGGACGTCCGTGACCGGCTCGCGCACAGCCACGGTCAGGCATTCCGCGATGTCGTGCGGGCACTGCTGGGCAGGCTGCCCCACATACCCGACCTCGTCGTGCGCCCGGCATCGGAAGAGCAGGTCGTCGACGTACTCGACTGGTGCAACGACGCCGGCATCGCCGTCATCCCCTTCGGCGGCGGATCCTCCGTGGTCGGAGGCGTCGAACCACGCGTGGGTGACGAGTACGCCGGCGTGATCAGCATGGACCTCACCTCGATGGACCGGGTCCTCGAAGTGGACACCACCAGCCGGGCCGCGCTCGTCCAGGCCGGGGTCTTCGGCCCGCATCTGGAGGAGCAGTTGAGGCCCACGGGACACACCCTGCGCTTCTTCCCGCAGTCCTTCGAGTTCTCCACGCTCGGCGGCTGGCTGGCCACCCGTGCGGGCGGCCACTTCGCCACGCACCTCACCCACATCGACGACCTGACCGAATGCCTGCGGATCGTCACCCCGTCCGGCGTCGTCGCCACCCGCCGGCTCCCGGGCTCGGGCGCCGGGCCCTCCCCCGACCGGATGTTCCTCGGCTCCGAGGGATCGCTCGGGGTGATCACCGAGGCCTGGGTCCGCCTCCAGGCGCGGCCGCGGTGGAGGGCCGGCGCCTCGGTGGGCTTCGCGGACCACGACGCGGGCGTACGGGCCGTGCGCGCCCTGTCCCAGTCCGGACTGAACCCGGCGAACTGCCGCCTGCTGGACCCGATGGAGGCGCTCATCAACGCGGGCTCGTCGACCGGTGTCCTGGTGCTCGGCTTCGAATCGGCGGACCACCCCGTCCACGCATGGATGGAACGCGCGCTGGAACTGTGCCGGGACCACGGCGGCACCCTGACCGAGCCGCCGCGCCACACCGACACCGCCGACCGGGCCGCGCGCACCGCGGCCGCCGACGCCTGGCGCTCCTCCTTCATGCGCATGCCCTATCACCGCGACGCGCTCGCCGCCCAGGGCATGATCGTGGAGACGTTCGAGACGGCCTGCACCTGGGACCGTTTCGACGCGCTGCGCGCCACCGTCGACGAGGCGGCGCAGGACGCCATGCGTCAGGTCGGTGCCGTGGGGGTGGTGACCTGCCGGTTCACCCACGTCTATCCCGACGGCCCGGCACCGTACTTCGGCATCTACGCGGCCGGAGAATGGGGCAAGACCGTGGAGCAGTGGGACGAGATCAAGCAGGCGGTGTCCGAAGCGCTGATCTCCAGCGGTGCCACCATCACCCACCATCACGCGGTGGGCCGCGACCACCGGCCGTGGTACGACCGGCAGCGCCCCGACCTCTTCGGCTCCGCACTCCAAGCCGCCAAGACGGTGCTCGATCCGGCGGGGATCCTGAACCCCGGGGTGGTGATCGACCCCCTGAACCCCCTGCGCGACCGCTGACCCGGTTGCTGCCGCGCGGCAGCAAGATCCCGGCGTGGCGCCGCCGCCGGGAGCTCGACCGCGACCACTACGGGCAGACGGCGGTGGCTGCGCTCACCCTTCGACCGCCGGCCGGAGCACCTCCTCGCACCATTGCCGGAACGTCGTGCGCCCCGCGTTCGCCGGGGTGCGTCGCACGCCGTCGTCCAGACCCTCACCCTTGGCGCGCACCATGTCGGCGAACGCCTCCGCGAGCTCGGGGGCCGCCCCGCGCGCGGTCAGGCCGACGCGTACGTCCTCGAGCGACTGCCGTTCGTAGCGGACCGGACGGCCGAGCACCTCGGACAGGACACGCGCCATGTCGTCGGCCGACAGGTCCTCCGGGCCGAGCACGGGAACCTCGCCCGTGCCGGTCCACGAGCGGTCGAGGAGAAGGCCGGCGGCGGCCTCGGCGATGTCCCGGGTGGCGGCGAGGGGTGCCTTGCGGTCGGCGGCGAGGGGGCCGGTGAACACGCCGGCGTCGCGGATCGACGCCGCCTGCCACAGCAGGTTGTCCATGAAGGTGGGGTTGGCCAGCGCACGGTAGGCCACACCCGAACCCGCGATGAGGTCGTCCATGGCGAGCGAGGCCGTCACCTGTCCGGCACGGTCGGCGACCGGGGTGCCGCGACCGAGCGCCGAGACGCCGACGACGTGGCCGACCCCGTGGGCCGCGAACGCCTTCGCGGCGGGCCGGGTGAAATCGACGTACACCTCGTCAAGGCTCGAAGCCCGCAGGTTCGGCGGGGCGAGCCAGAAGACGGCGTGCGCGCCGGTGAAGGCCCGGTCGACGACGTCCGCGTCGCCGTGCGAGCCGGTGACGACGTCCACGCGAGACCTGACGTGGTCCGGGAGCCGTGCGGGATCGCGCACGACGACGCGCAGTTCTTCCCCGCGAGCGGGGGCCCGGTCGAGCAGGATGTCCAGGAGCCGGGCGCCGATCTGCCCGGTGGGAGCGGTGATGACGATCATGCGTCGAGTCTCCGCGCGGAGCCCCGTGGCGGTCCAATACCTTCCCCGCCGATTGATACCGTCAAGGTATGGATCTGGATCTGCGCAAGCTCCGCTACTTCGCCGCGGTGGCCGAGCACCGGCACTTCGGCCGGGCGGCGGAACAGCTGTACATCGCCCAGCCGGTGCTCAGCCGGCAGATCAAGGCGTTCGAACAGGAGCTGGGGTGCGCGCTGCTGGTGCGGACCACCCGCAGCGTGGAGCTGACCGCGGCCGGGCAGCAGCTCCACGAGGAGGCGCAAGCGATCCTCGGGGCGGTCACCGCGGCAGTGCGGCGCGTGCACGACGCGGACCGGGGTGTGCAACGGCTGGTGATCGCCTTCTCTCCGGGGCTGCACGTCTCGGACGCGATCCGGGCGTTCGGCGCCCGCCACCCCGAGGTGGAGACCGACGTCGTACCGGTGCGCTGGTGGGAGCAGGACGCGCCGCTGCGCGACGGCCGGGCCCAGGTGGGGTACCTGCGGCGGCCGTTCGACGACACCGGGCTGCGTACGATCCCCGTCGGCTGCGAGCCGAGAGTCGCCTGCGTTCCGGCGGCGCACCCGCTCGCATCCCGCTCGGAGGTCACGCTCGGCGATCTCGACGGCGAGCGGGTGCTGGACGCGCCGACGCTGCGGACGTCGTCGCTGGAGGAGAAGTTCGAGCTCATCGCCCTGGGGCGGGGCATCGCGCTCGTCCCGCTCAGCGTCGCGCGGTCCTACTCCCGTGAGGGCCTCGTCCATCTCCCGGTCACGGACGCCCCGGGCATGCAGACGTGCCTGGTCGTCTGCGCGGACCGCCGGGAGGAGCTGCTGCGTGACTTCCTGGACATCGCCACCGCGACCCTGCGCCGCGATGCGGACGGCGGACGTCCGAGCGGGCCGCACTAGCTTTGAGCCCCGGCAGACCGGCACACGCACATGCCCGCCTGCATGGCAGCGGCCCGCCACGCGGGCGGCCGACTTGCGCTGGAGTGTGCTCCAAGTCGTAGCGTCGCGGGCACCGGGGCGCGAGGCCCGTGCCGCCCGGTGTCCCTCCTGGGATGCCGGGCCACGGAATCTGTTGCTGGATGGATGAAGGCTTCATCCGTTGCTGGATGGACGAAGGCTTCGCGTCGTCCGAACGACGAACGAGTGTGCAGGAAAGGCTGGGACACGGCATGCAAAAGCGCAGTCTGCGGGAGCTTCAGGTATCGGCCATCGGCCTGGGGTGTATGGGCATGTCCGCCTTCTACGGATCGACCGACCAGGAGGAGGGGATCGCGACCATCCGGCGCGCCCTCGACCTCGGGGTGAACTTTCTCGACACCGCACAGATGTACGGACCGCTCACCAACGAATCGCTCGTCGGCGAGGCGATCAAGGGGCGCCGTGATCAGTACGTGATCGCGACGAAGTTCAACTACCGGATGGACGACGCCGTACCTGGCGACATCAGCACGGTCGGCCCGCAGGACGGTTCGGCCGAGCACGTCCGCAGCTCGGTCCACGGCTCGCTGCAGCGCCTGGGAACCGATCACATCGACCTGTACTACCAGCACCGGGTCGACCCGAACGTGCCCATCGAGGAGACCGTCGGCGCGCTCGGGGAACTGGTCGCCGAGGGCAAGGTGCGCTATATCGGGCTGAGCGAGGCGAGCGCGCAGACCATCCGGCGCGCCCACGCCGTGCACCCGGTGACCGCGGTGCAGAGCGAGTACTCGCTGTGGTCACGGGATGTGGAGGCCGAGGTACTGCCCACCTGCCGTGAGCTGGGGATCGGCTTCGTGCCGTACTCGCCGCTCGGCCGTGGTTTCCTCGCCGGGCGGTTCACCTCGCCGGACGATCTGGACGTGAACGACTGGCGCCGCCAGAACCCGCGCTTCCAGGACGACAACCTGGAGGCGAACCTTCGGCTCGCGGCCAAGGTGAAGGAGATCGCGGCGGAGAAGGACGTGACTCCGGCCCAGCTGGCCATCGCCTGGGTGCTGGCCCGGGGCGAGGACCTGGTCCCGATCCCGGGCACCAAGCGCCGCACCTACCTGGAGCAGAACGCCGCCGCGGTCGACATCGTGCTCACCGACGACGACCTGGCCCGCATCGACGCCGAGCTGCCCGAGGCGGCGGGGGAGCGGTACGACGAGGCGGGGATGCGATCCGTGAATCGCTAGGCGATGGGCGATGGGCGATGGGCGATGGGCGCGGGGCGCGGGGCGCGTCGCCGGGCAGCGGCGTATCGGGCACCGTCCGCCGTGTCGTCGGGGGCCGGCCGCCCATGCCGGCCGGCTCGCCCGGGGCAGCCTCGGACGGCATCGTGAACGTGGTTGCCGCCCGAGGCGCTGTGCCGGGAGCCGGACGGCCGGGGTGCACTCAGCCGGTGTGCAGGACCCGGAAGCGGTCGGGGTTCGCGGGGTCCCGGTCGACGACCTGGACGGGTGGCCACGCCCATTGCCACACGCCGATGCCCGGCGTGCGGGAGAACGTGATCCGCCCGCGGGTGCCGTCGACGGCGACGTGCGGCCACGCTTCGGCGAGGCGGGCCCGGTCCGTGCCGTGGGCGCGCAGGACGGCGGCGAGGACGGCGATCGTGTCGTAGCCCTCGAAGGCGACGAACGAGGGTGCCTGCCCGAGCCGTTCGCGCAGCATCTTCGCGGCGCGTGCGCCGAGCGGGGTGAGGTGTTCGGGCAGGTAGCGCAGGAACGGGATCGCGGTGCCGTCGTCGCCGAGCAGTGCCGCCCATTCGGCGAACTCCGGCTGCCCGGCCGGTGCACCGATCATGATCTCGGCGAGCCGCTGGTCACGGCGGACGGACGCGACGATCGGCACGGCCGGTTCGGGGTGGCCGACCAGAAGGAGGAGGGCCGTCGCGTGGTGCGCGGCCAGTCGGTCGCAGACCGCTGAGCGGGACGGCTCGCTCATGTCGAGTTCGGTGACGGTACCGCCGTGCGGGGCGAGGTACTCCCGCAGCAAGCGGGTGCCGGTCGCCCAGTAGACACTGGGCTGAGTGACCACGGCGATGTGCCGGTGGCCCGCGCCGAGGAGGAAGTCCGCGTAGATCCGCCAGCCGTGCGACTGCGCCGGGCACAGGCGGGCCACCCGGTCCGTCGGCTCCTCGGTCAGCGCGTCGAGAACGGCGGACGAGCACAGGTACGGCACGCCGAGGGCGTCGGCCGTGGTGGCCGCGGCGCGCGCCACCACGCTGTGATACTCCCCGGCCAGCGCGGCCACGCCCAGCCGGGCCAACTCCTCCACGGCCGCCGCGGCCCGCTGCGGATCGGCCGCCGTGTCCCGTACCACCAGTTCCAGCGGCCTGCCGCCGACACCCCCTGCGTCATTGACGTCGCGCGCCGCCGACTCCATTCCGGCGAGCAGGTGCCGGCCTGCCTCGGCCCAGCCGGGCCGGCTCAACGGCGCGAGCGCGCCGATCCGGACCGGTGAGCCGCCCGTACGCGTTTCTGCCGCTGTGATCATGAGGGGGCAGCGTAGTCACGCCACTTGGAGAATCCAAGCGGGTCTGCCGTCACCCTCGAGTCGGGGTAAGCAGTCAAGGACTTCTTGGTCGGTTCACCGGCCTCGTCTTGTCCAGGATGGAGCAAGCTCGTGCTGTCGCACGCTCCCTAGTGTCGGTGCTTCACGGCCAACGGCGAAGGGCGGCACCCCATGGACTGGCTTGTCCGCGACTACCGCGAGGACGACCTGGCGGCGGTTGTGCACTTGATCGACACCACAGCTGAACTCGGCCAGGAGTCCGTCTTCTCCTTCGCCGAGTGCATCGCCGCGTTGACCGCCAGAGAGCCGGCCGTCGTCGCCGTCCACGGCGGCGCGGTGGTCGGTTCGGCGCTCGCCTGTCTGGCGGGGGAGCGTGCCTGGGTGATGCGGATCGCGATCGAACCCGTCTGGCGTGGACGGGGGCTGGCCAGCGCGTTGCTGAGAGAACTGGAACGGCGTCTGGTGGCGGCCCGGGTGCAGCGCATCGCCTACGTCCTGCCCACGGAGGAACTGCTGGGCGAGGGACTGGCCAACGCGGGCTACACCAGAAGGCCCGCCGTCGCCTACTACGAGCGCGTCGAGCCGCCGACCGGCCCGATGGCCCACTCCCTGGAAGAGCTCGGTGGCCAGTGGCTGCCCGGCCACCTCTGGGGCGGGGTGGCCGGGATGAAGACGGAGAAGGAGCTGATCGAACGCCGCGTGGTGATGCCGCTCGCGCAGCCGGAGCGCGCCGCCCGGCACGGGGTGCGGCCGCCACGGGCGATCACCCTCTTCGGGCCGCCGGGCACGGGCAAGACCACCTTCGCCCGGGCCGTGGCCTCGCGCCTGGGCTGGCCGTTCGTCGAGCTGCTCCCCTCCCGCCTGGCGGACGGTGGCAACCTCGCCGCCGCGCTGCGTGCCGCCTTCACCCGGATCGCGCAACTGGAGCGGGTGCTCGTCTTCATCGACGAAGTGGAGGAGATAGCCCCGGTGCGCGGCGGGGGGACACCCGCGGGCATGCACGCGGTCACCAACGAACTGCTCAAGCTCATCCCCGGTTTCCGGGAGCGCGACGAGCGGCTGCTGGTCTGCGCCACCAACTCCGTCCGCTCGCTCGACCCGGCCTTCCTGCGCCCGGGCCGCTTCGACTACGTGATCCCGATCGGCACCCCGGACCCGGAGGCCCGCCGAGCGATCTGGTCCCGCTACACCGAGGACCGCACCGACGTCGACCTCGACACGTTGGTGAAGGCGAGTGATCTGTTCACCCCGGCGGACATCGAGCAGGCGGCACGGGCCGCGGCCCAGGCCGCGTTCGAACGGGACCTGTCCGCGGGCGGCACGGCGACCGCCGACGACCGGGCCGGAGCGACCACGGCGGACTATCTGACGGCCATCGACCAGTGCCGCCCCACGGTCACCCGCAGCATGATCGAGGAGTTCACCGCCGACATCACCGCACACGCCCGGCTCTGACGGACCAGGGACGTGTCACCAGGGCGTGTCGGCGGGCGTATGACATCGCGTCATGTACGGCCGTGTCTGCGACCGTTGCGGGATCCGCCGGGCGTCCGTGAGCGGCTGTGTGGTTCCCTGGTGACCGAGCCCAGTGCCCAGGCGCCGAAGGAGCAGCCCATGACCAGCGCCCCTGTCCCTTTCCAGGTGTACGAGGCGGGAACCTACCTGCACGGTACGAAGGCGCATCTCGTTCCGGGGGATCTGCTGGTCCCCGGTTACGCCTCCAACTACGAGGAAGGGCGCACGTCCCGCCACGTCTATGTCTCCGAGACCCTGGACGCCGCCGCCTGGGGTGCCGAGCTGGCAACCGGCGACGGCCCGGGGCGCATCTACGTGGTGGAGCCGACCGGCGCCCTGGAGGACGATCCCAACGTCACCGACAAGAAGTTCCCGGGCAACCCCACCCGCTCCTACCGCACGAGTGAGCCGGTCCGCGTCGTGTCGGAGCTCAAGGACTGGGTCGGGCATTCCCCCGAACAGATCAAGGCCATGGTGGAGGGGCTGGCCGACCTCCGCCGCCGCGGTATCGCCGAGATCCTCGACTGACGACAGGCGCCGCCGACTGCCCGCCCATCGTCACCGGGGAGCCGACGTCGCGCCCCCGGCTACGCGGGCGGCTTCCCCGCCGTGACGTCCGCACCGGCGGTCGCGCAGACGGGGCGGGTGCGCGCGGCGTAGGAGCGAGCGGCCACGACGAGGCCGATGCCCAGACCCCCGAACGCCAGACCGCCGAACTCGACCATCCAGGTGACCCCCGAGCTGGTGGTGAACGGCGGGGTCGGCTCGATCGCGGGCAGCACGCCGAGGGCGATGAGCGGGGCCACCACGATGAGGACGGCCCCGTACATCGTCAGCGGGATGCCGGTCAACCAGGCCGGTATCAAGGGCAGCAGGCGCGGGACCCGCCGTCCGGACAGGATCAGCGTCCAGCGCGGGAACACCTGCCCCCAGGTGTACAGCAGGCCCAGTAGCAGGAAGACCCCTGCCGAAGCGGCCAGTACGGTCACGTCGATCCCGGCCTGCGCGGTTGCCTCCGACGGTCCCGACGCGACGGCACTCGTCGTCCTGTTCCAGTCGTCGCCCGCGACGCCGAGCGCGTTGCCGCCCAGCGTCCAGATGCTCTTGGCTCCCGCCCACGGCAGCAGCCCGCACATGAGCAGGTACACCGTGGTACGGGTGCGCTTCGATGCCTTGGACGCGGCCGGGTGGGCGAGTGGACCGTCACCGGCGCCGGCGTGCCGGTGTCCGCAGCGCGGGCAGTCACCGCGCAGCCGCCGGCGGTACGACAGGGCGACGAGGACCAGGAGCACGGCGCCGACCGTGTTCAACAGCACCTGGCCCAGGCCGGTGGCACTCCAGCCTCCCGAGAGCGTCACCAGCGTCACGAAGTAGATCGGCAGGCCGTTCGTCCCGATCACGAACACCGGGATCGCGACGGCCAGGACGGCCGCCACCGCGGCCCGGCCGGACCAGGCAAGGGTTCGGGTGCAGGCCAGGCAGGCCCCGCCGGCCAGGAAGGCGAGGGCCGCCAGGAGAAGCTGGACCGCCGGCGCGTACGCCGAGTGTTCCTTCCACGGCACGGTGGCGCCCGCCGCCGCCCACGCGACCTGGACAGCGGCGTACACCACTGCCCACGACGCGGCGGCCATGGGCACCCACACGGGCCACCGCCGCCACCAGAACGTCCTCGCCCGGGCTGCGACCGGGGACGTGGGGCCGCCACCTGTCTCCGATTGCGCGGGAACGACCACCGTGACCTCCGTACCTGGCGTTGCCGACGCTCCACGATTCCCCGTGACCCCTGCTGGTCACATCCGTCGCGCGGGCCATCCGGCCTCCGCCACGCGGGGGAAGGCCCCCGCGCGACAGTCATACCGGCAGGTCGCGCGAGCGCAGAGCGGGCCGGGGCGAGCGCAGAGGGGGCGCTGGGCCGGGAGGCCGGCCGGTCAGCCGGCGGTCGATGAGCAGCGGCCGGGTTGCGGGTCTCGAATGCCGAGCGGTGGGAACCTTGGCGCCATGGGCAAGACCGCACTGATCGTCATCGACATGATCAACACGTATGACCACGCCGACGCGGAGCAGCTGCTTCCTTCGGCCGAGTCGGTGGTGCCTGTGCTGACCGACTTGCTGGAGCGGGCGCGGCGCAGCGGTGTCACCGTGATCTATGTGAACGACAACTTCGGAGAGTGGCGATCCCACCACGGGGAACTGCTCGAAGAGGCCCTCTCCGGGCCGCACGCCGGCCTGGTGCGGCCGCTGCGGCCCGATGACTCCTCGCTCTTCGTGCTGAAGGCCCGCCACTCGGCCTTCTACGAGACTCCGCTGGACTACCTGCTTCGTGAGCAGCAGTTCGACCAGCTGGTGCTGTGCGGCCAGGTGACGGAGCAGTGCGTGCTCTACTCCGCACTCGACGCCCACATCCGCGGTTTCCAGGTCGTGATTCCCCGTGACGCGGTGGCCCACATCCATGCCGACCTCGCCGACGCCGCGCTGCGCATGATGGAGCGGAACATGGGCGCGCGGGTGTGCGACAGCAGCGAGCTGTGGGCGTAGCGGCCCGCGCCCCGGTGCGGGCGGCACCGGGCCGTGCGCCGTGCTGCCCCGGCGCCGCGGACCAGGATCCGCCTGGCGGCGGTGGCAGCGTCAGCAGTTCTTGATGGACCAGACGGGGTCCCAGCTGTAATTGCCGCCGTAGACGCCCGGACGAACGGAATTCACGACGTTGCCGCTCCGGCCGTAGAAGTACGCCGTGGCACCTCCCGTCTGGGCGTTGTAGTACGAGCCGGCGCCGAGGAAGTTGGAGAGCGCGTAGGTGTCGCAGTAGTAGAGGGAGAAGACCGCGTAGTCCCCCCTCGTGGTGTCCCAGGCCGCGACGCACAGGTTGCCGCTCTGGCAATTGAGGGAGCCGCCGATCGGGACGTGCTCGATCCTGCCGGCCTTCGGCCAGGTCGTCGGAGGCTCCGCGGTGGCGGACCTGAACGACGGTGCGGCGGCCGGCACGGTCAGGACCCGGCTCGGACCCGGGTTCCTCTCGCTTGCGTGCGCCGGACCGGTCGTACACAGGGCCGCCATGGCCAGCGCCAAGGCGCCGAGAGCCCCGAGCAGCGAACGTCGTCTGTCGCGCATGGTGTGGAGACCCCTCTGCCGGAACGGGACGTTCGTTCGCCCCGGCCCCCAGGCTGTCGCCGCCCCTGCGGCCCCGCCACACGCTGAAGCCCTGACTTAAACGGAGCCCGACCCTCCGAGCAGGGCCCGTCCCGCGGGTGTGATCGTGTGCAGCACGTGCTTGCCGCGGCGCACGCTCAGCAGCAGACCCGCCCGGCGCAGTACCGATGTGTGCTGGCTCGCGGCAGCGCCGGAGACACCGACACGCCGGGCGAGTTCGCCGGTCGTGCGGCCGGTCACGGCCTCCTCCAGGATCGCGGCGCGGGTGCGGCCGAGCAGAGCGCCGATGTCCCTGCCGGATGCCGGACGGTGGGACGGGCGGGCCCAGCCGAGCGCCTGCTGGACGGGGTAGACGAGGACGGGCGGCAGGTCGGGGGCGGCGAGCGTGACCGGTCTGCGCAGACAGAACAAGGACGGCTGGAGCAGCAACCCCCGCCCGTCGAGCCGGAGTTCACGCTCGACGGGGTAGTCGGCCTCCAGCACGGGCGGCCGCCAGCGCAGGGCCGGCCGGAAGCTCGCCAGCAGCCCCTCGGTGCCGCCCTCGAGCGCCTCCCGGGCACGGATCGCCAGGTCGGCGTCCACCTGGGCCCGGACCTGCGGCCAGAACGGGGCGAGCGCGGAGCGGTGGTAACCGTGCAGGGCTGCTCCCAGCCGGCGGAGTGCCGAGGGCTCGCCGTCGGCAAGGGCGCCTGCCTCGGAGGGCAGCGGCCGGGTGCGGCGCGGGGAGGCGGCGAGCGCGGCCAGGTCCCTGCGCAGCGCGGTGCGGGGTGTCCGCAGCACGGTGTCGACGGCTGTCTCCAGGTCGTGGGAGCCGCCGAGGTCGGGGGTGAGGAAGTCCGGTGAGTAGCCGCGGGGCGGCAGCAGCGCGGAGAGCAGCGCGGGCGCCGGGCGCAGCCGCGGGCGGACCAGCCGCCGCCAGTCGCCGAACAGGAGCGGAGCGTCGTCCTCGGCCAGCACCTGGAAGCTGTTGGTGATCTCCCAGAGGGGATCGGGGGCGGCGGCCACGCGCACGCGCGCGATGTCCTCCGGCGTGAAGTGCACCCGCAGCATGGGGGTTCTCCGATGGTGGTCGGTCATCGGGGGCGCGGCGCCCTCTCAAGAGGCGGTGACGGAGCCGCATGTGCACCCGACAGTGACGGAGCCGGATGCGCCGGGGCAAGAGGGCATTCGGTCAGCCCGTGGGGCATGATGAGCCCGTGGACTTCGAGCCGTACCGGGGCGAGTTGGTGGCGTTCTGCTACCGGATGACGGGTTCGTACCACGAGGCCGAGGATCTGGTGCAGGAGACCTTGCTGCGCGCCTGGAAGGCCCGTGACCGGTACGACGCGGCACGCGCGTCGGTGCGGACCTGGCTGTACCGGATCGCGACCAATGTGTGCCTGACCGCGCTGGAGGGATGCGCACGGCGCCCGCTGCCGTCCGGGCTGGGGGCGCCGAGCGACGATCCTGGCGCGCCGCTGGCGCCGGCGCTCGACGTGCCCTGGCTGGAGCCGTTCCCCGACCGGCGTTACGACCTCGACGCCCGGGCCGATCTGCGGCTCGCCTGGGTGGCGGCGGTGCAGGTCCTGCCGGCGCGGCAGCGGGCGGTGCTGGTGCTGCGCGAGGTGCTGGCGTTCAGCGCCGCCGAGGTCGCCGAGCAGTTGGGCACCACGGTCGCGGCGGTCAACAGCGCGCTGCAGCGCGCCCGTGCCGCCGTGGCCGACGTGGGGGAGGCCGGGACGGTCGCCGAGCCGGACGATCCCGAGGCGCGGGCTGTCGTCCAGCGGTACCTGCAGGCGTTCGAGGCGGCGGACGTCCCCGCGCTGGTGAGGCTGCTCGCCGACGACGCGGTGCTGGAGATGCCGCCGGTGCCGCTCTGGTACCGGGGCAGCCGGGACTACGGGCGCTTCATGGAACGGGTGTTCGCGATGCGCGGCACGGGCTGGCGCCTGCGGGAGCTGACCGCGAACGGGCAGCCCGCGCTCGCCGCGTACGCGCCGGAGCCAGGCGTCGGACACCGCTTGCACACGCTGCAGGTGTTCGCCGTCACCGGCGGCCGCGTCGCACACAACGTCGTGTTCGCCGATCCGCGTGTCTTCGGCGCCTTCGAGCTGCCGCTGGAGACGTCCTTCGAGCTCCCGCTGGAGATGTCCGCGGAAGAGTTCCGCCGGGAGCGATGAGTCCGGGCGGTGCGGCCGGTACGTACCGGTGAGCACCGAACCGAAGGGAATCTCGTCGTGAGTGTCATCGTCATCGAGTTCATCACCCTGGACGGCGTCGTGTCCGACCCGGACGGGTCCGCCGGTACGCCGCTGGGCGGCTGGGCCTTCCGGTACGGCCCGCAGGCCGTCGCCGGCGACAAGTTCCGTCTCGGCCGCACGCTGGACGACGGCGTCCTGCTGCTCGGGCGCGCCACCTGGCAGCTGTTCGCGCGGCTGTGGCCGGGCCGCGACGATCCTTTCGCCGCGCGCATGAACGCCGTCCCGAAGCTGGTCGCCTCCCGCACCCTGACCGGCACCGACGCCTCCGCGTGGGCGAAGTCCCAGCTCCTCGACGGCGACCTGGTGGATGCCGTCAAGCGCGAGCGGCGGGACGTGATCGTCACCGGCAGCCTGAGCGTCGTGGACCGGCTGAGGGCCGCCGACCTGGTCGACGAGTACCGGCTGCTGACCTTCCCCACCGTCCTCGGCACCGGCCGCCGACTCTTCCCCGCCGAGGGCCCCCATACCGAGCTGGAGTGTCTGGCCACCGAGCAGGTCGGCGCCGCCGTCCTCAGCCGCTACCGCAGGACCGCCGCCCGGTAGCCGTCCGCTGCACCACCCCGTAGGCGACGCCCGCCGGCTCTGCGGCACGCTCGGCTAAGCGACATGCTCTGGCTCTGCCGGCATGCCGCACCGGATCCTGCCGGATGCCGGCAGAGCCGAGCGTGGCGCAGTCAACAAAAGTTCGCAGGCGTCATCCGCATGGAAACGGGTATGCGCGGGCCGTGAACGGGTCAGTGAACGCGGTATGGACGGATACAGCACCTGTGGGTGAGGACAGCACGATGCCCTACCAGCGGGGCATGCAGACCACGGCAGCCCTGGACGGCGACGGCACGGACATCGCCCACGCCCGTCGCCTGGCCGTGGACTTCCTCACCCGGGTGCAGAGCGACCACGGCCTGCCCGTCTCCCAGCGGGCCATGGACCTCACGCAGCTGGTGGTGAGTGAGCTGGTCACCAACGCTCGCAAGTACGCCCCCGGCCCGGTGCTGCTGGATCTGCGTATCCGCGGCGACCTGGTCGAGGTCGCGGTGTGGGACTCCGATCCCGTGCTGCCGGTGGCGCGGGCCGCGGACGTCGGCCGGGTCGGTCAGCACGGCCTGGAGATCGTGATGGCCGTCGCCCAGGGTTTCGAGGCCCAGCGGGAACCGGTCGGCAAACGCGTCACCGCCCGCCTCGCCCTGGCCGACGACCCGGGCGGTGCCGTCTCCGGACGCTCGCCCCTGTAACGACACGCCGCCCCGGGTGGCACGAGCGGACCGGGGCCGCCCGCGGCCCGGGCGCGGGCCGTCAGGAGGCGGTTGCCTCGTCGAGCGTGTCCCGGATCTCCAGGAGGCGGTCGACTCCGGTGATTTCGCAGAGCCGGCGTACCTGGGCGGACGGCGCGACGAGGCGCAGCGAGCATGCACGATGCGTGAGGATCAGCAGGTTCAAGAAGGTCGAGTCCGCGAAGGTGACGCCGGACGCGTCCAGGACCACCGTGGAATGCTCCTTGGCCGCGGCCTCCAGCGCATCCGCCAACGGCGTGATCGACTCCATGTCGTAGGCGCCGCGAGCAGAGATGACCCAGGCTCCACGCCGTGCGTACTGCAGCACGTCGCCGCCGTGCGAGGCGTGCCCGGTGATCTGCTCCGGCAGCGGCGTCGCGCCGGTGTCGCTCATGAGCGTCGGCCTCACGGCCCCGTCCCGCAGCACCTTCGGGCTCCTCCCTGTGGCTCCCCGACGGGAGCGTACGTCAGCTATTGCATGAAAACTATGTCATGTAAGTGGGTTCCTGCAACAACCGTCCTCTAAAATGCCGGGCATGGTTGGAGTACCTGAGTCGCACACCGGATGGACGTTCATCACCAGCCACGCGCGTGTCCTGGCGGCGATCGCCGACAATCCGAACGTCCGCATCCGTGACCTCGCCGTCCACTGCCGGCTCACCGAGCGAGCCGTGGCGCGGATCATCTCCGATCTCGAGCGGGACGGTTACCTCTCCCGCACCCGCGAGGGACGCACCAACACCTACCGCGTCGAGCCCGACAAGGTGCTGCGCCACCCGGCCGAAGCAGGTCTCCCCGTGGCCTCCCTGCTGTCCCTGCTCGTGCAGGACGAGACCGAACGCATCACGACACCAGCGGCGGCCACCGACACGCGGTGACACGTCGCTCCTGTCGCCTGACGGGAGTGCTCCGAGACGCGGGTACGGCGGCCGCCCCGGGTACGTGTCTGCCCCGGCCGCCTGCTCGCGCCGGCGGCTCGTACGCTCAGTGCGCCCACACCTCCGGCCCGCCGCCGCGCCACTCGATGTCGTCGGACCGGATGACGTCGAGGTCGTCGATCCCTTCCATACCGGCCTCCTGCAGGAACGCGACGACGTCCCGGAGCCGGTAGGCGCGGCCGAGGATCGTGCCGTCCGCGCGCACGCGCCGGCCGCCCTGGTTGTCCGGCGGGTAGATGATCACCGTGAACATGGAGCCAGCCTCCCGCGGTGCCTCCACGGGCGCACGATGTGGTGCGCCAGTCGCGTGCTCGGCCGGGCCGGGGCCGTGGCCGGATGTCGTGAGCCGGGCCGGGCCGAGGGTGCGGCGCCCCCGAGCCCGGCCCGGCCGTCCACATGGGGTCGCGGTCAGGACTTGACGATGCGGCGCACGTTCTCGACCGAGCCGCAGCCGGCCTTCAGCTGACGCTCGCGCTCCTCCCGGAACGCCGCTCCCAGCTCCTCGCGCCGCTCCATGGCCACGTTCTCGCGCGCGCCGTTGAGGATGGTGCGCTCCTCCTCGTCGGCATGGTGGGTGACGGCCTCGACCAGTTCCTCCAGCTTGGAGTCCCACTCGTCGGAGCCGACCTCCTCCACCTCCAGGAGGGCCAGCAGGGCCTCGTTGCCCTCGTCGTGCTCGTGCTCGCCGTGCTCGACCTCTTCGTCGTCGATGTTCTTGTACCTCTTCAGGGCGGGGTAGACCTTGGCCTCCTCGGCCATCGCATGGGCGATCAGCAGGTCGGCGAACTCCTCGAGCGCGGCGGCGCGGTCCGCTTCGACGCTGCGCATGAGCCGGAACAAGTCCTCCATGCGCCGGTGGTCCTGGAGGATCAGCTCGACGACGTCCTGTGTCTGGGACATGGGTAAGGCACCTGCTTTCCGTGCGGGCGGTCGGGGTCACTACCGCTTACCCTCCCGGCCTGCATTGATGGCTCTCGCGCGCCACTCCCCGCGAGGCCGCCCGGTTGCTCCGTCCGGTCGCGCCGCAACTCGCCCACGCGCACGGCCGAGCCCGATGCGTGGCCCGCTGTCCGGCGCCGCTTCGCGGGGGGCTAACGTCCCCCTGTGAAGATGCGGCGACTCGCCTCATGGCTCCCGAAGGAGGGCAAACGGCATGGCCGGTGACGAGGTGTCCCTGGCGGCAGCGCAGCTGCCGGAGCTGACTGCCGGGCGGCTGCTGTCCTCGTGGCAGCTGGACGTCCCCGCGCTGCTGCTGGTGGCCGTCCTGGGCGCGCTCTACGGCTGGGGTACGACCCGGCTGCGCCGGCGAGGTGAGCCCTGGCCGCCCGCGCGTACCGCCGCCTTCGCGCTGATCGGGCTCGGCGGCCTGGTCGTGGCCACGATGTCCGGGCTCGCCGTGTACGACCACGAGCTGTTCTGGCCCGCCGCCGTGCAGAACATCCTCCTGGACCTGGTCGTCCCGCTGGGGCTGGCCCTCGGCGATCCGCTGCGGCTGGCCGTCGAGGCGCTGCCCGATAGGTCCGGGGCACGGGTGCGGCGGCTGATGACGGGCCGGGTGGTGCGGGCCCTGACGTTCCCCCTGGTGAGCACGGCCCTGGTGCTGGGCACCGAACTGACGATCTACTTCACGCCGTACTTCGGCACCGCCCTGCGCGTGGGGTGGCTGCACGAGCTGATGTACGTGCACCTGCTGGTGGCCGGCTGTCTGGTCGTCGTACCGGTGCTGACGCGCGAGGAGACGCTGCCGGCGTGGTGCACGCATCCGGTGCGGGCCGCGCTGGTCTTCCTGGACGGCATCGTGGACGCGGTGCCCGGCGTGATGGTCATGACGCACGGCACGCTGATCGCGGGGGCCTGGTATCTGCACCACGCGCCGTCCTGGTCGCCCGACGTCCACCACGACCAGCAGATCGGCGGCGGTGCCATGCTCAGCATCGCCGAGCTGGTCGCGCTGCCCTTCGTCCTGGCGATCCTGTACCAGTGGGCGCGCGCGGAACGTGTCCAGGCCGTCGCCCTGGACCGCCGCCTGGACGCGGAACTCACCGTCGTCCCCGCCCCTGCCGACGCCCGCGACCAGGGCCCCCGCACCGGCGGCCCGGCCGCGGGCCCGGTGCAGGAGCGCGTACGCCCCTGGTGGGAGACGGAGCAGAACGACGTCGCCGCACGCATCCGCCGCCAGGGCGGGAACGAGTAGCCCGCCCCGCGGGGCACGTCGCACCAGGGGTGCCGCGGGTGGTCGCAGATGGCGTGCCTCCGCCGCGTACCGCCAGGGTGCTTCAGCAAGATCGCGTAATGTTCGTCCCGACCAAAACGAACAACTGTTGCAGTCGCCGTGAGGCGACCGCTCAGGGGGAAGGAACAACGCATGAAGGCATCCCGAGTCCGGCGCACCGGAGCCGTCGCGGCCGCCGTCGCCGCGCTGGCCGTCGCCGGAACCGTGGCCACGGCTCCGACGGCCGCTGCCAAGGCCAATCTGCTGGACATCACCCAGGTCTCGCTCGACAAGCAGGGCCTGCGGCTGGACATCACGTACTCCTGCGACACCGGCGTCGACCTTCAGATAGCCGGTTACGCCTCCAAGGTCGCCAAGACGGCCGCCGGCAAGCGGAACGCGACGGGCGCCATCGACGCCTCCAAGGTCACGTGCGACTTCGTCAGCCGCACCGTGCAGATGCCGCTCCGCCCGGCCGGCGCGGGCTTCGTCAAGGGCGACAAGGTGAAGGTCACCGTCTTCTACTGGGACGAGAACGGGGCCTTCGGCACGCAGGAGGAGACCGCCACCGCAGTCCTCTGAGGCATCGCGCCCGTCCCGTAGGCCCCGGCTCGGCCGGCCGATCCAATCCGGCTCGGTGACAGCCGAGTTGGGGTCCTGCGAGGCGTCTCCGGGCCGACGGCACGCTCGTCCGCCCGGTCGCAGCACGGTCGGGGTCGTGGTCCTCGGACCACGACCCCCATCGGGCGGCATCCCGAAGCGCGCTCGCATACCGCGGGACCCGGTGACAGCCGCCTGGAGCGCAGCGGCACCGGGGCGGTGGGGGCCGCCCAGTCGTTCAGCGCGACGACAGCTCCTGCGCCACGCCCGCGAGGAGCAGAGCCAGGCCCCGCTCGAAGCCGCGGTCGTCCAGCGCCGCCGGATCCGGGTCCACCCGGGTCGCGGCCTCGAGGGAGTCGGCGAGCGCCGGATACGTGGGCCGGTACTCGTCAGGCGGGCGGGTGAAGCCGGCCGTGTAGGTCTCCAGGGCCGAACCGAGCACCAGGAAGTCGATGGCCGCACCGACTTCGAGGGCCTGCGCGGGTTCACAGCCGGCCCGGACCAGGGTGTCCAGCAAGGTGTCGTACTCGCGCAGCGCGTCGGTGCCCCGCACCCCGCGGCGCGCGACGAGCGAGATGGCGTTGGGGTGGCGCAGGAAGACACGGCGGTAGCCCCGGGCGTAGGCGGCGATGCCCTCCTGCCAGGGTCGGTCCCGCAGCGGGCTGACGTCGATCTCGGCGTCGAGCAGTTCCCCGACCGCGTCCAGGATGTCGTCCTTGGAGCGGACGTGGTGGTAGAGCGAGGCGCCGCGCACGCCCAGCCGGTCGGCGAGCGCGCGCATGGTGAGCGCCTCGTACCCCTGGTCGTCGATGAACTCCAGCGCGGCGCGCGCGATGGCGGTCCGGCTCAGTACCGCCTGATGTGGCCGGCCCACGACCCGCCCCCCTCACGATCTCGGCAACTCCGCAAGGTTACTCACCCGGAAGGTCTTCCCAAACGCCGGTCACGCCTCTACGTTCGCCGCCTAACAAAGTTAGTTTTAGCTCGTGCGACAAGACGAGGTACGCCCATGCCCCAACCCCTGCCCCCCGACGACAACGACGCCGTCCGCCTGGAAGCACTCGGCTACCGGCAAGAACTCCGCCGCAGCCTGAACATCCTGGGCAACATCTCGATGGGGTTCGCGGTGGTGTCCCCGGTCGTCGCCCTCTACGCCGTCTCGATGATCGCGACGATGATCGCCGGACCCGCCTGGGTCTGGGCGCTCCCGGTCGTCCTCGCCGGACAGTGCCTGGTCGTCAACGTCTACTCCGAACTCACCTCCCAGTGGCCGCTGGCCGGCGGGCCCTACCAGTGGGGCCGGCGGCTCATCGGCCCGCGGTTCGGCTGGCTGGGCGGCTGGGTGTGGCAGTTCGCCGTGATGTTCGGCAACACCACCGTCGCCTACCTGGCGTCGCCCTGGGTCTTCGCGCTCTTCGGCGCCGTACCGTCTCCCGGGGCCCTGGTCGCCGTCGCGGTGGCCATCGTGCTGGCCTGTTCCCTGGTCAACGCCTACGGCATCGGCATGCTGCGCTGGTTCGTGTCGGCCGGCATCGCGGGGGAGGCGATCGCCTCCGTCCTGGTCGGCCTGTGTCTGCTGCTGTTCTTCCGCAAGCACTCGTTCTCGATGTTCACCAGCACCTTCGGCGCCGAGCAGTTGTCGGGCGGCTCGCTGCCCATGGCGTTCATGGCGGTCGTCGCCGTGGCCGGCTGGGCGTTCATCGGCTTCGACGCCTGCGTGTCGACCGCCGAGGAGACCAAGGACGCGGCCCGGCAGGTGCCCCGGGCGATGTGGTGGGCGCTGCTCTCGGTCGGCGCGGTGGTCATGCTCAACGCCGTGGCCGTCGCGATCTCCTACCCGGACCCGGCGGCGGCCGTGGCGGGCAAGGACATCGACCCGGTGACCACCGCCGTGGTCACCTCCTTCGGCTCCTGGTCCGACAAGCCGTTCGTGGCGATCGTGCTGGTCAGCTTCCTGGCCTGTGCGATGGCCTCACAGGGCGGCGCCGCCCGCGGCCTGTACTCGCTGGCCCGCGACGGCGTGTTCCCCTTCTCCGCGCAGGTCCGCAAGGTCAACAGGCGGGCCGCGCCCATCGGGGGCCTGGTCGCCTCCACGCTGGTCTCCGCCTCCGCGCTGCTGCTCGGCCTGAACGCCACCGCCATCGGATCGCTGATCTCCTTCGGTACGGCAGCCACCTTCGTGCCGTTCTTCCTGGTCTCCGCCGCCGCGCTCGTCGCCCGGCTGCGCGGGACGTGGGTCCCGGCCGGCGCGATCCGGCTGGGCCGCTGGGGGACGGCGCTCAACGTCCTCGCCGCGCTCTGGGCCGGCTTCGAAGTGATCAACGTCTGCTGGCCGCGCGCCCTGCTCGCACCGCCCGGGGCGCCCTGGTACCAGATCTGGGCCGCGCCGCTCGGCGTCGCCGTCGTGCTCGGCACCGGCGTGCTCTACCTGGTCGTCCGCCGGCCGCACGACCGGATCGCAGCCACCGACGGCACATCCGCCGCGCCGGCCGTGACAGAGCCGTCTCCGTCCGCGCCGCCGTCTCCGTCTCCGTCCGCGCCGCCGTCGTAACCCCACGCGCGTACGCGCGCCCACCACAGTCGTCACCCCCCACGACCACACCGGAAAGGTCTCGACATGAACCTCTCTCCCATGTCCCGGCGGCGCTTCCTGGGCAGATCCGCCGCCGTGGCCGCCGCTGCGGGGGCCGGCCTCGCCGTCGGCGCCGGCCGCGCCGGAGCGGCCACCTGCAACGGCACGACCTACACCGTCCCCGGCGAGTGGGCACCGCACGCCGGGTGTCTGATGGCCTTCCCCTGGGACGCCGCCGACAACTGGGGGGACAAGCTCCCGGCGGTCCAGGACGAGGTCGCGGCCGTGGCCCGTGCCGTGGCCCGGTTCGAGCCGGTGACCATGGTGGCCAACACGGGGACGGGTGACTTCGTACGTTCCAAGGTCGGCCCCGGCATCACCGTCATCGAATACCCGATCAACGACTGCTGGCCCCGGGACAACGGCCCGATCTTCGGCGTCGACCCCGGCGGCGCCCACCTGCTCGGCCTCGACTTCGCCTTCAACGGCTGGGGCAACAAGTTCCCGCACGACAAGGACGACCTGCTCCCGGTCGGCGTCTGCGACTACCTCGGCGTGCCCCGGCTCCCGGTCGATCTGGTCTTCGAGGGCGGCTCCCTCCTCCAGGACGGCGAGGGCACGATCATTGGCACCGAGGAGTGTCTGCTCAACCCCAACCGCAACCCGAACCTGACGAAGGCTCAGATCGAGGCCGCCCTGCTGGACGCCTACGGCGCACGCAAGATGATCTGGCTGCCGTACGGCATGTACGGCGATACCATCACCGACGGCCATGTCGACCTGGTCGCGGCCTACGCCGGCCCGGCCTCCCTGCTGATCAACCTGCCGTCGGACACCAACGACCCCAACTACCCGCGGCTGCTGCGCAACAAGCGGATCCTCCAGTCGGCCACCGATGCCCGCGGGCGCCGGTTCCAGCTGACCGAGATGCCGTTCCTGCCGAAGTTCACCGTGGGCACCGACCGGGTCATCACCTTCAGCTACACGAACTACTACCCGACGGCCACCGGCGTGGTCGTGCCCACCGCGAACATCCCGTCCTCCGACACCCCGGCGCTGGCGGTGATCCAGTCGCTGTTCCCGGCCAAGACGGTGGTGGGCGTCCCCGCGACCACGCTGGCCTGGGGCGGTGGCGGCATCCACTGCATCACCCAGCAGATCCCCGCCACCCACTGACCGGCGCAGCCGCGCCGGGACCGCGGACCTGCACGAGGTGAGGACCGGCCCGGTGCCGTCGGACGACCGACGGCACCGGGCCCTTTCCCATGCCCGGGAGCCGGCGGCGGCACCGCGCCCCGACGGAAGAGGGCGTCACACGGTCGCCGTTGGCCGGCCGCTGGCTGATTGAGCCCGTCCAGAATGGCGCGATCACATCCAACGGGCTGTTAAACCCCTGCAACCGATTGTCACTGTTTCGAGGTAAGCATCTCGTCTCGCTGGTGGATGCGGCCAGTTCAGCAGCTACCTTTCTGAACGGGTTCCCATGATCCCTCCCGCTCGTTGCCCAGCCCTCCCTGTCTCCCGGTCGACGCACCCGTGTGCGCCGGACGCCCCGTCGTGCAAGGAGAACGCCCCCCGATGTCCGTCGACAGCATCCCGGAAGCCCGGACCACCCCCGAAGCGCCGCAGCAGTCCCTGAGTACGGCCGCCGCGCGCAACCTCGCCACCACGACCAAGTCGGCCCCGCAGATGCAGGAGATCACCTCCCGCTGGCTGCTGCGGATGCTGCCGTGGGTCGAGGCCAAGGGCGGCGCCTACCGGGTCAACCGGCGGCTGCGGCACACCCTCGGCGACGGGCGCATCGAGTTCGTCCAGGAGGGCGCCACGGTCCGGGTGATCCCCCGGGAACTCGGTGAACTCGCCCTCCTGCGCGGCTTCGAGGACACGGACGTCCTCACCGCGCTCGCCGACCGCTGCACGCAGCGCGACTTCGCGGCGGGCGAAGTCCTCGTCGAGCGCGGCAGCCCCGCGGACCGGCTCCACATGATCGCCCACGGCCGGGTCAGCCAGACCTCCGAGGGCCCGTACGGCGACGAGGTCGCCCTCGCGGTGCTCGCGGACGGCGACCACTTCGGCGAGAGCGCGCTGACGGACCCCGACGCCCACCACGACTGCACGGTCACCGCCGAGACCTCCGGCACCCTCCTCACCCTCTCCCGCTCCGACTTCGCCGCCGTCCGGGCCTCAGCGCCCCACCTTCAGGCCCATGTCGACGCGTTCGGCTCCCGCACGCGGCAGCGGCAGAACAAACACGGCGAGGCCGAGATCGCCGTGTCGGCCGGTCATGTCGGCGAGGCCGAACTGCCGGGCACCTTCGTCGACTACGAACTGCGGCCGCGCGAGTACGAGCTCTCCGTAGCCCAGACGGTTCTGCGGATCCACACCCGGGTCGCCGACCTCTACAACGGCCCGATGAACCAAACAGAGGAACAACTCAGGCTCACCGTCGAGGCGTTGCGCGAGCGCCAGGAACACGAGCTGGTCAACAACCGTGAGTTCGGGCTTCTGCACAACGCCGACTACAAGCAGCGCATCCAGCCCCGCTCCGGCCTGCCGACCCCGGACGACATGGACGATCTGCTCTGCCGGCGGCGCGGCACCAAACTGTTCCTCGCCCACCCGAAGACCATCGCCGCCATCGGACGGGGCTTCAACGCCTACGGTCTCTACCCCGACCACGTCGACCTCGGTGGGCAGTCCGTGCCCGCCTGGCGCGGGGTCCCCATCCTGCCCTGCAACAAGATCCCCATCAGCAAGGAACAGACCAGTTCCATCATCGCGATGCGCACCGGCGAGAAGAACCAGGGCGTCATCGGCCTGCATCAGACAGGACTGGTGGACGAGTACGAACCAGGGCTCTCCGTACGGTTCATGGGCATCAACGAACAGGCGATCATCTCCTACCTCGTCAGCACCTACTTCTCCGCCGCGGTGCTTCTGCCCGACGCCCTCGGCGTGATGGAGAACGTGCAGATCGCTCCCAGGCCGCGCTGAAGCCTTGGACAGCCGGCGGGGCCACGCCTGACCAGCCCGCGCACGGCGCAGCACCCACCCCACCGCAGCAAGGAGCCGTAGATGCCCGACTCCGGGCCCCTCGGATCACCACCCCCTGCCCCTGAGCAGCGGCCGACGCCGCCCGCAGCCGTACCGGACGTTCCCGGGCCGGTGATCCCGAACCCTCCGGTCACGCCGCCCGCGTCCGACTTCCTGGCGGCACTGCATCCGCCGGTGACGATCGCAGCCCCGCCTTCACCACCGTCGGTCGCGATCGCCGCCCCGCCCTCGCCACCGTCGGTCGCGATCGCCGCCCCGTCCTCGCCACCGTCGGTCGCGATCGCCGCCCCGCCTTCGCCGCCGGCGGTCACCATCACCGCCCCGCCACCGCCGCAGCCACCGGCTCCGGCCCAGCCCGCCTCCGCCGTACCAGGAACCCCCGACACGACGGCGGCCGGCTCGGCCCTGCAGGGGCTTCTGCGCGGACCGACCGGACTGGGTACGACGTCGCTCGCCCTGGCCGACCGGTACAAGCCCGCGGTCCCCGATCAGGTGTCCCCGGTACCCGCCCCGGCCGCCGAGGGGCGAGCCGTTCCCGGCCTCTACTACCACCCCGTCCCGGAACCCGACCCCGTACGCGTGGAGGAGGTGAGCCGCCGGATCAAGTGCTGGGCCGAGGACGAGGTCCAGCTCTATCCGGAGGAGTGGGAGGGGCAGTTCGACGGCTTCTCCGTCGGCCGGTACATGGTCGCCTGCCACCCCGACGCCCCGACGGTCGACCACCTGATGCTCGCCACGCGCCTGATGGTCGCCGAGAACGCGGTGGACGACTGCTACTGCGAGGACCACGGCGGATCACCCGTCGGACTCGGCGGACGCCTTCTTCTCGCGCACACCGCGCTCGACCACTTCCACACCACCGGGGAGTACGCGCCGGCGTGGCAGGAATCCCTTGCCTCGGACGCCCCGCGCCGGGCGTACCGCAGTGCGATGGACTACTTCGTCCGCGCGGCCACCCCCTCGCAGGCCGACCGCTACCGGCACGACATGGCCCGGCTGCACATGGGCTACCTCGCCGAGGCCGCCTGGGCGCAGACCGGTTACGTGCCGGAGGTGTGGGAGTACCTGGCGATGCGCCAGTTCAACAACTTCCGCCCCTGTCCCACGATCACCGACACCGTCGGCGGCTACGAACTGCCGGCGGACCTCCACGCCCGGCCGGACATGCAACGGGTCATCGCCCTCGCCGGCAACGCGACCACCATCGTCAACGACCTGTACTCGTACACCAAGGAACTCGACAGCCCCGGCCTCCACCTGAACCTGCCGGTGGTGATCGCGCAGCGCGAACAGCTCTCCGAGCGGGACGCCTATCTGAAGGCCGTCGAGGTCCACAACGAACTCCAGCACGCCTTCGAGGCCGCCGCGGCCGACCTCGCCCAGGCCTGCCCCTTCCCGCCGGTGCTGCGTTTCCTCAGGGGCGTGGCCGCCTGGGTCGACGGCAACCACGACTGGCACCGCACCAACACCTACCGCTACACCCTGCCCGACTTCTGGTAAGGAACGGAACATCTCTGTGACCACTGAAACGACCCCCACCGCCACCGCGAAGATCCCGGCCCCGGCGACGCCGTACCAGGGGGACATCGCCCGCTACTGGAACAACGAGGCGCGGCCGGTCAACCTCCGCCTCGGTGACGTGGACGGGCTCTACCACCACCACTACGGCATCGGTGCCGTCGACCACGCCGCGCTCGGCGACCCGGCCGACAGCGAGTACGAGAAGAAGCTCATCGCGGAGCTGCACCGGCTGGAGTCGGCACAGGCGGAGTTCCTGATGGACCACCTCGGCTCCATCGGCCCCGACGACACCCTCGTCGACGCCGGCTGCGGGCGCGGCGGGTCCATGGTCATGGCCCACCGCCGCTTCGGCTGCAAGGTCGAGGGCGTCACGCTGTCCGCCACCCAGGCCGACTTCGGCAACAGGCGCGCACGGGAACTGGGGATCGACGACCACGTCCGCTCCCGCGTGTGCAACATGCTCGACACGCCCTTCGACAAGGGCAGCATCGCGGCCTCCTGGAACAACGAGTCCACGATGTACGTCGATCTGCACGACCTGTTCGCCGAGCACTCCCGCTTCCTGCGGGTGGGCGGCCGCTATGTGACGATCACCGGGTGCTGGAACCCCCGTTACGGTCAGCCGTCGAAGTGGGTCTCGCAGATCAACGCCCACTTCGAGTGCAACATCCACTCCCGCCGTGAGTATCTGCGGGCCATGGCCGACAACCGGCTCGTGCCGCAGACCATCGTGGACCTCACTCCGGACACCCTGCCCTACTGGGAGCTGCGGGCCACGTCCTCGCTGGTCACGGGAATCGAGGAGGCGTTCATCGAGTCCTACCGGGACGGCTCCTTCCAGTACGTCCTGATCGCCGCCGACCGGGTGTGACCCCGCCCTCGCGGGGCCGGTGTCCTCACCAGCGGCCCCGCGAGGCAATCAGGCACATCACGACAGAGCCTACGGCCCTGCCCCACCGCCCTCCGTTCACGCGCCCTCGATCGCCCACAGCGGCGAAGTGACGGCTCCCCGGAGGGTTTTGGCGCGCAGCGACTCCATACCGAGATGGAGGGCGGTGGCGCCGTGGGCGTAGGCGTCCTCGACGGGGAGGTAGTAGACGAGGTTGAAGTACTCGTGTGCGCCTCTCAGCCGTGCGTAGTCGTAGCCGGTGGCGCGCAGCCAGTTGGTGCCGGCATGGCGGTAGAAGAGGCTGAAGGCGACCATGCGGCCGTCCGCGTACGCGGCGCAGACCGTTCCGCTGTCGGCCATGCCGTCGGCTTGCGCGCGCAGCAGCCGGGCCATGTCCTCGGGTGCGGTCGGGTGGCCGTGGCGCTCCTGCAACTGGGCGAGCAGTGCGCCGGCGGCGTCGGCGCATTCGGACAGCCTCAGGGTACGCAGCTCGTAACCGGCTTCGGAGAAGGCCCGGCGCTCGCGGCGGATGGCGACGCGCCGCTTCGAGGGCAGTCCGGCGAGGTAGTCGTCGAAGGTGCTGCCGGGCAGGGAGATGAGCGCGTCCTGGCCGAGCTGGGTGGGCCTGGTGCCGCAGGCGTCGGCCAGTTCGCAGGCGGCCGCGTCGGTGACGTACAGCCACCACGGCTGTGCGCCGTGGGCCGAGGCGAGATCTCCCGCGGCCGCCACGAGCCGCTTCAGTGCCTCGCGCCGTCGGTCGGGGGAGAGGCGGGGGTGGAGGAGCGGGGCGTTGAGGTAGCCGCGGCGCGCTCCCGCGAGCACGGTCCTCGTCGGCCCCCGGTCGGGGACGATCTCGTGCACGCGGTAGAGGGCGTTGGGTTCGGCGTCGACCAGGTACAGCGGTGCGGCGGCGATCAGACCGTCGTCGTCGTGGACCAGGGCGTAGCGGACCTCGGCCGTGGGATCGTGCTGCTGGGCCGCGAGCCACCGGTGCGAGAGGTAGAAGCCCGCCTGCGCGGCCAGGGCGTCCCACCGGTCGGCGGGAACGCCGGTGATGTCGTGTGTGTGCGTGAGGATCACGGCAGTGGTTCTTCCCGGTCGGGTGGGGCGAGGGCGTGGGCTGCGGGGACGGCGAGCACGCTGAGGGCGGCGAGAAGCAGCCAGGGCAGGGCGGGTTGCCGGCTCAGGAGCGTGGTGAGGACGACGGGTGCCGCGGCGCCGCCGATGGACCAGGACAGCTGGAAGGCGGCCTGGTGACGCCCGTTGGCCTCGGCGGGGGCCAGGGCCACGGAGAGTTCGTTGAGCGCGGGGGAGCTGAGGATCTCCGACAGGGTGAACAGCAGCATCGCGGCCATCAGAACAGCGGCCACGGCCCAGGCGGGCGCGCCCTTCAGGGCGAGGGGCGCGGCGAAGAGGCCGAAGGCGGCGGAGCCGATGAGGAACCCGGCCGCGATCGCACGCTGCGGCCGGTGACGCGCCGAGCGGCTGGTGACGGCGGGGGTGAGGACGGCGACGGCGACCGTGTTCACGACCAGGAGGGTGCCGGGAATCCACGTTCCGGCGTGCAGGGTGTCGGTGACGTACACGGCGAGCAGGACCGGTGGCACCATCTGCGCCAGCACGAAGGCCAGATTGGCCGTGACGAGCAGGAGGTAGCGGCCGTCCCGCAGGAGGGCGCCCCAGCTTCCCCGTGCAGCAGTCCCGCCACGCTCCCTCGGCCGGCCGGGTGCGTCCGGCGCGTCCCGGCCCCGGACGGGCTTCCAGGTGAGGAACAGCAGCGCCGCGCACAGGAACGTCACGACGTTCGCGCCGACGAGCACGTACAGGCTGTCCGGACCGGCCACGGCCAGGACGACCGCGGACACCGCGGCGCCGGCACCGATGCCGAGGTTGCGCAGCGACGAGATGAACCCGAACCACAGGCGCTCCTCGCCGGGCACGCCGGCCAGAGGCACCAGGTTGCGGGCGGCCGTCCAGTACAGGTTGATACCGGCCTGGACGACGAGATAGGCGAGGCTGATCTGCCACGCGGAGCCGACCACGAGGAACACCGTGAACCCGGCGGCGGAGACGAGGTTGGCGACCGCGACGACCGTTTTCGCGCCGAAGCGGTCAAGGAGTAACCCGCCGAGTGCCGGGGTGGGCAGCGCGAGGAGGTTGCCCACGGTGAGGGCCGCTCCGACCTCCGCGAGGGAGAGGTGCGTGGCGTGGGTGAGGTAGACGACGGCGAAGGCGAACATGAGCCCGGTGCCGAGGCTGTCGACGGCGTGCGCGGCCACGAACCGGCCCGCTCCGGTCAGCACGGGCAGTCCTGCCCGGGCCCGCAGCCCGCGGCGAGCGCCGCCTGGCGGGGCGCCGCGCAGTCCGGCGCGCTGTCGGCCGTCGCGGCGGCGTCGTGCCGCTCGCCTGCCGGTGAGGAGGCTCACTGGGCCGCGGGGGTCAGGAGGCGGCGGATCTTGTCGAGCATCGGCGCCGCGATGAAACCGGTCCGTGCGCACAGCTCGCTGAGACTCTTCACCGCCCGCTGCTCGTCGCCGGGCTCCACGGTGAAGGTGAGGATGCCGCCGTGGTCGTGCCCGTCGATCACGAGGTCGTGGCAGGTGACGAGGTCGACGCAGGCGCGGAGTTCGGCGAGCAGTGCCGGGGTCGGGTTCGCCGTGAGGCACTCGATGGCGAAGCGTCCGGCCACGGCCTCGGTGCGGGTCGGCCAGGTGCCGCGCAGGATGTCGAGGAGGGCGACGAAGGTGTTGAGTCCGCTGCCGGCGATGGACAGCGTGGTGGCGCCGCCGATCCTGGGATTGATCTCCAGGACGTGGTAGACGCCGTCGGCGTGGATCATGTCGACATTGACGGACCCCTCGACACCGAGCTCCGTGCACAGCTCCACCAGACGCCGCGCGGTGGGCCCGAAGTCGTCGTCGGGGGTGGGCTCGACGTACCGCAGGTCGTCGAAGGTGAACGTGGGAGGACCTCCCGCGGTGCCGGTCCGGATGAGCGGCATGACGGTGTAATGCCCGGGCGCGCCGACGATGTCGACCGAACAGAGCCGTCCGGCGACGCACTTCTCCAGGACGGCGTGCGCCCTGGGCCGGGCGGCCAGGTAGCCGTCGAGGGCGGCGGGATCGGCGAGGAACTCGATGCCCATGCTGGTGGAGTCCCACAGCGGCTTCGCCATGAGGGGGTAGCCGAGGCTGTCGGCGGCGAGGCGGACGGCGTCCGGATAGGCCGGGACGGGCAGGGTCCGGTGGTTGAGGAGGTCACTGTCCACCAGGACGGCGGGCGGGGTGGTGAGGCCGTGCGCGTGCAGGACCCGCTTGGTCTCCCACTTGTCGCACAGGACGCGCGTGGCGGCGAGGGGGGTCATGACGGTGCGGATGCCGAGGGCTTCGAGCCTGGTCTTGACGACGGCGTCACGCAGGGCGTTCTCGTCAGGCAGGGAGATGGCCACCGCGGCGTCGGCACCCCAGGCGCGCACCCGCTCGACGAAGTCGTCCGGGCTCGCGGCGGGGTCGAGTCGTTCGCTCGTACCGGGGAACTGATCGGGGCCGCAGTCATGGCGGTTGGTGTGGAAGAGGCGTGCCTCGGCGCCGAGCTGTGCCAGGACGGGCGCGACGCCGTGGATGTACGGGTCGGCCCGCCGGATGTCGGCGGACCGGAGGAAGGCGATGCGCTGCATGTCAGCTCACTTCTACGCGGGTGTGGGCGAGGACGCGAGCGGCGTCGGCGTTGACCTGGCCCGCAGTGGGGGCGGTGAACACCAGGTGACCGATGCGGGCCGAGTTGTCGTGAGCACTGCCGACGGCGGCGCCGGGCGGCGTGGTGAGGTGCTGGTCGACCAGGCCGTCGTGCCGGCCGAGGATGGTCACGCCGCGGAAGGTGCCCGCGCGTGGGGGAGTGAGGAACCGGATCGCGCACGCCCCCTCACGGGGCGCGGGTACGTCCGGTTTCTCGTCGAGGACGGCCTGCAGATAGGCCCGGGCCTCGTCGATGCCGGAGGCCCGGCGCACCACGTCCACCAGGTGGTCACCGGGAAGGCGGGCGCCCACCTCGATGACGACGGGGCCCGCCTCGGGTGAGAGCTTGACTTCGGTGTGGGCGACGCCGTTGCGGATGCCCAGCGCCTTCAGGGCCCGTTCGGCGGCAGCCCGCACCGCCATGAGGCCGGCCTCGTCCACGGCTGCGGGACACGTGTGCCCGGTCTCGGCCCGGTAGGAACCGCCCGTGGTGTGCTTCTCGACCAGCGGCAGATGGAAGTACTCGTCGCGCCAGACCACCGTGTCGAGGCTGAACTCGGGCCCGCCGACGTACTCCTGGACGACGACCCGCTGATCCATGGGCAGGCCGTGCGGCGCGGCGACCGGCCACGACCGGGCGTGCCGTACGGCGGTGTCGAGCTGCCCGGGTCCGTCGACCACGCTGACACCCCAGGAACCGCCCTGCTCGGCGGGTTTGACGACGACCGGGAATCCGATACCGGCCCGCGCGAGGGCGGCTTCCGCCTGTCCGGCCGTGTCCACGACGACCGTTCGGGGCGACGGCACCTGACCCGCGGTGAACGCCCGGGCCATGTCCGCCTTGTTCCGGCACGCATGGGCGAGCCCGGGGTCGTTGCCGGGCAGGTCCAGAAGCCGGGCCAGGTGGGCGACGAGCGGGGTGAAGAACTCCCAGCAGCCGGCCACCGCGTCGATCCCTGTCGTCTCGGCGAACGCGGCCAGGTCCGTCAGTGCCCGGTCGGGGTCGGTGAGGTCGGTGAACACCGTGCCGTGAATCTTGTCGCGCACAGCGGCGGGATAACTCTTGTAGACGTCCTCGTGGGTGGCGACGAAGACGTGCGCGCCGAGTGAACGGGCGGCGTCCAGCACATAGGGGCCGGAGTTGGCGAGCGCTTCGATCAGCAGGATCCTCTTCACGCCGCGCAGTAGACACGCTGCCGCACGACCAGTGCCATGAACGTAACAACCAGAGCAGAACGGCGATTTCACGACAACGGTTGTAGGAAGCTCCAGCAGCTCGACCGCGGCCCTGATCCTAAGGTTCAGGCTTCGTGGACGGGACTCTTCCGCTGAAGTTGGGACCATCGCACAGCGAAGAGCGCTTTCAGCGGGCCGGGGTTTCGTGGGTACCGGACCTGGGTCCCCGCGGCGAATCGCGGATTGACTCTCGGACGACCCACCCGTCATACCCGCACGAGAGGGGCAACCTCCGCGTGACCGGCTACGCCGCACAGATCACCGAATACATCCGTCAGGGCGTCATCCCGCCGTACAACTACTCCTACCCGTCCCGTTCCACCTACCGCCCCCTCGACGGTTCCTGGACCGTCGAGGACGCCTGGAAGCAGGACCTGAGCCTGTATCAGGTACCCGAGCTCAACCTGTATCTGCACGTGCCGTTCTGTCGTTACAAGTGCGGCTTCTGCAACCTGTACACCATCATCAGCGAGGACGCGGACGTCTACACGGCGTACATGAACGCGCTGTGCACCCAGCTGCGCGACCACGCCGACATCATCCGCGCCCGCCGGCTGCGTACCGTCTACATCGGCGGCGGAACGCCGAGCCTGCTGTCCCTGCGCCACTTCGAGCAGTTGTTCAGCACGCTGGACGAGGTGTACCCCAACTGGCGTTCCACCGTGGAGGAAGTGGCGATCGAGGCCACACCGGACTCCATCGTGAACGAGCCCGCCACGCTCGAAGGGCTGCTGCAACTCGGGCTGACCCGGGCCAACATCGGCATCCAGTCGCTGGTGCCGAAGGAGATCCGCGAGGCCGGACGCGGTCAGGCCGGTGAGCAGGTCATACGCAAGGCCATCGAGATCGTGCACGACAAGGGCCTGCCGGACCTGTCGACCGACCTCATCATGGGCTTCGCCGGCCAGACCGACGAGACCTGGCGGACCTCCGTCGACGAACTCGCCAAGCTCAACCCCTCCACCATCAGCACGTACTTCCTCACCGTGCGCCCGGACGCCTGGTTCTCCAAGACCGGCTCCTACCAGTACGCGCAGTCGCCCAACCTCTACGAGCGCTACGACTACGCCCGTCAGGTCTTCACCGACCACGGCTACGTCCAGGAAGGCTCCGTCCGCTACAAGAAGCTCGGCCGCGGCGGCTACAAGCAGAAGGTGCTCACCTTCCACGGTGTACCGCTGCTCGGCCTCGGCGTCGGCGCCCGCTCCTACACGGGCGTCCTCGACTACATGGTGGGCTCCGTCAAACCGTCCATGTCCGAGGTCGCCGACTACATCACCAAGGCGAACGACCACGCGTTGCAGCCCGTGACCGGCTTCGCCCTCGACGACGAGGAGATCATCCGCAAGCGCCTCGTCCTGGACACCTTCGACCTGGACCTCGGCGAACTGGACCGCTTCGGCTACCAGGACAAGGCCCACCTGTTCGAGCCGATCCTCGACGCCGCCGAGGAAACCGGACTGCTGCGCCGCCTCGGCCGCCGCGTCCAGCTCACCCCGGAGGGCTTCAAGTACCGCGACATCCTGTCCTGGATGTTCTTCTCCGACACCGTCGTCCAGCTGGACCGCGAGTACTACGAGCGCCTGCACGAACGGAACGAGCGAGCCCGGAAGCACATGGGAACGCCGATCGGCATCTCCGGGATCCGCACCGCGCAGGCCGCTTCGTGACCGACCTGCTCATCGCGGCCGGTGGTGGCGGTGACCCGGTCGGTGCCGCGCTCACCCACAGCGGCCTGGGCGGTGAGTCCGACGCCGTCGTCCTCACCTACGGCTGGGAGCGCCTCGGCGTGGACCCGGTCCCCGGTCCCGCAGCCCCGCACGACTTCACCGGCCTCGACCGCGACACCCTGCCGGTGCCGCTCTTCACCGCCGGCACCGCACCCCTCGCACCCCGCGGCTCCACCCTGCCGCGACTGGCCGGTCAGCTGCCGACCGGGCTCGCGCTCCTCGACCCCTACGCCGGTGTCGAGGGCCTCGCCGATCAGATCGGGCGAACCGCCCGCGCCCTCGGCGTCGACCACATCAGCGTCGTGGACGTGGGCGGCGACATCCTCGCCCACGGCGACGAACCCACCCTCGCCAGCCCGCTGCTCGACGCGCTCGCGCTCGCGGCCTGCCACCTGGCGGGGATCCGCACGACCGTCCACGTCGCCGGCCCCGGCCTCGACGGGGAGATACCCGAAGCGACCTTTCTCGCCCGCGTCACCGGCGACGGCACCGCTCTGAACTCCGGCATCCCCGCGTGGGCGGCGGACGTCTTCCGCTGGCATCCGTCCGAGGCCAGCGCCCTGATCACCGCGGCCGCAGCCGGGCTGCGCGGCCCCTGCCTCACGAGGCAGGACGCCGGCCCGATCCCGCTCACCGACCGCAGCCGCCGCGTCTGGGACCTGCCACTCGAACAGGCCCTCGACCACAACCCCCTCGCCCAGGGCCTGCTGGACACCCGCCCCGGCACCCTGGCCGACGCGGAATCCGTCTGCCTGAAGCTGTACGGCTTCAGCGAGTACGAACGCGAGCGCGGCCGGGCCGTCCGCCTCACCGGCGCACGCGAGGACAACGACGACGCATCCTTCCTGGGCGAACTCGACGCCTGGCTCCACCTCCAGCGTGCCGGCCACCCCGGCGCCCGGTACGTGAGCGTCCGCTGCGCCGTCGAATCCCTGGGCTACGACTGGCGCCTGACCGAACACGCCCGCGACCTGCTGAGCGAGCACCGCCCCGGCCTCGACGCCTTCCCCTTGCTGTCCCTGACGAGCTGACCGACCAGAGCGGGAGCGGGGGCGGCGCCTTGCAACGGGCGTCGCCCCCGGACTGGTTGCCGTGAACGGGAGGTCCGGCGGGTCTGCTTCAGCGGATACGGTCGTAGACCAGGGCAAGGGTTCCGTCCTCGCCGGCGGTCTGGCTGACGAGCGTCCACTTGCCGGTGGGCAGACCGTCGTCGAAGAGACGCGGGCCGCCGCCGAGGAAGACGGGGAAGAGGGTGAGGGCCAGCCGGTCGACCTTGTCGGCGGCGAGCAGCGCCTTGATGACGCTCGCGCTGGAGAGAACGAGCACGTCGCCGCCTTCGGTGTCCTTGAGGTCTTCGGCGACCTGGGCGGCCGGCTTGCCGACGACGGCCGTCCGTTCCCACGGTGCCTCGTTCAGGGTGGAGGACAGGACCACCTTGTCGGCGTCGACGAGCCATTTCGCGAACCCCTCGTCACGCGGATCGGCGCCCTCCATGCCGATGACGGTGGGCCAGAAACCGAGAAAACCCTCCGCGTTGACGCGCCCGAGCAGAGCCGTGGTCGCCGTCTCGCAGAGGCCGGTGAGATGGTCGCGGGCCACGTCGGACACCGCGTACGGCATCACCCAGCTCATGTCGAGGGGGTTGTCCGGAGCGGCGTAGCGGCCGTCGAGGGAGAGGGCGATGTTGGTGACGATACGGCGACCGCCGGCCGGCTGGTTCATGTCGTGCTCCTCATCGTGGAAGGTCTCACCACGGGGACGGAGCCGACTACGGGATCTCGACATCGACGCCCGAGAATTCTCGGGCGCCTCATGCCTGGGCCGGTGAGCACTCCTGTGGGGCCGCGCGGGCTCGGGGTCGGTTACCCCTCGCCACGATCACCGCTGGAGGAACTTGTACACGTACACAGAGCCGCTTGACGAAGTCCCGGTGACATTCTGGCCGTTGATGCACGTCTGCCCGGACGCCGGGCGGCCGGACGTGCCGACATTGACCGTGTTGCCGCACACGTTGACGGTCGCGGCGGCAGGCGAACTCAAACCCACGACGGCCCCCGCTACGACGGCCCCGCATGCGCCGACCGCGGCCAGCGCGCTGAAAATGCGACGATTCATGGCACACCTCTTTGATCATCACGGCTCCAGCCCCCACCACCGTGACGCCACCTGATCAATGCTTTTGGGTCAGGCGTTCGGTCTTGTCAGAAATACCGGCGCCGGACCAGTGGTGGAGGTGTCCGCTGCGGATCAGTCGTTGCCACCCCCACGTAAAAACCGTAGACCCGGTTTCCGTCGCCTGCATCCCCGCCATTCGCTGGTGGTGGGCTTCGCCACAATGTGCCCCTTTGGCGTGGATCGGTGCGTATAAGGGATTACAAAGGATGTTTGGACTTCTGAAGCAACCAGTTCTCAGGGCTGGTGAGACCAGAGCAGGGATAAGCGTTTGATCACGGCACGTATACGACGGACCACGCTGGCGGCTACGGTCGGCGTCATCGGCGGTGTGCTCACGGTTACCGCCCTCAGCGGCACCAGCAGTGCGGCCACGGGCGGCAACGGCGCAGGAAGCTCCCCGAAACCGCACGCCACCGAAGTTCGGCCCGTCGCCCAGGACGCTTCCGACGCCCGCATCAAGATCACCCCAGGACAAGGCGCCCACGACGTCGCGATCAGTGACCCCGTGAAGGTCACGGTCAGCAAGGGCAAGCTCACCGAGGTGACCATGACCGACGTCGCGACCGGCGCCGTGATCCCGGGCACCCTGTCCGCGGACGGGACGTCCTGGACGCCGGACGGCCGGCTGGAGCAGGCCACCAAGTACCAGATCGCCGCAGAGGCCGTGGACGCCCAGGGGCGCTCGGCCACCGAGAACGCGACGATCACGACGGTCTCCCCGGCCAACGACTTCATCGGGCACATTTCCCCCGAGAACGGCTCCACCGTCGGCGTGGGCATGCCGGTGACGGTGAACTTCGACACGGCGATCAAGAACAAGGCCGCCATGGAGTCGAAGATCCAGGTCGTCTCCAGCAGCGGCCAGCGGGTCGTCGGCCACTGGTTCAACGGCAGCCGCCTGGACTTCCGCCCGGAGAACTACTGGAAGCCCGGCTCCACGGTCACCGTCAGGCTCAGCCTTCACGGCGTCCAGAGGACGGTCACGTTCAACATCGGCCGGAGCCAGGTCAGCACGGTCGACGCCAGGACGAAGCAGATGACCGTCGTACGGAACGGCAAGACGATCAAGACCATCCCGATCTCGTCCGGCAGCGCCGAGCACCCGACGTACAACGGTCGGATGGTCATCTCCGAGAAGTTCCGGCACATCCGGATGAACGGCGCGAGCGTCGGTCTCACGGAGAAGGACGGCAAGCCCGCGTACAACATCGCGGCCGTACCCCACGCCATGCGCCTGACCGATTCGGGCACGTTCATCCACGGCAATTTCTGGGGTGCCGACTCGGTCTTCGGCAAGGTCAACACCAGCCACGGTTGCGTGGGCCTGAAGGACGCCAGGGGCGGCGGCGACGGCAAGCTGCCCGCCGCGTGGTTCTTCGACCACTCGATGATCGGTGACGTCGTGATCGTCAAGAACTCCCAGGACAAGGCGACGCCGGCCCCGGACAACGGACTCAGCGACTGGAACATGCCGTGGAGCGAGTGGGTGGCGGGCAGCGCGACCAGCTGACGCCGGGTCGTACGCCACAGACCTGGAAACCAGGTCGACGTGGGCCCCCGCGGTAGACGATCATGCGTTCATGCCCCTGAGAGAGACCCTTGCCCGAGTCGATGCGGACCTGGCCGTCGGCCGGGTCCCCGTCGCGCGTCAGCGTTTGCGCGGTCTCGTCTCGTCGTACCCGCATGACCTGACGCTCCGGCGGCGTCTGGCGGAGGTGTACCGGTTGTACGGCGACGCCGCCGAGGCCGGACGCTGGATGTACCTCGAAGAGGACCGCAGTCCCGAGGAGACCGCCGCCTTCGAGGCACGGTACGGGTCTCCCCTGTGGCGGATGAAGGCCCTCGCCTGGCGCGGCCCCGAGTCTCTGGCCGCCACCCCCTTCGCGGAGGGCCGGCTGGTCGCGGTGCGGACTGCCTGCGCCGACGCGCTGGGGCACCCCGTCGACTGGGACGACCCGGCCTCCTACGGGGACGGTCTCGACGCAGGCTGCGCGGCGCCCTCGCGGCCGTGGACGGTCAGTGGTGCGCTGGCGGCCGTCGGCTGCCTGGTGCTGGTGCTCGCGTTCCTTGCGATAGGGGTGAACGGAGCCGTCGCTCTCTTTGCCTGACCCGGGCCGCCGAGGGTTTCTTCCGGGCCTGGCGCACGGTCAACGTCCGGTGAGTCTGGCGGCCACCGCATCCAGGACCCACTCCAGGCCCGTCGCGAAGGATGTCCCGGCGTCCACGTCCGTGCCGTCGTGCACGGCCTTGGCCAACGCCGGGAAGCGGCCGGTGGCGAGCATCTTCCTCACATGCGGGCCGGAGGCGCGCTGCCAGTCGCGCTTGGACAGGCCCGTGGCGCGCTCGGCCCGCAGGTTCGCGATCTCACGCCGGATCGCGCCGGTGACGTAGGCGCTGACGGTCTCCACCGCGCGCATGGCGGTGTCGACGTCGGTGAGACCGTCGAGGGCGGACAGCCTGGCCTCGGTCACCGCGAGGCCGTTCGGGCCCAGGGCCGGGCGGCCGCCGAGCAGGTCGGCCAGCCATTCGTGGCGCAGGGCGGCCTGCCTGGTGAGGTGGGCGAGGACGCGCAGCGCCTCCCGCCAGTCACCGGGCTGCTCCCCGGGCAGCATCTCGGCCTGGACCTCGTCCACCATGAGGTCGAACAGTTCCTCCTTGGTGGAGATGAATCCGTACAGCCGCATCGGGCCGGCGTTGAGCCGCGCGGCGACCTTGCGCAACGACACCGCCTCCAGGCCACCCTCGTCGGCAAGCTCGACGGCGGCGGCGACGATCCGCTCCCGATCGAGCGGCACCGGGCGCGCCGGCCGTTCCGGCCGGTCCCACACACTCATCGCCCACACCGTCCGTCCCGGTCACGCTGCTCTCTTGCGCTGCATCGTACGCGGAAAATACAGTGTATCGATATGAGACATCGTATCGCCGTGGTCGGTGCCGGCCCCGCCGGCCTCACCTTCGCCCGTGTCCTGCACCGTCATGGCCACCCCGTCGCCGTCCTGGAGCGCGACCCCGCTCCCGACGCCCGCCCGGCGGGCGGCACGCTGGACCTGCAGGAAGGACTGGGCCAGCTGGCGCTGGACAAGGCGGGGCTGCTGGCGGAGTTCCACGCGCTGTCCCGGCCCGAGGGGCAGGCCATGCGCATCCTGGACACCGACGGGACCGTCCTGCGCGACTGGCGGCCGCGTCCCGATGAGCGGGCCAATCCCGAGATCGACCGCGGGCAACTCCGTGACCTGCTGCTCGGCCCCCTCGACGTCCAGTGGGGCCGGGGAGTGGCGAAGGTGGTACCGGGGAACGAGGACGGCGTACTCGTCCAGTTCGCGGACGGGCGGCAGGAGACGTTCGATCTCGTGGTCGGCGCGGACGGAGCCTGGTCCCGGACCCGCCCGGCACTCTCCTCGGCGACGCCGCGCTACACCGGCGTCACCGCGATGGAGACGTCCCTCGACGACATCGACAGCCGCCACCCTGACCTCGCGCGTTTGATCGGCGACGGTTCCATGGCCGCGTACGGTGTGAACCGGGCGCTCGTCGCCCAGCGCGGCAGCGGCGGCCACACCAAGGTGTACGCCCAGTTCCGCGCGCCGCTCGACTGGCACGCGAACCTGGATCCGGCCGACGTCGAGGCCGTACGTGCCCGCCTGCTGGCCCTGTTCGACGGCTGGGCCGCGCCCCTCCTGGAGCTCCTCCGCCACGGCACCACGTTCGTCCACCGCCCCATCCACGTCCTGCCCGAGTCGCATACGTGGGCCCACGTGCCCGGGGTGACGCTCATGGGTGACGCCGCCCACCTGATGCCCCCGCTCGGGGCGGGCGCGAACCTCGCGATGCTGGAAGGCGCCGAACTCGCCGAGTCCCTCGCCACCGGCCCGGGAGACCTGGACGACGCCGTCCGCGCTTTCGAGGAGCGGATGTGGGCCCGGGCCGGCAGATGGGCGAAGATCACCGCGGCCGGTCTGGAACGGCTCGTGAGCCCCGACCCCGCCCAGGCCCTCGCCCTCTTCGAGGAAGTCCAGCCGTCCTGACGGCTCGGCGCGAGAGCACCGGCACCAGCACCAGGAACGCAGTGGAGCGCGCCTGGGGTCAGCCGATTCCCCCGTAGCCGGCCGTTCGCCCCGGACCGAGTTCGCCGGCGACGCGTCGGGCCAGCTGTTCGCCCTCGGTCTCCAGACGGGCGTAGGCGGCCTCGCGTGCGGTGTCGTCCCGGTCTCTCAGCCAGGTCTCCATCACCGAGTCGATGTCCTTCGCCCACCGGTACAGCTCTCGCACCAGGTCCTCGGACAGACCGAGCGCGGCGGCGGGATCGTCGGGGGCGAAGTCGCCGAAGCCTTCGGCGCGCAGCGGGAACCACTTGTACTCGCCCTCGACCACCACGTGCCGTGGGTGCGGCGGCGTGCCGTGGGCGTCGGCACTCCAGTGCAGCCGCCGGCAGCCCCAGCACACGAACTTCGCGTGGCCGTGCTGTTCGTCCCAGTAGCGCACCACCCAGTCGGGGCCGAGGTGCCGCGCCAGGTCCTGGGCAGCCTCCAGTCCCTGTCCGACGTGGCGGCGCAGGGCAGGCCGGTCGGTGAACCCGCCGTCGGGGCGCGCCCGGTCCCATCGGCGGAGCCGTTCGGTGAGGTCGTCCGGCAGGTGCAGACGCGGATCGTCCAAGGAGACCTCGTGGACGAAGTCGTCCGGGTCGGTGGGGGCACCGGCGTCGGCACCGGTGTCCGCCGTGGACAGAGGTGACGCGCCGCCGTGGGCACGCACCATGAGGTGGCGCGGAGCGGTTTCTCGGGTCATGAGCTGTGGTTCTTCTCCTGGTCCTGCCGCGCCGCCGGCCGCGGGGCGACCCTTTGTCCCGGTCAGGGCACCAGGGCTCCCCGCGGCCGGCGGCGGCTGCCTCACGCCGGGTTCGCCCCGACGATGAATCCGTTGTCGCCCACGGTGATGGCGACCCTGTGGGTCGTTCCGTTGTACACGGTCTCGTAGATCGGCCTGCCCTTGTCGGCTCCCTGATAGCCGACGATCTTCCCTTCGTCGAGGGCCTTGCCGAGCAGCCGCGGGATGTCCTCGGCGGCGACACCGCGCTCGATGAACTCGCCCGCGTGCCGGAAGAGGATGTGCACCAGCCCGGCCCGGGTGTCACCGACCTCCAGCCACGCGACGGGCACGCCGGGACGGGAGTAGCGCACGGCCATGACGACGTTCGCCCGGTTGAGGTTCGCGCCGCTCGCCTCCAGCTTCTTCACCAGGTCGAGGTCGAGGCTGTTCGCGGCCTTGGCGCGGTCCGCCATGCGCTCGGAGAGCCGGCGGGCCATCCCGGCGAGGGTGTCGGGGTCGGCGATGTCCTTCGCGGAGGCCTTCTCACCGATGAGCGCCTTGAGTTCGCCCAGCAGCTTCTCCGCGCCCCGCCCGGTCCTGATCGCGTCCTCGACGAGGCCGATGTACTTGAGCCCCGCAAGGACCTTCTCACCGGGAATGAACGAGGCCGCTGCCCACGCGCACCCGGAGACCGTGCCACCGTCGTTCGACGGCGTCGCCTGGTGGTAGCACTCGACGAAGTCCTTCTTGAGGGCGTCCCAGATCGCACTCCAGATGATCTTCGTGAAGTCCCACGTGGTGTACGTCTGCGTGATCTCCCGCTTGAGATCCTTGTACGGCTGCGAACCGAGGAAGACGGTGTCCTGCTTCGGGCACCCGGCCTCGGTGGCCGGCACATCCGGGTTGGCGCAGTAGTAGAAACTGACCACGGCGTCGAAGTGCAGCTCGAAGGTCACCCGGCAACTGCTGTTGCCCATGCCGAGGACACAGTCGTTGAGCGGCTTGGGATCACCGATCGGCTGGATGCTGTCGACCACGTAGAAGGTGCGGTCGTGACCGGTGCCGGCACCGGTCGACACCTGCTCGTTGGCCTTCTTGTTCGTCGCCTCGTCGGCCGCCTGCTGGGCGGACTCCGCGTACTTCTGCGCGTCCTTCGCCGCCTGTTCGGCCGCGGTGGCGTCGGCGTCGGCGCGGTCGGCCGCCGCACGGGCGTCCTTCGCGGCCTGTTCCGCCTCGGCGGCCGCCGTGTGGGCCGCCGAGGCGTCCAGCGCGGCCTGGTCGGCGGAGGAGCGGGCCTGGGCGGCGGAGCTCTCCGCTCGGCCCGCCGCCTGGTCGGCTGCCGTCGCGTCGTCGGTCGCCTGCTGGTCGTAGGCGGTGGCGCGGGCCAGGGACGCCTGCGCGTCCGCCGCGTACCCGGCGGCCTCGGCCGAGTAGCCGAGTGCGTCCTTCGCCGATGCACGTGCGGTCGCTGCGAACCCGGCGGCCTCCGCCGCCAGCGTGTACGCCGCCTTCGCGTCGCCGGTCGCCGCGTTCGCCAGACTCTGGGCCTGCTCGGCGTTCTTCTGGGCGTTCGCGGCGTGCGCCTGGGCGACCGCCTGCTGCTGCTCGGCGATCGTCTTCGACGACTGGCCCGCCAGCACGGCGAGACCCGCGGCCGAGTCGGTCGTGATGTACGGCGAGCCCAGCTGGACGGCGTCGTTGGCCGGGGCCGCCACCTGCTGGGCCGCGCTGCTCGCGTCCTCCGCCGCCTGCGCCGTCACATACGCGTGCCCGGCAGCGTCGGCCGAACCCGCGACCGCCTTCGCCGCCTCGGCCTTGGAGGCGTCGGCCTGCGCCTTCGCGTCGGCGGCGTGCTTCTCCGCGTCGTCGGCGAGCTTGACCGAGGTGCGCGCGGCCGCCGCGGCGGTCTGGGACGCCGCGATGGCGTCCGCCGCCGAACTCGTCGCCGTCCGCACAGCGGCGTCCGCCCGCAGCTTGGCGGCCTGCGCCGCGTCCGCGTCCGAGCGGGCCCGCTTGGCGGCCGCCTCCGCGCGGGTGGCGGCGGCGTCCGCGTCGGCCGCGGCCTTCGAGGCGGCGTTCGCCTCGCTGCGCGCGGACCTCGCGGCGGCCTCCGCGTCGTCGGCGTGCCGGTCCGCCTCGTCCGCCGCCGTCCGGGAGTCCTTCGCGTCGGCGTCGGAGTCATGGGCGTCGGCGTAGGCGTCCTTGGCGTCGGCCTGAGCGCGGGCGGCGTGCGCCTTGTTCTCCGCGTCCCAGGCGTCGTCCATCTTGCCCTTGGCCCGGTCCCGGGCGGCCTCGGCGTCCTGCCGCTTGGCGAGGGCGGTCGACTCGGCCGCCTCGGCCTTGGTCTTGGCCTCCGTGGCCTGAGTGGCATAACCCTGGGCGTTCTCCTTGTGCTGGGCGGCCTCGGCCTGCTTCGCGGCGGCGGTGTCCTTCTCCGCCTTCGCCGTGGCCTCCTCGGCCTCCGCCGCGAGCCGCTTGGCGTGCGCGTCGGCAGCCGCCGCCTTCGCGTCGGCCTCGGCCTTCTGCGTCTCGGCCAGCTTCGCCTTCGCGACATCGCGGGCGGCCTTGGCGTTCTGCGCCTGCACGGCGGCCGCGTCCGCGGCGGCCTTCGCCTGGGCGCGGGCCTCGTTCGCTGCGGCCGTACGGAAGGCGGCCTTGGACTGGGCGGCCTGGGTCAGGGCGCGGGCGGCGACGGTCGCACTGTCACCGGCGGCGGCGCGGGTCGCGGCGTAGGCCGTGTCACCGGCCTTGGACAGCGCGTCCATCGCGGCGGCCGAGGCCTTGGTGACCTGGGCCTTCTGCTGCCCGACGAGCAGACCGCGGCCGCGCGGCGCGCCCGCCTTGTCGGCGACGGCGTACGCGGCCTGCATGGCGGTGTCCGTCGTGGTGGCGGCCGTCTTGGCGATCGCGGCCTGCGCCTTGATGACGTCGAGCTGCTTCTTCGCCTCGGTCTGGGCCTTGGCGATGTCCGCCGTCACCCGGTCGAACTGGGCCTTCTTCGGGTAGTCCAGATTGTCGGTGCCGTTGTGGCCCGACGGGACGATGTCGAACTTCTGCGGGTCCTTGCCGGTGCAGTCCCACATCCGGCTGTCCTGGCTGTTGTTGTACGTCGCCAGGTCCAGGCAGTTGTCGGTGCCGGGGTTGTACAGCCGGGTGGTGCCGTGGGTGCCGTACTGCCACTTCTGCGCCGCGGAGCTGTTGCAGGTCCAGATCTGCACCACGGTGCCGTTCGCGGTGCCGCTGCTCTTGATGTCCAGGCACTTGCCCGAAGCCGGGTTCACCAGGGAGTCGCCCGAGATCTGCCACTTCTGCGCCGCGCCGCCGTTGCAGGTGTAGATCTGCACGGGCGTGCCGTTGTCCTTCTTGCCTCCGGCCACGTCCAGGCACTTGTCGGCCGCGCCGTGGGGGTGCACCACGAAGGGGCTGTCGCCGATCCAGCCGGGTCCTCCGGCCGACCAGTAGTCCTGCCAGCGGACCAGGTGGTCGGCGCGCCAGGACTGGCCCAGCATCTCGCCGAGCGCCTTGGAACCGGCGGCGAGAGCCGTGGTGGCGCTGCGGTTCGCGGTCAGGATCTGGTTGCGCTGACCGGCCTGCGCCGCGATCTCCTGCTGCCACTCGGCGGACGCGCCGGCGACCTCCCTGCCGAGGACCTTGTTCGGGTCGACCGGGCCGCGCCAGGCGCAGGAGGCGAAGCGGGACTTCAGGTCCTCGACGGCGATGCGGTACTCGACGGTGCCCGGTTCGGGCGCGGTCCGGGGGAAGCCGCCGTAGGAGAGGAAGAGGCGGGCGTTGTCCGCGCTGAGCGGCTCCATGCTCCAGTTGACCAGGCCGTCCCACGCCCGGCGCTCCTCGTAGCCCTGGTTCCACTCCGGTGTGCCGGGGGCCGGGTCGGTGCCGTAGAGCGGGGTGCCGAGGTCCTTGACCGCCTTGACGGTGGCGTCGTCGGCCTTCGGGGTCGGATCACGGTAGAAGTCGCTCTCGCTCTTCCAGAACTGCTCCCAGATCCACTTGGACAGACCGGTCTGCCCGAAGAACGTCGGCCGGTCGTCACCGCCGAGTCCCGGCGGCCACTCGAAGTCGGTGACCGACTTGAAGCCGCCCGGCGTGGGCAGGCCCGAGATCTCGAAGTCGCGGATGTGCTCGTAGTCGGCCGTGCCTTCCTTGTCGGCGGCGGCGCGGTCCTGCTCGAAGGCCACATTGAGCGGGGTGTGGTCCCAGTACTGCCGGTTCGCCGCCGTGTGCAGCTTGTCCGGCGGCTGATTGAGCCCGTCCTGGGCGACGGCGGACATGGCCGGGCCGCCCATCCGCAGTGCCTCGCCCAGCAGACACTGGTCCTGCCGCAGTTGCTCGGCGGCCTGCGCGTCGAACCCGTCGTAGCTGTCGGCGACGGGCACGAGGTGGTCGTGGTCGTAGCGGCTCAGCAGGTCCGGCTGAACGGCGATGCCCCCGAGCAGGGCCACGGCGACGCCGGTGGTGAGCAGAGCGGTCAACGGCCCTGACCGCAATCGGGCATGCGTGAGAAGCCGATGTCTCGGCACGGGTTCCTCCCCCTGGCGACGGTGTTCCCCCGGTCGCCGGTCGACGCGCGCGATGACGAAGTGGTCGGCTCCGTCCGGCGCGGCGATCACCTTAGGCATGGGTGACCGGTGCGGCAAAGTGTTTGTGAGTTACATGTGAGGAAAATCTGAAGACTTGGGGCCCTGGCCGCTACGACTCACCCCAGGGCCCCGTGTCCGTCACCGGCTCTGGTGGCGGTGGAGCCGTCCGTGGTTGCGCCACCAGGTCACCTTGCCGTCGGGTCCGCGCACGAAGTCCGAGCGGGTGCCGACCGGTGTGCCTTCGGGGTCGAGGTCCAGTGCGAAGTCGGTCCGGTAGAAGGCGACTCCGACCTCGCTGGTCTGGTCCTCGACCGCGTCCTCCTGGTCGGAGGCGACTCCGGGATCGCTCGCCGGGCTCTGGACGGTCTGGGTACCGCGCAGCCGTCCGTCGTGCCGGGCCAGTTCGATGACGGCGTCTTCCACGGCGCCCTTTTCGTTGATCCGCTGGGCGATGTAACGGCCCTCGTAGGGGGCCAGTTCCCGGCTGCTCAGGGTGCCGGCCCTGGCGGGCAGGTTGGTCACGCCCGCGTACCGGTTCAGGGCCCAGTCGTCGGTGAACAGCTCGTCCCTGAGCCGTGTACCGCCTTCCGAGTTGGTCAGCAGGGTCAGTGCGAAGCCGCGGCTGGGAACCATCAGGAAGCCCGAGATCTGGCCCGGCCAGGTCCCGCCGTGCTGCACGATCCGTGGTCCCTGTGCGGTCGGGCGCAGCATCCAGGTGACGCCCATGCCGTCGAGTTCCACGACCAGTGTGCCGCCGGGGCCGGGCCGGGAGCGCATCTCTTGCAACGATGCCCTGCTCAGCAGTCGTGTGCCGTCGGGGGCCGTACCGTCGCCGAGGTGGAAGCGGGCCCAGCTCAGCTGGTCGCGGACGCTGGAGATCAGGCCGCCGGTCGGCGCGAGGCTGCGCGGCTGGGGCCAGAAGGACGGATCCAGTACGGCCTTGCCGTCGACGATGTTGTGTGACGCGGCGACGTCGAACCCCACGATCTCGTCGCTGGAGAAGCGGGTGTGGTCGAGGCCGAGCGGATCGATGACCAGTTTGCGCACCGCCGTCTCGTAGGTCGTGCCCGACACCACCTCGATGATCCGGCCGGCCACGCACAGCGCGGCGTTGTTGTAAGCGAACACCTCGCCCGGGGGCGTGAGTTGAGGCAGCCGGGCCATCGACGCCACGAAGCGGGCCAGCGCGTCGTCGCCGGGGCCGAAGTCCTGGTAGTCGTCGCCCAGCCACCCGGCGCTGTGGTTCAGCAACTGCCGCACCGTGACCTGCGCCGACGCGTACGGGTCGGCCACCGCGAAGTCGGGCAGGTAGCGGCGCACCGGGGCGTCCAGTTCGACCTCACCCCGCTCGACCAGCCGCATCATGGTCGTGCCGGTGAAGGTCTTGGTGGTCGAGCCGATCCGGAAGACGGTGTCACCGTCGACCGGGACCGGATGGTCGACATTGGTGATCCCGTACCCCTTGACGTACTCCTGGCCGTCCAGGAGCACGCCCACCGCCGCCCCGGGAATCGCATACGCCCTCATGGCCTGCTCGATCTTGGCATCGAGGGCGCTGAACAGCGAGTTCCCGGTGTCGCCAGTGCCGGTGCCGCCGCCGTTGACGGTGGACCGCGGGGACGCGGCCGCCGTCGCCGCCGGTCCCAGCGAGACGGTCGCGCAGCCGACCGCTGCCGCGGAGCCCAGGAATCCGCGACGGGACCACCCCGTGGGACCGGGAAGACCGGGCGACGCACGGCGCACCGTGTCGCAGCCTGACGGCAGCAGATCCTCATCCACGGGTTCCGCCTCCCTCACCGTCGATGGCGAAAGGCGCCGGTTTCACGGAGCTCACGCACCGGGTGTCGGGGTGGTCGGGGTCGTCGAAGAAGGAGGTGATCACCGTCGCCCCGCACGGCTGGTCGAACGCCCCGTGGGCGACACCGGCCAGGGTCACCACCGTGGAGCGGGAGAGCGTCCGGGCGACGTAGCTTCCCCACTGCGCCCCGGTCTGGGCGTCGAAGCTTCCGGAGATGGCCAGGGTGGGGATGCTGCTGCGAGTGACGGCGCGAACGGAGTCGGGCGCCTTCGGGACGTTCCAGGCCTGGCATGCCTGCCTCAGGAACGGCAGCTGAGGCGCCTGGGCCAGGACCGAGCGGGGGAGCTCCGGGAAGGCTTGCTGCCCCTTGGCGAGCTGCTCGCCGGGCGTCTCGAACGGCACCCATTCGCTGCACCACACGCTCAGGCCGAACCCGTGAGCGAACATCCCCTGCGAGCCGGGAAGCCAGGCGGACGCCCACTGCTCGGCGATGCGCTCGGGGTGACCGTGGGCCAGCTCGTCCACCGCCACCGGGAAGGTGTCGGGGGCGTGACTGGCACTCACCAGCCAGTTCAGCAGCGCCCCGCCGTCGAGGACCACCTTCACCCTGCCGACCTGCGGCACCGTCGCATACGTGGTGACCGGACGGGCCTCCAGCTGACGCACCATGCGCAGGTAGGTGCCGCCGACGTCCGGGTAGCGCCGCCGGCAGGAGGGCTGTGCCGCGCAGGCAGCCACGATGTTGTCGAACGCCTCCCGCATACTGCTCCACGTCCACCCGGGCGTCGCCACGGACGGCGGTACGACGCCGTCGACCGTCACCGAGCGGATTCCTTCGGGGAACATGCGCATGTAGGTCAGCGCCAGTTGCGTCCCGTAGGAATGCGAGAGGACGTTCCACTGCCGGATGCCGAGGGCCGTGCGCAGATCCGCGACGTCGGCGGCGTTCTCGCTGGTGTTGTAGGCGGCCGGATCGACTCCCTGGGCTGTGAGGCGCTCGCGGCACCGGGCCGCCGCCTGCGCGTACCGGTCTCCGGTGGAGGGTGCGTCGTAGAGGAGGTGGACGCGCTCCCCGTAGAACCGGTCGATCTCGGGACACGTCAGCGGCCGCTGGGACGAGAACGTGCCGCGCTGGGACAGGACGACGATGTCCCGGTCGCGGTTCAGCCCGGCCTCGGTGAGCTCCGCTATGTTCCCGAGGGCGTCCGCGCCGGGCCCGCCGGTGAGGAAGACGATCGGATCGGGGCGCGGCCTCGGTGATGCCGAGCGGACGATCCCCACGGCCAGGCGAAGGGTACGCGTGGAAGGCCGAGCCCGGTTTTCCGGTACGACGAGGAAGCCGCAGCGGGTGTTCTTCAGCACTCCGTACGTGGTCGGGCAGGGAGCGGGCTCGAACCGCGCCGACGGCCGCGTCCGCGCGGACGGCGACTGAGGCAGGGTGAGCACGGTCCCGGGGAAGATCCAGTGGCCCTGGTCGCTGGACGCGTATCCGTGCCGACGGGCCTCGCCTTCGATGGTCTGCCGGTTCAGGGTGTAGACGCTGTCCCACTGCAGCGCGCTGCCCAGGGTCTGCCGGGCGATGTCCCACAGGGTGTTTCCGGAGGCGACGGTGTGCGTGCCGGCCTGCGCGCCTGCGGGCAGTGCCTCACCGGCCGTCGGTCCCGGCGCCAGGCCGGGTTGTGGGCGGCTGAAGAGCGGTGGGTCGCCCTCTCTCGCCGCGGGCTTGTGGCGGATGGTGGCCACGCCGGACGTGCCGTGGGCCGGGGCCGCGCTCAGCACCGTCAAGCCGGCCAGGAACATGGCGGCGGCGGCAGCTGCGCCGCGGTTACGTATGGGCATGTCGTCCTTCCGAACCGGCACCGGAGGCAACGCACCGGCACCGATCGAACTCGTCACCGAATGGTGGGGGTCGTCAGACGCCATGCTCCGAAGCCCGCTGGTGCCCCGCACTCCAGCAGGCCCAATGGGGTCATGCCCGCACCCGCGGGGGCGGCGGTGCGGCGGCGCTGTCCTCGCTGAGCGGCGACCGGGCGCGGCAGGAGGTTCCAGCGGGGTCGGTCGACGCGGTGCCGTCGGATCAGGCCGTCGGGTCCCAAAGGCCGCCGGCTTCGCCGCGGGCGAGGTGCTCGGCGTAGACGCCGACCTTCCAGGCGATGACCGACCGGCACTCCTCCAGCGCCTGGATCTGTGCGTCGACGCGCTGCCGATGGGCGTCCAGCAGCCGCAGACGTTCCGCCTCGTTGCCCGGCCCCTGGCGTACCAGTTCGGCGAAGTGTTTCAGGTCGGCGAGCGGCATGCCGGACTCGCGGAGCTTGACGCAGATCAGCAGCCAGTCGACGTCGAGGGAGGTATAGCGCCGCCAGCCGCCCGATGTGCGCCGGACCGGCCCGACGAGCAGTCCCTCGCGCTCGTAGAAGCGCAGGGCGTGCACGCTCAATCCGGTCCGTTCGGCCACCTCGCCGATGCTCAGCGGCCCCTCAGCGGCTTCGGTTGTCGTCATGCCGCGCACTCCCCGGGGGTTGATCTAGACCTCGCTCCAGATCGTAGCGTCAGCGCCATGACCATCAGTGATCAGCAGCCGCTCGGCTCGCCCTTCTCCGCCGTCACCACTGCCGAGGACGTCATGGCCGGTCGTGACCTGTCAGGCATGAGCGCTGTGGTGACCGGGGGGTACTCAGGGCTGGGCCTGGAGACGACCCGGGCCCTGACGGCGGCCGGGACCCGGGTCATCGTGCCGGCCCGCCGCCCCGATGTCGCCTGTGCGGCTCTGAAGGAGGTGAGGGGCTGCGAGGTCGTTCCCATGGACCTGACCGATCTCGGCAGCGTCCGCTCAGCCGCCGCGCACATCAGCGCTAGTCTCGACCGGCTCGACCTCCTGATGGCCGTCGCCGGAGTGATGGCCACCCCGGAGCGGTACGTCGGGCCGGGATGGGAAACCCAGCTCACCGCCAACCACTTCGGGCACTTCGCCCTCACCTGCGAGCTCTACCCGCTCCTGGCCGCCGCCGGCGGCGCGCGCGTCGTGGTGAACAGCTCGGCCGGACACACTCTGACGGGCATCCGCTGGCACGATCCGCACTTCCGTACCGGCTACGACAAGTGGCTGGCCTACGGACAGGCCAAGACCGCCAACGCCCTGTTCGCCGTGCACCTCGACGCTCTCGGAAAGGTCGACGGCGTAAGGGCGTTCGCACTTCACCCCGGCAAGATCATCACCGGTCTCCAGCGGGAGATGTCGCTCCAGGCGCAGATCGACCGCGGGTGGGTGGACGAGGACGGCAATGTCATCGGCGCCGACTTCAAGACCCCCTCGCAAGGCGCCGCCACCGGGCTGTGGGCCGCCACGTCTCCGCTCCTGGACGGCCGCGGCGGGCTCTACCTGGAGGACTGCGACGTCGCCCGCGTCTCGGCCCCCGGCACCCCCATGGACGACGGCGGCGTCCGACCGTACGCCATCGCCCCCGACGAGGCCGCCCGACTCTGGGACCTCTCCCTCGCAGCGACGGGCGCCAGGCCGCTCCCGGGCTGACGCCGGCCGCCTCACGCTGTGACGGGTGCGGCACCTGGTGCAGGACGGGACACGGCGTGCGTGGAAGCCTGGCGGCATGGAGCCTGAAGGTCCTCGTCAAGCCCTGACCCAGAACCGCCAGGAGCGGGGGTGCGGCCGGCCCGCCGGGGTGGTACCTGGCCGCCAAGTCTCCCCAGGCCGTGGAGAGCCGCCTTGTCCACGAACGGGCTCGGTCCGGACTCACTCGTACCGCAGGCGCAGTGACTCCCGTTCGGCCTCCTCGATCTGGTTGACCGTCAGGTCCGGCAGGTTCAGCTGGGCCAGCGTCACCTCGGCGCTGGTCGGCTGGGCGTCAGCCGGCACCCACCGCTCCGGTTGCCAGGCGTTGGCGCGCATCAGCGACTTCGGGCAGTGCGGATAGGCCTGCTCGACATGCACCACGATCGCCGTGACCGGCGGCTTGCCGACGGGAGTGAGTTGGGCGAGCAGCTCCGGGCGCGCCGAGACGCAGGCGCGGCCATTGACGCGCAGGGTGGTCGGGCGGCCGGGTATCAGGAAGAGCAGTCCGACGCGTCCGGTCTCCAGCACGTTCTGCAGGGTGTCGAGCCGCTTGTTGCCGGTCGCGTCGGGGATCACCAGGGTCCGCTCGTCCAGCACCGAGACGAACCCGGCCGGGCCTCCCCGCGGCGTCACGTCCGCCCGGCCCTCGGCGTCCGCACTGCCGATGAACACCAGCGAGGAACAGCCGATCAGCGCCCGGGTCTCCTCGGTCAGGTGGTCGATCTCCTTGCGGAGCGCGTGCGGGTTCGGCTGCGGGTACAGCTCACGCAGCTGATCCGGACTGGTGAGGGCGTCCGCCCGTAGGGATTCGAAGAGCAAGCCGGCGGCCCCGGTGTCGATCATCATACGGACGACACTAGAAGAGGACCGAGGCTGTGCGGGGGCCGGCGCGTGAACTCGCCCAGTGGTGAGCCGGCGGGTCTGACCGGCGTCCGGCCCGATCCCGACCTGGTCGGTGGGACTACGGCGGCTGTGACGGATTGACCGCGGACCAGCGAGCGCCGAGAGGTTTTCTCATCTGCTGTCCGAGGTCTCCGAAACGAGGACGGCGAGCTGGTGCAAGCGCTGGTGGTACCGACGGCCGGACGGGTCGCTGATCTGCGGGATCACTCGGTTCAGGTCTTCGATGCACATCCGCAGGGTGCGTCTGCGCTCCGGATCGAGGGAGCCGGCGCTGTCGATCCATGTGCAGGCACAACCCGCGGTATCGGCATCGAGCATCACCATGTCCATGCCTTCGACCTCGGCGCCTCGCAAAGGGGCGGGGAATTCGGCATCGACGTGCTCCCGCCATAGGCGGGTCGCGTGCTGCATCTGCTCGGATCCGATCACCCGGCCATTCTGCGGCCACGGCGCTGTCCGGCGACAGCGTCACCCGTGGCGAAGATCTGTCGTGAACAGCGCTGACGCGGCCGGTGTGCGCTCTCCGTGCCAGTGGGGGTGGAAGAGCACCTCGCCCGACAGATGGATGAGTCGCTGCCGCAGCGCGGTGCGCGGCTGCGCGGCGAGCCGGCGGTAGGTGGCGTGCCACTCCTCAACCGCCCGGGCAAGGTCATCGGGAACCGGTCGCATGGCTGAATTCAATCACGTGTTCGATTTTCTTCGCCACCTCGACACCTGTCACCGGTGTGTCCCCCCGCCCGCCCCCTCGCGATGGATCTCAAGGTCAGGGGCGGCGGAGGGCGGACTCGCCTGTCAGTGGGCGGTGAAGCCGCCATCGACCGGGAGAGCTGTTCCGGTGACGAAGCCGGCACCGGGGCTGCACAGCCACAGGACGGCCGCCGCGACCTCGTCCGCCCTCCCCAGCCGGCCGATGGGCTGCTCCTTGAGGATGCCGGCCATTGCCTCGGCCTGGTTCTGGACCATGTCGGCGACCATCGGGGTGTCGATGACGCCGGGGCATACGGCGTTGACGCGGATACCCCGGGGTGCGTACTCGAGCGCGGCGCTGCGGGTCAGGCCGATGACGCCGTGCTTGGAGGCGTGGTAGGCCGCACGCTCGGGCAGTCCGACGAGCCCGCCCAGGGACGAGCAGTTGACGATGGCGCCGCTGCCCTGCTCTCGCATCTGCCGCAGTTCGTGCTTCATCGCCGCCCAAACGCCGCGCAGATTCACGGCGTTGACCCGGTCGAAGGAATCGGCGGTCTCGTCGGCCGCGTCGGTCGGCGGCACTTGGATGCCGGCGTTGTTGAACGCCATGTCCAGACGGCCGTACTCCGTCACCGCGCGCCGCACAGCCGCTTCCACTTGCTGCTCGTCGGTGACGTCGCAGACGACACCGATCGCCCGCCGGCCACGGCCGGTGATCTCCTTTGCCGCATGGTGGACGGCATCGGGGTCGAGGTCCGCCAGAACCACGGCGGCGCCGGAAGCGGCGAAGGCACGGGCGGCGGCCAGGCCCATACCCGAGGCGGCGCCGGTGACCAGGGCCACCTGGCCGGAGAAGTCGTAGGTGGGACTCACTTCTGGGTGCTCCTTCGTCATGACGGATGACATGGGTGGGTGGTGGTATCGGTGGGTGGGTGGTCGGAGGCGAGGAGTGAGACGCCACCTAGTCGCCCTGGCGCGACACCCCCTGGGGTGGCTGTCCATGTGCCGCCATCTACGAGGAAACACCAGCTCATCCGCGGGTGCCAGGCACCGCCGTGACAGGTACTGGCAGTACACCTCAGGCGCTTCGACATGAGCTGAGCGTGGATGTGCCCGGCTGATACCACGGCTCGCTGTCGCGGTCGCGCTGGGGCAGGAAGTGTGCAGGTCGATAAGGTGGGAAGGCGAGGCGGCGAGGGGAGGAAACGGTGAGAGCTCCACGCATGGTGGCGACACTCGACGAGGTCGGCGTCGGTGACCATGTCTGTCAGCTGCTGGATCCAGCGGACGACGTCATGGACCGCAGCCGGGCCTTCGTCGCGGACGGGGCGCTCTTCGGCGACAAGGTCGTCATCGTCTCGCCGTCCCCGCAGCCCGCGAGCGACTTCGCCGCCATGGTGCTCGACCCCGTCCGGCTGCAGGGCTCCCTGCTGGCCACGGTGCGACGGGAGGCTGCCAGCGCCGAGCGTGAGGGCTACCGCTCCCTGCGGGTCCTTCACCATGTGCTGTGCGAGCGCTCCGCCGGCGGGCAGGAGCAGTTGCTGCGCAGCGAGCTCGAGCTGGAGGAGTTCGCGGCCGACAGCGGCGCTCTGGTGCTCTGCGCCTACCAGTGCGGGGACGTCGACGCTTCCATGCTGGAGCAGGTCCGCTGCGTACATCCCCACTACCTGGGCAGCCGTCCCGCGTCCCCCTCTTTCCACGTGTACCGGACAGGAAAGGACGGCTGGACCGTGGACGGGGTCATCGATGCCGAAGGTGCCCCGGCCTTCGGCGCGATCCTGCGCACGCTGCTGCGGCACACGGCAAAGGTGCGGCTGCTGTGCCACGCACTGGACTTTTTCGACGCCGCCGGAATGAACGCGCTGGCCGACGCGGCCGGACACCTGCCGGACCGCAAGGTCGTGCTGGAGGGGACCAATGAGACTGTACGCCTGGCCTGGGAGCTGTCCGGCTTCGCAGGCCCTTCCGTCCCGGTGGTGATGGCGCCATGACTTCCTCCGACCCGCGCATCGCGCGGACACCGCCCGGAGACGGATACCGGCACGAGCTGTATCCCTACCGCGGCAGCAAGGAGTTCGTCGAGGGCACAGCGGACTTCATCCGCGAGGCCCTGGAGGGCGGTGAAGCCGTCGTGGTGGCCGTCCCCGAGGACAAGGCCGCCCTGCTGCGCGCCGAGATCCCCGACGACACGGCGGTGCGCTACGTCGACACGACCGTGGTGGCGCGCCACCCGGGCCGGCTCATCGGAGCCTGGCAGGAGTGGATCAACGAGCATGCGGCCCAGGGGCGTCCCGTGCGCGGGATCGGTGAGTCGCCGTGGGAGGAGGCCCGCTGCCGGGCGGAGCTGGAGGAGCTGCGCTATCACGAGTGGCTGCTCAACAAGGCCTTTGCCGCCGGTCCGGCCTGGTGGCTGCTGTGCCCGTACGACACCGGCAGCGAAGGGGCCGAACTGGAGCGGATGTCCAGCTGCCATCCCGCGATCCGCTCCCTCGGCCGCAGCGAGACGAACAAGGCCTACGACCCGCAGGCCCCGTTCGACTTCAGCCCGCTGAGCCAACCCTGCGACCCCTACGAGGAGTTCACCTACAGCAGCGGTGACCTGCCCGCGCTGCGGGAGAAGATCGCCACCTGCGCGGAACAGCTCGGCCTGGCCGACCGGCGACTGCGCGAGCTGCATCTGGCCGCCACCGAGGTGGCCGCCAACAGCATCCGGCACGGGGGAGGACAGGGCGTACTGCGCACCTGGAGCGAGGATCATCGCCTCGTGTGCGAGTTCCGCGATGCCGGCTATATCGCGGATCCTCTCGTCGGCCGCTCCCGGCCCACCCGTACGCAGGTCGGCGGGCGCGGCCTGTGGCTCGTGCACCAGCTGTGCGACCTCGTCGAGATCCGCTCCACCCCGGACGAGGGAACCATGATCCGCCTGCACACCGAACTGACCGGCTGAGGCACGCGGCGGGACCACGGCGCCATCGAGCAGGCGTTGCGCGACCGTAGAAGGCCGTAAACGGCCGTAGACGGCGGTATGGCGGTACTCGTCGCCTGAGGGCCCGCCCAGCTTGCTCGCGGCGCAGCTACTTCTCGGTCCCGGCGGCTACTTCTCGGCCCCGGGCGTGCCCTCGGTCTCCCGCAGCGGCGGTGCCGTGCTGTCGCGCACCACCAGCCGGGTCGGCACCAGCGTGGTGCCGCGGTCCGTGCCCTCGCCGCGCACCTTGCGCAGAGCGGCCTCGACGCAGAGCCGTCCGACCTCCGCGAAGTCCTGATGGACGGTGGTCAGCGGGGGCAGGAAGTGCGCGGCCTCGGGGATGTCGTCGAAGCCGACGACGCTGACGTCCTCCGGGACGCGCCGGCCGTGCTCGTGCAGCGCGCGCTGCAGGCCGAGGGCCATCTGGTCGTTGGCCACGAAGACCGCCGTACAGTCCTCCCGCCGGGCGAGTTCGCGCCCCGCACGGTAGCCGGACTCCGTGGACCAGTCGCCCTGGATCAGCGGCGGCGGGATGCGTCCGGCCTCGGTGAGGACCGCGCGCCAGGCGTCGGTGCGGCGCTGGGCGGCGAAGGAGCCCTCGGGGCCCGCGAGGTGCCAGACGGTCTCGTGCCCGAGGCCGAGGAGGTGCTGCACCGCCGCGCGGGTGCCGCCGGCCTGGTCGGTGTCGACCACGGTGTAACGGTCACCGGCGTCGGAGTCGACGACCACCACCTGCACATGCGGGGGCAGGGTGATCGTCGCCGCGTCCAGGAGGTGGACCTCCATGATGACGATCACTGCGTCGACGGCGAGCTCCTCCAGCCGGGAGAACGCCCCGCGCACCTCGTCCTGGGTGGGCACGGCGACCGGCAGCAGCGTGACCGCGTACCCTTCCTGCGCCGCGGAGGTGGCGATCGCCTCGAGGGTGCGCACATTGCCGGTGGTGGAGAGCGTGAACGTGATGACGCCGATGGTGCGGAACTCGCCCCGCTTGAGCGCGCGGGCCGCACTGTTGGGGCGATACCCGAGTTCCTTCATCGCGGCGAGCACCGCGCGGCGGGTCTCCTCGTTGACACCGGCGAAGCCGTTGGACACCCGGGAGACCGTCTGGGAAGAAACGCCGGCGACACGGGCGACATCCGCCATGGACGCGGTGCGAGGACCGCGTCGCGCGCGCCTGCGACCGCCAGAGGCGGCCGCCCCCGTGCCCTCCCCGCCGCCGAAGGCCGCCGCGCCCTCGCGCCCGGAGCCAGCCGCGCCCCCGCTGCCGGGGCCCGCGGCCCCCTCGGAGCCGTCCCCGTTCGCCGAACGTGTCGTAGCCATGTCCACTGGCCGTCAGCCGCCTTCCCGTCGTGGTTCGAGTGACGGTTCACCGTGGCAGACCACTCGACCGCCACTGACGCCGCAGTCTCGCAGGCATCAGGGGATGTTTACGTAAACATAACATTCGAGCCGCCTCCCGGGGCAAGCCCGGCGCGCGGCTCCCCATTCCTACGACCTTGTGCGGCCTGCGAGTTGGCGGCGGCGGTCGCCGGGTTCCGCGACGGGGGAGTGGAATCCCGGCCTGCCGCTCGCGACCGGACTATTGACCGGCCTCACCCGGCACGGTAGACATGCCGCCATCGGATGTTTACGTAAACATAACAGCGCGGAGTCAGGCCGCGACGTGATGTTCGCGTACGCCACGCAGGGTTCCGCTGCCCCGGACCCTCGCCGCTTCACCGCCGTTTGTTCCACATTCCGAAAGCGCGAGGAACGACATGACAACGCTGCAACCGCCGGCCGCTGCCGCGCCGCAGCCGGCACCACCGCCGACCGGACGGGACCGTCGCTCCTGGGCGGGCTGGGGCTTCATCGCCCCGTTCGTGGTCGTCTTCGCCCTCGTGTTCCTCGCGCCGATCGCCTACTCGCTCTACCTCAGCCTCTTCCGTGACCAGCTCATCGGCGGTACGACGTTCGTCGGCCTCGACAACTACACCGCGGCGCTGCGGGACGAGAACTTCTGGGCCGCGCTCGGCCGGGTCTCCCTCTTCCTGTGCGTCCAGGTGCCGGTGATGCTCGGCATCGCCCTGCTCGTGGCACTCGCCCTCGACAGCGGACGTCTCTACGGCAAGAACTTCTTCCGTGTCTCGATCTTCCTGCCCTACGCGGTGCCGGCCGTGGTCGCCACGCTCATGTGGGGCTTCATGTACGGCACCCGCTTCGGCCTCGTCGGCGACATCAATGACGCCTTCGGCGTGACGCTGCCCGATCCGCTCTCCCCGGACCTGGTCCTCGCCTCCATCGGCAACATCGTGACCTGGGAGTTCGTCGGCTACAACATGCTGATCTTCTACTCGGCACTGCGCGTCGTCCCGCACTCCCTGTACGAGGCGGCCGAGATCGACGGAGCCGGGCAGATCCGTGTCATCACGGCCATCAAACTGCCCGCGATCCGCGGAGCCCTCGTCATCGCGACGATCTTCTCCATCATCGGCAGCTTCCAGCTCTTCAACGAGCCGAGTGTGCTGCAGAAGCTCGCCCCCAACGCGATCACCACCGACTACACCCCCAACTTCTACACGTACTCGCTGTCGTTCTCGGGCCAGCAGCAGAACTACTCCGCGACGGTCGCCATCGTCATGGGCCTGATCACCATGGTCATCGCCTACGTCGTCCAGCTGCGCGGCATGCGCAAGGGAGCGTGAGGCAGCGATGACTGTCACCACCACCGCCGCCTCGTCCCGCTCCACGACCGACCGGCCGCACCCGGCCGCAGCCGTGCCCCGCCTTCGCGCGGCCCGGCGCCGCCCCGCGGCCGGCCGGCCCCGGCGCAGCGTCCTGCTGACCGTGCTCACCGCGCTCGTGCTGCTGTACACCCTGGTCCCGCTGCTCTGGCTGGTCATCAGTGCGACCAAGACCCAGGAGGGGCTGTCCCGTTCGTCCGGCCTGTGGTTCGACGGCGACTTCGCCCTGTGGGACAACATCACGCAGACGTTCACGTACCACGACGGTGTCTTCACCCGCTGGCTGCTCAACACCGTGCTCTACGTCGTGGTGGGCGCGGGCGGCGCCACCTTCCTCGCGGTGCTCGGCGGGTACGCGCTGGCCAAGTTCGCCTTCCCCGGGCGCCGCGCCGTCTTCGCCGTCGTCATCGGCGCCGTGGCCGTGCCGGGGACCGCGCTCGCGGTACCGACCTTCCTGATGTTCAGCAACATGGGACTCACCAACACCCCGTGGGCGGTGATCATCCCCTCGCTGATCTCTCCGTTCGGCCTGTATCTGATGTGGGTGTTCGCCGGTGAGGCCATCCCGACGGAGCTGCTTGAGGCGGCCCGCATGGACGGCGCGAGCGAGCTGCGCATCTTCTTCCAGGTGGCCCTGCCGCTGCTGGCGCCGGGCATCGTCACCGTCTCGCTGTTCACCATGGTCGCCACCTGGAACAACTACTTCCTGCCCCTGATCATGATCAAGGATCCGGACTGGTACCCGCTGACCCTCGGCCTCAACAGCTGGAACGCGCAGGCCGCGACAGCCGGCGGCCAGCCCGTGTTCAACCTGGTCATCACCGGCTCGCTCATCACCATCGTCCCGCTGATCGCCGCCTTCCTGATGCTGCAGAAGTACTGGCAGTCGGGACTCGCCGCGGGCAGCGTCAAGGAATGAGCCGCGCCCGCCCCCTGCGCTCGTCGTCCCACCTCCCCGTCTTTCGACCCTCACCCGCCGGTGTTCCGGCAAGAAGTGGAAGTACGTCCATGCACAAGCACTCCCGCCGCCTCCTGCGCGGCATCGGCCTCCTCTGCGCCCTCGCTCTCGGCGCCACCGCCTGCGGCGGCTCCGGTGACGGCGGTTCGGACGCGAAGAAGTCCCTCTCGGAGGCCGACGTCCAGGCCGCCCTGAGGAAGGGCGGCACCCTCACCGTCTGGGCGTGGGAGCCCACCCTCAAGCAGGTGGCCGCCGACTTCGAGAAGGAGCACCCCGGGGTCAAGGTGAACCTGGTCAACGCGGGTACCGGCAACGACCAGTACAAAGCCTTGCAGAACGCCATGTCCGCGAAGAAGGGCGTCCCCGACGTCGCCCAGGTCGAGTACTACGCCATGGGCCAGTACGCGCTCACCAAGCAGCTGACCGACCTCAAGGGATTCGGCGCCGACAAGCTCGCCGCCTCCTTCTCCCCGGGCCCCTGGAACGGGGTGAAGGCCGGTGGCGAGGGCATCTACGGCCTGCCGATGGACTCCGGTCCGATGGCGCTGTTCTACAACAAGAAGGTCTTCGACAAGTACCGGATCAAGGTGCCCACGACCTGGGACGAGTACGTGGCGGCGGCGCGCGCCCTGCACAAGGCGGACCCGAAGGCGTACATCACGAACGACACCGGGGACGCGGGCTTCACCACCAGCATGCTGTGGCAGGCCGGTTCGCGTCCCTACCGGGTCGACGGCACAAAGGTGAAGATCGACTTCGCGGACGCGGGTGCCCGGATGTACACCGGCACCTGGCAGAAGCTCCTCGACGACAAGCTCCTCGCGCCCGTCACCAGCTGGTCCGACGAGTGGTACAAGGGCCTCGGCGACGGCACCATAGCGACCCTGGCCATCGGCGCCTGGATGCCCGCCAACCTCGCCTCCGGCGTCAAGAACGCCGCCGGTGACTGGCGCGTCGCCCCGCTGCCGCAGTGGACGGCCGGCGCCCACACCAGTGCCGAGAACGGCGGCAGCGCCCTCACCCTGCCCGAGCTCGGCAAGAACGAGGCGCTGGCCTACGCGTTCGTGAAGTACGCCAACGCCGGAAACGGCGTCGACGCCCGGGTCAAGGGCGGAGCCTTCCCGGCGACCGTCAAGCAGCTCAACTCCCCGGCCTTCCAGAACACCGCCTTCCCGTACTTCGGCGGACAGCAGGCCAACAAGATCTTCGCCGAGTCCGCCGCGAACGTCGCCGACGACTGGTCGTACCTGCCGTACCAGGTGTACGCCAACTCGATTTTCAACGACACCGTCGGCAAGGCCTATGTGTCGCACACCAAGCTGGCCGACGGTCTGAAGGCCTGGCAGGACGCCTCCGTCAAGTACGGCAGCGAGCAGGGTTTCACCGTCGAGAAGTGACAACCGGCGAAGCAGGGCTTCACCGCGAGAAGTGACCGCCGGCGCGGCGCGCCCGGTCTCCCGGGCCGCCCACGGCCCCCTCCCGGAAGGACCGCCATGATCTCCACCCTCCTGTCCCGGACGCGCGGGACGGACGGTGACCGCACCCCACGCCTCCTCTACGGCGCCGACTACAACCCCGAGCAGTGGCCCCGCTCCGTCTGGCGGGACGACGTACGCCTCATGCGCGAGGCCGGCGTCAACCTCGTCTCCGTCGGGATCTTCTCCTGGGCCCGTCTCCAACCCGCCGCCGACAGCTGGGACTTCGCCTGGCTCGACGAGGTCATGGACCTCCTGCACGAGGGCGGCGTCGGGGTCGACCTGGCCACGGCCACCGCCTCCCCGCCGCCCTGGCTCACCACCGCACACCCCGAAGTCCTTCCGGTGACGGCCACCGGCGAGACCCTGTGGCCGGGAGCACGCCAGCACTGGCGCCCCACCTCACCCGTCTTCCGCCGGCACGCCCTGCACCTGGTGCGCCGGCTGGCGACCCGGTACGCCGGCCATCCCGCGCTGGCCGCCTGGCACGTCAGCAACGAGCTGGGCTGCCACAACGTCTACGACTACTCCGACGACGCCGCCCGGGCCTTCCGGGAGTGGCTGCGTGCCCGCTACGGCACCCTGGACGCGCTCAACCACGCCTGGGGCACCGCGTTCTGGTCGCAGCGCTACACCGACTGGGAGCAGATCCTCCCGCCGCGCCTGGCCGCCTCCCACCCCAACCCCACCCAGCAGCTGGACTTCAAGCGCTTCTCCTCCGACGCGCTCAAGGACCATCTGCGCGCCGAGCGGGAGATCCTCCGGGAGATCACCCCCGACATCCCTGTCACCACCAACTTCATGGTGATGGGCGGCACGAAGGGCATGAACTACCCGGACTGGGCCGCGGAGATCGACTTCGTCTCCAACGACCACTACGTCCACCCAGGGCCCCAGGACCGCGACGAGCTGTCCTTCTCCGCCAACCTCACCAGCGGCATCAGCGGCGGCCGGCCCTGGTTCCTGATGGAGCACTCCACCAGCGCCGTCAACTGGCAGCCCGTCAACCTGGCCAAGCGGCCCGGGGACCTGGCCCGCGACTCGCTGCTGCACGTCGCGCACGGGGCCGACGCGGTGTGCTTCTTCCAGTGGCGCCAGTCAGCGGCCGGCGCGGAGAAGTACCACTCCGCGATGGTGCCGCACGCCGGCGAGGACAGCGAGCTGTTCCGTGCGGTCCGCGAACTCGGCGCCACCCTGGAGGCGCTCGCGCCGATCGCCGGCAGCGAGCGTGAGCCCGCCCCCGTCGGCATCCTCTACGACTGGGAGTCGTGGTGGGCGAGCGAGCAGGACTCCCACCCCACCTCCCTGCTCGACTACCGGCAGGAGGCACTCGACTGGTACTCCGCCCTGCTCGCCCTCGGCATCCGCGCCGACCTCGTCACCCCGCGCGGCGACCTGCACCGGCACCAGGTGCTGATCGCCCCGGTGCTGCACGTGGTCCCGGCCGATCTCGCCAAGGCCCTCACCCGCTACGCCGAACAGGGCGGCCACCTCGTCACCACCTACTTCTCGGGCATCGTCGACGAGAACGACCACGTCTGGCTCGGCGGCTACCCAGGCGCGCTGCGCGACCTGCTCGGCATCCGCATCGAGGAGTTCGGCCCCCTCCTCGCCGGGGACGACGTCGCCCTCGACGGTCCGGCGACCGGCACGCTGTGGACCGACAAGATCACCGTCACCGCCCCCGACACCGAGGTCCTGGCCCACTACCGCTCCGGCGCGTACGAGGGACGCCCCGCCGTCACACGGCGCCCGGCGGGCAGTGGCTCGGCCGCCTATGTCTCCACCCGGCTCGGTACCGACGGGCTCACCTCGCTCCTTCCGCGCCTGCTGGACCCGGCGGGCGTGCACAGCGACCTGCCTCCCGCGGCCCGCGGACGTGTCGAGACGACCGTGCGCCGCGGCACCGACGCCCGCTTCCGTTTCCTCGTCAACCGCACCGACGACTCGGTCACCGTGCCCGGTCTCGACGGTGACGCCCTGCTCGGCACCCTGGCCGCCGACGGCACCCTCACGCTCGCGCCGCGGGCCGTCGCCGTACTGCGTCAGCCGCTCGGCTGAACCCCGCCCCGCTCAGCCCCTCGAGGCCGGCGGCACACGCCGTCCTCCAGGGCCGTTCTCTCCTGCCCGGATACGGGCGGGAGGGGCCATGTCAGCGCGACCCTCCTTCCGTTGGGAGCACACCGATGGCACGCCGCACCCGCAGCAGACGGCTGCTCACCGCCGCCGGCCTCACCGCCCTGGCCACCGGGGCCGCCCTGGTCCCGGGCCCCGCACAGGCCGCGGACATCCCCTCCGTCACCGTCCGGCTCGACCCCTCCTACCAGCAGCAGCCCTTCGAAGGCTGGGGCACCAGCCTCGCCTGGTTCGCCAACGTCACCGGCGGCTACCCGCCGGAGATACGGAACAAGCTCGCCGCCCTCCTCTTCGACGACGACGGCCTCGGCCTGAACATCGCCCGCTACAACATCGGCGGCGGCAACGCCCCCGACGTCAAGGACTACCTGCGGGCCGGAGGCGCCGTCCAGGGCTGGTGGAAGGCCCCCGACGGCACCACCCGCGCGGACACCGACTGGTGGAGCGCCGACGACCCGGCCGACTGGAACGAGGACGCCGACGCCACGCAGCGCTGGTGGGTCGACCGCATCAAGAACGACATCACCCACTGGGAGACGTTCAGCAACTCCCCGCCCTGGTTCATGACGGTCTCCGGCTACGTCTCCGGCGGCTTCGACGCCACCACCGACCAGCTCAAGGCCGACTCGGTCGACGACTACGCCGCCTACCTGGCCGGCGCCACCGAGCGGCTGGAGAAGGCCCACGGCATCAAGGTCAAGACCGTCGACCCGTTCAACGAACCCAACACGCCCTACTGGAGCACCCGCCTGGGCACCGATGGCCGACCGGCCGGCGGCCGCCAGGAGGGCGCGCACATGAGCCCCGAGATGCAGCGCAAGGTGCTGCAGGCGCTCGCACCGGCCCTGCGCACGGCGAAGACCAAAGCGCGGATCTCCGCGATGGACGAGACCAACCCCTCCACCTTCGCGCAGAACTGGAGCGCCTACTCCGCCCAGGACCGCGCCCTCGTCGGCCAGATGAACGTCCACACCTACGGCACCGGCCGGCGCACCACCGTCCGCGACCTCGCCAAGGCGGCGGACAAGAAGCTCTGGATGAGCGAGGTCGAGGGCGACTGGGGCGACGGGCAGAGCTTCACGGACATGCGACCCGGACTCGGCCTCGCCCAGCACATCGTCGACGATCTGCGCGAACTGGAGCCGAGCGCCTGGGTGTTCTGGCAGCCCGTCGAGGACTACGACAACATGAAGCCGGGCGGCGAGTCCGCGAAGGGCGGCAACTGGGGCGAGATCCAGATCCCGTTCAGCTGCACCTCCGCGGACACCCTCACCACCTGTCCGATCCGCACCAACACCAAGTTCGACACGGCACGCAACTTCACCCACTTCATCAAGCCCGGTGACCGGCTGATCAAGGTCGACGACACCTCCAGCGCGGCCGCCGTGACCAAGGACGGCAGGGGCGCCTCGCTGGTGCACGTCAACACCACCACCAGCGCGCGCAGCGTCACCCTCGACCTGACGAAGTTCCGCAGCATCAGCCGCGGTGCCACCGTCACACCGGTCGTCACCAGCGCCGACGGCAAGCTCGCCGTACGGGACGCGGTCAGGGTCGAGCACGGCCGGGCCACCGTCACCGTGCCCGCCCAGTCCGTGACCTCCTTCGTCGTCAAGGGTGTCTCCGGTGTCGCGCAGGACGCGCCGCTGCTGCGCACGGGCCACACCTACACCCTCACCGGCGTGCAGAGCGGCAAGGCGGTCACCGTGGCGGGCAACGGCACCAGCCTCGTCATCGGCACGCCCGGCGGCTCCGCCGGCCAGCAGTGGCGGCTGAGCCGGGTACGGCCCGGCAGCGCGAGCGATGCGCGGTACGTCCTCACCAGCGCCGTGGACGGCAAGCGGCTCGCGGTCCGCGACGACGTCCCGGTCGCCGAACCGGACACCGGCCGCCGTGACGCGGCGACCGAATGGATCGCCTCGACCACCGGCGACGGCTCCTGGACGCTGGTCAACGCCGCCGGCGGACGGCTGCTGGAAGTCGGGGGACAGGCGACCGGCGAGGGCGCCGCGGTCACCACCTGGCCGCCCAACTCCGGCTCCAACCAGCGGTGGAGCCTCACGGACGTGACCGCCTCCGCCAGCTAAGCCTGTCGTCTGGAACGGCCCGGCCTGGCGGCGGCCCTGGCCCGCTGCCACGACAGGCCCGGCCGCCGTGCCATCGCACGGCGGCCGGGCCACCCCCTCCCGGCGACAGGCGGGGAGGGGCGCCTCGACACCGACCGAAGGGAACTGACATGCGCCTGCCCGCGATCCGTGGCCGTGCCGCCGGCCGATGGGTGCCCCTGGTGACGGCCGCCGCCCTGGCCGCCACCGCCGGAGCCACCGCGACCGGCACCCCGGCCGCCGCGGCCCCGCAGCAGAACACCGCCGAGTTCCGCGGTGTCAACTGGGCCGATCCCCGTGACAACTTCGCCGACGACCCCGTCGTCCTCTCCGGCCTGTCGACCTCGGACGACTACGCCCGCACCTACGCCAAGGCCACCCGCGTGATCACGGCGTTCCGCGCCAACCTGGGCGCCAACACGGTACGGCTGCCGATCAACCCCTACACCGTCAACGGCCCCTACTGGAAGGCGTACCGAGGCGTCATCGACGCCGCGACCCGGCAGGGCTTCAAGGTCATCGTCTCCTACTGGGAGGGAACCGGCCCGCGCAAGGACGGGCTGATCGACGACACCCGGGCCTACCGGACCATGTGGGACACCGTCGTCCACGATTACGGCGGCGACGCGCGGGTCTACTTCGAGCCGATGAACGAGCCGCACGGCTACACCGACACGGAGTGGGCCGACATCGCCGCGAACTGGCTGGCGACCTACCCCGCGGTCCCCCGCGGGCGGGTCTTCGTCAGCGGAGCGGGCTACAACGACCACGTCACCACCGTGTGCGCCGACCCGCGTCTGCGCGGAACCCACCTGTCACTGCACCACTACGGGTTCTGGAAGAGTTACGCCACCTACGACCAGTGGGTCGCCGACCTCAAGGAACGCATCGGGGACTGTGCCGGCCGGACCGTCGCCGACGAGTTCGGCGCCCCCATGACGACCGGCCTGGACTACGACAAGGCCGCCCCTTCGGACAACTTCGTCAACTACGTGCAGGCCGTCACCGACACCTTCCGCGAGCTCGGCATGGGCGCCGTCTACTGGCCCGGCCTGCGCACCGACGACACCTACACGCTGCAAAAGCTCGTCGGGGACCCCGAGCGGCCCTGGCTCGCCACGACCAACCGGTCCGGAGCCGACCGGCTCGCCTGGGCCTGGGGCCGCGGCAATCCCGTCACGCGCTGAGCCGGCGGCGCCACCGACGCGGGCCGGTAGGCCGCTGCGGCGACGGGCGGGCCGGCTTCCGGGTAGGGGAAGCCGGCCCGCCCGTCGTGGTCGGTCCGGGACTGACGGTGTCGTGGAGCCGGCCGCTCGTCAGCCGGTCGCGAAGTCGGACAGCTGGGTCTGCGTGCCGTTGAAGCGGTCGTGGTCGCCCACCGTCTTGCCGGTGGCGGTGTACTGCCACATCGTGTACGACGTCCAGCCCGCGGGGAGCGGTCCGGCGGTCGCGGCATAGCGGGCGATCCACAGGGGGTTGCTCGCGCCGAAGCCCGAGTAGTCCCCGGTGCACTGGGTCCACCAGCTGGTGGCCGTGTAGATGACCGCGTTCCGGCCGGTGCGTGCCTTGTAGCGGTTCAGGAAGTCGCGGATCCAGCCGACCATGGCGCTCGGGGACTTGCCGTAGCAGGCGTCGCCGTAAGGATTCCACTCGATGTCCAGGGCGCCGGGCAGGGTTTTGCCGTCCTTGGACCAGCCGCCGCCGTGGTCGACGAAGTAGTCGGCCTGGGTGGTGCCGCCGGTGGAGTCGGGGGTCGCGAAGTGGTAGGCGCCGCGGACCATGCCGGCGTCGTAGGAGCCGCCGTACTGCTGGGAGAAGTAGGGGTTGGTGTAGTAGGTGCCTTCGGTGGCTTTGGCGTACGCCCATCGGGCGCCGCCGTCGCGCAGGGCTGCCCAGTCGACGTCGCGTTGGTGGCTGGAGACGTCCACGCCCTCGGTCTGGGCGGCGCGGGTGGCGAGGGCGTCATCGGCGACGGCTTCACCGCCGTCGTGCGTGAGGACGCCCATGCCCATGAAGGCGCTGCCCCGCTCGGGGGTCATCGGGTCCGGCAGGGGCAGTGCCGCCGGAGTGGACAGGGCCAGCAGCAGGCCGGTCAGCGCGGTGGTGACGGCCAGGCGCGGGCCTCGGGGGCCGGGGGATATGGAAGGTCGCACGGAATCCATCTGACCCGCGGTCGGGCGGTACCGCACTCCGGATACCGCCCAACGAGGCCGCGAGTGCCCAGGGTTGGTCCATACGGGTGGCCCGGCCACGGGGTGCGGCGGCCGTGACCGGGCCGGTGCGGGCTCAGCGCGCGAGAGTGCCGGGTCAGCCCTCGATGCGGTGCTGGGACCAGAAGGAGGTCAGATCCGTGGTCGTGGCGGCCTGGGCGGCGGCCTTGAACTCGGCCGTGGTGGACACGCCGTACCAGTGCGCCGCCGCGTAGTCCTTGAGCAGCTTGGCCATGGCGCTGTCACCGAGGACGCGGCGCAGGTCGTGCAGGGCGCACTTGCCGTAGCCGTAGACCACGGTGGAGTAGCGGGAGGAGTGCGCGTCCCAGTAGGCCATGGAGTTGGTGATCTTCTCGGCGCTGGAGGCCCAGGAGACGCTGCTCCAGCAGTTGCTGCCCGTCTTGCCGAGGGCGAGGTCGGTGGCGTAGTCGGTGAAGGACTCGTCCAGCCAGGGGCTGTTGTACTCGTCGTCGCCGACGATGCCGTACCACCACTGGTGGCCGATCTCGTGAGTGAGGGCGGTGGTGCTGACCAAGTCGAGGACGAAGCCCGGGTACTCCATTCCGCCGAACCAGTAGTTGTTGTCGATCACCGCGTCCAGCTCGCCGTAGGGGTAGGCGCCGAACCGGGAGGCGTGGGCGTCGACGGCCGACTTGGCGGTGCTGAGCATGGACTGGGCACTGGTGGAGCTGATGCCCGAGACGGAGTAGACGTTGATGGGGACGCCCGCCGCGGAGGTGCCGGAGATCTTCGTGAAGGGCCCGGCGCCCCAGGCGAAGTCACGGACCTTGGCCGCGGTCGCCGTGGTGACCGTACGGCCGCTGGAGCCGGGGGTGTCGGTGGAGGTGCCGGTGGCCGGGACGAGCAGGCCGCTGGGGTGGTCCAGGGTCACCTTGAAGTCGGCGGCCAGCGAGTAGAAGGACTCGCCGTTGTTCGTGTACGGGTCCAGGTGCCAGCCGGAGCCGTCGCGGACCGCGAGGACCGGCAGGGCGTTGCCGATGAAGCTGTAGGCGCCGTCATGGCCGAAGCGGTCGGCGCCGCTGGGTACGGTGATGCCGAGGTCGAAGCCGAGAGTGGCGCTCTGGCCCTGGCCCAGCGGGCTCGGCAGGTCGATCTTCAGGGCGGTGCAGTCCGCCGAGAGGGTGCCCGCGGTGCCGCCGGTGACGTTGCTGACCCGGATGGGCATCGCGTCACAGGTGCCGTGGTAGTTGTCCCACAGCCGCAGATACACCTCGCCGAGCGCGGTGGCGGAGGCGTTGGTGAAGCTGACGCTCTCGTGCCCGCTCCAGACGGTGCCGCTCGTGTCGCTGCTGAGGTTCACCGTGTAGGAGGGGGCCGCCGGGGTGCGGGTGGCGTCGGTCGTGGGCGGCGTGGTGTCGCCGGAGGTGGCGAGGGCGATGTCGTCCAGGACGAAGCTGGTCTGGAGGCTGGAGTCCTCGGTACCGGTGAAGGAGAGGTTCACGCTCTGCCCGGCGTACGCGGAGACGTCGAGCGACTTCTGGACGTAGCCGGTGGCGGCCTGGAGGTTGGAGTACGTGGCCAGGGTGGTGGAGCCGATCTTGGCGGTGAGCTTGTCGTAGGCGACGGAGGAGGTCGTCTCGTCGGTGTCGATGTGCAGCCAGAAGGTGAGGGTGGCGGTGGCGCAGCCGGCGGGGATGGTGACGCTCTGGCTGAGCGTGTCGGTGTGGGTGCCGCCGACTCCGTCCAGCCAGGCGTAGCTGCTGCCGCTGTGGGCGCTCTGGCCGGAACGGCTGGTGATCACCGTGGACGAGGACTGGCTCCAGGGTGAAGTCCCGCTCTCGAAACCGCCGTTGGCGACCACCTGGGTCGGGGTGCAGGTGGTTGCCACGCTGTGCCGCGCGGTCGCCGGGTCTGCGGAGGCGGGCGCGGCGGGGAGGGAGAGGGCGGCCAGCGCGGCGACGGTGAGGGCACCGGCACCGAGGGCTCTGTGGGGGGTCGGTCTCACACGCTACTCCTTTGTGGCGGCCGGGGTCCGGCCTGCTCGAAGACCGCCTGGCCGGCTGGGGTGCGCCGGGGCGGTCACGGATCGTGCTCGCGTGATCGGTACGGTCGGCCGACGGCACCCTCTTGGGGTCAGGGGCGCCGGCTGCCAGCAGCGTGACAGATCTGACCGGTGCATGCCAGAACTCCGCCGGTAACAGCGCAACCGTGCCCATGCGACGGGCGAACGCGGCCGGTCGTCGGGCGGCCTCGTGGAACGGCCCGTCCACCGGAAGGGAGGACGGGCCGTGGAGGCGGCACCAGGGCGCTGAACAGGTGCGCGAGGCGGGGCCGCCGCGCCGAACCGGGCCCGTGCGTACGGGATCGCGGCACTCCCGCACGTGCCGTCCCTGCATGTGATGCGCACCATAACCGCGTTCCGGAACTCGGCTGCCGGCCGGTCCGACTCCTGAAACGGTACGGCTCGATCCGCCGACGCCGTACGGACGTGATCTGGAGACGCGGTTGATGGACGAGTCCCGGCAATCCCCTTCCCACGCGGGTGCCGTGCTGTTGCGCAAGCTGACACCCCCGCCCGCCCTCTGCGGGTTCCTGCTGCTCCTCGCGGTGCTGTTCACCGTGTCGTACGCCGTCGGCGCCGGTACGGGACCGGTCGCCCCCGGCATGCACGGCGCCGGTACGAGCCGGGACGGCGGTGGCGGTGGCGGCTCGGGCACCGGGGGCGACACGGACGGCATGGGGGACATGCATGGGAGCGGTCACTGATGGGCGGGGTGGAATCGGCCCTCGCCCTGGTGACGACGGACCTGACCGTCGGGGGCATGACCTGCGCGGCCTGCGTGACCCGGGTCGAGAAGAAGCTCGGCAAGCTGGACGGGGTCACGGCCACCGTCAATCTGGCCACCGGACGCGCCCGCGTGAGGCACCCGGCGCAGATCAGCCCCGAGGAACTCGTCGCCACCGTCGAGAAGGCCGGATACACGGCAGCCCCGCCCGAACCGCCCGGACAGCAGCGGGACGAGGGCGGGAGAAAAGGGGACGAGAGAGAAGAGGACGAGGGTCCGTCGAACGAGCGGAGCCGGCTCCTGATCACCGCACTGCTCGCCATCCCGGTGCTCGTCCTGTCGATGGCGCCCGGTCTGCAGTTCCGCAACTGGCAGTGGTTGTGCTTCGTGCTGGCGGCCCCGGTCGCCGTCTGGGGTGCCCGGCCCTTCCATGTGCGGGCGCTGCGGGGTCTGCGGCACGCGGCGGCCACCATGGACACGCTGGTCTCGCTGGGCGTCGTGGCGTCCTTCTCCTGGTCCGCGTACGCGCTGTTCCTCTCGGGTGCCGGGGAGCCGGGGATGCGGATGCCGTTCACGCTCATGCCTACGGCATCGGGCGGCACCGCGCACATCTACCTCGAAGCGGCTGTCGGCGTCCCCCTGTTCGTCCTGACAGGGCGCTTCCTGGAGGGGCGGGCCCGGCGGGGCACCGGCGCGGCACTGCGCTCACTCGCCCGACTGACCGCCAAGGAGGTGTCGGTACGGGACGGCGGCGCTGAACGGCTCATCGCCATCGACCGGTTGGTCGTTGGGCAGGTCTTCGTCGTACGGCCCGGCGAGCGGGTGGCCACGGATGGCGAGGTGGTCGAGGGCAGCTCCGCGGTGGACCTCTCTCTGGTCACCGGGGAGAGCGAGCCGGTCGAGGTGCAGCCCGGTTCGGCTGTGGTCGGTGGAGCGGTCAACGCCGGTGGACTGCTGCTCGTGCGCGCGACGGCCGTCGGGGCCGACACACAGCTCGCCCGCATCACCCGGCTGGTGACCGAGGCGCAGGCCGGCAAGGCCCGGGCGCAGCGGCTGGCCGACTCGGTGGCAGGGGTCTTCGTCCCCGTCGTGCTGGCGTTGGCGGTCACGACGCTCGGCTTCTGGCTCGGCGCCGGTGCCGATCCGCAGGCCGCCGTCACCGCGTGCGTGGCGGTCCTGGTCGTGGCCTGCCCCTGCGCGCTGGGCCTGGCGACACCGACCGCGCTGATGGCCGCGACGGGTCGGGGCGCCCAGCTGGGCGTGCTCGTCAGCGGGCCGCAGGCGCTGGAGGGACTGCAGCACATCGACACGGTCGTACTGGACAAGACAGGCACACTCACCACCGGTCACATGAGTGTCGCCCGGGTCACGGTCCTCCCCGGTGGGCCGGGGAAGGAGACGGTACTGCGGCTGGCCGGTGCGGTGGAGCGCGGCTCGGAGCATCCCCTGAGCCGCGCCATCACGGCGTACGCCGAACGAGCCCTGCCGGGCAGGCCGTTGCCGGAGGTGAGCCGGTTCCACGCCCTGCCCGGGAGAGGCGTACGGGGACGGGTCGAGGGGCGACTGGTCGAACTCCTCGCGCCGGACGAGGCATTGCCCGCGCCCCTCGCGGAGGGCCTGTCCGCGGCTGAGGCCGCCGCCCGCACACCCGTCCTCGTCCGGATCGACGGCGTGGCCGAGGCCCTGATCGAGGTCGGGGACGTCGTACGGTCCGGCAGCTACCGTGCCGTGGACGGGCTGCGGCGCCTCGGCGTCCGGCCGGTGCTCGCCACGGGGGACCGGGAAGCGCCGGCCCGGGCAGTGGCATCGGCCATGGGCATCGATGAGGTGCACGCCCGCTGTACCCCTGAGAGCAAGGCCGACCTTGTGCGCCGCCTTCAGGAGAAGGGCTGCCGGGTCGCGGTGATCGGCGACGGCGTGAACGACGCCGCCGCGCTCGCCGCCGCTGATCTCGGCATCGCCATGGGCAACGGCACCGACGTCGCCGTCGGAGCGGCCGACGTGACCCTGGTGCGCGGCGACATCGAGGCCCTCGCCGATGCCGTCCGGCTCGCCCGGCGCACGCTGGGCACCATCCGCGCCAACCTCGTCTGGGCGTTCGGCTACAACGTCGTCACCGTACCGCTCGCCATGGTCGGTCTGCTCACCCCGATGCTCGCCGCGGCTGCCATGTCGGCCAGCTCGCTGCTGGTGGTGGGCAACAGTCTGCGGCTGCGCGCCTGGCAGCCCTCACCCGTACGGAGGAGGCGTACGCGATGACCGAGCAGCATCCGTGGCGGCCGTCGCGGCGCCGCCTGACCGACACCCTGCTCGCCGCGTGCGCCCCCGTCGCATCCGGCATCCTCGCCCTCGGCGGCCTGAGCACGTGGGCCGCATTCGGCAACGCGGGAAGCCCGGCGCGGATCGCGGTCCCGTCCGGGCGGGTCTTCCTGCCCCATGGCGGAACGACGGAGACAGCGGCGTTCTTCGAGATCTCCAACACCGGCGGCGCGGACGACCGGCTGCTCAAGGTGACGTCCACCGCGATACCCGGTGAGATCACCCTCAGCCGTCACCGCATGTCCGGCGGCACAGTGGCCTTCAGAAGCGACGTCGACTCGGCCGCCGTCCCCGCGGGCGGTGCGCTGTCGATGTCCCCGCTCGCAGTGGACGTGACCCTGCGGGCCGGCGCGGGATGGCAGGCGGGCGACCTCGTGCCGTTCACGCTGCACTTCGAGCACAGTGCGCCCGTCACGGCGTTCGCCGTGGTGGTCCGCCCGGGCGACGGTTCCAGGTGAGCACGGGAGCCGTCCGCGGACCCGCTCTCCTTTAGAAGTCGGAAGCGGTGACGGGCCGGTTCCCGGCTTTCGCCATGGCCCACATCACCTCTCGCTGATTGAGCAGGGAGCCTGGTGGATTTCCGTACCCCCGCATGACGACCCCGGCCCGGATGCGAGGATGAAGCGCCATGACAGCAGGGTGGGGCGCTCGCACGATGCGGGCCGCGATGTTCGCGGCCGTGTGCGTGCTGCTCGCCGCCGTGGGTCACGTCCTGATGTCCGGAAACGACGTGCCGGCATGGGCATGGACAGCCGGACTGGCGCTGACCGGCGCCGCGGGCTGGTGCCTGGCGGGCCATGAGCGCACGCTGCCGCTGATCGTGACGGTCGTCGTGGCCGCGCAGACCGTGCTGCACGAGGCGTTCGCCTACGCCCAGTCGGCAGCCGGCCCTTCAACCTCCGCGGGCCTGGGCGGCATGGCTTCCATGGCCTCCATGGACATGCGCTCGATGCGCTCGATGCATCCGGGCTCGATGCCCATGGGCTCCATGAGCATGGGCTCCATGAGCATGGGGCACGCGAGCATGACCCACATGGGGATGACCCACATGGGCATGACCCCCATGGGCACGGACCCCATGAATCACCTCGGCCACTCCATGGGCGGCATGTCGTCGTTCGGCATGCTCGTCGCCCACCTGCTCGCCGCGGTGCTGTCCGGCCTGTGGCTCGCCCACGGCGAGAAGGCAGCCTTCCGCATTCTGCGGGCGACGGCCGGCTGGCTGGCGGCGCCGTTGCGGCTGCTGCTCGCCCTGCCCCTCGCTCCGGACCGCCCTCGCATCCGCCCGCGGCGGCGCCGTTCGGACCGGTCGCCGCGTCTCCTGCACCTCGTCCACGCGATCACCTCCCGGGGTCCGCCGGTGGGAACCGCTGTCGTCTGACGACAGCCGGTTTCCCGAGGCCGCCCTTCCGCGCCTCGGGCCCACGGCCGTACGACCGCACAGGCGCGCCGGCGTTGCAGCGCCCGCGGCGTAGGGCCGTCCACCCACTTCACCGGGACCGGACGCACTCTCGTGTGCCCCGGCCCGGATCAGGTTGACCCGAGAAGGACACCAGGTGATCACCTCTGCCCTGCCCACCTCGCCTGCCACCAACGACCGACCGAGTGGCACGGCACGCGACAGAACGGCCGCACTCGACGAATCGATCACCGCGTGGGCGCTGGCCGCCCGAGCCGGTGACGCGGACGCGGTCGAGCAGTTCGTGCGTGCCCTGCACCGCGACGTCCAGCGGTACGTCGCTCATCTGTGCCGCGATCCCCAGGCCGCGGACGATCTCGCGCAGGACACGTTCCTGCGGGCGCTCGGCAGCCTCCACCGGTTCGAGGGACGCTCCTCGGCCCGGGCGTGGCTGATGTCCATCGCCCGGCGCGCGGTGATCGACAGCTACCGGTACGCCTCCGCAAGGCCGCGTCTGTCCGACGTACCGGACTGGACGCTCGCCGTCGAACTGGCCCAGCCGTGCGGTCTGCCCGGTTTCGACGACGGCGTCGCGCTGCTGGACCTGCTGGCGTCCTTGCCCGACGACCGCCGGGAGGCGTTCGTCCTCACACAGATGCTCGGCCTGCCCTATGCGGAGGCGGCCGAGGTGAGCGGCTGCCCGATCGGCACGGTCCGCTCCCGCGTGGCCCGGGCCCGCGCGACCCTCATGGGGCTGCTCGAGCAGGCCGAGAGCCCCGCAGCCCTGGCGGCCTGAACCAGGGGGCCCGCAGCCCTGGCGGCGGTCTGAACGAGGGTGGGCGCCGGTACCGACCGGAGAAAGCCGGGTACCGGCGCCCTCCCGCAGACCGGACGGCTCCGCAGGCCGGACGTCGCAGGGGAGAGGCGGTACGTGGTCCACCGACGGCGCCTCCTTCGAGCGATGTCGCCCACCCGGTCGCCAACTGCCGTGCCGCTCACGGGAACTCCCGCGGGGTCCGCTCCGACTTCTGGACCGGGGTGGGAAGTTCGCCCCGTACCGAATGGATCCGGGAGTTGTTCGATGCGTTCTCGTAGGTGGTGCTGTGCGGCGGTCGTCGTGATCGGCGGCCTGCTGGCGGCGGGCTGCGGCGGTGGCGAGAAGGACACCGGGGGAGTGAGCACGGGGCGGGCCGGAAGCTCCGTTCCGGGCGCACAGCCGGTGTCGGTCACCGATTGCACGGGCGCGAGGACCACCTTCACGGCCGTCCCGCGGCGGATCGTCACCAGCAACGCCTCCAGCCTGGAGCTGCTCCTGCGCCTGGGTGCGGGTGACAAGGTGATCGGCACCGGCTTCCCGCCCGGCAAGGGCACGCTGCCCGGTCCGCTCGACGCGCAGGCACAGCAGGTCAAGGTGCTGGGCCGGACCGTCATCCCCAAGGAGAAGCTGCTCGGCTCCGGGGCCGACCTGTACATCGACACCTTCGCCTCCATGGGGAGCATGGGCGGCGGCATGGGTGACGCGCCGACCGAGGAGGAGTTCAAGGCGGCCGGGATCGACCACATCTATCTGAAGTCCACCGCCTGTGCGGCACAGAGGAAGTCTCCGGTGACCGACCTGTCCGCGGTGGAGGCCGACATCACCTCGCTGGGTGCGGTCACCGGCACCGGCGCGCGGGCCAGGGAACTCGTCGCCGGGATGAGAGCCAAGGTGGACGCCGTACAGAAGGCGGTCGGCGCCACGCCGGAGGGCGAGCGGCCCACGTACTTCTTCTTCGACTACGACGCCGGCACCAAGCAGCCCGTCGCCATCTGCAACCGCCAGGTCGCCCACGCCGTGATCACCCTGGCCGGCGCCCGCAACGTCTTCGCCGGCTGCGACGGCGACCACCAGCAGGTCGGCTGGGAGGACGTCATCGCCAGGAACCCGGACTGGATCCAGCTCGGGGTCCGCAACCGGGGCAGCGAGGAGGCGAACAAGAAGGCCTTCGACGAGGCCGAACGGTGGCTGAGGTCCAACCCCGCCACCAAGGGGCTGAAGGCGGTGCGGGAAGGCCACCTCCTGCGCATCGGCTCCGAACAGACGACCATCGCGGGCGTGGAGAACGCCGACACGGTGCAGGCCGTGGGCAAAGCCCTGTACCCGGGCAAGGTCGGCTGATCGTGGCCCTCACCTCGACGCGTCGGGCCGCGCCCCCCGAGGCGCGTGGCACCCTGCCGGCCGGACCGGTGTCGGCTGTCCTGGCCGTGGCGCTCCTGGCCGCGCTGACGGCAGCCGTCGCATGGGGCTCGACGCCCCTTGCGGCCGGCGAGGTGTGGGCCGTGGTGTGGCGAAGACTGTCCGGTGAAGCGCCGCGGCCCGGCACCGACGACCTGATCGTCTGGCAGCTGCGCTTGCCCCGCGCCCTGCTCGCCGCTCTCGTGGGTGCCGGGCTCGGGGTCGTGGGTACGGCCGTGCAGGCGCTGGTGCGCAACCCGCTCGCCGATCCGTATCTGCTGGGCGTCTCCAACGGTGCCTCGCTCGGCGCCGTCGCCGCCATCGTGCTCGGCGCCGGAGCGGGCGGGGCCCTGGGACTGGGGCTGTCCGCTGCGGCGTTCGCCGGGTCGCTGGCCACGTTCGCACTGGTGTGGGCGGTGGCCCGGCGCGGCGGCGGGTTCGCGCCGCTGCGGCTGGTACTGGCCGGGGTGGCGATCGGCCAGTTCCTGTCCGGCTTCACCAGCTTCCTCGTGCTGCGGGCCGGGGACGAGCAGCAGACGCACAGCGTCCTGTTCTGGCTCATGGGCAGCCTCGGCGGCGCGACGTGGGACTTGCTCGCCGTCCCCGCCGTCGCCGTACCCCTTGCCCTGCTGTGGCTGCAGGCGCGGGCCCGGGGCCTGAACGCGTTGCTGATGGGCGACGAGACGGCTGCCGGTCTCGGCGTCGACGTGACGCGTCTGCGCCGTGAGCTGTTCACGGTGACCAGCGTGCTGACCGGTGTCCTGGTGGCGGTCTCCGGTGCGATCGCCTTCGTCGCTCTGATGGTGCCGCACGCCTGCCGCCTGATGGTCGGGGGCGACCACCGTCGGCTCCTGCCGGTCTCGGCGCTGTTCGGCGCCGTGCTCCTGGTCGTCGTGGACATCGTCTGCCGTACGGCCATGGACACCCAGGAGCTGCCGGTGGGTGTGGTCACCTCGCTGATCGGTGCCCCCGCCCTGCTCTATCTGCTGGACCGACGCCTGGGGAGCGGCAGTTGAGGGTCGACATCGAGGATCTGCACGTCGCCTACGCCGGTCGTACGGTCGTCGCGGGCGCGCATCTGATCGCCGAGTCCGGCGAGATCACCGGACTCGTCGGGCCGAACGGCAGTGGCAAGTCCACCCTCCTGCGCACGGTGTACCGGCATCTGAAGCCCGCCGCGGGGCGCGTGCTGCTGGCCGGAGCCGACCTGCGGGAGCTGAGCGCGGCGCAGTCGGCGCGGCACGTGGCGGCCCTCCCGCAGGAGCGAGGCGGCGACTTCGAGCTGACCGTGCGCGAGGTCGTCGCCATGGGCCGGACCCCCTACAAGCGGGCTTTCGCCGGCGAGGACGCCACCGACCGGGACATCGTGGCCCGCGCCCTGGCCGACGTCGGCATGGAGGCGCACGAGGGGCGCCGGTTCACGGCCCTGTCGGGCGGTGAGCGCCAACGCGTCCTGCTGGCCCGCGCCTTCGCGCAGAAACCCGACGTTCTGGTCCTCGACGAGCCGACCAACCACCTCGACATCCGCCACCAGGTGGAACTCCTCGCGCTGTTGCGCGCCCAGCGCCGCACCACTCTGGTCTCGCTGCACGACCTGAACGCCGCCGCCTCCGTCTGCGACCGCCTCCATGTCCTGCACGACGGCACGGTCGTCGCCTCCGGGCCACCACGCGCAGTCCTCACACCCGCCCTGATGGCCGAGGTCTTCGGCGTGCGAGCGGCGGTCGTCGACCACCCGCTCACCGGTGACCCACTGATCGCCGTCGACCACCGGGCGGGGGCGGACCAGCCCGGGACGGCCATCGCGGCGCAGACCGGCACGGGCACCTGAACACGGACGGGGAGGGCGGAAGAGTGAGACGTCGCAGGCCGGGTTCGGATCAGCCCGGGCACATGTCCGAGGACCGGGACCGCTGGCTGCTGGTGGCCCTGGCAGGCTTGTTGTCGTTCGTGGCGATGCTCGACATGACCATCGTCAACGTGGCGCTCGCGGCCGTCGCCGACGGACTGCATGTCTCCGTCGTGACCGCCCAATGGGCCGTACTCGGTTACCAGTTGTCCGTCGTCGCCCTGCTGCTGCCCGTCGGGCGCCGGCTGGACGGCGTCGAGATGCGCTCCGCCGTCCTCGCCGCGACCGCCGGCTTCGCCCTGTGCAGCGCGCTGGCGGCCGCAGCCCCCTCGGTCGGCTGGCTGATCGCCGCCCGCGTGGCCCAAGGGGCCTGCGGTGCGGTGCTGTTCGTGTCGATGCCGGTGCTCGCGATGTCCGCCGTACGGCCCGAGAAGCGCGCTCGGGCGATGAGCGTGCCGGCGACCCTGGGCCCGCTCGGAGCGGTGACGGGGCCGGCCGTGGGCGGGCTGGTGCTGGACCATCTGGGCTGGCACGCCGTCTTCCTCGTCAAGATCCCCTTCTGCGTGCTCGCCCTGCTCATGGCCATGGCGGTGCCCACGGCCCGGGCGAAGCCGAGAGCTGGGGGAAGGGCAACCGCGCCGGGCGGCGGACCGCGTCGGCCCGACCGGCGAGCAGCGGGGGACGCTCTCCTGGTGGCCTCCGGTGTGGCGACCCTGCTACTGGCGCTGACCCTGGCGGCCGGCCGCCCGGTGTGGCTGGTGCTCGCGCTTGCGGCCGTACCGCCGCTGTGGTGGTGGCTGCGCGGCCCGGGCGGGCGCCCGGTGACCGGCGTGCTGCGGGTCCCCGGACTGCTCCCGGCGCACGGCGCGGTGCTGACTCTGGCATCCGGCTTCGCCGCCATGCACTACGTCGTCGCCCTGCACCTTCAGCAGGACGACGGCGTCAGTGCCACGACCACCGGGCTCACCGTGCTCGCCTTCCCGCTCGGCATGGGGCTGGCGGGGCTGCCCGGCGGACGCCTCGCAGATCGCTTCGGTGCCCCGCCGGTCGCGGTGGCCGGAGCCGCTCTCACCGCTCTCGGCCTGCTCCTGCTCCTCCCGCTGGACGACTGGTCGCCGGGGCAGCTGGCGTGGCGGCTGGCCCTGGCCGGTGCCGGCATGGGGCTCAACGGCGGTCCGACCCAGGCGCTCGTGCTGGGCGCCGCGCCACCGGAGCGGGTGGCGACCGCCGGGGCCACCGTCCAGCTCGCCCGCAGCCTCGGCTTCACTCTGGGCCCGGCCGTGGCCACCGCCGCCTGGGGACTTGCCCGGCCCGGCAGCGGTGCGTACGCCGGGCTGGCCGTGGCCGCCGCCGGCGCCTGCCTCGCCGTACCGCTGCTCGCTCTGGCCGCCCGCCGCCCGGCCGCCGTGGCGGAGAAGACCACCGACGCGGCACCCGCCGCCCGTCTCTGAACCAAGGAGTCACCTATGTGCGGAATCACCGGCTGGACGAGCTTCGACCTCGATGCCCGCACCCAGGCGCCGGTCATCGAGGCCATGACCGCCACCCTCACGCGTCGCGGCCCGGACGCGGGCGGAGTGTGGCTCGGTGAACGCGCCGCGCTCGGCCACCGCCGCCTGGCCGTCATCGACCTCGAAGGGGGTGTACAGCCGATGACCGACCGGCCCGGCCGGCCCGGCATCGTGCTCACCTACAGCGGAGAGGTCTACAACCACCACCGGCTCCGGGCCGAGCTGCGCGGCCGCGGGCACGCGTTCCGCACGCGCAGCGACACCGAGGTCGTCCTGCGGGCGTACCAGGAATGGGGCGAGGACGTCGCCGTACACCTGGAGGGCATGTTCGCTTTCGCGGTGTGGGACGAACGCGCCCAGCGGCTGCTGCTGGTCCGGGACCGGCTCGGCGTCAAACCCCTGTTCTGGGCCGCTGTGGACGGCGGCCTCGCCTTCGCCTCCGAGCCCAAGGCCCTGTTCGCCCACCCCGAGATCAGGCCCCGGGTGGACGCCGACGGGCTGCGGGAGGCGTACAGCCTGCTGTTCAACACCGGCCCGACGGTGTGGTCGGGGGTGCGGGAGGTCGAGCCGGGCGGTCAGCTCGTACTCGACCGTGACGGCATCCGCGAACGCCGTTACTGGCAGCTCCAGGCCCGGGAGCACACCGACGACCGGGAGACGACGGTGGAGCGGACGGGGGAGCTGCTCGGCGCCGCGGTCCGCGGTCAGCTCGAGGCCGACGTCCCGCTGTGCAGCCTGCTCTCCGGCGGCCTCGACTCCACGGTGCTGACCGCGCTGCTCGCCGACGAACTGCGGCTGCGGGAGGGTGCGGAGGCGAAGATCCGCTCGTACGCCGTCGACTACAGCGACCAGGCGGAACGGTTCACCGGAGACGTCCTGCGCACGGGCCACGACACCCCGTACGCCACCGAGGCCGGTGCTTTCATCGGCACCGACCACAGCACCGTCGTACTGGACCCGCGCTCGCTGCTCGACCTGGAGCACCGCAGGGCGGTCGTCGTGGCCCGCGACTCGCCGATCGGCGTCGGCGACATGGACACCTCGCTGTATCTCCTCTTCGGCGAGATACGGCAGCACTCCACGGTCGCGCTGTCCGGTGAAGCCGCGGACGAGGTGTTCGGCGGCTACCCCTGGTTCCACCACCCGAAGGCGCTGGCCGCGGAGACCTTCCCCTGGCTGCTGGTGACGGGCGACGAGGCCGCCATGCCCCTGAATCCCGAACTCGGCCTGCGCATCACGGAATTCCGGCAGGACACCTACCGCAGCGCCCTGGCCGCCGTGCCGCACCGGGAGTCCGAGACCCCCGCCGAACACCGGCAGCGCGAGATGCAGCACCTGTCGCTGACCCGATGGCTGCGCCAGCTCCTGCACCGCAAGGACCGTCTGAGCATGGCCCAGGGACTGGAGGTGCGCGTCCCCTACTGCGACCACCGGCTGATCGAGTACGCCTTCACCGTGCCCTGGGCGCTGAAGAGCTTCGACGGCCGCGAGAAGAGCCTGCTGCGGGCCGTCGGCAGGGGCCTCGCCCCGGACGCGGTTCTGCACCGCCCCAAGAACCACTACCCGGCCACCCACCACCCCGACTACAACCGTGGCCTTCAGCAGCTGGCCCGGGACGCGCTCGCCACCGAACAGGTCAGGTCCCTGGCCGACGAAACCCGCATCAAGCCCTGCCTGGACACCCCGCCCGAACAGCTGGAATGGGGCCACCGCCTGCGCCTCGAACGCGTCGTCGACCTCGCTCTGTGGCTCGATCACCACCAGCCCGAACTCGCCCTCTGAGGAGCCCTGATGACCCTCCAGGAACCGACGTCCGCCACCGACCCGGACGTCCTGCCCGACCCGGTCCCGCTGATGGGCTGCCCCTACAAGGCCGATCCCTACCCCTTGTACGAGCGGATGCGCGAGGCCGGCCCGGTCCACCGCGTCCTCTTCCCCAGCGGCGTACAAGCCTGGCTCGTCACCGGCCACGACGCCGCGCACTGCGCACTGAACGACGAGCGCCTCGGCAAGAACCACGACCGGGGCAACGACCGCTGGCGTGCCCGCGCCTCGATCATGCCCGAGCCTCAGCACTCCCGGCTCCAGGTCCACCTGCTGCACCAGGACCCGCCCCGGCACACCCGGATGCGCCGCTTCGTCACCGACGCCTTCACCCCGCGCCGGATCGAGCAGATGCGGCCCCGCTTCCAGGAACTGGCCGACGCGCTGATCGACGCGCTGCCCGAGCACGGTCCCGCGGACCTCGTCTCCGGCTTCGCCGCTCGTTTCCCCTTCCAGGTCCTCGCCGAGGTCATCGGCCTCCCGCACCACCTCGCGGCCCGCTTCGACCGCGACTGGGGCAAGGTCGTCCAGCCGGTCGGCCCGGGCGATCCGGGACGTCCCCGCTACGAGGCGCGCCTGCACGGTCTGCAGAGCTACATAGCCGAGGTCGTCGCGCACAAGCGTGAGCTGGGCGACGACGATCTGCTCAGCCGTCTCGTCGCTGCCCGCGACCGCGGTGAGCTGTCCCAGGAGGAACTGGACTCGATGATCTTCCAGCTCCTCGTCGCGGGGCAGGAGCCGGTCACCAACCAGATCACCACGGCCCTGATCGCCCTCTTCCGCAACCCGGACCAGCTCGCCCGCCTCCGTGACGACCGCGGCCTGCTGCCCCGCGCGGTGGAGGAACTCCTCCGCTACGACAGCGCCTTCGAGCTGACCACCTGGCGCTTCTTCGACCGGGACAGCGACCTGCACGGCACGAGGATCCCGGCCGGCGACTCCGTGATCGTCTCTTTGTGCGCCGCCAACCGTGACCCGCGCCGCTTCCCCGACCCGGACACCCTCGACCTCGACCGCACGCCCAACCCCCACCTCGCCTTCGGCCACGGCATCCACTTCTGCCCCGGAGCCGCCCTGGCCCGCACCGAACTCCAGATCGCCCTGGGCGCACTGATCACCCGTCTGCCCGGCCTGCGCCTCGCCATCGCCGACGAGGACATCGAGTGGATCCCGGCCGTGCTGGGCCGCGGCACCGACCATCTCCCCGTCGACTACGGCCCACGCCGGTGACACCGAGCACCGGCTGACCGAGACAGACCGCACACACCGACCCGGCCCCGGCCGAACCACGCACTCCCCACCGGCGCCTGGCCTGTGCTCCCGCCACGGCGCCATGTCGACGTGCCCTCATGACACAGGAGGACGACATGCCACCGACGACCGCGCCGGACACCCTCACCACGACCATCGCCACCGAGATCCTCGACCTGCTCCTGCCTCACCACCGCACCACCGACCGCGCTCCGACCCCGGCCCTCGCGGACGCGTTCCCCCACCAGCTGCGCCGCCTCGCCGACTTCGTACGCTCCGGCGCACCGGTCGTCTTCACCCTGCCCGGCTTCCCCTGCAAGTCACCCAACCCCGCCAAGGTCCTCGGCCACCTCCCCGACCAGGGCGAGCGCCTGTGTCTGACCTTCCTGGACACCCTGTGCACCGAGATCGAGCGGATCCACCCGCCGGGCGCCAGAGTGATCATCTGCTCCGACGGCCACGTCTTCGGCGACCTCATCGGCGTCCCCGACGACCACATCGACGCCTACGCCGACGCACTGCGCACGCTGATCGCCCAGCACGGCCTGACCAGGCTGTCCCTCTTCGACCTGCGTGACGTCCTCGGTGATCTCCCGTACGACACCAAACGCGCCCACGTCCACGAGCGTCACGCCCCCACTCCGGAGACCCTGCGCACCGAACTCCGCACCGACGACCAGGCCCTTGCCCTCTACCGGGGCATCACCCGCTTCCTCGTCGAGGACACCGCCGACTGGACCGGCACCCGTTCCGCCCTGCAACGCGCCTGCCGGCAACGCGCCTACGGTGTCATCCAGCGCAGCCGGGCCTGGGGCGCCCTGATCGCCGAACACCACCCGGACGCCGTACGCCTGTCCATCCACCCCCAGCCCGTCGGCGCCGCCAAGTTCGGCATCCGCCTCCTCGACACCCCGGACGTATGGACCACACCCTGGCATGCGGCAGCCCTCCACCGCCGCGACGGCACCTGGACCCTGCTCCCCAGAGCCGAGGCAGCCCGCCAGGGGCGCCTGGTGCAGCATCACGGCAGGCCCAGTCATTTCACCCAGCTGTGAAGCAGGGGCTTCGGTCAGGGACACACGCTGCCGGCGTTCCGCCGGGCGGACACATCGGGCCGGGTCGCGCGGCACCGCGGCCCCAGGAGGCGCCCCGACTACTTCGTCCGCGTCGCGGTCGCCGACCACGCGGCCTACGAGGCCTTCCCCCGCAGGTGAACTCTCCGGCCCGCAGGCCTAGCCGCTCGCTCGGGCCGCGCGGGGGCGGCCGCGCAGGTCGGGGAGCCGGGCACAGTCCTCCGCTGCGGCCAGGCTCTCGCCCACGGCCAGGAGCGACAGGAGCCGTACGGGCCGGCCGGCCGTGGCTGCGGCCTCCAGCTTGTGGTGGCCGTCGAGGAGGAAGTGGGTCGGGCCCCAGTGCCGGTATCGGTCGATCGGCATCCCGGCGGCGGGCTCGCACACGTCCAGCGTGGAGATCGCCACCGCCGTGGGGACCCTTCCCCGCCCCATGAGCGCGACGTACTCCTCGACGCGCTCCCTCTCGTTCCACGTCGGCGGAACCATGGGCACGACGAACTCATAGAGGTGGGCGTCCGAGTCGACGGCCGTTTCGAAGGTCCGGTAGTACGGAGTGTGCGGGTACTCCGGCGGGCCCGGGTCGGGCGCAGTAAGCTCCTGGCGCGCTCGCACGGCACGGGGATGCGTGCTGTCCTGGAAGAAACCTCAGGAACCCTACGCCGATGCGTCGCAACCGTACTGCCGTCCTCGCATCCGCCCGGTCGCCCGCACCGACCGGAGCGGGCGGAGGCCTGCTGCCGGCCAGGGAACTCGCGGTGGCCTGGTTCCTGGTCGTGCTGATCGCGGTGCCCGCCTGGGTGCTGACCGTCGGGCAGGCCCGGCAGATGGGCATCGAACCCGGAACGATGGGGATGGCGCTGCCGCTGTTCCTGCTGCTGTGGGTGACGATGATGGCGGGCATGATGCTGCCGTCCATGGCCCCCGTGGCCATCACCTGGGCGCGTGGCATCGGCCGGCAGTCCTCGGGCTGGGCGCGGACCGGGCGCACCGCCGAGTTCGTCGGGGGATACCTGCTGGTGTGGATGGCGTGCGGGCTGCTCGCCTACGCGGCGCTCGCCCTCACCGGCGGCCTGGTGGACGACCACCCGACCGCCGGACGCTGGATCGGAGCCGCGTCCTTCCTGCTCGCGGGCCTGTACCAGCTCGGCCCCCTCAAATACGTCTGCCTGCGGCACTGCCGCGACCCCATGGGCCACCTGGTGCGCTACGCCGGGTTCCCGCGGCCGGCCCGCGACCTCCGGGTGGGTGTCCACCACGGCGCCTACTGTGCCGGCTGCTGTGCGGGACTCATGGTCGTCCTCGTCCCGCTCGGCCTGATGAACGTGGCGGCGATGGCCGGACTGGCCGCGGTGATCTTCGTGGAGAAGCTGTGGTCCCGCGGTCCGCTGCTCGCCCGGGCCGTGGGGGTCGCCTTTCTCGTCCTGGCCGTGCTGGCCCCCTTCCAGGACTGGCTGCTGCCGGGCCTGCGGGGGGCGATGCCGTCGATGGGCGGCATGTGACGCACAGGGGCGGTGCTCTTCTCTACGCGATGGGCCGGCTCAGATCGGGCCGGGCCGAGTCCACTCCAGGGACTCAGCCGGGCCCGCCCCAGGGGCAGCCCCCGGGGGGCTCAGTCGGGTCCGCTCCAGTCGAACCGGAAGTGCTTGCTCGACTTCCCCGAGCGCTCCCAGGAGAACCCGAACGCCTCGGCGCGATCGGTGGTGGCCCGCCCCCAGGTGGCGACCTGACCGGGGCCGACCTCGGCGCCAGGGGCGTTGTGGAGCTGGACGCGTGCGCCGTCCGGTGTCGTCGGACCGGCCAGGGCCTCGACGGTGGCCGTGACGCGGCCCGGAATCTCGGCCCGCCAGGTGGCGAGGTCCTCGTCGATCTCCACAAGGATGGGAGCGAAGTCCATGCCGCGCATCTCGGGCTGGAGCATCCCCCCGAACTGCGCCGGCCATCCGCCGGCCTCACCGCCGAAGATGGTCCCGAGCGCACCGCGCTGCTGGTCGTCGGCGCGCTCGTCGAGGAAGACCGCGGCGTACGCGTCGGTGTGCTCGCCGGCCCAGATGTTGCCGACGAAGGAGCCGAGCATCAGGACGTTGAGACCGTCGAGCCGCACGTCACCGAAGTTGCCCTCGCGGATGTGCCACGCCAGCACGCCGTCGCAGTTGCCGTAGGTCGGGGGCTGCGCGAACGTGCAGGGGCACGGTATGGCGCAGTTGCACACATCGAACCAGTCACCGGCAAGGTGCCAGCGCGTACCGGTGGTGACCTGCTCTGTCATCTCGCTTACCTCCCGCCGGGCCCGCAGGAGCCCACTCGGAGTGGCGAGACCGCATGTCCCGAGCCCGCTCCCAGGATCGCGAGACGGCCTCCCTTCCAGCTTGCACCTGCCGCGCGACAAGGCAAAGCCCTGGCAACAGGGAGCCCGACCCGGAGATCGTCTGCAGGCCGTGCTGTGGAACGGCACGGTCGGCCTGGCCCCGCTCGGATGTGTCGGCCGGCGGTTCCCGGCCCGATGCTCGGTTCTGTCACGGCGGGTCGCCGGGGTGATCGGGAGGTGGGCCTCGTGGGGGAGTCTGATCGTGCCTGGCGGCGACGCTTGGTCGGTGAGGGTGCGGCGAGGGTGGGGGCATGCCGATCGCGCGTCTGTTCCTTCCGCTGGGCGACACCGAGCGCCCCGTTCCCCTGTGAGCCCTCAGGCTCGTCGAGGCCCTCCCGTTCATCGTGCTGCCGCACCGCCTGTGGCGGCTGCCGTTCGCCGTCGGCTTCACGATGGGCACGCCGTGGTGGGGTGACGAGACCAGCGCTGTCCGTCCTTGGCCCGCAGCCACTGCCGGTACAGCTCTTCGTAGCGGGCCGCGATCAGGGGCTGTGGGGTGAACCGGAGCAGGTCGGGTTCCGTGTGTGCCTGCGCCGCCTCGAGGCTGGGTTCCAGTCCCGCCGCGACCAGCGCCAGGAGCGCGGCACCTTGCAGGCTCGCGTCGGGTTCGGAGCAGGCGTGCACGGGCCGGCCGAGGACGTTCGCCCGCAGCTGGGCCAGTTCGGGTGAGCGCGAAGGCCCGCCGGCGAGGATGACCGGTGTGTCGGGGTCGTCGTCGCCCAAGAGGGTGTCCACGGCCTGGCGTACGACGTATGCGGCACCTTCCTGCGCGGCCCGGAGGACGTGGGCGGGGCCGTGGTGTTCGCCGAAACCCCACAGCCCGCCCCGCTCGCTCTGGTTCCAGCCGGGGAAACGGCTGCCCGTGAGCAGCGGTGACATGGACAGTCCCTCGCTGCCCGCGGGGATCGTGCGGAGTGCGGGCGCCAGCCGCTCCAGAGCGGTGGCCGGGTCGCCGAGTCCCAGCAGGCGGGCCCAGTGGGCCAGCGCTCCGCCGGTCATTCCGGTCGCGCCGCCGCACGTCCACAGCCCGGGGGTGAGATACGGGTTGAGGACGGCCGCCGGAGGGCGGTCGTAGGGGGTTGCGATCACCCGGGTCAGTACATCGGTCGTACCGGCCACGATCACCACGGCGTGGGCGGCCGAGCCGGCCACGGCGGCGGCGCCGACCGTGCCGTCCGGGCCTCCGGCCGCCACCGGCAGACGGCCGACCAGCGCTCAGCGCGCCCGGCGCGATCCGGACGGGCCTCGCTTCCGGCCCAGCGCCTGCTCGCGGACGCGGGCGCAGCTGCGGGTGATCAAACGCGACACATGCATCTGGGAGATGCCCAGCCGGTCGGCGATGCTGTTCTGCGTCATGTCCTCGAAGAACCGCATGTACAAAATGGCCCGCTCGCGTTCGGGCAGCAGGCGCAGCCCCTCCTTGACGGCCTCCCGGTCCAGGACCAGGTCGTAGGACGGCTCCGTCGTACCGAGCCTCTCGGCGAGGCTGTGTCCTTCGTCTTCGGTGGTCGGTTCGGCGTCCAGGGACAGTGTCTTGAAGCTGTCCAGGGCCTCCAGACCTGCCGACACCTCCTCCTCCGTGAGCCCGGTATGGGCTGCGAGGTCGCCGACGGTGGGTTCGTGGCCACCGGGGAGCTGGCTGAGTTCGCGGCGGGCCAAGCGCACCCGGTTGCGCAGCTCCTGCACCCGGCGCGGCACCCGCAAGGCCCACATCCGGTCGCGGAAGTGCCGCTTGATCTCACCCGTGATGGTCGGCACGGCATAGCTCTCGAACGCCCCTCGGGACGGGTCGTAGCGGTCTACGGCCTTCACCAGGCCGAGCGCGGCCACCTGCCGCAAGTCCTCCGCGGACTCACCGCGGTCGCGGAAACGGGAGGCGATCCGATGGGCCATGGGGAGCCACGTCTCCACGAGTTCGTCGCGCAGGGCATTCCGGGCGGGGCCGGCCTCCAGCTCCGCCAGCCGGGCGAAGAGCGCCGCGGTGTCGGGAGCGTCGTCGTGAGTACGGCGGTGGCGCCCTGAAGGCGCGGCGTGGGCGGCCGGCGTGCCAAGACGGCTGGTGGACATGTCGATCGGCATGCGTTCGCTCCCCGAACGATCTGAGGGCCGGCCCGGACGTCGTGCGCCGAACGGCCCGAAGGGACTGTCACGTCAGGTTCTGCCGCGGTGCGGCGCCAAGCCGTGGGAGGACGGCGGACGGGCGACGTCACCGGGCACGCCTCCGGTCCGAAGCGTGAATTCCGGTTGCCCCTGAGTCGCGCCTGCAAACAGTGCGGCAGATGCCGACGCGCTGCCTCTCGGTACGCCGACGGCATGGCGACCGGCCGGACCCAGGTTCCTCGACACTCAACTGGCAGTGTGGCCCGCAGGGCTGGCGTGCCGCCGGCTACAGCGACAGCAGCACCGGTCCCGGTCCCTCTCAGCTGCCGGGGCTGTTGTAGGGCCGGATCGCCCTGCGGGCGGCTCGCGTGGGGTCCTGGACCGGGGCGTGCTCCTGCAGGGAGCCGGGGGCGGCTCGGTTCGGGGCTGCCGGGCTGTGGGGGCTCTGCGGAGGCGGCGGGGCGCTGTGGTCCGAGGGGGAGCCCGCCCCCGCGGCCGGCAGACGCAGCGCCAGCAGGGCGGTGTCGTCGCCGCGCGGGGACAGGCGCTGCAACAACTGGTCGCAGAAGACATCGACGCTCTCGGCGGGCAGCCTCCGGGCCAGAACCGAGGCGTGGTGGCGGAGCTTGGCCATGCCGGCGTCGATGGGACGCTCCCGGCTCTCGACGAGGCCGTCGGTGTAGAACACGAGCGTGGAGTCCGCGGGCAGGTCCTCGTGTGCGTCCGGCCAGCTCAGCCCCAGGTGCAGGGTGGCGCTCATGCCGATCAGCGGACCGTGTCCGCCGGTGAGGAAGCGCGTGTCTCCGTCCCGCTTGATCAGCAGGGGCGGGGGGTGACCGGCGTTGACCCAGTGCAGCCGCCACGGCCCCCCTTCGGGGCCTTCGACACGGGCGAAGACCAGCGTGGCCATGGGCGCGTCGCTGGTGTGGGTCACCGCTTCGTCCAGGCGGCGCATGATCATGCTGGGGGGCTCCACATGGGTCCAGGCCAGCGCGCGCAGCATGTTGCGTACCTCGGCCATGTGAGCCGCGGCCTTCAGGTCGTGGCCCACCACGTCCCCGATGACCAGGGCCATGACGCCGTCGGCGAGCAGGAAGGCGTCGTACCAGTCCCCGCCGACCTCCATGGCCCTCTCCGCCGGCAGATAGCGGGCGGTCATCCGCAGATGGTCGACCTGGGGCAACGGGGCCAGCAACTGGCGTTGCATGGTCGCCGCGACATTGCGCTGCTCGTCGTACAGCCGGATGTTGTCGAGCACCAGGGCCAGGCGGCGGCCGATGTCCGCGAGCAGCCTCACCTCGGCCTTTGCCGGCGCGCCGGAGCCGTCGGCACCGGCCACGGTCAGCATGCCGTAGCGCTCCCGGCTGGAACGGATCGGGACGACAGTCGCCGAGCGCCCGCCGAGCCGCTCGAACAGAGTCCGGTGGGTGGCGGCGAACAGGGCGTGGTCGTCCTGCACGTCGACGGCTTCCACCAGGAACGCCTGCTGATCACCCGCAGCATCCGGAAGGCTCTTCGCCGCAGCCGCCTGCAACGGTCCGACCAGCTGTTTCGCCCGGCGGGGACGCGCCGGGCTGCGCACGGCGACCCGTTCCAGGGCCCCGGACCGCGCGTCGAGCAGGTCCACGGCGGCCCACTGCCCGAGCCCCGGGACCAGCAGGGGCAGCAGCCTGCGTGCCGCGGCGGTGGCGTCCCTGCTGGACATCAGCACGGAGGACACCTCCGACAGCAGGTTGAGCCGACCGGTCAGCGCCTCCAGGGCGGCCATGTGCGCCGCCGCGCGGTCCTCGGCGTCGCGGTGCAGGCTGAAGTCGCTGAAGACGACCACCAGTCCTCCCCGCACGCCTTCCACCTCGAGGGGCGTCGTCGACCAGATGATCGGCAGGGTGGCGCCGTCCCCTCGCAGGAAGTACTCCTCGCTGCCCTCGACCGCGTCGCGGCTGCCCGTCAGCGGGGTGCGCATGAGGCACTCGTCGCGCGGCACGGGGCTGCCGTCGGGACGGCGGTGCAGCAGATCGTGCGCGTCACGGCCCAGCATCCGTGCCGCGGACCGGCCCAGCAGGCGCTCCGCCCAGGGATTGACGTACGTGATCGCACCGGCGGTGTCCATGGTGAACACGCCGGCGCCGAGGTCACGCAGGACGGCGGCCGCGTAGCCGGCGTCCACCACCTCGTCCGAACCGGTCATCGGCCTCCACTCCTCGTGGCACAGGTTCCCAGGAGAAGACCACAACGCATCGCCTCACCGGTGGCGACTCGCTGTTCGGCGGGTCCCCCGGGAAGGCGCACATCTGCAGTGTCCGCCGAATCCGACCGCGGTCAACCAGCCGCGCGCCCGGTCAGAGGAAGCGCCGGATGGGCGTCACGGCGCCTTCCTTGACCCGCTGCAACGCGGCCCGCCGTCTCCAGCGGGCGAGATCGATGTCGACGCTGTGCTCCACGTCCGCGTCGTAGTCGCGATCGAGGTGGGCGGTGAACTCCTCGTCCAGGACGGCGAGCATGACCTCCTCGTCGTGGTCCATCGAACGGCGGTTGAAATTGGTCGAGCCGATGAGCGCGGCGACCGAGTCAACGGTGATGATCTTGGCGTGCATCATCGTCGGCTGGTACTGGCGGATGCGCACCCCCGCCTCCAGCAGCCGGGTGTAGTGCTGCTGGCCGGCGAGCTGGCAGGCACGCTGGTCGGTGTGCGGGCCGGGCAGCAGGATCTCCACGCGCACGCCGCGCCGGGCGGTCCGGCACAGCAGGTCCACGAAGTAGTCGTCGGGGGCGAAGTACGCGGTCGCCAGTCGGAAGCGCTCTTCGGCCGACTCGAGCATGACCCGGATGAGGGTCTGCATGTCCTGCCAGCCGATGCTCGCGGAGCCGCGCACCACCTGCACGATCGACGAGCCCGCCTGCGGGTGCTCGGTGAAGCGGTCCCGCTCGTCGAAGAGCTCCTCGTGGCACTCGGCCCAGTTCTGCGCGAAGGCGGCCGCGATGCCGTCCACGGCCGGGCCGCGCACCTGCACATGCGTGTCCCGCCACTCGCCGGGACCGCGGGCGTCGCCGCACCACTCCTCGGCGATGCCGACGCCGCCGGTGAACGCGGTGTGCTCGTCGACGACCAGGGCCTTGCGGTGACAGCGGTGGTTCTGCTTGAACGGCGACAGCCAGACGGGCTTGCGGAACCAGGCCACGTGCACACCGGCCTCGTCCATGAGGTCCAGCAGCCGCCGTTCGATCTCCTTGGCGCCGAAGCCGTCCAGCAGCAGCCGCACCCGTACCCCGGCGCGGGCGCGCTCGGCGAGGGCGGCGGCGAAGTCGCGGGCGATCTGACCGCGCCAGTACACGAACGTCATCATGTCGATCGTGTGCCGGGCGGAGCGGATCGCGGCGAGCATCGCGGGGAAGATCTCGTCGCCGTTGCGCAGGGGCAGCAGTTCGTTCCCTTCGGTGGCCGCGACGCCGATCAGCCGCTCCAGGCGGCGGCGCAGACGCTGCTTGCGGGCCTCCGCGTCGGGGGCACCGAGCGCGGAGGGTACGGGTATGCCGTCGAGGATCACGCCGAGTCTCCCGTTGGACCAAGAGGACAGAGAAGTACGCGGGCTGCCGGGCGAGCCCGAGAGAGCGGATGCCCGGCCGCCACCGGCTCACTCCCGGCGGGCGGAAGAGGGAAGGGACGGCCCGGCCCGGCCCCGGTGTCCGAGCCACCGCGACGGGTGCACGACATCAGTCTTCGAACAAAAGCATCTATTCGGAATAAAGATTCGATATACGTAATGCAGCGTGAAAGTCGGACAAGTAGCCAGCTGTTGTGGGAGGGTTCGTTTTCGCCAGGCGAAGCCCGTGAACGCGGGCAGGGACCTGGCGCAAGGGGAGGGAACATGCGTAGGTCACTGCTGCGTACGGTCCGAACGGGGCTGGTCGGCTCGCTGATGGCGTTAGGGGCGGTCGGTTTGGCTGCCGCCCCGGCCGGCGCGTGGACCGGGGGAAACGTGTGGGTCAATTTCGGCCAGTGGAACTGTCCCGCGGGAGGATCCGTCGTCGGCGTGTACTGGGCCGTTGACGACTATTCGAGCGGCCCGGCCGGGGGAGACTGGGGTGACAACGTCATCTATCCCCGGGTGCGGGTGGGCACCGGCGCCTCCAACACCCTGAGTTACCAGACCATGTGCAAGAAATGGGGCTGGTACACCTACCGCGGCGTCGTCGGTCAGCGCACGTTGACCCCGTACAAGTCGGGCCTCAGCTACACCTACTGACGTGTGCCCGCCTGACGCCTGACGTTCCGTCCGATACGCGGTGGCCGCGGCCGGCTTCCACAGCCGCCTGCGGCCACCGCCATGTGTCAGCCCGAGCACCGGCGTCCCGGCGCCGGCACGCGCCGCGGCCGCTCAGACCGTGGACGACGGGCGGATGTTCTGGTTGAGGCGGAAGAGGTTCGTCGGGTCGTAGGCGTCCTTGACCCGCACGAGCCGTTCGTGCACCGCTCCCGGATACGACGCCCGCACCCGGTCCTCCGAGGCGTCCCCGGTGAAGTTCACGTACATGGCGCCCTGGCCGTGGCCGGCGATCTCGTCGCGGGTCCGGCGGGCCCAGGCGACGTGGGCGTCGAAGTCCGCGGCGACGGGGGAGCGCGCGATCACGTTGACCAGCACGCTCGGGTCACGCTGGCTGAACGCCGAGGCTTCCGCGGGCACACGGGCGAACGCACCGCCCAACTGGTGCATGTGCAGTTCGCTGAAGGGCGTGGGAGTCGTCCCATGGCGTTCCAGCACGGCGTCGAGCGCGGCATCGGTCGGCTCGATGAAGGCCGACGTGAAGTAGTTGTGGGCGCCGGGCGTCCACAGCGGATCGAGCAGTGACTGCATGGCGGTGTACGGCATCGGCCCCATGAGATCCGCGAGGGGCGTGCCCAGCGTCCGCAACCGCGCGACGGACGCCTCGCCGCTCGCGGGGTCGCCCGCGTACATGCCGGCCAGGACCACGACACGGGTGCCGTGGACCTCCGGCGGCAGGAACGGCAGCGGGGGCGCCGTGGTCAGATTGATCAGCGTCGTCAGTTCGTCAGGCGCCTCCGCGAGAGTCTCCCGCCAACCCGTGATCACCTGCCGGGCCTGCGCCACGGGGTAGACGATCAGACCGGCCAGGACCTGCGGCCCGACCGGGTGCAGCCGGTATTCGAGCGAGGTCACGACGCCGAAGTTCCCGCCGCCGCCCCGCAGGGCCCAGAACAGCTCGGAGTGCTCTTCGGAGTCCGCGCGCACCAGGCGGCCGTCCGCGGTGACGACCTCCGCCGCCACGAGGTTGTCGGAGGCCAGGCCGTGACGGCGCAGCAGCCAGCCGACCCCGCCGCCGAGGGTGAACCCGGAGATCCCGGTCGAGGACACCAGACCACCGGTGGTGGCGAGGCCGAAAGCCTGTGTCTCGTGATCGAGGTCCCCCCACGTCATGCCGGCCTGGGCGACCACCCGCCGCTGCCGGGGACGGACGACGGCTCCCTTCATGGCGGACAGGTCGATGACGATGCCGTCGTCGCAGGTCGAAAACCCGGCGATGCTGTGCGCGCCGCCGCGCACGGCGACGAGCAGATCCTGGCTGCGTGCGAACTCGACCGCGCGCAGGACATCCGCGGTCCCGGCGCATCGCACGACGAGCGCCGGGTGTTTGTCGTGCGCGCCGTTCCAGACGGCGCGGGCCTGGTCGTAGTCCCGGTCGCCGGGGCGGACGACCGTGCCGCGCAGACCTGCCTGCAGTTCGGCGACGGTGGCGTCCCCCAGGATTCCCCTTGCCGTGTCGATCGACATGATCGGCTCCCTTGGTGTGAGTGTGCACCGACGCTCAGGACGGTAGGCAGCGGCTCTTAGCACTCACTCAGCAGCCGCTTTGCGTTGCCCGGTCACCGGCACCGCACGCCGCAATGCGCTCGGCCCGCGGGTGTCGCCGAGCCGGGTGAACAGGGCATCGGCCTGAGCTGCCGCCTTCCTCGCGGCATCCGGCTGACCGGCCCGCGACAGCGAGTGCGCCAGCATGAGCGCCACCCACCCGGCGGCGGGCGGCGACCCGGGGACGTGCTCCAGCCGCTGGGCCCGTACCAGCAGGTCGCGTGCTCGTGCCGGCCGTCCGTCGGCCCGCGCGACGAGAGCGAGGTGCAGCAGACTGTTGACCATGCCCGGGAGGTCGTCGGTCTCCTCGAAACCGGCGAGGACGCGGGCGATCGTGGCCTGCGCGCCGCCGAGGTCGCCGTCGGCCAGCTGGAGCAGGCCCAGACAGCCGCTGGTGATGCCCTCCTCCCGGTGGTCGCCGAGCCGCCGCCGGATCGACAGCGCCGCGTCCAGGTACTTGCGTGCCCGGGCGCGATCGCCGCGGCTCCGGTGGACATTGCCCAGGAGATTGAGCGCGAGGGACTCACCGTAGGGGTCGTCCAGCGTGCGGAAACAGTCGACGCTCTGCTCGGCGGCGTCGACAGAGGCGTCGAGAGCGGCGGCGGCAGAGGCGTCGACAGAGGCGGAGGCAGCAGCTTCGGCACCGGCGGCGGCGTCGACAGCGGCCGTGGCGGCGGCGTGCGGGTCGCCGTCGAGGCGCAGCGCCCATGCGAGGTTGGCCAGCGCGTAGCCGCGGGCCCGGGACCTGCCGACGGTACGGCCCGCCAGCACCGTCTCCTCGAAGTACAGCGACACCGTGCCCGTGCTGTCCTCCTCCACCGCGTAGCCCGGCGTCATGACCGGGAAGAACGGGTCGCTGTGCGCATCCACGTCGTCCAGCAGCCGCAGACACCGCCGGCAGGCGTCTCGGGCCGCGGAGCCCTCGCCCCGGCAGACGGCCCAGACGCCCTTGAGGTGCGCCGCGACGGCCAGCACCCTCGGTTCGCCGGCCTCGCGGGCCAGGGCACCGGCCAGGTCGAGAGCCGTGCGAGCGCGGTCCCCGACACCCCGCATCCACAGCAGGACCGCTTGCTGGCAGTGGGCGAACGCCGCCGCTGCCGGATCAGGGTGCCGTCGCTCCTGGATCTGGATGATCTGCTCCGCGATGTCCTCCAGCGGGGAACCGTCCCCGAGGCGGATCGCCAGCACCGCCCGCCCCATCAACGCCCGGGCGCGTTCCGGGGTGGGGTCCGGCGCCGCGGCCAGGGCGGCGTCCAGCCACCGTCGGCCCTCGGCGAGACGGCCCCGCTCGGGCCAGAACGACCGCAGGGCCACCGTCAGCCGCAGCGCCTTGTCCGGTTCGTGCCGCAGCAGGGAACGCAAGGCGGCACGGAGGTTGCCGTAGTCGGCCTCCAGCACCGAGGAAGCCGCCCCTGAGACGCCGGTGGGCGGCTCCTGGTCCTGCGCCTCGGCGAGCGCGAGGTAGAAGCGCCGGTGCCAGGCCTCGGTCACCGCCACCTCGCCCGCGGCACGCAACCGGTCCATGGCGTACTGGCGGATCGTCTCGAGCAGCCGGTAGCGGACCTCGTCCTGGTGGGGTTCCACGCACACCAGGGACTTGTCGGCCAGCCGGCCGAGGAGGTCCAGCACCGGGGGGCGCGGACCGTCCGAGAGGTGCGGACCGTCCGAGAGGTGCGGACCGCCCGAGGGGCGCGGACCGTCCCCGCACACCTCCTCGGCCGCCGCGAGGGAGAAGCTGCCCAGGAACACCGCCAGCCGGCGCAGCAGGCGCCGCTCGTCGTCGTCGAGGAGCCGGTGGCTCCACTCGAGGGTCGCGAGCAGCGTCTCCTGGCGCGTTGCCCCACGCCGGCTGCCCTGGCCGAGGAGGGCCAGCGTGTCGTCGAGACGTTCGGCGATCTGCTGCGGGGCCAGCACGCGTACTCGCGCCGCGGCCAGCTCCAGCGCCAGCGGCATCCCGTCGAGCCGGAAGCAGATCTGCGCCACGGCGGCCGCGTTCCCCGCAGAGAGCCGGAAACCGGGCGCCGCGTCCACGGCTCGTTCCATGAACAGTCGCACGGAGGCGAAGCGGCCCAGCTCCGCCACGGACGGCAGCCGGTGGGGATCCGGCAGGCTCAGCGACGGCACCCGGAAGGTCCGCTCCCCGTACGAGCGCAACGCTTCCCGGCTGGTCGCGAGGACGAGGACGCCCGGGCACCGGGCGATGATCTCGGAGACCAGGGCGGCGCACGCGTCGATCAGGTGCTCGCAGTTGTCCAGGACGAGCAGCAGCTCCCGCTCGGCGAGCTGGGAGATCAGAGCGTCCCGGCCGCCGCCGTACGGCGGGAGCTGCAGTTCCAGCGCGGTCGCGACCGCCTCCGGGACAAGGTCCGGCTCGGCCAGACCGGCGAGGTCCACGAACCATGCCCCGTCCTGGAAGTCGTCGCCCCGGCGCGCCGCCACGGCCAGAGCCAGCCGCGTCTTGCCGCAGCCACCGGCCCCGGTGAGCGTGAACAGACCGCTGCGCCCGAGCATCTGCTCCACCTCGGCCGTCTCACGCTCCCTGCCGATCAGAGGCGTGGCCGGCGTCGGCAGACGGCGCCGCGACGAGCCCGCCTGCCGGCGCCCCGGCGACCTGGCCTGCGGCTGCGGCGCCTCGACGGAATCGGCCAGCAGCACCCGGTACAGGCGCCGCGTCTGCGGATCGGGGTCGGAGCCGGTCTCCCGACGGAACTCGTTGCGCAGCCCTTCGTAGACAGCCAGTGCCTCCCCTCGTCGTCCGGCGTCGGCCAGTACACGCATCAGCGCCCGGTACGCGGGCTCGTGCAGTGGGTCATCGCCGATCAGGGCCCGCAGCACCTCGGCGGCCTCACTGGTGCGCCCGTCGCGCTCCAGCGCCTCGCCCAGTCCCAGCCGAAGTGTCGTACGCCGTGCCAGCAGCGCCTCGGCCGCCTCGTTCACCCATGGCTCGTAACGGTCCTCCGGCAGCAGATCTCTTTCGCCCAGTGCCAGCGCGGTGCGGTAGTCCGCCGGTTGCCCGCTGTCGTACGCCCGCCTGGCCGCCGCCTCGAAGTCGTCGAGGTCGATCCGGACATCCCCAGCGGGGCCGAGCAGCACCAGGTCGTCACGGAGCAGGACGGCGTCACCGGGTGCACCGGCCGTGCCCAGCGCGCGCCGCAGGGCGTGCAGCGCCTGGTGGAGGTTGTTGGCCGCCGCCGTGCGGTCGAGGTCCGGCCACAGCAGTTCGTAGAGCTGGTCGCGGTGCATCCGGTGGTCCGGGGACAGACAGAGCAGCTTCAGCAGCGTACGGGCCTTGCGCAACCGCCACACCCCGGCCGGCACCGGGCGGTCGGCCACCGCCACGGTGAAACCACCGAGGAGCCGGATGCGCACCTGGTCCGTCATGACTGCCTCACGAGCAGGCTACCGCCGCCCTCCGGACGCGCCCAGGCGGAGCCCTCCGGACGCGCCCAGGCGGAGGAAGGCCCGCTCGGCGCCCACGCTCCCCGCGCTTCGCCTCACCTCGCGTCGGGCTTGCGCGGCGGCCCTGCCCTCCGGCCGCTTCACAAGGCGCCCTCGCGCAGCGCGTCTGCCGGCCCCGGTACGGCGGCTCATCGTCCCGACGTGCGATCGCCCCGCAGTCACACCACGCTCACGGACGACACTCGCCATTGCTCGAAGCCGGTCTTGTCCATGCCGAGTACGACATACGAGGCTCCCCCGGCTGTGGTGGGCAGCAGGCAGTAGCGGTCGGCGTCCACGTACCCGGGCCCTCCGACGCCGGGAAGCGCCTCCGCGCTCGGCGGGAACGTGCTGTTGGGGCCGAGGCATTCGGGCGTGGCGGCGAGCGCGTCCGCGTACAGGCGGAACTGCTCGGAGGCCGTCTGCGCCACACCCTCCCCGGCGAGCGAGGACGCCGTGGCCGTGTCGTGGTGGCGGAGGGCGAGCAGGAAGCGTTCCGCGGTGGCGCGTTCCGTGGCGGCGCTGAGGCCGGAGACGGTGATGCCGTGGCCGCTCCAGCGCAGGGTCGCGGTGTAGTCGAGGGTGGCGCTCGCGCCCGGGTCGCCGTCCTGCTGTGTCGACCACTGCGCGGTGACGCCGCCGGCGGTGTACCGCAGCCGGTGCACGGACGCGTTCTCGCCCTGGGCGCGGCCCGGGAGGTTGATGTCGCTCAGAGCGATGTGTCCGAGCAGAGTGGGACCGGTCCGGTAGAAGGCGATGATCTCCGGCCAGGAGACTCCGCCGGCGGTGCAGTAGAGGGTGGCCGCCGCGTCCCCGGTACCGTCGCCGTCGAGATCCCCGAGCGCCAGCAGATCCGCCCGCGGCTGTCCGGTCTCCAGCCAGGCCAGCCCCATCACCCCCGCCTGTGCCGGGATCCCCGGCAGCTTCCCGCCGTCCAGTGTTCCCGCCGGGTGACCGCAGGCGGCGGGCACCGGGGCGGAGAGCAGGCTCGACGCGGTCACGGGTTGCCGGAAGCGGATGTCGTCCGACACCGCGCCGACCGCCTCGTTGGTGAGTTCGATGCTCCGCATGAGGTCGGGATGGAAGCACGCACCGTTGAACGCCTTCAACGGCACGTCGGCCGTGTCCGCCTTGCTGACCAGGCCCAGGCTCAGCCCGATGGCGTCGCTCGCCCCGCGGACGAGGTCGAGCTGATACGAACAGGAGACCGTCCGCACCGAGTCGGCGCCCTGGAGCGCGGACCCGGAGGTGACCACCATGTCCCCGGTGTCGACGGTCTTCGACCGCCCCCACGACAGCCCGAACCATCCCGACCGGGGGACCTGGAAGCGCGCCTGCCCGGCCAGCGCGTCCACTTGGACGGACCTCGGCCACGCTCCGAGCGCCCGCAATGGCGCGGAACCGGCGCGCAGCGCGCGTCCCGCCTGTGAATCGAACGCCCTGACCGGCGCCGGGAGGCCGTCGCACAGCGTCCCGGTCTCGATCTCTCGGCCGGCCAGCTGTCCGCAGCCGGCCAGGACGAGCCTGACGACGGCCAACAGGTCGTTGGTCGCGGCGCCCAGGTCGAGGCCTGCCTCGCTCAGCAGAGCGGCGACCGATCCCGTCTCTGGGGTGCCGAAGGTGACGACGGTGCTGACCTCTCGCGAGCGGTCGGAGCCGGCGACGCCCGGGTGCGTGGTCGCGTACCGGGCGACGAGCCCGCCCATCGAGTGGCCGACAATGATGACCTTCTGCCCGCTGGCTTGGTAGAGGCAGTCGATGACCTTGCCCAGCGCCGGCCCGAGATGGGAGTCGTCGACCCAGCGTGCCGAGTACGGGTGGTAGTCGAAGGTGAACACCGCCGCGCCGGGCAGCGTCTGCAACTGGCCGATCAGCGAGCGGGTCGTGCGCACCGTGCCCAGACGATTGGCCGTCAGGTCGATCCGGTGGGAAAACGCGCCTCGTCCGGCATCGTCGTGGGTGTCGCCACCGGTCCAGCCGTGCACCATGATGACGGGCGTGTACCTGCCCCGGGAGTCGGGCGAGTACGAGACCGGCGAGCCGTCGGGCTTGGTGTCCCGGGCGAGTGGCGGGGCCAGTTCGACCGTGTCCTTCTCCAGGCCGAGGCCGGCCGAACCGCACCGCTTGCCCCAATCGGCCGGTGCCGCCGCTGCCGCGTACGCCGGAAGGCGAGCGGTCACCGAGGGGACGGCCGCCAGCAGGAACGCGGCCGCGGCGAGCACCGCCCTGCGGAGGCGGAATCCGTTCATGACGTCACCGGCCCCGGGCTGGTCGCGCCGGAGGGCAGTGCCATCGTCGCCAGGACCTTCCAGGAGCCGTTCTCGTCGGCCATGACCGCCGCGTAGTCGACGGCCACCCCGCCCGGAGGGGCCACGGTCACCGTCATCACGCCGCCGCCGACGCCGTCCGGCTCCCAGGAAGCGACGTGCGGTGTGACAGTCGAACCCTTCGGCACGGCTTGCCCGGCACGCCCCGCGACCTCGCCCACCGCGCTGGAGGCCACCAACGACGACGGATCGACGGCCAACTTCCGCAGGGCAGCGGCGACCTGCGCCGCCTGACTCACGCCCGACGTCGCCGTGGACGTGGGCACACCACCGTTTTTCGCCTCACGCGCCTCCCCCTTGCCGCCCGTCCGCATCGCCACGACAAAGACCAGCACGACCAGGCAGACGACCCCCACGACGACCCCGACAGCGGCTCGCGACGAGCGCATCACCACAACCCCCGATCCCCTGAAGGAGGGGAGCGTATCGACAGGAACGACGCAATGCTCAGGTGATGCTGTTTCGTGACCTGAAGAGCGATTTCGGGCACATGGACACGAACACGGCGAACACGAGTGGGACTGGGGACAACCCGACGGCAAGACCTGGAGCCGGCCGGATGGTCCGCCGGGTGTGCCCCTTCCTAGCGTGGCACCATGTCGATCACACAGAGTCGGATCAGGCGCCGGACAACGGCCGCCGTCACCGCGGCCCTCCTGGCGGTACTCCTGCCAGCGCAAGCCGAAGCGACGGCCTCCACCCCCTTGTCCCCACTGCAGCGGGACACCGACGCGTTGCGCGACGACGGAGTCACGGGTGTGTCGGTCAGGCTGGAGACCCCTCGGGGCGTCCGGACCGCGCGCAGCGGAGTCGGCGACCTCAGCACCGCGGAGCCGGTGCCCGAGAGCGGGTATGTGAGGATCGGCAGTGCGACGAAGACGTTCGTCGCGACGGTCCTGCTGCAACTGGTGGGCGAAAAACGACTGTCGCTGGACGACACGGTCGACCGGTGGCTGCCGGGCGTGGTGCGGGGCCACGGGAACGACGGGCACCGCGTCACCCTGCGCCAACTGCTCCAGCACACCAGCGGACTGCCCGACTACACCCGTGACGTCGTGCCGGATCTCAGCGCGGCCGGGTACCGCAGGAATCGCTGGACCACCTACACCTCCGAACAGCGCGTCGCCTTCGCGATGCAGCACCCGCCGTCCTTCGTGCCCGGCAGCGACTGGGAGTACTCGAACACCAACTACGTCGTCCTCGGGATGGTGATCAAGGCGGCCACGGGCTACAACTGGGAGCACGAGGTCCGAGCAAGAATCCTGCGCCCGTTACGGCTGACCCACACGTTCGCCCCCGGCGACTGGCCGTTCCTGCCGACTCCGCATGCCCGTGACTACCAGCAGTTCGAGCCGAACGGCGCCCTGACCGACACCACGATCGCCTACCTGCCCTTCGACGGGGACGCCGACGGAGCGATGATCAGTACGACGGCGGACACCAACAGGTTCTTCAGGGCGCTGGTACGAGGCGAGTTCCTGGCCCCCGCGCAGCTGGCCGAGATGCAGCGCACGGTCGAGGTGCTCGCCGGCCACGGTGATCCACCCGGCACGCGGGACGGACTCGGACTGGACTGGACGCCCTTGTCCTGCGGCGGCGGGTACTGGGGGCACAGCGGCGACGGATTCGGCTACTTGGTATGGCCCGCCACGACCGCGGACGGTCGCAGCAACATCACTGTCTCCTTGCACAGCCGACCCGGTGACGAGGCAACTGCCGTGCGACAGATCAAGGACGTCACAGCGCTCGTGGACCGTGCACTGTGCGGCGGATGAAGAGCACGGCCGATCACGACACGCCAGGAGCGGGCCGACGGCTGGGCATCCAGGTTCGTCGGCGCCGGCGGCGACACCCCCTCCACCTGCACCGCCGGCGGCCTCGGCCCGGCCCGTCACTTCCCCACGCCGTCGTGATCCGGTTCGACTGCGCGCAATGGGCATCCGGTGCCGACGCGTTCGGCAAGTTCGGCGCGCAGGGCGGCGAGCTCGGACATGCGTGCGTCGACCAGCTTGATCTTCTCCTCGAACAGCGCGGACAGCGCCTCCGACGCGTCCGGTACCCCGCGCAACTCCTCGCCGGTCCGCGCGATCTCCGCCAGCGAGAATCCGAGTGTCTGGGCGGCGCGGACGTACTGCAGCCAGGCCACCGCCTCGGGCGGGAAGTCACGATAGCCGTTGGCCAGACGCCTGCCTGCGACGAGACCGACTTTCTCGTAGAACCGAATCGTGTCCCTGGTCAACCCCGTCCGCGCGGCCAGCTCTCCGATGCGCATCCCGACGTCCCCTTCGGATGGTGGACTTGACCTTGGACCGTACTCCACTGTTTAGCGTGAGGCGTCGCTGACCGCCCAACAGCCGGAGCCTCAACATGACCCGTCCCGATGCCCCCGCACGATCGGCCTGTCTTCGCACCGTACGCGCCAGTGCCTGGTACGACCTCCTGGTCACGGCGGGGTTCGCGACACCGTGGACGTACGCGCTGGTGCACGACGCGCTGTCCTCTGTGGGCAAGGCGCTCGGCTGGGGCGCTCTGCCCGAACTCGATTCCTGGCAGATCCTGTACGCGAACCTGATGGGCTCGGTGGTGGTCGTCTGGGCAGCACTGCGCATCGTCCGGCCCCTGCCGGTCCACGGATTCTTCGACGGCATCGCGCGCACGCTGTTCTCGGCGTGGATGGCGTACGCCCTGGTCAGCGGTGTCTCGCGGATACTCTGGCTGTTCCTGATCGTCGAGGTCGCGTGGGCCATCGTCCAACTGGTGCCCTGGCTGCGGAAAGGCCAGGCCCGGGCCGCCTTCGAGCACGGGGCCGGCCGGCTCGACCGCTGAGCGGTCAACTGAAAGAGCCACGCCCGCCGCCGATCCCCGGCGTCAGCGGGGCCACTCCCAGGACATGCCGTAGACGCCCGGCGGGCATCGGTGCAGCAACATGTGGGAGGTGTGGGAGACATCGAGGGCGGTGCGTCGCTCGTACTCTTTGGGCCCGTCGATCCGCTTCCTCGAGTAGCGGTGGCAGCTCGTCGGCAGCGCGTCGGGGTGGAAGCAGACGTGCAGCAGGAACTCGTGCGGGCTCGTGCGCAGCCGCCGCTCGTGGTGCGGTGGGGACGGCACCAGATCGGGGCCGTAGCGCAGGCTGTAGGCGATCAGCGCGGTCTCGTCCCGGGCGAGGGCGCGGCCGAACTCCACCTCGGCGACGATGATCCGCAGCTCGGGCAGCCGGCGCACGGTGCCGAGCCGCCCGCAGTGGGCGATGAGGGTCGCTGATTCCGCGGCTATCTCGTCGTGCACGACGGTGATGCGGCTCGCCCCGTCGCGCGTCGCCCGCACCACCTGCTTCACGGTGAGGGTGCGGAACCGGCGATGTCGGTCCAGTCGCGCCGTCTCGTGGATGGTCAGGGCGACGAGGTCGTCGTTGAACCGGGGGAACGCCGGGCCCAGGGCGCGCTCGATGTGGGACTGCCACCCGAACACCTGGCGTGAGACGTCCGGTCCGGGTGCCTGCCCGGTGGTGCGGCCGCGGGGCCGGCTCGGCCCGATGAGGGATCGCAGGGTGCCCGAGGGGAGGTCCAGGATGGCTTCCAAGGCGTCCACGGCCCTCAGCGAGCGGGCCTGTTCGGGCTGGCTGCGTCCGCGCTGCCAGTAGCTGAGGGTCGCCAGGCTGATGCTGATGCCCTGCGCGGCCAGTCGCTCGCGCACCCGGTCCAGGGAGAGTCCGCGCCGCTGGACGGCGTCCCGGAAGGCGGCGGCGAAGGGCGCGGCAGAGCTGGTGACGGCGGGGTGCCCGGCCGCACAGGCGGCGCCCTCGTCAGCACCCCCGTCAGCGACTTCGTCAGAGGGTGCGTTTGCGTTCTCGTCGGCGGTCCTGTCGGCTTCGTGCGGCCTTCTCATGACACCTCCGCCACGCCGATGCGCGTCCTGTGGGGCGGGATCATACGCCGTGGGCGGTCAGGCGGGCGGACGTGCGTGTTCGAGCCGGTCGGGCAGGCACGCCCGCTGTCCACGGCGGAGCGGGCCCGCAGGGAGCGGGCCCGCCGTTTGGTGCGTCCGACGCGGTGGTCAGTTCGTGTTGAGCGTCAGACCGTAGTAGGACAGCGCGTCGTCCAGGGGCTGGAAGTACGACGAGCCGGTGGAGTTGGTGCCCGAGCACTGCTGGCCGGTGGGGCCGCCCGAGGTCATGCCCTGGGCCTGGTTGCCGGAGATGTAGGCGCCGCCGCTGTCACCGCCCTGCGTGCACACCGAGGAGCTCGCCAGACCGGTGACCACGGTGTCGGGGCCGCCGTGCTCGTCGGTGTAGGTGACGGAGACGTTGTACGACTTCACCGCGCCGCACGTCCACCCCGTGGTCTGGCCGGACTTGCACAGGGAGGCGCCGGGGGCCGCACGCCTGCTGCCCTGGACCGCGACGTTCGCTCCGGTACCCCAGGTCCCCACCTGGGTGGCGATGGAGTCGTCCGAGTCGACCTGGGCGATGCCCATGTCGACGCTGCGCCGGCCCAGTGCGTAACGGCTGTGGACGCCCTTCGCGAAGTGCGCCGTGCCGTAGTACAGGTCCGTGAGGTCCGCCACGCAGTGACCGGCGCTCACGAGGTACTGACGCCCCGAGGAGTCGTGGGCGCCGTAGCCGACGGAGCAGACCCAGCTGCCGCTGCTGTTGGTCCACGTCATCCTGCTGCCCGGGTAGACGGTCGCCTGGGGGGCCAGGCGCTGTCCGTCGCGCAGGATCCGCACCGCGCTGCCGTGGGAGGCGGCGTCCGCGAGGAAGGCTTCGGCCGCCGCGGACGTGCGGCCGGGGGTGACGTGCACGATGACGGTGTCGCTGGGCAGATCCACCGACCACGAGGTGACGCCGTCGGGGGCGTCACGCAGGGCCCGGGCGTCCAGGGACGCCTTGATCCGGTCCAGGGCACGCTCGCCGCGCTGGGGCACGCGCGCCGCCAGCCCGTGGTGTCTGACCTGCGTGGCCGCGGCGGCGGAGGAGACGTTCACCGTCAGCGTGCCGTCGGGGGCGAACCAGGCGCCGTCCGTCGCGACACCCGCGCGGCCGAGTGCGGTCAACTCGGTCTCCTGGGCAGCCTGGTGGTCGAGCCGGGCCACGGCGGCGTCCTCGCTGACGCCGAGGGACCGGGCCAGGGCGGCGACCATCGCCGGCTGGTAGCGGGGTGCGGTGGGAGCGGGAACGGGGGCGGCCTCGGCGGCGCCCGTGGCGACCGCGGCCGCGAGCAGGGCGCCGATCGCGGTGGCCGTCAGGGATATGCGGGAAACGCGCACAACAGTCCTCTCTGCATGGGCATGACACGTCCACCGGTGGGGAGGGCACGGGCCTTCAGGAGACGCCACATGTGCCGTCGGCGGTACGTGTCATGCCGTTCCGGCGGCGTATGGGGGTGCGCCGCCGTCCCGAACTCTCGCCCGAACGCGGTGTGTTGTTCAAGATGCGTTCGGCGTTCCGTTTTCCACAGAGGTGCGCATAACTGTTGAGCGCGGTGGTGACCGCGGCGGTTCAGTCCAGCAGCTCGCGGACCAGCCGCGCCACCTGCTCCGTCTCGATCAGGAACCCGTCGTGCCCGTACGGCGACTCCACCGTCCTGAGCCGGTCCGCACCCGGGATCAGGGCGGCCAGCTCCGCCTGCTGGGACGGCGGATAGAGGCGGTCGGAATCCACCGCGGCGACCAGCGTCGGCACGGTCACCCGCCGCAGGGCCCGCCGCACCCCGCCCCGGCCCCGCCCCACGTCGTGCGCGTTCATCGCCTCGGTCAGGACCACGTAACTCGCCGCGTCGAAGCGCCGCACCAGTTTGGCCGCGTGATGGTCGAGATAGGACGCCACCTGGTAGCGGCCGCCGCGCCGGGGATCCTCCGCCTGCTGCGGAAGACGGCCGAAGCGGACCTGGAGTTCCGGTTCGCTGCGGTAGGTGACATGGGCCAGCCGGCGGGCAAGCCCCAGACCGGCGTGCGGTCCGCGACCGGTGTCGTGGTAATCCCCGCCCTGCCAGTGCGGATCCGCGCGCACGGCCTGCACCTGGATGTGCGCCCACGCGATCTGTTCCGCGCTCGCCGCCGCCGTCGTGGCGAGCAGCAGCAGCGCGCCCGTCCGCTCCGGGAACGACACCGCCCACTCCACGGCCCGCATACCGCCCATGGAGCCCCCGACGACCAGCGCCCACCGGTCGACGCCCAAGGCGTCCGCGAGACCGCTCTCGGCGACGACCTGGTCGCGCGGGGTCAGGAACGGGAACGCCCCGCCCCACGACCGGGTCTGCCCCGGACGCCGGGAAGCCGGCCCCGTGCTGCCCTGGCAGCCCCCGAGCACGTTCGGCGCGACGACGAACCAGCGGTCGGTGTCCAGCGCCCGGCCGGGGCCGACCAGGGCGTCCCACCAGCCGGGGGTGGGATGCCCTGGCTCGGCCGGGCCGCGGACATGACTGTCCCCGGTGAGCGCGTGCAACACCAGGACCGCGTTCGAGCGGTCCGGCGCCAGAGTCCCCCAGGTCTCGAACGCCAGCCGTACTCCGGGCAGTTCACCCCCTGACTCCAACAGCAGCGGCGTCCGCCGGTCGTACCACCGACGCCGGCCGGGAGGGTCCCCCTCCCGCCAGGCCCCGGTGGCCGGCGGCGGGGGCGCCTCGGAAGCGGCGACGGCATGCACCTACGCGCCCTTGGCCGCGCGGAAGCCGGCCTCCAGGTCCGCCTTCAGGTCGGCGAGACTCTCGATGCCGACCGACAGGCGCACCAGCCCCGGCGCGGTGCCGGTCGCGGCCAACTGCGCCTCGTCCAGCTGGCTGTGCGTGGTGGACGCCGGATGGATGATCAGGCTGCGCACGTCACCGATGTTGGCGAGGTGGCTGAACAGCTCCACGCCGTCCACGAACCGCTTGCCCGCCTCGACCCCGCCGCGCAGTTCGAAGGAGACGATGGCTCCGGCGCCGCGCGGCAGATACGTCCGCCCGGCCTCGTACCACGGGCTGGACGGCAGGCCGGCGTAGTGGACGGCGGCCACCTCGTCGCGCTGCTCCAGCCACTCCGCGAGAGCCTGGGCGTTGGCGGTGTGCCGTTCGATGCGCAGACTCAGCGTCTCCACACCCTGGAGCAGCAGGAACGCGGAGTGCGGGGACAGCGCCGGGCCGAGGTCGCGCAGCAACTGCACGCGCAGCTTGACGGCGTAGGCGCCGGGGCCGAGTGCGGGCCAGTAGCGCAGGCCGTGGTAGCTCGGGTCGGGCTCCGTGAAGTCCGGGAACCGGTCGGCGTGCGCGCCGAAGTCGAACGTGCCGCCGTCCACGACGACGCCCGCGATCGCGGTTCCGTGCCCGCCGAGGAATTTCGTCGCGGAGTGCACGACGATGTCGGCGCCGTGCTCGAGCGGCCGCAGCAGGAACGGGGTGGGAACCGTGTTGTCCACGATGAGCGGCACGCCCGCCGCATGCGCCACGTCGGCGACCGCGCGCACGTCGAGCACGTTGCCGCGCGGGTTGCCGAGCGACTCGGCGAACAGCGCCTTGGTGTTCGGCCGGATCGCCGCCCGCCATGCCTCGGCGTCGTCCGGGTCGTCCACGAAGGACACCTCGATGCCAAACCGCGGCAGTGTGTGGCGCAACAGGTTGTAGGTGCCGCCGTACAGGGCGGTGCTGGAGACGATGTGGTCGCCGGCGCCCGCCAGGGTCAGCAGTGCGAGGGTCTCCGCCGCCTGCCCGGAGGACAGGGCGACGGCGGCCACCCCGCCCTCCAGGGCGGCGATCCGCTGCTCGAACACGTCCTGGGTGGGGTTGTGGATCCGGGTGTAGATGTTTCCGGGTTCGGCGAGCGAGAACAGGTCGGCGGCGTGGCCGGTGTCCCGGAACACGAACGACGTGGTCTGGTAGATCGGCGTGGCGCGCGCCCCGGTAGCGGGGTCGGGCGCGGCACCGGCGTGGATCTGCTTCGTCTCGAAGGACCAGGCCGAGGTATCGGGACCGGCGGGCGACTCCGAGGGGACGTGGCCGGCGGTGACGGAGTCGACGGGCTGGCTGCTCATGGTGCTCCTTGTACGGGGAGAGCGGCGCTGATGCGACATGAGCGAAGCACGCCCGGAGGCGCGCGGACAGCGCGATACGCCACGTGCAACGCGGACTTCACGAACGACATGCGGGTGCAATGCCCCCGCCCGACGCCCGACGCCCGACGCCCGACGCCCGACGCCCGACGCCCGACGCCCGACCGGACGCCTGACACCCCCTGAGATCACTTCACTGTGGCTGCGCCCTCCAGGCGGTGGGGGAGGGACCCCGAGGCGAAGGCGAGGATGTCGCCGACTGCTTCGCGCAAAGTACTGAAGTGGCGATGCACGCCGTCCACCGCTGCCGAGGTGTTGACACCCCACACCGTCATCCCGGCACGCAGCCCGGCCTGCACCCCAGAGGGGGCGTCCTCGATGACCAGGCAGTCCTCCGGTTGGGCGTGAAGTCGCGCGGCTGCCTGCAGATACGGCACCGGCGACGGCTTGCCTTCCTCCACAGCGGCCGCGTCCACCACGACTTCCGGGACCGGCAAGCCCGTCCGGGCGAAACGGCCCCGCACCCGGTGCTCATAGTTCGACGTCACCAGCGCCCAGGTCCCGGGCCGCAAGGCATTGAGCAGTTCCGAGGCGCCGTCGAAAGCGGTATAGGCCCCGGTGCGGACGTCGTCGTCCTCCAACTCGTGCAACAGCGCGAGGCACTTGTGGGGCTCCTGCTCCGGTGCGATCTGCGCAAAGGTCTCCATCGGCCGGGTTCGTAGCGCCACGCGATAGACCTCGCCGGGGTCCAGCCCGTATCGCTCTGCCCATGTGCGCCAGACCAGGCGCTGATTTTCCAGGGCATCGATCAACGTGCCATCGACATCGAACAGGACATACCTCATGGCACTGGACGGGCGCGGCTCACTGATCACGCGCCGATCATGTCATCAGCGGATCGTTGCCCTGCCCAGCCCTGCCCGGCGCGGCCGCTGTACGGCTCTCAGGAGCCTTCCGCTCGACTGTGCGCGGCCACAGGGTGAGGGCGAACAGCGCCAGTGGCGGGCCGGTGCCGGGGTCGGTGGCGTGGCCGGTGAGGAGGCCGCCGAGGTCTTGGCCGGCGAGACCGGTGGCCAGGGCCAGCGCTATGCCCGCGGCGAGGGCGGGGCGGCGGGTGCGTGGGGCCAGGACGCCGATGCCGACGGCGACTTGGAGCAACGTGAAGACGACGACGAACGGCAGGTCCCAGCCGGTGAACAGCGCGCCGATCGCATGGTTGACGGCGGCGACGGCACCCGGTTCGCCCTCGCCGGTGGTGGTGAGCTGGGCGGCGGGTGTGTGGTTGGCGGGTTCGAGTTCGAGGGCGGCGGTCGAGAGCCAGAGCAGCAGCCACATCCAGCGCGCGAGCGTCCCGCCGAGGACACCCTCGTCCGCGACGCTCAGCTCGGCGGGAGCACCGCCGGACGCACCGCTGGACGCGCGGCCGGACGCCCGGGCGAACGGGCCGGGCACCCCGCGGCCACCGCTCACGGAAGCGCCCAGGCCGCCGCCGGAGGCGCGGCGCGGCCAGATGGCCGCGGCGGTGAGGGCGTAGAGCAGGGCCGCGCCGGGGGCACCGGTCAGCAGGTTGATGCCGCCCATGAAGAGTCCGCCGAAGCCCTCGCCGACGATCCACACGGACAGCGCCCACAGGACGGACAGGCCGAGTGCCGCGCGGGCGGTGCGCCGCCACAGCAGTCCCGCGCCGAGCGCGACCTGGAGCGCGGCGAAGAGGGCGTTCCACAGTGCGGGGTGGGCGGCGAGCATGCTGGTCAGGTCGTACTCCACCGTGGACACCGGGCCGGGCAGGCCCATGTTCGCCATGCCGAGCATGTCCACGAAGAAGCCGCGGGTGAACATGGACGGCTGGAACTGCAGTGCCCCGTCCACCAGCCACAGCACGCCCAGGGTGATCTCCACCCCGCGCCGCGTCACCCGTCGGCCGCCCCAGCGGGACGCCCCCGCCTCGCGGGCGCCGCCGGTGCGCCTTGGCCGACCGGCGCCGCGGAGGCGGGGAGCGGGAGCCTGGTTGCGCCAGTCGCCGATGACCATGAGCCGGCACCTCCGATCGCGGGTCCCCATGGGTGGTACGGGGCGCGGCGGCGGATGTCTCACCGCGGTTCGCCACGAACCATCGCGAACCAGCTGTGCGAGGGAAACCGTAGGCCCAGCCCTGCGTGATCCAGGCCGGACGAATACCGCCCCTGTGGTGACAGATACCGGCTGACGTGCGCATTTGCCGGGAATGTAAATCAGCGGCACGGTCCCCCTGGCAAGCGGTACGGTGCGCCGATGTCAACGATCAAGAAATTCCAAGTCACTTTCGACTGCGCAGAACCTGAGCGCCTCGCTCGCTTCTGGTGCGAGGTGTTGGGTTACGTCATGCCGCCGCCACCGGAGGGGTTCGCCACCTGGGACGATTTCAACGGCACTCTGCCTCCTGAGGAACGGGGATCATGGTCCGCCTGCAATGATCCCTCGGGCGTGGGCCCGCGCCTGTACTTCCAGCGTGTCCCCGAGGGCAAGATCGTCAAGAATCGGGTGCATCTCGACGTCAGGGTGGGCACCGGCCTCGCGGGGGACGAGCGCCTCGCCGCGCTCGAAGCCGAGCGCGCACGACTGGTGGCGCTCGGCGCGACCCACGTGCGGACACTGTATGCCGACGACGAAAACGAGTCGTGCATCCCGATGCTGGACATCGAGGGCAACGAGTTCTGCGTCGACTGAGCGGTCCGCGAGCCGGGGAGCGGGGGAGCCGCCGCCCTTGGGCCTCTCTGATTTAGGGGGGCGACAGTACACCCCGAAACCATTGGCGACCAGCTGAAGCTTCGTCAGCCAGTCGCGGGCGGAGACAACCGTGCCCTCCCGACTCTCGCCGATGGTGCCCCCCGGTGTGAGCCTGCTGCACGTCGAAAGCGCGGCCGTCACCCGGGCCATCACCTCGACCGCCTGAAACGTGGCGCCAAGGCCGTCGCAGTCGTGCCATAGCCCGAGGATGAGCACTGGGGACCGGGGATTCATCCTGATACCGGCCGAGGCATGGCTGAAGATTGCCTGCTCAACCGGTGTCTCCAGTGGCGTAGAAGTCGCGCAAGGACCATGGCGGCGGGACAATTGCAGTGGCGGGAACAACGTACCGGACACCGCTCAGGCGAGGGAGGACGGTACAAAGTGAAACCTCTTCCCGCGACCAGACTGCGTACCGCTATGACGGTCGGCAGCAGCCAGGGGCTTCTCGTGACAGGCGTCTCCTCTGCCCCAGGTCCCGGTGCCGAAGAGGCGTCCGCAGCGGCTCGAAGCGACGGCAATGCCTGTATACGACCTGCCACGTGGACAGGCTGGGCGGCGGCTGGCGGTTTCCCCGCTGCTGTCAGGTGAAGAGGGGCCTCAGCCGTCAGCAAGAAATGCACACGTGCAGTACAAGGGGCTGGATCGTCAAGGGACGACGGTTACCTCACACGCCGGCAACACCATCCGAAAGTTGACGGTACGGGTATTCAGCGGGAATCTGCGCACTTCAGGGTCGCCGCTCGCCAACCTGTCGTACTACCCCTGATGGGCCCGGCTCCACTATCGGAGGAAACCATGTCTCAAGCCGTCCGTAGTTCTTTCAGGCTCGCAGAGACGAACCTTCCAGGAGTAGCGGCAATCCAATATGCCCCGGAGCACGCCGACACGCCGCTGAGTCGCGGGGAAGCCATCGCCAACGAATTGCTCGGACAGCTGGACAGTGCCGACGAGCATGTCGCTGCAACGCGTCGGCGCCTGCTCGACCGGGACTGGCCGGATGACGCACGCATCGTCCCCCGGCTCGCGCCACAGGAGGGCGTCACGCATGAGCTGACGCCGCGCGAGCGGGTCGCGGACACCGCCTACACCACGAGCAATTGGGCTGGAAGCACGATCGCAGGGACGTGGGACACCGCCGTGGCCATCTGGCGGGTACCGACGGTCACCATTCCCTCGACTCCGGCCGGGACCGACGGGGGCTGGGACTCTTCCTCATGGGTGGGCATCGACGGCGCATACGGCTCCAACGACGTCCTGCAGGCGGGCGTGCAGCAGTCTCTCGACGGTAACGGATCACCGACCTACGTCGCTTGGTACGAGTGGTACGCACCCCAAGTCAACGGATCGCCCGGCTACATCTACCAGACGAACATCGAGAACATGCCTGTGGAACCCGGCGACGAGGTGTTCGCAAGAGTTGCCTACCAGAACGGTCAAGGCTACGTGATGTTCGGCAACGTCGATCGGGGGCGCTACTTCAACATCCAGCTCGCCGCTCCGCCCGGCGCGTCCTTCAGCGGCAACAGCCTGGAGTGGATCGTCGAGGCGCCGAACACGGGCGAGCCGGGTACATCCCTGCCCAGATTCAGCCCGGTCGACTTCTCGACGGCCTTCGGCTCCGACCCGAGCGGGACCGTCGCCGCTGATCCCAACGCCGGCGACACGACCAACATCACCGCGTTCGGAAGGTCCTTGACGAACGTCACTCTGGCGACCAACTCGCTCTCAGTGAACTACGTGGACGCGGGCTTCTTCCCGCTGCCGGGTGGGGCCGTGTTCGACTACACCAAGCAGCAGATCGCGGCGGTCTCCCGCGCCCCCGGAAACCTCGATCTGTTCGTGATCGGGTTCGACAACCGCGTGTGGACCACGTACTGGAACGACCAGGTCGGCTGGAGCGGAGACTGGTTCCCGTTGCCGGGTGGGGCGGTGTTCGACCACACGACGCAGCAGATCGCCGCCGTCTCCCGCGCACCAGGAAACCTGGATCTGTTTGTGGTCGGGTTTGACAATCGTGTGTGGACGACGTATTGGAACGACCATGATGGGTGGGGTGATCCGCAGGCTGGTCACTTCTTCCCGTTG
>NZ_JBVJOL010000007.1:0-68302 GCF_055583185.1 Streptomyces sp. NPDC104814 | reverse complement strand
CCATGATGGGTGGGGTGATCCGCAGGCTGGTCACTTCTTCCCGTTGCCGGGTGGGGCGGTGTTCGACCATACGACGCAGCAGATGGCGGCGGTGTCCCGTGCCTCTGGAAACCTCGATCTGTTCGTGATCGGGTTCGACAACCACGTATGGAGCGAGTTCTGGAACGACCGGGTCGGCTGGAATTGAGGGCGCGCCCGCCGAGACGGTTCTGACGGCGCCCCACCGGGCCAGTGCTTGGCGCGGCCGGGGAGCAGAAGGAGGCAAGGGTCGAGTGCCTCGCTCATGCAAGGCCGGCGGCTCCCGACGTGTTCGGGAGCCGCCGGCGAAAGGGCTGCAGGACTCGACGCCGAGCGCCTGACGACTGACCGAGGCAAGCGCAGCGTTCACCGCAGGTTGACGGCCGACCTGGCTGGGCCGGCCGTCCTCGGTGGCCCAGCGCGTCCTGGAACGTATGCGCGCCGCCCCCACCCATCAGCCCGTGCGGCCACGCCCCCGCGGTGGGGAAAGGCTCGGTCATGACCTTCAAGAATCCCGTGCACCGCGGTGGCTCCCGCCGTGGCCGGTTCGAACAGTTCGCCGAGTACGCCTCGAACTTCACCAGCTCTCCGGCGTTCTTCCTCTTCTGCCTGCTGCTCATCGGCTTCTTCGTCGCCGCCCACGCCGCCCACCTGCCACTCGAACTGCTGCTGCTGGCGGGGGAGTCCATGACGGCGGTCACACTCCTGCTGCTGGCTCTGCTCAAGAACGCCGAGATGCGCGCCGAGCACGCCGTCCAGCGCAAGCTCGACGCGATCGCCGCGGCCCTGCTGGAGGCGCACCGGGAGGAGCGGGGCCAGGCGTTCGAGGACCTGCGCCGTGCGATCCGGATGGAGGAAGAGACCTGACCGGGGCCGACGAAACGCCGACGCGGTTCTTCACTGCGCCCCGAAGAGGGACGACCATGCCGTGTCATGGACATCTTGCTCGTCGCGAGCGCGTTCAACAGTCTCTCCCAGCGCCTGTACGCCGAACTGTCGGACCATGGACACCAGGTGGACGTGGTCCTGGCCGCGCACGGCCCCGACCCGGTCCGGGCAGCCGTGCGCGAGCTGCGCCCGGACCTGATCGTCGCGCCGATGCTCAAGACCGCGCTGCCCGAGGACGTGTGGCGGGAACACACCTGCCTGATCGTCCACCCGGGCCCGCCGGGTGACCGCGGCCCCTCCTCGTTGGACTGGGCCGTCTCCGGCGGGGCGGAGCGGTGGGGCGTGACCGTCCTCCAGGCCGAGGCGGTCATGGACGCGGGGCCGATCTGGGCGGCCGAGCCGTTCCCCGTCCCGCGCGTCGGCAAGAGCGACCTGTACCGCAACGAGGTCTCCGACGCCGCCGTCACCGCCGTCCTGACTGCCGTACGGCGCTACGCCGAAGGCGACCACAAGCCGCTGGCGCAGACCGACGAGTCGGTCACCGTCGTCCGGCGCGACGTCATCAGGCAGGAACGGCGGCGGATCGACTGGGAACGGGACGACACCGAGACGGTCCTGCGCAAACTGCGCGGCGCCGACTCCCAGCCCGGCGTCCTGGACGAACTCCTCGGCCACGAGGTGTTCCTGCACGGCGGACACCCCGAAGACCGGTTGACCGGCCGCCCGGGCGCCCTGCTGGCCCAGCGCGCGGGCGCCGTCTGCCGCGCCACCCGCGACGGCGCCGTCTGGATCCCGGAACTGCGCCCCCGCAAGAACTCCGGCGACCCCGCACCCTTCCGCCGGCCGGCCGCCTGTGTACTCGCCTCCTGGCACCCCGGCCACGGGCTCCCCGAGGACCCCGCCCCGCTCGAACTGCCGCCCGGCCGGCGCACCTGGACCGACATCCGCTACCGGCAGCAGGGCGACGTCGGCTTCCTCGCCTTCTCCTTCCCGGGCGGCGCGATGAGCACCGGCCAGTGCCGCCGGCTGCTCGCCGCCTACCGGGAGGCGCTCGGCCGGCCCACCCGCGTCCTCGTCCTCGGCGGGCCGCGGGACTTCTTCTCCAACGGCATCCACCTCAACGTCATCGAGGCGGCCCCCGACCCGGCCGAGGAGTCCTGGACCAACCTCAACGCGATGGACGACCTGGTCGAGGCCGTGCTGGGCACCACCGACCGGCTGGTGGTGGCCGCGCTCGCGGGCAACGCCGCGGCCGGTGGCGCCATGCTCGCCCTCGCGGCCGACCGGGTGTGGTGCCGCACCGGCGCCGTCCTCAATCCGCACTACCGCCGGATGGGCCTGTACGGCTCGGAGTTCTGGACCTACTCCCTGCCGCGCCGCGTCGGCTCGGAGCGGGCCGGCCGGCTGACGGCGGAGGCGCTGCCGGTCAGCTCGGCGACGGCCCGCCGGATCGGGCTCGTGGACCGGCTGGTGCCCGCCACACCCCAGGACTTCGAGGCCGAGGTCGGTCGGCTGGCCACCGACCTCGCCGCCTCCGTGGACCTGGACCGCCTCCTCGCGGAGAAGGCTGCGGCCCGCGCGGCCGACGAACGGCAACGGCCCCTCGCCCGCTACCGGGAGGACGAACTGGCCCGCATGCACGCCCTCTTCTTCGACCCCCAGGCCCCCTACCACGCCCTGCGCTCCGCCTTCGTCCGCAAGACACCGGGCGGCTCGCACCGGCCTCTCGCCCCGGCCGGCGGAGACCTCCGATGACACCGCGGCTGCTGGTGGCCGGCGTCGGGAACATCTTCCTCGCCGACGACGCCTTCGGCCCGGAGGTGATCCGCGCCCTCGAAGAGCGCCCCCTGCCCTCCGGGGTACGGGTCCGCGACTACGGCATCCGCGGCATGGACCTCGCCTACGACCTGCTGTCCGGTTACGCGACCGCCGTCCTGGTCGACGCGGCCCCGCGCGGCCACCGCCCCGGCACCCTCTCCCTGATCGAGGCCGACCCCCCCGACGGCACCGTCCCGCCCGAGGCCCACGGCATGGACCCGGCGAAGGTGCTCGCCCTGGCCACCCACCTGGGCGACGAGCCTCTGCCCCGGGTCCTCGTCCTGGCCTGCGAACCCGCCGTGTTGCCTAGCGACGACGACCTTCTGCCGGGACTCAGCGCGCCGGTGCGCGAAGCCGTCGGCCGGGCCGTGGACGCGCTGCACACGCTCCTGCCCGCTCTGCTCGACGACCCCTTCGCGCCGCTGCCCCCGTTGGGCCGCCCGATGGAATCCGGGACCCCGCGCACGGCTGCGCTGCCCGGCACCGCGCCCGGCAGCGCCGAAGATCGATGAGATCCCGGGCCGCACGGCAGGCGGCCCGGGCTCCATCACCGATCCGAGGAGCAGTGCCCATGTGCGGGTCCGACGTCAGACAGGCCGTCCTGGCGAAGAACGACGACCTGGCCGCGACCTTGCGCGGCGAGCTCGCCGCGCAGGGCGTGACCGTGGTCAACCTGCTGTCCAGCCCCGGCAGCGGCAAGACCGAACTGCTCGGCCGGGTGCTGACCCGCGCGGTGGAGCAGGGCGTCCCGGTGGCCGCCCTCACCGCCGACCTGGCCACCGAGAACGACGCCACCCGGCTGGCGCGTTCCGGCGCCCCCGTCCAGCAACTGCTCACCGACGGCCTGTGCCATCTGGAGGCCCGTCAGGTCCGGGCGAGGCTCGATAACTGGCTGCCGCCCAAGACCTCCGTCCTCTTCGTGGAGAACGTCGGAAACCTGGTCTGTCCGGCCTCCTACGACCTGGGAGAGACCCTGCGGGTCGTGCTGATGGCCGTCACCGAGGGCGAGGACAAACCGCTGAAGTACCCCACCGCGTTCGGCTCGGCCCATCTGGTCGTCATCACCAAGACCGACCTCGCCGAACCGGCCGGCTTCGACGAGAGCCTCTTCCGTGAGAACGTGCACCGGGTCAACCCGGGTGTGGAGATCGTACGTTCCTGCGCCCGCACCGGCGCCGGCGTCGGCACCCTGCTGGAGCGTTGCCTCGCCGCCCGCGACGGAGTCCCGGCGCACCGGCCGCCCCTCGCCCCGCACCCGCACGGCCACCACCACGCCCCGGCCGCACCCGTAGCATGACCGCCCCCGCAACCGGACTGGTCCGCCGTCGGCTCACCGTGCGCGGCACCGTCCAGGGCGTCGGCTTCCGGCCGCACGTGCACCGCCTCGCGTGTGCGATCGGCCTGAGCGGATTCGTCGGCAACACCGGCGACGGCGTACTCATCGAGATCGAGGGCCCGGCGGACGAGGTGGACCGCTTCTGCACGCTGCTGGCCGCTCAGCCGCCGCCCCTGGCCACCGTCACCGCGGTCGACGGCGTCCACCTGCCCGCCACCGGCGAGGCCGGCCCGTTCACCATCCGGTCCACCGAGCGGGCCCCCGGGCGCACCCAGCTCCCACCCGACACCTCGACCTGCGCCGACTGCCTGCGCGAACTGGCCGACCCGGGCGACCGCCGCCACCGGCACCCCTTCGTCACCTGCACCCACTGCGGCCCACGCTTCACCATCGCCACCGGCATGCCCTACGACCGGGCAGCGACCACCATGGCCGGCTTCCCCATGTGCCCCGCCTGCGCCGACGAATACGGCGCCCCGGCCGACCGGCGCTTCCACGCCCAGCCCGTCGCCTGCCCCGACTGCGGCCCGTGCCTCGCCCTCACCCCGGCCGAGGGCCTGGGAATCCGCCCGGCCCGGGACGCGGAGGCGCTCGCGACGGCACGGGCGCTGCTCGCCGACGGACGGATCGTCGCCGTCAAGGGCGTCGGCGGCTACCACCTGGCCTGCGACGCCACCGACCCCCGGGCGGTCAGTGCTCTGCGCGACCGCAAGGAGCGGGGCGGCAAGGCATTCGCGGTGATGTGCGCCGACCTGGCCACAGCAGAGCGGATCGCCCTCCTCTCCGACGCGGAACGCGCCGCCCTCACCTCCGCCCGTCGCCCCATCGTCCTGCTGCGCCGCCGCACACCCCCGGACGGCCTCCGCCTCGCCGACCAGGTCAGCCCGGGCAGCCCCTACATCGGCCTGCTGCTGCCCTACACCCCGGTCCACACCCTGCTGTTCGGACTGCCCGGTGATCCCCCCGGTCCCCGGACGCTGGTCATGACCAGCGGCAACCGCTCCGGTGAGCCCATCGTCACCGGCGACGCCGAGGCACTGACCCGGCTGGCCGGACTCGCCGACGCCTGGCTCGGACACGACCGGCCCATCGCCGCCTTCTGCGACGACTCCCTGCTCCGGGTCCGTCCCGACGGCACCGAGCAGGTGCTGCGCCGCTCCCGCGGATACGTCCCCCGCCCCCTGCGCCTGCCGCGCCCGGTGCGCCCCACGCTGGCCGTCGGCGGAGACCTCAAGAACGTGCCCTGCCTGGGCGAGGGCGAGCACGCCTGGCTCGGCCCGCACATCGGCGACATGGGCGAACTGGCCACCCTGGAGGCCGCCGAGCGGGCCGAACGGCACCTGGCCCGCCTCACCGGCGTCACCCCGCGCCGGGTGGCGGCCGACCGGCACCCCGGCTACCACTCGGTGCGGCGCGCCCGCGCCCGGGCCGCCGCACTGGGGCTGCGCGCGCCGGTGCTCGTCCAGCACCACCACGCCCACATCGCCTCGGCGATGGCCGAGCACGGCCTCGACGGCACCACACCCGTGATCGGCGTCGCCTTCGACGGCACCGGTCACGGTGACGACGGCACGGTGTGGGGCGGGGAGGTCCTGCTCGCCGACTACGGCCGGTACCGGCGCTTCGCCCACCTGGTCCCCGCCCCGCTGCCGGGCGGCGATGCCGGCGTGGCCAACCCGTGCCGGCTGGCCCTGGCCCGGCTGTGGGCGGCGGGGCTGCCCTGGACACCGGGCCTGCCGAGCGTCACCGCCTGCTCGGACACCGAACGCGCGGTCCTGCGCCGGCAGCTGGAACGCCAGGTGGCGTGTGTGCCCACCTCCAGTATGGGCCGGCTCTTCGACGCGGTGTCCTCACTCGTGGGCGTGTGCCACCGGGCGGGCTACGAGGCGCAGGCCGCGGCGGAACTGGAGGCGGCCGCGCTGGAGGCCGGCGATTCGGACACCGTGGCGTACCCCTTCGGCCTCGGCGGCGGGGACAGCCTCGGCTGCGACCCCGCGCCGATGCTGACGGCCCTCCTGCACGACCTGGCCCGCGGCACCCCCGTCCCGGTCATCGCGGCCCGCTTCCACCGCGGAGTCGCACAGGCCGTCACGGAGATCTGCCACCGTGCCCGCACGGCGACCGGCCTGGCCATCGTCGCCCTCACCGGGGGTGTCTTCGCCAACGCCCTGCTGGAGCAGGAGTGCGCCGACCGGCTCGCCCGGGGCGGCTTCACGGTCCTGCGGCACGGCGAGGTCCCCCCGAACGACGGGGGACTGGCACTGGGCCAGCTGATGGTCGCCGGAACAGCCCACCACCACGAGACGGAGTGACCCATGTGTCTGGCAGTGCCCGGCAAGGTCGTGTCCATCGACCAGCGCGCCGACCCCCTCACCGGACTGATCGACTTCGGCGGAGTGCAGAAACAGGCGTGCCTGGAGTACCTGCCCGACGTCCAGGTGGGGGAGTACGTCATCGTCCACGTCGGGTTCGCGCTGCAGCGCCTCGACGAGGAGTCGGCCCGGGCGTCCCTGGAGCTGTTCGAGCAACTGGGGCTGCTCGAGGAGGAGTTCGGCGACGCCTGGGAACAGGCCGCCCGGCAGGAGAACGGAAGTGACGTTCGATGAAGTACATCGACGAGTTCAACGACCCAGCGCTGGCCCGTCGGCTGCTGGACGAGATCCGGGCCACCGCCACCCGGCCGTGGGCGCTGATGGAGGTCTGCGGCGGCCAGACGCACTCCATCATCCGCCACGGCATCGACCAGCTCCTGCCGGAACAGGTGGAGTTGATCCACGGCCCCGGCTGCCCGGTGTGCGTGACGCCGCTGGAGGTCATCGACAAGGCCCTGGAGATCGCCGCCCGCCCCGACGTGATCTTCTGCTCGTTCGGTGACATGCTGCGTGTGCCGGGCACCGACCGCGACCTGTACCGGGTCAAGGGCGAGGGCGGCGACGTCCGCGTGGTGTACTCACCGCTCGACGCGCTCGACCTCGCCCGCAAGAACCCCGGCCGCCAGGTCGTGTTCTTCGCGATCGGCTTCGAGACGACCGCGCCCGCCAACGCCATGGCCGTGCACCAGGCCCGCCGCCTCGGCCTGGACAACTTCAGCCTGCTGGTGTCCCACGTCCGTGTCCCCCCGGCGATCGAGGCCATCATGACGGCCCCCCGCTGCCGGGTGCAGGGCTTCCTCGCCGCCGGTCACGTGTGCAGCGTGATGGGCACCGCCGAGTACCCGGACCTGGCCGCGAAGCACCGCGTGCCGATCGTGGTGACGGGTTTCGAACCGCTCGACATCCTGGAGGGCATCCGCCGCGCCGTCCACCAGCTGGAGCGCGGCGAGCACCGGGTGGAGAACGCCTACCCCAGGGCCGTGCGCGAGCGGGGCAACCCTGCGGCCCTGCGCATGCTGGAGGAGGTGTTCGAGGTCGCCGACCGCAACTGGCGCGGCATCGGACCCATCCCGGCCAGTGGCTGGCGGCTGACCGACGCCTTCCGCGCCTACGACGCCGAACACCGCTTCGACGTCTCCGGCATTCGCACCGAGGAGCCCGCCGTGTGCCGGGCCGGCGAGGTCCTCCAGGGGCTGATCAAACCGACCGAGTGCGAGGCGTTCGGCACGTCCTGCACCCCGCGCACCCCGCTCGGCGCCACCATGGTCTCCAACGAGGGCGCCTGCGCCGCCTACTACCTCTACCGCCGCATGACCGACGGCCCGGCCCGGCAGGGATCCCGTGTCCCCCGCGAGGAGATGAACCCCGTTGGCTGAACTCGCCACCGAAGCGGTGGAGGCGACCGGACCGGTCGTCGACCCCGCGAACTGGACCTGCCCCGCCCCCCTGCGCGACCAGCCGGTCGTCGTCATGGGCCATGGCGGCGGTGGCGCCCTGTCCGCCGAACTGATCGAGCAGGTCTTCGCGCCCGCCTACGGCAACCCCACCCTCGCCGCCCTCACCGACTCCGCCGTCCTCGGCCTGGGCGGCACCCGGCTGGCCTTCTCCACCGACTCCTACGTCGTGCGGCCGCTGTTCTTCCCCGGTGGCAGCGTCGGCGACCTGGCCGTCAACGGCACCGTCAACGACCTGGCGATGAGCGGTGCCCGGCCCGCGTACCTCTCCACCGCCTTCATCCTCGAAGAGGGCGTGGAACTGGCCGTCGTGGAACGCGTCGCGTGGGCCGTCGGCGCGGCGGCCGAGGCGGCGGGCGTCACCGTCGCCACCGGCGACACCAAGGTCGTGGAGTCCGGGCACGGCGACGGCGTCTACATCACCACCGCGGGCGTCGGTCTCGTGCCCGACGGGGTCGACATCCGCCCGCAGCGGGCCCGGCCGGGTGACGCCGTCATCGTCAGCGGGCCCATCGGCCTGCACGGAGTGGCGGTCATGAGCGTGCGCGAGGGCCTGGAGTTCGGCGTGGAGATCACCTCCGACACCGCACCCCTGGCGGACCTCGTGGCGACCATGCTGGCCGTCACCAAGGACATCCACGTCCTGCGCGACCCCACCCGCGGCGGCCTCGGCGCGTCCCTCAACGAGATCGCCCGCGCCTCCGGTACCGGTGTCCGGCTGCGCGAGCGGGCCCTCCCCGTCCCCGACGAGGTCGCGAACGCCTGCGGCTTCCTCGGTCTGGACCCGCTGTACGTCGCCAACGAGGGCCGGCTCGTCGCCTTCGTACCCCCGGAGCACGCCGACGCCGTGCTGGCGGCGATGCACGCCCACCCGCAGGGCGCCGGAGCCGCCCTGATCGGCGAGTGCGTGGCCGACCATCCGGGCATGGTGGTCGTCGCCACCGGACTCGGCGGCACCCGGGTGCTCGACCTCCCGCTGGGTGAGCAACTGCCGCGCATCTGCTGACCCTCGCCCGGACGGACATCGGCCCCGCCCTGAAGGGCGGGGCCGATCGTGTCGTGCGGCTCAGGTCTCGACGCCGGTGATCTCCAGCTCGCGTCCCCTGCGCAGCTCCCGGGACGGCCGGTCGCAGCGCGGGCACCAGAAGAACGGGGGCATGCCGACCGCGAACTCCTCGGCACACTCCCCGCACCAGGCGTGCGCGGGCACCTGTTCCACCACCAGCCGGGCCGCCGCGAGGGCCGTACCGTCGCGGGCCACCTCGAAGGCGAAGTGCAGCGCGTCCGGCACCACACCCGCGAGCTCTCCGACGCGGACGGTCACCGACACGACACCGTCGGCGCCGTCCGCTCGCGCGAGCTCCCCGGCCTGCTCCACGATCGCGGTCGCGATCGACAGCTCGTGCATGCCGACCTCAGGGATACCGGTGGCGGGCGCGCAGCCCCCCGGTCATCCGGTAGATCCGCAACTCCCTGACGATTCCCGGGAGTTCCTTGACGATCAGGGCCGCGATCACGCTGCCCGCCAGCGCGCCCTGCGCGGCGAGCAGCTGCCGTCCCGACAGACCCTGCCGCGCGGTCCTTCTTCTTCGCCCGGCTGTGTTCATCGCCTTCATGGCCTTCATGGCGTCACTTCCGCTCTCTCATCCCGGTGAGATGTTCGGCATGTCCTTCACCAGGGCGTCATGCCGTTTCCAGTGGATACCGGTGGAGCGGCGCGCGTCGGAGGTGCCGTCCTGGTGATGTCCGGTCTGGCGTGCGTACGGACCCATGTTGCCCTGGTGCAGGCCGCGCACGTGGGAGGGGGTGTCGGGCCTGGCCTGGGGCCGGCCCACCCGGATGCTTCCCATGTCCGATCTCCTTCCGGTCCTCACGACCGCTCGGTCAGCTCCCTGAAGAACTGTTCTACGGCCGGCCAGACCCGGCCGCCACCGGAGAGGCCCTGCCATTCGCGGCGGACCAGGGCGGTCATCCGGAAGCAGTCGTCGACCGGCACGATCCAGTGTTCGTCGAGTCCACGCACGGTGTTCACCAGCAGCGCCTCCACATCCGGTGCCATGGCGGCCAGCTGCGGTACCGCGGCGGCCAGCCGCTTCCAGGCCGCCGCGTCCACCTCCCAGCGCATGGCCCCGGCCGGACTCGGCCCCTGCGCGGTGACGGTGCCGTCGGTGCGCGGCACGAAGAACACCAGCCCCACCGGCACACCCAGGACCGCGGTGTCGACGGGGGGCAGGCGCAGCCGGCGCCGGGGAACGAGCCGGTAGCGGCCCTCGCCCGCCCCGTCGTCGGCGAAGAGCACCGAGCAGGGCCGGCACACGCACCGCATCTCGGCGGCACCGGTGTCGTACAGGTGCGGGTGCTCCTCGCTCACGTGGGCGGCGCACAGCTCGCAGCGCTCGGTCGCGGCCCGCTCGGCGGTGGAGCGGATCACCCGGGCGAGCGCCCCGTCCACGCTCACCGTGCCTCCTCGGGCAGGGCCCGGCGCCTGATCGTGCTCAGTGGCACGAAGGCCGGAGCCGCCCTGCGCTCTTCGGTGACCGTCTCGACCGATTCCAGTTCCGGGGCCGCGGCGAGGACGGCGGCTCGCACGGCGTCGAGGACGCCGGCCGATCCGCCGCCGCATCCAGAACCGCAGCCGCCGCCGCTGTCCAGCCGGACCCGGGCCACCTGCCCCTCGACGCCGGCCCACACCAGATCGCCGCCGCGCTCACGCACCGCCGGCCGCAGTTTGTCGACCGCGCGTTCGGCCCGGCGGTCCGGCGGCTCGGGGTGGATGTCGTGCAGCACCAGAAGGTGACCGAGGAGCTCGTCCTCCACCAGGACCTCCCGCAGGGGCTGCGCCGCGTGGTCCAGCACCCGGGCGAGGGCCTCGCCGTAGACCTCGGTCAGCAGCCGCACCGCCTCCATGGCCGGTCCGGGAGCGGATTCCAGTGCGGCGAGTGCCTCGTCAAGGCGGGCGAGCCGCGCCTCCACCGCCGGGTCCGCCAGCCGTACGGTGGTGTCAGCCATGGTCGGCTCCGTACGTCGGCGAGTGCACGGTGGTCAGGGTCTTGCCCTTGCCCATGTACATGTGGACGCCGCACGGCAGACAGGGGTCGAAGCTGCGGACCGTGCGCATGATGTCGACGCCCTTGAAGTCGTCGGGCCCGTTCTCCTCGAAGATCGGCTGGCCCTGCACGGCGTCCTCGTACGGGCCCGGGGTGCCGTAGATGTCACGGGGGCTGGCGTTCCACGGGGTGGGCGGGTACGGGTGGTAGTTGGCGATCTTCTTGTCCCGGATCACCAGGTGGTGCGAGAGGACGCCGCGTACGGCCTCGTGGAAGCCGCAGCCGATCGACTCGTCCGGCACCTCGAAGTTCTCGTACACCTTCGTGTCGCCGCTCCTGAGCATGCCCATGGCCTCCTCCAGGAACTGAAGGGCCATGGCGGCGGCGTAGGCGATGAAGTACGGCCGGGCGCGGTCCCGCTCCAGGGTGTTGCTCCACTTCGGGATGCGCCACTCCAAGGTGGTCTCCGGCAGCTTCTCCCCCTTGGGCAGGGTGATGCGGATACCGCCGCCCGTCGCCTTGACGTACGGCGTGTCCACCAGGCCGCTCAGGGCGGTCGACCAGAGCCGGGCGAGGGGGCCGCCGCCGGTGTCCAGGGCGAGGTGGTCGCCGGTCTCCTGGTGGTACCAGCGGGGGCTCATCACCCAGCTGTAGTTGCCCTCGAAGTCCCGCTTCTGCGGCACCGGCACGGTGGTCTGGTTCCACGGATGGCGCATGTCGACCGGGTTGCCGAGCGGGTCGTGGGTGACGAAGGGGTCCTCGTTGACCCAGTCCTCGTAGAACGAGCTGCCCAGCATGATGCGCAGGCCGAGGTTGATGTCGATGAGGTTGTTGGTGACCAGCTTGCCGTCCACGATGATGCCCGGGGTGACGTACATCGCCTTGCCCCACTCGTTCATCGTCGCGTACCGGTAGTCGACGACGTCCGGGTTCTGGAAGGCGCCCCAGCAGCCCAGCAGGATGCGGCGCTTGCCGACCTCCTCGTAGCCGGGCAGCGCCTCGTAGAAGAAGTCGAAGACGTCGTCGTTCATCGCCACCGCCTTCTTGATGAAGTCGATGACGCGCATCAGGCGGCTGAGGTAGTCGGTGAAGGTGTTCGGCTGCGGCATCGTGCCGACCCCGCCGGGGTACAGCGTGGAGGGGTGCACGTGCCGCCCCTCCATCAGGCAGAACATCTCCCGGGTGATCCGGCTGACCTTCAGCGCCTCCTTGTAGACCTCGCCCTCGAAGGGGTTGAAGGCCTTCATGATCTCGGCGATGGTCCGGTAGCCGTGGATGTCCCCGCGGGGGGCGTCGGTGCGCTCGGCGCGGGCCAGGACACCGGGGTTGGTTGCCTTGACCATCGCCTCGCAGAAGTCCACGAAGACCAGGTTGTCCTGGAAGATGGTGTGGTCGAAGATGTACTCCGCCGCCTCGCCGAGGTTGGTGATGTGCTCGGCCAGCTTCGGCGGCTTGACGCCGTAGGCCATCTGCTGGGCGTAGTTGGAGCAGGTGGTGTGGTTGTCGCCGCAGATGCCGCAGATCCGCGAGGTGATGAAGCCGGCGTCCCGCGGGTCCTTGCCCTTCATGAACACCGAGTAGCCGCGGAAGAGCGACGAGGTGCTGTGGCACTCCACGACTTCCCGGTTGGCGAAGTCGATCTTCGTGTAGATCCCCAGGTTGCCGATGATCCGGGTGATCGGATCCCAGGACATGTCCACGAGCTGGGCGGGTTTGCGTCCCGTGGACCGGGAGTCGGTGGTGGTCATCTGCGGTACTGCCCCTCGCTGTTCGGGTTCGGCTGGTGGATGGCGGGATGCGGGACGGGCGCGGGCGCCGGGGGTGTCACGCGCGCCAGTGCGGGTCGTAACCGCTGGTCAGCTCGCGCTTGTTGTGGCGCCACTTGGGCTCGCGGTTCACCATGTCGTTCGTCAGTCCGCGCAGCCGGCGGATGACCGCCCCGTACGGTCTGATCACCATCGTCGACAGCGTGCCGCCCGGGGGCTCGTCCATGAACGGCATGAAGGCGTCGGGGAAGCCCGGCATCGTGCAGCCGATGCAGATGCCGCCGACGTTCGGGCAGCCGCCGATGCCGGCCATCCAGCCGCGCTTGGGCACGTTGCAGTTGACGACCGGACCCCAGCAGCCGATCTTCACCTGGCACTTGGGGGAGTTGTAGTCCCTCGCGAAGTCACCCTGCTCGTAGTAGGCGGCCCGGTCGCAGCCCTCGTGCACGGTCTTGCCGAACAGCCACTGCGGACGCAGCATGTGGTCCAGCGGCGGCGGGGGAGCGGCACCGGCCGCGTGCTGGAGCACCCAGATCAGGGTCTCCATGAAGTTCTCCGGCTGGATCGGACAACCCGGCACATTGACCACCGGCAGTCCGGAGCGGGCCTTGAACTCCCACCCCAGGTAGTCCGCGAGGCCCATGCACCCCGTCGGGTTGCCCGCCATCGCGTGGATACCGCCGAACGTCGCACACGTACCGGCCGCGACCACCGCCCAGGCCCTGGGCGCCAGCTGGTCGATCCACTCGTTGAGTGTCTGCGGCTCGCCCGTCTCCGGGTCGTTGCCGAACGACGTCCAGTAGCCGTCGCCCTCGATGATGTTCTGGTTCGGGATGGAGCCCTCGATGACGAGGATGAACGGCTCCAGCTCACCGCGCGCCGCCGCCCGGTAGGGGGCGAGGAAGTCCTCACCGCCCAGGCTGGGTGAGAGCACCTTGTTGACGAGGTTCACCTTCGGCAGCCCCGGGATGAGCCCGAGCACCACGTCTTCGATGGACGGCTGGCCCGCGGCGGTCAGCGACACCGTGTCGCCGTCGCAGCTCATGCCCTCCGAGATCCACAGGATGGTGATCTCGTCGAACCCCTCCCGGGCCTCGGCCCTGGCGGGCTCGCCGCCGACTTCGGTGGTACCGCTCTGTGTGGTCATCTCTGGCCTCCGTTGTGCAGCCGGTCTCGAGAACCGTTCAGGCCGCGGCCGACGGGGCCGCGAGGGTCGGTGCGGGGGGTCCGCCGGGGGTGCCGGCCGGCCGGTGGTGGCTTGCGGGCCCTTCAGGCGTGGGCATCGGACCGTCCCCTTTCGGGGTGGTCGGCCGGGCGCGCGGGACGCGGGGCTTGCGACCCGGCCGGGCCGCTCCGGTCCGGTGCGTCCGCGACGGCGAGCGGTTCGACCTCGTTGGGCCGGAAGTAGTGGAACCGGCCGTACCAGCCGTGCAGTTCGGCGGCGGGGTCGTCGTCCACGGTGACGGCCAGGTGGACGCTGCCGTCCACGTCGTGGAAGAGCGCCGAGACTCGCGCCGACCGCCCTTCCAGGAACATGTCCTGGGCGTCGGCGCCCCGGACGCGCGGGCGCAGCCGCACCCGGCTGCCGCCGCCCACCGGCACCCCGTCCACCAGCACGGTGTCCGTCGTGGGGAAGAGACCGTCGTCACCGCCCTCCTGCCACCAGGCCGGCCGGGCCGCAGCCGGTGCCGGAGCCTGCGCCGGGGCCAGCGAGCGGATGGTGCCGTGCAGCCGCGCGAAGACCTCCTGCGGCATGGTCTCCACACGGTCGACGATCCGGGCGGCACGCGGATCGGTGGCCCGCGCCTCGGCCTTCTCCTCGTCGGTCAGCAGCATCGTGCGCAGGGTGAGGATCTCGTCGATCTCCGCCGCGTCGTGCAGATCGCCGGGACTCTCCGGCGCCACCTGCGGATGGTCCGGCAGGATGATCGGCGCGGACAGCAGGGACGCGGCGGTGGCCCCGTCCTCGCCGCCGGACTGCTGCGGCGCCCCGCCGAGCACCGGGAACGTGAAGGCGTTACGGCAGCCGCGCACCGCTTCCGCGAGGCCGGCAGGCGGATCGATCAGCGACACGAACTCCACGCCGTCGCCGACGAGAAGGGTGTGCGTGGCGAGGAGTGCCTGACCCAGCACCGCACCGCGCGGGGCCGCCGGATCCGGCGCCCGGCCGGTGTTCTCGGTACGCACCCGCAACCGGTACAGCTCCGGGGCCAGGGGCTCGGCCACGACCGTCGCCCCGGCCCGTACCTCCTGGCGCCGCCGCGCCGTCCGCCCCGCTCCGGCGGGCAACGGCTCGTACTCGGCACCGGCCGGTGCCCCCACGGCGACGGTCCGGCCGCCGTGCAGAAGCTCCGCCAGGGTGAGCACCAGCTCGGTCTCGCGGGGCACCGCTTCCTCGAAGGACAGATGGGTGACGCCGTCCGCCGTCCGCAACGACTCGACCGGCCGGTGCCCCCCGTCCTCGTCGGCCGCCTCCACCTGCTTGTGCTGGAGCTGCAGGTAGCGGACCAGCACCCGTACGGTGGCGTCCTCGCGCCGCGCCCGGACCAGGCACTCGGTCTGCTGGTACCAGGAGTCGGCGGAGCCGGAGAGTCCAGGCACGACCGGACCGTCCCGCTCCACCCAGTTCCGAGGCAGCAGTACGCCGAATTGCCAGCGGACCCGGTTCTTCGCCGAGGACCGGCGGTACGGGTAGAGCAGGTATCCCTCGTACAGCACGGCGTCCGCCACGGCACTCAGCGGCGCACAGCCCTCGCCGACTCCGTCCACCACGCTCGCTCCTCGCCACTCCTGGTCCGCGCTTGTCTCCCCACGGTCACACCCACCACGCCGGCCCGCCCCTCCGGCGCACCGACATTGGGCCGGACAGGGGAACCGCCGCCTCGACAGCGGGCTGCGGTGACCGTGCGGAGGCGGGGGAGGGGGCGGCCGGGGGCGAGCAGCGCGGCGCCGGCCTGATCGACTGGCCGGCGCGCCCTGATGATCCGCAGGTGAGGGCAGCCGCCCGACCGGCAAGGGCCCTGCTCCAACGGATGGAACCGATGATTGTCGAGTTCCCTCTGATGAAGTGGCTCGCATACGTTGGTATGGCGGACGGTCCAGCCGGCACGACCCGCTGCGTCCTGGTGGAGAAAGGTGGTCGCGTGTCCCTCACCGGAACGTCGTTCTTCATCGTCCTGGTCGCCGCGACGATCCTGGTGATGATCGGGACGATCGCCTTGTGGACCAAGGTCCGCGGACCGAGGCCGGTGCGGTGGCTGGCACATGCGGTGATGATCGCCGTGTGCCAGCTGACGGCCATCAGTGTGGTCGCCGCCTGGATCAACAACAGCTATGGACTGTACGCGTCGTGGGACGACCTGCTGGGCACCACGAACAACACGAACGCGGTTGCGATGCCCGGGCCGCCGGTGCAGCGGGCGAAGTTCACGCACAGCACCAAGGGCGGTGTCCTCGACACGTACTTCCACGGCCAGAAGTCCGACCTGTCCGGGCAGGTGCTGGTCTGGACGCCGCCGCAGTACGACGAACCGGCCTACCGGCACCAGCGCTTCCCGGTGGTGGTGCTGCTGCACGGGGTGCCCGGGTCTCCGCAGTCCTGGTTGGAACACGGCGGGATGCCGGGTGCCTTCGCGGACCTGCTGAAGCAGAACAAGACGCTTCCGTTCATCCTGGTGATGCCGGTGGTCAACCCGGGCAGCGTGGACACCGACTGCACCGACCTGCCACACCGTAAGGTCGCGACCTGGATGGCCCAGGACGTGCCGGACCTGGTCAATCACAGGTTTCGGACCATACGGGATGCCAGTGGCTGGGGCCTGCTGGGCTTCTCGACCGGTGGTTTCTGCGCCGTCAAGCTGCCGTTGCAGTATCCGAAGGTCTACGGTGCCGGCGCGGCCCTCGACCCCGACCCGCTGACCGGTGACGCGTCGGTCCTTCCGGACGCGAGGACACGCCGGCTCAACAGCCCGACCTCTCTGGTCCGGCACGTGAAGTCGCCCGTGAGCCTCTTCCTCGCCACTTCGCGCGAGGACCGCCTCAGCCCGCCCTCCTACATCACCGAGTTCCGCGCCGCCGCGGCTTCCTCGCCGGTCACGGTGCGGACCCTGTTCCTGCCGACCGGCGGCCACAACTACCACACCTGGTCGGCCGAGTACCCGCCGGCCTTCGCCTGGCTCAGCCAGTGGCTGGCCGCCCCCCACTGATCCGGATGCCGCGGACGCCGGAGGCAGGCAGCCCGCACGAGCGTTTCAGAGGACCTCCTCCTCCTCCGGGACGACGACCTGGTCGACCATGTACTGGATCCGCTCGCCGGGGAGAGCGACCGCCATGGCCCAGTAGTAGATGATCAGGCTGAACACCGCCGTCACGCCGATGTCCCACCACAGCGGGAACCACGGGTGCTTGAGCGGACCGAAGTCGCTCAGATAGACGATCAGCCCCATACCCACCAGGTAGGCCGGCAGCCACTGCGCGGCGCGCAGATCGAGCTGTGGGGTGATGGGGTTCATGTTGAACACCCTGTTGGCGACCAGGATCACGTAACCGATGAGGATGGCGACGCCCAGTTTCCAGTCGGTGGTCCAGCCCGACCAGAGGATCAGCAGGTTGGCGACGATGAAGGCGAGCGGCGACATCACACGGCCGCCAGGCAGCCGGTAGGGCCGGTGCGCCTCGGGCAGCCGGTTGCGGAACACCCCGAACGACAGGGGGGCGCCGGCGTACATCAGCACACTCGCGCTGGTGATCAGGCCGACCAGGGAACGCCAGCTGGGGAACGGCAGGAAGCAGATGCAGCCGATGATGAACGCCGTGATGAGACCGACCCACGGAACACCGCGCCGGTTGGTGTTCTCGAAGACGGACGGTACGTAGCCGTTGCGGCTCAGGCCGTAGGAGACCCGCGAGGAGCCCGTGATGTAGATCAGGCCGGTGCCGGCCGGGGAGATCACGGCGTCGAGGTAAAGAATGGTGGCGAGCCAGCCCAGACTGATGAGCGTGGCGACTTGCGCGAACGGTCCGCTCAGCGCGGTGAACGCCGAATTGGCCCAGTGATGGCCGATCTGGGAGGCGGGCAGCGCGGCGAGGAAGGTCACCTGCAGCAGGATGTAGATCAGGATGCCGAGGACGATGGACCCGATCACGGCCCGCGGGATGTCCCGTTTCGGGTTGGCACTCTCGCCGGCGAGCTGGTCCGCCTGTTCGAAGCCCAGCAGCGCGAAGATGATGCCGCTGGTGGAGACGGCGGACAGGATTCCCTTGGCCCCATAGGGGTTGAAGCCGTCGGCCGCGGTGAAATTGGCGGTGTGGAACTGAGCGATGGCGAAGACGAAGATCGTCAGCAGGGGGACGCCGACCTTCCACCAGGTCGCGGCGCTGTTGGTGCGGGCCAGCAGCCGGATGCTGAGGAAGTTGATGGCGGTGATGACGGCCATCAGTCCGACCGCGACGGCGATGCCCGGCGGGGTCAGGACGTGCTGGCCGCCCTTGATCTTCTCCCAGCCGCTCGCCCACGAGTAGTGCTGGCCGTAGGTGATCATCGCCAGCACCTCGATGGGCGCCACCGTGGCTGCCTGCAGCCAGGAGAACCAGCCGAACGACGCACCCGCAGCGCCGCCGAAGGCGTAGTGCGGGAAGCGCGCGGTGCCGCCCGAGACCGGGTACATGCCGCCGAGTTCGGCGTGCACCAGCGCGAGAATCAGGATCGCCAGGCCGCCGATGGCCCATGAGATGATCGCCGCCGGTCCGGCGGCCGCCAGGGCGCCTTGTGCGCCGAAGAGCCATCCGGATCCGATGATGGACCCTTCCGAAGCCCAGATGAGGCCGATGAAGCCGATCTCGCGCCTGAGGCCGGGCTTGTGTGTCCGTGGACCGGGTTTCGCCTCTGACACTGTCATGACCCACACCCCCTCGAAAGGGTGGCACCTGCATCACCATGCTGCCACGCGGCCCCGGCGGGGTCACCAGTCGGCCGCCCCGCATTGTTCCTGTCCAACAACTTGCAGCCGCCGGAGACGGCCGATCGCACGGCGGCCAACGTGCCAGGGCGGTAGCAGAGGTAACAGTTGGTTGCAGGAGGCAAGAGTGACCAGTGATGCGAACTTTTGGAATGGCCCGCCGTACGCCGGTGGGCGCCGGACGAGGATGGCCGCCCCTCAAGGCGCGGCGGGCTCTCCGGTGATGTCGGCGGGGGGCAGTGCGGCCAGTGCCTGCAGGGCGCGCAGGAAGCCGCGCCGGTCCTCCTTCGGAAGCCGCGTCAGCAGCCGCTCCTCCCGCTCCCGGATCGCAGACTGCGCCGCGTCGCGCACCCGGCGCCCTTGGGCGGTGAGCGAGAGCAGACGGGCGCGCCGGTCGCTCGGATCAGGCTGCCGACGGATGAGCCCGCGCTCCTCGAGGTCGTCGAGGACGCCGATGATCCGCGTCTTGTCGGCGCCGATGTCCCGGGCCAACGCGGCCTGGGTGCGCACGGGTTCGTCGTCGAGCCGTAGCAGCACGCCGTAAGCCCACATCGTCAGTCCGTGTTCGCGCAGCAGCGGCAGCTCCGCGGCCACCAGCGCGCGACCCAGCGGAACGATCATGGCCGCGAGGTCAGGGCGCTTGTCCGATCCGGTGTTCCCAGCCATGGAGAGACCATACTCGTTGACACACCATAAACATCTGCTTACCGTAAGCGGATGCATACCAAATTATCCTCTGTCAGAGCCTTGGACGCCCGCGCCGTACGCGACAGCGTCGCCGTGGTCCGTCGCGCGACCTTGGAGGACCTCGCGCGTCCCACCCCTTGCGTGGCGTGGGATCTGGGCGAGCTGATCGAGCACATGACGGTCCAGCACCGGGGTTTCGCGGCAGCGGCACGAGGGGAGGGCGCCGACCTCGCACAGTGGAAGGCCGATCAGCCAGGGCCGGGAACCATCCGGCGGTACATGACCGCCGCGGACGCGGTCATCGAGGCCTTCGCCCAAGTGCGCTCCGCCGACCAGGACTTCACCCTGCCGGAATTCGGCACCGAGTCCGCCTTCCCAGCGGTCCGGGCCATCGGCTTCCACCTCCTTGACTACGTGGTGCACGCCTGGGACGCGGCCCGTGCTCTCGGCCTCCCCTTCACTCCGGCCCCCGACCTCCTGGACGCGACCCTCCCCATCGCACTCGCCGTCCCGGACGGCGCTCACCGCCTACGACCCGGCGCCGCGTTCGCCACGTCCCTTCCCGAGCCCGTCGCCCGGGACCCCCTGTCCCGCATCCTGCTCCACCTCGGCCGATCACCCTCCCGGGCCCCTCCGCCGCAGCGTGCTTCCACCGACCGGTGAGCCGGCAGGCGTCCCCTGAGCCGGTATAAGCTGGGCGTTCTGAAGGGCCGTCAGCTGGACGCGGGACTGCTCGTACTCCGTTCGCCGGCGTGTTCGGCCGGCGTCGGCCGGCCGCAGCCGAAGGCGGACTCCACGAAACACTGGTGGTACGCCGCCTCAGTGCCCTGCCGCAGGGCACGTTCCATGGCTGCCGGGGCCGGCGGCATCCGCCGGGACCATCCGTCGCGCAGGAGCGACACGACGAACCCGGCGAGGAAGGCGTCGCCGCACCCCATCGTGTCGCGCAGGGCACCGGGGTCGGCCGCGCGGGTCGGCGCGGTGAGCGTGACGCGGCCGTCGTGCACGAGAGCCCCGTCCAGGCCGCGAGTGGCCAGCGCCAGCCCCGCACCCCGGCGGGTCACCTCGGTCAGCAGCGCCGCCGTGGCCGCCTCGTCCAGGTGCGAGCAGGACAGCAGGGCCAGGTCGACGTGCGGGCAGACGCGGTCGAGGTAGGCAGGTGTGCGGTACTCCTCCTCGTCGGAGAAGTCGAAGCTGATCAGCGGGCCGGCCGCGGCGAGCCGGGGGAGTTCGGCCTCGGTGCCGGAGTAGACGCTGGAGTGCACGAGCGTGAACGACGCGGCGTAGGCAGACAGGCCGGGGTCGAGGACGAGAGGTTCGCGCACCAAGTCGCCGCCGGGGTCGTAGCCGAGGAAGACCCGGTCGCCGCCTTGCACGTGCAGGGTGGAGACCGAGGTGGCGCCGTGACGCACGACGCTGCGGTCCACGGCGACGCCCTGTGCCGCCACCGCCGTGCGCAGGAACGCGCCGAGGTCATCGTCACCGAACACTCCCAGATAAGCGGAGTCCAGGCCGAGTCGTCGGGCGTAGACGGCGACGTTGACGCAGTTGCCGCCGGGGTAGTCGGTGCCGCGGTCCACGAAGCGGTCGATGGTGTTGTCGCCGAAGCCGAGGACGTTCATCAGGGTCTCCCGAGACGCGGACGCGGCGTACGACGGACGCGGCGCCCGCCATGGGCGCGCCGGTACCGGGGCACCGGCGCACGGGGTGGACGGACGGGGGGAACCGAGCCGACGGGTCAGTAGTCCATGACGCGGTAGTAGCGGCGCAGGTCGAGCGAGTGGTCCCGGACCCGCTCCAGGTGCTTGCTGACCCGGTCCATCACGGTGTCGAGCACCAGCGGGGCGAGCAGTCCGCGGAACTGCGGGCTGATGCCCTCCAAGGGGTAGTCGCGGGTGTCGAAGACGGTGACGTTCTTGGAGACGCGCTTGGCGAAGGCCTCGGCCCGGTCGGTCAGCGCCCGCGTCTCGTCCTCCCCCTGGAAGACGACGACGCTGGTGTCCTCCTCCAGGAGTTCCAGCGACCCGTGGAAGAACTCCGCGCTGTGCACCCGCGTGGTGCGCAGCCACTGCATCTCCTCGAGGATGCACATGGAGTACAGGTAGGTGAACCCCCACAGGTTTCCGCCGCCGATGAGGAAGTGGTAGTCGTCGTCCTTGTGGGCCTCTGCGAAGGCCGCCGCCACCGGCTCTGCCTGCCGGGCGACGTCCACCAATACGCGCGGCAGGTCCGCGAGTTCGGCGGCCAGGTCCTCGTAGCCCTCGAACTCGCCCCGGCGGGAGAGCAACCGGCCCATGAACAGCAGCAACTGGACGTCGAACGGCCAGGCCTTGGGCGCGGAGATCAGCGCGGTGTCGACGTTCTGGGCGACGGGGGAGTCGGGGATGCCGGTGAAGCCGATGGTGTGGGCGCCCCGGGACTTGCAGTAGTCGATGGCGCGCAGGCTGTCCTCGGTGGTGCCGGAGACGGAGGTGAAGACGGCGGCGGTGCGTTCGCCGAGGCGGGCGTCACCGGATGCGACCAGTTCGGCGGCGACGGCGGCCCTCACCGGCAGGAGCGAGGAGCGCCGGGCAAGGTGTTCGTAGGGCCACATCTGCGCGTACGTCCCGCCGGCGCCCACGAGGAGGACGTTGTCGTAGCCCTCGTCGATCAGGCGGTCGACGAGCTTCTCGATCTGGGGGCGCAGTGCCACGAGGCTTTCCGTCTGGGAGACGAACTCGGCTTCGTTGAACTTGAGCACGGTGAGATTCCTTTGAGGTTGTTCCGCACCGGCCGGCGGGTGCCGGGGAACCGGTGTCCGAGGGGCGCGGGGGACCGGAGCGGGTCAGACCGCGCGGCGCCGCGAGAACAGGACGTTCGCGCCGGCGATGATCAGGCCGCCGATGAAGATCAGCGTTCCCATGACGTTGACCTGCGGGGGGACGCCGGTGCGGCTGGCGCTGTAGACCCACAGCGGGAAGGTGACCGTACGGCCGGCGTTGAAGCTGGTGACGACGTAGTCGTCGATCGACAGGGCGAAGCACAGCAGCGCGCCGGAGGCCACACCGGGCAGCAGCATCGGCAGGGTGACCAGCCGGAACGCCGTCCACGGGCCCGCCCCCAGGTCACGGGCGGCCTCCTCCAGCGTCGGGTCGTGCCCGGCCATGCGCGCCCGCACGGTGATGGCGACATAGGGGATGCAGAACGCCACGTGCGCGATGACGACCGTCCAGTAGCCGCGGGGCACGCCCATGACGATGAACAGCGACAGCAGGGCGGCGCCGAGGGCGATCTCCGGTGCCGCGATGGCGGCGAACATCAGCAGGTCCACCGAGCCCCGGCCGCGGAAGCGGTAGCGGCCGAGCGCCAGCCCGATCGGGGTCCCGAGGAGGGTGGCGACGACGGCGACGACCAGGGCGATGGTGAGGCTGTTGACCAGGGCGGAGGTCAGATTGGGGATGGCGAACAGGTGCCGGTACCAGGTGAGGGTGAAGCCCTGCCAGGTGAAGTTGACCTTGCCGGCGGTGTCGTTGAAACCGAAAAGGATCATGACGGCGATCGGCAGCAGCAGCCAGGCCAGCACGAGCAGGGTGTACAGGGACAGCGTGGGGCGGCGGTGACGCGCCTGCCGGACGGGACGTGACCGAGGGGTGGCGGGGGAGAGGGTCTGTGAGGTCATCGCGCGGCCGCCTCCAGGACCTCGTCGGTGCCCAGGGCCCGGGCGTAGGTGAACACGGCCAGCAGCAGCGCGCCCATGAGAACGAAGGACAGGGCGGCGGCGCCGGGATAGTCGAGATTGGTGAAGTACTCGGTCTGGATGATGTTGCCGATCATCGTGGTGGAGGGGCCGCCGAGGATGCCGGCGTTGACGTAGTCGGCGGAGGCGGGCACGAAGGTCAGCAGCACTCCTGCGAAGACGCCGGGCAGCGACAGCGGCAGCACGACGCGCAGGAAGGTGGCCGTCCGCGAGGCGTACAGGTCGGTGGCGGCCTCGATCACCTTGGGGTCGACCCGCTCCAGGGCCACGTAGACGGGCAGCACCATGAACGGCAGGAAGTTGTACGTCAGTCCTCCGATCACCGCGTACGGCGTGGCCAGCAGATGGAAGTCCGCGGAGAGCACGCCCATGTCCTTCAGCGGTCCGAGCAGGACGCCGTGGTCGGCGAGCACCACGTTCCAGGACTGGGTGCGGATGACGAAGGAGACGAAGAACGGCAGCAGGAGCAGGAAGAGGAACGCCGACTTGTGCCGGCCGGCCCGGAAGGCGATCCAGTAGGCGACCGGGTAGCCGACGAGGGCGCAGGAGACGGTGGCCGCGGCGCCGTAGACCAGGGAACGCACCAGTTGCACGTGATAGGTGTGGACCACGTCGGCGTAGGTGCTGAAGTGCCATGTCTGGCGGAAGCCGTCGATGAAGTCGCCGGTCTGCAACGACAGCGACACCATCACGATCACGGGGGTGATGAAGAAGGCGGCCAGCCACAGCCAGCCCGGCAGGATCATCCAGTAGGGGGCGAGTGCGGCCCCGGGACGGCGCCGCCGCCGGGTCAGGCCTGGTAGATCGGTTCGAACAGTGCGTTCCACTGCTTCTCCTCCTCCTCGTCGAGCACCCGCAGATGGCGCAGCTTCGCTTCGTCGCTCTTGGTCGGGAAGACCAGGGGGCTGGTGCTCAGCGCGTCGAGCACCGTGTGCCGCTTGCCGGTGGCGGCGGCCGCGTCGCGCGCGATGACCTGCTGCGCGTCGGGGACGGGGCAGACGAACTGCACGGTCTCGCTGATCTTCGCGGCGACCTCGGGCCGGTAGGCGTAGTCCATGTAGGCCAGGGCGTCGACGGGGTGCGCGGCCGTCGAGGGGATGCACAGGTTGTCGGTCCACAGCAGACCGCCCTCGTCGGGGATGACGAACTCCAGCTTCGATCCGCTCTGGTTGGCCTGGAAGACGTCGCCCGAGTACACGAGCGACGCCGCCAGGTCACCGCGCTGGAGCGAGGACTGGTAGGTCGCCGTGGAGTAGGAGCGGACCATGCCGGCGTCGCGCTGTGTGCGCAGCCAGGCCGCTGCCTTGCGCCAGTCGGCGGGGGTGGAGGTCTCCGGGTCCACGCCGACGGCGAGCAGGGCGACGTTTCCCATCTGCACCGCGTCGTTCCACATGCCGACCTTGCCGCGCAGCTTGGGGTCGAGCAGGTCCTGCCAGCTGGTGATCTTCCGGCCGACCTGGTCCGGGTCGTATCCGATGCCGGTCATCCCGGACTGCCAGGGGACGGTGTACACGTTGCCGGGGTCGAAGGAGGAGTTCTTGAACGCCGCTCCGCCGTACCGGGCGAAGTTCGGCAGCCTGCTGTGGTCGAGCGGGGCGAGGTAGCCCAGCTGGATGTACTTGGTGAGGTAACTGTCGCCGCCGACGACCATCAGGTCGTAACCGATGCCCTGGCCGGAGGCGAACTCGGGCTGGATCTTGCCGAACCAGGAGGCGCTGTCGTCGATCAGCTCGTTGTACGTGACCTGGATGCCGCTCTCGCGGGTGAAGGCGGTGAGCGTGGGGTGCTTGCTCTGGTCGGCGGGGTCGACGTCGATGTACTGCGTGTAGTTGACGAAGTCCAGCTTCCCGGACCTCTTCCTCCCGGCCCAGAAGCCGCTCACCGCCTCGGCGATCTCGGCCTTGCCGGTGGGGACGTGCACGCGGGCGCCGGGGACGCTGCACGCGGCGAGCGGGGCCAGCGCGGCGGTGCCGAGCGCGGCGCGCAGCAGGGCGCGCCGGGACAGGCCGCGTGGAGTCGGTGTGCGCGGCCGGGGCGCGAAGGGTGTGGAGTGCTCGGACATGGTGTCTGCCTGTCGTCAGCGCGAGGTGAGGGAGTCCGCCGGCTCCGCGGCGGTCGCGGGGGCGGGTGCGGTGGTGAGCAGGTAGGAGTGGTCGGCGGACCAGGAGAGCCAGACGGTGTCGCCGCGGGCCGGGTTGACGGTGGCGGTGCCGTCGTTGGGCTGGAAGACGGTCATCTCCGCGCCGACGGCGGTGTCCACGGTGTAGCTGGTCGAGGTGCCGAGGTAGACCACCTCCCGGACGGTGCCGCGGATCCGGCTGGTCGTGTCGACGGGAGCGGTGGTCAGCGTGACCTTCTCCGGCCGCACGGTGAGTTCGACGGCCGCTGCGGCGGTACGGGTGCTGCCGCGCAGCGGGACCGTGATGCGCTGGCCGTCGCCGAGGTCGAGCACCCCGGTCCCCGCCTCCACGGAGGTCAGCCGTCCGCAGATCAGATTGGAGGTGCCGATGAACCCGGCGACGAACGCGGTGGCGGGCCGTTCGTAGACCTCCTGGGGCGGGGCGACCTGTTCGACCAGGCCGTGGTTCATCACCGCGATCCGGTCGGACATGGTCAGGGCCTCGGCCTGGTCGTGCGTGACATAGATGAAGGTGATGCCGACCTCGCGCTGGATCCGCTTGAGCTCCAGTTGCATGGACTGCCGCAGCTTCAGGTCGAGAGCGCCGAGGGGTTCGTCGAGCAGCAGGGCACGGGGCCGGTTGACCAGGGCGCGGGCGAGCGCGACGCGCTGCTGCTGGCCGCCGGAGAGCTGGCGGGGGCGGCGGTCGGCCTTGTCGGCGAGCTCGACCGTGCGCAGCATCTTCTCGACCCGGTCGCGGATCTCGTCCTTGGGTAGGCGCTTGCGGCGCAGTCCGAACGCCACGTTGTCGGCGACGCTCAGATGGGGGAAGAGGGCGTAGGACTGGAACACCATGTTGATGTCGCGCTTGTTGGCCGGCACGCCGACCATGTCGCTGCCGTGCAGCAGGATCTGTCCGCGGGTCGGTTCCTCGAAGCCGGCGATCATCCGCAGTGTGGTGGTCTTGCCGCAGCCGGAGGGGCCGAGGAGCGAGAAGAACTCGCCCTCGCCGATGGAGAGGCTGACGCCTCGGACGGCCGCCGCGTCCCGGGCGCCGCCGAAGTCCTTGACCACGTCGACGAGGGTGATGGCCGGGCCTGCGGCCGACGGCGGCGAGAGGGTGTCGGTTGCCATCCGTGAAACCTCCGGTGATCGGGGCGTGGGACCAGGACGACCGCGGGCACAGGTGTGTCGTGGTCGGCGGCCCTGGGAAGGGCGGGCGGGCGGGGCGCCGGTGAGTTTTGGTAACGTTACCAACGGGCTCGTACCTTACCCACCCGCAGCCGCCGCCCGTCAATGGTTGAATGGCGGCAGATTTCATCGACCCCGTCCTCGGCGTTGGCCGAGCCGTCACTCACGAAGAGACCGCCATGCCGAACACCCCACGGCCGCCGCGACGCGTCACCATCCCCGACGTCGCCCGGCACGCCGGCGTGGGACAGGCCACCGCCGCCCGGGTCCTGGGCGGATACGGCTCGTCGAGCGCGGCCACCCGGGAGCGGGTGCTGGCCGCCGCCGCCGAACTGGGTTACAGCACCAACGCGGTGGCCCGGAGCATGATCAGCGGACGCACCCACACGCTGGGCGTGGTCGTCGCCGACGTCGAGAACGCCTACTTCGCCCGCGCGGTGCGCGGGGTCACCGACGTCGCGGCCAAGGCCGGCCTCCAGGTCGTCCTCGCCAACAGCGACGAGAACGGCGAGACGGAGAAGTCCGCGGTGCAGATGTTCATCGAGCGGCGCGTGGACGGCCTGGTCGTGGCGCCCGCGGCGGCCGACCACGAGCACCTCGACAAGGCCGTCGCCTCGGGCATTCCGGTGGTCCTCCTGGACCGTGTGGTGAGCGGCGCCGCGCTGGACACGGTCGTCGTGGACAACCGGGGCGCCGCCCAGGCCGCAGTGGCCAGGTTCACCGACGCCGGGCACACCCGCATCGCGGTGATCACCTCGGCGTCCCCCGACGAGAACACGGCGCGGCTCGCGCCGGGCGCGGACATCTGGACCACGACCGAGCGGCTCACCGGCTACCGGCAGGCACTGCGCGCCGCGGGCATCCCGCGCGGAACGGAGCTGATCAGGCACACCGGATACGACCGGGCCCGGGCGCGCTCAGCTGTCCTGGAGCTGATGTGCTCCGAGAACCGGCCCACCGCACTGTTCACCACGGACAACGTCGCCACGCTCGGGACCCTCGACGCCCTGCTCGACCTCGACGCCCGCATCCCCGACGACGTCTCGGTCATCGGCTTCGACGACGCCGAGTGGGCCACCCTCGTCAGGCCGCGGCTGAGCGTGGTCAGCCAGCCGGTGCAGGACCTGGGCAGGCTCGCGGCGGACATCCTGATCCGCCGCATCGACGGCTCCACGGCCCGGCCCCGCCGCCACACCCTGCGCACCACCTACGTCCCGCGCGAGTCGACCGGCCCGGCCCCCGCGCACGTCCGGCCGCTGCGAGCGCCGGGGGAGTGACGGAACCGGCCTCCGCACCGGCCGCAACCCGCCACCCCCCGGCCGTGCGGTGAGCCGGGGTCAGCCCGCGGCCAGGACGTCGACGACGAAGACCAGGCTGGAGCCGGCCGGAATCCCCTGCTGGGCCTGGGAGCCGTAGCCGAGCGCAGGGGGTACGACGACCAGCAGCCTGCTGCCCACGTTCGCGCCCACCAGGGCCCGGTCCAGGCCCTCGATGAGGTTGTGCCGGCCCACGACCACCGGCGTGGGGCCGGTCGTCCAGGAGGCGTCGAACAACGGCGCGTCGTCCGTGCCCCGGTTGCCGTTCCAGACCGCGCCCGCTCGCCGGAGCACCACCGTGCGGCCCGCGCCGACCCGTGGTCCCGAGCCGTCGACGATCCGGCGTACGACCAGGCCCGCCGGCGGCGCCGTGTCGGGTACGCCGATCGAGACGGCCAAGGCGCCGGCGCGGACGCTCGGCAGACCAGCACCGGCGGCGTGCTGCCGGCCGTGGACGGTGGCCCTGGCCGGCACGGCGTCGACGATGTCCACCGCGAAGACCACCGTCTCGGTCGGGGACACCCCGAGGGCGGGGTTGCCCGAGGTGCCGTAGGCGGCCGAGGGCGGCGCCACCACCAGGACGCGGCTGCCGACGCTCTGCCCGCGCACGGCCGCATCCAAGGCGGGCAGCACCGAACCGGTGCCGACCGTGAACAGCACGGGGTGAGCGGGCTTTCCACCCCCGGCGAAGGTGGAGGGCAGTTCCTTGCCGGCCTTCCACGCGCGAGCCGAGTAGTCGACGACCGCGATGTCGTGGTCGGCGACCACACGGCCGTGACCCGTGAGCGCGGGGGCCACCACGAACTTCCCGGTCGGGCCGGCCTTGGGGAGGGTGATGACCGGCTTCTTCCCGAAGTCACCGCTCACCTCGGGCAGTACGGCGTCGGTGTGCACCACGGGCGGCACCGGCCGGCGGGCCACGGACACGGTCGGAGCCGGCAGGGGACGGCGGCTGTCGTGACCGGTGGGTGAGGTCTTGGTGGCGCTGCAGCCGACGAGGGCCAGCGCGCAGGCAAGCAGAGGGAGGGCGATTTTGCGCATGTTCTTTCCCGGTCTACGTGGAAGGCGGTGACCGCCGCTTCGGATCAGCGGCGCTGCTTGGCGGCCTGGCGCGTGTGCAGCAGCCCGGCGAGCCAGGCGCCCGCCAGCAGCGCGCAGGCGGACTCGATGAACGCCCTGGGGCCGTCGCCACCCGTCGTGAGGTCGGCGACGTAGAGGATCGCGAACACGGATCCGAAGACGAACAGGATGACGGAGGCGGCGCCGAAAGCGGGTCCTCGCTTCATCGTGGGTCCTTGAGGGGTGTAGGGGGAGGGGGATGGGGAGTGCCCGCCCGGTGGCCGACAGCGGCCACCGGGCGGGCTCACCGCTTCGCGGTGGTGTCAGCAGGTCAGCAGCGGACGTACGCGTAGGACACGTAACCCACTGGGTAGGTGCCGACCCACTTCTGTGTGCTGAACAGCTTCAGGCACTTGCCCCGTTCCTTGGCCCGGTACGCCGCCCACACGATCAGTGCGGCGTACAGACCGAGAATGGCGGCCACGGCTCCCGCGTACACGTTGATGCACGCGATGATGCCGGCGATGAAGCCGTAGGCCGTGAGGACGTACGGGCCCTCGTTGGCCATCTTCTTCGTCGCCCACCAGTTGAAGTAGACGCGGACGGAGGCGCCGATGTGCAGGCCCGCGTCCCAGCCCCAGTAGTCCCAGTACCGCCACGAGTGGCCGACGACCTTGCCGAAGAAGTAGTGCTTGGTGCGCCAGCGGTGCCACTTGCCGTCGAGGTCGACCTGGTTGATCGGGTCGGCGCCGGCGTATTCGTAGGCGTTGTCGCTGCCGCCCGGGACCGGGTCCATCGACAGGAAGCGTCCCTGCGTGGGGTCGTACAGGCGAACGCCCATCAGCACGGCCCCGGCCGGCGTCTCGGCGGAACGCGCCTCGCTGCCGAGCCAGCCGTAGCGGGCGGAGGCGCTGCCGGCGACGGGGTTGCCGTACTCGTCCTGGCGCAGCACCGTCGGCGCCTGGGTGGCGTCCAGCGGAAGCGTCAGACCGATGTCGCCGTGCAGGCCCGCCAGTTGGAGGACGACACCTCCGGTGGCGCCGGTGACCGCCTCCAGTTTGCCGGTCAGGCCGTGGACGTTGCGGGTGATGAGGCCGGAGGAGTTCTCCGTCACCCAGTCCGGGCTGTCGTCGGCCGAGCCGTAGTGGTTCGTCTTCTGGCCCGTCTGGGTCCACGTGCCGTCGGTGTTCTGCGTTTCCGTGGTCCACGAGGCCAGGCGTCCGGCCGCGTCGAGGTCCCACGTCTGACGCTGGGTGCCGGCGGTCTGCCGGCGCACCAGGTCGTGCGCGTAGTACTCGATGGAGGTGCCGCTCGCCTGGGAGGTGGTCCGGCCGAAGGCGTCGTAGGCCACGCCCGTGCCGACGATCCGGTCGGCGCTGTCGTAGGCGCTGGTCACCGTGGTGGCGCCGGTGTCGGTGCAGCCGTCTCCGGGTGCGCTGACACTGGTGGTCAGACCGGTGCGGTTGGTGTTGCCGTCCAGGGCGTAGACGCGCCGCGTGCAGGTCTGGTCCGCGGCGGTGTCGTCCGTGCGGGTGAGCCGTCCGGCGTTGTCGTAGGTGTAGTTCTGCTCGGTGGTGTCTCCTGCCGTGCCGTTGTGGTGGACGATCTGCCCGTGCGTGGAGAAGTCCGCGGTGTCCGCCAGCACGATCGCGCCGTCGGTGTCACGGGTGTAGATCCGGGAGGTGTTCTCGCCGATCTCGTTGAAGCCGAGGTTCAGCGTGTAGCCGCCGGGCAGGGTCTCGGTCGTGAGCTGCCCGTCCGGGCCGTACGCGGCGGTGAAGGTGCCCGCCACGGAGTCGGTCAAGGACGTGGGAAGCCCGCGGGGTTCCTTCGTCGTGTCGTAGGCGTAGGTCGTCGTCGACGGGGACGAGTCGCTGACCTTCAGCGGACGGCCCAGGACGTCGTACTCGGCGGTGCGGGTGTTGCCGGCGCCGTCGTTGTAGGAGATGACCCGGCCGAGCTTGTCGTAGACCGTCGTGATGGTCTTGCCGTTGGACGTCACCGTGGTGGTGCGACCCGTCGCCGGGTCGAACGTGTTGGTGGTGTCCGGCACCGCCGTTCCCACGCCGCCGGTGAGCGACGCCTTGACCGTGCGGCCGGCGTTGTCAGCGGTCAGAGTGGTGGTGCGGGTCACGCCGTTGGCGGTCTCGGTCACCTTCGCCGGGTTGCCCCACCAGTCGTACTCGACGGTCCGGGTGGGCACCTGGCTCGGGTTGGAGCCGCCTCCGGTGACGGCGGCGGCGGGCGCGGTGGAGCACTGCAGGTCGGCCCACTCGGGCCGGCCCTGGCAGGCACCGGTGCCGGTGGCCGACCAGTAGGTCGTCACCGTCGCCCCGGCGTCCGAGCCGTTCGACTTCGGCAGGGTCGCCTTGACCACCCGGCCCTGGGCGTCGTACGAGGTGGTCCGGGTGAGGTTCAGACCGCCCGCGTCCTTGATGGTGGACGTCTGCAGACCGGAGGCCCAGTCGTAGGTGGTCTTGTCGACCCGGACGTCGGCGTCGGACGGGTAGCCGTCGACATGCGCGCCCACGCTCACCTGGGTGGGCAGATCGGACGCGTTGGCCGATCCGTCGGTGGGGCGCCCTGCGTCGTAGGCGGTGACGGTGTGCGTGCGCGCGGCGACCTCGGTCCCGGCCGGCAGGTCGGTGCCGCCCGTGCCCGCCTTGAGGGCGGAGGTGAGGGTGGTCAGATGCAGCGGCCCGAACTCCTCCAGCTGCAGACGGCCGTCACCGCTGTACACGTACGAGGTGGACAGCTGCTGTGCGCGCTCGGCCGGGGAGGCGTCGCTGATGCCCAGCAGAGTGAGCCGGTTCAGGTCGTCACCGGAGGTGGCCAGCGCCAGCCGGCGGTCGCTCGCGGAGAGCTCGCGGACCTGGTTGCCGAGCGCGTTGTACTCCGTGACGTCGATGTGACCGCCCGGGTCCGCGGTGTTGACCCCGCGGCCGGAGGCGTCGATGTAGGAGATGGTGGCGCGCTTGTAGTCGCCGGCGGACAGGGTCCGGCCGTCGTTGGACGCGACCGTGACATCGGCCGGGAAGACGGCCGTGGCGTCCGTCGGAACGTCCGTCTGCCCCCAGGCCTGCACATCGGTGGCGCCCATCGGGTACGGCGCCGTGGTGCCGGTCAGCGGGACGTCGTAGACGACGTTGGTGTCCGCGCTGCCCTCGGTGACGTCGGCGCTGCCCTGGTGCAGGGCGGGGCGGGACGTCTTGAGCAGCATGCCGTCACCGGCGGTCGCCGCGTTGCCGGCCTTGCCGTAGGAGAAGGTCCACGGCAGTTCACCGGGCGGCGTCAGCTTGGTGACCCGGCCGGCGCCGTCGTACTCGTAGGCGGTCTTCAGCGACGGCGTGATCTGCGGGTTCCACGCCTCGCGCAGATGCCCGGCCGTGTCGTAGGCGAAGGTCTGCACCGCGACGGCCGTCGACGCGGACGCGCCGGGCGCGGTGGAGCGCAGCCTGATCTCCTTCACCTGGCCGGCGAAGTCACCCAACGCCGAGGACGTGGCCGTCGTCGTCGTTGCGTAGACGTACTCCAGCATCCGGCAGCCCTTGGTGGCGGGCGTCGCGGCGCAGGTGTCGGCGGAGACCGCCGAGGTGGGCGCGATCACGTACTTCGGCCGGGCGAGGGTCTGCGTCCCGGAGACGACCTTCTCCGAGACGACCATGGTCGTCGAGTTGGAGGTCGGCCGGTACGACGTGGTCGCCTGCCATGTCGTCGCGGCGGGGTCGACCTTGGCGAACGACGTGGTCGTGCCGGCGGTGTCCTTGAGAGTGAACGAGCCGGTCAGCGACCCGGTCAGGGTCAGCGACTCCGAACCGGGCTCCGGCTTCCAGCCACCGGCGTTCGTCGCGGTGAAGCCGATGCCGCGGCCCTGCGAGTCGACCAGCTCCACGGAGGTCGCGGACGTCTTGCTGATGCTGTTCCACTCCGACCCGCTGGCGTCGGCAGTGATGCCGGAGATCCAGTCCGGGCCGAAGATGGCGGCCTGGCCCTCGATGCCGTCGTCGGTCGTCGCCCGGCGGGACGAGGTGCTGCGCGAGGCCGTCAGGCCGAAGCCGCCCGCGTCGTTCTCCGTCAGGGAGAAGTCACCGGTCAGCAGGTTCACCTCGCCGGGACCGACCTCCTGGGTGGGCGCGTCGCCCGCCTCGCGGTCCACGGTGACCGTGACGGGCTGGCTGTAGCCCGTGGTCGTGCCGTCGGTGAACGCGGCACGGATGTCGATCGGGCCGTCCTGCGCGATGGAGGTGGTGATGTTCCACGTCAGCGCGGCAGGCGCACCGTTCGGCGCGGGCAGCGGCCACGAACTGACCGCGGCGCCGCTGGAGTTGACGCTCACGTCGGCGAGCGGCACGTTCTGCCACGTGTCCGTCTCGCCGCGGCGGTACTGGTACGTCACACCGGTGTAGCTGGTGCGGCCCGTCGAGGTGAGCGCGACCCGGCGGGCCGGCCGGTCGCCGTCACGCGGTGAGACCATCGCGGCCCCGTCGGCACCCACGCCGAACCGGTACTCGGTCGTCGTCGTGGACAGGTTGCCGCCGGAGTCGATCGTCTTGGCGTACAGGCTGTGCCAGCCGTCGCCCGGCTGCACGGTCACGGTCAGCGGGTCGCCGCCGCTGCCGTCCGTGGTGTCGTCCACCCGGTTGGGTGCGTTCGGGTCGTCCAGTCCCCAGTAGTAGCCCTGACCGTCCGTGGAGGTCGTGTCCAGGGTGCACTGGGCGCCGCCGGCCGCCTTCGCCGTCCATGTGTCCTTGGCGTACGGCGTGCAGGAGACCGTCGGCGCCACCGGCTTGGCCGTGTTGAGGACGAAGGTGGTGTAGCCCGTCCAGGAACCGTAGTCCGTGCCGTCGTAGCCGCGCACACGGAAGCGCAGGTGCGCACCGGCCGGGAAGGCGTTGGCCGAGGGAATGGTCAGCTGCGCGGTGCCACCCGAGGCCACGGACGCGGTGGTGGCCGTGTAGGTGTAGGTGGTGTCGTTGTAGGCCGGGTCCGGGGTCACCTCGAACTGCGCCTTGACCGTGCTGCCGTCGGCGTCGCTCGTCTTCGCCGAGAGGACCGGCGTCAGGGAGGTGACGTAACGCTTGCCGTTGTAGGCGTTGGCGGCACTCGGCGAGATGGCCGCACTGGCCGGGACGGCCGGGTACGAGTTGTACGTCACCGTCAGGTGCGGCTCGACGGAGTTGTCCCCGCTGATGTAGTTGGCCGAACGGAAGCGCCGCCAGGTGGTCGGGTCGGTCTCGTCGGCACCGGCGATCCGCAGGCCGTAGTTGGCCGAGCCGTTCGCCCAGGCCTGCACGATGGCGTCGATGTCGAAGTTCATCGTGCCGCCCGGGCAGCTGGAGCTGTAGCCCAGGGCAGCCTTGTTGACGACCGCGCCGGTGGCCGTGGTCGCGGGCTGGGCGCTCCAGGTGACGGCGGAGGAGCTCCAGTCGGCGGTGACCCGCCGCACCTCGGTACCGGCTCCCGTCGTGGCGCACGTCGAGGAGTAGTACGAGTACAGGGCGAGGTTCGTGTCCAGGATGTGTTTGCCCTTGAAGGCCGACACGTCGAACTTCAGATAGGAGCGGGCCTTGTCCGCACCCGTGTCGTACGTGCCCGACTTCAGCTCGGGCGAGGAGACCTGGGAGTCCGGGTAGTCCGGCGTCTGCACCCAGGTGTCGGTGGTGACGGCGAGCGTGGACGTCGGGTCCACCGTGACCGGGTACTTCAGGTCCTTGCGGGCGAGGTAGTGCGCGTCCGGGGAGAGGACCAGGGTCTGCGATCCGTCGGCGGCCGTCTCGATCGTCGTGCCGACCGGGGCCACGTTCTTCGACTCACCGGAGCGGGAGTCCTTGGAGGAGTCCCACATACGGGGTGCGGGGGCCTCGGCGACCAGCCGGCCGGCGGTGTCCTTCAGCAGCAGGTGCCCCGACGGCGCCTTGGACAGCTTCAGGCCGTCCAGGTGCAGCGGGATGCGGTACGACACCGCGGCATCCGGTGCCTGGGCCAGGACGACGTTCTCGGAGAAGCCCTGCTCCAGGGCGGTGACCTCGAGCGTCTGGCCGCGTCCCAGGTCGTAGGAGGCGGTGGAACCCTTGAGCCGGGGCGCCGGGAGCTTGCTCTGCCAGCCCAGGGCGAACTTCGTCCTGCCCTTGGTCACGGAGGCCAGCTGGTCGTCGCCGCCGTCGGACAGCCGCACGTCCGCTGCCGCGGCCTTGGGCTCCACCGAGGGGCCGGTGTCCCGCAGCGAGGTGTCGATGTCCTGCCAGGCACCGTCCTTGTGGGTGCGTATCGGTCCCGCGTAGACCGACGTCTGCAGGGCGCCCGACGGCAGGGCCCAGGTGGTGGACTGCTCCGTGCGGGCCGACAGCACCTCGATGTTGCGCTTCTGCAGGCGCGCCATGAGCAGCGCGGACGCCTCGTCGGCGGCCTGCGCGGGGCCGTGTATCGCGGAGTTGTTCCCGGTCGGGGCCTGCGCGGACGCGGCGGCGCCGTCCAGAGCGGTCAGAGACAGGGCGAGGGCCAGACTGCCTGCCACGTAGCGCATGCGTCTGTCGCGCCAAAGCCGCCGTCTCGCCCAGGGCGAAGGCGGCTGATAGCGATTCATTCGGACTTTTCCAGCCTTTCGTCGAACGAAAGAAAGACGTTGAGCGGGAAAAGCTAGCGAGGTCGATATGGCGCGAAGATCAGCTAAAAAAGGAGCCAGCGGACATCTTCGGAAGTCACGACTTGATCACAACTGCTCAGTAGGGGAACCTCCTCAACTCCGTGCCTGACCAGGCAAGTTGAGGCGGACTGTCGGAGGTTTTGCCAGAGCATGGCCAAGCGATTGCCCGGCGATGACATCGCCGGGGGAAGGGCATCAGGAAAGGTACCGGAATGTCGAATCCGCCCCAGGTGCATGGAATGCATCACTCTCCGCTGAAATCCATGCCCGGCTGGGGAGGCGGCGGGTCTGCCGCCTCCGGGACGTGGCGTGTCAGGCGATGCCAGGGATGCCCCGGGCCTGGAATGCGGCCCGGACCGTGTCTGCCGCGTTCTTGCCGTACATCTTCTGCGCCGTCGCGACCGTCGTGTTCGCGGCCGCCGCGAAGCTGGTGTCGGGGGCGAAGCCGAACTGGGCGTTGACGATGATCCGGTCGGCGACGCGCGCGCCGAGCGCGGTGCGGATGTCGAACAGTGCGCGGGACCAGATCTCGCCGTCCGCGTGGACCTCGCCGACCCGGTCCGCATACGTCTTGTCGGAGTCGATCCGGCGCAGGCAGTGCGGGGCGTCGGTGTACATGACGGAGTCCCAGTCGGCGACGCAGGCGACGTCGGTCTTCACCGGCCAGTTGTAGCGCGCGGCGGCGTGCTGGCCGACGGCGACGGCGAGATAGTCGCCGAAGGCCTCGCCGATGGAACCGGCCTCCAGGGAGGTGCCGAAGCCGGGCACCTGGGCGTTGTGCACGGCGTGACCGTACTCGTGCACAATGACCTCGGCGTCCTCGGCGTCGTCCACGCCGCCCTTGCCGAAGCGGATCTCCGCCTTCTTGTCGCTGAAGAAGGAGTTGTCGGCGCCGTATTGGTTGATGCGAACCGGCTGCACCCGGTCGTTGGCGCCGGGCAGTTCGCTGCCGAATCCGAGGCCCTGCAGGTACTCCTGTGCCTCGTTGACCCAGAAGTACGCCATGACCTGCTCGAACTGGTCGTCGTGCCGGTTGTACGAGGCGGCGTCGGCAGCTCGTGCGGAGGCGCCGGTGTCGGAGCGGACTGCGGCCCAGCGGCCGGAGAGGCCGCCGCTGCCGTCCAGGTTGCGCAGCGCGACGGTCGCGTAGGCGGTGACGGGAACGGCGTCGGCGGCATCCTTGGCGTCGGTGAGGGTCTGGTCGCCCGACGACTGGACGGGGTTGACCATGAACACGCGGGCCTGCGGTCCGGGCACGACGGGGGCGGTTCCTACGGCGGAGGCCGAGGCGGCCGTCATGAGCAGGGCAACGGTGGCGGTGGCCCCGGCGAGCAGACCGCGGGGTGTGCGGTGAGCCATGTGCATCCTCCGGTTGCGGAAGGCGAGGTTACGGTGATGCGGCGTGGGCGCGATCTTTGCGCACAGCCCGGCTCTTGAACAGGCCCATGACGAAAGCGTGCTCCTTTGCGCCGAACCAGCCGCGGACGCACGGACGCCGTCGACGCCCCGACGGGATCGCCACCCGAGACGCACCCGTCCTGCATCACGGCGAGGGTCTAGCGCCCCTCACTCGGGACATGCGCAGCGAAGCAGGAGCGGGCGCCGGAACGTGAACGCGCCTGACGCACGTCACGGAAGTACGACACCGGACGGGGCGGGGGCAGTTGCTCCGGCTCGTCCTCGCCGGCCGGGTTCCCCTGACCGGCGGCCCGGTGTGTTCGTCCTCGCCCGCCGCGGGGCGCACGTTGCGGCGACAGCAGCACGTATGCCGCCGAGCCGATCCCGAAGGCGAGGCGGATGAAGCCCTGCACCGAGGACGACGGGACCAGCAGGGCGCTGCCGTAGAGGGAGATGAGCGCGATCCAGCTGACCCACGGGACCAGGCGGCGCTGGCCGATCACGTCCCAGATCAGCGTGCCCAGCAGAACCGAGGCGTTGTAGTACGTGTACACACTCGGGTCGAGCAGGATGCGTGCGTCGACGGCGAGGAAGACGACCGCCGGCCAGCGATTCCGCCGTACGGCGAGCGCGCCCAGGGCGGCGCCGAGGGCCATCTGGGCGGGGCGGTCCCACCAGGGGGTCACGGGGTCGTCGACACCGAACCAGCGCAGCGCTGACGCCGGCTGGTTGGGGATGGTGAACCGGGCCGCGTGCAGGGTGTCCAGGTGGGTGAGGTAGAACGGCAGCCAGGCGACCGCCACCAGAGCGAACGCACAGCTTGCCGAGCGGAGGCGGGCCGGGCGGGGCAGTGCCAGGAGCAGGGGCAGGAAGCCGACCGCCCAGGGTTTCGAGTCCACCGCGAGCGCGAGGAACACCCCCACCGCCGTGGCCTGGCCGCGGACCAGCGAACGGACGGCGAAGGTGGTGAAGAACAGGGCCAGGACGTCGTCGAGGTGGGCGAAACGGACCGAGACCTCCACCCACATGGGGATGAAGGCCGCGCCGGCGATCAGGACGCGTTGCTGCAGGCGGCGGTGGTTGAGGCCGGTGCCCCGGTTGTGGTCGGCGGCGGCGCGGCCGACCAGGACGAGCATGTACAGCCCCAGGCCGGACATGAACGCGTCGGCCAGTTTCTCACCGACGTCGGCAGGGAACGGTGAGAAGAGCCCGGCCACGACGAAGCTGACGGGGCCGATCTGCAGATCGGGGTGGTTGGCGTAGAGGGCGAGACCGCCGCCGGGCTGTTGGCCGAAGAGGAGTTCCTGGCCTTGGCGCAGATAGTGCCAGGACACGGCGCCGTGGCGCTCGGCCACGGCGAACCACACGGCCGTCCATAGGGTGAGCAGCACGATGTGCCATCGCACCCGGTAACGCCCGATCCACACGTTCCGTCCCTCCCTCACCGGTCAACCGTCCGTCCGGCGCCCGACCCATCACAGCATCACCTGGTAAGAGCGCCTTCGACGGGCCTCGGTTCATCGGTGAGACCCCACCGCGCGGATGTCAGTGGCGGGCTTACCCAGCGCTTACTCGGCACGGACGTGCTCACCGGGTCGGTCAACGGACGGCGTGGGCCCGCGTCCAACACGAGCGAGCCCCACCCCTACGACCCCTGCGGTACGGCGCGGAAGTGACGGAAGAAGAGCTCCGAGTTGTCCACCCGGATGCCCACGCCGCCGGGGGACACGAGCGGACCCGGAGTGGGGTCGTCGGCGCTCAGCACGCTGCGGTCGTCGACCCTGAGCTCGAGCCGGACACCGCCGAGGTGGTCGACAGCGCTCGCGGTGACCTTGTGCCAGCCGTCGTAGGAGAAGGCGTGGGCTACGGCCATGACATCTACCGCGATCAGGTCCGCGCCCGCGGCTTCGTGCCGGCCATCACCCGCCGCGGCACCCTGCACGGCATGGGAATGGGCACCTACCGCTGGGTCGTGGAGACGAGTTTCGCGTGGCTGCACGGCTTCCGACATCTGCGCATCCGCTGGGAACGCAGGGCTGACATTCATGAAGCGTTCCTCAAACTCGCGTGCTGTCTCATCGCTCATCGACAACTCAGGGCATTGCGCTGGTCCTGGGACTGGTCACGCCATGGATGTCCGTGGCTCATGCGATGATCCGGCCTCATGAGTGACCGATCACTTTCGCCCGCATGGCTGGCCTCGTGGACAGACAGAGTCTCCAGGGCTGTCACATCCATGGCAGGCGAGTTGGAGGATGGGCACGGCTTCCCCCTGGGACCAACGAGGTTCGGTCGGCTGACCGCGATGATCAAGCCGCGGCTCCCAGGCTCGCCCAGACGGCGTGATGTCGCCAGGCTGACCGGGCAGCAGAACAAGTACGTGGGCCGCGAAAGCGAGGACGACCAGGGGCAGCGCCTGCTGCGGATCATCCGCAGAGGCACGGAATCGAGCCCCGCCGAAGCGCGGCGTGCGTCGTTCTGGGATGGTGCAGTTGAGATCCGAGCTGTTGTCAGGTAGGAGGCTGCATTCGGATGCGTGGTGGAGACGCCTGCGCCAGCTCCACCACGCATGAGTTGAAGCTGAGGGTGCGATCGATCCTCTGGTTCGCTAGAGGTTCTCTATGGCCCACCGTGCTCCCGAGAAGTGGTCGTCATTCACTTCTACGCTGAGACCGACGGTGCCGAATGCGGTTCGCCCGTCCAGGAATCTTGCGCTGCCCGATCCCGTCCCCAGGCACTTGAAGTTAACAAGCGGGGGATGGTCCTGAATAAAGGCCCATTGCGTCCCGGAAAACGGCGGAGCGGTATCTGGGGCAAGACCCACCGTGCCGTTGGCGGTGCGTCCGTCCAGGAAGCCGCCGCACGGTCAGCCGTCCCTGGCCGCAGTCAGCGAGTTGCTCGAAGTAGCGGTTGACGATGCCCTGGTCGCTCATGGCTTGCGGGACGCCCATGAACAGTTCCTCGGTGCGTGCCCCCGCCTCACGGTAGGCGCGCATCTTCTCCTCCACGACCTGGGTGTTCTGCGTAGTCTCCTGGATGATGACGTGCAGGCAGTGGTCGCGAACGTACTGTCCATGCCGGCCCGTCGGCGCGGGTCAGGCCGGCCATCAGCGTGTCGTCGCGCGCCATCAGTTCCGCGTAGGCGGGTGGTAGGGCTTGTACAGGTCGCTGTCGGCGTCCACGAACCCGCCGTGTCGGTTGAGCTGGGTGGCCACCATCTCAGTGACCGGGCTCTTGCCCGCACCGGGCTGTCCGACCAGGAATACCACCGTCGGCGTCTCCTGCGACGCCCGGCCTTCCAGCACGTCGGGCACGATCGCTCGCGCAAGATCCGCCGGAAGAGTCCGCGACCTCTGATCAGCTCCTCGCTGACTCAGACGTTGGGGACGTGCAGCTTGTCCCAACTGGTTTTGCCGGGAATGCCGTTGGCATCGTCACCTTGGAACCCGAGTTTTTGCTGCCAGGCGGCGTAGGACTTCACATCGCCCGGGCCCCAGACGTCGGCGTTGGCGTCCGACTGGTACCGGTCGCAGCCTTCGGCGACGAGCCGGTGGTGCATTGCGGCGATGATCGGCGGTTTCTGTCCGGTGTGGAAGAACGACGCCCCGGGGAACGGCGGGATGGTCGCGGAGCGTGGTACTCCCGATAACGTAGTGGTCAACGCGAGTCGCTATGGCAGCTTCTGGGAGAAGTCGGCCGTGGTGATTCGAGACATTGCCGGTAGTCACATGTTCGACAATGGAAATAAGCGAACTGCTCATACTGTGGTATCCCAGCTAATGGATCGCAACGGCATTACCAGCGGGCCAACCTCGGACGAGCCGTGGAGTGTTATATCAGAGTCGCTACTCCTAGAAAGGCAGGCCACAGCATGGATGTTGGGGAGATTGCCTCGATGTTGCGAGGGTATTGAGGGGAGTAGTGATGGTGGATATTGAGCTACTAATGGATCAACTGGGGAGGGCTGGCGTCAGCGTCCTCCTCAAGGTTGACCATGAGCGCATGCAAACAGGGCATAAGCCCTGGACGATGGTGATGTCAGGTCCAGGGTTGGGTGGACGCGAATTGATTCGCACGGACGCGCCCACTCTTCAGAATTTCCTGAAGTACTGCCTTCGAGAGCTGAGCACGTGTCCCGGTGATTGGGGATGGCTGGAGCTGTATTCGTAGGTGAAATGAGAGGCCCCGCCGGAAAGAATTTCCGGCGGGGCCGCCGCCGTGTTTGACGGCAACGTCCCAACCTCGGCGAAGGGCTGCGCGATGACCAGTCGCGCACGGAGCCGGTCCGACGGGCCGTGGAGGCCTTCGTCCACGGTTTCGTAGCCTCCCTGCCCACCGGCAAGATCAACACCTTCGGACACCACACGCTGCCCGACGCCGTGATCGTCAAGCTGCGCACCACCCGGCCCGTCAGCTTCGTCGCCGCCTTCGAGGACCCGGTACGCGGCGAGAACGAGGGTGCTGCAGGTAGTTCGGGTGAGTGCCGGGCAGCAGTGGCCGTGGAACGATGCGGGGCGCGATGGGCATGCGGGGGATGCCCGGGGCGAGCATGATCTACGTGGCCCTCATCAGGCACAGCCAGCAGACGTCACCTCGCCGAGTGGAGATCACAGTCAGTATGCAGAGGCGGAGGCCAAGACTCGCGAACAAGCCCTTCATCCTTTTGCCCCGTCCGTTGAGCGGGCCGCCGCTGCCCCGGTGAGGCTGGCCTCAGGGGATGGGCATTGGCTCCCGTCCACAGGCAGGGACGGTGAGAAGCGCATGCTGGGGAACACAGGCCGACCGCGGATTGTGTGTGCCATTGATGCGCGTATCGGTGCGGCGGCGTCTTTCGCCAGGGCTTGGGGCCGGCTCGGCGGGCGTGGTGGCGGCGCCCGGCTGTGCGTCCTCATGGTGGGGCTATGCCTGCTGGCGCTGGTTGCCGGTGCCTGCGCCGGGTCCCCCAAGGACGCGGCACATTCGGGCGGGGACCCGATCGACCCACGCATCCAGAAGATCATGAACAAGCCGGTCTACCGGCATGGCCAGTTCGGCCTTGTGGTCGTCGACCCGGCGACCAAGCGCACCGTCACCTCGCTCAACGCCGATCGCCTGTTCATCCCCGGCTCGACGACCAAGTTGTTCACTGTCTCGACGGCCTGGGACACCTTCGGCAGCGAGCAGCGCACCACCACCCCGGTGTATGCGCAGGGCGAGGTCAGGGGTGACACGCTGGAGGGAAACCTGGTGCTCGTGGCGTCGGGCGACCTGACCATGGGCGGGCGCACTAAGCCGGACGGCACGCTCGACTTCAAGCCTGTTGATCACACCTACGCCGCAGCGGTCCCTGGCCATGCCGCGCTCACCCCTGAGAACCCTCTCGCCGGTCTGGACAGCTTGGCCAAGCAGGTCAGAGACCGTGGGATCACGCACGTCAACGGTGACGTGGTCATCGACAACCGTCTGTTCGCCCCCGAGCCCGCGTTCACCACGAACCCTTCGCCGATCATCATCAACGACAACATCATCGACATTTTGAGCACGCCCACCGAGCCCGGACATCAGCCCACGTTCACCTGGCGCCCCCAGACCGCGCGGAACTCCATCTCCTACCACGTCAAAACCGTGGCTAAGGGGCAGCCCAGCGCCATCACCGCCACAGCGGGGCCCAACGGCGTGATCACGGTGACCGGGACCCTGGCCGCCGACGCCGCGCCGTACCTGGCCATCGCCCCGATCACGGACCCTGCGGCCTTTGCCCGGACCGCCCTGATCGAGGCCCTGCGCCGGGCAGGCGTGAGCGTCGACGCCGCCCCAACGGGCCCCAATCCGTCGCCCCCGGCCCAGCCCCCGCACGGCAGCCCGGTGGCGAAGTTGGTCTCCCCGCCTTTCTCGCAAGAGGCCAGACTCATCCTCAAGGTCAGTCACAACCTGGGCGCCGATCTCCTGGTCTGCCTGCTCGCCGTCCACCGGGGCAGCCACAACTGCCAGGACGGATTCGCCGTCATCAGGGCGTTCGACACCAAGGCGGGCGTGGACCTTGCCCAGGCCTCCCAGGCCGACGGACAGGGCGGGGTACCCGGCGACGCGTTCACCCCGCAGGCCTACATTCCGTTGCTGACGTACATGTCGGGCCAGCCACAGGCAAGGCAGTTCCGTGAGGCTCTGCCCATCCTGGGCACCAGCGGCGATCTGTCCCTGTTCGGCACGGACAGCCCGGCCAAGGGAAAGGTCTTCGCCAAGACCGGCACCCAGGCGGCCGTAGACAGTCTCACCGGACAAACACTTGTCACCGGGCGGGCCATGGCCGGCTATCTCGATGCGGGCGGCGGGCACTACTGGCTCTTCGACGTCGTCTTCAACGACGCCAAAGCGGCGTCCACCGACGAACTCCTCTCCATCGCGAGCGACATCGCCCAGATCTCGGCCCTGCTCCAGCAGGACGCCGCAGCCACGGCAAGCGCCACCGCCTCCAGCCCCTGAGCCCGTCAGCAGCCGGGTCCGCGGACCCGGACGCGCGAGACGGGTTGACCTGCTTGCGGCGGAGGATGGCGCTCGATCACGCATGGATTCTCTTGTTCCGGGCTTCGAGTATGGAGGCATGAACAAGAAGGCACCCACCGCACTCATCCTGTGCGGCACCGGCCGGTCCGGCTCGCTGATGGCTGACACGCTCGACCAGCGAGGAATCAACCCCCAACCGCGGCGCGAAGCGGAGCGGACGTCCGCTTCCCACGGGACGATCCGGCCACCCACTTGGACGCCCAGGACGGCGTTGAACCGCCTCTATCCGGTGACAATCACCGCACGTATCAGCTACGCAGGCCAGGTCGGCGCCCTCCAGGACCTCGCCGAGGCAACCGGGGCGCCTCATGTCACCTACCTGAGCGTCTACAACGCCGACCAGGCCCCGCCGGAGGTCGACATCGCGGCCGTCCAAGCCGATCTGGCATCCCGGCAGGGCATCACGCACTCGGTCCTGCGCCCCTCATGGCTGATGCAGAACTCCACCGACTAACACCTCCCGCTCATCGACGGAGCCTTCATGATCCCAAGCGGCGGCGGAATGGAGGCCTTCGTCGACGCGGCCGACACCGCGGCGGTGGCGGCGGAAATGCTGGCACACCCCGCGGCCCACGCCGGCGCCGTCTACTCGCTCACCGGTCCGCAGGCCCTCACCGTCCAGGAGGCCGCGGACATCATCGCCTCCGTGAGCGGGCGCCCCATCGCCTACAACGACCTTGACCAGGAGACGTGGATCAACGGCGTGCTCGCGGCGGGCGTTCCCGCCGAATACGCGGTGATGATGCGTTGGCTCACCGGCGCCGTCATCGCCGCCAACGGTGCCACGCCCACCGGCGACGTCGAGAAGGCCACCGAGCGGCCGGCCACCATCTTCCGCTACAGCGACTATGGGGACTACATCACGCTGCGCAGCGCGGAGAAGAGTCACTGGTTCCCGCACGACAAGTGCACTGGCAGCGGCTGGCCCTGAACGCAGCCTCACACCCCAGCCCCGAGAGCGCTTACCCCCATACCTCCGGGCCGCCGCCGCGCCATTCGATGTCGTCGGAGCGGATGACGTCGAGGTCGTCGATGCCTTCCAGCCCGGCCTCCTGGAGCCGGTAGGCGCGCCCGAGGATCGTGCGGTCGGCGCGCACGCGCCGCCCGCCCTGGTTGTCGGGTGGATACACGATCACCGAGGCCATGCATCCAGCCTCCCGCCGTGCACTGGGTGGCGCATGGTGTGCTGCGCCGGCGGTGTGGCGTTCGTAGGCTGGTGGTGCTCGGGGCTACGACGGAGGTACTTGTATGCCCCGGACGATCTGGAGCGGCGCGATCAGCTTTGGCCTGGTCACGGTGCCGATCAACGTAGTTGGCGCGACGGAGGACCACAGCATCCGCGAGGACGGCGGCCGCGTCTGCGTGAAGAAGTTCTGCGACCTCGAGGACCGCGAGGTCTCCAGCGCCGAGATCGGCAAGGGCTACGAGGTCACCCGCGAGACGAAACACCAGCCGGCCCAGATCGTGCCGATCTCGGACGAGGAACTGAGCAACCTGCCCTGCCAACGGCGAAAGCGATCGAGATCGTCGCGTTCGTCCCGGCCGCGGACATCGACCCGATCCAGATCAGCGACGGCTACTACCTGCAGGCCAGCGGCCAGGTCGCTGCGAAACCGTACAAGCTCCTCGTCCAGGCCCTGGGACGCTCAGAGAAGGTCGCCATCGCCAAGTACGCCTGGTCCGGACGCGAACGCCTGGGCATGCTCCGCATCCGCGACGACGCCCTGGTCCTGCACGCGATGCGCTGGCCCGACGAGATCCACAGCCCCGCCGAGCTCCTCCCGCCGCCCGTCCAGGTCTCTGACGAGGAGATCGAGCGGGCGCTCGCCCTGATGGAGACCATGACCGTCGAGGATCTTGAAGAGCTCGACGCTCACGATGAGTACACCGAGGCCATCGCACAGATCATCGAGGCCAAGCGGGAGGACAAGCCCCTCCCGCAGGCAGCGGAGGCAGAGGAGCTGGCCCAGGTCCTGGACCTGATGGCCGCACTGAACGCCTCGGTGGAGAAAGCACGCGAGACCCGCGGCGAGCACGGCACCCACGCCGAGGTGCACGAACTACCCAAACCGAAGAAGAAGACCACAGCGAAGAAGCAGCCCGCCAAGAAGACAGCCGCGAAAAAGACGACCGCGAAGAAGACAAGCAGCCGCAAGCCACGCAGCGCGTGACCTTTTGCTCGCCTGCCGCGAACGAGCCCTTTTACGGGTCCGGAGCGGCCCCACCTGGCTTCGAGCGGCCCTGGTGCTGTCGTTGTCGGCGGCGGCACTTACCTTTCTCTGCATGACTGATCAGCAGTGGGCGGGCTTCCGTCAGCGGGTTGAGGCTTTGGCGGCGTCCCCTGCAGGCAACGAGGTGTTCGGAGCCCTGGGGCACAAATGGGTCCTCGAGGACCCCCTCAGCCACGCCGAGCTCGCAGAGCTGGAGACACAGGTGGCGGTGCGGCTGCCGGAGGAGTTCCGTACCTTCCTCCTCCGCGTCGGCGTGGGTGGCGCCGGCCCGGCCTACGGAGTGTTCCCGGTCCGGCGAGTACAAGGCCACTGGCGGTGGGAGGGCGACGGTGCCGAACTGGCAGACCTCTCCCGGCTCGCCGAACCCTTTCCCCAGCAGGGCCCCGACCCGAAGACGCTGGAAGAACTGGCGAGCCAGTGCCCTGAAGAAGAGGACTACGAGGAAGCCGAAGACTTCGACATCGCCGTGCAGGCGTGGGACGAACGCTTCGACTCGATCATGTTCAACCCCGACCGAACCGTCGGAGCCATCGTCATCTCCCACCGCGGCTGCGCCCTGCGCGATTGGCTGGTGATCAGCGGCGCCCATCGAGGCACGATCTGGACCGATGACCGTGCGGACGAAGTCGACCTCGCCCCACGTCTCAACAACGACGGGACTCCCGTCACCTTTGCCCGCTGGTACACCGACTGGTTGCACCACGCCGAGCGCACGGCGCTGGGAACGCCCTAGCCGAGGGACTGTTCGGTGGCGCGGCAGGCCGGGCAGACGACCAGGGCGTGCGGCCCGTACCGCACGGTCACCCCTGACAGCGCGCGCAGTACCCCACCTGGCTCGGCCGGCACCCAGCAGCAGCGCCGCGGTGGCCCGGTCCGTCGTGGGATCGATACGTCTGGCGCACCGGCCATGCTCACGACGCTACGGCGCCGCCGCCCCCACCGCCCGGGGACACCGGCCGGACAGCGGGGCGCGCCCGCCTACGTCGGCTACGAGGCGTTCGTGAACGTCCAGGGCTCCAGTAGCTGGACGAAACTCGGCAACGGGCGCACGCTCGTTCAGCGCCGTTCCACGACCGGCCCGATCGAGATCGGCTCCACAACCCGCATCTGCGGTCCGGTCAACGCAAAAATCACCATCCGCGTCCACGTCCGGCCGGCCGGAGGCGCCTGGTCAAACTGGAGCAGCGCCGCGACCTCGCAGTGCCAGACCTGACCTCACCGACGACAAAGCCCCGGGATTTCGGGTGGCTGGGGCGGGTGGCTGCCGGGGGCCTTCGCCGGCCCCCGCTACCACGTCAGGGCCGTGGAACGCCGCGCGACCCCGGCTGGCTTGCTCCGCCGGGGCCGCGACGTCTGTCAGTGCCGGTAGGTCACTTCACGGGCTTGACGTAGACCAGGGTCTCCAGCTTGTTCAGACTGTTCCACAGGACCTCGATCTGGGTGTGGGTGTCGGGGACGATCACGCTGCTGTACTTGTTGGACGGGTCCCAGTATTTGTTGGTGTGGTCGTTGAACACGGTCACGGCCTTCTCGCCCTTGATGGTGGTGGCGACGTCGGCCTTGTGCAGGTTCAGGCCGTCGGTAGCCTCGAAGCCGAGGGTCGAGTCGTAACCCTGGAGGCGGGGACTCATCAGGGTGCCGTCGGACCACTTCAGCGGTGCAGGGTGGGCGTCGACCGGGAGGATGAGGCCGGCACCCGGGTGGTTGGCGACGTTGTTGTCCGTCTGCGAGGAGTCCCACAGCCAGATCAGCAGGCCGTTCTGGTAGGGGTAGTGCTCCACCCAGTCCGGACGGGTTTTGCTGAAGCCGAAGTTGTACGGGCCGGTCTTCAGCGTGGTGTCGAAGGACTCGTACTGGCGGTTCTCGACCAGGTACTTCTGGTCGTAATCCTTCGAGAACTTGCCGGTGATGCAGGAGAACCCGGCCGCGGCCCAGCCGTTGTCGACGTTCTCCGCGCCGTCGGTGAGGACGTTCGCCCCGTCGACGGTGATCGAAATGTCGTCCAGGGCCAGGCCCTTCATGTGGACGCCACCGTCGGTGGTGTTGTGGAAGCGGACCTTGATGTTCTTGCCGGCGAAGGCGTCGAGCGGGAAGGAGAGGTCGCCCCAGTTGCCGCCGGAGGAGCCGTTGATGGCGTTGTTTGGGAGAGCGACGTTGTTGAAGGTGCCGGGGACGGAGGTCCAGGTGGCGCCGTTGTCCGCGGAGACCTCGAGGTAGGCGTAGTCGTAGTCGGTCTCCAAGTCGTACCAGGCCTTCGCGGTGAGCTTGGCCGAGGTTTTCCCGGTGAGGTCGAGGCCACGGGTCAGGGTGACGTTGAGGTTGTCGGCGCTACCGCTCCACCACTCGTTCGCACCGGCGAACGGGGTGTTGATCTCGGTGGTGACGGTCTTCTTCGGCAGATCGACGACCAGCGCCTGGGGTAGGCGGTTGTTGTACTCGACCGGGCCGAGCCGGCTGAGCTTGTGCTCGCCGGCCATGGCCTTGTCGAAGTCCAGCCAGCCGAGCTGCAGCTTCGACCAGACGTCCAGGTCGTTCGGCATGTCGCCGATCTCTTCCTTGCCCTCGCCGAGCCAGGAGCCTGACGACATCAGCGACCAGAAGCCGACCGAGTTGTCGATGCCGGTGCCCGTGGTGTCGTAGAGGTCCGGCAGACCGAGGTCGTGGCCGTACTCGTGAGCGAACACGCCCAGGCCGCCGTTCTCCGGCTGCATGGTGTAGTCGCCGACCCAGATGCCGGACGTGCCGACCGGGGTGCCACCGAGCTTGTTGTTGTCCGGGCCCTGCTTGCCGGCCTGGTTGCCGTACACATAGGAGCGGTGGGCCCACAGGGCGTTGGTGCCCTGTGCGCCTCCGCCGGCGGACTGGTCCTCACCGGCGTGCACGATCTGGAAGTGGTCGATGTAACCGTCGGGCTCGTTGAAGTTGCCGTCGTGGTCGAAGTCGTTGCGGTCCCACTGGTCGTACTGCGCGATGGTGGCCTTGATCTGCTCGTCCGTCTGGCCCTTGGCCTTCTGGTCGGCGACCCAGGCGTTGACGCCGTCGCGGATCAGGTCCTGCGCGTTGCCGCAGTTGTGCTGGCCACAGTAGTCCGAGCCGTAACGAGCCTCGTTCCACGGCACCCGCACCCAGTCGGTGACCTGGCCGTCGACGGAGTACCGACCCGAGGACTGCTTCTCATAGAAGGTCTTCAGCGAAGGCTGCGACTTCGAGAAGTACATGTCCTGGAAGTGGGCCTGGTTGTAGTCGGCCCGCCAGGCGGTCGAGTTGTCCTTCGCCGGATCCGGCTTGGCGATCTGGTTGTGCAGCGGTCCGGGCTCGCCGCCGTACTTCGCCGTGCCGTTCGGCAGCTTGGTGGTGTTGTCCACCTGGTCGCCGAACTCCACCAAGATGGTGAAGATCTTGTCGGTGCGCTCGCGCTTGAGCTCGACGTACTTGTCACGGCCGAGCTTCACGCTGGTGGAACCGCCATGCTGCTCGATCTTGGCAGTGCCGTTCATGATCTGCTCGACGGCGGCCTGCCGCTCGGCCTTGACCTCGGCGGTCTTCGGGCCGGGCAGGTCGTAGTCACCGCCCTTGGCGTTGACGGCTACGTCGGCCGGGTCGTGCGACTGAGTGACGGGCGCGGCGGCGGCCATACTCGGGACTATGCCCGCGCCGAGCGCCGCGGCGGCCATCACGGCGGTGCAGGCCGCAGCGGCTCTCTTGGATATCTTCAAGGGGTAACGTCCTCGCCTTACCGGCGTTGCTCTGGGCATGCGCCGGTGAACCAATGAAAGGAAGGTGGAGGACATTCGATCCGTGTGTGAGGAGAAACGGAATCAGGGAAAACCCTCGCGTTGCGCCGAGTTCACAGGCCGGGAGCCTGGGACAGGCGTGCGGACGCCCTCGAAAGCCGCTTCTTCGACAAGAGATGCCGGGGCCTCCATCTTCCGGCGTCTGCTCCATGTCGAGGAAGAGAAGACGTGGGCGGCGAGACCGCGCTGGGCCTCCTCTTGGCGTACGACAACGGCGGCCAGGGTCGGCTCCGTCTGCCGTGGCGGGGCCACCCAGCGGTGGGCTTCGAGGGCGCGGCGGTAGCCGGCCGACGCGTCCTCCCGCGTCTTCATCGGCCCAGCCGGAACCACCGGGCGTGGTGCCGGGTCGTCGTGGTGGCGGCGTGGGAGACGGATCCAGCACGTGCACGGCTCACACGTTCACGTCGGACGCCTGCCGGTTGTCCGCCGCGATCAGCTTCGGCACGAGCCAGCGGGTCTTCGTGCCGTACGCGGGGGCGTCGGGAACGACTTCCAGACGGCCGGACTCATCGAACACCACGGCCTTCACGTGCCGGGCGCGCTTGAGCGCGGCCGCGCTGAGGATGGCCTCCCACTCGGCCAGGACACTGCCGCCCGTTGTTGGCCTTCCCAGCCGTGGCTGATGGATCATCGTGCTGGCACGGCATCACCCTGTGTGGCAGGGGCGGGGTTATCGATTACGGCAGAGGGAGGGGAGTTCGTGGAGGCACGGATGTGGGACGGCTTGGTCCGTGTAGTGAAGGAGACGGACACCGCAGCACTTGGCGAAGGGGAAGCGCCAAATCAATAGATCGTATAGTTGCGCGGTGAGTTGGTCGGGCTGATCTGGACCCAGCTTCTGAAGGCTAGTCAGGTTACGCTCGACGAGATCGCGAACATCGCCGCAGTGGCCGGCGCCGACGAGGTCGCCACCTCCTGTGAACTCCTGTCGTCCCGACGCCGTGCCTGAACATCGTGCTCGCCAGTCTCGACGGGCATGTGTCTTACGCCAGTTCCCCCCTAGCGAGCAGCTCCTGTCTCGCGGCCTCGAGAGCCCGATCTGGGTCGGTGGCACCAGTTCGCCGCATGCTGCGGCGCAGGGGCCTGCCTCCCGTCCGGAGCCGGGCCCACCGTGGGGAAAGCAGCCGGGGACCGCTCGCCTCGTTCCGCGAGCGACCCCCGGCCGGTCCTGCTACGGACGTGCTCAGTTGGTGTTGAGCGTCAGCCCGAAGTACTTGAGAGTGTCGTCGAGCGGCTGGAAGTACGAGGAGCCCTTGGAGTAGACCCCGTCGGTGCACTTCTGGTCGATCGGACCACCGGAGGTCATGCCCTGGGCCTGGTTGCCGGAGATGTACGCACCGCCGCTGTCACCTCCCTGGGTGCAGACGGTGGAGGTCGCCAGGCCGCTGAGGACCGTGTCGGGGCCGCCGTTCAGGTCCGTGTAGGTAACGGTGTTGTTGTAGGAGCCGACCTTGCCGCAGGTCCAGCCGGTGGTGGCGCCGGACTTGCAGATCGCGGCGCCGGACGCGGCACGGGTGCTGCCCTTGACGGCGACCGTGCTGGTGGCGCCCTTGCCCCAGGTGCCGACGGCGGTGGCAATCGAGTAACCGGAGTTGACGGTCGCGAGGCCCATGTCGACGCCGCTGCTGCCGAGCTTGTAGCGGGTCTTGTAGCCCTTGGCGAAGGCCGTCCCGCTGTAGCGCAGGGTGGGCAGGTTGGCGACGCAGTGCCCGGCGGTCACCAGGTACTGGTTGCCTGCACTGTCCTGGGCGCCGTAGCCGACGGAGCACCAGCTGGTGGTGCTGTTGATCGTCATCTTGCTGCCGGGGTAGATCGTGCTCTGGGCTGCGAGCTTCTCCTGGCCCCGCACGATCCGGACGGCGGAGCCGTGCTTCGCGGCCGCGGCGAGGAACGCCGCGGCGGCGGCGCCCCGGTCGTCGTTGACCTTGACGATCACCTTGTCGGCGGCCAGGTCCACGGACCAGGCGACCACCCCGGAGGGGACCTTCTTCGCCGCGAGGGCGTCCAGTTCGGCCTTGACTCTGTCGAGCGCGGCCTGGCCCCGGGTAGGCACCCGGGCGGCGAGGCCGGCCTTCTCGATCCTGGCCGCCTCGGCTTCGTTGTCGGCGTTGACGGTCAGCCTGCCGGAGGCGTCGAAGAAGGCGCCGTCGCCGGCTATCCCGCTCTTCCTTAGCCGGTTGAGCGTGGCCTGCTGGGCGTCCTGCCGGTCGAGGCGGTCGACCGCCGCCTCCTCGCTCACGCCGAGCGAAGCGGCCAGTGCCCGGACCATCTCCGGCTGGTAGCGGGGGGCGGACTCCGTGTCCTGCGCTTGCGCCAGGGACTTGGTCCCCATGACCGCCGAGGCCGAGAGCGCGATGCCCACTGCGGCCAGGCGGTACTTACGAGAGTTACGCACGTTGATTCCTTTCGGATGACAGGGAGGAACCCGATGGGGAGTTTCGCCAGAAAGCACCAACAAGGCTCCGGCGAGAGGAGGTTCCTACCTGGCGGAGAGTTGCCGACTCGCCGCTGGCCGAACTATTGCGTAGCGCTCGAGTGAATTTCAAGACACTTGCCGACGAAACTTTTCAGCCTAACTCTCGAGTGCCTTGTCGCGTAATGCAAAACCTAACGGGCTGTCAACCCGCGGCCTCAGAGCTCTTGCTACGAGAATGCCAGCACGGCGGCAACTGGAAATTTCCAATGGGCCGAACCATAGAGACTCTCGCGTCCGTCGATATATCAGGGAGGCGGAAACACGGATACGCAGAAAACCCATACGCGCGGGACCAACGCCCGCTCTGCGGCGAGCCGGATGCGGATGGGCAGTTGACCGTTTCCGCGCATTCAGGACCTGCGCCGGTTCATAGGCCAACGGGGGCCCCGACGGGGCCCGAGCAGTGCGGACCGCGCGTCTTCACCGCGCCGACGTCGGGTCGGCCGCCCTGGGCATCGTGCGCGAGACCTATGGCACGGGGCCGCTGCGCAGAAAGCGGGGTCCCCTGGCTCCGTCGGCATTCGGACGGCTGAGGGGCACGCGGGCTGCGTCGAAGCCAGGCGTCCGACTGGACAGCAGCGACTGTGAATGCCCGGGAGCACGACGGACATGGTCCGAAACGGACGCTACCGCCTGCCCCGACGGGGCGGGCCTGGCAGACGGTGCGGTCGCTTCGCCAGTGCGAGTGGTCTGCTGGGGGAGTCGTCCCGCCTGGTACGGGCGGTTCGCGTGCGGACGCTGGGGCCCTGTCTGCCTGTCCGCGTCGGATCGGGGCGGGTCGTTCGTGCGCCCGGGGTGCCGCCCCCGGACAGGGCCTCTCCCGCTCGAGCGAGGCCGAGAGTTCAGGGAAGGAGCTGCTCGGGTATTCCGGTCGGGAGGCGAGGGTGTGTGCCGGGCCCGACGGGAATGGTCTGATAGGCCCTGGTAATGCTTTGTAGGGGGTCTTGTCGTGGTGGGGGGTAGTTCGCTGGCTGTATGAGGGCTGAGGAGCTTGCCGCGATGCGGGGCCGGTTGGAGAGAGTTCGCGGCGGGAGGTGCTCGCGCCGTTGGTGCGCCGGGAACCAGCGGGCGAAGGGTGCGTTATATCTGCGGGGGCCGCTGCTGGACAACCGCGGGCTGATAGCAGCCCTGGGCCTTGACCACGTCGAGGGCCGTTCGTTCGCCGGCTGGCAACGGCACGTCACTCTCGTCACTGTCGCCCGCCTGGTCCTCACCGAACAGCGCTGACACCCAAAAGTGCTTGCCAGGGCCTGCCTCTCTACCAGGCCCTGGGCCTCCTCCAGTACGTCATCGCCGCCTGGGGTGGCACCCGCCCGCCTGCCAACAAACGTTCCCGTGGCATCCTTACGACATCGCCTGTCAAAGCACTACTAGGAGGCGCCTTCCAGCTGGTGGGCGAGGTTGCGTCGGGAAAGCGCCCCTGTCTTGCGCATGGCGCGGGCGATGTGCTGCTCCACCGTTCGGGGAGAGAGGTGGAGGGTCGCGGCGATCTCGCGGTTGGTCAGGCCGGAGACCGCGAGCTGGGCCACTTCCGCCTCTCGGGGGGACAGTTCGTCGGCGTGCGAGGGGCGGCCCGGAGGGCGTCCCCTCTTCACCGGCTGGCAGGTGCGCAACATAGCCCTGGCCCGTGCAGCGTCCCAGACGGCGCCCAGTTCGGCGAAGCGCCTGGCGCAGGCCTCCAGCTCGGCGATTGCCGAGGGCGCGGCGGGGCGGCCGGAGACGGGAGGCGATGCGGAGGTCTCCCCCGTCTCCGCGGCCTGGCCGGCGCATGCTTCGGTGCCCGTTTCGACGTCCGCCGCGAGCACGCACCGCGCGGCGCCCTCCGCCGTCAGCTCACGGTGGTAGGGGCGGGGCAGCGCCGCGTAGGCTGCTGCGGCCTCCCGGTACAGCTCGGCGGCCCGCAGCAGGCCGCCCCGCCCCTCCCCGCTCAGCGCTTCCGTCTCGGTGAGTACGGCCCGACTCCACAGCAGCGCGGCCCGTGCGGCGGGCGCGTCGCCCCGGCCGAGCCCCTGGGAGAAGTCCCGGACCATGGTGCGAGCTGCGGCCCTGTCACCCTCGCGTGCCAGCGCCTCCACAGCCCACGGCGCGAGTTCCGCCGCCCACGGCCAAACCCGTTTCCCTGCCACCACCGCCCAGGCGACCCGCGCCTGCTTCGCTGCGGCCTCCACCTCCTGGCGGGCCAGGGCGAGGCGGACCACGGCGCCGGCCGCCGTCGCGCCCAGAGGCACGGGCAGCTTCTCCATCCCGAACGTCCCCCGCTGGGACAGCCAGGTCATGACCTCTCCCCAGTCCCCCTCAGCGAGGGCGAGCAGGCCCCGCACGACGTAGGCGTCGGAGGCGAGGTACTGCATGTCGGCGGTCACGGCGATGAAGTCCTCGCACCGCTCGGCGAGTCCGGACCACCGGCCGGTGCACCACTCCTGGAGCAGCCGCGTCCCCAGCACACCTTGTTCGGTGTAGGGGGCGCCGCTGCATTCGGACAGGGCGCGTCCTTCCGCAAGCAGGTCTTCAACCCGTGAGTGGAAGCCGAGCCAGACCGCGGAGTCCGCGGCGTTGCACAGACCGCGGGCCGCCTGCCGGACGCACGCAGGGTCGGCCTCCTCCCCAGGCAGCGCCTTCACCAGTTCCCACGCCTCGGGCTCGGCGCAGCTCATGGCGAGTCCGATCCGGTTGGCCAGGACCGCCGTGCGCATGGCGTCGTCCCCGCTGGCGTCCGCGGCGGCCACGGCCTCGGGCAGCCACCTCCGGTGCTCGTCGAGGGAGTTACCCGGCCAGTAGGGGGTGACCAGCGCTGCCATTGCGCGCGCGGCCAGGCCGGGTCGGACCTCGCGCAGTTCGGCGGCGGCGGTCTCCAGGACCCGCCATCCCTCGGGGAAGCGGCCCATCTGGTTGCACAGCATCAGGCCCAGGTCGAGGCGCAGCTCTCCGCGCACGGCCGGGGGGAGGTCGGTGTCCCGCACGATCTGCGCGAGGACCTCCACGGTCTGGTCCGAGCGCAGTCCGGTCACCGCGCTGCGGGCGAGGAGCGTTGCGAGGCGGGCTCGGCTCTGTGGGAGCAGGCCGGGTGTGGCCAGCGTCCGCTCCAGGAGCGTGACGGCCTGCTGGTGCTGGCCGGACGCCGCCGCCGACTCGGCCGCCCGCTCCACCGCCCTGAGCCATCCGCGGATCTGGCCGGCCGCCCTGTGGTGGCCGGCCACCACATCCCAGGGCACAGGCCGTCTGCGGCTCAGTATGTCCGCCGCCCGCTCGTGCAGGTCCTGGCGCACGGGCCCGGGCACGCAGGCCCGTACGGCCGGTGCGGCCAGCGGGACGGCGAAGCCGTAGCGGCCCTCGGCGGCCTCGGCCAGGGCCGCGACCTCCAGGGCCCGCAGCAGGGCGCTCTCGCCCGTCGGGGTTCCGAGGCCGGACACTGCGATCAGCTCGTCGCGGGCGACGGGCCCGTCGAGGACGGCAGCCGCCCAGACCACCGGCCGGTGTGCCGGGGACAGCGCGTGCGTACGGCTCAGCACCAGTTCCGCGAGCCGGGCCGGCACGCCGGCCGCCTCCACCTCGGAGGCCGTGCCGGTGAACGGCGGCCGCTGTTCCCTCAGTTCGGCGAGGAGGTCGACGACCACCCGGGGCACTCCGCCGGTGAGCTCGTGCAGCCTGCGCACCGCCCCGTCCGTGCAGGTGCCGCCCAGCGCCTCCGCGGCGGCGCGGCGGACCCTTTCCTCATCCCAGGGCGCCAGGCGGTGCCGGAGCACCGTCAGGTCGGAGGGGTACGCCGTCGGCGGAGCACCCAGCGGCAGGCCGGGCACGGGCAGCTCTTCGGGGCGGTAGGTCACGGCTGCCGCCGAGCCCGGTGCGAGGCCTTCGAGGACCCGGCGCAGCCGGCTCAGCTCGTCCTCGTCCGCCCGGTGGACGTCGTCCACCAGCCACAGGGCCGGCCTCAGCCGGTACGCGTCCTCCTCCGGCTTCCCCAGCCCTTCCGGCGGGCCGCCGCCGGCTCCGCACCGCCACCACATTTGGGCCGTGTCCGCCGTCCTGGGCAGGTCGGCCAGTTCCCGGAGTAGATGGCTCTTTCCCGCGCCGGCGGTGCCTTCGACGAACAGGAGCACCGGGTCGGCGCTTCCGTCCGCGAGGGCGCGGGCCAGGGGCCGCAGTGCGGAACCACGCGTCTCGCTCACGCCGTCATCCTCGCTCTCCTCCTTCTGGGCGGCCCGATCTCCCGGGCGGCCTGGATACACGGTGGCCAGAGCGCAACGCCGTAGGCCCGAAGGGAAAGGCGTAGGCCGTGCCGCCTTCCCGTCGAAATTCCGTGCGTCGCATTCCACGCCCGTACCCGGACGATCGGTCCTCGCGAGTCGATTCCGGCACCGTATCAAGGCGGCAACGTCAGCACTCAGGCGCGAAAACTGACCTACTACCGCCGCCCCCGCATGAAAGGGAAAGCTGATGAAAAGCGGTGGCGGGCGGTGTGGTTCACGAATGGTCGTGCGCGCGCCCCACATTCCCCGGTGGTGAGCGCACGGGCACGCGGAAGAGGTTTCGGCGACGAGTGCGCTGCGGAGTACGCCCAACCGACTGCCGAAAAATCAGGGCACGGTCCTGTCCGCTTCTCGGTCGTACCTTTCCGTGATTATTGGATGGCGGCTTGGTCAGAAGACGGACAGGCCGGTGAGTGTGGTGAAGCGGTCGAGGGCCGCTACGCCTGCCACCGAGTTGCCTCGCCTGTCGAGTCCGGGGCTCCATACGCACAGGGTGCACACACCGGGTACGACCGCGATGATCCCTCCGCCGACGCCGCTTTTGCCCGGTAATCCCACCCGGTAGGCGAAGTCCCCGGCGGCGTCGTACGTGCCGCAGGTGAGCATGATCGCGTTGACTTGTTTGGCCTGGCTTCGGGTCAGGAGTGCCGAGCCGTCGGCCCGGATGCCGTGTCGTGCCAGGAAGCCCGCGGCGAGGGCCAGGTCCGCGCGGGATGCCTCGATCGAGCACTGCTGGAAGTAGGCGGCCAGCAGGCCGGGAACCGGGTTGTTGATGTTGCCGTAAGAGGCCATGAAATGGGCTAGGGCGGCGTTGCGGTCGCCGTGGGCTGCCTCCGAGGCAGCGATCGCCGGTGCGAAGTCAATGGCCGGGTTGCCGCTTTCGGTCCGCAACAGCTCCCTTATCCGGCCTGCCGCGTCCCCGGTCAGTGTCTGGAGCCGATCTGTGACGACCAGGGCGCCAGCATTGATGAGAGGGTTTCGGGGGACGCCGTTCTCGTACTCCAGCTGCACCAGGGAGTTGAAGGGGTTGCCGGAAGGCTCGCGGCCCACGCCTTGCCAGATCCGTTCGCCGTCCAGGGAGAGCACCAGGGCTAGGGCGAAGACCTTGGTAAGGGACTGCGTCGAGAAGGGCTGTCGCCAGTCGCCGACGCCGTAGACCGTTCCGTCGGGTTCGGCGACAGCCATGCCGAAGCGCCGGGGATCGGCACCGGCGAGCGAGGGGATGTAGTCGGCGGGACTGCCGTGTTCGTCGAGCACGGCGGTCTCTTTTCCGATGCGGTCCAACGCGGCGCCGAAGCGTCCGGTTCCGGCCGGGGACGCTGGGTCCGTATGAACACAGGAGGAGGTGTCGGGCATAGGTCATTCCTCAAGGGCGTGTATGGGCGGAGCGGAGGACGACCGCGAGGCACGGGGCGCTCGGTCCGGGCCCGGACCGCATCGACGACCGCGCCGCGACAGCGGTCGCCCAGCCCCGTAGGTTGTTCGGCTCCCCGCGCTCACCGTCTCCACTGACGCAAGCGTGCGGAAGCTCTCCTCCGTCATGAAAACGGCGGCCGGCCGGATCAGCGCCTTTGGGCTCACACGTTCCCTTTCCCGCGCGGCCCACGGAGCCTTTTACGATCCGTGTCTCTACGAGCGTCAAGGGCCGTCCTTTCTCAGGCTGCCGCTGCCATGATCGGGCAGTGGGCGACGACACGGGTGCCATCTGGCGTGACGTCTGCGGCCCACCAGCTCGTGCAGGCGGTGACGAGCGCCAGGCCCCGGCCGAAGGCGGCGTCTTCGTCCTCGGCCACCTGCCGAGGCAGGCGACGGTCCATCCAGTGCCCTTGATCTTTGATCTCGACGGTCAGGGTCGTCCCATCGAAGGAGACCAGGACCGTCACCTCGGCGCTGCTGCTGTGGAGCACCACATTGGTGACCAGCTCGCTGACGACCAGGAGCAACGTGTCGGTGGCATCAGTCGGCACCCCCCAATGACGGACAGAGTCGTGGACGAAGCGACGCGCGGCCGGAACGCTCTCGGGGGTCACCGAAAGTGCGCACAGGGCTACCACCCGGTCGGACTCGTGAGGGGTGTTGCCGTGCTGCTCACGGTCGGTTATGGCGGGGGTGCGATGCTCGGTGGTGATCACGGTGGCTCCTGAGGTGTTCCACAGGTCGTGGCTGATGGTGCGCTTCTACGTGCCGGTCGCCCGACACGGGGACACGGAGGAACGCATGCGCAACGGTTCCGTGCCGCGCCGTAGGGTCTGATCGAACGACGGAGCCCTCCCAGCGCGGCCTCACGTTCTGGCGGTGACATCGCGCGGGTTTCAGCGGGCGCCGCCACGGACACGCTGGCGAACCGACGGTTCCGGGCGATGGCACTGGACCGCCCCTTGCGGCGGGCTGATCGTCATACGCTCATGCTCGCCACCGGCAGCCCGCAGAGACATCGGGGGAATCCCTCGTCCTCGCCCTCGCCGCCCCGCAACAGTTATCGCCATCAAGACAGCCGTACCGATCTGGTGTACTGAGGCAGCCAGCAACAGCGAGCCTTTACTCGCCCGCACTCCTTCCGACGGCACGGGCCAGAAAGAGGGCCTTCCCTTGGCGCCACCCCGGTGAACCGCCGGGACCAATGCATTGTGCGACACAGTAGGTCCGCCTACCGTGATGGAGTGGATCCTGATCACACGAGGGGCCCGAGTACCCCGGTAAACAGCGAGCCCTTGGCTATCGTCGAAGCGTGTGATCGGGTCCACCGTGCCCTGCACGACGTCGGCCGGGCCGCAGTCGTCGGTCCATGGGGGAGCGGCAAGTCCACCCTGCTGCGGACCATCGCCCGCGAGGCCGTTGACCAGGGCCGGCCGACCCTCTTCCTGAACCCGCTCCGGGACTGGGCGAACCAGGCGTACAGCGGCCTCGGCCACCTGCTCACGCTGCTGAAACCCGGCACCCTGGACAGCCTCGCCGCGCAACCGCGCGCCCACCTGGAACGGATGCTGCCGTGGAACGCTCCCGTGCGGCCATCCGACCCCGCGCAGGTCCGGACAGCGCTGACGTCGCTGTTCGCCGGTCTCGCCGAGAACAGCAGCGTCCTGCTGCTGATCGACAATGCGCAATGGCTGGATCAAGCCAGCCTCGCCGCCCTGTCCCACCAGACCCAGGCTTTGGCTCCGCAGCTGCTGCATGCCGTCGCCGCCGAGCGCACCGCCACCGGCCCCCGCGCCGCCTGGCGCCTGTGCGGCCACCACACGCCCGTGCTCCCGCTCACCGGCCTGAGCGTCGACCAGACGGCCGATCTCCTCGACGCCCACTCCCTCCCGGTACGCTCCGCCACCCACGTCCACCACCTCACCGGCGGCAACCCGGCACTCACCCAGGCCCTGCTGACCGATCTGGCCGCCCGCCGAGACGGCCTCACCATCCACCCCCTCGCCACACGGGCGGCCACCCACTGGCTCCAGGAGATCAGCCCATCGGCCCTCCCGTCCCTGCGGTTCGCGGCGCTCACCGACATCCCCCTCTCCAGTCTTCTGCGCTGCTGCACCAGCGGGAACCCGGACTTCGAAAGCCATCTCCTCGAGGCCGAGACCGCGGGCATCCTGACCATGAGGGCCGACGGAGTGCCTATCTTCCCCGCTGGTCTGCTCCAGGAAGCCGCATTTGCCGACCTCTCCCACGACGACCTGCGAGGTCTCCACCAGACACTCGCCGATGCCTTGGACGATCCTGCCCAGGCCGTCCGTCACCGCCTCCTCGCCCTCGACGCACCCGACGAGGCCGCCGCAGCCGAGGCGGAACAAGCCAGCGCTCTGGCCCGGTCGAACGGCGAGCGCGACCTGGCGGCGGAGCTGCTGCTGCTGGCCGCCGAGCACACCCCCGCCGACGGGCGGGCCGAGCGGCTGCGCCGTCTGGCGGTCGCCGCCACCGACGCCGTCGCCAGCGGCCGTGTGGAGGTCGCCCACCGCGTCCACCACGCGATCACCGCCGCCCGCCCAGGGGCCGAGGAACGCGTCACCGCGCTTCTGAGCATCCTCGACACCAGCGGACAGGCCCTCCACGAACTCGACGACATCCTGGCCCGCGCCCGCCAGGCGGCCCAAGGCGACCCGGCGCTCCAGGCCCGGGTGGAGCTGCGGGCCGCGATCAGGGCCAACATCGGCGGCCTGGGTGCCGAGGCCGCCCGCGACGCCGCAAGCGCGGCGGTGGAATTCGCCGAGCAGACCCCGGACCGGGTGCTCCGAGCCACCGCCCTGACCCAGCTCGCCCGGATGCAACGCACCGCCGCGGACCCCGCGGCCGCCGACACCCTTGAGCGCGCCCTCGCACTGGACGTACCCGTCGAGGTCACCGGCGTCCGGGCCAGTCCCCAGTACCTGGCAGCGTGGTTCGCGGTCCATGACGACCGCCTGCACGAAGCGCGGGAACGGCTCGTCGAGTTGCTGGCCGTCGCCGAGCACAGCGGCGACACCGGGGACCTGGACCTGGTCCTGCGCAACCTCGCCGAGGTCGCGGCCCGCTCCGGCCAGGCCGCCAAGGCTGTCGCAATGAGCGAGCGAGTCATCGCCATGTGTGCTGAGGCCGGTATTTCCCTGGGTCCTCCCCGGTACAGCGCGTCCGTCGCCCAGGCCGCGGGCGGCAGTTTCCAGCAGGCCCTCGTCTACGCACGCCAGGGCCTCGCGGTCGCCCGCGACGAGCACGACGCGATCTTCATTCCGCGTAACCTCTTCGCCCTCGCGGTGGTCCAGCGGATCAGCGGCGACACCCGCTCGGCCGTCGAGAACCTGCGCGAGGCCGGCCGACTGCAGACCGGCTGGCAGGTCGCCGACCCGCGCATCCTGCCCTGGCAGCCCGAACTCGCCGAAGCCCTGGCCGCCGACGGCGACCCGCGTGCTGGCGGTCAGGTCCTCGACGAACTCCTCGACCAGTGCCAGGGCACACGGATCCTCACAGGAAGCGTCGGTGCGGCGGCCACGCGGGCGCGAGCCCTGTGCGCCGCGCGCCTCGGCGAGACCGACACCGCCGTCGGCCTGTTCGGCGAGGCTGCCGCCCACTTCGCCGCCCTCGGCCTGACGCTGGACCAGGGCCGTACCCTCGTCTCCCTCGGCCGCCTCGAGCGGGGCCGACGCCGCCCGGCCGCCGCCCGCACCACCTGGCAGGAAGCCAAGGCCCTCTTCCACCACGCCCAGGCCCGTCCCTGGATCAGCCTCTGCCAGGACCTGCTGAACCGGCTGCACGGTGCACCCCGCGACGCCGCCACCGGTACTGCCACAGCCGTCGGCGAACTCACTGAATCCGAGCGGCGTCTGGCCGCCCTCGTCGCGGGAGGCGCCTCCAACCGCGAGACGGCGGCCCAGCTCTTCCTCTCGGTCAAAACGGTGGAGGCGATGCTCAGCCGCATCTACCGCAAGCTCGGCATCCGCTCCCGAACTCAACTCGTCCGTGCCCTCCACGCCCCAGAAAGCCCGCCACTTCCTCCGCAAGCGGACTGACCGCCCACCAGCGAATGTGCGGTCCTCGCCAAGGGGCGACGAGGCTGGTGGGTGAGCAGATGCGCGGCGCCCTCCCTCCGGGCGGAGCAATCTGAGTTTGTTGCCGATCGGACTCGATTATGAGCGGCCTCTCCTGACCCGGCTTCAGCGTCGCCCCGGTCGCCGCGGCCGGTATGCGGATCCGACCGTCATGACGTGGGTATACGGGACCGGAGACCACGCACGACGTCAGGGGTCCGTACCTCTGCGTCGCCGCCTGCCACACGGATCGAGGGACGCCTGCGGAACTTCGCCTGCGTGTGCCCGCCGCAGAACTCAAGCTCGTCGTCTGCCTCAAGGTCGATCGACAGATCCTGCTGGAACTGCTCGCCGAGTACGGCGACAGCGAGGAGAACCCGATCCCGGTAGCGATCGAGACCTCCCGCGGCCTGCTGGTGGCCGTCCTGCGGACCGGCAAGCGCAAGGTGTTCGCCATCAACCCGATGGCCGCCGCCCGCTACCGAGACCGGCACAGCGTCTCGCGCAAGAAGTCCGACTCCGGCGACGCCCTGGTCCTGGCCAACATCCTCCGCACCGACATGCACGCCCACCGGCCCCTGCCCGACGACTCCGACCTCGGCCGCGCGATCACCGTCCTCGCCCGAGCCCAGCAGGACTCTCTCTGGAACAGGCAGCAGCTCGCCAACCAGCTCCGGTCCCTGCTGCGCGAGTACTACCCCGCCGCCCTGGCCGCCTTCGCCACCTGGACCAACGGCCTGTGCCGCCCCGAGGCCCGAGAACTCCTCAAGACCGCTCCAAGCCCGTCCCGGGCCGCGCGTCTGACCCGCACCCAGATCCAGGCCGCGCTCAAGCGAGCCGGCCGCCAGCGCGGCATCGAAGCAGAGGCCGACCGCCTCCGCGAAGTCTTCCGAGGCGAGTGGGCCCACCAACCCCCGCTGATCGAGGACGCACTCGGCAAGCAGGTGCTCGCCCTCCTCATCCAACTGGACGCCGCCTGCACCGCCGCCGACCAGCTCGCCGAAGCCGTCGAAGAGACCTTCCCCCAGCACCCGGACGCCGAGATCCTGCTGAGCTTCCCCGGCCTCGGCACCCAACTCGCCGCCCGCCTCCTGGCAGAGATCGGCGACGACCGCACCCGCTTCGCCGACGCCCGCGGCCTGAAGGCCTACGCCGGCTCCTTACCCAGCACCCGCGGCTCTGGCAAGAAGTCCGCCATCACCAGACGCTGGGCGAAGAACGACCGGCTCAACCACGCCGGCTACCTCTGGGCCTTCGCCTCCCCACGGGCGTCCACCGGGGCGAACGCCCACTACCGGCGTCGACGCGAACAAGGGGATTGGCACGCGGCCGCCCAGCGCAACCTCTTCAACCGCATGCTCGGACAGCTTTACCACTGCCTGAAGCAGGGCACTGCCTACGACGAGTCGCTCGCCTTCGGCGCCTCTCCCACCGAGGCCGTTGTTGAACCGGTCAGCGGGGAGTGAGACAGGCTTCGAGAGCGGCTCGCTGTCGTGGCGGCAGATGGTCGCCGAGAGGGGTCTTGCGCGGGCTGTGATCGCCCTCGCATATCCAGCTCTGCTCGTCATCGTCGAACCACCACTCCTCGGCGCCCCACATGGGATGTCCCTGAAGCAGCTGTCTGGCCAACGCCTCGCTCGCCTCGGGCGCACCCTGTTCGACCAGAGCCTCGACCACTGCCGAAACGGCCTCCTCCGGAACCGCCGCTTCGCCGAGGACCGGCAGAAGAAGGAAGAGACGGGCGTGAGGGTCGGTGACGCCTGCCGCACCCGGTGGTGCCTCCAGCAGGGCGGCGAGCTCGGGCCAGCACAGCCCGGGGCCGATGCGGTCCTGATCGTCGCTGGCCAGGACGAGATCCTGGCTCCAGTCGGGATGCGTGAGGAAGTAGCCCGTAGTCGTGAACTCCTCGCCGCTGTTGAAGTGCACGACGACCGTGAAGCCGCCGGCCAGTGGCACCGTGAACATGGGCCACGCCGAGGGGTCGTGGAGCGTGTCCAGCATGGCCTCCGCGTCGCCCGCGTCCGACCCGAAGGCCTCCGGCGTGAACCCCTCAGCCAGGTCCGCCAAGTATGCAGGCCAGAAGCCTGGCTCATCCAGGAGCGGGTGCCCGTCCACGACGGGCGACGAGGAGTACCAGTGCCGTGCCATCACCATGCGGGGATTCTCTCCAAGCGCGGTCGGAGCTGTTCGAAGACCCCGGCCCTCACGGCCGACCGGGTTGACGGCATAGCAACGTGAGGTGTCTGCCTGGCTCTCGTCCGCCCCGCTGCTGGGGACGGCGAGGACCGGACAGGCCGTCAGCCGCACGGCCTCACCATCCAGACGTGATCGTCAGTGGTGACGTTGTGGAACTCAGTATCGATGGGCACAGCTTGCGTTTGCCGCCCAAAGTTGATCAACTGCTGCTCGAGCAGCGGAAAGTAAGCGTGGAACGCTGGACTATCAACCAGACAGCCAGCACAACACCGTGGCTCTTCCCCGGCCAGGAACCCGCGCGCCCATCCGGTCCGAATACCTCGGCCTACTGCTCCGACGTCGCGGCTTCGAAGGCCTCGCCAGCCGCAACAGCGCCCGTCTTGCCCTGGTCTCCGCCGGCATCCGTGCTCGCTGACCTCACCGGCACGAGCATCAGCAACGCCACACGGTGGACCGGATACGCCAGACGCGAGTGGCTCGACTACATCGCGTCCCGCACGCAGATCTGACTGCTCCCCGGTCGACGGCCATGGTTCAGAGAGACCATCACGAGATAGGGGGCGGTCATAGCACCCCTGCGCATTCGTCGACAAATGCGCAGAGCCGACGAATAAGGCTCAAGAAGAAGGGGGTGGGGTCCGAGTCGCCCTTCATGTGAGGTGCATCCTGGAGCCACTGCTGCCAAAGGCCCCCCGGTTCTCGGAAGCGGTCGGCTTCACCACCTCCAAGGTTCAGGTCGATGAACTGGAGAGCGCCCATGACGACGGTCTGGTCGTACGCGAGGTCAGGGCGGCAGAGGTAGCGATCCAGGTAGGCGGCGAGCAGATCAGCGTCGCGCGCCGTTCCGAAACTGGCCAGGGCTACGCAATAGGCCAGCCCAACACAGCAGACTTCGCTGGCCAGCAGGAGTGCCCCGAGGTGCTCGCGGAACTCGGTCCGGCGGCAGACAGCTACGAGCCAAGCCGCAGTTCTCCGCTCACGCCAGCCGCCCTCAAGAAGCTTGGCGACCTCATCTGCGGTGATGAGTCCCGCGTCCTCACGAAGGTCTCGCATAAATCGGTCGCACTCAGGACTTTGCATGCGCAGCAAGCCACCGCCGAGCTTCAGGTAGCGTCGCTCGGGCGTGACGTAACGACGAACCAATGCCAGCAACTCAGCATCGTCGTGAGGATGGCGTATCACACTGGTGATCTTGCCTTGCCACCTCGGAACAGAGCCAGTCCTCCGTTGCCCCGATGCGAGTGAGTACGGCAGTTGGCACCTGTGCTGCAGTATGGCTCAGACCCAGGCCCCGTAGGTCAGCCACCGTAGAGGCCACACTCGTCGAGGCCCCCGTAAACGTGCGCTTCGAGGCATTGCGGGGCGTCAAGACCCACGGCCTCACCCCGGTACACGGCGATGAGGGAGTCCTTGCCCCGCCACCAAGAGTCGGCCACACCCTGTACTTCGGGCACCGGTTCGAATGCGCCGAGATCCAGTGCGTCGACGGCCTTGCGCGTGACCCTTGTGACGGTCGTGGCCCAGCGGCGGGCATGAGCGGCGAGCGCCAGAGATTCCACCCATCCGTCAATGTTGGCATGCAGGCGCGTCCACTGGTAGGCGTCGATGCCGAACGCACCGTCGGGGCCGATCATGAAGCTGTAGGCCATGGACACCCGGCAGTCCCCTGCCGGAAACGACCAGCCTTCCGCGGGCACGTCCTCGGGGCAGTCGGCGTTCAGGACGCGCGGACCGCCCTCGTAGAACGGGGCCGGCGGCAGGGCAAGGCCGCCCCAGCGGTCCTGGAAGGCAGCGGCCCGCTCAATCTCCGTAGCGGGGATCCCATGCTCTACCCACGCGTCACGGTGTCGCCGGATGTCCTGCCGGCGAACGCGTATGCCCTCCGTCTCGATGAACCGCTGGGCCCTGCGGCTCAGGCCGGCAGGCGCGAACGGGACGGACGATACGGGCTGGTCAGCCACTACCGCTGCTCGCCGTCTCCGGAGTGGAGCACCGCCGACGCAATCTCCCGTACGCGATCCGGGCTGATTCCTGTGCACTGCTCGATGGCGAGGGGGTGGTCGGTGGGCTCCAGCTCGACGAAGGGGCGTTCGCCGACCGGACGGGTATGGACGCGCGTCTTCAGGTTGAGCGTCGTCGCCGGGTATACGGGAAGATCGGTGGTGAGCCAGCCGAAGTACGGCTTCTCAGCCTCGCGGCCAGGCCTGTCCCACAGAGCCGAGGCTCGGGAGAAGCTCTCTCGGCTGAGCGAGACCCAGACGCCCCAGGAGAACACCTCGGCACTGCCGATGACCGGTATCTCGATCAGGCCCTTCACGAAGTAGTGCTGCCCGCGAACCACGCACTGGTCCGCAGAGAGCAAGCAGTCCTCGGCGTCGGCGAAGGCCGGCTCCCACACAGCGGGGGCCTCGGCCGTGTAGTTCATCGGCAGCTCAGGGTGGTGGGCCCCGCAGCATGCGCAGGTGAACCCCACATCACTGGTCATGGGCCCGGAGCCTAGCGACGGACTCCAGCTGTAACCGAAGGGGGCTTACTCGGCCACCGTTCTGCGCGGGCAACTACCACGCTCAGTCACGGCTGGCTCCCCCGAGGACAGGCGAAGGCACGTGGCTTCCTTGGCGCCGGAATACCGGCCGCAGGCTGCCCTGTTCCCGAACCGTCCTTCTCCGTTTTCGCCGGCTGGCTCGGCAAACCTGACCACCGACGAGATCACCGCTATCACCACCCTCAGCACCGCGTCCCTGCTCATCCGCAGTGCCGAGCGTCGCAGCCCCCGCACCGTCCAGAAGACCATCCTCAGCGGCCGGGGAACATTCACCACCCTCCTGCGCGGCGTCCGGCACACCTACATCGACGGGTACCTCGCCGACCTGCCCGCGGGAACCGTCCTCGACCTCGTTCGCGATTACGACAACCCGACTGACCCAAACGCCATGAGCAATGCTCGGAACCTGTGGATCGGTGCCGGGAGGGATGCGGAGGGCGTACCTTCCCGAATGATCCGTAAGGTCTCCGAGTAGGCCCGCGTTGCAGCGCGGGTCGGGAAGGCACGCCCGTGCTCAGCGTAGTCACCGACGACGGCTCCACCCAGTCCGGCTCCCTGATCGACGAGATCGTCCGCGAGGGCGCCCGCCGCATGCTCGCCGCCGCATTGGAGGCGGAAGTCAACCAAGGGTGTTCTCGGGAGCGTGCTGGACGGCTTCGACGGCCGTCCAGCGACGGGCTCTCGTAGTGGCTTTGTATCCCAGTGCGGGGTCGTCGCACACGCTTCGGGGCCGGGGCGAGTGCCACCATCTATAAGACCCACCAGGCATGGGTAGGATCACGCCGCACGCCGAGCGGACGGTTCGAGTCACGCCGCGCACGGCACAGGCGAAACATCGGGGGCGCATGCGATGAGTACGCACGGCAATGGGCAGTGGGGTCCGACGGGCGGACCTGGATACGGCCCCGGTGGACAGCCGGGCTCAGGTCCCGGCCCTCAGCCTTCCCCCGGAGGCGCACCCCATCCGTACCCCGGCGGTCCCGGCGTGGGGCCCTATCCGCCGCAGCCCGCCCCCGTGCCGCCGCAGGGGTTTCCGGGACGTCCGCAGGGCTGGGGCCCGTACCCGTCACCACCGCACGGCGGTGGCCCGCAGCATCCGTTCCCGCGACCGCCCCGGCCGCCGCTGACGCGCGGGCAGCGGATCCTGAAGTGCGTCTACAACCCGTTCTACGCCGCCCAGCGGGCCTTCCGCCCGTCGCGCCCGGACGCCGTCGAGGACCTGACGGTACGCAAGATCCAAATGTGGCGGACCGGGCTCGGTGCCGCCGCCTGGCTCGTGCTGGTCATGTCGTACAAGCCGGTCGACACCGCCAAGGGTGCCGACGCCGTGGCGAGCGACAAGTTCGACCAGAGCTGGACCAGCACACTCTTCCTCGTGTGTGCTTTCCCGTTCGTGATCGCCCTGTTCGCGTTCGCCGCGCAGGGCGCGCTGCGTCGGCTCTATCTGCGACGGTCCCTGAAGCCCTTCGGGGCGGTGGCGGCTCTGATGGGGTCCATGGCAACGTTCCCGCTCGCCGTCGCGCCCGATCCGGCGACCACTGGCTTCCGTGATGCCATCGGGATTCCCGGCATGGTCGTCCTCATCGTCCTCTGCACATGGTCGCTGGGATTCGCCTTGTACGGGATCGCACTCTGCCTCAACCACGTGTTCCGCACCGCCGATATCCACGAGGTGCTGCCGCCGGTTCTCGCCACCGTGCTGGCGTGGGTGATGGCCACCCTCGACGTGATCAATAACGCGAACGCCGAGGTTCCCGTCCTTGCCCGGATCGTGTTTCTGCTCGGCGCTCCGGTGTCGGTGACGGTGTTGTCGGGCTGGGAGTTGTACCGGCTGCGGAAGTACCACAACCTGTCCCTGCGACAGGCCCTCGGCCGCTAGGTCGTGTCCGCAAAGTCAGGGCAGCCAGAGCAGGAGGCAGGCGAGGGTGACCATGGCTTGGTAGTGGCGGGCGCGTTTGTCGTAGCGGGTG
>NZ_JBVJOL010000006.1:0-483327 GCF_055583185.1 Streptomyces sp. NPDC104814 | reverse complement strand
ACCTCGTCCAGCGTCGTCACCTGGTAGCCGTCCATCGCCGCCTGCAGCGCGCAGATCGGGTCGATCTCCGTGACGATCACCCGGGCACCCTGGCCGCGCAGCGACTCCGCACAGCCCTTGCCCACGTCGCCGTAACCGAACACCACCGCGACCTTGCCGCCGATCAGCACATCGGTGGCACGGTTGATGCCGTCGACGAGCGAGTGACGGCAGCCGTACTTGTTGTCGAACTTCGACTTCGTCACCGAGTCGTTCACGTTGATCGCGGGGAACAGCAGCGTGCCCTCCCGCATCATCTCGTACAGACGGTGCACACCCGTCGTGGTCTCCTCCGTGACACCGCGGATCTCGGACGCCAGCTGGGTCCACTTCTGCGGGGTCTCGGCGACGGTGCGGGTGAGCAGCTCGAGGATGACGCGGTGCTCGTCGGACTCGGCGGTGTCGGGCGAGGGGACCTTGCCGTCCTTCTCGTACTCGACGCCCTTGTGGACGAGGAGGGTGGCGTCACCGCCGTCGTCGAGGATCATGTTCGGACCGCCGGTGGGCGTGCCGGGCCAGGTCAGCGCCTGCTCCGTGCACCACCAGTACTCCTCCAGCGTCTCGCCCTTCCAGGCGAAGACCGGCACACCCTGCGGGTTCTCCGGCGTGCCGTGCGGGCCCACCGCGATGGCCGCCGCGGCGTGATCCTGCGTGGAGAAGATGTTGCAGGAGGCCCAGCGGACCTCGGCGCCCAGCGCCACCAGGGTCTCGATCAGCACGGCCGTCTGCACCGTCATGTGCAGCGAACCGGTGATCCGGGCGCCCGCCAGCGGCTGCGCCTCGGCATACTCCTTGCGGATCGCCATCAGGCCCGGCATCTCGTGCTCGGCGAGGGTGATCTCCTTGCGGCCGAACTCGGCCAGGGACAGGTCGGCGACCTTGAAGTCCTGTCGGTTGTCGACAGTCGTCATGCGAGCTGCTCCTCGGGATTGGGTCGAGGGTGGGTACGGCTGATCTGCGCGGCGGCGGACACAGGGGTGCCCGAAAGAGGACACAGGCATGCCCGCGTGCGCGCAGCGCAGTCCGTCGGAGGCCCTCTCTCCCTCGGTCGGTCCGCCGGGGACCGCCCGACCGCCATCAGCAGCGACGTCTGGCTCTCTCCCAAGCTACACGGTCGGCGGGGCCGTCCCCAGTCCGCGCCCAAATGCGTCGGGAGTTCACCGGTGCGTGCCGGGCCGTTCGGGCCGGTGAACGCAGGGGTGGGCGGGAGGGGGGACCGGGTCGTGTCGGGATCGCCGCGTTCGCGGTGCGGTGCAGGGCGCGGGCGACGGTGCCGCCCGTGCCGCCGTGGGTGAGGCAGCCGCAGCGGCGGTTCAGTGCCCGGCGCTCTGCGGGGTGGGGCCGCCGGGGGTGGCCTCCGGGTCGGGGCCCTTGGCGGCCTCGGCCTCGCTGTAGATGTCGGGCTCGAGGTAGATCACGCGCGCGATGGGCACGGCGGCGCGGATGCGGGCCTCGGCGGCGTCGATGGCGGTGGCGACCTCGGCGGCGGTGTCGTCGTGCCGGACGGCGATCTTGGCGGCGATGAGCAGCTCCTCGGGGCCGAGGTGGAGCGTGCGCATGTGGATGATGCGGGTGACGGTGTCGCCGTCGACCATCGCGGCCTCGATCTTTTTGACCTCGTCGGCGCCGGCGGCCTCGCCGAGCAGCAGCGACTTGGTCTCGGCGGCGAGGACGAGCGCGATGAGGACGAGCAGGACGCCGATGCAGACCGTGCCGATGCCGTCCCAGACGCCGTCGCCGGTGAGCAGGGTCATGCCGACGCCGAAGAGGGCGAGGACGAGGCCGATGAGTGCGCCGAAGTCCTCGAGGAGGACGACGGGCAGCTCGGGCGCCTTGGCGCGGCGGATGAACTGCGCCCAGGAGAGCTTGCCGCGCAGTTCGTTGGACTCCTTGATGGCCGTGCGGAACGAGAAGCCCTCGGCGATGACCGCGAAGACGAGGACGCCCACCGGCCAGTACCAGTGCTTCAGTTCGTGCGGGTGGCTGATCTTCTCGTAGCCCTCGTAGATGGCGAACATGCCGCCGACGGAGAACAGGACGATGGAGACGAGGAAGGCGTAGATGAACCGCTCGCGGCCGTAGCCGAAGGGGTGCTGCGGGGTGGCTTCGCGCTGGGCGCGCTTGCCGCCGACCAGCAGCAGGAACTGGTTGCCGGAGTCGGCTACCGAGTGCACGCCCTCGGCGAGCATCGACGACGAGCCGCTGAACGCGAACGCCACGAACTTAGAAGCCGCGATCGCGAGGTTGGCGCCGAGTGCCGCCACGATCGCCTTGGTGCCGCCTGACGCGCTCATGTGTCCGCGTAGTCCCTTCGCCTGCGTGTGTTCTCGCCGTCCGGGCCTTTGCCCGCCCTTTGCCGGTGGGCCATTCTTGCAGCCCCCGCGGCTCCGGCGTCTCGAGTGTCCACAGTCACGGTCATACGAACACACCGCAGCCGCGTCCGGGGGCAGTGGTCAGGCGATCACCGTGGCCCGGAACAGCGTGCCGGCGCCGGACACCTCGGCCTTCTCCCCCGCCGGCACGAAGACGGACTGACCGGCGGTCAGCTCGTCGTCCCCGGCCCGGACGGCGCCTGCCGTGCACAGGAGGATCTGCGGGCTGGACCGGGTGAGGTCATGGGCCGCGCCGCCCTCCGGCAGGGCGTAGCGGGAGAGACGGAACTCGTCGATGGGGGTCTCGTAGACCTCCTCGCCGTCCGGGGAGGCCTCCGGGCGCAGCACGCCCGGGTCGCCCGCCTCGAAGCGGACGACGCGCAGCAGTTCGGGGACGTCGACGTGCTTGGGCGTCAGGCCGCAGCGCAGGACGTTGTCGGAGTTGGCCATGATCTCCACGCCCAGGCCGTCCAGGTAGGCGTGGGGGACGCCTGCGCCGAGGTAGAGAGCCTCGCCGGGCTGGAGGCGGACGTGGTTGAGGAGCATCGCGGCGATGACTCCGGGATCCCCCGGGTAGTGGTGGGCGATACCCGCATACGCGGTGTAGTCGCCGCCGAGCCGGTCACAGGCGGCCGCGGCCTCGGCGACGGTGTGGGCCATCTCCTCGCGGTCCGCGGTGAGGATCGCGGTCAGTACCTCGCGCAGGGCCGCTTCCTCGGGGTGGGCGTGCAGCAGGTCGACGTACGGCTTGAGGGAGTCGACGCCGAGAGCGGCGAGCAGGTCGGCGGTGTGGACGGGGTCGCGGAAGCCGCACAGGCCGTCGAACTCGGTGAGGGCGCAGACCAGTTCGGGCTTGTGGTTGGTGTCCTTGTAGTTGCGGTGCGGGGCGTCGAGCGGGATGCCGCGGCGCTCCTCCTCGGCGAACCCCTGCCGGGCCTGCGCCAGGTCGGGGTGGACCTGGAGGGAGAGCGGCGCGCCGGCGGCGAGCACCTTGAGCAGGAACGGCAGGCGCGGACCGAACTTCGCCACGGCCGCGGCGCCCAGTTCCCGTTCGGGGGCGGCCGCGATGACGTCGGTGAGGGTGCCGCGTGCGGTGCGCGAGGGGGCGCCGGGGTGCGCGCCCATCCACATCTCCGCCTGGGGTTCGCCGGTCGGGGCCACGCCGAGCAGCTGCGGGATCGCGGTGGTGGATCCCCAGGCGTAGGGGCGGACGGTGTTGTCGAGACGGTCCATGGGAACTCTCTCGGGGGTGCGTGCGGGCCGATGACGGGGCGTTCGGCGCGGGCCGGCGTGCCCGGGAAAAGATCAGGCCCTTGACGCGACGGCCAGGTAAACGGCGGCGAAATCGGTGATGGCGATCAGCTCGGCCAGCGTCTCCAGCTCGTCGCCCTCCTCCGGTTCCAGTTCGCTGATCGGCGTGTCGTGGCTGAGGGCCAGATCGCGGGCGGCCGGGGCGGCGGTGAGGCTGCCGATGGGGCGGTCGCGCAGCAGCACCACGCGTGCGTGCATCGCGGGTGGTTCCTCGACGCGGTCACGGAAGAAGTCGTCCGGGTCGGCTCCGGCGGCCAGCGGGCCGGCCAGCAGGGCGCTGTGCGCGGCGAGCGCCTCGGGCAGTTCGGCGACGACCGCGGGGACGCCGGCCAGCTCGGCGAGGGCGGCGGCGAAGCGGCGGCCCGCCGGGCCCGCGGAGGTGCCTTCGGTCCAGACGAGAGGCAGGGCGTCGGCCAGTTCGGCGGCGAGGGTCTTGGCCGGGTTGCTGTACGTCGCGATGGCGGGGCCGCAGCGCTCGGCGACGTGGTCGAGGCGGTCGGCGACCTTCTCCAGGGCGTCGGGCGGCGCGCTGAGCAGGCCGATGCGGTCGAGCAGGGCGAGCAGAGGGGTGAGCAGCGCCCACAGGACGCCCGGCGCGGAGGCGGCGAGCGGTTCCTCCTGGTCGTACGGGGCGGTCGCCATCGGCAGGAACAGGCCGTGGACGCCCGCGACGGCTTCCGCGAGGGGGGTGCCGGCGGGGGCGACGGCGACGACCGCGCAGCCGCGCCGGTAGGCCTGCTCGGCGAGCTGGGACAGGGAGGGTTCGGTGCCGTCCGGGGTGGCGATCAGCAGCAGGTCGACGGAGCCGGCCCAGCCGGGCAGCTCCCAGCGCAGTGCGCCCGCGGCGGGGGCGACACCGGTGGCCGCGAGCCGGATGACGGGGCTGCCGGGGCCGGCGAGGGTGCCGAGCAGGTCGGCGGCGTGGGTGGCGGCGGCGCCGGGGCCGGCGATGAGGACGGCGCGGGGGCGGCCGTCGGGTTTGAGGCCGTTGATGCCGGCCTCGGCGGCGTGCCGGGCGGCCGTACGGACGCGGGCGCCGGCCTCGGCGGCGCCGCGCAGCAGGGCGCGGCGGTCGGCCTCGGCCAGCGCCTCCGGCGTGTCGAGCAGCGATTCGTCGAGCATGGCGGCAGTCTCCGATCGCCGTGTCGTCGGTGCGCGGGCTTTCGCGGCGGTGTTACGCCGGGCGACGGGCCTCGTCGACGAGCAGCACGGGGATGCCGTCGCGGACCGGGTACGCCAGGCCGCAGCCCTGACCGGTGCAGATCAGCTCGGTGTCCTGCTCCTTGAGGGGGGCGTGGCAGGCCGGGCAGGCGAGGATCTCCAGGAGGCCGGCTTCGAGCGGCATGGGCTGTCCCTTCGGATACGGCGGTGTGGGGGTAGTGCCTGGTCAGCGTACCGCTGGGAGCGGCCTTGCGCGGGGGGCTGTGGATAACGCCCTGTGCTGTGGCGTCGGTGGCTCCGTGACCGACGTCGGGCTGCGCACCCGGCGCCTGGTGTCTCCCGCGGTTGGGCTGCGCGCCCAACGCTTTGCGTCCCGCGGTCGGGCTGCGCGCCCGGCGTTTGCTAGTGCCTGGCGTCTGGGCTGGCCGGGGGTTGGGGCGCTCACCGGCGCTGGCGGGGTGCCTCCCCCAAGCACTACGTGTAGGGGGTACCCCCAGCCCACCCGTGCCGCCCTGGGGTCCCCCCTGCTCGAAGAGCTCGGGGGAGGCACGACTGCCCGCAGCTATGTCGGGGTGTGCGTGCCTCCCCGCAGCTAGGGAGACGTGGCGGGCGGCGACGGTCAGGCTCGGATGATTGCCAGGGCCTCGTCGCGGACCTTCGCCATCAGGCTCGCGTCCCTCGCTTCCGCGTTCAGGCGGAGCAGGGGTTCTGTGTTGGAGGGGCGGACGTTGAACCACCAGTCGGTGGCGCTCACCGTGAGGCCGTCGAGGGTGTCCAGGGTGACGCCCTCGCGTCCCTCGTAGGCCGCGCGGATCGCCGCCACGCGGGCCGCCTGGTCGGCGACGGTGGAGTTGATCTCTCCGGAGCCGACGTACCGGTCGTACTGCGCCACCAGCGCCGACAGCGGGCCGTCCTGTTCCCCGAGGGCCGCGAGGACGTGCAGCGCCGCCAGCATGCCCGTGTCCGCGTTCCAGAAGTCCCGGAAGTAGTAGTGCGCGGAGTGCTCGCCGCCGAAGATCGCTCCCGTACGCGCCATCTCCGCCTTGATGAAGGAGTGGCCGACACGGGTGCGCACCGGCGTGCCCCCGTGTTCGGCGACGACCTCCGGCACCGACCAGGAGGTGATCAGGTTGTGGATGATCGTGCCCTCGCCGCCGTTGCGGTCCAGTTCCCGGGACGCGACCAGCGCGGTGATCGCCGACGGTGACACCGGCTCGCCCCGCTCGTCCACGACGAAGCAGCGGTCGGCGTCGCCGTCGAAGGCGAGGCCGAGGTCGGCGCCCTCCTTGCGTACCCGCGCCTGAAGGTCGACGAGGTTGGCCGGGTCCAGGGGGTTGGCCTCGTGGTTGGGGAAGGTGCCGTCCAGCTCGAAGTACATCGGGACGAGTTGGACGGGCAGGCCGTCCAGCACCGTGGGCACGGTGTGGCCGCCCATGCCGTTGCCCGCGTCGACGACGACCTTCAGGGGCCGGATGGAGGTCAGGTCGACGAGGGACTTCAGGTAGGCCGCGTAATCCTGCAACGTCTCGCGCTCACCCAGGGTTCCCGCCGTCACGGCCGTCTCCGGGGCCCCGGAGACGCTCCACTGCTCGACCAGCGTGCGGATCTCGGCCAGTCCGGTGTCCTGACCGACGGGCGCGGCGCCGGCCCGGCACATCTTGATGCCGTTGTACTGGGCCGGGTTGTGCGAGGCGGTGAACATCGCGCCGGGCAGGTTCAGCGCGCCGGAGGCGTAGTACAGCTGGTCCGTGGAGCACAGGCCGATCTCGGTGACGTCCACGCCGCGTGCCGCCGCACCGCGCGCGAAGGCGCGGGAGAGGCCGGGTGAGGAGGGCCGCATGTCGTGGCCGACGACGATCGCGTTCGCGCCGGTCACCTGGGCGAAGGCCATGCCGAACAGTTCGGCGAGCGACTCGTCCCACTGGTCCGGAACCACCCCGCGCACGTCGTACGCCTTCACAAGCTGCGACAGATCACCAGCCACGGTCACTTCCTCCTGAGCATCCCCGTCGGTCGCCCCAACCTACCCGCCCGTAGCGGCGGCGGAAGGAGCGGCCACCGAGTGGACGGCGAGCCGTAACCTCAGGTCAAGCGGGAGATCAGGGGGACGACGCGGCGAGCGCCGCGCGGCTCAGTTGTCGGGTGAGCGCAGGACCCGCAGATGGCCGCGGCGGGCGACCTCCATCGGGTCCGCCGAGCGGGCGCCGCCGCCGGCCTCGGCCGCCCGTTCCTGGGGGCGGGCCGCCTCGCGGACCGCGTTGGCGAGGGCTTCCAGGTCGTCCCCGCTGGGCCGCGCGGGAGCGGAGCCGTCCAGCAGGCGTACGACTTCCCAGCCGCGCGGGGCGGTGAGGCGCTCGGAGTGCTCGGCGCACAGGTCGTAGCAGTGGGGTTCGGCGTAGGTGGCGAGCGGGCCGAGGACCGCGGTCGAGTCGGCGTAGACGTACGTCAGCGTCGCGACGGCGGGTCGGCCGCAGGCGGTGCGCGAACAGCGACGTACAGGGCTCACGATGTTGGACGGTACCGCACTCTTGAGCGGGCCGCGACGACTCTCCACCAGGTCACTCCCCCGTGTCGGGCTGTGAAACGTCCCACACAGCCTCGCAGAGGGACCGCGCTGACCTGCGTCGACGTCCGTCCTTCCGGCGGTCGACGGTTCGCGATCCGGTCATTTCTCCGTACAAACACCACCAATCGGCTGGAGATCCGCGGTCATGTAGAGATACGGAAACGAGCCGAAGTTGGCCGGAATGGTCAGGCTGCGACAGCGTCGCGCGCCGCCGGCTCCCCGTGGCCGAACCGTCACCCACAGGCCGGGCACGCGAGGGCGCCGAGGACTACGCTGCACCAGTGATGGACAACGCCGTACCGCCCCGTGCCCCGGGCCCCGGGCCCCGCCGCCGTGATCGCCACGGCCGGGGGATGCGCGGGCCGATCGCGCCGCCGCAGGTGCCGCTCGCCGCGAGCCGCGCCGAGGTGTTCGCGGACCTGGTGCAGGACTCCGTGGACCGCTTGGAGCGGCACTGGCCGCAGCTCACCGACATCGATTTCCTCGTGCTGGAGGTGCCGCGGCTGGACGGCCCCGGGCAGCCGTGGAACGACGAGGCCGTGCCGCTCGGCGGGATCGTCCCGGCGCGTGAGGGCCGACGGGCGCGCGTGGTGGTGTACCGGCGGCCCGTGGAGATCCGCACCAAGGGACGCGACGAGCGGGCGGCGCTGGTCCACGAGATCGTGGTGGAGCAGGTCGCCGAGCTGCTCGGGCTGACCCCGGAGACCGTCGATCCCCGCTACGGCGAGGACTGAGCCGGACACCGCGGAAGCGCCCGGCCCCGCCCGCGTCGCCCTACTTCTGCAGCACCGCCAGGTCCTCGTCGGCCCGGGGCACCGCGATCGTGCCGCGGTCGTTGGGCAGGGTCTGGACCGTGAAGGCCGGAACGCCGTCCTCCGTCGCCGCGAGCATGCGGGCGGCGTAGACCGGGCCGCCCGAGACCTGCTCGACCGTCAGCGCGTAGGTCCCCTTCAGGCCGCTGGGGACGGGGATCCGCACGTCCTGCGTGGTGCCCGCCTTGATCGTGTACGTCTGGACCGCCGCCGTGCCGCCCTCGCTGCCGGCCGACGCCGTGACCTTCACCTGGGCGTTCGCCGTCGGCGCGGTGAGGAAGAGCGTGGAGCCCTTGGCGCTGTTGTCGGCGACCGTCGCGCGTGCGCCCACGGCCGCGGTCGCCGGGATGAACGCCGTCTCCTGCTGGTCGCCCTTGCCGCGGACGACCCGCAGCGCGGCCACCACCGGCACGGCGCGGTCCGTCGGCGTCAGCACCAGCGACCCGGCCTCGCCGCGGGTGACGTCACCGAGGTCGAGGACACCGGTCATGCCGGACTTCACGTGCAGCGTCTCGTGGCCGGCCGGGGTGATCAGCCCGGACGGTGAGGCCAGGCGCACCTTCAGATCGGCGTCGGAGCCACCGGGCGTGAAGGCGACCAGCCGGACGGACACCGCGTCCTTGGGAATGCCGGGCAGCACCAGGCTCGGTGCCGGGTCCGCGGCCGCGGGCAGCCAGTCACCGCCGAGCTTCTGGTCGAGGGCCTGGACGGCGGCGCCGACCCGGCCGCTGCGGACGGTGACGTGGACGGTGAGGTCGTCCTGCCGGTCGTCGGTGAGCGTGGACAGCAGGATCGGCTCGGCGCCGTGCGGCGGGACGGTGATGCCCTCGCCGACCGTCGACTTCACCGCGCCGTCCTTGCCGTACAGCTCGATGTCGGCGACGGCGGCGGAGTCGTCGGGGTTGGTCAGATGCACGTAGTCGGTGCGGTCGGCGGCGGTGCTGGCGCCCGGGAACCAGAACTCCGTGTCGGGGGCCGTGCAGTTGACGCCCTGCAGGCCGCGCCCGTTACCGGCGGCGACCTCGGTGGTCTGCTGGACGGTCCAGCCGGGTGCGAACCTGCCCTGGGCGGTACCGATCAGCGCGGGCACGTCCGCGCCGGAAGCCTCCGCGGTCGCGGGGGTGCCGGGCTGCTTGGGCGTGAGGGCCGGTGCGCCGCTCTTCGCGGGCGTCTTCTTGCCCTTCTTGTCCTTGCCGCCCGCGCTGCCCGCCGACTGCTCGGCGGCGGCCTTCAGTTCGGCCGTGCCGGCGCCCGACACGCCCTGGGTGACGGGCGTGAAGGACGTGTACGCCGTGTCGGCGAGGTCGGACTGGCTGGGCGCCGGGCAGAGCAGCGTGGTGCGCTGAACGGGCCGCTGGGCGGCGGCCTCGGCGGTGTCCGCGCCGGAGGCGTCCGGGGAGCTGAGCGCGGCGAAGCCGGTCACGGCGGCGAGCGCGGTCGCGCCGGCGATCAGGGACAGGGTCGTGCGGTTCACTGCTGGCTCCCGTCGGGGCGCTCATGGCCGCCGTCGTGCGGTTGCGGCTGTGCCTGGCCGTAGGCCGTCGCGTCGTACCCCTGGTCGTACGGCTGCTGATAGGCCGTCGGGTCGTAGGCGCCGGCCGGGTTCTGGCCGCCGTAGCCGTAGGGGTCGTAGCCGCCGGCCTGGTACGGGTCGGCCTGGTACGGCTGCTCGTAGCCGCCGTCCGCCGGGTACGGCTGAGGGGCTGCCTGATACGGGTCGTAGCCGCCGTATCCGGCCGGGGCGGGGGCGGGCGTGTCCCACTGGTCGTAGGACTGCTGCTGCGGGACCGGCGCCGGGGGCTGCTCGGCCTCAGCGGGTACGGGCTGCTCCTCCCCGGCCGCGGCCTCCGCCTCGGCCTGGGCGCGCAGGCGGCGGGCGCGGCGGCCCTCGCCGGCGACCGGCTGGGCCGGGATCACGGGCTCCTCGGGCAGATCGTCGTCGACGTCGCGGCGCCGCCCGGGCAGGGCGAGGACGACGAGGACGACGGCGAGGGCACCCTGGGCCCACAGCCAGGCGGTGTGGCCGAACGGGTCGTCGTAGACGACGTCGAGCTTTCCGCCGGAGGAGGGCAGTTCGAAGCCCTGCGCCCAACCGTCGACGGTGGTGGCCTTCAGCGGCTTGCCGTCCAGGGTGGCGCTCCAGCCGCCCGCGGCGGCGTCGGCCAGGCGCAGCACGCGCGTGCCCTGGCCGGCCGGGACCATGGTGTGGATCTCCACGGGGCCGGCCGCGACGGGCAGCGGTGTGCCGGTGCCGGAGGCCGGGACGACGACGGCGCGGGAGACCTCGCGGTTCACCCGCCACAGGCCGCTGCCGTTCTGCTCGCTGAGCCGGCTCAGGCCGGGGGTGGCGTCCAGGACGCGGGTGACCTCGCGGGGCGCGCCCTTGTGGACGAGGACGTAGCGCACGGCGAACGCGCCGAGCTGGTCGGTCTGGTCGGCGCCGGAACCGGCGACGAGGTTGGCGACGGTCTGGTCGAGCCGGTCGTTCTCGCCGTCGGCGGCGGCGAGTTCGGCGTCGCCGAGGCGGGCGCCGGAGCCGCGGACCAGCATGTAGCTCACGTGGGCGGCGGAGTCGCTGTCCAGGACCAGGGTGCGGGCCTGGTCGCGGGTGCTGCTCTCCTCGGCGACGAAGGCGGGCACCTGCACGGGGTCGCGGCGCTCCAGCGGCCCGTCGGCGCCGCCGATCATCCAGCCGGCGGCGACGAGCAGCGGGCCCGCGGCGGAGGCGAAGGCGATCAGCGCGGCGACCGGCTGGCGCCAGCCGAAGCTCTGCTCGGCCACGCGCGTGCGGGCTCCGTCGGCGCCGAGGACGGCGGCGGCGAGCAGGGCGAGACCGTAGACGAGGGTGGCGGGGCCGGCCCAGGTGGAGTGGTTGGACAGGACGGCGAAGACGAGGGCCACGAGGGCGACGGCCCAGGCGGTCCAGATGCCCCGCCGGCGCTCGGAGCGCATCAGGGCGGCGAGTGCGGCCAGCACGATGCCGATGAGCATCAGTCCGTCGACGGTGCCGGGACCGCCCGGGCTCGCGCCGAGCAGGTCGAGCGCGGAGGCGGAGGAGGAGCCGTAGTCCAGGCCGGCCTCGGTGAAGAAGCCGAACGGCAGCAGGGACAGCGACCAGGGCGCGAGCACGAGCAGCGGGGTGCCCAGCTGGGCCAGGAAGCGCAGGCCCTGGGCGGGCAGGTCGCGGCGGCGCAGGGCGAGCACGGCGATGCCGAGGATCAGCGCGATGGGCCACACGATCGGTGTGAACGCCGTGGTCAGGGTCAGCAGCAGGGCGTAGGCCCAGGTGGCGCGCCAGCTGCCGCGTCCGCCCGAGGGATGCGCGAGGCCGCTCGCGGCGATGCCCGCGCGGGCGATCAGCGGCAGCAGGACGGCGAGGACGGCGGTGCCGATGCGGCCGCCGGCGAGGGCGCCGGTGGCGGCGGGCAGGAAGGCGTAGGCGATGGCCGCCCAGGCGCGCAGCAGCCGGGACTCCACGAGCGGGCGGGAGGCGAAGTACGCGGTGACGCCGGCCAGCGGGACGGAGCAGACCAGCAGGACGGTGACGGCGAGTCCGGTCGAGCCGAACAGCACCGACGCCAGCAGCGCGACGATCGCCAGGTAGGGCGGCGCGGAGGGGTCGCCGCCGGCGCCGACGGGATGCCAGGCGTCGAGGTAGCGGGACCACAGCTCGGAGGCGTCGGCCGGGGCGGGCAGCAGCGCGCCGCCGGCGAGGGCGCCGCCGCCCAGGAGGTTGCGGCAGGCGACCAGGGAGACGGCCAGAAGGACCAGGAAGAGCACCGGGCCCGGTTTGCGGGCGATGCGCTTCAGACGCGCGAACTGCTCGATCTCCAGGAATTCGGCGTCGTCCCCGCCGGGTCCCGACTCGACGGCACCGCCGTGCCGGCCGGCCGAGGAGGTCTCCGGGTCGGTGCCGCCGAAGAGGTTGCCCGCGACCTGTTCGAAGGTGGCCCGTACGGTCGCTCCGGGCGGCGGGAACAGGGGCCGCAGTTCGCCCTTGTCGACCGTGGGCCGTCCGCGGCGGCGCCGGCCGGCGATGATCCGCTCGGGCCGCAGCAGGGTGCCGAGCAGGCCGCGGATCTCGTCGACGGCCTGTCCGGGGACCTTGCCGACGAGGTAGGCGACGGTGCGCAGCAGGGTGCCGAGGACGACGCGCAGCACGATCCAGGGCAGCACGGCGGTGCGGGCGTTGACGAGGAGGGTGTAGACGGCGCCGGCCTTGTCGACCTTGTGCGGGGAGGCGGTGGTGCGGCCGGCGCAGTCGACGGCGCGGCGCTCGCGGGATGCGGCCTCGGCGTGCCGTACGACGGCTTCGGGAGCGATCAGGACGCGGTGGCCGGCGGCGTGCGCGCGCCAGCACAGGTCGACGTCGTCCCGCATGAGGGGCAGGCGGCGGTCGAAGCCGCCGAGCTGTTCGAAGACGTCGCGGCGCACCAGCATGCCGGCGCTGGACACGGACAGCACGTCACGGACGTGGTCGTGCTGGCCCTGGTCCTGTTCGCGGCGGTCCAGGCCGGTCCAGCGGCGGCCGGAGTCGGCGATGGAGACGCCGACCTCGAGCAGCTGGCGGCGGTCGTACCAGCCGCGCAGTTTGGGGCCGACGACCGCCACGTCGTCGCGGCCGAGCTCCAGTTCGCGGTCGACGACGCGCAGCAGCTCGGCGAGCGCGTCGGGTTCGGGGGCGCAGTCGTCGTGCAGCAGCCACAGCCACTGGAAGGGTTCACCGTGCGGCAGTTCTGGCAGGTCGTAGGCGTCGTCGCGCCAGGTGCGCGTGACGGGGTCCCAGCCGCTGGGCCGCTTCAGGTAGGGCAGTTCCTCGGGGGTGAGGAGGGGCGCGGTGCGGGTGGCTTCCTCGACGGCCTGGCCGAAGCCGGTGCGGCGGGCGAGGTGGAGCACGCGGTCGGCGCCGAGGGCGGCCGTGACCAGTTGGGCGGAGTCGTCGGCGCTGCCGGTGTCGGCGGCGACGGCGTACTGCACGGGGCGCTCCTGGCCGAGCAGCCCGGCGAGCGCGTCGGGCAGCCAGCGGGCGCCGTCGTGGGAGACGAGGACCGCGGTCACCACGTGACGCGGGAACTCAGGTGTCGCGGCCCCGTCTTGCTGGGCTGCGGTGTGGCTGTGCACGGTCATCGAGGTACGGGCCCCGGTTCGGTGGACTGCGGTGGACGCCGGTGCCGCCTGCGGGCGGTGGGGCGTCTCGGACGAGCGACCACACTATCGGCTGGGCATGACCGCGGCCCGCCGCCTGTGGACAACCCACCCGCGACGGGCCGTTCGAGTCGTTTGTGCGGAACAGTCCGCGGTCGTTCGCTCAGCAGCCGGTCATACGGCGCTCACACCGCGGCCTTCTTCAGCCGCCGGCGCTCCCGCTCGGACAGGCCGCCCCAGATGCCGAACCGTTCGTCGTTGGCGAGGGCGTACTCCAGGCACTCGGAGCGGACTTCGCACGCGAGGCAGACCTTCTTGGCCTCTCTCGTGGAGCCGCCCTTCTCGGGGAAGAAGGACTCGGGGTCGGTCTGGGCGCACAGCGCGCGCTCCTGCCAGCCGAGTTCCTCGCCCGCGTCGTCGACCAGCAGTTGCTGCACCGTCTCGGTCATGTGCGCCCCTCGTCTGTCTTTCCGCGTCCCCGTGATGTAGCCGTTACCGATTCCGGCTGAACGACACGAGTGAAATTACAAGTGTGCTGCTCCGGGCGAGTCAAGCCGAGATCTGCTATTGGGCCCCTTATTCACTCTGCGGAACCAAGGCGGTGCGGAAAGTGTTCAAATCGCCATAAACCTTGACACACAGACGGGGTCCGGAAGCCGCCTTCCGCCTCGAGGACCCCTTGCAGGGCCTGTACGGAGAAAGACGTCCGTGCGTTCGATCCCGTTCCTGTGCACACGGCGAAGCGAACAAGATCACAGTCGGATCACGAGATCGCAACGCGGCTTGCGCACCCGGATGTGCCGCATGTGTCCCGGTGACGGGGTGAGCAAACCTTTCGCCTCACACATGCACCGGAACAGGTGAAGCTTGTCCCACATACCGGTCGTCGAGTTGACAGTGAAGGTGTGAACCGCTGTCCTTGTGGGCATGCTCGCGAACTTGGCATCCGTGACGACCCGCATCGCCGGGTCCGTCGGTGCTGCATGCGTTCGCTGTAGCTGTTGCTGTCCCAGCTGTTGAGCCGACCGTAGCTCCAGCCGCCCGCGGGGACACCGTCCCGGGGCCGCCTCCCGCTCCTCCGCCCTCTCCCACGGGGCACCCGTTCCCGCACTCTCCGCAAGGAACCCCCCACCGCATGAACAGCGACAGCGACCTCCAGATCGCCGGTGACCTCCTCGAGGTGCCGCACCTGCTGCAGCCCCCGCGTGAGCACCCCGCCACCGTCGCCGACTTCGTCGGCCTCGCCCGCGGCGTCGCCGCCGACCGCACCCAGTGGGAGCACCTGGTGCGCTACGACGCGACGAGCCGCTGGTACCACCGGCTGCGCACCGGACCCGGCTACGAGGTGTGGCTGCTGTCCTGGGTGCCCGGACAGGGCAGCGGACAGCACGACCACGGCCCCTCCTCCGGTGTGCTCACCGTGCTGGACGGCACCCTGACCGAGCGCACCGACCGCGGCACGCGCGCGTTGGCCGCCGGCGCTCAGCGGGTGTTCGCCCCGGGCTATGTGCACGAGGTCGTCAACGACACCCTCGAACCGGCGGTCAGCCTCCACGTGTACTTCCCGGGTCTGACCGAGATGCCGATGCACACCGCTCCGCATTGCGAGGGACGACAGCGGCCGCGTTCCCTGACCGTCTGACACGTTGTCGTACCCGCCTGCCAGACTTGGCGCATGCGCATTGTGGTTCTGGCAGGCGGCATCGGCGGTGCCCGTTTCCTGCGCGGTCTGAAGCAGGCCGCGCCGGACGCGGACATCACGGTCATCGGCAACACCGGCGACGACATCCACCTCTTCGGGCTGAAGGTCTGCCCGGACCTCGACACGGTGATGTACACGCTCGGCGGCGGCATCAACGAGGAGCAGGGCTGGGGCAGAGCCGACGAGACGTTCCACCTCAAGGAGGAGCTCGCCGCCTACGGCGTCGGGCCGGAGTGGTTCGGGCTGGGCGACCGTGACTTCGCCACGCACATCGTGCGGACGCAGATGATCGGCGCCGGCTATCCGCTCAGCGCGGTCACCGAGGCGCTGTGCGACCGCTGGCAGCCGGGCGTGAAGCTGATCCCGATGACCGACGACCGCGTGGAGACCCACGTGGCCGTCGAGATCGACGGGGAGCGCAAGGCGGTCCACTTCCAGGAGTACTGGGTGAAGCTGCGCGCCTCGGTCCCGGCCGAGGCCGTCGTACCGGTGGGTGCCGAGCAGGCCAAGCCGGCGCCGGGCGTGCTGGAGGCCATCGCCGCGGCGGACGTGATCCTCTTCCCTCCGTCCAACCCCGTCGTCTCCGTCGGCACGATCCTCGCCGTGCCCGGTGTCCGCGAGGCCATCGCGGAGGCGGGCGTGCCCGTGGTGGGCCTGTCCCCCATCGTCGGGGACGCGCCCGTGCGCGGCATGGCGGACAAGGTGCTCGCGGCGGTGGGCGTCGAGTCCACCGCCACGGCGGTCGCCGAGCACTACGGCTCCGGGCTGCTCGACGGCTGGCTGGTCGACACCGTCGACGCCGGTGCGGTCGAGCGGGTCGAGGCGGCCGGCATCCGCTGCCGGGCCGTACCGCTGATGATGACGGACCTCGACGCCACCGCACAGATGGCCCGCGAGGCCCTCGCCCTGGCCGAGGAGGTGCGGGGGCAGTGAGCACGCCGCCCGCCGAGGGCTACCGGGTGTGGGCGCCGCCCGGCCTCCCCGAGGTCCGCCCCGGTGACGACCTCGCCAAGCTGATCGCCGCCGCCGAGCCGGGCCTGGCCGACGGGGACGTCGTCCTCGTCACGTCCAAGATCGTCTCCAAGGCGGAGGGCCGGATCGTCGAGGCCACCGACCGGGAGGCCGCGATCGACGCGGAGACGGTCCGGGTGGTCGCCCGGCGCGGCACCCTGCGGATCGTGGAGAACCGGCAGGGCCTGGTCATGGCCGCCGCCGGGGTCGACGCCTCGAACACCCCAGCGGGCACAATCCTGCTGCTCCCCGAGGACCCCGACGCCTCGGCACGCGCGATCCGCTCCGGACTGCGCGACCTGCTCGGCGTCACCGTCGGCGTCGTCGTCACCGACACCTTCGGGCGGCCCTGGCGTGCCGGGCTCACGGATGTCGCGATCGGCGCCGCCGGAGTGCGCGTGCTGGACGACCTGCGCGGCGGCACGGACGCGTACGGCAATCCGCTCAGCGCGACCGTCGTGGCGACCGCGGACGAGCTGGCCGCCGCCGGCGACCTGGTCAAGGGCAAGGCCGCGGGCCTTCCGGTGGCCGTCGTCCGCGGACTTCCGCACACGGTGGCGGACGACGACAGCGACGGGGCCCGGGCCCTGGTGCGCGGCGCCCGCGGCGACATGTTCCGCCTCGGCACCTCCGAGGCGATCCGGCAGGCGGTCACCCAGCGCCGTACGGTGCGGACGTTCACCGACGAACCGGTCGATCCGGGCGCGGTCCGCAGAGCGGTGGCGGCCGCGGTGACGGCTCCGGCGCCGCACCACACCACGCCGTGGCGCTTCGTCCTGCTGGAGTCGCAGGAGTCCCGCACCCGCCTGCTGGACGCGATGCGCGACGCCTGGATCGCGGACCTGCGCCGGGACGGCAAGAGCGAGGAGTCCATCGCCAAGCGGGTGCGCCGCGGCGACGTCCTGCGCAACGCCCCCTACCTGGTCGTCCCCTGCCTGGTGATGGACGGCTCCCACACCTACGGCGACGAGCGGCGGGACGCGGCCGAGCGCGAGATGTTCGTGGTCGCCGCCGGCGCCGGTGTGCAGAACTTCCTCGTCGCGCTGGCCGGGGAGCGGCTCGGATCGGCGTGGGTGTCCTCGACGATGTTCTGCCGGGACGTCGTCCGGGAGGTGCTGGGACTGCCGGACGACTGGGACCCGATGGGCGCGGTGGCCGTCGGTCACCCCGACGGGGAGCCGCGGCCGAGGCCGGAGCGGGACGCGGGGGGCTTCATCGAGGTGCGCTGACCGTACGCTCGTAACGTCTCCTCTTTCCCCTCCTCACCCCGGGACCTCATTCGTGGCTGGACGGTTCGCTCCCCGGCCGACGCGTACGACGATGCGCGGCGGCGAGGTCGTCGTACCCCTGGCGGCGGTGCCGCGGCCGGCGCCGGCGCCCGGGCGGGTGCGGACCTGGACGCCGGACGGGCCGCTCGACCTCGGCCTGGTCCTCGGTCCGCTGCGGCGCGGACCCGGCGACCCGACCTTCCGGGCGATGCCCGACGGGTCGGTGTGGCGGGCCAGCCGGACGCCGGCCGGGCCGGGCACGCTGCGCGTGACGATGTGCGCCGGGACCGTGCGCGGGGACGCGTGGGGCCCCGGGGCCGGGTGGCTGCTGGAGCAGCTGCCGCGGCTGTGCGGCGCCGAGGACGATCCGTCGGCCTTCGCGCCGCGCCACAAGATCGTGGCGCTGGCCCGGCACCGGCGGCCCGGGCTGCGGCTCGGGCGTACCGGGCTGGTGCTGGAGTCGCTGATCCCGTCGGTCCTGGAGCAGAAGGTCACGACGGACGAGGCGTACCGGGCGTGGCGGCTGCTGGTACGGCGGTTCGGCGAACCGGCGCCGGGACCGGCCCCCGAGCGGATGCACGTCATGCCCTCCGCGCGGGAGTGGGCGCTGATCCCCTCCTGGGAGTGGCACCGCGCCGGGGTCGACGACAAGAGGGCGTCGACGATCCTGCGGGCCGTGCGGGTCGCGGCGCGGCTGGAGGAGGCGACGCGGATGCCTCCGGCGGCGGCGCAGGCCCGGCTGGAACTGGTGCCGGGGATCGGGCCGTGGACGTCGGCGGAGACCGTGCAGCGCAGTCATGGGGCGGCGGACGCGGTGACCGTGGGGGATCTGCACCTGCCGGGGATCGTGGGCTGGGCGCTGGCGGGGGACCGTCACGCCGACGACACGGAGATGCTGCGCCTGCTGGAGCCGTACGCCGGGCAGCGGCATCGCGCGGCCCGGCTGATCCTGCTCAGCGGCAGAACCCCGGCCCGGCGCGCACCCCGCTTCCCTGTGGGGGACATCCGGGGGCTGTAGGCGGCGGGGGCGGCATCGGCTGCCTCGTTGCCCGGCGTTGCCGTTCCGCTGCCGGTGCCCACGGCGTGGGCGGACGGTACTGCGGCCGACCCAGGGGCGCGGGGAACTGCGCGAGCAGCCGGCCACACACCCGCAGACGACATCGGGCCCGGCGCCCCAGGCAACACGCAGCTGTTACTGGTACGAGGAGAAGCGGAGCGCCGCCGCTGGGATGTGGGCGTCGCACCACACCCGTACGCCCTCGCGGAGTTCGTTGTCGGGGCCGACGGTCGCGCCGTCGCCGATCACCGTGCCCGTCAGCACCGTACGTGAGCCCACGCGAGCCCTCGTGCCGACGAGGGAGTCGGTGATGACCGCGCCCGGTTCGACGACGGCGCCCGGCAGGATCGCGCTGCCGTAGATCCGGGCACCCTCCGCGATGTACGCGCCCTCGCCGATCACCGTGCCGCCGGTGAGCTTCGCGTCGGGCGCGACGGTGGCGGTGGGAAGGACGAGACGGTCGCCACAGCGGCCCGGGACGGCCGGGGACGGGGCGCGGCCCAGCACCAGGTCGGCCGAGCCGCGCACGAACGCGGCCGGGGTGCCGAGGTCGAGCCAGTACGTGGAGTCCACCATGCCCTGCAGGTGCGCGCCGGCCGCCAGCAGGCCGGGGAACGTCTCGCGCTCCACCGACACCGGCCGGCCCGCCGGGATCGTGTCGATGACCGAGCGCCGGAAGACGTACGCACCGGCGTTGATCTGGTCGGTGACGATCTCCTCCGGCGTCTGCGGCTTCTCCAGGAAGGCCAGCACCCTGCCGGTCCCGTCCGTCGGGACGAGACCGTAGGCGCGTGGGTCGGAGACCTTCGTCAGGTGCAGGGAGACGTCCGCGCCGGTCGTCTCGTGGGTGCGGACCAGGGCCCGGATGTCCAGACCGGTCAGGATGTCGCCGTTGAAGATCAGAACGGGATCCTCGGGGCCGGAGTGGAGCCGCGCGGCCACGTTGCGGATCGCGCCGCCCGTGCCGAGGGGCTCCTCCTCCGTGACGTACTCCAGGTGCAATCCGAGCGACGAGCCGTCACCGAAGTACGGCTCGAACACCTCGGCCAGATACGACGTGGCGAGGACGATGTGCTCCACGCCCGCCGCTCTGGCACGCGCCAGCTGATGCGTGAGGAACGGCACGCCCGCCGCCGGCACCATGGGCTTGGGCGTGTTGACCGTGAGCGGGCGCAGCCGGGTTCCCTTGCCGCCGACCAGAAGGATCGCTTCTGTCACCTGTCGTCTCTGCTTCCTGCCGGGACCGGCCGAACTGTCTTTCGACCGGCCAGTGTATGTCCCGGCCTCAGCGCCCCTGGTAGCCCGCCGCCTTGGAGCGGGCCGCGCCGAGCTTGCCGTAGAGCTGTTTGCCCGGGCAGTCGGTGGCGAAGCCGTCGCGGTGACCGGAGATCACGTTCAGTCGTACGTTCTTGCCCTTGGCGTAGAGGTTGCCACCGCCGGACTTCAGGTATGTCTTGGCGGTCGGGTTCATCCCGTACAGACCGAGCTTCCAGGCCGTCAGCCGGGCGATGGCGGTGACCGCGGCGGTCGAGGGCTTGCTGGAGCTGAAGGTGCCGATGACGGCGACGCCCATGCTGTTGGAGTTGAAGCCGAGGGTGTGGGCGCCGAGCACCGCCTTCGCCACGCCGCCGGCCCGGCCCTCGTAGATGTTTCCGCACTTGTCGACGAGGAAGTTGTAGCCGATGTCCCGCCAGCCCATGCTCTTGACGTGGTAGCGGTAGATACCGCGGATGACCGACGGGGCCTGGGCGCAGGTGTAGTTGTTGCCGGTGGCCGTGTGGTGCACGAAGGCCGCCTTGACCGACTTCGTGTACACGAAGCCCTTCTCGCGCAGCTTCTCGTCCGCGCCCCAGCCGGCCCGGGTCACGATCCGCGGGCGCGGTCCGATGTAGGGCTTCGCACGCTCCTGCTGGCTCATCTCGGCACCGCGCAGCGTGGTCATCTCCTGCTCGGTGCCGGCGCGGTCGAGGGCCGGGATCTCGGCGGCGCCGGGGGCCACTCCGGTCAGGCCGGCGTTGGCGTCGACGACCTCGGCCACCTCGGTGGTGTCCTCGCTCTCCTCCTCCGGTTCGTCCAGGGCACCGGGGCGCGGGGCGGTGACGGGGGCGTGCCGGTGGGGGGCGGTGTCGCGGCCGGGGTCGACCAGGTCCAGACGCATGCCGGCGGGCAGCGGGGAGGAGGCGACGGTGACGTTCCTGACGCCCCGTCCGGTCTCCTCGACATGGCTGCTGGAGACGGTCTCCGCGCGCACGCGGACCTCGACGCCGTCGGAGTCGCCCACCCACAGCGGGGCGGTGGCGCCGTGGACATGGCCGGAGCTGCGTTCGGTGGTGCCGGGGTCGGCGCCGTGGTCGGCGTTGTGCGTGTCGAGGTCCTGCCAATCGGACCAGGTGTGGGTGCCGGAGGCGCGGGTGCGCACCTGCACACGGCCGTTCAGTACGGCGTCCGGGTCGTCCCAGACGACGCCGACGAGGGAGAAGTGCCCGGTGTCGCGGCGGGGCACGCCCTGCAGGGCGGAGCCGGGGGCCCGGTCACTGCCGAGCGGGACGAGGGGCAGCGACGCGGTACTGCCGGGGATCCCGGCGGCCGCGGGAGCCCCGGCCGGTGCCGGGGCCGCCGCGGCGGGCGGGGTCAGCGGAAGTGCCAGTGCGGCCGCGCAAGTGACGCCGATCAAAGAAGCAAGCAATCCACGCATGCCAATGATCCTGGACATAGTCAGACATATCTGTCCATCGGGGAATTGACGGGCCGTCGGCTGCCGTTGCGCCAAACCGGTGGCGTACGGCACGCCTCGGGACCGGGACGGCGATCGATGCGCGAGAGTCGGCGCGCGTACGCTGATGCGGGTGAACGCCACCGATCGCACCCCTGCCGACCTGCTGAGTTCCGCGCTCGCCGCGGATGCCGCGCGCCCGCTGGTGACCTTCTACGACGACGCCACGGGTGAACGTGTCGAATTGTCCGTGGCCACCTTCGCCAATTGGGTGGCCAAGACCGCGAACCTGCTCCAGGACGGGTGGTCCGCCGAGCCCGGCGACCGGGTCGCCCTCCTCCTGCCCGCCCACTGGCAGACGGCGGTCTGGCTGCTCGCGTGCGCCTCGGTCGGAGTCGTCGCGGACGTCGACGGCGACCCGGCGCGGGCGGACTTCGTCGTGGCGGGGCCGGGGGAGTTCGAGCGGGGGCTGGCCTGTCGCGGCGACCGCCTCGCCCTGTCGCTCGCCCCGCTGGGCCGGCGCTTCGTCCCGGCCCCTCCGGAGGGCTACGCCGACTACGCCGTCGACGTGCCGACCTTCGGCGACCGCTTCGTGCCGTACGCGCCGGTGGACCCGGAGGAGCCGGCGCTGATCGTGGCCGGGGCGGAGCTGACGGGCGCGGAGATCGTGGAGCGGGCGGTCGGCGACGCGGCGGGCCTGGGGCTGACCGGGCCGGGGTCGCGGCTGCTGTCCGGGCTGCCGTACGACACGTGGGAGGGCCTGAGCGCGGGCCTGTACGCCCCACTGGCCTCGGGCGGCTCGGTCGTGCTGTGCCGGAACCTTTCCCTTCTCGGGGAGGAGGCGCTGGCGAAGCGCATCGAGAGCGAACGGGTCACGTCCACGGCCCGGTGAGCCCCCGGCGGCCTTGCAGTGACCCCTGCGCGCCCAGCACGTCTCAGCACCGGCGCGCTGGCCGACCTCGGCGTGGGCTGCGCGCCCGGCGTTCTCCGGTGCACGGCGTCTGGGCTGGCCGGGGGTGGGGACGCTCGCCGGCGCCGGCGGGGTGCCTCCCCCAAGCTCTTCGAGCAGGGGGGACCCCCAGCGCCCACCCGTGCCGCCCCAGCGGCACGACTGCCCGCAGCTCCGGCGATAGGGCGGCCGCCGCTGCGCGCGCCACCGCGTCGGTGCGCCCGCCCGCGGCGGGGAGGGGACGGGGTGGGGGGTGTCCGCCCGCAGCGGCCGGCACCGACCAACGGCACCCCTCGTCGGAAACGGGTGGCCGGACCGAGGACGGACACCCCCCGCCCCGGCCCCGACTCAGAAACCGGCCGTAGGCGAGGACCGCAACCGGCCACCGGACGGTGACGGGCCGCCGCAGGCACAAAAAGGGGCGCGGGGAACTGCGCGAGCAACCACGACGCGACCCGCAGACGGCACTCACCCGTTCGGCCCACCACCCCCCGCCCCCGCCGCCCCACCCACGGCATCGTCGTAGGCAAGAGCGACGACCCGAGGGGGGTGGCACCACCGTGACGCGTACCGCCCGTCGCCGCTGGGTCCTGCGCACCGGCGTAGGGCTCACCGCCGCCCTCCTCGCGGCAGCCGTCACCGCCGCCGTCCTCTACGCGAAGCTCGACGGCAACATCACCGCCGACGAGGCCGCGGCACGCGAACTCGCCCGGTACGACAAGGAGCGCCCCACCGCTCTGGCCAAGGACGCGCAGAACATCCTCCTCATCGGCTCCGACTCCCGGGCCGGCGCCGGCAACGACCGGTACGGCCACGACTCCGGCACCGAGCGCTCCGACACCACGATCCTCCTGCACCTCTCCACCGGAGCCACCGGAGCCACCGGAGCCACCGGAGCCACCGGAGCCACCGGAGCCACCACAGCCACCGGAAGGCACAGCGCCACCGCCGTCTCCCTCCCCCGCGACCTCATGGTGGACATCCCCGCCTGCCTTCGCCGCAACGGCACCCGCAGCGAACCGATGTTCGCGATGTTCAACCACGCCTTCGAAACCGGCGGTTCCGCCTGCACCATCCGCACGGTCGAGAAGCTGACCGGCATCCGCGTCGACCACCACGCCGTCGTCGACTTCAGCGGCTTCAAGGACATGGTGGACGCCGTCGACGGCGTCGGGATCTGCCTGACGCAGCCCATCCACGACACCGCGGCGGGCCTGAACCTGCCCGCCGGCCGCGTCACCCTGAACGGTGAGCAGGCCCTCGGCTACGTCCGCGCCCGCAAGTCCCTCGGCGACGGCAGCGACACCGACCGCATGGGCCGGCAGCAACGATTCCTCGCGGCGCTCGTCAACAAGGTGCGCAGCAACGGCGTCCTGCTGAATCCGGTGAAGCTCTATCCCGTACTGGACGCGGCAACGTCCTCGCTCACCACCGACCCGGGCCTGGCGAGTCTGCGCGATTTGTACCAACTCGTGCGCGGACTGCGTGACATCCCCACCGAACGCGTCCAATTTTTGACCGTTCCACGGGAGTCGTACGTCTACGACGCCAATCGCGACCAACTGGTGGAACCGGAAGCGGAAAGACTGTTCGGCCTTCTGCGCGCAGACAAGCCGGTAAAAGTCGCCGCGAACTCCCCCTCCGGTTCCTCCTCCCGCTACACGGGGTACGGGATGCGTGACGGTGAGGCGTCCGGCTCCCCCACCGGCCCCGCGTCCCCCGAGCCCACATTCCGCGGAACCACCGCCGCCCACGACACCTGCGAGTAAAGCCATCGCCAAGAACGGCGAACTTCCGTTCCAGGAAATGAGGCAATTGCCCGCTTGTAGGGAAGTGGAATATGTCACCGCCGTCGCCCGATGTCGAACGGTACGGATAGGGTGAGCGATCCGGTGCACCCCCACCACGAGGTCCGTCTCTGGGGCCGTGCAGGTCGTGCACTGTGAGACCGAGACCGAAGCGCCTGAAGGGGGAAGGCGCGGCGTGGCCCCGACGGAGGATTCGAGCAACCGTGGACGCGCAAGGCCGTGGGCGGGCGGAGAACATCGATCCCGCAGACCAGTGGGTGCTCAATCCGAGCACCGGCGAATACGAACTGCGACTGACCCCTTCCGCACCGCAGTCGACGGTCGCGCCGCAGTCGGGAGTTCCCTCACCCCGCAGACCCCGCTCCGCGCAGGGGGGCCGCGCGGGCGGCGCCCCGGCATCCGACGCAGCGCGCGCCGCGGCACCGGACACCGCGGCGCGCTCCCGTACCCGCGCGCCGTCGGCGCCGGGGCGCGAGACGCCGGAAGGTGACGTCCCGTCACCCCGCCGGCGGCGCGGCGCTCCGGAGCCGGTGCAGGCGCCGGGCCGGCGCGGACGGCGCCCGGCGAAGAAGTCCAAGGCGAAGAAGGCGCTGATGTGGACCGGCGGCACGATGGCGTTCGTGCTGGTCGCCGTCGGCACCGCGGGCTATCTCTTCATCAAGCACCTCGAGGGCAATGTCAGCACCACCGACGTCGGTGACGCCGGTTCGAAGGGCTTCAGCAAGGACGAGGCCTTCAACATCCTGATCATCGGCACGGACAAGCGCACCGGCGCCGGCAACGAGGGCTACGGCGACAAGGGCAGCGTCGGCCACGCCGACACCAACATCCTGCTGCACGTGGCCAAGGACCGCTCCAACGCGACCGCGATGAGCATCCCGCGCGACATGATCGTCGACGTCCCGGACTGCCCGACCAAGCAGGAGGACGGCTCCGAGAAGGTCATCGGCGGCACGGACAACGTCCGCTTCAACACCAGCCTCGGGCAGGACGGCCGCGACCCCGGCTGCACCATGCGCACGGTTCAGGCGGTCACCGGTATCCACGTCGACCACTTCATGATGGCGGACTTCAACGCGGTCAAGACGCTGTCGAGTGCGGTCGGCGGCGTCGACGTGTGCCTCAAGCACGCCGTCGACGACCCGAAGTCGCACCTGAAGCTGTCCGCGGGCGAGCACAAGATCGAGGGCGAGCAGGCGCTGGCCTTCGTCCGCACCCGGCACAGCTTCGGCAACATGGGCGACCTCGACCGCATCAAGGTGCAGCAGCAGTTCCTCGGCTCGCTGGTCCGCAAGATGTCCTCCAGCGACACGCTGACCAACCCGAGCAAGCTGTACAAGCTGGCGGACGCGGCGACCAAGGCGCTGACCGTGGACACAGGCATCGGTGACGTCTCCACCCTCAAGGACGTCGCCCTGGAGCTGAAGAAGGTCCCGCCGAAGAACATCACCTTCCTGACGCTGCCGGTGATCGACAATCCCGCCGAGAAGAAGGTCCACGCGACGGTGGTCCCGGACCCGAACAAGGCGCCGGCGGTCTTCGACGCCATCAAGGGCGACGTCTCCTTCACCGCGGTGAAGGAGAAGGAGAAGGCCGCCAAGGACGCCGAGGCCGCCCGCCTCCAGGGCACGCAGGCGCCCGCGGACGAGGTGCGGGTGCGCATCCTCAACGGCGGTGCCAAGTCCGGCTCCGCCTCCGAGACGCTGAACTGGCTGCAGAACGACCAGGGCGTGCTGAAGTCGGAGAACGCGGGCAACGCGCCCGCCCCGGCGGACAGGACGACCCTGGAGTACGCCCCCGACCAGGCGGCCCAGGCACGCAAGCTGGCCGCGCTGATGGGGCTGCCCGGCTCGGCGCTCAAGCCCGGCCGGAGCGTCACCAACGCGCAGGGTCTGCCCACGATGACCCTGACCCTGGGCAAGGACTTCAAGGGCGCCGGGGTGTCCCTGACCGCACCGGCGAAGGCGCCGGAGGTGGACAACCAGTCCACGGCGGACAAGGTTCAGTGCGCGAGTTGAGCTCAGCAGGGCCACCGAACGGGCCTGTCGTACGTCTAACAGGGCGGGCGGCAGGCCCGTTCGACTGACCGGACGGGGTGACCGGGCCCGTTGGACGACCGACGAGGGTGGGGAGGGCAGCTGTGGCGCGCAGCGGCGTCAGGGGGGAGGTGCCGGCGGTCGAGGACACGATGTCCCTGACCCCGCGGGCCGGGAGCGCGGAGAGCGGCTCCGGCGGCGGCCACGGCACCGGGCGCAGACGGCCCAGACGGCGCGTCCTGCGCTGGTCGGCGACCGTGCTGGCGGTGGTGATACTGGGCACGGCCTGCGCCGGTTACCTCTACTACGAGCATCTCAACGGCAACCTCCGCAGCGGTGAGCGCGACAGCGGCGACTCCAAGGCCCGCAAGGCCGACCCGAACGCCGCGGGGCAGACTCCGCTGAACATCCTGCTGATCGGCTCCGACAGCCGTAACTCCGACGCGAACGTCGCGCTCGGCGGCAGCCGGGACAACCGCGGCAACCCGCCGCTGGGTGACGTGCAGATGCTGATCCACCTCTCCGCGGACCGGGAGAGCGCGTCGGTGGTGAGCATCCCGCGCGACACCCGCGTCCCGATCCCCCAGTGCACCGACCCGAAGACCGGCGAGAAGTTCCCGGCGACGAACAAGATCATCAACGAGTCGCTGGCCCGCGGCGGTCCCGGCTGCACGCTCGCCACCTGGCAGAACCTCACCGGCGTCTACATCGACCACTGGATGATGATCGACTTCGCCGGTGTGGTGCGCATGGCGGACGCCATCGGAGGCGTCGAGGTGTGCGTCAACCAGAACGTGTGGGACCGGCCGCTGCCCGCCCAGAAGGGCGGCTCGGGGCTGAAGCTGACGGCCGGCCGGCACCAGGTGAAGGGCGTCCAGGCCCTGCAGTGGCTGCGCACCCGGCACGCCTGGGGCAGCGACCCGCTGCGCGCCCGCGCCCAGCACATGTACCTGAACTCGATGATCCGCACGCTGCGGGGGCAGAACGTCTTCACCGACACCGGCCGGCTGATGGACCTGGCCGAGGCGGCGACCAAGTCGCTGCAGGTGTCGGAGGAGATCGGCACGGTCAAGAAGCTGTACGACCTCGGTATGCAGCTCAAGACGGTGCCGCCGGACCGCATCACCATGACGACGCTGCCGACCGTGCAGGACTCGCAGAACTCCGAGCACCTGCTGCCGGCCGGGGACCGGGCGGAGAAGGTCTGGCGGATGATCCGCGAGGACGTGCCCTTCGACAAGAAGGGCACCCCGGGCGGTGCCGGAAAGCCGGCCGCCCCGCAGAAGGCGTCCGCCGATCCGGCCGCGCCGGACGCGCAGATCGGGGTCGTCGTGCGCAACGGCACCCGCTCCGACGCCCAGGCGGCGGTCCCGGGCCGGGCCGGTACGATCGCGCAGGCGCTCGTGGACAAGGGCTTCACCCGGGCGGCGAAGGACACCGCGCCGCCGGTCGCCGAGTCCGCCACCGTGGTCCGCTATCCGAGCGCCGATCTGGAGGGCGACGCCCAGCAGGTCGCCAAGGCTCTGGGAATCCCGCTGAGCGCGGTGAAGAAGTCCACGGACGTGTCCGGCGTCACCGTCGTCGTCGGCGCGGACTGGCGCACCGGCACGGCGTATCCGGTGCAGGCTCCGCCGGCGGCCGGGGACCTGCCCGACGACGCGGACGCGCTGAGCGGCGCCGACAGCGGCCGTTGCATGGACGTGTACAAGCCGTACCGCTGGTAGCGCACGGCGTCGACGGCGGCCCGGCGAACGCCGGTGACACAAAGGGAACTCTTACCCGACTGCACGATGATGTCGCGGTAACCGGCCGAGGGGGGCCGGTCGGGTGCACGGCCCAGGGGCGGGGAGGACGGGGAAGTGACACAGAACCACGTGCGGGGGGACGGCACGCTCACGGACATACGCGAGCGCCGGCGACCGGACCCGGACGACGGCACACGGGAAACGGACCACGGCGTACCGGACTTGGACGACGGCGTACCCGCAGACGGCGTACCGGCGGGCGGCGCTCCCGTGTCCGCAGCCGCCGTGCGCCCGCGCCGGCGGCGGGTCCTGCGCTGGACCGCGACGACGCTCGCGCTGGTGCTGCTGTCCACGGCGGGCGCCGGTTACCTCTACTACCGGCACCTGAACGACAACATCAAGAAGGACGTCCTCAACCTCGGCGACGCCAAGGACCGGGCGAGCGTGCCGACGGCGAACGCGGCCGGGCAGAAACCGCTGAACATCCTGCTGATCGGCTCGGACGCCCGGGACACCAAGGAGAACCAGGAACTGGGCGGTGCGAAGGAGACCTTCGGCGGTGTCCCGCTCGCGGACGTCCAGATGCTCGTCCACCTCTCCGCCGACCGCTCCAACATGTCGGTCGTCTCCATGCCGCGCGACACGCTGCTGCAGCTGCCCAAGTGCACCGACCCCAAGACCGGCACGGTCTACGAGGCCACCACCGGCCGGGTGATGACGAACACCTCCCTCGGCCGCGGCGGGCCGGGGTGTGCGGTGGCGACCTGGGAGAAGCTCACCGACATCCACATCGACCACTTCATGATGATCGACTTCTCGGGTGTGGTGTCGATGGCGGACGCCGTCGGCGGCGTCCCGGTGTGCGTGGACGCCAACGTCTACTCCCACACCCCGGACGGCCACGGCTCCGGCCTGAGGCTCCCCAAGGGCACCACCCCGGTCAAGGGCCTGCAGGCCCTGCAGTGGCTGCGCACCCGCTACGGCTTCGAGGACGGCAGCGACCTGGCCCGCGCCAAGGCGCAGCACATGTACATGAACGCGATGGTGCGTCAGCTGCGGCAGAACGCCACCCTCGGCAACCCGGGCGCGCTGCGCGCCCTCGCCGAGGCGGCGACGAAGGCGATCACGGTCGACGACGGTCTGGGCACCATCAAGAAGATGTACGACCTGGCCGTCGAGCTGCGGAAGGTGCCCACCGACCGCATCACCATGACGACGATGCCCAACCGCTATGTCGGCGCCCGGGTGGAGCCCACCCCGGACGCGGCGAAGCTGTTCCGCATGGTCCGCGACGACGTGGCCCTCGACGGCAAGGACGAAAAGAAGCCCGCCCCGGCGGCCGACGCGTCGGCGCCGGCGGCGGACCCGGCGGCACCGGACGCCGAGATCGGCGTGCAGGTGCTGAACGGCACCCGCACCGACGACCTCGGACCGGCGCGCGGCCGGGCGTCCGAGGTGGCGCGGCTGCTGAAGGACAAGGGCTTCACCGGGGCCCTCGCGGACACCTCGGCGGCCACGTCGCAGGAGACCACCCTCGTCCGCTACCCGAGCGCCGATCTGGAGGGCGACGCCCGCCGGGTGGCGCAGGTGCTGGGCCTGCCGTCGAGCGCGGTGCAGAAGTCCACCGACGTCTCCGGCATCACCCTCGTCGTGGGGGCGGACTGGCGCACCGGGACGGCGTACCAGGCGCCGAAGGACGACGGGAAGACCCCGGAGTCGGCGGAGGCGATGAACGCCTCCGACGACAGCCAGTGCATGCACGTGAACCCGGCCTTCACCTGGTGAGAGGCCGGGTTCCCGACGGGCCGCCGGGTCAGGCGGGCTCGTGCGGCTGCTCGGCGGTGCGCGCCGCGCCGAGCACCGCCGGGCGGCGGGAGGCGATGACCCGCCGGGCCAGCGACTTGGGGCTGGTCAGAAAGCCCCAGCCCCACGACATGTGCATGGTGGCCAGCGCGACGGGGATCTGCAGCCGCGCCTTGAGCGGCAGCCCCTTGCCGGCCGGCAGCGACCCGGCGGCGATCGCCGCGAGGTAACCGGCCGGGACGACGAAGCCCCACGGCGTCAGGGCGGCCCCGACGACGAGGCCGGCGGCGATGGCGCACACCGCCGTCGGCGGGGCGAGGTAGCGCAGGTTGATGGAGCCGGCGTGGTAGCGGGCGACGACGTGCCGCCAACGGCCGTAGTCCTTGTACTGCTTGGCGAGCGCGCGCACGCTGGGCCTCGGCCGGTAGGCCACCCGCAGCTCGGGCGAGAACCAGATCAGGCCGCCCGCCTCGCGGATGCGGAAGTTCAGCTCCCAGTCCTGGGCGCGGATGAACTCCTCGTTGTAGCCGCCCTGCTGCTCCAGCGCCTCGCGGCGGAACACCCCGAGATAGACGGTCTCGGCGGGGCCGGCCACGCCTCCGGTGTGGAAGGCGGCGTTGCCCACGCCGATCTTCGAGGTCATCGCGGCGGCGACGGCGTGCTCCCAGTCGTTCTCGCCCTCGGCGTGCATGATGCCGCCGACGTTCTGCGCGCCGGTCTCCTCAAGGAGACGCACGGCGGTGGCGATGTAGTTCGGGGAGAGCATGCCGTGCCCGTCGACGCGGACCACGACCGGATGCCGGGACGCCTTGATCGCCGCGTTGAGGGCGGCGGGCGTACGGCCGGTCGGGTTCGGCACGGTGTGCACGCGGGGGTCTTCGGCGACGAGCCGGGCCGCGATCTCGTCCGTGCGGTCCGTGGACGGACCGAGGGCGATCACGACCTCCATCTCGCCGGCGTACTCCTGCGCGAGGATCGCTTGGACGGCCCCGCGCAGATGCCGTTCCTCGTTGAGGACGGGCATGATCACGGACACGGCGGGGGGCTGCACGTCGGACTTGGCGTTCATCGGTCCTCACGTTACCGCGAACGGGGGACACCTTTGCGCGCCGCGTGAGCGGGTCACCGGGCTGCAGATCGTATGGACCTACCGTGCTCACGGATCGCGTACGGCCTCGTCCGGAGGTGTCCTCCTTGTCCACGCCGCCCCGTCCCGCCCCGTCCCGGCCCCAGCGCCGCCCGCAGCCGCCCCGCAGGCCCCGGCAGCCCGCCGGACGCCGCAGGCCGCGCTGGGCCATGCGGGCGGTGACGACGCTGTCCGTCGTCGTCCTCGCCTCCGCCGGGATCGGGCACGCCGTGATCTCCAGCCTGGACGCGGACATCGCACGGGTCGACCCCTTCAAGGACATGAAGAACCGGCCCCGCGCGGGCCACGGCATGAACGTCCTGCTGGTCGGCACCGACGGACGCGACAAGATCACGCCGGAGGAGCGCAGGAAGTACCACCTCGGCGGCGCCCCCTGCCACTGCACCGACACCATCATGATCGTGCACATCTCGGCGGACCGGGACCGGGCCAGCGTGGTCAGCCTCCCCCGCGACTCCTACGCCGAGACGCCCGAGCACACCGACGCCACCACCGGTGAGCGGCACAACGGCCACCCGATCAAGCTGAACGCGGCGTACGCCGAGGGCGGGCCGCAGCTGACCGTGCGCACGGTCGAGCAGATGACCCATGTGAAGATCGACCACTATCTCGAGGTCGACTTCACCAGTTTCATGAAGACCGTCGACGAGCTCGGCGGGGTGACGATCTGCACCGCCGAGCCGCTGAAGGACTCCTACACCGGGCTCGACCTGGCGGCCGGCACGCACACCCTCAGCGGCGGCGAGGCCCTGCAGTACGTGCGGTCCCGGCACATCGACGGCGCCTCGGACCTCGGCCGGATGAAGCGCCAGCAGCGCTTCCTGGCCGCACTGGTGGACCGGGCGACGTCCTCCGGGGTGCTGCTGAACCCGCTGAAGTTCCGCGACGTGACCCGGGCGGTGCTCGGCTCGGTGCGGGCGGACAAGGGGTTCGGCGCGGACGAGCTGCTGGACCTCGGCCGCGCGATGCGCACCTTCTCACCGTCGTCCTCGGAGTTCACCACGGTCCCCGTCGGGCAGCTGGGCTTCCAGGTCAAGGGCATCGGCTCCACGCTGAAGTGGGACGACGCCAAGGCCGCGAAGCTGTTCGAGGCGCTGCGCGAGGACAAGCCGCTCGCCGCGCAGCGGCCCCGCGGCGTGGCTCCGGTGGAGGTCGAGGTCGCCCCGCAGCAGATCCAGGTGCGGGTGGAGAACGGCACCGCGACGTCCGGCCTCGGCCGCCGCGTCGACGCCGCCCTCAAGGCGGCCGGCTTCCGCACCACCGGCGCGCCCGGCAACGCGGCCCCGGCCGGCAACGCGACCACGCCCCCAGCGCGCCGCACGGTCATCCTGTACGACCCCCGCTGGGACCGTTCCGCCCGGTCGCTCGCGGCCGCGCTGCCCGGCAGTGAACTGCGCGCGGCGCCCGGCCGGGGCCCGCTGATGAAGGTGATCGCCGGCACCGACTTCCGCCAGGTCCGCACCGTGCGCGCCGAGCAGCCGGAGCAGGCGGAGGCCGCGGTGGTGCGGGGCAACGAGGTCGGCTGCGCCTGAGGCGTCGCCGCCGCGGCATCTCGTCGTAGGGACGTCCGATGGACGCGGGGGCGGTGTGAGGCGTACCACGGAAGGGCACTACGGGGCCCCGCCCCAGGGCCCCTCGCACCACCCCAGGAGGAGCCATGACCGAGTCCGCCGCGACCCCCATGACCAAGGAGATGCAGGACTGCGTCGAGGCGTGCATGTCCTGCCACACCATGTGCGAGGAGACGATGAGCTCCTGCCTGCAGATGGGCGGGCAGGCCCAGATGCAGGTCATGCGGGCGCTCATGGACTGCTCGGAGATGACCCGGATGTGCGCCGACATGATGATGCGGCGCTCGCCGCTGTCGGCGGAGATGTGCGCGATGTGCGCCCGGGCGTGCGACCTGTGCGCCGAGGCGTGTATGAGCATGCCGGACGACGCGCAGATGATGCGCTGTGCGGAGTCCTGTCGCCGCTGCAGCGAGATGTGCCGCGCGATGGCCGGCGCCACGATGTGACCCCCGCCCCCAGCAGTCGGCGGAGCGCCCCGCGCGGGGTGCCCCGCCGCCGCGGCGCTACGGCAGTGGCGCCAGCGCCCGTTCGAGGTCGGCCGGCGTGCGGAAGTGCACGGTACGCATGCCCAGCGCGGCGGCGGCCTCGACGTTCTCGGCGGTGTCGTCGACGAAGAGACACCGCTCGGGGCGGGCACCGGCGCGGTCGGCGGCGAGGCGCAGGATCCGCGGGTCGGGCTTGACGAGGCCGACGCGGGCGCTGCTCACGACGTGATCGGCGAGATCGGCGAGGCCGAGCGAGGCCAGGTCCTCCTCCAGGCGCGGGGTGGCGTTGCTCACCAGCACCAGCGGGACGTGGCGCCGGGCCCGCCGCAGCAGCGCGACGACGGTGTCGTCGGCGTAAAACGGCGAGGCCAGCAGGGCGGCGCCCAGCTCGCGGCCCGTGTCGTGCGGGACGAACCCGGCGAGGCCCCGGGCGATGGACTCCACCCACTCCTGCTCGCCGGTCCGGCCGAGCAGCAGCGGCAGGACCACCTCGGGGTCGAAGGCGACCTTGGCGGTGGTGCCCTCGGCGATCCCCGCGGCCCGCTCCAGAGCGGCGAGCGGGGCGGGGTCGTAGAACCGCACGACGTTGTCGACGTCGCACAGCACCGCGTCGAAGGTTGCGGAGGGCGCCGGCCTCCGGGGGGCGTCAGCCACCCGAGACCGTGACCTTCTCGTCGTTGTTCAGCTCGTTGACCAGGGTCTTCACCTTGGCCTTGTCCCAGACGAGGTTGCCGCCGCGCGAGCCCGAGATCGGCATGTTCATGGAGGTGCCGTCGCCGCCGTTGACGCCCTTCATCGCGAAGAACATCGAGCCCAGGTCGTACAGGCCCATGTCCTTGTCGACGATCAGGGAGTCCAGGCCGGCGCCCATCGTCGGGTAGAACCTGAACGGGTTCATGATCGTCCCGGGCGTGGCCACCTGGTGGGCCAGCGCGGCGAGGAACTTCTGCTGGTTCTTCGTGCGCTCCAGGTCGGACGCGGCGAAGGCGTGCCGGGTGCGGACGAAGGCGAGGGCCTGCTCGCCGTTGAGGGTCTGCTTGCCGGCCTGGAAGTCGGCGCCCGAGTACTTGTCCTTGAAGGGCTTGTCGATGGTGAGCTCGACACCGCCCACCGCGTCGACGATGTTCGCGAAGCCGGCGAAGCCGATCTCCACGTAGTGGTCGATGTGCAGGCCGGTGTTGTACTCGACGGTGCGCACCAGCAGCTCGGGGCCGTCCTCGGCGTAGGCGGCGTTGAGTTTGGTGCGCCGCCCGGTGGCCGGGTAGGTCTTGCCGGACTGCGAGCCCTTGTACGACGGGATCTCCACGTCGGAGTCACGGGGCAGCGAGATCAGCGTGTCGCCGTTGCTGCCGACGTGCAGGATCATCATCGAGTCCGTGCGCTTGCCCTCGGCGGAACCGGTGTGCAGCTTCTTCTTCTCGTCCTTGGACATGCCCTCGCGGCTGTCCGAACCGACGATCAGGTAGTTCGTGCCCTCGCCGGACGACGGCCGGTCGATGACCTTGGACAGGTCGACCTCGCGGCGCAGCTTGGAGTCGGCCCAGAAGTACGTGCCGACGCCGGTGACCACGAGCACGGTCGCGAGCGTGATCGCCGTCCACTTGATCCGGCGGCGCCAGTTCGGCGCGGGACGCGGTCCGCGGCCGGCCGGTCCGGCGGGGCCGTGGCCGCCGGGGCTGCCGTAGACCTGGCCGGTGTTGTAGCCGGAGTCGTACCCGTCGTCGTAGCCGCCGGGGGCCTCGCCGCCGTCGACGTACGACGGCTGCGGCGGCACCGCGCCGTACTGCGGGCCGGCCGGGCCCGGCCGGGCGCCCGGAGCGGGCCGGCGGACCTGCCGCATGACGCGGGCGCTCTCCGGCGTCGCGCCGGCGCTGCCGCGTCCGTAGCGGGTGCCGCGGTTGTCGTCGGACCATCCCTCGGGCCAGTCATTCATGGGCCCCAGTGTGCCGGGCCCGGCGGTGTGCCTTACAAGGGCCGTCGGTAAATAAGGTCAGCGCTGTTGCGAAGCTGACACAAATCCACCGGATGTCAGCTCGGCATAAGGTGGACGGCATGACAGACCAGGCCCCCGCCGCAGATACGGACACTCCGGAGATCCCGGGCAAGCCGACGTCGGCGTCCCGCACCACGCTGAGCCACATCATGACCCACAACGACACCAACCTGCTGGGTACGGTGCACGGCGGCGTGATCATGAAGCTGGTCGACGACGCCGCCGGCGCGGTCGCCGGCCGCCACTCGGGCGGGCCCGCGGTCACCGCGTCGATGGACGAGATGGCGTTCCTGGAGCCGGTCAGGGTCGGGGACCTGGTGCATGTGAAGGCCCAGGTCAACTGGACGGGCCGGACCTCGATGGAGGTCGGCGTCCGCGTCCTGGCCGAACGCTGGAACGAGTCCACGCCGCCCACCCAGGTCGGCTCCGCCTATCTGGTCTTCGCCGCGGTCGACGCCGACGGCAAGCCGCGCTCGGTCCCCCCGGTGATCCCGGAGACGGAACGCGACAAGCGCCGCTACCAGGAGGCCCAGATCCGCCGCACCCACCGCCTGGCCCGCCGCCGAGCCATCATGGACCTCCGGGAAAGGCGCGCGGCGGAGGGCTTCGAGGACTAGGGCCTGCCGACGGCATCAGGAGCGGCCCTGGGTGCCTTCAGCGCCGGGTCGTTCTTCGTGTGCGGGTCGCGTCGTGGCCGGTCGCGTGCCCGGCATCGTGGTGACCGTGGAACGGTCCGGTCTCGCTCCGGCACTACTACGGCTCCCGCCTGCTGTACGCCGGAGTCCCTGAGAACGACGTGGCGGACTGGATGGGCCACAGCAGCACAGACGTGCTCAGGGAGCACTACCACTACATCTTCGAAGGCGCCGAGCAGCGCGGCCGAGCCGCCATCGCAACCATGCTGACGCCCGGCGCCGATGACCCCGACGACCCCACAGGCGCGTCAGAGGTCGCCTGACCCCACAGGACAACAGCCCCCGGCAACTCGCCGGGGGCTGTGTTCGTTTGGGCAGGTCAGCGGCTGTTTTCGAGTCGCCAGTTGCCCAGGATTCCCCCAGCATGACGCCCATGGACGGCCCTGATCGGGCCGCGACGGGCAGAAAGCCGAGAGCGCTCCTCCGGAGCCTTGGAACTGCCTCTGACCTGCGGAAACGGTGTTACGGGAGGTTCCTCGCCATGACGATGCGCTGGACCTGGTTCGTGCCCTCGTAAATCTGGGTGATCTTGGCGTCGCGCATCATGCGCTCGACCGGGTAGTCGCGGGTGTAGCCGTAGCCGCCGAGGAGCTGGACCGCGTCGGTGGTGACCTCCATCGCGATGTCCGAGGCGAAGCACTTGGCGGCGGCGCCCAGGTAGGTGAGGTCCGCGTCCCCGCGCTCGGAGGCGGCCGCGGCCTGGTAGGTCAGGGCGCGGGCGGCCGAGATCTTCATGGCCATGTCGGCCAGCATGAACTGGATGCCCTGGAAGTCGGCGATCGGCTTGCCGAACTGCTTGCGCTCCTGGACGTAGCCCTTGGCGTAGTCCAGCGCGCCCTGGGCGATGCCGAGGGCCTGCGCGGCGATGGTGATGCGGGTGTGGTCCAGGGTCTTCATGGCCGTCATGAAGCCCGTGCCCTCCTCGCCGATCATGCGGTCGGCGGGGATGCGGACGTTGTCGAGGTAGACCTCGCGGGTCGGGGAGCCCTTGATGCCGAGCTTCTTCTCCGGCGCGCCGAAGGAGACGCCCTCGTCGGACTTCTCCACGACGAACGCGGAGATGCCCTTGGAGCGCTTGGCGGGGTCCGTGACCGCCATCACCGTGTAGAAGTCCGACACGCCCGCGTTGGTGATCCAGCGCTTGACGCCGTTGAGGATCCAGTGGTCGCCGTCGCGGACCGCGCGCGTCTTCATGCCGGCCGCGTCCGAACCCGCGTCGGGCTCGGAGAGGCAGTACGAGAACATGCCCTCGCCCTTGGCGAGCGGGGTCATGTACTTCTTCTTGAGCTCCTCGGAGCCGGAGAGGATCACCGGCAGCGAGCCCAGCTTGTTGACGGCAGGGATCAGCGAGGAGGACGCGCAGACGCGGGCCACCTCCTCGATCACGATGACCGTCGCCAGGGCGTCGGCGCCCGCGCCGCCGTAGCTCTCGGGTACGTGCACCGCGTGCAGGTCGTTCGCCACCAGGGCGTCGTGCGCCTCCTGCGGGAAGCGGGCGTCCTCGTCCACCGCGGCGGCGTGCGGCGCGATCTTCGCCTCGGCCAGCGCGCGGACGGCGTCGCGGAGCATGTCGTGCTCCTCGGACGGGCGGTACAGGTCGAAGTCAGCCGATCCGGCCAAGGTCTCTCACGCTCCAAAGACGCTGTGATACTGACGCGATACCAACGCTAATTACCGTTAAGTAACTCAAATTTTAGAGCGCTGGACGCCGCATGGGTACGTGACCTGAACGACAGAGGGAAATCCGCCCGGTGAGGGCCACCGGCGCGCCCCGGCTATGCTCGGCACGCGCACCGAACGACCTCGACCCGGGAGCACGCATGGCCCTCAAGATCACCGTGATCGGCACCGGTTATCTCGGTGCCACGCACGCGGCGGCCATGGCGGAGCTGGGATTCGAGGTGCTCGGCCTCGACGTCGTCCCGGAGAAGATCGAGAAGCTCCAGCGGGGCGAGGTCCCGATGTACGAGCCGGGACTCGAGGACCTGCTGCGCAAGCACGTCGCCGGGATCGAGGGGTCCAGCGGGCGGCTGCGCTTCACCCAGGACTGGGCGGAGGCCGGCGCGTTCGGCGAGGTGCACTTCGTGTGCGTGAACACCCCGCAGCGCCACGGCGAGTACGCCTGCGACATGAGTTACGTCGACTCCGCGATCGCCTCCCTCGCCCCGCACCTGCGCGGTCCCGCCCTCGTCGTCGGCAAGTCGACCGTGCCGGTGGGCTCCGCCGACCGCCTCGCCTCCTACCTGGTCGAGCACGCGCCGGCCGGCGGGGACGCCGAGCTGGCCTGGAACCCTGAGTTCCTGCGCGAGGGCTTCGCCGTTCAGGACACGCTGCACCCGGACCGGATCGTGGTCGGCGTGCGCAGCGAGCGGGCGGAGAAGCTGCTGCGGGAGGTGTACGCCACGCCGATCGCCGAGGGCTCGCCGTTCGTCGTCACCGACTTCCCGACCGCCGAACTGGTGAAGACGTCCGCGAACTCCTTCCTCGCCACCAAGATCTCCTTCATCAACGCCATGGCCGAGGTCTGCGAGGCCGCCGGCGGCGACGTCGCCAAGCTGGCCGAGGCCATCGGCTACGACGACCGGATCGGGCGGAAGTTCCTGCGCGCCGGCATCGGCTTCGGCGGCGGCTGCCTGCCCAAGGACATCCGGGCGTTCATGGCGCGCGCCGGTGAGCTGGGCGCCGACCAGGCGCTGACGTTCCTGCGCGAGATCGACTCGATCAACATGCGCCAGCGCGGGCAGATGGTGGAGCTGGCCCGGCAGGCGCTGGGCGGCGGCCCGTTCCTGGGCAAGCGGGTCGCGGTGCTCGGGGCGACCTTCAAGCCCGACTCGGACGACGTCCGCGACTCCCCCGCGCTCAATGTCGCGGGGCAGATCCACCTCCAGGGCGGTCAGGTGACCGTCTACGACCCGAAGGGCATGGAGAACGCCCGCCGGATCTTCCCCACCCTGGGGTACGCCGGCACCGCGCTGGACGCCGTGCGCGGCGCCGATGTGGTGCTGCACCTCACGGAGTGGCAGGAGTTCCGGGAGCTGGACCCGGAGGAGCTGGGCTCGGTCGCGGCGGAGCGGCTGATCCTGGACGGCCGCAACGCCCTCGACCCGGAGCTGTGGCGGCGGGCCGGGTGGACGTACCGGGCGATGGGCCGCCCCACCGCGTAGCAGACGGTTTCGCGTAGCAGACGGTTTCCCCACGGACGTACGAGGGACGCCGGTTCGGCCGAGGCTCAGTCGGCCGAACCGGCGTCTGTCGCATTCTGCACCACCGCGGAGCCCGCTCACGCCCCCTTCGCCCGGCAGCCGCCCGTTCACGCGCCCCTTCGCCCGGCAGCCGCCCGTTCACGCGCCCTTCGCCCGGTAGCGCCGCATCTTCGCGCGTGCCCCGCAGACCTGCATCGAGCACCAGCGTCCGCGGCCGGCGGGGCTGCGGTCGTAGTACGCCCAGTGGCAGGTGTCGGCCTCGCACGCCTTGAGCCGCTCCCAGGTGCCCGCGACGAGGGCCTCGGCGACGGCGGCGGCGACACGGGAGAGCAGCGGAGCGGAGTCGGCCGGGGCGAGACGGGCGGAGCCGTCCCGCTCGTCCACGGTGACCAGCAGCGGGGCGGCGGCGAGCAGCTCGCCGAGCGGGGTGACCCGGCGGTGCGGGGGGTGCCCGGCGTGCGCGAGGAGGGCCGCCCGCAGGGACTCGCGCAGTTCGCGGGCGTGCGGCAGGTCGTCCTCGGTGAGCCCGAAGCGCGCCCGGCCCTCGGCCGTGCCGAGCGTGTCGCCGCCCGACTCGACGTCCAGGGTGTTGACCAGGGACTCCACGAGGGCGAGTCCTCCGGGCGCGACCGATCTCTCACTCATGCTTGCGACGTTACCTCCAATGGGGCAGCATGCAGTAACCGTTACCGTTTACCCGCCTCTATGGGTAACCGCCCGGGTAACGTCACCGATGCCGAGGAGGACGTCATGGCCGTCGCCGAACTGGGAGTCGTCGTTCTGGACTGCCCCGATCCCCGTGCCCTGGCCGGGTTCTACGCCGCCGTGCTGGGCGGCACCATCGAGGACCAGGGCGAGTGGGTGGACCTGAAGCTGCCGGGCGGGAAGCAGCTGGCCTTCCAGCAGGCGCCCGACTACGTCCCGCCGACGTGGCCGTCCGCCGACGGCTCGCAGCAGTTCCACCTGGACCTGACGGTGCCGGACCTGGACACGGCCGAGAAGGCCGTGCTGGAGCTGGGCGCGCGGCCGCTGGACGCCGAGGACCGCACGCGCACCTTCCGGGTTTACGCCGATCCGGCCGGGCACCCGTTCTGTCTGTGCGCCTGCTGACGGGCGCGCCCGCCGAGACACCGCCGAGACACCACTGATCAGGGAGGTCTCCATGCCCCGTGTGGCACGTCTGCGTTCCGTCGTCGTCGACTGTCCCGATCCGCGGGCGCTGGCCCGCTTCTACGCCGAGATCGTCGGTGGTGAGCCCGAGAGCGAGGACGCCGACTGGGTCGTGCTCCGGGTGCCGGACGGGCCCCGATTGGCGTTCCAGCGCTCGGAGGGCCACACCCCGCCGGAGTGGCCGCGCTCGGACCGCAACGCCCAGCAGTTCCACCTGGACCTGGACGCCGGGTCGAGCTGGGACGAGGTCGACCAGGTGGAGAAGCGGGTCCTGAACCTGGGGGCCCGGCTGCTGAAGCGGGAGGAGGGCGACGAGGACTTCCGGGTGTACGCCGATCCGGCCGGCCACCCGTTCTGCCTGTGCCTGATCCCCGAGGACTGACGCCGCTCCGGGGGCCGTGTGGGCACCCCGAGGGCTGACGCCGCTCCGGAAGCCGTGCGGAGCCCCGAGGGCTGACGCCGCTCCCGGGGCCGGTATCAGTCCCCAATTTCCCGGGGGCCCGCTATCCGTCCAGTTCCTCGATCGTCGCCGCCGACGGTTCCCGGCGGTCCTGCGCGGTCCGTGCCGCGAAGTCGGCGCTGCGCAGGACACGCTGGACGTTGCCCCAGGTCAGCAGGGCGAGGTCGGCCTCCGGCCAGCCTCGGCGCAGCAGTTCGGCGATGAGCCGGGGGTAGCAGGAGGGGTCGGTGAGGTCCTGCGGGTGGTCCGCGCCGGAGTCGTAGGTGCCGGCCAGGGCGACGCAGTCCGCACCGGCGACGGTGCGGACGTGGTCGAGGTGGTCGGCGACGTCCTTCAGCCTCGGCCCGGTCTGGTCGGCGGCCAGCGGCACCATGCACAGCCCCTTGGCCGCGCCGAGCCGGGCGAGCAGCTCGTCGGGCAGGTTGTCGGGGTGCGGGCACAGCGCGCGGGCGCCGGACCGGGTGCACAGCACCGGCGTCCGGGACAGGGTGAGGGCGCGGGCGATGGTGGCGTCGGAGGCACCCGAGAGGTCGGCGAGCACCCCGAGCCGGTTCATCTCGCGGACGACCTCCTCGCCGAACCGGCTCAGGCCCGCCTCGCTGGCCCAGCTGGTGCCGGCCAGGGTGACGACGCGGACGCCGAGGGAGTGCAGCACGCGCAGGATGGCGACGGAGTCGCCGAGGGCGGCGGCCGGGGCCGGGCCGGGGATCACGGCGACGCGGCCGCAGTTGCGGGCGTCGATGACCTGCCCGGCGGTCCGGGCCAGCCGCAGTCCCTCGGGGTGACCGCGTACGACGGAGCGGAGCAGGTCGAGCTGGGTCAGCGTGCTGACGAGCGCGCGGCCCGCGGCCGGCTCCCCCGGCAGGTGCAGGGACCACAGCAGGGCACCGACGTGGCCCTCGCGCAGCCGGGGCACGTCCGTGTCGACGGAGCTGTCGCCCAGTTCGAGGTCGTACCAGGGCAGCTTGCGCAGCGCCCAGGACAGCGCGCTGTAGCCGTCGGCGACGGGGTGCTCGGCGAGCAGCGCGCGCACCCGGTCGACGGCGTCCAGCGCGGCGGCGTACGCCTTCGGGAAGGGGTCGTCGACAGGGTCGTCGACGGGCAGGTCGCCGATCTCGGTCGTGTCGTGCAGTTCGTCCTGGAGGTCGGCCATGACGGTCTCCGTACGTCGTGATCGGCGGCAGAACGGCAGTACCGTCACGGTCGCACGGGGCGGGGCGTCCTTCCTGGTGGACGGGGCGTTCGGGGGTACGCCCGGCGGCTCCGCACGGGATCAGTCGTGGTAGTCGTAGCGGGCCTTGAGGATCTTCACTTCCTTGTCGTCGGCCCGGTAGACCAGCCGGTGCTCGTCGTCGATACGGCGGGACCAGTAGCCGGACAGGTCGCCTTTGAGCGGTTCCGGCTTGCCGATGCCGGTGAACGGGTCGCGCTGGATCTCACCGGTCAAGCGGGTGATACGGCGCGCCGTCCCGCGGTCCGAGCCGAGCCAGAAGAGGAAGTCCTCCCAGGCGTGCGGGTCGACGTGGACGCTCCTCACTCGCCGCCCGCCAGGTCCCGCAGTTCCTCCAGTGTCCTGCCGACGGCGGCGGTGCCCGCCCGGTCACGCGCGACCGCTTCCATGAGCCGGCGGGCGTTCGCGGGGGACCTCAGGAGGTAGACCGTCTCCTGCCAGGACTCGTAGTCGTCGGCGGACATGAGAACGGCATCGCCGCCCTTGGAGCTGATGCGGACCGGGGTGTGATCGTCATTGACGCGCTTGATCAAGGGGAACAGGTCCCTGCGTGCCTCACTGGCGCTTATGGTCATCCGCCTTCGCCCTCCATCCAAGTCGTACCGGAACATGGGACTGCTCCGGTACGACTTTCCGGTACCACCAGGGATGGTGCTCAGCCGTCCAGCGACTCGATCGTCGCGTGGGACGCGGGGCGTTGCCTGCGCAGCTCCCGGGAGACGTCCTCGGCCGCGCCCAGCACCCGGACCGCGTTCTGCCAGGTCAGCTTGGCCAGGTCGGACCTCGACCAGCCGCGGTCCAGCAGTTCGGCGATCAGGTTCGGGTAGCCGGAGACGTCGTCCAGACCCTCGGGGGTGAACGCCGTGCCGTCGTAGTCGCCGCCGATGCCGAGGTGGTCGACGCCGGCCACCTCGCGCATGTGGTCCAGGTGGTCGGCGACCGTCGCGACCGTGGCGACGGGGCGCGGGGTGCGCTCCTCGAACGCGCGGTGGATCTTCATCGCCTCGGGGCTGGTGTCCAGGTGGTGCAGCCCGTGCGCGCGCATGTTCTCGTCCGCGGCCGCCGTCCAGTCCACGGCCGCCTGCAGGACGAACTTCGGCACGAACGTCACCATCGCCACCCCGCCGTTGGCGGGCAGCCGCTCCAGCACGTCGTCGGGGATGTTGCGCGGGTGGTCGCACACCGCCCGGGAGGACGAGTGCGAGAAGATCACCGGCGCCTCGGTGACGTCCAGCGCGTCCCGCATGGTGCTCGCCGCTACATGGGAGAGGTCGACGAGCATGCCGAGCCGGTTCATCTCCCGCACCACCTCGCGGCCGAAGGCCGTCAGGCCGCCCGCCCTCGGCTCGTCGGTCGCGGAGTCCGCCCAGTCCACGTTGTCGTTGTGGGTGAGCGTCATGTACCGCACGCCGAGCGCGTACAGCCCGCGCAGGGTGCCGAGCGAGTTGGCGATGGAGTGCCCGCCCTCCGCGCCCATCAGCGAGGCGATACGGCCCTCACCGCGCGCCGCCTCCAGATCGGCGGCCGTCAGCGCCAGCCGCAGCTCGGCCGGGTGCCGGTCGACCAGGCGCCGTACGCAGTCGATCTGCTCCAGCGTGGCCGGCACCGCGTCCGGCAGGTCGGAGCGGACGTACACCGACCAGTACTGCGCGCCGACCCCGCCCGCCCGCAGCCGGGGCAGGTCGGTGTGCAGGTGGGCGGACTGGTCGGCGGCGATGTCACGGGCGCCGAGGTCGTAGCGGACCTGCTCGCGCAGGGCGTACGGCAGGTCGTTGTGGCCGTCGACGACCGGGAACTCGGCGAGGAGTTCCCGGGCTGCCTGAAGGGACGTCATCGCGTCACTTCCCGAAGCCGAAGCCGTTGCTTCCCTCGACCTTGGACCGCAGGCGCTTGCCCTTCTCGGTGGCCTGGTCGCCCAGTTCCTGCTGGAAGTCCCGCATGCGGCCCAGCAGCTCCTCGTCGTGGGCGGCGAGGATCCGGGCGGCCAGCAGACCGGCGTTGCGGGCACCGCCGACGGAGACCGTGGCGACCGGCACGCCGGCCGGCATCTGCACGATCGACAGCAGCGAGTCCATGCCGTCGAGGTACTTCAGCGGCACGGGCACACCGATGACGGGCAGCGGGGTGACCGAGGCGAGCATGCCGGGCAGGTGGGCGGCGCCACCCGCACCGGCGATGATCACCTTCAGCCCGCGGTCGGCGGCCTGCTCGCCGTACGCGATCATCTCGCGGGGCATGCGGTGCGCGGAGACGACGTCGACCTCGTAGGCCACCTCGAACTCGTCGAGGGCCTTCGCGGCGGCCTCCATGACGGGCCAGTCGCTGTCCGACCCCATGACGATGCCAACAACAGGGCTCATTCGGTGATGGTGCCTCTCAGGTAGCCGGCAGCGTGACGGGCGCGCTCCAGCACGTCGTCCAGGTCGTCGCCGTAGGTGTTGACGTGGCCGACCTTGCGGCCGGGCTTCACGTCCTTGCCGTACATGTGGATCTTCAGCTGCGGGTCGCGCGCCATGCAGTGCAGATACGCCGAGTACATGTCCGGATAGTCGCCGCCGAGGACGTTGACCATCACCGTCCACTTGGCCCGCGGGCGCGGGTCGCCGAGCGGGAGGTCCAGGACGGCGCGGACGTGGTTGGCGAACTGCGAGGTGATCGCGCCGTCCATGCTCCAGTGGCCGGAATTGTGCGGGCGCATCGCCAGCTCGTTGACCAGGATGCGGCCGTCGCGGGTCTGGAACAGCTCGACGGCCAGGTGGCCGACGACACCGAGCTCCTTGGCGATGGTCAGGGCCATCTCCTCGGCCTTCAGCGCCAGCTCCTCGTCGAGGTCGGGCGCCGGGGCTATGACGGTGTCGCACACGCCGTTCACCTGCTGCGACTCGACCACCGGATAGGCGACGGCCTGGCCGTGCGGGGAGCGCACCACGTTGGCGGCCAGCTCACGGACGTAGTCGACCTTCTCCTCCGCGAGGACCGGGACCCCCGCCTTGAAGGGGTCCTCCGCCTCCTCGGCGTTGTCGACGACCCACACACCCTTGCCGTCGTAGCCGCCGCGGACGGTCTTCAGGACGACGGGGAAACCGTCGCCCTCCGCCGCGAACGCGGCGACGTCCTGCGGATCGGAAACGATCCTGTGCCGTGGGCACGGAATGCCGAGTGCGTCGAGCCTGGCGCGCATCACCCCCTTGTCCTGGGCGTGCACGAGCGCGTCCGGCCCGGGGCGCACGGGGATGCCGTCCGCCTCCAGGGCCCTGAGGTGCTCGGTGGGTACATGTTCGTGATCGAAGGTGATCACATCGCACCCGCGCGCGAACTCGCGCAGCGTGTCGAGATCGCGATAGTCGCCGATGACGACATCGCTCACGACCTGCGCCGCGGAATCCTGAGGGGTGTCACTGAGGAGCTTGAACCTGATGCCCAGCGGGATGCCCGACTCGTGTGTCATACGAGCGAGCTGGCCCCCGCCGACCATGCCGACTACCGGGAACGTCACACCCATAGGGTATCGGCCACGCGGAGCAGACCGGGTCGGGCGCCTCTCACCGGGCTCTCACCCCGTCCGTCGGGCCTCTCACCGGCCTCCTCGGGTACTCGGCGGGCATCCGCCGTTAGGGGTGGTTAGCATGGCGGGGTTGACGAAACCGTAACGACTGGGGGCCTGCTCGACCATGGGAAGCGGTACCTCGGGGTTTCAGCGGCTTTTCCGCGAGATCGCCAAGTTCGGCGCCGTGGGCGGTGCGGGCGTGCTCGTCAACCTGGGTGTGTTCAACCTCGTCCGGCATATGACCGATCTGCAGGTGGTCCGGGCCAGCGTCATAGCCACGGCCGTGTCGATCGTCTTCAACTACGTCGGCTTCCGGTACTTCACCTACCGCGACGCCGACAAGAACGGACGCACCCGGGAACTGACCCTGTTCCTGCTGTTCAGTGTGATCGGCATGGTCATCGAGAACGGCGTGCTGTACGTGGCGACCTACGGTTTCGGCTGGGACACCCCGCTGCAGAGCAACATCTTCAAGTTCCTCGGCATCGGCGTCGCGACCCTGTTCCGCTTTTGGTCCTACCGCACCTGGGTCTTCCGTGCCCTGCCCACCGGCGAGGGCACCCCGGACGCACCGTCCGCCGTGGACCCGGCCCGGCCCGCGCGGCCTCGGCAGCGGGTCTGACCTGGTCTTCTGCTGAGTCTTCCGGTGACGACGTCCGCGCTCAGCGGACCGTCGGTTCCTCGTCGCGGGTCGGCTTCTTCGCCGGCTGGCTGCGGGAGAGGAACAGGCCGAAGACCGGCGGAGCCGCCTGCAGCATCTCCAGCCGGCCGCCGTCGGCCTCCGCGAGATCGCGGGCGACGGCCAGGCCGATGCCGGTGGAGTTGCGGCCGCTGATCGTGCGCTCGAAGATGCGCGCGCCCAGCTCCGACGGGACACCCGGGCCCTCGTCCGTCACCTCGATCACCGCCTGGTTGCCGGTGACCCGCGTGCGCAGCGCGACCGTGCCGCCGCCGTGCATCAGGGAGTTCTCGATCAGTGCCGCCAGCACCTGCGCCACCGCCCCCGGCGTGCCCACCGCCTGCAGATGCCGCTTCCCCGAGCTGACGATCGCCCGGCCGACGCTGCGATAGGCGGGGCGCCACTCGGCGACCTGCTGCTGGATCACCTCGTCGAGGTCGAAGGCGACGGCGGAGCCGGTACGCGGGTCGCGCGAGTTGGTCAGCAGCCGCTGGACCACGTCCGTCAGGCGCTCGACCTGGGTCAGCGCGACGTTCGCCTCCTCCTTCACCGTGTCCAGGTCGTCGGTGAGGGTGATCTCCTCCAGCCGCATCGACAGCGCGGTCAGCGGCGTACGCAGCTGATGGGAGGCGTCCGCGGCGAGCCGCCGCTCGGCGGTGAGCATCCGGGCGATGCGTTCCGCGGAGGAGTCCAGCACATCGGCGACCCGGTCCAGCTCGGGCACGGCGTACCGCTTGTGCCGCGGGCGCGGGTCGCCGGAGCCGAGCCGCTCGGCCGTCTCGGCCAGGTCGGTCAGCGGGGAGGCGAGCCGGTTGGCCTGGCGGATCGCCAGCAGCACCGCCGCCACCACCGCGAGCAGCGCGACCAGACCGATGATCAGCAGGGTGCGGCCGACCTCCCGGGTCACCGTGGAGCGCGGCTCCTCGACGACGACGGTCTCGCCTTCCTCGCCCTTCTGCTCCTTGGAGCGGATGACCTCGCCCTCGGGCTTGGTGCCGACCTCGATCGGCGCCCGCCCGGGGATGCGCACCACCGCGTAGCGGTCCTGCATGCCGGGGCCGTGCAGGATCTCCGGGGTGACGCCGGCGGCGCTCAGCAGCCGGCTGTCCACCACGCTGGCCAGGCGCAGCGCCTCGGAGTCCACCCGCTCCTGCGCCGTGTTGCTGATCGTCCGCGTCTCGACGATCACGAGGGACACACCGAAGACGGCGATGACGACGAGCACCACGGCGAGCGTGGACTGGATGAGACGACGGCGCATGTCCTCTTGTCCTGAAGGTGCCTGGTGCGGATCGGCTCCGGTCCGGCCCGCGGGGTCCGGTCAGGCCGGGGAGCCCGGCTCGGGCCGGTGGGTCCTGTCAGGCCGGGGAGCCCGGGTCGGGCCGGTGGGTCCTGTCAGGCCGGGGAGCCCGGCTCGGCCCGGGGGCGGACCGGTTGGGCCCGGGAGCCCGGCTCAGCTCTTCTCGAAGCGGAAGCCGACGCCGCGCACCGTCGCGATGTAGCGGGGGTTCGCCGCGTCGTCGCCGAGCTTCTTGCGCAGCCAGGAGATGTGCATGTCGAGGGTCTTGGTGGACGACCACCACGTGGTGTCCCAGACCTCGCGCATCAGCTGGTCACGCGTCACGACCCGGCCGGCGTCGCGCACCAGGACCCGCAGCAGGTCGAACTCCTTCGCCGTGAGCTGCAGCTCCTCGTCGCCCATCCACGCGCGATGCGACTCGACGTCGATCCGCACGCCGTGCGTCGCGGGCGGCTGCTGCGGCTCCGCCGCACCGCGCCGCAGCAGGGCGCGGACCCGGGCGAGCAGCTCGGCGAGGCGGAACGGCTTGGTGACGTAGTCGTCGGCGCCCGCGTCCAGGCCGACCACCGTGTCGACCTCGTCGGCGCGCGCGGTCAGGATCAGGATCGGCACGGTGTGGCCGTCGGCGCGCAGTCTGCGCGCGACCTCCAGGCCGTCCATGCCGGGCAGCCCGAGGTCCAGCACGACCAGGTCGACGCCGCCCTGCATTCCGGCGTCGAGCGCGGTGGGGCCGTCCTCGCGCACCTCGACCTCGTACCCTTCGCGGCGCAGTGCGCGGGCCAGCGGCTCCGAGATGGACGCGTCGTCCTCGGCGAGCAGTACACGGGTCATGAGGTGATGGTAGTCCGCCTGGTGCAACGCCCGAGGTGAGATCGCCACGCCCGGCTCTTACCTTCGGACAACCCGGACAGGGGGCGTCACCGGGCGCGCTCCGCGCGGCCGGACCCCGTGTCGGGGCCCGGGGACGGCGGATGCCATCCTGGTATCGACTGCCGAGACGGGGCTTGCGGTTCCTCGGCGGTCTGTGATCCGCGTCTCAAGTCCTTCCATACCGGGCGGTGTCCTGCCGTATGGTGAATCAACGCCTGTAGCACCGCGGGGACCTTTGGCGAGTTTTGTGACGCTGAAGGTCTTCTTTGTGTGCGGGCCGGCTGCGGCCGGCCTTGAAAGGAATGACCTGAGGCCGGGCCTCGAGCGCGACAACGCGCCTGGAGGCGTGGATCCCGGTGGTCTCCGTCCCCCGTTCCGCGATCCGGAACGGACTCTCCCTGGGCGTGGGGGATGGGCGGACCGACCGTGCCGGTGCCGGCCTGCCCCCCACCGGGCGCGCAACGCTCCATCCCGCGCGTCCCGACCAGCAAGGAACGACCATGGCGTCCAGCCTGACGAAGGCCTCGGTCCAGCCGGGCACCCCCGGCTCCGGGAAGACCTTCTTCGGCCACCCCCGCGGACTGGCCACTCTCTTCATGACCGAGATGTGGGAGCGTTTCAGCTTCTACGGCATGAGGGCTCTGCTCGTCGTCTATCTGCTCTCCGGCGGCCCCGACGCCAAGAAGGGCAGCATGGGCGGTGGCCTGGGCATGGACCTGGCCACGACGACGGCGATCTACTCCGTCTACCTGTCGATGGTGTACCTGCTCGCCATGCCCGGCGGCTGGCTCGGCGACCGCGTCTGGGGCCCCCGCAAGACGGTGGCCATCGCGGCGGTCACGATCATGGCCGGTCACCTCGTGCTGGCGCTGCCCGGCGGCCAGGCGCCGTTCTTCGCGGGCCTCGGCCTCGTGGCGCTCGGTTCCGGTCTGCTGAAGGCCAACATCTCCACGATGGTCGGCCACCTGTACGACGGTCCGGACGACCCGCGCCGGGACGGCGGCTTCACGATCTTCTACATGGGCATCAACATGGGTGCCTTCTTCGCGCCGCTGATCATCGGCACGGTCGGCCAGGAAGTGAACTGGCACCTCGGCTTCGGCCTCGCCGCCGTCGGTATGGCCATCGGTCTCGCCGCCTTCCTGCTCGGCACCCGCAACCTCAGCCCGGAGAGCAACGTCGTCCCGAAGCCGCTCGCGGCCGAGGAGCGCGCCGCCTGGCTGCGCAAGGGCCTGATGTGGCTGGCCATCGCGGCCGTCTTCTACGGCGTCGTCGGCTTCACCGGCCACTTCACGCTGAACTGGGCGATGATCCCGCTCACCGTCATCGGCCTGATCATCCCGGCGGGTGTGCTGCTGCGCATCAAGCGGGACAAGGAACTGTCGACCGTCGAGCAGTCGAAGATGACCGGATACATCTGGTTCTTCGTCGCGGCCGCCGCGTTCTGGATGATCTACGACCAGGGTGGCTCCACGGTCCAGGCGTTCGGTGAGACCAAGGCCGCCGACTCGCTGTTCGGCTTCAGCTTCCCGTCCTCCTGGTACCAGTCGCTGAACCCGGTGTTCATCATGGCGCTGGCGCCGGTCATGGCGTGGATCTGGCTGTGGCTGAACCGCAAGGGCAAGGAGCCCAGCACGGTCGCGAAGTTCGCCGCGGGTCTGTTCTTCATCGGCGTGTCGTTCTTCTTCTTCCTGCTGCCGCTGGGCATGGCGTCCGACGGCACCAAGGTCACGCCGATGTGGCTGGTCGGGATCTACCTGATCCAGACCGTGGGCGAGCTGTGCATCTCGCCGGTCGGTCTGTCGGTCACCACGAAGATGGCGCCGGCGAAGTACGCCAGCCAGATGATGGGTGTGTGGTTCCTCGCGGTCACCGCGGGTGACTCGATCACCTCGCTGCTGTCCAACCCGGCGGTTGCCGGTGTCGACCTCAGCGGCACGGGCGCGGTGCTCGGCGAGGCGGTCCTCGCGGCGCTGGCCGGGTTCGCGGTGTACATGTACCGGCGCAAGGTGAAGGCGCTGATGGGCGACGTCCACTGACGTCACCGCCCACCGAGGGCTCTTGAACGAAGGCCGCCGCATCTCCCTCCCGGGGGGTGCGGCGGCCTTCGTTCGTGTCCGGGTGAGTCGTGGGTGCTCGCGCCGTTCCCCGCGCCCCTCAGACGTGTGCGCAGCACGGCAAGGAGGCAGAGCGCTTCACACGTGTGCGCAGCACGGCCGGGAGGCAGAGCGCTTCATACAGGTGCGCAGCACAGCCAGGACGCGGCAGGGCGCAGAGCGCTACGCCGGAGCGCCCAGTTCCGCCCAGACTCTTTTGCCCGTGACGCCCGGCAGCCGGATGACGCCCCAGTCGAGGCACAGCCGCTGGACGATGAACATGCCGTGGCCGCCGGGACGGCCCGCGCGGTGCGGGGTGCGGGGTGCCGGCTGGCCCGTCCCGCGGTCGGCCACCTCGATGCGGATCACCTTGTTGTCGCAGGTGAGTTCCATCCGGTCCGGCCCCTCGGCGTGCAGGCACGCGTTCGTGACCAGCTCGGACACGACAAGCAGCACATCCTCGGCCGCGGCCCGCTGGTCCGCCGAGGCGGCCGGCAGCCACCCCCACGCGTACAGCGCCTGACGGGCGAAATCGCGGGCGAGCGGAACGACACCGCTTTGGTCGTCGAAGCTCAGCGTGCGGACCTGGCGGCCCGCCGACGCTCCGGAAGCGCCGCTGGGCTCCGGGCCGCGGTCGCCCGGCGAGCAAGGCCGGGTGGTGCTCATCAGCGCTTCACCTCACCGATTCACCAGTTCAGGATTCAAGACTTCGGTTCACGACTCACTACGTGGCTCGACGGGGGACGGTTCCGTCGATGGCTCGACAGGTTCAGGATGTCTCCTGCCCGACCCGGCGGACGGAACACCCCCCGGTTCGGCACGGCAGGTGTGACGTACACATACCTGGGGGCCGCGCCGGAAGGCACCGCACGGGCGGGTGGGTCAGTCGGCGGCCCCCGGCGGCGCGGAACCGCCGTCACCTGCCAGGGCGTCCTCGACCGAGTCGTGCACGGTGAAGACTGCCTCGGCCCCGGTGATCTCGAACACACGGGCCACCACCGGCTGCATCCCGGCGAGGTGGACCCCGCCTCCGGCGGCCTCCGCCTTGAGACGGGCGCCGAGCAGCACGTTCAGGCCCGTGGAGTCACAGAACTCCAGGCGCGAGCAGTCGACGACGAGCCTGCTGAAGCCCTTGCCGAGGCAGTCCTCGAGGGGCTCGCGCAGCAGTTCGGCGGTGTGGTGGTCCAGTTCGCCCGCCGCTGTCACGACGGCACTGGAACCCTCTTCCCGCACCTCCACCAGAAGCCGGCCCGACTGTGCGCTGCCGACCGTCCCGCGGTCCATGCCGTGTTACTCCCGAGGTCGTGGCTGCTGACTGACGACCTCGAACATTACGCCTTCTCCACGGGACCCGACACCCGAACAACTGCACACAAACGGACATACCCGAACGAAACGCACTTGCGATCGTTCCATCGAAGCGGGTAGGCCTAGTAGGACCCCGTAAGCGACACGGCCGGCTTTGGAGGCGCCGCACACCGCAGTGCACGTACTGGCTTCGGCAGCCATATGCCGAGAACGATGGAGGACCTCATGTCACCCCGGCTCGACGCCTCGCATACCCCGACGACGACGTCGACACCCCCTCCGGAGGACATACTTTCCGCACTCCCGGAGATCCCGCCCTACGACGAGGTCGGCCCCGTCGACGCGCGGGCCCTGTCCAAGACCCTCTTCGAGCGGCTGGAGTCCCTCGAGGAAGGCACGCACGACTATTCGTACGTCCGCAACACTCTCGTCGAGCTGAACCTCGCGCTCGTCAAGTTCGCCGCCTCCCGCTTCCGCTCCCGCAGTGAGCCGATGGAGGACATCATCCAGGTCGGCACCATCGGCCTGATCAAGGCCATCGACCGCTTCGAGATGTCCCGGGGCGTCGAGTTCCCGACCTTCGCGATGCCAACCATCATCGGGGAGATCAAGCGCTTCTTCCGCGACACGTCCTGGTCGGTGCGCGTCCCGCGCCGGCTGCAGGAGCTGCGCCTGGACCTGGCCAAGGCCGGCGACGAGCTGGCCCAGAAGCTGGACCGCGCCCCGACGGTCGCGGAGCTGGCCGAGCGCCTCGGCCTGACCAACGACGAGGTCGTCGAGGGCATGGCCGCGTCCAACGCGTACACGGCGTCCTCGCTGGACGCCCAGCCGGAGGACGACGACTCCGAGGGCGCGCTCGCGGACCGCATCGGCTACGAGGACCACGGACTCGAGGGCATCGAGTACGTCGAGTCGCTGAAGCCGCTGATCGCCGAGCTCCCGCCGCGGGACCGGCAGATCCTCTCCCTGCGGTTCGTCGCCGGCATGACCCAGTCGGAGATCGGCGAGGAACTCGGCATCTCCCAGATGCACGTCTCGCGTCTGCTGTCGCGGACGCTGGTGCGGCTGCGCAAGGGCCTCACCGTCGAGGAGTGACAGGACCTTCCACGGCGTTCACAGGGGTTACCCCGGGAAACTTCTTCCTCCCGGGTCCCCTGCGCCCCCTCCATGCACTACGGTCGCCCCCTACTGGTCGGTAGGTCAGCGAACGTGCGCGAGGAGGCGGCGGATGGCCCGGGCCGAGGCGGAGGTGTACGCGGACGCGTCCGACGCACGTCTGACGGAGCTGCTGCGCACGGGGACGGCGACCGCGTACCCCGCGCTGCAGGAGCTGCGCCGCCGGCACCTGGGCCGCGTCCTCGAGTACGCACGCCGGTGCACCGCCGGTGACGCGGCGGCCCGGCAGCTGGCCGCGGAGGCCTTCGCACAGGCCGCCCGGGAGACCGCGCGCGGCATCGACCCCGCCGTACCGTGGCGGCACCACCTCCTGCTGCTCACGGTCCGGCTCGCCGGCGCCTGGGCGGCGGACGAACGCGCGGGCGGCCTCGACCCCTCTTTGCTGCTCGTGCTGAGCAGCGCGGGACCGCACGGGCCCGCCCCCGCGATGCTCCCCGCCTTCCGCTCGCTGCCCCCGCGCACCCAGGGCCTCATCTGGTACGGCGTCCTGGAACGGGAGACGGCCGAGCGCACCGCCGCGCTGGTCGGCATGAGCCCCGCGGACGTCGTCCACGGCACGGGCCCCGCGCTGAAGACCCTGGCGCAGGCGTGTCTGCGGCAGCGCCTGGCCGCCTCACCGGATCCGGCCTGCGGTGACTTCCGCCGTCTGATCGAGGAGTCGGTACGGCCCGACCACCCCCGCGACAGCGCCGATCTGCGCATCCACATGACGCACTGCGCCTCCTGCACGGCCGCCCGCGAGGAACAGGCCACGCTGTACGACACGCCCGCCGCGGCGCTGGCCGAGGGGCTGCTGCCGTGGGGTGGCACGGCGTACCCGCGCCAGGAGACCCCCGGCCCCGGGCCGCTTGCCCTGCCCGAGGAGGAGTCCTGGCGGCCCGCCCGCCGGGTCGCGCTCGCCTCGGCCGCGCTCGGCGTCGCACTGGTCCCGCTGCTGGTGCTGCTCCTCAAGCCGGCCGAACAGCCCGCCCAGGACCGGGCGAGCGCGGTCACCACGCCGACGATCGTGCCCCCGGTGACGGTGACGGCCACGGCGACCGTCTCGGCGTCCCCGTCGCCGTCGCGCGCGTCGGCGTCCGCCTCACCGTCCCCTTCTTCTTCTCCTTCTGCTGCTTCCGCGTCGCCGTCCCCGTCGTCCACGCGCACGGCTGCGCCGAAACCGGTGCCCACCCCGCGGCCCGCCGCGCCGCGTCCGCCGGGCGGCGCCTTCGCGCAGGTGGTGAACGCCGCGTCGGGCCTGTGCCTGGACGTGCGCGACGGCTCCTTCGAGGAGGGCAACGACGTCGTCACCGCCCCGTGCGGCCCCTCCCCCACCCAGCGCTGGCGCTACGACGCCGAGCGGAACGCCCTCCAGTCGTACGCCGACCCGGACTTCTGCCTGGACAGCCGCGGGGACGTCGATCGCGGAGTCGGGATCTGGGAGTGCCGTGCGCTCTACGGGCGCAACGGGGACAACCTGAGGTTCGTGGTGGACGGCGACGGGGCGATCCGCCCGGTGATCGACCTCGGCAGGGCCCTCACCCCGGAATGGCGCGACGGGCTGTCACTGGACCGCCTGGACGGCGGCGCACACCAGCGGTGGCGGGCCGGGGCGTACTGACGCCGCTCGGCCCGTTCTGACGTGACGGCCGGTTCAGGCCACGCGCGTCCCGCGGCGCCAGACCTCCGTGACCAGCGGGACACCCGGACGGTACGCCAGGTGGACATGGCTGGGGGCGTCGAGGACGGCCAGGTCGGCGTAGGCGCCGGGGGTGAGGCGGCCGATGTCCTCGCGGCGCAGGGCCGCCGCGCCGCCCGCGGTGGCCGACCAGAGCGCCTCGTCGGGGGTCATGCCCATGTCCCGGACGGCGAGGGCGATGCAGAAGGGCACCGAGGAGGTGAAGGACGAGCCCGGGTTGCAGTCCGTGGACAGGGCGACGGTGGCGCCGGCGTCGAGCAGACGGCGGGCGTCCGGCCACTGGGCGCGGGTGGAGAACTCGGCGCCGGGCAGCAGGGTGGCGACCGTGGAGCTGTTCGCGAGGGCGTCGACGTCGGCGTCCGTGAGGTGGGTGCAGTGGTCGGCGCTGGCCGCGTCGAGTTCGACGGCGAGCTGGATGCCGGGGCCGAAGGAGAGCTGGTTGGCGTGGATGCGCGGGAGCAGCCCCTTGGCCTTGCCGGCGGTGAGGATCGCGCGGGCCTGGTCGCCGTCGAAGGCGCCCTTCTCGCAGAACACGTCGATCCAGCGGGCGTGCGGCGCGCAGGCGTCCAGCATCGCGCCGGTGACCAGGTCGACGTAGGCGGCCGGGTCCTCGGCGTAGTCCGGGGAGACGATGTGCGCGCCGAGGTAGGTGACCTCGTCGGTGTGGCGCGCGGCGATGCGCAGGGCGCGGGCCTCGTCCTGGACGGTCAGGCCGTAGCCGGACTTGGTCTCGAAGGTCGTGGTGCCCTGGCGCAGGGCCTCGTCGAGGTAACGGGTGAGGTTGGCCTCGAGTTCCGCGTCGCTCGCGGCGCGGGTGGCCGCGACGGTGGTGCGGATGCCGCCGGCGCTGTACGAGCGGCCGGACATACGGGCGTTGAACTCCTGGGTGCGGTCGCCCGCGAAGACCAGGTGGGAGTGGGAGTCGACGAAGCCCGGGATGACCGCCCGGCCGCCGGCGTCGACCCGGTTGTCAGTGGCGGGTGCTTTGCTTGATGTACCGATCCAGGCGACGCGGTCGCCGTCGACGACGACGGCCGCGTCCTGGATCAGACCGAGGGGGGAGCCGTCACCGAGGGAGGGGTCGTTGGTGACCAGCGCGGCGATGTTGCTGATGACGGTGCTCATGGTGTCCTCGTGGTGGGCCTGGATGGGGGTCGGCCGGGTCAGCCGCGCAGGGCGTCGACGGCGCTCGCGAGTGCCTGGGGCACGTCCGGCAGGAGTGAGTGGTGACCGTCGCGTACGACGTGCCGGCCGCCCACGACCGTGTGCCGTACGTCCGCTGCGGTCGCCGCGAATACGGCCGTCTCGGCGCCGAGGCGTGGCAGCGGTCCCGCTGTCCTGACCGAGTCCAGCGCGATCGTCGTGAAGTCGGCGAGGGCGCCGGGGGCGAGCGTACCCGCGTCGCTCCAGCCGAGCGCGGCGTGGCCGTCGGCGGTGGCGGCGCGCAGCAGGGCGGCGGCGGTCCAGTGGCCGCGGGTGCGGGTGCGCAGCCGTTCGTTCAGCTCCATCGCGCGGGCCTCTTCGAGCAGGTCGACGACGGCGTGGCTGTCGGAGCCGAGGGACAGCGGGGAGCCGGCGCGTTGCAGGGCGACGGCGGGTCCGATGCCGTCGGCCAGGTCGCGTTCGGTGGTGGGGCACATGCAGGTGCCGGTGCCGGAGCCGCCGAGCAGCGCGATGTCCTCGTCGGTGAGGTGGGTGTTGTGCACGCCGGTGGTGCGCGGGCCGAGCACACCGTGGTCGGCGAGGAGCCGGGTGGGGGTACGGCCGTGCGCCTGCAGGCAGGCGTCGTTCTCGGCGGTCTGCTCGGAGAGGTGCACGTGCAGCGGGGCCCGCCGCTGTTCGGCCCAGGCGGCGACGGTCGCCAACTGGTCTGCGGGTACGGCCCGCACCGAGTGGATCGCCGCTCCGATCCGTGCGTGATCGTGTTCCTTGAGAAGTGAAGAGCGTTCGGCCCAGGCCGCGGCGGTGCCGTCGGAGAAGCGCAGCTGGTGGGCGCTGGGGGCGGCGCCGAAGCCTGCGGACAGATAGCAGGTGTCCAGGAGGGTGATGCGGATGCCGGCCTCGGCGGCGGCCGCGATCAGTGCCTCGCCCATGGCGTTGGGGTCGGCGTAGGGGGTGCCGCCGGGGGCGTGGTGGACGTAGTGGAACTCGCCGACGGCCGTGATGCCGGCCAGCGCCATCTCGGCGTACACGGCGCGAGCGAGGGCGTGGTAGGTGTCGGGGGTGAGCCGGTCGGCGACGGAGTACATCACCTCGCGCCAGGTCCAGAAGGTGCCGGAGCCGACCTGGACGGTGCCGCGCAGGGCGCGGTGGAAGGCGTGGCTGTGCGCGTTGGCCAGTCCGGGCAGGGTCAGCCCGCGCAGGATCTCGGCGCCGGGCGGCGGGGTGGCGACGCCGGTGCGGACGGCGGTGATGCGGCCGTCGGCGGTGTCGAGGGCGACGCCCGGCTCGACGTTCGTGTCGAGCCAGGCGTGTTCCAGCCAGTACGTCCCGTGGGTCACCGGCAGGCCAGTCCTTCCAGTACGTCGGCGAGGGCGTGCACCCCGGCCACGCAGTCGTCCTCGGCGGCGGACTCGGCCGGGGAGTGCGAGACGCCCGTGGGGTTGCGTACGAACAGCATGGCGGTCGGGATGCTCCCGGACAGAATCCCGGCGTCGTGTCCCGCGCCCGTGCCGAGGACGGGCACGGTCAGCTCGCCGTCGTGGCCGAGGAGGCGGGCGAGTTCGTCGCGCAGGGCGTGGTCGAACTCGACGACGGGCGTGAAGGACTCACGGACCACGTCGAGGTCGACGCCGTGGGCGTCGGCGTACTCCCGGGCGGCCTTCTCGATGCCGGCGAGGACGGTGTCGAGGGTGTCCTGGCCGGCGGCGCGGGAGTCGAGCCAGCCGCGCACCAGGGAGGGAATGGCGTTGACGCCGTTCGGCTCCACGGCGATCTTGCCGAAGGTGGCGACGGCACCGGCGAGTTCGGCCTCGCGGCGGGCGGCGAGGACGGTCTGGGCGTACGGCAGCATCGGGTCGCGGCGGTCCACGAGCCGGGTGGTGCCCGCGTGGTTGGCCTCGCCGCGGAAGTCGAACCGCCAGCGGCCGTGCGGCCAGATGGCGCTGGCCACGCCCACGGCGTCCCCGGTGAGGTCGAGGGCGCGGCCCTGCTCGACGTGCAGTTCCACGAAGGCGCCGATGCGGGCGAGCCGCTCGGGGTCCGCGCCGATGGCGTCGGGGTCGTGGCCGGCGGCTTCCATGGCCTTCGCCAGGGTGACGCCGTCGCCGTCGGTGAGGCGGTGGGCCTGCTCGCGGGTGAGCTGTCCGGCGGTGAGCCGGGAGCCGACGCAGGCGAGCCCGAAGCGGGCGCCCTCCTCGTCGCCGAAGTTGACCAGGGCGAGGGGCTTGGTGAACTGCGCTCCCCGCTCGCGCAGTTCGTCCAGGGCGGCGAAGGAGGACACCACGCCGAGGGGGCCGTCGAAGGCGCCGCCGTCGGGGACGGAGTCCAGGTGGGAGCCGGTGACGACGGCGTCCCCGGCGTCGGGGTCGCCGAGCCAGGCCCACTGGTTGCCGTTGCGGTCGACCTCGTAGGTCAGCCCGCGGGACTCCGCCTGCTGCCGGAACCAGGCCCGGCAGTCGGCGTCGGCGCCGGTCCAGGCGTAGCGCCGGTAGCCGCCGGAGGCGGAGTCACGGCCGATCGGCAGCAACTCCGCCCACATGCTGTGGAAGCTCACGCCCCGTCACCCTCACGCATCGGCACCCGCACGCCGCGCTCGACGGCGACGGACTCGGCGATGTCGTAGCCGGCGTCGACGTGGCGGATGACGCCCATGCCGGGGTCGTTGGTCAGGACGCGGCGGATCTTCTCCCCGGCGAGCGGGGTGCCGTCGGCGACGGTGACCTGACCGGCGTGGATGGAGCGGCCCATGCCGACGCCGCCGCCGTGGTGCAGCGACACCCAGGAAGCGCCGGAAGCCACGTTGACCATGGCGTTGAGCAGCGGCCAGTCGGCGATGGCGTCGGAGCCGTCGAGCATGGCCTCGGTCTCCCGGTAGGGGGAGGCGACGGAGCCGCAGTCGAGGTGGTCGCGGCCGATGACGATCGGCGCGGCCAGCTCACCGGAGGCGACCATGTCGTTGAAACGCTCGCCGGCCTTGTCGCGCTCGCCGTAGCCGAGCCAGCAGATACGGGCGGGCAGGCCCTGGAAGTGGACGCGCTCGCCGGCCATCTTGATCCAGCGGGCCAGGGACTCGTTCTCCGGGAAGAGGTCGAGGATCGCCCTGTCGGTCCTGGCGATGTCGGCCGGGTCGCCGGACAGGGCGGCCCAGCGGAAGGGGCCCTTGCCCTCGCAGAAGAGGGGGCGGATGTAGGCGGGGACGAAGCCGGGGAAGGCGAAGGCGCGGTCGTAGCCGGCGAGCTGCGCCTCGCCGCGGATGGAGTTGCCGTAGTCGAAGACCTCGGCGCCTGCGTCCATGAAGCCGACCATCGCCTCGACGTGCTTCGCCATGGACTCGCGGGCGCGGGTGGTGAAGCCGGCCGGGTCCTTGGCGGCGGCGTCGGCCATGTCCTCGAAGTCGATGCCGACGGGAAGGTAAGCCAGCGGGTCGTGGGCGGAGGTCTGGTCGGTGACGATGTCGATGGGGGCGCCCATCGCGAGCAGCTGCGGGACCAGCTCGGCGGCGTTGCCGAGGACGCCGATGGACAGCGGCTTGCGCTGGTCGCGGGCCTCGGTGGCGAGCTGGAGGGCGTGGTCGAGGGAGTCGGCGCGCACGTCGAGGTAGCGGTGCTCGATACGGCGGTCGATGGCGCGCGGGTCGCAGTCGATGCAGATCGCCACGCCGTCGTTCATCGTCACGGCCAGCGGCTGGGCGCCGCCCATGCCGCCGAGGCCGGCGGTGAGGGTGATGGTCCCGGCGAGGGTGCCGCCGAACTTCTTCGCGGCGACCGCGGCGAAGGTCTCGTAGGTGCCCTGGAGGATGCCCTGGGTGCCGATGTAGATCCAGGACCCGGCGGTCATCTGGCCGTACATGGTCAGGCCGAGCTGCTCCAGGCGGCGGAACTCCTCCCAGTTGGCCCAGTCGCCGACGAGGTTGGAGTTGGCGATGAGGACGCGCGGGGCCCACTCGTGGGTCTGCATGACGCCGACCGGGCGGCCGGACTGGACCAGCATGGTCTCGTCGGCCTTGAGGCCCTGCAGGGTGCGCACCATCGCGTCGAAGGAGCGCCAGTCACGGGCGGCCTTGCCGGTGCCGCCGTAGACGACGAGCTTGTCGGGGTGCTCGGCGACCTCGGGGTCGAGGTTGTTCTGCAGCATGCGCAGGGCGGCTTCCTGCTGCCAGCCCTGCGCGCTCAGCTCGGTGCCGCGCGGTGCTCGTACGGGGCGGGGTCCCGACATGGTCTGCCTCCTGCTGGTACTACGACTATTCACATCCTCGCTTTCTGAATAGAACTAGTCAACACCGTGGAGCGGCCGCGTCCGCGCGCCGCGGGTGTTTGGCTGGAAGCAGGCAAGGCGGGCACGGCGGGAAGAGACAGCGGGACGACAGGAGGGGCGATCCGTGGACCACGACATCGACACCGACATCGACACCGGCGCTCGGGAGCGCGGGGCGCGGCGGGACGAGGCGGTGCGCGCCGCTGTGGAGCAGGGGCTGCTGGGCCCGGACGCGCCGCTCGTCGGGCTGCTCGACGTCACCGGGATCCGCCGGTCGGCGGCCGCGCTGCGGGCGGCGTTCGAGGCGGTGGCCGCGCCGGGGACACCGGTGCTGCACGCCTTCGCGGTGAAGGCGACCCCGCTGGTGCCCGTGCTGCGGCTGCTGTGGGAGGAGGGCATCGGCGCGGAGGTGGCGAGCCCGGGCGAGCTGGCGCTGGCCCGCGCGGCCGGGGTGCCGGCCACGGCGACGGTGCTGGACTCGCCGGCCAAGACACCGGCCGAGCTGCGCGAGGCACTGGCCCTGGGCGTCGCGGTCAACGCCGACAACCCGCAGGAGCTGGACCGCCTGGACGCCCTGATGCGGTCCGCCTCCACCCGCTCACCGCTCGGCATCCGGGTGAACCCGCAGGTCGGCGGTGGTTCCATCGAGGCTCTGTCGACCGCGACGGCCACCTCGAAGTTCGGGGTCGCGCTGCGCGACGAGGGTGCCCGCGCGTGGGTGGTGCGGGCGTATCTGGAGCGGCCGTGGCTGACCCGGCTGCACGCGCACACCGGATCGCAGGGCATCCCGCTGACGCTGATGGCACAGGGGGTGGCCGAGACCTACGCGCTCGCCGAGGAGATCAACGAGCGGGCCGGGCGGCGGCAGATCGACACCCTGGACATCGGCGGGGGGCTGCCGGTGAACTTCGCCTCCGACGCGGTGACGCCGACCTACGCGGAGTACGCGCGGCTGCTGGCCGAGGCCGTGCCGGGGCTGTTCGACGGGCGGTACGGGCTGGTCACCGAGTTCGGCCGGTCGCTGCTGGCCAAGCACGGCACGGTGGTGGCGCGGGTGGAGTACGCCAAGAGCGCGGGCGGGCGGCCGGTGGCGGTGACGCACGCGGGCGTGCAGGTGGCCACGCGCACGGTGTACGCGCCGGGCGCCTGGCCGCTCAGGATCGCCGCGTACGACGCGAAGGGCCGGCCGAAGGAGGGTCCGGCCGTCGTGCAGGACGTGGCGGGACCGGCGTGTTTCGCGGGGGACCTGCTGGCCCGCGAGCAGGCGCTGCCCCTGCTGGAGCAGGGCGATCACGCGGCGGCGCTCGACACGGGCGCGTACTACTTCGCGCACCACTACGCCTACAACTCCCTGGCACGGCCCGGCATCTACGGCTTCGCGCCGGACAGCAAGGGAGGCGTGGCCTTCGCGGTCGTGCGGGAGCCGCAGACGCTCGCCGAGATCGTCGCCGAGTCCGGCGGGGCGCACGCCGGGGCGCTCACCACCTTGCATGCTTCCGGGCGCGGCTGAACACCCCTCCCTCGAACGGGTCAACCGGGCCGAACATACGCTCAGTTGACCCACACTAGTCCGCGCTCCGCATGTTCCGCTGGAAAATGCCAGAACGCTCACCGGCCCTCCGTACGGTGCGTAGTGTCGTCGTCACTCGCCCGGATGCCAGGCGGAGGGGAGCGACGTGCCCGGAATCGACGAGTGCTTGCTGGAGGCCATGCGGCTGCCCGGCGCGCGCGGTGCGGCCCTGGTCGACTGGACCAGCGGACTGGCGCTGGGCGTGGTCGGGGAGTTCCCCGGCGGCGACCCCGAGGCCGCGGCCGCGGAGGTGGCGGAGCTGGCCCGGCTGGCCGCCGAACAACCGGCCTTCGCCGCCGCGGACACCTCCGGCGGCGGGCCGGACGACGCCGACCCGCCGGTGGAGGACGTGATCGTCAGCAACCGGGACGGCTACCACCTGCTGCGATTCGTCCCGGCGCCCTTCGACAGCGGCGCCGTGCTGCACCTGTGGCTGGGCCGCGCCGACGGCAATCTCGCCCTGGCCCGCATCCGGCTGGGCGAGATGGCCGGCCGGCTGGTGCTGGGATGACCGTGGTCGAGGCCCCTCCCCCGCTGCCGGTCCGGGACAAGGCACTGCGCGAGCCCGCGGGCGGGGTGTCCCCGATGCTGACCCGGCTCGCCGCGGAGCGCGCCACCGGCGTCCTGGTCCGCGAGGGCGGCACCCTGCACCTCGCCGACGGCGCGGTGGCGCACGCCGAGAGCCCGTACGCGCCGGGCCCGGGCGCGCTGCTCACCGCGCAGGGCGCGCTCAGCGCCGAGCAGTGGTGGGCGGCGGCCGGCGTGGCGGGCGACCCGGCGGGCACCGCGCGGCTGCTCGTGGACGCCGGGCATCTGTCCTGGGCCGGAATGGAGATCTGCCACCTCCAGACGCTGTACGACGCCGCCTACTTCGCCCTCGCCCCGAGCAGCAGCCCGGGCCGCTTCCACTACGGTGCCGACGCACGGACCGGCACGTGGGCCGGTGCGCAGGCCGGCACGGGGGCCGACGCGCGCACCGAAACGCGGACCGACCCCCGGGCCGACGCACGGACCGGCACGTGGGCCGATGCGCCGGCCGACACCCGGGCCGGCGCGCACGCCGGAACGTGGGCCGGTCCGGTGTTCGGGCAGCCGGCCGACACGGAGGCCGGCGCACGCCCCAACGCGTGGGCCGACGTCCCGGCCCGCGAAGGCGGCGCACGGCCCGGTGACGTGCTGCCCGCGGTGCCGGTCGCCGTCGTGGAGCGGGAGGTGCTGCGCCGGCGGGCGCTGCTGCACCGGCTGTGGCCGGACCCGATGACCGACAGCGCGCCACTGGTGCGCACCGACCCGGTCGCGGCACCGGCGGTCACCGCCCGGCAGGCGGCCGTACTGGCCCTGGTCGACGGGGTGCGTACGGCCCCGGACATCGCGCTCGCGCTGGGGCGGCGGGCCTTCCCCACGCTGGTGGAGGTGCGCCGGCTGGCCGCCGCGGGGCTGCTCGCGACGCCGCCCCCGGACCCGCCGTCCGCGGCCGCGCCGCCGCCGGCCGTCCTGCCCGACGACTTCGATCCCCACATCGCCTTGCTGAAGAGGGTCAGGGATGCGCTTCAGGCCCTTTGACCGGCCACGCCCCCGTGCAGAGCCCACCACCGACGCACCGACCGAGAGGAGACACCTGATGGCGGCCGAGCCAGAGATCCTCGCCGAGCTCCACCGGCTGCGCGCCCGCCTCCCCCAACTGACCGGCGCGATCGCCGCCGGCCGCGACGGCCTGGTCCTCGCCCACGACGCACCCGGCGTCGAACCCGACGGGCTGTCCGCGCTCACCGCCACCACGCTGGCGGTCGCGATCCGGATGACCGACGCCACCGGCCGGGGCGAGTTCCGCGAACTGCTGATCCGCGGCGCGCAGGGCTACGTCGCGACCTACGCGGCGGGCCGTACGGCCGTGCTGACCCTGCTCACCGAGGACCGCGTCAACGTCGGCCGGCTGCATCTGGAGGGCCGCCGCGCCGGCGCGCGCGTCGGCGAACTGGTCGACGCCCACGAGGCGCTGGCCCAGGCCCCCGCCCGCCCCACGATCCCACCCCAGGAAACCGCGCGCCCGCTGCCCGTCCGGGCGGTCAACCCGCGCGCCACCACCGAAAGCTGAGAGGTAACCACCGTCATGGCCACCACTGAGACCGCGCTGAAGGAAGCCCTCGCCTCGATCGAAGGCGCGACCGGCGTCGCCCTCGTCGACTACACCAGCGGTATGGCGCTGGGCACGATGGGCGGCAGCAAGACGTTCGACCTCAACGTCGCCGCCGCCGGCAACACCGACGTGATCCGCGCGAAGATGCGCACCATGGAGATGCTCGGCCTGAAGACCGAGATCGAGGACATCCTGATCACGCTCTCCGACCAGTACCACCTGATCCGCCTGCTGAGCGGCCGCAGCGGCAACGGCCTCTTCCTCTACCTGGTCCTGGACGCCAAGCGGGCCAACCTGGCGATGGCCCGCCACCAGCTGAAGAAGATCGAGCAGGAACTGGAGGTCTGAGGCCCGCTCGGTCAGACCAGCGCCGCGGGACGGCGGCGGGCCCCGCCCGGGGCCGCGTCGCCGGCCGCGATGCCCGTGCCGCGCCAGGCCCGGACCGCCGGGCCGGCCGGCCGGCCGCCGCGCCGGTCGAGCCAGTCGACGCGCACCCACAGCAGCGCGTCCCCGGCACGCTCCCGCCGCCCGAGCCAGGCGGCCTTCAGCCACAGCCCCATGCCGCATCCGGCGAGCAGCAGCCCGCCGGCCACCGGCACGGCGAACGCGGAGCCGAGAGCGAAGGCGAAGGCGAGCAGCAGCCACCAGCGGTGCCCCCGGCGCCAGGCACGCACGGTCACCGCACGGTCCTGCAGGATGTCGTACTTGCCCGCGCGGGCGGCCCCACGGGCGAGGGCGGCGTACCGCCCGCGGCGGGCGAGCGCCACCGCCGCCGCGGCGAGCAGATACAGCGCCGCCCCCGCGAACACCCCGATCCGGCGGCCGGTCAGTCCCTGAGGCACCGCCCCGAGCCCGGCCGCGATCAGTCCGAGCCAGCCCAGCGGTGCCGCTCCCGCCCGTACGACGACGGCGACCCGGGCGAGTCCCTGTCCTCCGCGCGCCACGTCAGCCTCCCGTGTCACGTGTCCATCACGCCGGGGGAAAAGCTAGCGGCAGAACGTGAGACGAATCTGAGAACGCCGGAGGTCCTCGGCCCTCACTCCACGAACAGCCCGCGCGCCGCGGCCTTGACGTCGAAGTCCTCCAGGCGGGCCTGCGCGTCGGGGAGTTCGTCGGCCATCGCCTCCAGCAGCACCCGCCCGAGCAGCATCGGCGCGCAGGCGGTGTCGAAGGCGAGCCCGGTGCCGACGGCGGCCGGCAGCAGCAGGTCGGAGACCTTGGCGACCGGCGCGAAGGCGGAGTCGGCGACCGTGACCACGGTCAGTCCGGCCTCCCTGGCGTAGTCCAGGGATTCGACGACCTCGCGGGGATGGCGGGGCAGCGCGAAGCACAGCAGGGCCGTGGCGCCGGCGCGCACGGCCGCGTCGACACGGTCGTGGATCATCGTGCCGCCCTCGTTGAGCAGCCGGACGTCCGGGTGGACCTTGGCCGCGAAGTAGGCGAAGCCGTATGCCTGGGAGGCGGCCGCGCGCAGGCCCAGCACCGGCAGCGGCCGGGACGCGGCGAGGATCCGGCCGGCCTTCTGCACGGGACGCGGGTCGGCGAGCAGGTCGGCGAGGTGCCGGAGGTTCTCGATCTCGGCCTCGACGGCCTGCTGGTACTCGTTGTACGACGAGGAGTCCGCGGCCGGTTCGGCGGGGACGACCTCGCGCAGATGGCGGCGCAGCGCCGGGTAGCCGTCGAAGCCGAGGGCGACGGCGAAGCGGGTCACGGACGGCTGGCTGACCCCGGCCAGCTCGGCCAGTTCCACGCTGGACAGGAAGGGCACGTCGGCGGCGCGGCGGACCATGCTGTGCGCGATGCGCCGCTGGGTCGGCGTGAGCCGGTGCCCTTCGAAGAGGGCCTGCAACCGGCTCGCCGGGCTGTCGGTCGCGCTCATGACGTGCTCCCCCTTCGGTTGGTCCTCACCGCCCCGGGAGAGTACAGCGCCGAGGCATTGACAATTTATTCAGTCTACGTGAACCCTGCATACGGTTATACAGCCCGACCGGGGAGTACGCATGGCTCAACTCGTCGAACTGCGCTCCATCGACGTCGTACCCGACGAGGAGCGGCACGGCACGGCCTTCAGCCAGTTCACGCTCTGGCTCGGCGCCAATCTGCAGATCACCGCCGTCGTCACCGGTGCCCTGGCCGTCGTCTTCGGCGGCGACGTGGTCTGGTCGCTGGTGGGCCTGGTGCTCGGCAACCTGCTCGGCGGCGCCGTGATGGCACTGCACTCCGCGCAGGGACCCAAGCTGGGCCTGCCGCAGATGATCCAGTCCCGCGCCCAGTTCGGGGTGCGCGGAGCGGTGGTCCCGCTGCTGCTGGTGATCGTGATGTACGTCGGCTTCTTCGCGTCCGGCAGCGTGCTCGCCGGGCAGGCGGTGGGCGAGCTGACGCACACCGGCGACACCACCGGCATCATCGTGTTCGCCCTGGTCACCGCCGTCATGGCGACCGTCGGCTACCGGGTCATCCACACGCTCGGCCGGATCGCGAGCACGATCTGCGCGCTCGCCTTCGTCTACCTCGGCATCCGGCTGCTGGACCGGGCCGACCTGACGGCCCTGCTGCACGACGCGCACTTCTCGCTGCCGATGTTCCTGCTGGCGATGTCCCTGTCGGCGTCCTGGCAGCTGGCGTTCGGCCCGTACGTCGCGGACTACTCCCGTTATCTGCCGCGCACCACCTCCGCCAAGGCCACCTTCTGGTGGACGCTGTCCGGCTCGGCGCTGGGCAGCCAGTGGTCGATGACGTTCGGGGTGCTGGTCGCGGCGACGGCGGGCGGGAAGTTCCTGGACAGCCAGGTCGGCTATGTCGTCGCGCTCGGCGGCACCGGACTCGTGGCCTCCTTCTTCTACTTCGTCATCGCGCTCGGCAAGCTCACCATCAACGTGCTCAACACCTACGGCGGCTTCATGTCGATGGTGACCAGCGTCAGCGGCTTCAGCGGCCGGGCCGTGCTGTCGCGGCGCGGCCGGGCCGCCTACATCGCGCTGATCATGGTGGCGGGCACCGCGGTCGCCCTGGCCGGCAAGGACAGCTTCCTGACCTCGTTCAAGGACTTCCTGCTGTTCCTGCTGACCTTCTTCACCCCATGGTCGGCGATCAACCTCGCCGACTACTACCTGGTCTCCCGTGAGCGCTACGACATCCCCGCCCTGTTCGACCCGCACGGCCGCTACGGCGCCTGGCGCTGGGGCACCCTCGCGGTCTACGGGGTGGGACTGGTGGCGCAGCTGCCGTTCCTGGCCACCGGCTTCTACACCGGCCCGCTGGTCGAGCCGCTCGGCGGCGCCGACATCTCCTGGATCGTCGGCCTCGTCGTACCCGCCGTGCTCTTCCTGCTGATCTCCCGGCGTCCGGCCGGCCCCCGCAGCAAGACGGGGGTTGTCCCCCGTGCGCAGGAGGCCCGCACTCCCTAGCGTGGACGCCGGACCACGGGACGGGAGACGGCGATGGACACCCACGACTCGGAACTGAAGAAGGAACTCGACGCCACCCTGCACGCCCGCAGGGAGCTGGGTGAGGAGTACGAGTCGGCGCTGGTCGACTCCTTCCTGGAGAAGGTCGACCAGCGCGTCGACGCGGCCGTGGACCGCCGGGTGCGCCGGCAGCTCGCCGAGCAGCAGATGGCGCAGGCGCGCGGCGCCCGGTCCGCGCCGGCGGCGGACTCCTGGGCGGAGCGGTTCGGCTTCGGGATCATCTCCCTGGTGCTCGCCATCCCGCTGTCCGCGATCGCGGCGACCCAGGCCGGGCTGAGCGGCCTGGTCGTCTCGTGGGCGGGCGTCGTGGGGGTCAACTTCGTGCAGGCCGCCCGCTCGAACGCCGCCCTGTTCGGCCGCCGCCGTGCCGAGCGGGACTCCGACTGGCAGGAGTAGCGAACCCGCTGCCCGCTCACGCCTGGCGGGTCGGCAGCACCACGATCTGGCGCAGGTTGACGTGCCGGGCGCGGCTGGTGACGTAGGCGACGACATCGGCGATCTCCTCGGCCGCCAGGCCGCCGAGCGCCTCGAACATGCCGTCCAGCTGCGTGGCCAGCTCCTCGTTGCTCACGTGCGTCTTCAGCTCGGTCTCCGTCAGCCCCGGCTCGATGTTGGTCACCCGCACGTCGCGCGGCCCGAACTCGGTGCGCAGGGACTGCGAGAGATAGGTGACCGCGGCCTTGGTGGCGCCGTAGACGGCGTAGTCGGGGAACGGGATGTGCGCGCCGATGGAGGAGATGTTCACCAGGTCCGCGGTGCCGCCCTCGGTGGCCGCGGCGACCAGGTCGGCGGTGAAGGCGCGGATCACCCGCAGCACCCCGGTGACATTGGTGTCGAGCATGCGCTGCCACTCGTCGATCCGGCCCTCGTGGACGGGCCCGGGCAGCATGACGCCGGCGTTGTTCACGACCAGGTCGACACGGCCGAAGGCGGCGCGCACGGCGTCGGCGGCACGCGTCACGGACTCCTCGTCGGTGACGTCGGCGACGACGGCGAGGGCTTCGCCGCCGTCGGCGCGGATCTTCTCCACGACCGTCTCCAGCCGGTCCCCGCGCCGGGCCAGCAGCGCGACCCGCGCGCCCCGGGCGGCCAGCAGCACGGCCACGGCCTGCCCGATCCCGCTGGCCGCGCCGGTGACGACGGCGGTACGGCCGGAGAGGTTCTCGTACGACATACGGTGCTCCTCGTGATCCGCCGGCCGGGGCGTCTCCCCGGCGGCACGTGATCACTGTGGCGGCCCGCGCCCGCCGCACCCAGGGCTGCGCTTTTCCTGGGTCTGCCAGTACCAGGTTCCCGGCCCCCGCGCGCGCCTAGGATCGGCGCCATGAACGGGGACCGGACCACCGCTGACATCGGCGACTTCCTGCGCTCACGCCGCGCCCGCATCCAGCCCGAGGAGGTGGGGCTGCCGCCGCACGGCCGGCGCCGCGTGCCCGGGCTGCGCCGCGAGGAGGTGGCGCAGCTCGCCGGGGTGAGCGTCGACTACTACATCCGCCTCGAACAGGGCCGCGGCAGCGCCGTCAGCGACGCGGTGCTCGACGCCGTCGCGCGGGTGCTGCGGCTGGACGAGACCGAGCACGCCTATCTGCGTACGGTGGCCCGCCCACGCTCCCGTCGCGCCGCCGCCCGCCCGGCCACGCCCCCCGTGCGCCGTGGTGTGCAACTGGTGCTGGACGCCATGGAACGCAGCCCCGCCTTCGTGCTGAACCAGCGGATGGAGGTCCTGGCCTGGAACGCCCTGGCGGACGCGCTGAACGGCTTCAGCCGCATGGCGCCCGGGGAGCGCTGCGTGCCGCGTCAGGTGTTCCTCGACCCGGCCGCCCGGGAGCTGTACCCGGAGTGGCACGCGGTCGCCGCGCAGACCGTGGCGCATCTGCGGCTGAGCGCCGGTCTGCACGCGGACGACCCCGAGCTGTGCGCGCTGGTCGGCGAACTCTCCCTCAGAAGCGAGGACTTCCGCCGCCTGTGGGCCGATCACGAGGTCGCGGAGTGCGCGTGGGGCGTGAAGAAGGTCCACCACCCGGTCACGGGACTGCTCACCCTGCCGTACGAGACGCTGGCCCTGCCCACGGACCCGGACCTGACGGTCGTCGTCTACACGCCCGAGCCGGGCTCGGAGACCGCGCAGCGCCTGGCTCTGCTGGGCAGTTGGGTCTCAGCCGTCCCCGAAGCCACGGAACGTGCCTGAGGGGTCGGCCGCGTCGGCGTAGTCGGCGAAGTCGAGGTTGGCGATCGAGAGGTTGGCGGCGATCTCCGGATACCAGCGCACCGGGACCCGGAAGGTGCGGCCCGGCTCGTCGTAGAGGTCGACGGCGAGCAGCGGCAGTTCGGGGTCGGTGAGGGTGGTGGCGTCGGCGAGGAACACCTCGCAGATCCGCTCGTCCTCCGCGGCGGCCAGCTCCTCGTCGAGCAGCGCCTGGACGCTCGCCCCGGAGAACCGGGGGTCGCTGACACGGCTCGCTCCGTCGGCGGAGTCGAGCGCCGTGCACAGGGCGTCCCAGGCGGTGTCGTCGGTGAAGTCGGTGCGCAGGACGAGCGTGGCGAGGTCGTCGGGCTGGGGAAGGGCCATGCCGGTGATCCTCTCACCCGGCGCTGACACCGACGGCCGGGGAAAGGGCACGGAAGAGTCGCGGATCCGTTCCGAAAACGTCATGCGCGGGGACGGAAACATCCGGCGCGGGACACGTGGGGACACAAGCGCCGTACACGGCGAAAGGGGCACGCGGCGGGGGAAGTTGTGCGCGGGGACCGCCGCACCCCCGTTGCCGGGGGGCGGGACGACGGCGGTCCCCGCGCGGGGACGCGGGCCGGGTCAGGGCCGGACTCCTGCGTCCGTGGCGTCCGTGGAGGTCCGGGAGCCGCTCCGGAGGTCCGTGACGCCGTTTCACGCCGGTGGGGGGACGGGGAGCCGCTCCCGTTTCCTCCTTGCCGACACCCCCCACTGTGCCGGGCGCGTGTTAAGCCGGTGCTGCGCGGACGTGACACCCGCGTACCACTTCCGCGACAGCCCGATCGGCCCAGGTCACCCCGGGTTCGCCGCCGTCGCCGGCGGTTCACCCGGGGTTCACCGTCCCGTTCAGCCCTTGGCGAGGGTCAGCCCTTGACGGGGTTCAGCCCTTGGCGAGGAAGGCCAGCAGGTCCTGCCGGGAGACGACCCCGGTCGGCTTGCCCTCGACGAGGACGATCGCCGCGTCGGCCTTGCCGAGCACGCTCATCAGGTCCCCGACGGGCTCGCCGGAGCCGACCTGCGGCAGCGGCGCCGACATGTGCTTCTCCAGCGGGTCCTCCAGCGAGGCCCGCTTGCTGAACAGGGCGTCCAGCAGCTCGCGTTCGACGACGGAGCCGACGACCTCGGCGGCCATCACGTCCGGGTGACCGGCGCCCGGCTTGACCACCGGCATCTGCGAGACGCCGTACTCGCGCAGCACCTCGATGGCCTGCCCGACGGTCTCCTCGGGGTGCATGTGCACCAGGGACGGGATGGCGCCGTGCTCCTTGTCGTTGAGCACGTCGGCGACGCGGGCGCTCGGCCCCTCGTCCTCCAGGAAGCCGTAGTCGGCCATCCACTCGTCGTTGAAGATCTTGCTGAGGTAGCCGCGGCCGCTGTCCGGCAGCAGGACGACGACGACGTCGTCCTCGGTGAGCCGTGCGGCCACCTCCAGCGCCGCGACGACCGCCATGCCGCAGGAACCGCCGACGAGCAGGCCCTCCTCCTTGGCGAGGCGGCGGGTCATCTGGAAGGAGTCCTTGTCGGACACGGCGACGATCTCGTCGGCGACGTCACGGTCGTAGGCGGTCGGCCAGAAGTCCTCACCGACGCCCTCGACGAGGTACGGCCGGCCCGAGCCGCCGGAGTAGACGGACCCCTCGGGGTCGGCTCCGACGACCTTCACCCGGCCGTCGCTGGCCTCCTTCAGGTAGCGCCCGGTCCCGGAGATGGTGCCGCCGGTGCCGACGCCCGCCACGAAGTGGGTGATCTTCCCCTCCGTCTGCTCCCACAGCTCGGGGCCGGTGGAGTGGTAGTGGGAGAGCGGGTTGTTGGGGTTGGAGTACTGGTCGGGCTTCCAGGCTCCCGGCGTCTCGCGCACGAGGCGGTCGGAGACGTTGTAGTAGGAGTCGGGGTGCTCCGGCGCCACGGCGGTCGGGCAGACCACGACCTCCGCGCCGTAGGCCCGCAGCACGTTGATCTTGTCGGTGCTCACCTTGTCGGGGCACACGAAGATGCACTTGTAGCCCTTCTGCTGGGCCACGATGGCGAGCCCGACGCCCGTGTTGCCGCTGGTCGGCTCGACGATCGTGCCGCCCGGCTTGAGCTCTCCGCTCTGTTCGGCCGCCTCGATCATGCGCAGGGCGATGCGGTCCTTCACCGACCCGCCCGGGTTGAAGTACTCCACCTTGGCAAGGACGGTCGCCTTGATGCCCTTGGTCACGCTGTTGAGCCGCACCAGCGGGGTGTTGCCGACGAGGCTGATCATCGAGTCGTGGAATTGCACCGTTGTCTCCGGATGCTGCAAAAGATGTGGTCGTGGTGTCCGGCCAGCCTAGGCCCTGTCGCCGGATTCCCGCCGTCCGGCCGGAGGGCGGGCCGTGCGGTGTCTGGTGCGTGCGATCGCAAGGCGCCGGGGCGCCCTCGTGGCGGAGCCACTTGGGCGGTCCGGCAACGCGGCGAGCGTGCGTGCCGGACACCGCACGGCAGGCGGGAATCCGGCGACAGGGCCTATGGCCTGGCGCGCGTCCATGACGGGCGTTCACTCCTGGTGGAGATTGGGCAACGGTCCGTACGGGGCAAGGAGTGGGTGAGGGCGCTTCGAGGAGGTGGCGGCGACGCATGACGAGCATGTCGAGGGCGCGGGTGGCCCGTCGCATCGCGGCGGGCGCCGCCTACGGCGGTGGGGGCATCGGACTGGCGGGCGCGGCCCTGGTCGGTCTGCTGGTCGCCGAGGCCCAGATGGCCCGCCGCCAGGTGAGCAACGGCACCACCAACCACGTGCCGAACGCCGAGGGCCTGTACGGCCTGTCCTACGACACCCCGGGTGAACCCCCGCTGCGGCTGCTGATGCTGGGCGACTCCACCGCCGCCGGGCAGGGCGTCCACCGGGCCGGGCAGACACCGGGCGCGCTGCTGGCGTCCGGGCTCGCCGCGGTCGCCGAGCGCCCGGTGCAGCTGCGCAACGTCGCCCTGCCCGGCGCCCGCTCCGACGACCTGGACCGCCAGGTGGGCGTCGCCCTGGCGGACCCCGCCCTGGTGCCCGACATCTGCGTGATCATGGTCGGCGCGAACGACGTCACCCATCGGATGCCGCCGACCCGCTCGGTACGCCACCTGGCGTCGGCGGTACGGCGGCTGCGCACCGCCGGCGCGGAGGTGGTGGTCGGCACGTGCCCGGACCTCGGCACCATCGAGCCGGTGCAGCAGCCGCTGCGCTGGCTGGCCCGGCGTGCCTCGCGGCAGCTGGCGGCGGCGCAGACGATCGGGGTGGTGGAGCAGGGCGGCCGTACCGTCTCGCTGGGCGATCTGCTGGGCCCGGAGTTCGCGGCGAACCCGCGTGAGCTGTTCGGCCCGGACAGCTACCACCCCTCCGCCGAGGGCTATGCGACGGCGGCGATGGCGGTGCTGCCGACGGTCTGCGCGACGCTGGGCCTGTGGCCGGCGGACGAGGAGCGGCCGGACGTGAGCCGCCGCGAGGGCTTCCTGCCGGTGGCGAAGGCGGCCGCGGAGGCGGCGTCGGAGGCCGGCACGGAGGTGGCGGCGGCCCGGGGCCCCTGGGCCCTGCTGAAGCGCCGGCGCAGGCGCCGGGTCCCGGAAACGGAGCCGCAGCCCGCGACCCCGTCGCCGTAGGCCGCAGGTGCGCCTGGACCCCGTGACGGGGTACCCGGTAGCGCGGTGCGCGGGTCACGCAGCCCGGCGTGACGAGGTGCCCGCGGCTCGAGACGCAGGGCACTGCGGCCCACCCAGGGGCGCGGGGAACTACGCGACCAGCCACCCACCGACCCGCAGCAGACAACGCACCGTCGCCCCACGCACCCCGCCAAGGGAGCCGTCGGCAGACAAAAAGCAAGCGCTTAGAAAGTTGCGGTCAAGGTCACACCACGGCGCCCGTGACCTGACCCCTACGGAGAGGTAACTTCCCAGGAAGTCCGCCCGATCCCCGCAAGCCCATGGAGCCGTGATGCCCGAAGCCGTCATCGTCTCGACCGCCCGCTCCCCCATCGGCCGCGCCTTCAAGGGCTCCCTGAAGGACCTGCGCCCGGACGACCTGACCGCCACCATCATCCAGGCGGCCCTCGCCAAGGTCCCCGAGCTGGACCCCAAGGACATCGACGACCTCATGCTCGGCTGCGGCCTGCCCGGCGGCGAGCAGGGCAACAACCTCGGCCGTATCGTCGCCGTGCAGATGGGCATGGACCACCTGCCCGGCTGCACGGTCACCCGCTACTGCTCCTCCTCCCTGCAGACCTCCCGCATGGCGCTGCACGCCATCAAGGCCGGCGAGGGCGACGTCTTCATCTCGGCCGGTGTCGAGACGGTCTCCCGGTTCACCAAGGGCAACTCCGACAGCCTCCCGGACACGCACAACCCGCTGTTCGCCGAGGCCGAGGCCCGCACCGCCGAGGTCGCCCAGCAGGAGGGCACCACCTGGCACGACCCGCGTGAGGACGGCCTGCTGCCCGACGCGTACATCGCGATGGGCCAGACCGCCGAGAACCTCGCCCGTCTCAAGGGCATCAGCCGCCAGGAGATGGACGAGTTCGGCGTCCGCTCGCAGAACCTCGCCGAGGAAGCCATCAAGAACGGCTTCTGGGAGCGGGAGATCACCCCGGTCACGCTCCCCGACGGCACGGTCGTCTCCAAGGACGACGGCCCCCGCGCCGGCGTCACCCTGGAGGGCGTCCAGGGCCTGAAGCCGGTCTTCCGCCCCGACGGCCTCGTCACCGCAGCCAACTGCTGCCCGCTGAACGACGGCGCCGCCGCGCTCGTCATCATGTCGGACACCAAGGCCCGCGAGCTGGGCCTGACCCCGCTCGCCCGGATCGTCTCCACCGGCGTCTCCGGTCTGTCCCCGGAGATCATGGGCCTCGGCCCGGTCGAGGCGAGCAAGCAGGCGCTGCGGCGCGCCGGTCTGAGCATCGGCGACATCGACCTGGTCGAGATCAACGAGGCGTTCGCCGCCCAGGTGATCCCCTCCTACCAGGACCTCGGCATCGACCTGGACAAGCTGAACGTCAACGGCGGCGCCATCGCCGTCGGCCACCCCTTCGGCATGACCGGCGCCCGCATCACCGGCACGCTCATCAACTCCCTGCAGTGGCACGACAAGCAGTTCGGCCTGGAGACGATGTGCGTCGGCGGCGGCCAGGGCATGGCGATGGTGATCGAGCGCCTCAGCTGAGCCCTGTGTAACCGGCGGGACACCTTGTGTGAGCCCATGGCCCGGAGTCCGCGAACTCACGCGGCTCCGGGCCGTTTTGTGATCCAATCTCCCCCATGATGTGACCTATATCCCTCCGCCAGGGGAAAGCAGCAGGTCATCGTGGTCACACCCGCCACCGACGGCACAACCCCCTGTCCGTTTCGTGACGTTACGCACTGACAACTTGATGGTCCACCCTTCAAGCTGATGTAGGAAGTCGGGGGTCGACTTTGAACCTGGGAGTACGTCAGTGAGCGCCATGCCGATCGCGTTGCTGGTCACCACGGCCGCCACGGGCGCCGTGGGCCTCGCCGTCCTGCGCACCCTCGTGCTGCTGCGCCGGCAGGTGACGGCCCTGCACACACAGCTGACCGGGAACCACTCCGCGACCCACGGGCTGCTGCCCGCCGCCCGCGCCGCGGCCGACGCGGAAGAGATACGCGCCGCCGTGGCCGACGCCCTCGCCGAGGAGCGCGAGCGCGAACTCGCCGAGGCGCGGGCGTTCTGGGCGGCGCAGGAGGCCCGCGACGCCTCCGACGCACCCTCCCTGCTGGGCCTGGCCGACAGCGAGCTGTTTCTGCCCCGCCAGGTGGACTTCGTCGGTCTCGAGCCGGTGACCGAGCACGGCCCGGAGGCCGACGAGTTCTCCCCCAAGGACTTCGTCCAGGGAGGTACCCCCGGCGAGTCCCCGGAACTGGCCGCGGCCCGCCGCCGTCACCCGTCCCACCCGGACTTCGTGCCGATGCAGTCACCGGTCGTCAACGACCATGAGCGCACCGTGGCCGTCCTGGAGGAACTGTCCGCGGACCGCGTCCAGCTGACCGACGTCCGCCCCGGCCCGCTCGGCACGCTCGACGTCTACGTCTTCGCCGACGGCACCACGCTGTGCATGACCCCGGGCCACCGCGAGACCGCGGACCGTCTGGCGGCCGCCCTGCGCGCCGGCGACACCCCGTACCTGCTCGGCGGCTCCGGCATCTCGGGCGCGTACACCCTGACGTTCGCCTGCGGCGAGGACAACGTCTACATCCTGGCGGACCGGGTCATAGCGAGCCTGTGACGCGAGGCCGCACACAACACCCACGAGGGCGGGCTCAGATCCCCGCCCTCTTCTGCGCCTCCTCCACCAGCCGCACCGCCCGCTCCACGTCGGCCCGAGAGCCGAGCACCACCGCCAGATCGCGCCCGGCGACGGTCACCTGATCGGCTGCCGCGAACATCCCCGCGTCGGGCATCTCCCGCGGTTCCTCCCCCGGCGACTCGACCGTCTGCGCCCACCGGGCCAGCTCCCTGGCCAGCGCCAGCGCCTCCGCGGCGGCTCCTCGTTGCAGACGGGACTGCGGTGCTGCCCGCAACCGATCGGCGAAGTGATCAACAGCTCGGATCAGAGACGTCGTATCCACCACGCCGTGAGCCTACGCGCCCGCTCGGGACTGTTGCCAACGAGCGAACACTCAGGCACGGTGACCTGAAGGACCGGCTTACATCCCCTGCGTCCGGAGGCGCCGATGTCCCATGTCCTCTCCGAGGAGACCCACCGCAACATTCTCGCCCGCATCCCCCACTGCACCGGTCGTGAGATCGCCGACTGGCTGCGCACCGTCGAGGAAGGCCCCGCCCTCCGTTTCGAGGAGAAGGTCAGCTGGCTGCGGCACGAGCACAATCTCGCGTACGGCCACGCCAAGGCGATCATCCATGAGTACGAGCTGAGGAGGGCCGCGCGGAAGCTGCGCTGACCGCTCCGCCCCCGCGGGCGAGCACCTCGCGCACCCGCCGGCACACGGCGAAGGGCCCCGGGACTGCCGTCCCGGGGCCCTTCGGCGACATCGGCCGGCGATCCGCCGGCCCGCGTCAGTCGTTGCTGCTGAAGATCGCCACCAGCCGCAGCATCTCCACGTAGATCCACACCAGGGTCATGGTGAGACCGAACGCGGCCAGCCATGCCTCGTTGCGCGGGGCGCCGTAGGCGATGCCGTCCTCGATCTGCTTGAAGTCGAGGGTCAGGAAGAACGCGCCGATCAGGATCGCGATGATGCCCACGACCGCGCCCAGCGGGCCCATGCTGCGCAGACCGCCGTCCTCGGCGACGCCGAACGCCACCAGCAGCAGGTTGACCGCCATGACCACCACGAACGCGATGGCGATGGCCATGCCGATACGGGCGTAGCGCGCCGTGACCCGGATCCAGCCCGCCTTGTAGACGAGCAGGGTGGCGCCGGAGACCGCCATGGTGCCGAGCACCGCCTGGAACGGGGCGCCGCTCCACGCGCTGTTGTACATCTCGCTGATCACGCCGAGGAAGACGCCCTCGAACGCGGCGTAGCCCAGGATCAGCGCGGGCGACGGGGTGCGCTTGAAGCTCTGCACTATCGCCAGGACGAAGGCGACCAGCCCGGAGCCGGCCGCGAGGCCGTAGGAACCGGGCGAGACCGGCAGGACGGCCCAGGCGAGGGCCGCGCAGAGGGCGACCACGCCGAGCGTGGTGGCCGAGCGCAGGACGACGTCGTCCATCGTCATCCGGCCGGTGGTGGCCGGGGCCTGCGGGGCGCCGTACTGAGCGTCCTGCGGGGCGTACGGGTTGGTCGCGTAGGGGTTCTGCGCGTAGGGGTTGCCACCCTGGGCGTACTGACCGCCCTGGGCGTAGGGGTTGCCCTGTGCGTACCCGGCCTGCGGTGCGGTGCTGAAGCCCGCGTAGCCGTTGTCGCGGCTGAACCCCCGTCGCGAGAAGACCGGGTTGCTGCTCCTCATCTCACTCCTCCATGGCCACCGAGCGTGGCCTTGGCTCAAGAGTAATGGAAAGGCAAAGGATCGACCCTAATACCTGGGAAGGATCTTTCCCGCCCTGTGCTGCGCAACACGCTACGCGCAGGGGTGATTCCCGCCACCGCCGGGCCCGGTTCATGACGAAGCCGGTACACGTCCGGAATCGGCCGGAGATCCTCGCGCCCGGCCTCACGCCCGCCTCGCGCCTGGGCCTCAGTCGAGCGGGAAGCCGGTGTACGCCTCGGCGAGGTCGGTCTCGGCGGCGCGATGGGCGGTGATGCGCTCCAGACGGGCCAGCTGGAGCCGGTCGTCGAAGCCGGTGGCGTCGGGGGCGCGGTGCAGCAGGGTCGTCATGTCGTAGGAGAAGCGCTCGGCCTGCCACACGCGGCGCAGGCAGGTCTCGGTGTAGGAGTCGAGCAGGTCCCCGGAGCCGGTGTCGCGCCGGTGGATCAGGGCGCGGGCGAAGGTGACGACGTCGCCGACGGCGAGGTTCAGGCCCTTGGCGCCGGTGGGCGGCACGATGTGCGCGGCGTCCCCGGCGAGGAAGAGGCGGCCGTGGCGCATGGGCTCGTGGACGAAGGAGCGCATGGGCGTGACGGATTTCTGGGTGATCGGGCCACGCTCGAGACGCCAGCCGTCGGCGGTCTCGAAGCGGCGCTCCAGTTCGTCCCAGATCTCCGCCTCGCTCCAGCTCTCCGCGTCGGTGTCCGCGCTCACCTGGAGGTAGAGGCGGCTGAGGGACCGGGAGCGCATGGAGAGCAGGGCGAAGCCGCGGTCGTGGCGGGCGTAGACCAGCTCGTCGTGCGAGGGGGCGACGTCGGCGAGGACGCCGAGCCAGGCGAAGGGGTACGTCCGCTCGAAGACGCGGGACAGCGCGGCGGGGATCGCCTTGCGGGCCACGCCCCAGAAGCCGTCGCAGCCGACGACGTAGTCGCACTCGAGAACCTCCTCGCGCCCCTCGTGGCGGTAGCGCACGCGCGGCCGGTCGGTGTCGGCGTCCTCCACGGCGAGGGCCTCGGCCTCGAACAGCAGCGGACCGCCCTCCTTGAGCTGGAGCGCGACGAGGTCCTTGCACACCTCGGTCTGGGCGTAGACCATCACCGACCTGCCCCCGGTCAGCGCCGGGAAGTCGACGCGGTGGCGCTTGTTGCCGAAGCGCAGCTCGATGCCGTCGTGACGCAGCCCCTCGCGGTCCATGCGCTCGGCGGCGCCGGCCGCGCGCAGGACGTCCACGGTGCCCTGCTCCAGGATCCCGGCGCGCTGGCGCTGTTCGACGTAGGCGCGGTCGCGGCTCTCCAGGACGACCGAGTCGATGCCGGCGGTGTGGAGCAGCCGGGCCAGGAGGAGGCCGGCCGGACCGGCGCCGATGATGCCGACGGTGGTGCGCATCGGGCGTTCCCTTCGCGTGGGCGACACGGCCCCTCGCACGGCCCGTTCGCCTGGTGAAATTTTCTTCACTGACTTAGGGACGTGAGTCTGCGCCCGCCGTCACCCGCTGTCAACGGGTACGCGGGACGCATCGGGGAAGAGTGCGGCCGAGGGTCGGAGGTGCCCGGAGCCGGACTTGAACCGGCACGCCCGCGAAGGGGCAGCGAGGTTTAAGCTCGCCGTGTCTGCATTCCACCATCCGGGCAGGCCATGGGCTCCGCATCGAGACTCCGACCCTATCGGCAGACGTCCCCCGCACAGCGGGCGGGTGACCCGATGTTGTCTTATTTTATTGGCGCCTGAGGGAGCATCAGCCAACGGAACGCGCCGTCCGCACTTGCCAACAGCCTTGCGTGCGGCCCTTTGCCACGTACGCGAAATGACGGAATTTCACCGTACGAACGAGGGTGCGCCACCGGTTCTGACCACCGCCGTCCGGCCCGGCGATCTCAGGGACGGGCGTCATCCCCAGGTATGACACGGCCGCCCCGGGTCCGCCCGCAGACGGCCCACGGAACCGGAACAGCGGGTGACTCCCCGGCGTCGAGCCGCCGGAAGGATGGAACACGTCCCTCGAACATGTCGTTTCCGTGAGGAGAGCTGTCCCGTGACCACCACATCCGTCGCCGGCCGGACCAGTTCCGCCGTGGCCGCACGCGCCACGGACCTGTCGAAGATCTACGGCCAGGGCGAGACCCAGGTGGTCGCCCTCGACCGGGTCTCGGTCGACTTCCACCAGGCCCGGTTCACCGCCATCATGGGCCCCTCCGGCTCCGGCAAGTCCACCCTGATGCACTGCGTCGCGGGTCTGGACACCTTCTCCTCCGGCTCCGTGCGCATCGGCGACACCGAGTTGGGCGCGCTGAAGGACAAGCAGCTGACCAAGCTGCGCCGCGACAAGATCGGCTTCATCTTCCAGGCGTTCAACCTGCTGCCGACGCTGACCGCGCTGGAGAACATCACCCTCCCGATGGACATCGCCGGCCGCAAACCCGACCGGCAGTGGCTGGACTCGGTGATCGGGATGGTCGGCCTGTCGGACCGGCTCGGGCACCGCCCCTCCCAGCTCTCCGGCGGCCAGCAGCAGCGCGTCGCCGTCGCCCGCGCGCTCGCCTCCAAGCCGGACATCATCTTCGGCGACGAGCCCACCGGAAACCTCGACTCCCGCTCCGGCGCCGAGGTCCTCGGCTTCCTGCGCAACTCCGTGCGGGAGCTGGGCCAGACCGTCGTGATGGTCACCCACGACCCGGTCGCCGCCGCCTACGCCGACCGTGTCGTCTTCCTCGCCGACGGCCGCGTCGTCGACGAGATGATCCGCCCCACCGCCGACGCGGTCCTGGATTTCATGAAGCAGTTCGACGCGAAGGGCCGCACCAGCTGATGTTCCGCACCGCGCTGCGCAACGTCCTCGCGCACAAGGCCCGCCTGCTGATGACCGTCCTCGCCGTGATGCTCGGCGTGGCGTTCGTCTCCGGCACCCTCGTCTTCACCGACACCGTCTCCGGCGCCTACGAGAAGAGCTCCGCCAAGGGCTTCGACCACGTCGACGTCGCCGTCGAGCCCCGCTCCAAGGCCGACACCGGCGACACCGTCGGCAAGCGGCCCGAGCTGACCCGGGCGCAGCTGGACACCAGCGCCAAGGTGCCCGGCGCCGCCTCCGCGATCGGCGTCGTCCAGGGCTTCACCGCCATCGCCGACCAGCACGGCAAGCTCATCGGCGGCGGCTTCCGCTCCGAGGGCGGCAACTACTGGGGCACCGAGGACCCGCGCTACCCGCTCGTCGAGGGCCGCGCCCCCACCGGCAAGGACCAGGTCCTCATCGACGAGAAGACCGCCGAGCGGGCCGGCTACGAGGTCGGCGACACCGTGCGCATCTCGGTCGACGGCCCGGTCCTGACCCCGGTGATCACCGGCATCTTCACCACCGACGACGGCAACGTCGCGGCCGGCGGCAGCCTCGCCCTGTTCGACACGGCCACCGCGCAGCGGCTGTTCGGCAAGGCCGGCACCTACGACGAGATCGACGTCAAGGCCGCCCCCGGCACCTCGCAGACCGCCCTGCGGGCGGCACTGGACAAGGCGCTGCCGAAGGACGCCGTGGAGACCACCACCGGCAAGCAGCTCGCCGACGACCAGGCGCGGACGATCTCCGCGCAGATGAGCGGGATGCAGCAGGCGTTGCTGGTCTTCGCCGGCATCGCCCTGTTCGTGGGCACCTTCATCATCGCCAACACCTTCACCATGCTGGTCGCCCAGCGCACCAAGGAACTCGCGCTGCTGCGCGCCGTCGGCGCCTCCCGCCGGCAGGTCACGCGCTCGGTGCTGATCGAGGCGCTGGTGGTCGGCACGGTCGCCGGTGTGGCCGGTCTGGTCGCGGGCATCGGCATCGGCGCCGGACTGAGGTCGCTGATGGGCGCCTTCGACGCGACCGTCCCGGACGGCCCGCTGGTGATCGCCCCCGTCACCGTGGTCGCCGCGCTCGTCGTCGGCGTCGTGGTGACCGTGCTGGCCGCCTGGCTGCCCGCCCGGCGCGCCGCGAAGATCCCGCCGGTGGCGGCGATGAGCAGCGTGCACGCCAAGGCGACCACCAAGTCGCTGGTGCTGCGCAACACCATCGGCGCCCTGTTCGCCGCGGCCGGCGTCGCCGTGGTGCTCGCGGCCACCACGATGTCCGCCGACGCCGCCCAGGCGCCGATGGGGTTCGGCGCGGTGCTGCTCATCATCGGCGTGTTCGTGCTCACCCCGCTGCTGTCCCGCCCGCTGATCGCGGCCGCCGCGCCGCTGCTGCGCGCCTTCGGGGTGTCGGGCAGGCTCGCCCGGCAGAACTCGGTGCGCAACCCGCGCCGTACCGCCGCCACGGCGTCCGCGCTGATGATCGGGCTCACCCTGATCACCGGCATGACGGTCATGGCCGGCAGCCTGCAGACGTCCATCGACAAGATGGCCTCGGCGGCGATCCGCGCCGACTACGTCGTCTCCATGGCGAACGGCAACGAGCTGTCCCCGGACGTCGAGAAGACGCTGCGCACGACCGAGGGCGTCAGGGACGTCAGCCCGCTGCGCAACGCGCCCTCGCGCATCGACGGGCGGACCGAGTACCTGACCGGCGTCCATGGCGCAGCGATCGGCAAGCTCACCGATCTGAAGACCGAGGACGGCTCCTTCACCGTGGGCGGCGATAAGGTCGTCGTCGACCGGGACACCGCGAAGGACCACGGCTGGCGCGCCGGTTCCGGCTTCACCGTGCACTACGAGGACGGCAAGGCGCAGCGGCTGACGGTCGCCGGGGTGTACGAGGGGAACGACATGATCCGCGGGATCATGCTCGACACCGCCGCTCTGACGCCGCACCAGCCGGCCGGGGCCGGTGACATGCAGGTCATGGTGAAGACCGCCGACGGCGCGTCGGCCGCGGCCAAGGACCGCCTCGTGAAGGCACTGGGCGACAACCCGGCGATCAGGGTCCAGGACAAGCAGGACGTCTCCGACGAGATCGCGCAGATCTTCACGCTGATGCTGAACATGCTCTACGGCCTGCTCGGCATGGCGGTGATCGTCGCGGTGCTCGGCGTCATCAACACCCTGGCGATGAGCGTCTTCGAGCGTTCGCAGGAGATCGGCATGCTGCGGGCGATCGGCCTGGACCGCTCGGGCGTCAAGCGGATGGTCCGCCTGGAGTCCCTGGTGATCTCCCTGTTCGGCGGCGTGCTCGGGATCGGCCTCGGCGTGTTCTTCGGCTGGGCGGCCGGTGAGCTGCTCGGCACCAAGATGCCGACGTACGAACTGGTGCTGCCGTGGGCGCGGATGGCGCTGTTCCTGGCGGGGGCCGCCCTGGTGGGTGTCCTGGCCGCCCTGTGGCCGGCCCGCCGCGCGGCGCGCCTGAACATGCTCCAGGCCATCAAGGCCGAGTAGCGGGTACGGCACGGACGGGCCCCGCTTCCTTCCGGGAGCGGGGCCCTGGTGCGTGTCAGTTCCAGGTGCGGGCGCGCAGCGGCATCCCGGAGGTTCCGGAGTCGGGGGTCTTCACGGCGAGGACCTGGTTGACGCCGATGCGGTTGTGTTCGAAGGACAGGGCGGAGGCGGCCATGTACAGCCGCCACACGCGGGCCCGGCCCGGGCTGGTCAGCCGGACCGCGCGGTCCCACTGGGCCTCCAGGTTGGCGACCCAGCCGCGCAGGGTGAGCGCGTAGTGCTCGCGGATCGACTCCACGTCGCGCACCTCGAACCCGGCCCGTTCCAGCTGGGTGACCGTGGTGCCGATGGGCTGCAGTTCGCCGTCGGGGAAGACGTAGGCGTCGATGAAGGCGTCCACGTCGTACGCGCCCTCGTCGCGCTGCGGCCGCCGGCCGATCTGGTGGTTGAGCAGCCGGCCGCCGGGCCTGAGCAGGGCGTGCAGGCTCTGGGCGTACTCCAGATAGCGCTCGGCGCCGACGTGTTCGGCCATGCCGATGGAGGAGATCGCGTCGTAGGGGCCGTCCTGCACGTCCCGGTAGTCCTGCACCCGGATCTCGACGCGGTCGGTCAGGCCCTCGTCGGCGGCCCGTTTGCGGGCGTAGGCGGCCTGCTCCTGGGAGAGGGTGATGCCGACGACGCTCACCCCGTGCTCACGGGCGGCGTGCAGCGCCATGGAGCCCCAGCCGCAGCCGACGTCGAGCAGCCGCTGACCCGGCTTCAGGGCGAGCTTTCTGCTGACCAGTTCGAGCTTGTCGCGCTGGGCGGTCTCCAACGTCGCGTCGGGGGCGGGCCAGTAGGCGCAGGAGTACACCATGGACGGGCCGAGGACCAGCTCGTAGAAGTCGTTGCCGACGTCGTAGTGGTGGCTGATGGCCTTCTTGTCGGTGCGGCGGGTGTGCAGATGGCCGCGGCGCCGGCGGACCTCCTCGGGGGGCGGCGCGGGCGGCAGCGGCGGCCCCGCGAGCTTCACCAGACCGCGTACGGCCTGGCGCACGGACGGGTCGCGCAGGGCCTCGCCGAGGGTCCGCGCGTCCTCGCCGCGGTCCCAGATCAGCTCGGCGAGCAGGTCGAGCGCGGCGTACAGGTCGCCCTCGATCTCCAGGTCGCCGGCCACCCAGGCGCGGGCCAGGCCCAGTTCGCCCGGTTTGAACAGCAGCCGGCGCAGCGCGCGACGGTTGCGCACGACCAGCGTCGGGGCGCCGGGGGGACCGGCCTGTGAGCCGTCCCAGGCGCGGATACGGACCGGGAGCGGCACTCCCAGCAACTGCTCGAGCAGGCGCGTGAGCCGCAGCGCGGCGTCGGCCATGTGCAACACCTCCGTGACTAGCGATCCCGGAATGTCGTGCACCACGTAAACACCTGCGCGGCGCCGCCGCAGTCCCCCACGCGCGTCACGGCTGGGTAAACCCTCCTAAGGGACGGAAACGCCGAAGGGGCCGCCCGCACCACGGATGGCGGGCGGCCCCTTCGGGCTGTTGCGCGGGTGACCGGGAGGGTCAGGAGGCCGTGACCGTCAGGGTCAGGAGGCCTTGGCCTTCTCCTCGGTCTTCACGGCGGCCTTGGCGGGAGCCGGGGCCGGCTTGGCGGCCTCGTAGAACTCCTCGCGCGGGGACTCCAGCGCGCCGAGGGAGACGACCTCGCGCTTGAGGAACATGCCGAGCGTCCAGTCGGCGAAGACCCGGATCTTGCGGTTCCAGGTCGGCATCGCCAGACCGTGGTAGCCGCGGTGCATGTACCAGGCGAGACGGCCCTTGAGCTTGATCTTCATCTTGCCCATGACGATCATCGCGACGCCCTTGTGCAGGCCGAGGCCCGCGACCGCGCCCTTGTTGGCGTGGCTGTACTCCTTCTGCGGGAAGCCCCGCAGGCCGGAGAGGACGTTGTCGCCGAGCACCCGGGCCTGGCGCAGCGCGTGCTGGGCGTTCGGCGGGCACCAGGCGTTCTCGTTGCCGGCCTTGCGGCCGACCAGGTCCGGGACCTGGGCGTTGTCGCCGGCGGCCCAGATGTAGTCGGTGCCCTGCACCTGGAGCGTGGGGGCGCAGTCGACGTGACCGCGCGGGCCCAGCGGCAGGCCGTAGCGGGCCAGCACCGGGTTGGGCTTGACGCCGGCGGTCCACACGATCGTGTTGGCGTCGACCTCGAGGCCGTTCTTCAGCACCACGTGGCCGTCGACGCAGGAGTCCATGGAGGTGGACAGGTAGACCTCGACACCGCGGGACTCGAGGTGCTCCTTGCCGTACTGGCCGAGCTTCGGGCCGACCTCGGGCAGGATCTTGTCGGCGGCGTCGACGAGGATGAAGCGCATGTCCTCGCGGGACACGTTGGTGTAGTACTTGGCCGCGTCCCGGGCCATGTCCTCGACCTCGCCGATGGTCTCGGCGCCGGCGAAGCCACCACCGACGAAGACGAAGGTGAGCGCCTTGCGGCGGATCTCCTCGTCCGTCGTGGAGTCGGCCTTGTCGAGCTGCTCCAGCACGTGGTTGCGCAGGCCGATGGCCTCCTCGATGCCCTTCATGCCGATGCCCTGCTCGGCGAGGCCGGGGATCGGGAAGGTGCGGGAGACCGCGCCGAGCGCGATGACCAGGTAGTCGAAGGGCAGCTCGTATGCCTCGCCGACCAGCGGGGCGATCGTGGCGACCTTGCGGTCCTGGTCGATGGTGGTGACCCGGCCGGTGAGGACCTCCGCCTTGGGAAGCACACGTCGCAGCGGGACGACGACGTGGCGCGGGGAGATGCTGCCGGCGGCGGTTTCGGGGAGGAAGGGCTGGTAGGTCATGTACGACCGGGGGTCGACGACCGTGACGGTCGCCTCTCCGTAGCGCATCTTCTTGAGAATGCGCCGAGCTGCGTACAGGCCTACGTACCCACCGCCTACTACGAGGATCCTGGGACGCTCCGTGGTGCTCATGGCATCGAGTATCCACCCGGTTGGGGGGGGTGGCTCGTGCGCCCCTTCACAAGGTCCGACGGTGCCTGTGCTACACTCCGCGGCCCGCGTGACGCAGGTCATGGCGGTCGACGGGAACCGTTGTCCGGTACAACCCGTTGTCAAGGCCGCGTGAGCTGCCCCTCTGGGTGCCGGACGGCACGGTGAGCGAGCCGCGGGGGCCGGCGGGGCACGTGATCCGAAGGTGCCTCACCCACCCCTTCTGAACATGTTCAAAGGCGAGTTCGGCCCCCGAAGGGGTGATCCGAAGGTGTTCGGGGGGCCTGCGGGACGGAATTCCTTGTGAAGAACTTCACGAACTTTCCCGACGACCTGTCATCCGACGGTTCCCGTGGCCCGCTCAGGCGTGGTCACGGGTGCTCAGGGGAGGACGCTGACCAGGGCCGATCGCGTCCCGCGGCGGGCGTTTCCGGAGGCGCCGGTTCGACTGCCGGGTGCGGTTGCCGCGCCATGGCGCCCGGGGTGCCGGCGGCGGTTGCCCGCCGGCACCCCGGGCGGTCCCCGGGGCCGGATCCCTACCGGTGGCCCGGGCCCATGCCGTCGCGGTCGTCGCGGCCCATACGGTCGGGGCGCCCGCCGGTCTCCTCGGCGCTGCCCTCGATGCGCTCCTTGCGCACCTGTCCGCGCACGGTCTCCTGCTCGGTGTGCTCCTCGGCGGTCAGGCGCACCCGCTCCACCGGCACGGCCTCGGTCTCCACGACCGGCCGCTCCTCGTGCAGGACGACCTCGTGCTCGGCCTCGCCGATGTCCGGGCCGGACAGCGCGGCGTCGCGGTTCGCGTCGGTGATCGGCTCACGTTCGACGCGCACCTCCTCGTGCCGCAGCGGTACGACGCGTTCCTCCTCCTCGGTGACGACGTACTTGCGCAGCCGGGCGCGGCCCACCTCACGGCGCTCCACGCCCACGTGCATCTGCTCCTCGGAGCGCGTCATCGCGTCGTCGTCCGGGCCCCGGCGCGCACCGGCGGCCGCACGGCCCTGCGCCGCACCCGTCGTGCCCGCCGCGGAAGCCGTGCCCGCGGCACCCGCCGCGCCGGCCGTTCCCGCCGCGCCCGCGGTGCCGCCCTGGTGGGCCCAGCCGCCCTCGCCGGGCCGGTTGGCGCGGGACCAGGACTCGTCCCAGTCGAGGCCGTAGTGGTCGTAGAGCCGGTGCTCCTCGTCCTCCGAGAGATGGCCGCCGCCGTCGACGTCGACGTGCGGGGCGTCCTTGACCTTGCTCTTGGAGTACGGGACCTCCGTGTGCCCGTCCACCACCGCGGCGTCACGGATGGGCACGAAGGACTCGCTGCTGCCGAAGAGGCCGGTCTTGACCGACACCCACTCCGGCGCACCGGTCGTGTCGTCGAGGAAGACGTGCTTGGCTTCGCCGATCTTCTTCCCGTCCTCACCGAGGACCGGATGATCCAGGACGGAGGGGATCTGCTCTCTGGTGATCATGTTCGTCTCACCCTTCTTTCGGAGCGACTCCCTTGGCGGGTGCACCATCACAAAAAGGGCGAAACGACCCAATGGCAACAAAGGGCACATACTTTTCGTAAGTGCCCTTTGTGCACGTCAGTGTGGCGTGGTCACATAACTTGCTGTGGTCACACCATGTACCGTGGTCACACCACGGACCAGGCGATGCCGTCCAGGATGTCGTGCTCGCTCACGACGACCTCCTCGGCGCCGATCCGCTCCATGATCGACAGCAGCACCAGGGAGCCCGCCGCGATCACGTCCACCCGGCCGGGGTGCATCGACGGCACCGCCGCGCGCTCGGCGTGCGTGGAGCGCAGCAGCCACTCGGTGATCTCGCGGACCTTGTCCCGGGAGATCCGCGAGTGGTGGATGCGCGCCGAGTCGTACTCGGGCAGCTCCTGGGCGATCGCCGACACGGTCGTCACCGATCCGGCGAGCCCGACCAGCGTGCGCGCCTCGCGCAGCGGAACGCTGCTCTCGGCGAGGTCGAGGGCGGCCTCGATGTCGGCCCGCATGGCCGCGATCTGCTCCTGCGCGGGCGGGTCCGTGACGGCCCCGCCGGCCACCAGGTGCCGTTCCGTCATCCGCACACAGCCGACGTCCACCGAGCGGGCCGCGCGCACGTGTTCCTCGCCGACGACGAACTCCGTGGAGCCGCCGCCGATGTCCACCACCAGGAACGGCCGGTCCAGGTGCTCGTGCCCGGCCAGCTCCCTCGTCGCGCCGGTGAAGGAGAACTCCGCCTCCTGGTCACCGGTGATGACCTCCGGCTCCACGCCGAGGATGTCCATCACACCGCGCACGAACTCGTCGCGGTTCTCCGCGTCGCGGGAGGCCGAGGTGGCCACGAAGCGCAGCCGCTCGGCGCCGTGCTCCTTGATGATCTCCGCGTACTCACGGCACGCGGCGAAGGTGCGCTCCAGCGCCTCGGGGGCGAGGCGCCCGGTGCGGTCGACGCCCTGCCCGAGCCGCACGATCGTCATACGGCGGTCCAGGTCGACCAGTTCGCCGCTCTTCGGGTCGCAGTCGGCGACCAGCAGGCGGATGGAGTTCGTACCGCAGTCGATGGCGGCCACACGGGTCACTGGGCGTCCTCCTCGGTCCCGGCGCCGTCCTGGGCCGGCGTCACGCACGGACCCTTGCGCCACCACTCGGGCAGCATCGCGATGGCCTCGTCGCCGAGCGGGTTGACGCCCGGTCCGGCGGCCAGGGAGTGGGCGACGAGCACGTGCAGGCACTTCACCCGGTCCGGCATGCCGCCGGCGCTCGGGAAGCCGGTCAGCTCCTCGATCTCGTCGCGGCGCCGGATGTAGTCCTCGTGCGCGGCACGGTAGGCGGCGGCCAGCTCCGGGTCGGACTGCAGCCGCTCGGACATCTCCTTCATCACGCCCTCGGCCTCCAGCGTGCCGATCGCGGAGGAGGCCCGGGGGCAGGTCAGGTAGTACAGCGTCGGGAAGGGCGTGCCGTCCGGCAGGCGCGGGGCGGTCTCCACGACGTCGGGCTGCCCGCAGGGGCACCGGTGGGCGATCGCGCGCAGCCCGCGCGGCGGCCGGCCGAGCTGCTGCCCGAAGGCCTCGACGTCCGCGTCGGTGGGTTCGGTGCGCGGGGTGGACGGCGGGGGCGTTTCCACTACGAAGTTCTCTCTTGTCGAATTACTGGTCGGAGGCGTCGGCCTTGTCGACCCCGTCCCAGACGTTGGAGTACCAGGGGCGGTGCGCCGAGCCGGCGTCGGTGTGGGCCTGCGTGGCCGCGTCCGGGTCGACCACGACGTAACCGGTCTCGCCGGGCAGCACATAGTGCAGCCGCTTGCGGATCTGCTGCTCGGCGAAGGAGTCGTCCTGCCAGCGCGCCTTGAGGTCGCGCAGCTGCTCCACGCGCTGCGCGGCCTGCTGCTTCTGGCGCTGCAGGTCGGCGATCTCGGCGCGCTGCGAGACGTACTGGCGCATGGGATAGGCGAGCGCCACGATCAGCGTGCACACCACCAGCGCGAGCAGCGCCGCGCGGCCGGTGAGCCGGGAGCGGCGGGCCTGCCGTTTGGTCTGGGAACGGTAGACGCGGGCCGCGGTCTGCTCGCCGAGCAGCCGGATCCTGGTCGCGGTGGAGAAACGGTCCCGGTCCTTCACCGCCATGGGCATCCTCCCGTTCACACGCGCGTACGTCCCCGGACACGGTACGGGACCGAGTACGGGGACGTACGTACGACTGGCTAAGCCTTACGCCAGGTTGGCCCAGCCTTGGGCCAGGACACGGGCTCGACCGGTGGCCGGGCCCGTGGACCCGGCCCTTGGCTCAGCGCTTGGCTCGGCGCTCGGCTCAGCCCTTGGAGACCGTGCCGCGGAAGCGGGGGAACGCGCTGCGGCCGGCGTACACCGCGGCGTCGTCGAGGATCTCCTCGATGCGCAGCAGCTGGTTGTACTTGGCGACGCGCTCGGAGCGGGCCGGGGCGCCGGTCTTGATCTGGCCGCAGTTGGTGGCGACGGCGAGGTCGGCGATGGTGACGTCCTCGGTCTCGCCGGAGCGGTGGGACATCATGCACTTGAAGCCGTTGCGCTGGGCCAGCTCGACGGCGTCCAGCGTCTCGGTCAGCGAGCCGATCTGGTTGACCTTCACCAGCAGGGCGTTGGCGGCGCCCTCCTCGATACCGCGGGCCAGGCGCTCGGGGTTGGTGACGAACAGGTCGTCACCGACGAGCTGGACCTTGTCGCCGAGCTTGTCGGTGATGGTCTTCCAGCCGGCCCAGTCGTCCTCGAACAGCGGGTCCTCGATGGAGACCAGCGGGTAGGCGTCGACCAGCTCGGCGTAGTACTCGGTCATCTCGGCGGCCGAGCGGTTCTTGCCCTCGAAGACGTAGGAGCCGTCCTTGTAGAACTCGGACGCGGCCACGTCGAGGGCGAGCGCGATCTGCTCGCCGGGGGTGTAGCCGGCCTCCTTGATCGCCTCGAGGATGAGGTCGAGGGCCTCGCGGTTGGAGCCGAGGTTCGGGGCGAAGCCGCCCTCGTCGCCGAGGCCGGTGGCCAGGCCCTTGGACTTCAGGACCTTCTTCAGGGTGTGATAGACCTCGGCGCCCCAGCGCAGCGCCTCGGAGAAGGACTCCGCGCCGATCGGCGCGATCATGAACTCCTGGATGTCCACGTTGGAGTCGGCGTGCGAGCCGCCGTTCAGGATGTTCATCATCGGCACCGGCAGCAGGTGCGCGTTCGGGCCGCCCAGGTAGCGGAACAGCGGCAGGTCGCTGGCCTCGGAGGCGGCGTGGGCGACGGCGAGCGAGACGCCGAGGATGGCGTTGGCGCCGAGGGAGCCCTTGTTGTCGGTGGCGTCCAGGTCGAACATGGCCTGGTCGATCAGGCGCTGCTCGGTGGCGTCGTAGCCGACCAGCTCCGGGCCGATCTGCTCGATGACGGCCAGCACGGCCTTCTCGACACCCTTGCCCTGGTAACGGCTGGAGTCGCCGTCACGCAGCTCGATGGCCTCGAAGGCGCCCGTCGAGGCGCCGGACGGGACGGCGGCACGCCCGGTGCTGCCGTCGTCGAGGCCGACCTCGACCTCGACCGTGGGGTTGCCTCGGGAGTCCAGGATTTCCCGGGCTACGACGACGTCGATGGACGGCACGAGCATCTCCTTCGTGGATGTGACGCTGAAAGTGCGGGGCTGGTGAGCCTTGCGACTAGAGCCTAACCGCCCCGGGGCCATCGGCCAGCCGACCGCCCGGCCCGTGGACAGACAGACCGTACCCATTGTTCACCGTCGGAACAAAGGGGGGTGGCGTTCCGGCTGAACACCTGGCGAACCACCGGCACGGAAACCGGCACAGAAAAACCCCGCCCCGGTGCGTACGGGGGGAGACGCACCGGGGCGGGGAGCCCGTGGGGACGGGGAGCGGCCCTTGGCCGGCCGGCCGGCTGCTTACTTCAGGTGCAGCTGCTGGCCCGGGAAGATCAGGTCGGCGTCGTCGACGATGTCCTTGTTCAGGTCGAACAGCTTCTTCCAGCCGCCGGCGACGTGGTGCTTCCCGGCGATGGAGCTGAGGGTGTCGCCGGTGACGACCTTGTACTCGCCGTCACCCTTCTTGACCTTCTTGCCGGTCGGGGTGGTGACGGTCTTGGTGCTCTGCTTCTTCGGCGTCTGCGCCGGGCGCTCGCTGGAGCGGGAGGCGCTCTGCTGCTCGGTGGAGCGCGTCGTGGTGGTGCCCTGCGAGGAGCTGGAAGAGCTGGAAGAGCTGGAGGAGCTCGACGAGCCGCCGCCGTTGTTCGGGGTGTTCGACAGGCCCGTGCCGCAGACCGGCCAGGCGCCCTTGCCCTGGGAGGCGAGGACCTTCTCGGCGACGGCGATCTGCTGGGACTTGCTGGCCTGGTTGGCCTGCGGGGCGTAGGCGGTGCCGCCGTACGCGGCCCAGGTGGAGGCGGAGAACTGCAGGCCACCGTAGTAACCGTTGCCGGTGTTGATGGACCAGTTGCCACCGGACTCGCACTGGGCGACCGCGTCCCACTCGGAGGTGGTGGCGGCGGAGGCGTTGCCGGCCGCCATCAGCGGGGCGGCGACGGCCGCACCGGTGACACCGGCGAGCGCGATGACGCGGGTGGTCTTGGACGGACGACGGTGCTTGCCCTTGCCGGAAAACAGCATGGTGGATCCCCTCACCGACGCCTGCGAGGTGAGCTGTCGGGTTCGGGCCGGTTGAGTTGCCCGGCCACCCCTCCCCTGGGAGGCGTGGCTTCACCCCTAGCCGCTCCGGCTCAACTGCCCGGCGCGGCACTTACCTTGGGTCCCCCGCTCCTGCCTGCGGCGCGTAGAGCGACGACTGTTCCCGTGCGGCCGCTGGCAGGATTCGGCGTTGCGGCCGGCCGGGGCTCGCGGTGGCGAGCGGTCATGACCGTAGACAGGCGATCGGGCGAATTTCAAAGACGATCACGGCTTCTGAGACTCATCCCACACTTTCACCAAAGCGGACATCAGTCCCAAAACGGGGCGTCAACTCCCGCTACTTTTCGCCCGTTTCGCCACCGACAAGCAGTGTCTGACCGGGCACGATGTGGCCCGGGTCGGCGCCGATGGCGTCCCGGTTCTCCGCGTACAGCGCGCGCCACCCGCCCTCGACGTGAAGGGAGTCGGCGATGGACGTCAGGCTGTCCCCGCCGAGCACCGTGTAGCGCGAGGCGTGCCGGCCCGGGGCGGACGCGGCGCTCGCCGCGGCCGCGCTCTCCTCGGCGCCGGCGCCGCGGTGGCGGCCGCCGCCGTCGAGCGCGCCGGTGTCGACGAGCTCCGAATCCCCGACGATCCGGCGCAGGTTGTCCGGATCGTCGCTGTTTGCGTCATCCGCGGAGGCGCTGCCGGACGGCTGCGCGGTGCCGGGACCGGATGTTCCGGGCGTACCGGACGCAGCCGCGCCGCCCGTGGAGGGCGTGGCGGACGACGGACCGTCAGAGGGTCGCGCAGGAGTGCCCGCGGGGGGCGTTCCGGCCGGCGCGCCGGAGGGCGTACCGGAGGAGTCGGGCAAGCCGGGCGAGTCCACCGAACCGGAGGTTCCGGATGTTCCGGAGGTACCGGTGGATCCGGTGGATCCGGAGGTACCGGCCGAACCGGAGGTGCCGGGCGCACCGGTGGAACCGGTCGAGCCGGAGGAGCCCGTACCGGAGCCGGCGCCGGTGGACGCCGAGCCGCTGCCCGCGGTGTCGCCCGCCACGCCCGTGTCGACGTCCGGTGCGGACGTGTCGGCGGACAGGCCCGAGGTCAGCCCGCACACCGTCCAGTGGCCGACGCCCTGGTCGGCGAGGACCTTCTCGGCGACCGCTATCTGCTGCGAACGGCTGGCGAGGTCGGGCCGGGCCGCGTACTCCAGGCCGCCGTGCCCCTCCCAGTCCTCCTGTGACAGGTGCAGGCCGCCGTAGAGCCCGATCCCGGGGTTGTCGCTCCAGCGGCCCCCGCTCTCGCACTCGGCCACCTTGTCCCACGTCGCGCCGTCGGCCGCGTGGGCGCTCGCGGCGCCGAGCAGCGGGAGGGCGATGGCGGAGCCGGTCACTCCGGCCGTGACGAGGAGGGCCGGAGCCTGACGGGGGCGACGGTGTCGACCGTTCCCGGAGAGCATGCGGTGACCTTTCGCGAGACAGCACTGACCGGCGCGGCGCCTTGAGGCACCGGCGTCGCGCTGACGAGTGAACGTATCGGCAGACGATCGCCAGTCACAAGTTCATGCCGCGCAGATCACGTGAAGATCACATAGTTGAAGATGTGTCAGTTTTCTGTGCGGGAGCGGGCGTGAACGTCACGGGCAACTGGCGCAGCCCCCGCATGATGAGGCCCCCGCGCCAGCGCAGATCGGCCGGTTCGGCCCCCAGTCGGAGGTCGGGCAGCCGGGTGAGCAGGGTGGCGAGGGCGGCCTGGCCCTCCAGACGGGCCAGCGGGGCGCCCAGGCAGTAGTGGATGCCGTGGCCGTAGCCGAGGTGCTGGTTGTCACGGCGGGCGAGGTCCAGCAGATCCGGCTCGGGGAAACGCTCCGGATCGCGGTCGGCGGCCGCCAGGACGACGAGGACGGGATCGCCGGGAGCGATGTCCTGCCCGCCCACGCTCAGCGGCTCGGTGGCGAACCGCCAGGTCGCCAGCTCCACCGGGCCGTCGTAGCGCAGCAGTTCCTCCACGCCCGTCTCCAGCAGCGCCCGTTCGCCCCGGGCCAGGGAGTCCTGCAGCAGGTGCCGCTGCTCGGGGTGCGTGAGCAGGGCGTAGGTGCCGTTGCCGATGAGGTTGACGGTGGTCTCGAAGCCGGCGAACAGCAGGATGAACGCCATCGCCGCGGCCTCGTTCTCGGTGAGGTGCTCACCGTGGTCGGAGGCGCGGATCAGTCCGGAGATGAGGTCCTCGCCGGGAACGGGCTCGGCGGGCAGCGCCTGCCGCTTCCTGTGGATCAGCTCGGCGAGGTACCCGCGCATCTTCTTCACCGACCGGGCGACCCCGCCCCTGGGCCCTCCGCCGTGCCGGATCATCATCCCGGCCCAGTCCCGGAAGTCGTCCTGGTCCTCGCGGGGTACGCCGAGCAGGTCGCAGATGGCGTAGATGGGCAGCGGGAAGGCGAACTCGTGGATGAGGTCGGCGGAGCCCCGCTCGGCGAATCCGTCGATGAGGTGGTCGGTCAGCTCCTGCACACGCGGCGCGAACTCGGCGACCCGGCGGGGCGTGAACGCCTTGCTGACCAGGCGGCGCAGCCGGGTGTGGTCCGGCGGGTCGATGTTCAGCAGATGCGTCATCAGCTCCGCCTTGCGCTCCCCGGGGATGCCGGTCTTGCCCTTGGCGTGCGCCGGCTCGTCGTGGTGCGCCGGGTTCTTGCTCAGGCGCTGGTCGGCGAGGGCCTGCCGGGCGTCGGCGTACCGGGTGACCAGCCAGGCCTCCACCCCGCTGGGCAGCCGGGTGCGGTGCACCGGCGCGTGCTCGCGCAGCCAGGCGTACGCGGGGTAGGGGTCGGCGGCGAACTCCCAGGTGAAGAGTTCGGGGGCGTCGTCGGGGCGGAGCTGCTCGGTCACTCTCCGACCGTATCCGGATCCGGGTGGGCCTCCGCGTCGCGGTGGCCGGCCGCCGCCGCGGGGAGGGCGTCACCGCTGACGCCCTCCGCCTCGCGGATCGCGTCGCGGTAGGCGCGGGCCGCCGCGCGCAGCGACGTCTCCGGGTCGACGCCGTCCGCCTCGGCGCGCGCGGCGAGCGCCAGCAGCTGGTAACCGATGCCGTCGCCCTGCGGCAGCGCCGCGTCCAGGCCGGCGGTGCGGGCGCGCGAGGCGAGCTTGGCCGCGAGGGACAGCGCGGGCTGGTGCAGCGGGATGCCCTCCGTGACGGACGTACGCCGCTTCTCCTGCGCCTTGGTGCGCAGCCAGTGCTCCTTGACCTCCTCGGGGGTGGTGGCGACGGCGTCCCCGAAGACGTGCGGGTGGCGGTGGATGAGCTTGGCGACGATGCCGCCGGCCACGTCGTCGACGGAGAAGGGGGCCTCGGGGTCCTCCTCGGCGATACGGGCGTGGAAGACCACCTGGAGCAGGACGTCGCCCAGCTCCTCGCGCAGTTCGTCGCGGTCGCCGTCCTCGATGGCCTCGACCAGCTCGTACGCCTCCTCCATGGCGTACTTCGCCAGGCCCTCGTGGGTCTGGCGTGAGGACCACGGGCAGGCGACGCGGATGCGGTCCATGACCTGGACGAGGTCGAGCAGACGGGCGCCGGGCAGGTCGTAGGAGGCGGGCAGCAGCTCCAGGTCCGGCATCGTGACGCGGCCGGAGCCGGCGAGCCTGGCCAGCCCGTCGGTCAGCGCGGGCTCCCCCTCACCGGTCGCCACCACCACGACCGTGCGGCCGCCGGCGCAGGCCTCGAGCAGCTCGTCGGCGCCCGGGGCGGCCACCTCGACGACGACGCCCGCCTCGCGCAGGTACGGCAGCTGGGGGTGGTGGCCGTCCGCGCACAGCACCCGGTCGGCCTCCCGCACCGCCTGCCAGGCGGGCCAGGACAGCAGACCGGGCGCCACGCGGTGGCTGGTGGTGAGCAGGACGATACGGCCGGGAGCGGCGGAGTCTTCGAGGCGCGGTGCGTTCACGCTTCGAACGTACCGCGCGCCGGGAGACGGCTCCGCTCGTTGTCCACAGGGCGGGGCCGCAGTGTGATGATCTGCCCGCCGGTGGGCCGTTACGTCGGCTGCTGCGACGCCGCCGTGTCACGCACCCAGGGGGTCTTCGAGTCCACCCGGCCGACCTTCTGGGCGTCCCAGGTGCCGTAGCGCGGGTTGAGGTCGACGCCCAGCTCGCGCGACGCCGTGGACAGGGCCTTCCAGAACGCCGGCTGGTTGGTGTCGGTGCCCAGCTTCGCGGCGAGCTTCTGGGCCTCGACCTGCAGACGCAGGTTGTCGTCGACGCGCTGCGGCGGGATGCCGTACTCGCGCAGCCAGGTCGTCTCCAGCGCCTTCGCCCCGCCGAGCTGCTGCTCCACGCCCGTGCGCAGCTGCTGCACGTCATGGCGCGTGACGGCGACGCCCGCGTCCTGCGCGGCACGGTGCAGCACCTGGTCCAGGACCATGCTGTGCAGCGTCTGCCGGGTCAGGTTGCCGGACCCGGACACCACACGGGCGTAGTTCGCCTCGTCGCCCGCCGCCGCGCGCTGCGCCGCGCGGACCTCGTTCACCCGGTCCTGGAGCTGGGAGACCGTGATCTTCTGGCCGCCGACGACGGCCGCCGCGCCCGGATGCGCGTCGCTTCCGCAGGCGGTGAGCAGGGGGGCCGCCGCGGCGATCGCGGCGGACAGCAGGAGCGCGGTGCGACGGCGGCGGTGCAAGGGAACCTCCCGAGGAGATTGTGCGACGGTGCACAAAGTCTTGCGGTGATCGATGGTAGGCAGTGGGGCTGCTGAGGCCAACCCATTCGACCAACGATTCAGCGTCACTTCCGGCACCGCCGCGCGCACTCCCGGGGCGAAGACGGTCAGCCGACGATGGCCACCGGCGCGTCCCACGCGTCACGGTCCACGGTGAGCGTGTAGCCGCCCCGGGTCTCCTTGCTGTTCACCAGGTACTGGTGACCGCGACTGTGGTCGGTGAACTGCGTCGCGCCCCACGGCCAGTCAGCGGTGGTGGTCTCCTTCTTGTCCCACAGCGCGTACCAGAGGTTGCCCGGCAGGTCCGTCTTGTTGGCGGCCGTGGCGATCGCCTTGGCGCTGGAGCTGCTGAAGCCGTAGAAACCGGCCCGGTAGGTCTTGGCCCGCAGCCCCTTCGTGAACGCGCGCACGTACGTCAGCACGGCGTCGTTGCACGACTTGTTCGTGATGTCGTACGGCTCCATGTCGAGGTAGATCGCGCTGCCCGCCTTCATGCCGAGCGCGGCGGCCTTGGCCACGGCGTCGCCCGCGTCGCTCGCACCCAGGGAGGCGGCCGTGGCGGCGGTCAGCCTCTCGGGGTTGCGGCTGGTCTGGCAGGGCGGCTGGGCGCCGACGTAGAGCGGGATGAGCTTCCAGCCCTGGGAGCTGACCGACTTCACCCAGGACGCGGTGAGGTTGGGCTGGTTGCAGCCGCGGTTCTTGCCGCCGATGTAGACGGCGGCGCCGCCGTAGTAGCCGTCGGCGCGCCAGGCCTTCATCGCGCTGAGCGAGGGCGCGGTGCAGGTGTCGAACGCCCGGCCGGTGTAGGTCTTCTGCGCGGGCCAGGCGGTGGCCGCCATGGACTGCTGGGCGGCTATGCCGCCCCCGGCGACGACGGCGGCGCCCGCCACCGTCCACGAGATGTATCTGCGCTTCTTGGACTGACGATGGCTGGACACGGCTGATCCCACCCCTTCGATGTACGTGACCGCTCGGTGTCCGCGACACCCACGAGCGGCTCGTACGTTAGCCCGTGCCGCCGCTAGCCCCGCACCTGCCCCAGCCATTGCAGAGTGCGGCGCACGTCCGCGGCCAGCGGATGCCCGGGGCCGTGCAGCCGCTCCACGTCGTGCAGCAGGCGCAGCAGCGCCTCGTGTGCGGCCGGCCGGTCGCCGAGGGCGAGCAGCAGATGGCCGATGCGGCGGCGCAGCTCATGGGCGAGCGCGGGGTCGCCGGAGACGTACTGGTTCTCGTAGTACGGCAGCAGCGCCCGGTACTCGGCGAGCGCGGCCGCCGGTTCGCCGAGCTGCTCCAGGCACTGGGCGGCGTCGTAGCGGAAGCGCAGGGACTGCGGGTCGGACGCGCCGGCCTCGGCGGCGCGTTCGTCGGCCAGGCGGCGCAGTTCGGGCAGGGCGCGCCGGTACTGGCCGTCGTCCATGAGCGTGGCGGCGTACTGCTTGCGCAGGGTCCGCACGACCGGCGAATGCTCGCCGTGCTCCCCGGCGGCCACGGGCAGGATCGCGCCGAGGATGTCGACGGCCTGCGTGATGCGGCCCTGCCCGAGCAGGCGCTTGACCTCGTCGACGGCCGCTGCCACATCGGGTTTCCCGGCGGCGGGCGGATCGGCGGCGGGGGCCGGCTGGGGCGCGGGGATGCGGGCACGGTCCGGCCAGGGGGCGTGCGGGCGCAGGAAGGGGCGCGTGGGGTCCAGCGGCGCTCCGCTCGGGACGCCGCGCCCGGGCAGCAGCGGCACCAGCTGCTCGTACACCTCCTGCGCGGAGGCGGGCCGGTGGAGCGGGTCCTTGGCGAGCAGCCGCAGCACCAGCGCCTCCAGCGCCTCCGGGACCTCGGGGCGGAAGCGGCGCACCGGAACCGGAGGCTCGTACAGGTGGCGGTGCAGCACGCCGAGCGCGGTCGAACCGGCGAACGGGACGTTCCCGCTGAGCAGTTCGTGCAGCAGCACACCGAGCGCGTACAGGTCGGTGTACGGGCCGACCGCGCCGCCCATCGCCTGCTCCGGGGCCATGTAGGCGGGCGAGCCGATGGGGGAGCCGGTGTGGGTCAGGCGCGTGGTGTCGCTGTCCATCACGGAGGCCACGCCCAGGTCGAGCACGGTGACCGTGCCGTCCTGCTTGACCATCACATTGCGCGGCTTGAGGTCGCGGTGGACGATCGGCACCGCGTGCACGGCGCTCAGCACGGCGCACAGCTGCGCGGCCACGGCGACCGCCCACGGCCACGGGTACGGGTCGTGCTCGGCGAGGTGGTCGGAGAGGTCGGCGCCGTCCACGTACTGCATGACGAGGAACAGCTCCTCGCCCTCGCTGCCCGCGTCGTGCACGGTCACCAGGCCCGGGTGGTCGACCTGCGCGGTCACCCGGCACTCGCGCAGGAACCGGCGGCGCAGCTCGTCGGCCTCCTGCCCGGCCACCTTGTCGGGGCGCAGCAGCTTCACCGCCACACGCCGGTCGAGCCTGCGGTCGTAGGCCGTCCACACCTGGCCCATGCCGCCCTGGCCGAGGAGAGCGGCCAGTTCGTAACGCCCGGCGATCATCCGCCCCGTCGTCACGGTCACCTTCCGCCCTCGCCGTGGCCGTCACCGCGCCGCAGGTAGTCGCTGAGTTCGTCGAGCTCGGCGCGCACCTGGTCGATCCGGGCGGGTGCGGGACGCTGTGGGGGCGGCGGCGTGGGGGTGGGGGTGGGGAGGGGCACGGCGGGCGTCTGCGGGAGCGTGGCCGCGTACGGCGACGGGGGCTGCGGGTAGCCGTAGGTCACGGCCGGCGCCGGGGTCACGGGGTAGCCGGCGGGGTGCGGGCGGTGGTGACGTATGTCGGCGTACAGGTAGTAGCCGGCGCAGGCCGCCATGTTCAGCAGCAGGATGATCATGCCGGTCGTGCCCTTGGGCGTGCTGAAGTCGTCCGTGTGATCGGTGGCGAACAGGCTGAAGCAGACGATCAGTACGGCCACGGATGCCCCGAAGACCCACCAGTCGACCCGCTTGCGGGTCACGATCGCCGCACGCAGCGGCGCCACCCACGCGAGGAATCCGATACTGAGGACCGCCACCGCCACGAAGATCACGCGCAGCAGGACCAGCACCCCGGTCGAGGGTCGGCGGGACGGGGGCGGCGGGTAGCCGTGGCCCTGCATGGCTGCTCCTGAAGGCCTGATGGGGACGAACGTAGTACCGGGTCCGAGCGTATAGGCCGACACGGACGACACGTCACGGGTTGTACCGAACCGTTGTCACACTGATCACTTCGCCCCGCCCCGAGGAGGCGGGGACGGGGCGCGCGTGGGTCAGTCGGGTGCGACCGTGCCGTCCGTCAGCCCGTCGTACATGCCGCGCACGAGCTGTTCGCCGAGCCGGCTCGCGTGCCTGAGCGCCCGCTCGAACTCCTCCAGGGCGCGGAACCGCTCGCCGTAGTGCCGCTGTTCCTCCAGCGGCAGCCGGGGCAGTTGCAGGCGGCGCACGTCGAGCCGGGTGGCGGTGGAGGCGTAGCTGCTGGCCTGACGGTTGTTGGCGGTGCCGCGCAGGAAGCCGGCGAGGAACCACGGGTCGAGCGCCTGCCGGTCGGGGCGCAGCAGGACGAGGTTGCGGCCGAGGGCGGCGCCCTGGGTCTCCTCGTCGATGACACGCGCCACCGCGCCGCCGCCGACCACCGGCAGCACCACGTCGCCCGGCTCCGTCAGCACCGCCTCCTCGTCGCTCTCCGGCAAGGAGCCCGACGGCGCCGTCCCGGCCAGCACGTCGTGGTCGGTGAGGACCCGGACGCGCGTGGGCCCGCCGCTGCCGCCGGTGCGCATCTCCAGGGCGCCGCCGCGGGCGAGTTCCCCGACGGTGGTCAGCGGCCAGCGCGCCCGCCGGGGCGCGTCGACGGGCGCGGGCGTGAGCTCCGCGGTCAGGCGCAGCGTGTCGCCGAGGCGTTCGCGTACCGCGGTGAGCGCCCCCGCTCCGTCGGCCGGTGCCGCGGGCGGCAGATGGCGGGCGGGCGCCAGGTCCACGTCGTCGTCGAGGAGGTCGATGACGGGCAGGGAGCGGGCCAGACCAGGCCGTTCCTCCAGGCTGCCCGTGCGGTCGAAGGCGGACCAGGCGTCCAGCACCGCCTCGCGCACGGCCTGCCAGTCGGAGCCGCCGCGCCCCTCCCCCGCGAACTGCCCGGCGTCGGCGAGGAGCACCTCGGGCTGCGCGACCGCGGCTACGGGCCGGCGCAGCAGCCACAGATGCAGCGGGATGTTGTACGGCGGTGCCGCGCCCACCGGCAGGGCGATCACGGCCCGCAGCGCGCCGCGCCGCAGCAGGTCGGCGCGGATACGGCGGCCGGAGCGGCGGGAGGCGGCGGCGGGCGGCATCAGCAGCACCGCGGTGCCGCCGTCGCGCAGCCGGGCCAGCGCGTGCTGCACCCAGGCCAGCTCGGACTCGGCGCGGGCCGGGAAGCCGTACTCCCAGCGCGGGTCGTAGGCCAGTTCGTCGTGGCCCCAGTTGCGTTCGTTGAACGGCGGGTGGCACAGCACCGCGTCGGCGCGCACGTCGGGGTGGGCGTCGGCGCGCAGGGTGTCGCCGGCGGCGGCGCGCACCGCTGCCGGGGAGTGCAGGGCGAGCCGGAGCGCGGTGAGCGCGGCCAGCTCGGGCGCGCCGTCCTGGGCGTACAGCTCCTGCCCGGGGCGCGGCGCGACGGCGCGCAGCAGGGCGCCGGTGCCGCAGGCCGGGTCGAGGACGGTGCGCGCGCCGCCGGCCAGGTCGGCCATGAGGCCGGCCAGTTCGGCGGGGGTGAGCGTGTACTGGCGCGGGTTGGCGTCGAGGTGCCGGCCGAGCAGGAACTCGAAGGTCTGCCGGGCGCCGAGTTCGGCGGCGAGTTCCGCGGCGCCGCGCAACAGGGGCACGGAGGGCAGCAGTTGGGGGCCGGTGGGGGCGCGCACCGCGGGTGCGGGGCCGTCCGCTCCCGTGAAGCGCGGGGTGAGGACCTGCTCCAGGGCGGGCGGCAGCATCGCGGCCAGGCGTTCGTCGGTACCGGCACTGATGTCCAGCCAGACGGTGGGCCGGTCGTGGATCAGGAGCAGGGCGCAGCCGGCGTGGGTCAGGGCGGTGACGGGGCCCTCGGGGTGACCGGCGAGCTGCTGCCAGACGCGTTCGCGCAGCGGGACCTCGGCGAGCTTGCCCTGGCGGCGCAGCCAGCCCTCGACCTCGGCGAGCGCGAAGGACGGGCTGGTCTCGGTGCCGCCGACGGGCTTGGGGAAGTCGGCGTGCCGGCGGCGCCAGTTGCTGACGGCGGCGCGGCCGACGCCGGCCAGGCGCGCGATGCCGGCGGCGGTCACCTCGGTGGCGTTGTCGGCGGCGTGGCCCGCCGCCGCGCCGGGCGCCCCGCCACGGATGCCCGCCGCGGTGCGCGCTCCGGCACGGCCGGCCGCCCCGGTCGTCTCGTCGTCTGCCGCCTTGTCCCGCACCGGCCGCGCTCCCCTCGTCCGCGCGGCGCGACCGCCCCGTACGGCCACGCCTGTGAGGCCGAGGATACCGACGAATGCAAGATCCGACCCTTAACAGCCGTGTATCCAACACTTGCTGTGAACCGTGTTGACTCGGTTCACAGCGCATGCTCTTATTGACCCAGCGAACGAAGGGCCGCCTCGCCAGGGGCGGTTCACACCGTCCGAGGGGGGACACAGTCATGGGCACGAAGGCCAAGGTCGCGCTGGGCGCCGTCGTGGGGATCGTCGTCATCGGAGCCGTGTCGGCGAACGCCGGCGGCGACGGCGGCGACTCCGACAGCAAGGACAAGGGGTCGTCGGCCTCCGCCGGGCCGAGCGCGGGGGGCAAGGGCTCCGGCGCGCAGAAGCCCGGCGCCGAGGCGGCCGAGGAGAAGAAGGCCGCGTTCGACGGGGACGGCGAGTTCCGGGTCGGCTCCGACATCAAGCCCGGCACCTACCGCACCAGCGGCAACGGCGACGGCATGTGCTACTGGGAGCGGGCCAAGGACGCCTCCGGCGAGACCGACGCGATCCTGGCCAACGACAACGTCACCGGCACCAGCTATGTGACGATCAAGCCCGGCGACAAGCTGTTCAAGTCCACCGGCTGCCATGACTGGGAGGCCGTCGACGCGAAGGCCACGGGCACGCCCGCCACCGCCATGAAGGGCGACGGCGGCATGTTCAAGGTCGGCGCCGACATCGCCCCCGGAACCTACCGTTCCACCGGCAACACCGACGACTCCTGCTACTGGGAGCGAACCAAGGACGCCGGCCACTCCATCGAGTCGATCATCGCGAACAACAACGTGACCGGCTCGGCCGTGGTGACCATCGGCGCCTCGGACGCCTACTTCAAGACCACCGGCTGCAAGGACTGGAAGAAGACCGGCTGATCGGTCCCGGTCCGCAGCCCCTCCGGCCGCAGTCCCGCACCCCCCACCCGGGCCCGGTCCACACCCGGCGGGCCCGGTATCCACACCCGGCGGGCCCCGCCCGCACTCACACCGTCTCCACCAAGGAACCCCCATGCGTCGCACCGCTCTCGCCGCCACCACCCTCTGCCTGGTCACCGCGACCGCCGCGGCCCTGACCGGCTGCCAGTCCGGCCAGGACACGGCCGACGGCAAGCCGGCCGCCGCCTCCGGCGCCCCGGCGAAGGCCCAGGACCCGAACGCCGGCCTGCTGACGGGCACCCAGCTCAAGCAGGCCCTGGCCCCGGCCTCGGTCTTCCCGGCCGGGCTGGCCCCGGTCGCCGACGGGGCGGCGGACAGCGGCAACGGCTTCCTCGCGCCGAGCAGCCGCAGCACGGCCAAGGCGGACTGCACCAAGCTGGAGAACACGGCCTGGCTGGACGTCACCGGCTACAAGGGCGGCGTGTCGTTCGCGCAGGACGACTACGCCAACCAGGACCGCAGCGAGGAGATGACGCAGGAGATCGACGCCTTCCAGGGCACGACCGCGCAGGCCGTGATGGAGCGGATCCGCGGTGTGGCGGCCGAGTGCGCCACGTTCACCGACACCGCCCAGCACGTCAAGGTACGGGTCAGGGGCAAGTCCACCGCCGGGCTCGGCGACGAGGCGTACACGCTCACGCTCACCAGCGCCACCTGGGAGAACGGCACCACGCTGGTCGCCACCCGGGTCGGCAAGTCGGTCGTCACCGTGATGTCCACCGCCGGCTCCGGCAACGGCGCGGCGTCGGCGAAGAAGCTGACCACGCACCTGGTGGAGTCGCTGCGCAAGGCCGGCGCGACCTCCTGAGCGACGGCCCGAGGGGGGTCGAGGGGCGCAGGTGTCACCTGCGCCCCTCAGTCGCACTGACGCAGCATCATCTGCTTGTCGGCGGCGGTGACGGGCAGGGCGTACTTGAGCGACACCTGCGCGAAGCGCACCACGTAGGCGCAGCGGATCGCCTTGTCCGGCGGCAGCCAGGTCGCCGGGCCGGAGTCGCTCTTGGCGCCATTGGTGGGCCCGTCCACCGGGACGAGATTGAGCGGGTCGTTGGCGATGGCCTCCCGCTTGTCCTTGGCCCAGCGCGAGGCACCCATCTGCCAGTCGTACGACAGCGGCATGACGTGGTCGATCTGCACCGTGGTCGCACGGGACTTGGTCCACGCGATGGTCTTGCCGGTGTAGGGGTCGTGCAGCGTCATCGAGACGACCACGCAGTTCGAGCCCTTGCGGAAGCGGACGTCCTGACCGTCGCGCTTGAGCAGGTCGTTGCGGGTGTCGCAGCCGTTGCGCGCGAAGGGCACGTCACCCGGCACCGAGTCCATCCAGGCGTAGCCGAACTTGTCCCGCTCGTACCCGGTCTTCGGGCCGCGCCCCTTGGTGGCCACCTTCTGGATGAGCGCCCGGGCCTCGGCGCGGCCGGACGCGTCGGTGACGGGCGCCAGCCCGGGTTTCGTCCCGTCGGGGTTGTCCAGCGGACCGACCGCGTGCCCGTCGCCCGCGGACCGCTCCGGTCCCGGTGACCCCGGCGTCTGCTGTGTACAGCCGGTGATGCCCAGCACCAGCACGGCGGCGACCGCCGCCCCGCCCCTCGCACACCTCACGGTGCGTCCCTCCCCTTGCTCGACCGGTTCCGCCCCGCACCCGCGAGTCTTCCCGTACATGCCCTGTGTACACACCGTAACCGCACAGAGGTTCAGACCAGATCGCCTCTTACTTGGGCATTCCACGCATCCCGGGCGTATCGTCGAAAGGGAGTTCTCACCGGAAGGAGCTTCCGCATGGGCCTCTTGGACAGGTTCCGCCAGAACAAGCAGGCACAGGACAAGGCCGGCCAGATGTCCGACGCCGGCGAGAAAATGGCCAACGACAAGACTGGCGGCAAGTACGAGGACCAGGTCGACGCGGCGCAGCGCCAGGCGGAGCAGCGCCTCGGCATGGACCGCGACCGCCCCGACCAGCAGTAGGCCCCCGCCCGAGGCCGAAGCCGCCCACGGACCCCTGTCCGCCGGGCGGCTTCGCCCGTTGCCGGGCCGCGGTGCGCGGCCGGCTCACGGACGCGCCGCGTCAGGCCACCGGCGGGCTGATCCGGCCACTGACCCGAGCGCGGCTCCTGCTCAGGAGTCCAGCACCGACGTCAGGAACTCGCCCACCCACGCCAGCAGTTCGCGGCCGACCAGCGGCTTGCCGCCGACCCGGGCCGTCTTCGGCCGCGGGACCAGCACCTGGTGTGTGGCCGGCTTGATGACGCTGCCCGGGTAGAGCCGCTTCAGGCGCAGCTCCTGCGACTCGCGCAACTCCACCGGTGCGAAACGGATGTTCGTGCCCTGGAGCACGACCTCGCCGACCCCGCAGGCTCGCGCGAGCATCCGCAGACCGGCGACCAGCAGCAGGTTCTCCACCGGCTCGGGCAGCTTGCCGTAGCGGTCGGTGAGCTCCTCGCGGACGTGCCGGATGTCCTCCTCGCTGTTGGCGGAGGCGATCGACCGGTAGGCCTGCAGGCGCAGCCGCTCGCCGGGCGCGTAGTCGTGCGGGACGTGCGCGTCGACCGGCAGCTCGATCTTGACCTCCAGCGGCGCCTCCTCCTCGATCTCGCCCGTCTCCAGCTGCCTGCGGTAGTCCGCGACCGCCTCGCCCACCATGCGCACGTACAGGTCGAAGCCGACGCCCGCGATGTGCCCGGACTGCTCGCCGCCGAGCAGGTTGCCCGCGCCGCGGATCTCCAGGTCCTTCATCGCCACGTACATGCCCGCGCCCATCTCGGTGTGCTGGGCGATGGTCGCGAGCCGCTCGTGCGCGGTCTCCGTCAGCGGCTTCTCCGGCGGGTAGAGGAAGTACGCGTACCCTCGCTCCCGGCCACGCCCGACGCGGCCGCGCAGCTGGTGCAGCTGGGACAGGCCGAAGGTGTCGCCGCGCTCCACGATCAGCGTGTTGGCGTTGGCGATGTCGATACCGGACTCGACGATCGTCGTGGAGACCAGCACGTCGAACTTCTTCTCCCAGAAGTCGACGACGACCTGCTCCAGCGCCGCCTCCGACATCTGCCCGTGCGCGGTCGCGATCCGCGCCTCGGGCACGATCTCCCGCAGGCGGGCCGCGGCCCGGTCGATGGACTCCACCCGGTTGTGGATGTAGAAGACCTGGCCCTCGCGCAGCAGTTCACGCCGGATCGCCGCGCCGATCTGCTTCTCCTCGTACGGCCCGACGAAGGTGAGCACCGGGTGCCGCTCCTCCGGCGGTGTGGTGATCGTCGACATCTCGCGGATGCCGGTGACCGCCATCTCCAGGGTGCGCGGGATCGGGGTCGCGGACATCGTCAGCACGTCGACGTTCGCGCGCAGCTTCTTCAGCTGTTCCTTGTGCTCGACGCCGAAGCGCTGCTCCTCGTCGACGATGACCAGCCCGAGGTCCTTGAACTTGGTCTCGGAGGAGAACAGCCGGTGCGTGCCGATGACGATGTCCACCGAGCCCTCCTTCAGGCCCTCCAGGGTCGCCTTGGCCTCGGTGTCGGTCTGGAAGCGGGAGAGCGCCCGTACGTTCACCGGGAACTGCGCGTACCGCTCGGAGAACGTCCCGAAGTGCTGCTGCACCAGCAGGGTCGTCGGTACGAGGACGGCGACCTGCTTGCCGTCCTGCACCGCCTTGAACGCGGCCCGCACCGCGATCTCGGTCTTGCCGTAGCCGACGTCGCCGCAGATCAGGCGGTCCATGGGGACCGTCTTCTCCATGTCCTCCTTGACCTCGGCGATCGTGGTGAGCTGGTCCGGGGTCTCCGCGTAGGGGAAGGCGTCCTCCAGCTCGCGCTGCCAGGGCGTGTCGGAGCCGAAGGCGTGCCCCGGGGCGGCCATACGGGCGCTGTACAGCTTGATCAGGTCGGCGGCGATCTCCTTGACCGCCTTCTTCGCGCGCGCCTTGGTCTTCGTCCAGTCGGCGCCGCCCAGGCGGTGCAGCGTGGGTGCCTCGCCGCCGACGTACTTGGTGATCTGCTCCAGCTGGTCGGTGGGGATGTACAGCCGGTCGCCGGGCTGGCCGCGCTTGGCCGGGGCGTACTCCACGACCAGGTACTCGCGGGTGGCGCCCTGCACCGTGCGCTGCACCATCTCGATGTAGCGGCCGACGCCGTGCTGCTCGTGGACGATGTAGTCGCCCGCCTCCAGGGTGAGCGGGTCGATGGTCTTGCGGCGCCGCGCGGGCATCCGGGCGCCGTCCTTGCCGGCCGCCTTCTGCCCGGTCAGGTCGGTCTCGGTGAGCACGGCCAGCTTCAGGCCGGCGTCGACGAAACCGTTCTCGATGGAGCCGCACGCCACGTGCACCAGCGACGGGGACAGCTCGCCGAGGTCGGCGTCGAGACGGGCGGCGATGCCCTCACCGCCGAGCACCTCGGCCGTACGGGCGGCCGGGCCGTGGCCCTCGGTGACGTACACCGTGCGCCAGCCGTCGGCGAGCCAGCCCTTGGTGTCGGCGAGCGCCCGCGCGGTGTCGCCGCGGTAGGCCTCGGGGGCGTGCATGCCGAGCTTGAGGGTGGTGGCGTCCAGCTCGTCGTCGGCGGCGAACGGCGACACCGACCACCACATCATGTCCAGCTCGCGGGCCCGGTCCCGGACGTCCGCGATGGACCACAGGGAGGCCGCGCCGACGTCGATGGGCGCCTCACCTCCCGCCCGTCGCCCGCCACCACCCTCAGCCGAGCGGGCTTCGCCCGCGCGCCACGATCCGGCGGTGGCGGCCCAGGACGCCTGCAGGAACTCCTGGCTGGTCGCCACAAGGTCCGCGGCGCGGGTGCGCACCCGCTCGGGGTCGCAGACCACGGCCATCGAGCCCTTGGGCAGCACGTCGAGCAGCAGCTCCATGTCGTCGACGAGGACCGGGGCGAGCGACTCCATGCCCTCCACCGCGATGCCCTCGGCGATCTTGCCGAGCAGTTCGCCGAGTTCCGGGTGGTCCTCGGCGAGGGCACGCGCACGGGCCCGGACGTCCTCGGTGAGCAGCAGCTCACGGCAGGGCGGCGCCCACAGGCCGTGCTCGGCGACCTCCAGGGAGCGCTGGTCGGCGACCTTGAAGTAGCGGATCTCCTCGATGTCGTCGCCCCAGAACTCCACCCGCAGGGGGTGTTCCTCGGTGGGCGGGAAGACGTCGAGGATGCCGCCGCGCACGGCGAACTCGCCGCGCTTCTCCACCAGCTCCACGCGCGCGTACGCCGCCGCCGCGAGCGCCGCCACGACGTCGTTCAGGTCGGCGCTCTCACCGCTGCGCAGGGCCACCGGCTCCAGGTCGCCGAGGCCCTTGACCTGCGGTTGCAGCACCGAGCGCACGGGGGCGACGACGACGGAGACCGGGCCGGTCTCGGGGTCGTCGGGACGGGGGTGGGCGAGGCGACGCAGGACCGCGAGGCGGCGGCCGACGGTGTCGCTGCGCGGGCTGAGCCGCTCGTGCGGGAGGGTCTCCCAGGAGGGGTACTCCACGACGCCCTCGGACGGCAGCAGGGAGCGCAGCGCGGCCGCCAGGTCCTCCGCCTCCCGTCCGGTCGCGGTCACCGCGAGGACCGGGCGGGACGCCTCCCGGGCGAGGGCGGCGATCGTGAAGGGGCGGGCGGCCGGGGGGCCCACCAGGTCGACGTGCAGGCGGTTGCCGTCGGTGGCCGCCGAGATCGCTTCCGCGAGGGCGGGGTCCTTGACGACGGCGTCGAGCAGACCGTGCAGGCTCATGGAGGGGGCTTTCCGTCCTGGGGTGGGCAACGCAAGCAGCCCGGCGCGGTGAGCGGCCGGGGGTGTCCAGCGTACGACTTGCCCGCACGGAACGCCGGGGGCTGTGGACGACGCCGGGGACCGATGAGGCGACCGGCGGCACCGCAAAAGATCCTTGGGCTTCGCGGCGCCGGGGTACGGACCGCACCGGAACTCCCCGAGTTCCCGACGTCCGGACGTGCGCCGGCGCCGGGAAGCCCCTCAAGGCTTTCCGGCGCCGGTGGGTGCCCCCGTGACCCCCGTTCACGGTGGCCGTCGGGGTCAGTCCGTCGCGATGGCGTTCAGGACGTTCATGCGGCCTGCCCGGAAGGCCGGGATCAGGGCGGCGAACAGGCCCACGAAGGCCGAGCCGACGAAGACCGCGGTGATCGTCGGCCAGGGGATCTCCAGGACCTTCAGACCCTCCAGGGCGAGCAGCTTCTGGGCCGTCGCGCCCCAGCCCATGCCCAGCCCGAGGCCGAGCAGCGCGCCGAAGAGGGCGATCACCACCGACTCCAGGCGGATCATCCGCCGCAGCTGGCGGCGCGAGAGGCCGATGGCCCGCATCAGGCCGATCTCCCGGGTCCGCTCGACCACCGACAGGGCCAGGGTGTTCACGACACCCAGGACCGCGACCACGATCGCCAGGGCCAGCAGGCCGTAGATCATGTTGAGCAGCTGCCCGATCTGGTCCTTCAGCGCCTGCTTGTAGTCGGTCTGGTCGCGCACGGTGTACTGCGGGTAGTCGTGCAGCGCCGACTTCAGCGCGGTGTAGGCGGTGCTCTGCCTGCCGTCCTCGGCGGTGGCGAAGAGCAGCATGTCCAGCGGCATCTTCTCGGCCGGCACGTACCTGGACACCGTCGCGATCGACGCGTACATCGCTCCCTTGTCGATCACCACGTCGTCGCTGGTGATGGCGCGGACGGTGAGCCGGGCCGTCCTGCCGTCGCGGAAGGCGACCGTGACCGTGGAGCCCAGCTTGACGCCGTGGTCCTTGGCGAAGCCCTCGAAGACGGACATGGAGTCGGGCCGGTAGGCGTCCTGGAGGCGGCCGGCGACCGTCTTGGTGCGCACGTCCTGCGCATAGGTCGGGTCGGCGGCGTTGATGCTCTCCTTCTTCGTGGTGACGCCGTCGGGCGTGGTCAGCGTGGCGTCGAGGACCTTGTACTCGGTGACCCGCTCCAGACCCGGCACTGCCTTCGCCGCCTTGACGGCCTGCGCGGTGATCCGCTGCCCGCTGTCGGACTGGACGATGAAGTCCGTGCCGACGGTCTTGTCGAGTTCGTCCGTCGCGGAGGCCACCATGGAGGAGCCGACCACCGACAGGCAGGCGACCAGCGCGAGGCCGATCATCAGCGCGGCGCCGGTCGCGCCGGTGCGCCGGGGGTTGCGCAGCGCGTTGCGCTCGGCCATCCGCCCCACCGGCCCGAACACCCGCAGCAGCACCGCGCCGAGGACGCGCACCACACCGCCGGCCAGCAGCGGGCCGACGACCACGAACCCGATCAGGCTCAGCACCACGCCGAGCCCCAGCCACAGCGAACCCTCGCTCGCCCGGTCCGCGCGGGCGGCGACGTACAGGCTCGCCCCGCCCGCAGCGGTCAGGACGACCCCGAGCGCACCGCGCACCAGGCCGGCCTTGGCGTCGGCGGGCGTGCCCGCGTCGCGCAGCGCGGCCATGGGCGAGATCTTCCCCGCGCGCCGGGCCGGCAGATAGGCGGCCAGGACCGTCACGACCACGCCGAGCACCAGGCCGGCCACCGGAGTGGTCCAGGCGACGGTGAGGTCGTCCGTGGACAGGTGCATGCCCATGCGGCCCATGAGCTTCATCAGCCCGACGGCGATGCCCACGCCCGCCGCCGCGCCGAGCACCGAGCCGACGACACCGAGCAGCAGCGCCTCGATCAGCACCGAGCGGTTGACCTGCTTGCGGGAGGAGCCGATGGCCCGCATCAGGCCGATCTCCCGGGTGCGCTGGGCGACCAGCATGGAGAAGGTGTTGATGATCAGGAAGATGCCGACGAGGAAGGCGATCCCGGCGAAGCCGAGCATCGCGTACTTCATGACGTTCAGGAAGCTCTCGACGCTCTTCTGGTTGGCGTCGGCGACCTCCTTGGCGGTCTGCACCTTGTAGGCGCCGCCGAGCCCGGCGGCGACGTCCTTCTTCAGCTGGTCGTCGCCGACCCCGGGCAGGGCGGTGACGTTGATGTTGGTGTAGACACCGCGCTGCCCGACGAGCGTGTCCTGCGCGGTGCTCGTGTCCAGGTAGAAGATCGCGGCACCGGGGTTGGTGACCTGGAAGGCGGCGACACCGGAGATCTTCGCGGTGTGGGTGCCCATCGCGGTGATGACGCCGATCTCGTCGCCGAGCTTCAGGTGGTGCTTGTCGGCGGTGTCCTCGTCGACCATGACCTGGCCCGGGCCGTGGGGCGCCGCACCCTCGGTGATCTTCATGGTGCGGGCGTCCTGGCCGTTCCAGCTGCCGACGATGGTCGGGGCGCCGGAGGACGGCGAGAGGTTCTCCTTGCCGGCGTCGACGACGGTCACCGAGGTGGAGAACACCGTGCCCTCGGCGGCCTTGACGCCGTGGACGCGGCGCACCGTGTCGAGCACGGACGCCGGCATGACCGGCGGCTTGCCGTTGTCGGACGTGGTCTCGCCGGTGTCCGAGGCGCTGCGGGCGGTGACGGTGACGTCCGAGGAGGTGGCCGCGAACAGCTTGTCGAAGGTGGTGTTCATGGTGTCCGTGAACACCAGCGTGCCGCACACGAACGCCACCGACAGCAGCACCGCGATCGCCGACAGCGCCATCCGGCCCTTGTGGGCGAAGAAGTTGCGCAGCGAGGTCTTCAGCACGGTCATGACGTGCGCCCCCGCGCGTCGAAGTCCTTCATGCGGTCCAGGACCTGGTCGGCGGTCGGCTGGTACATCTCGTCGACGATGCGGCCGTCGGCGAGGTACAGCACCCGGTCCGCGTACGAGGCGGCGACGGGGTCGTGGGTGACCATGACGATGGTCTGGCCCAGCTCGGTGACCGAGCGCCGCAGGAAGCCCAGCACCTCGGCGCCGGCGCGCGAGTCGAGATTTCCGGTCGGCTCGTCACCGAAGATGATCTCCGGCCGGGCCGCGAGTGCCCGGGCGACGGCGACGCGCTGCTGCTGACCGCCGGAGAGCTGGTTGGGCCGGTGCTTGAGCCGCCCGGCGAGCCCGACGGTGTCCACCACGCGCCCCAGCCACTGCTGGTCGGGCCTGCGGCCGGCGATGTCCATCGGCAGCGTGATGTTCTCCAGCGCGCTCAGCGTCGGCAGCAGGTTGAACGCCTGGAAGATGAACCCGATCCGGTCGCGGCGCAGTTGGGTGAGCTTCTTGTCCTTCAGCCCGGTGATCTCCGTGTCGTCGAGGAAGATCTGCCCGCTCGTCACGGTGTCGAGCCCGGCGAGGCAGTGCATCAGCGTGGACTTGCCGGACCCCGACGGCCCCATGATCGCGGTGAACTGCCCGCGGGCGATGTCCACGTCGACGTGGTCCAGCGCGACGACCCGGGTCTCCCCCGCCCCGTACGCCTTGACGACCTGTCGCGCCCGCGCGGCGACGGCCGTTGTCCCTCCAGTGCCCCCATGCCTGGGAATGGTCACAGCCGAAGTCACGGTATGTCTCCTCATATCGGTCGGCAGAATCGACAAGGGTGTCCGGTACGTCGTCGCGTCCGGCCCTGTGCGGTTACGGGTCTGAGTCTCGCGGGCGGCAGGGGTGCCGCGCGCTGGTGTGGAACCCCGTCTTCGGGCGGGGGAAAACCCCACCCCGACGGTTCGGTCAGCCGCCCCCCAGCGGCGTAAAGCCAGACTAAGGACGGCGGCCCGGCCCGCTCGTCCTCCGGCGGGACGAACCCTCCCCGGGTCGCAGTACGGAGGAACCCCTAGGGGCACTCCACCGCCGGGTGGAGGCGCCTCAGGGGTCGTTCTCCACCCACCGGTGCACCCAGGCTGCGCCCTCCCGTCGCGTCAGGGTCAAGTGGGAAGCTGTCCCCGGCAGATAGCTGCAAGGGGCACGGAAACGTGGCACGGCGAAGGGGCACCCGGTGGACACTGCGAGACCTGCGATACGCGACGGCGTCGTCCGGCCGCCGGGCACCCGGCAACGGGCCGCGGTGGTCGCGGCGCTGATGCTGGCGATGGCGCTGGCCGCCCTGGACTCCACGGTCGTCGCCACCGCCGTACCGCAGATCGTCGGCGACCTCGGCGGTTTCTCCGTCTTCTCCTGGCTGTTCTCCGGCTACCTGCTCGCCGTGACGGTCACCCTGCCCGTGTACGGCAAGCTGTCCGACACCTTCGGCCGCAAGCCCGTCCTGGTCGCCGGCGCCGTGGTGTTCCTGCTCGGCTCCCTGCTGTGCGCGTCCGCCTGGGACATGGGCGCCCTGATCGCCTTCCGTATCGTGCAGGGCCTGGGCGGCGGTGCGCTGCAGGGCACCGTGCAGACGCTCGCCGCCGATCTGTACCCGCTGAAGGAACGCCCGAAGATCCAGTCGAAGCTCTCCACGGTGTGGGCGGTGTCCGCGATCGCCGGTCCGGGCCTCGGCGGTGTGCTCGCCGCCTACGCCGACTGGCGGTGGATCTTCCTGGTCAACCTGCCCGTCGGAGTGGTCGCGTTGTGGCTGATCGTGCGTCATCTGCACGAGCCTGAGCGCGAACAGCGCGGGAGGAGGCCACGCGCGCGTGTCGACTGGGCGGGCGCCCTCGCCGTCTTCGCGTGCGGCGGGGTGCTGCTGACCGCGCTGGTGCAGGGCGGTGTGGCGTGGCCGTGGCTGTCCCCGCCGTCCGTCGCCCTGTTCGCGGCCGGGCTCGCGCTCGCCGCGGTCGTCGTCCTCGTCGAGCGCCGCGCAGCCGAGCCGATCATCCCGGGCTGGGTGTGGCGGCGCCGCACCATCGCCGCGGTCAACCTCGCGCTCGGGGCGCTGGGCCTGCTGATGGTCGCGCCGTCCGTCTTCCTGCCCACCTACGCCCAGTCGGTCCTCGGGCTCGGTCCGGTCGCCGCCGGGTTCGTGCTCTCCGTGTGGACCCTGACCTGGCCGGTGTCGGCGGCCCTCAGCCAGCACGTGTACCGGCGCATCGGCTTCCGCAACACCGCCATGCTCGGCATCGGCGCCGCCACGCTGATCCTGCTGGCGTTCCCGCTTCTGCCGTACCCCGGCGCCGCCTGGCAGCCGACCCTGCTGATGCTGGCCCTCGGCGCCGCCCTCGGCCTGTTCCAGCTGCCGCTCATCGTCGGCGTGCAGTCCACCGTGGGCTGGGCGGAGCGCGGCACGACCACCGCGTCGGTGCTGTTCTGCCGGCAGACCGGCCAGACCGTCGGCGCCAGTCTCTTCGGCGCGGTCGCCAACGGTGTGCTCGCCGCCCGCCTCGGCGGCGCGGGCGACCTGGACTCCGTCACGCGCGCGTGGGAGGCGGGCAGGGCACCGGCGGCCGTACGGCACGCCGTCGCCGACGCCGTCCACGCCGTGTACCTCGGCGCGGCGTGCGCGGCGGCCCTGGCGTTCCTTGTGCTGCTGTTCGTCGCGCCGCGCCGCTTCCCGGTGCTGACGGACTGACGGCGCCGCCGGGGAAGCCGCCGGGGAAACGGAAAGCGGCGACCACCGGGGTCGCCGCTTCCCGTATGCCGTTCACCTCACCGTCAGGCGCCGAGGTAGACCCCCGGGGCCTGCCGGGTGGCGCCGACGACGTGGTTGCTGAACGTGCCGTCGCTGTTCAGGACGACGATCGTGTCGCCGTCCTGCGCGGCCACGGCGGAGCCGTCGGCCGGGACGGAGCGCACCGGCCCGGGGTGGCCGGCGCGCACCAGCTGCACGGCCCACACGCCGCCCTTCCTGGAGAGCTTGGCGAGGACGCCGTTCGGCAGCTTGTACGTGCCGGTCTTCTTCTGGGCGTCGACGTTGCCGGTCCAGCTGTACGCCTGCCCGGCCGGGGTGAGCGCGAAGTAGCCGCCGTTGTGCCGGCCGCCGGCGGTGGCGCCCCGGGCGTGCAGCGTGCCGAGGGAGTCTTGGCGGTGGACGTTCTCGGCGCGGTGGTCGCGGGCGGCGATGCGGTAGACCTTGAGGTACGAGCCGTCGACGGCCTTCACCGTGCGGACCAGGGTGCCGACCTCGCCCTTCTCGGGCAGCCGGTGCTTGTCGACACCGCCCCTGGTCGCGATCTCCAGCATCGGCCGGTCGGTGCGGGCGCCGGTCAGCCGGTAGGTGCGGTCGCCCAGCGTGACGCCGGTGCGGCCCCGGTCGAGCTTGGCCAGGACGCGGCCCGCCCAGCCGTCGGTCTGCTGCCACGTGGTGGACACCGCGCGCAGCCACACCTCGGGGCCGCCGTCGGAGGGGACGTTGCGCAGCACGGCGAGGGTGCCCGGCGCGACGTACAGCTTGTAGCCGTCGTAGCGGGCGTCACCGGTGGTGGTCGGTGCCGGGGCGGCGGTCCGCGCCGACGCGGTGGTGACCGCGTGGGAGCCGGCCGCGACGGCGGCGGAAGCGGGCAGCGCGACCGCGCCGAGGAGGGCGACGGTGGCGACGGCGGTACGGAGGGCGGTGCGCATGACGACTCCAGTGGAGCTGGGGCGCGAAGGGCGCCGGTGGGAGGTGGAGGAGAGCCGAATGCCGCCTGCTCGGTCGGGTGAGGCCGCTGCGAACGGGGTGGCTGTGACGTCCACAGTACGGATCATGAGGCGGCGGATCGGCCTGCTCCCTGTCACAGGTCCGTGACAGTGCGTACCGGCAAGCGCATACCGACCGCCCAGTTTGGCGAAACAGCGGCGTTCCGCACTACGCGCTAGTAACGTGCGTCCCCCGCTCCACCCCACCCCCCTCCCTGCGGTCCGCCGCCCGGACCCGAGCCACGCAAGGAGCCCCGGGATGTCCTACGACCCGTCCCCGTCGTACACCCCTCACCCCTGGCAGGCCGCCCCGCCGCCGCCCCGGCAGCCCGCGCACCGCCCCCTCGGCCACCACAGCGACCTGCGGGTGCTGCGCAGCGCCTACCGCTGGCAGCGGCGCACCGCCACCCTGACCGCGCTCGGCTACTTCACCCTCTTCCTCCTGCTGTCGGCGTTCGCGCCCTCGTTCATGACCCGCACCGTCACCGGCGGCCTGCCCGCCGGGCTGCTGCTCGCCCTGGTGCAGCTCCCCGTCACCTGGCTGGCGGTGGCCGTCTACGAGCACACCGCCCGGCGCCAGGTCGACCCGCTCGTGGACCGCATCCGCCGGCAGGCCGACGTCGACGCCAAGCGGGAGGCGGCGCGATGACCCACTTCAGCGGCAACGCGCAGACGATGTCCCTGCTCGCCTTCACGGCCGTCGCCACCGTCACCCTCCTGCTGTGCGTGATGACCGGCCCCGACGGCGACGACCTCGACGAGTTCTACACCGGCTACGGCTCGCTCTCCCCGCTGCGCAACGGCCTCGCCATCGCCGGTGACTACATCTCCGCCGCGAGCGTCCTCGGCACCGGCGGGGTGATCGCGCTGTGCGGCTACGACGGCATCGTCCTCGCCCTGGCCACCGCCCTGTCCCTGATGCTGCTGATGTTCCTGCTGGCCGAACCCCTGCGCAACGCCGGCCGGTTCACCATGGGCGACGCGCTCGCCCGCCGTATGCCGGGCCGCGCGGTACGGATCACGGCGAGCCTGGTCACCCTCGCCGCGCTGCTGCCGCTGATGCTGGTGCAGCTCGCCGGCACCGGGCAGCTGCTGGCGTTCATCCTCGGCTTCTCCGGCGACGCGCTGAAGACCGGCGTCATCATCGGACTGGGCGCGCTGATGATCAGCTACGCGGCGATCGGCGGGATGAAGGGCACCGCCCTGATCCAGATCCTGAAGATCGTGATGCTGCTCGGCTCCGGCGCGGTGGTGGCCCTACTGGTCCTGAACCGCTTCGACTGGGACCTGGGCGCGCTGTTCGACGCGGCGGCGGCCAAGAGCGGGGCCGGTCCCGCCTACCTGCACTCCGGGCTGCAGTTCGCGGGCGGGGCGAGCCCCCGGCTCGACATGATCACCTCGGAGCTGACGGTCGTCCTCGGCGGTGCGTGCCTGCCCCACGTCACCATGCGCATGTACACCGCCTCCAGCGCCCGCCAGGTGCGCCGCTCGATGTCCTGGGCGGTGTCGTGCGTCGTGCTGTTCGTGCTCGTCGTCACGATCGTCGGGGTCGGTGCCATGGCCCTGCTGGGCCGCGCCGCGATCGCCGGGGCCGACCCGCGCGGCAACACCGCCTATCTGCTGGGCTCGCGCGCGGTGTTCGGCGCGGACGCCTCCTACGCCGAGACCCTGCTGTTCACGACCGTCACCACGGCGATCTTCCTGACGGTGCTCGCCTCCGTCGCCGGGATGATCCTCGCCTGCGCCAACTCCCTCGCGCACGACGTCTTCGCCGCGCGCGTGCGGGAGATGTCACCGCGCCGCGAGATGCTGCTGGCCCGGCTGTCCGCGCTCGGCGTCGGCGTCCCGGCGATCCTGCTCGCCGCCCAGGTCCAGCACCGCAGCCTGCAGCCGCTGGTCACCCTGTCCTTCTGCATCGGCGCGTCCGCGCTCGCCCCGGCCCTGGTGTACAGCCTCTTCTGGCGCCGCTACACCCGCGCCGGTCTGCTCGCCACGCTCATCGGCGGCACCCTGTCGGTGCTGCTGCTGATGCCCGGCACCAACCTGGTCTCCGGCTCCCCCGTCGCCGCCTTCCCCGAGGCGGACTTCAACTGGTTCCCGTTCACCACGACCGGCCTGGTGACCATCCCCCTGGGCTTCGCCCTCGGCTGGGCCGGCACCCTGCTGTCCGGCCGCCGCACCGCACAGGAACAGCGCCGCCAGTACGAGGCCGTGGAGGGCTGGATCCTCGCGGGCGCGGTACGCCGGGGCGACTGAGGGGCCTTCGGGCGGCGAGGAGCCGCGACGCCCGAGGGACTCTGGCGGTTACGGGCCGGGGTGGCCGAGGGACCTCAGGCGGCCGTGGGCCGGCCCTCGCTCGCCTTGCGGCGCTGCATCTTCGTCAGCTCGACGGCGAAGTACACGGCGGCGACCGCGGCGGCGATGTTCAGCGCGTCGCCGATCATGTACTGCCCGATCCCGCCCCGCAGCTGCGCCAGGCTCTCGGTCCCGTGGTACCGGACGGCGGAGAACCGGTCGATGAGGATGCCGGCCACGAACAGGCTCCACCACAGGCTCACCGGCCAGATCCGCACCCGGTACGGCTCCCCGTCGGCCGGCAGCCGGGCCGCGGCGTTCCACATGTCGACGGCGACCTGGTACGGCAGCCACAGGTTGCCCACCGGCACCGCCCAGGCCCCGATCGCCCAGCCCGGGCCGTTGCGGAACCGGTCCGGGCCCAGCGGGGCCGTGGCCCGGCGCATCCGGTAGAACCAGACCACGAACGCCACGGCGCAGGGCAGGTAGGCCTGGACCTGCCACTGGTCCGCAGTCCTGTACAGGTCGTAGGCGTCCAGCAGATCCTGCCGGTCGGCGAAGAGGAAACCGGCGTCGCCACTGATCACGCCGCGCAGGCGGGCGGCGGCGACCAGGCTGAACACGTCGCACAGGGCGACGGCGGCCAGCCCCGCCACGGCGACGATCAGCGGACCCCACGAGGACGGGCGCACCGCGCCCGGCAGCGGACGACGCAGGTGCAATTCAGGTTCGACGGACATGGTGTGGCAGGCCCCCCCCGGGCGAGGTGTCGACGGAACGTGCCGCGACATGCGCGGCCGGGGAACGATACCGCCCCGCACGCCCCGTGCATGACAATCGGACAGGTGGGCGGGCGTCCACCGGCCCCGGCCCCCGCCCGGCCTTCCTCGGGCACCCGCCCCCGCGGCCTACTCCACGAGCCGGCCCGTCAGGGCGTTGAGGCTTTCGCGCATGCGGTCCATGTGCGCGCACACGGCGTCCCAGTGCTCCCCGTGCTCGCGCAGGACCTGTTCGGTCTCGTGCGCGATGCGCTCCTCCTCCAGGTGCGCCTCGGCCAGCAGTTCCGCCGCCCGCACCCGCGCCGCGTCCTGGCAGCGGCGCCCGGCGGGCGCGGCGTCGGCGAGCGCCTGGCGGGCCTCCTCCAGCGCCTCCTCGGCGCGGGCCGTGAGGGTCGCGTGATGGGCGTCCAGCGCCGCCGCCCGCTCGGCCGCCTCCCGCTCGGCCCGCTCCCAGCGTTCGATGTGACCCTGCTCCTGCTCGGCGAGCATGACGGCGGCACGCTGCCGTTGCTCGCGCAGCGCGGACAGCTCCCCGCCGCGCGCGGACTTGAGCGTGCGGCGGGCCAGCACACGGATCTCCCCGGCCTGCGCACGGGCCGCGAGAAGACGCTGCCGGGCCTGCTCGTCGGCCTCCTCGCGTACCGCGTCCGCCTCCTCCCGCGCCGCCCTGAGCATGTCCTCGGCGTCCGCCTCGGCCCGCGCGACCTCCTCCTGCGCCGCGCGCCGCGCCTCCTCCCGCACGGCCGCCGCCTCCTCGGTGGCGAGCTGGAACACCCGGTGCGCGCGCTCCCCGAGGGTTTCGTACGTCTGCGGCTGGAGCGCGGCGACCGTCTCGCGCAGCCGCAGCGCCTCACCCTCCATCTCCTTGGCGAGCACCGTGAGCCGGGCCGCCCGCTCCCACGCGGCGTCCCGGTCCTCGGAGATCGCCGCGGCGAACGCGTCGACCTGTTCAGGGCGGTACCCCCGCCCCTTGACGGTCACGAAGCCGTACGGCGACGACGATGTGCTGCTCATCCCGGAACCTCTCTCCGCCGAACGGACCCGAAAAATGATGATGTGGCGCACATCTTGAGGTACTGCACAGAAATGTTCATAACGCGACACTCCGGACAAACGTCACGGCCGCAGAAGAACAGAAAGGGCCGGTCCCGATCTGTCGATCAGAACCGGCCCATCCGGCCGACGCCGCGGTACTACTGACGAAGGGTCAGAGCAGCCCGTCCCACATCTGCTCCAGCAGCACCGACCACCAGCTCTCCGGCGACGCCAGCGCCGCCGGGTCCAGCGCCGCCAGCTGCGCCTGGAAGTCAACCGTCCAGCGGCCCGCCTGCTCCTGGTTCAGCCCGTACCGCAGCCGCCACATCCGCCCGAGCAGCGCAAGGCACCGCTGGAACTCCGGCAGCCCGGTGTTCACGAACTGCGGCGGCACCGGCGCCCCGCCCGGGCCCGCCTCCACCGGCACGGCCACGATGTTCGCCGTGCCGTACTGCACACACAGCGCCCGGCCGAAGTCGGTGCCCATCACCAGGTACGAGCCCGCGTCCGACGCCGGCTGCACCCCGCGCTCGGCCGCCAGCTCCGCCAGCGTCGGCACCGGCCGCCCCGGCTGGGCCTGCGCCCAGAAGAACGGGCCCATGTCCACCGGCAGACCCGCCACCACCAGCGTGTGCGCCACGATCGGCGGCACCCCCTGCCGGGACACCGCCTGCTGCTCGAACCGGAAGATCCCCGGCCCGAACGCCGCCGCCAGCTCCTGCGCGATCCCCTCCGGCGGGACGGGCGGCACCGGCTGCACCGGCGGCAGCGGCGCCCGCACCGGCGCCGGCCGCGCCGGGCCGTCCGCGACCTGGTGCAACTCACCCTGATGGGCGAGCAACTGCTGCATGCCCTGCTGACGGCTCGCGTGATCCGTGCCGTACGGCGCGATCGACGTGATCCGCGCCTGCGGCCACTGCTCCCGGATCATCCGCGCGCAGTACGCGCCCGGCAGCTCGCACGACTCCAGCTCCGTGTGCAGCTCCAGCACGTTCGCCGGCGGCACGTTCATGGCGCGCAGCTCGTGGAAGATCTGCCACTCCGGGTGCGGGGTGCCCGGCGCCGAACGCCGGATCAGCTGCTGCTCGGAGCCGTCCTGCGCCCGGTAGCGCAGAACGGCCTGGTAGCCGGGGCCGACGGTCGGCTGACCGGGGACCGGCGGCGGGAAACCGGGCACCGGCTGCACCGGCTGCCCACCGGGCGGGGGCATCGCACCGGGCGGCATCGGCTGCGGCACCCCGGGCGCCATGCCGGGGGCACCCGGGACGGGCGGCGGAGGCGGCGGCGCGCCGGGCCCGGACGCGGGCGGCGCGGCCAGCATGGTCTCCGCGTGATGCACGGCACCGCGCGCGCCACCCGCCGAGGAGTGCCCCCCGGGAGCACCGGGCGGCGTCGGGGCACCCGGAGCACCCGGCGCACCCGGAGGCTGCGGGGCACCCGGACGGCCCGGGTCGGCGAACATCGTCTCCGCGTGATGGACACCGCCGGGGGGCGTACCGCCCGGAGCACCGGGAGCACCCGGCGCACCCGGCGCACCCGGAGGCTGCGGGGCACCCGGACGGCCGGGGTCGGCGAACATCGTCGCGGCGTGGTGGACACCGCCCGGCGGGGTGCCGCCGGGCGTCCCCGGAGCGGCTGGGGGCTGCGGGGCGCCGGGCACGGCCGGCTGCGGGCCGTCCGGGCCGAGCGAGGACACCAGCTGCGTCGGCACGTAACCGCCCGCCGCGGGCGCGGACGGCGGCACCGGCCCGGCACCCGCCCGCGCGCCCGGAGCCCCGGGGGCACCGGGCGGAGGCGGCGGGGTCGCACTCCGCCCACGCTTCGGAGGCGGCGCCGCCTTGCTGGTCGCGGCGTCCGCGATGTCACCGGGAGTCGACGCCCCCGCCGGGGCGCCGGCACCGGAAGCGGAACCGGCGTGCGGCGGCACAGCGGACTCGCCCGGAGCACCGGGGCCACCCGGAGCGGCCGGAGCACCCGGGCCACCGGGACCCGCCGGCGCGTGCGGAGCCCCGGGGCCCTGCGGATAGCCGTACGACGGGGCGGTAGGCGGCGGAGGCGGCGTACCGCCTCCCTGCGGATAGCCGTACGAGGCCGCGGCCCCCGGCGGCGCGGGCGTCGAGCCCGCCCCGCCCGGACCCTGCGGATAGCCGTACGACGCGGCACCCGGCGGCGGAGGCGGCGTACCGCCGGCCGGCGGAGGCGGCGTGCTGCCCGGTGCGGGACCGCCCGGCTCCGTGAGGGCCGGGGCGACCGTCGTCCGCGGGAGCCCGCTGCCGCCCGACATCAGCGCGGTCTTGGCCTCCGGCGGCGCCACCGGCGACCGGTCCTCGCCCATCTCGCTCAACGGCGGAGCGAACACCGTCTCCGGCAACGGCACCGAACGGTCCTCACCGGCATCCGCGTTGGTGTCCGTACCGGCCCACGGCGTGGCCCCGGCCGGCACACCCGCCGTCCCGGCGACCGCCGCCGCACCCGGAGCCCCGGCGACCGCCGCCGCATCCGGAGCCCCGGCGGCCGGCGCCGCATCCGTGGGCCCGGCGGACCGCGCCGCGTCCGGGGTCCCGGCGGCCCGCGCCACGTCCGACGGCCGCGGCTCCGTGGAGCCCGGCGCGGCCGTCGTACCCGGAGCGTCGGCCGCCGCCCGCGCACCCGGCACCCCGGCCTGCGTCTCGGCCAACGCGCCCGCGCCACCCGGCGTGCCGGACACGCCGCCCCCCTCGGAGCCGCCGGAGCCGTCCGCCCCCTGCGCACCACTCCTGCGATGGTCCGGAATACCCAGCTTGTCCGCCGCCTCCTGCAACCACTCCGGCGGCGTCAGCAGGAACGACGTCTGGTTCAGATCCACCCGGGCCGCAGGCGCCGGCGCCGGTTCGGCCGCCGTCCCCGCACGCCCGTACTCCTCCTCGTACCGGCGGATCACCTCGCCCACCGGCAGCGCCGGCCACAGCGTGGCCTCCCCGCTGTCCCGGGCGATCACCAGCCGCTGACCGCCCCCGTCCGAACGCGGCCCGTCCGCCCGGTCCTCACCCCACAGCACGAACCCGAGGTCGAACTCCCGCACCCGCACCTCACGATGCTGATACGCGGGCACATCCCCGTTGAGCCACTCCTCCGCGCGCTCCTGCGCCTGCGCGAACGTCACCATCGCGAACTCACTCTCCCGCGGAAGAAACCGGAACGGCACGCGCGAACCCGCCGTCCACCATCAGATTCGCCACGGTCTCCAACTCCGGCGGAGAACCCGCCAGTCGCGACAGGAAGACATCGAAGTCGTCCCCGCACGGCATCAGCAACCGCTCCACCCGCTCCGCCGGCGGCCACGACGGATCGACGTCCCGCGCGTCGTCGAACGCGCAGAACCACACCGAACCGACCCGCTCGCCCTTCACCTTCACGGCCAGCAGACCGCCCTGGACGAAACCGACACCCAGGAAGTCCTTCGTCAGATGGTCCCGCAGACACTTGTTCACGTACACCAGGTCGTTGACCGCCGCCTCGTCCCGCACCGTGAAGAACGGCTGGTCCACCAGCAGCCCCAACTCCGCGTCCAGCGCCGTCCCCACCGGCGCACACCCGCCCGCCGCCTTCAGGAACGAGCGATACGCGCCCGGCAACCGGTACCCCAGGTCCTCCTCGACCCCCAGCACCTGCTGCTCCGTCACCGCCACACCCGACTTCGGCAGCCCGAAGTGCGCCGGCCGCGTCTCCTGCAACGGCCGCGTACCCCGCTTGTCCTGGTCGACGAGGGCCGTCGCGATCCCCCCGTGGTGCCGCAGCAGCGCCTTCACCTCCACCGGGATCAGCTCCAGGCGACGCGAACCCACCACGTGATGCCACGTCCAGCCGTGCGGCGTCGCCACACTCGGCACCGTGTCCCACAACGCGTGCCCGCTCGCCGCCAGCGCCGCGTTCGCCGACACATAGTCCGTCAGCCGCAACTCGTCGACACCGAAACCCTCCGGCGGCTCCGCGACCTCCGCGGCCGCACGCGCATAGGGCGAGAAGTCGGGGTACCCCCGCTCGTCCACCCGCACCCCCGCGGGATGACGCGCGGCCCGAACCGGATCCGGGAAGTGCACGACCTGCCCGGCGTATGCCGCGTTCGGCGGCGCGGCTTGTTGCCCGAGCCGACCTGTCGTCATGGCGGTTGCCCCCTGCGGCACTCTGTACGACCCGTATGACCACCCTTGGCCCACTACGGCCCGTATCCGACTGTCTCAACGGTCCTGGGCACGCCGAACCGCGCCCATCACGGTGCCGACAGCCTATGCGGTACGACGACCCCGGTCACCGGCACCGGCCCCGCACCGGCAGCCACCCCTCCGCTTCCCGTGACCAGCCGTCACACCCCTGTCACCGCACCGTCACAGCCCACCCCGGCCCTGGCGTGTCACCCCGCCCCAGCTTCCGCACCCACCACACCATTTGGCACTCTGAGTCCTTCGGGGGATGCACGGGAGGGTAAGACGATCATGAACGCCACGCAGACGGGACCCCACACCGCCGCCACCCCCACAGGCGACCCCCGCATCGGCTGGAGCAGCACCGACACCGGCCGGCCGCCCGCCCTGCGCCACCGCCGCGACGGCATACTCCCCACCGTCGCCGCCGCCCTCTCCGTCCGCGGCGCCACCCTCACCGGCACCGCCGCCCGCGGCGACCAGCCCCCCGCCCTGCACCCCCTCGTCCAGGACTTCCTCGACACCCTCCCCAGCTCCCAGCGCGACCGCTTCACCGGACGCTGCGCCGAGACCATCCTCATCTCCCGGCACCTCACCACCGCCGACGCCGCCCGCAGCAAACGCGCCGCCCGCAAACCCATGACCAACGGCGAAGGCCGCAAAGCCCTCAAACACGCCAAACTCACCACCCGGCGCATCCGCGAGGACGGCGACCCCCTCCACGGCACCTTCGCCACCCCCTGCCGCGCGTGCACCGCCCTCAGCGCCCACTTCGGCGTCCGCATCGTCGACCCCGCAGACGACTGACCACACCCGCACACCACCCCACCGACGAACCAGGGCAGATGCACACCGACCGCACCTCCTCCCCCAAGCCCCCCACCCCGTTCGAGCAGGGGGCACCCCCCTCCCGCTTCCCCGCCCCCGTCGACGCCGCCCTGCGCGCCGCCGGCTGGCAACCCGGACGCTGGGACATCAAACAAGCCGAAATCTGGGCCGACACCCTGCGGGAGCACACCTCACCCGCCGGCCACCGCCACACCGTCTTCCCCGCCGCCGTCGAAGCCTGGGCCGAATTCGGCGGCCTCACCCTCACCCCCGGCGGCACCGGCCGCCAGATCGCCCCCGCCGCCCTCCACCTCGACCCCCTGCACGGCCTCCACCTCGCCCGCACCCTCGGCGACCTCGGCCGCGCCCTCGACACCGACATCAGCCCCCTCGGCACCGAAACCGACACCCAGGCCCTCATCGCCATCGACACCACCGGCCGCGTCTACGCCCTCGACCACACCGGCGACTGGTACCTCGGCCCCGACATCGACCAGGCCCTCACCGCCCTCGTCACCGGCACCCAGCCCACACGCCTCACCACCGGCTGACACACCCCCAACCCGCCCCCACCAGGGCTACGGCGCCGGAATCACCGCCGACACCCGGAAACCCCCCGCATCCGTCGGCCCCGACACGAACACCCCGCCGAGCGCCACCACCCGCTCCTTCATCCCCACCAGGCCATTGCCGCCCGACGGCAACCGCGCCGACGACGCCGACCCCACCTCCGCCGGCGGCTCGTTCTCCACCTGCATCGCGATCTCCGCCCCCCGGTACGCCAGCCGCACATACGTCTTCGCACCCGCCGCATGCTTATGGACATTCGTCAGCGCCTCCTGCACCACCCGGTACGCCGTCGCCTCCACCTCCGACGCACACGACCGGGCCTCCCCCTCCACGGACAGATCCACCACCATCCCGGCGGCCGCCGACTGCCCGACCAGCTCCTCGATCTCCGCCAGACACGGCCCCTCGGCCACCACATCGTTGTCAGCGGCCCGCGAAGCGGCCGCCGCGGCCGCCACCCCGACCGCCGCGAGCGGCACAGACGGCCGGGTCACACCGGCACCCCCGTCAGAGCTGCGCAACACGCCCAGCATCTCCCGCAACTCCGTCAGCGCCTGCCGCCCCATGTCCCCCACCAGCGCCGCGTTCCGCACCGCCTTCTCGGGATCCTTGCGCGCCACCGCCTGCAACGCCGCCGCATGCACCACCATCAGACTCACCCGATGCGCGACGACGTCATGCATCTCCCGCGCGATCCGCGTCCGCTCCTCACCCCGCGCCCACTCCGCGCGCTCCTCCGCACGCTCCGCCAGCAACTGAAGCTCCCGCTCCAGCGAATCCGCCCGCTCCCGCAAGCTCTCCATCAGCCTGCGCCGCGCCCCCACGTACAGGCCCAGCAGCACCGGCGGAGCCGTCATCCCGAGCGCCATGGCGATGGACGCGAACGGAACGAACCAGTCCCCCACGTCACCGCTGTCCGCGGCCTGCCGCAACCGCACGAACGTCACGATCAGCATCGCCACCAGCGACATCCCGGCCAGCGACGCGATGATCCGCCGCGGCAGCTCGGACGCGGCGAGCGTGTACAGCCCGACCACACCCATCAGGAACCCCATCTGGGCGGGCGTGACGGCGATCGACACCAGCACCACGGCGATCGGCCACCGCCGGCGCACCAGCAGCACGGCCCCCGCGAGAAACCCGAACACGACCCCCACGGACACCGGAACCCCGGCGTCCCGCGCGAACGGAATCCCCTCCGCCGCACACTCGACGGCGGACACCACCGCGAGCCCCCAGTCCAGCACCGCGGAACGCCACCGCGCCCACCACCACGGCCCGGTCCCGGCCGCCGCGTGCTCTTCCCCCGTCGTGGTCATACCCCCAGCCTACGATCGCCCTCCGCGCCTCTTCCGGCGAGTTTCGAGTACGGGCGGATATCCCTCGAACAGGTGAACACGACCCGCTTTCCCTACTGAACCCACCATTCCGCCCGGACGGTATGGACATGGCACATACCAACGGCAAGTACGCGGACTTCGAGGGCCTGCGGGAGCGGGCAGTGGCCCTTCGACGGGCCGGCCTCAGCCTCCGCCAGATCCGCGACGAGCTGAAGATCTTCAACAACGACATCCTCAACCAACTGATCAAGGGCGAGCCCCCGCCGGAATGGACGAAGCGCCCGAACGCCAAGGACGATCTGAGGGCGAAGGCTCGCGAGTTACGGCTGCAGGGCTGCACCTACGACCAGATCCAGCTGGAGCTGGGCTGCTCCAAGAGCTCGATCTCACTCTGGGTACGGGATCTACCCAAGCCCGAGCGCCGCGACCCGGCGGAACAGGCGAGGCTGGCGGCCCGGAAGCGGTGGGAGCACGAACTCGCGGTGCGGGAGGAGAAGCGGCAGCAGACAAAAGAAGCAGCGGCGCGGGCGATCGGTGAACTCTCCGACCGCGAGTTGTTCATCGCCGGAGTAGCTCTCTACTGGGCCGAGGGAACCAAGGACAAACCACACGCCCGGCGTGAGCGAGTCACCTTCGTCAACAGCGACCCCGACGTGATCCGCCTGTTCGTCGCCTGGCTCGAGTTGTTGCGGGTACCCCGTGAGGACATCGGCTTCCGCCTGATGATCCACGAGACGGCGGACGTGGCGGCGGCAGAGGAGTACTGGATGCGGCTGCTCCAGGCGGGCCGCGACACCTTCGGCAAGACAACCCTCAAGCGTCACAACCCGAAAACCGTGCGCAAGAACACCGGCGACGGCTATCGGGGGTGTCTCGTACTCACCGTGCGGCAAAGCGCCGAGTTGTACCGTCGCATCGAAGGCGCCTGGTGCGGCATAGTAGGGGCTGCCACCGCACCCGATCTACAGAATCGGACATAGCGGTAATCCCGGGTCGTCTAAGGGCAAGACGTCAGATTTTGGTTCTGATCATGGGGGTTCGAGTCCTCCCCCGGGAGCACTTGCTCAGTTCGGGTCCTGACCGGTGACAGCACCGTCAGGACCCGCACTCATTTCCCCCGCCAAACGCCCCGGTATCCTGCGGATGTCCACCCCCACCCCGTCACCAGCCGAAGGGCACCCCCGTGAGCGTCATCCGCCCGGCCGCCGTCGTCGTACTCGCAGCGGGTGAGGGCACCCGTATGAAGTCGGCCACACCGAAGGTGCTGCACGAGATCTGCGGTCGCAGCCTCGTCGGCCATGTGCTGGCCTCCGCCCGACAGTTGGACCCCGAGAACCTGGTCGTCGTGGTGGGGCACGCGCGGGAGAAGGTCACCGCGCACCTCGCCGGGATCGACCCCGCCGTCCGCACCGCCGTGCAGGAGCAGCAGAACGGCACCGGGCACGCCGTGCGGATGGCGTTGCAGGAGCTGGGCGGGGGTGTCGAGGGGACCGTGGTCGTGGTGTGCGGGGACACTCCCCTGCTGACCGGTGACACGCTGTCGCGGCTGGCGGCGACGCATGCGGCCGACGGCAACGCGGTGACCGTGCTGACGGCCGAGGTGCCGGACGCGACGGGGTACGGGCGGATCGTGCGGGACGACTCCGGTGCGGTGACGGCGATCGTGGAGCACAAGGACGCGTCCGAGACGCAGCGGGAGATCCGGGAGATCAATTCCGGGGTGTTCGCGTTCGACGGGGCGCTGCTGGCGGATGCGCTGAAGCAGGTGCGGACGGACAACAGTCAGGGTGAGGAGTATCTGACCGATGTGCTGGGCATCCTGCGCGGGGCCGGGCATCGGGTGGGTGCGTCGGTGGCCGCCGATCATCGGGAGATCGCGGGGATCAACAACCGTGTGCAGTTGTCGGAGGCCCGGCGGATCCTGAACGAGCGGTTGCTGACGGCTGCCATGCTCGGTGGGGTCACGGTGGTGGATCCGGCCAGTACGTGGGTGGATGTGACGGTGACGTTCGAGCAGGACGCCGTGGTGCATCCGGGGACGCAGCTGACGGGTGCGACGCATGTGGCCGAGGGTGCGGAGGTCGGTCCGAACAGCCGGCTGCACGACACGCGGGTCGGTGCGGGGGCGCGGGTGGACAACACGGTGTCGGACGGTGCGGAGGTCGGGCCGGAGGCGTCGGTGGGTCCGTTCGCGTATCTGCGGCCGGGGACGCGTCTGGGCCGTAAGGGCAAGATCGGTACGTATGTGGAGACGAAGAACGCCGAGATCGGTGAGGGGACGAAGGTTCCGCATCTGAGTTACGTCGGTGACGCGACGATCGGTGAGTACACGAACATCGGTGCCGCGAGTGTGTTCGTGAACTACGACGGTGAGAAGAAGCACCACACGACGGTCGGGTCGCATTGCCGTACCGGATCGGACAACATGTTTGTGGCGCCTGTCACGGTCGGGGACGGTGCCTACACGGCTGCCGGCTCTGTGATCACCAAGGATGTGCCGCCCGGTTCGCTGGCCGTGGCCCGTGGTCAGCAGCGGAATATCGAGGGTTGGGTGGCGCGCAAGCGTCCCGGGAGCGCGGCGGCGAAGGCGGCCGAGGCGGCGTCCCGGGAGTCGGACGGCGAGGGCTGACCGAAACAGGTGCGTCGAAGACGGCGTACCGTGATAAGTGCACACACCCGCACCCCCACCAGCTGAGACGGCCTGCCGCCGCGCCCCAGCGGCGAGGTCTCTCGACATGCAGCTGAGAACACCTCTGAGGAGACAGTGCTGTGACCGGGATCAAGACGACCGGCGAGAAGAAGATGATGTTCTTCTCCGGCCGCGCCCACCCCGAGCTTGCCGAGGAGGTCGCCCAGCAGCTGGGTGTCGGGGTCGTCCCGACGAAGGCCTTCGACTTCGCCAATGGTGAGATCTATGTCCGTTATCAGGAGTCTGCTCGTGGTGCGGACTGCTTCCTGATCCAGAGCCACACGGCTCCGATCAACAAGTGGATCATGGAGCAGCTGATCATGATCGACGCGCTGAAGCGTGCGTCGGCCCGCTCCATCACGGTGATCGTGCCGTTCTACGGTTACGCGCGGCAGGACAAGAAGCACCGTGGTCGTGAACCGATCTCGGCGCGTCTGATCGCGGATCTGATGAAGACGGCGGGTGCGGACCGCATCCTGACCGTGGATCTGCACACGGACCAGATCCAGGGCTTCTTCGACGGTCCGGTGGACCATCTGTTCGCGCTGCCGCTGCTGGCGGACTACGTGGGCCGCAAGGTGGACCGTTCGAAGCTGACGGTGGTGTCTCCGGACGCCGGCCGGGTGCGGGTGGCGGACCGCTGGTGCGACCGTCTGGGTGCGCCGCTGGCGATCGTGCACAAGCGGCGTGACAAGGACGTGGCGAACCAGGTGACCGTCCACGAGGTCGTGGGTGAGGTCAAGGGCCGGGTCTGTGTGCTGGTGGACGACATGATCGACACCGGTGGCACGATCTGTGCGGCTGCGGACGCGCTGTTCGCGCACGGTGCGGAGGACGTCATCGTGACGGCGACGCACGGTGTGCTGTCGGGTCCGGCGGCGGACCGGCTGAAGAACTCGCGGGTGAGTGAGTTCGTGTTCACGAACACGCTGCCGACGCCGGGTGAGCTGAACCGTGAGCTGGACAAGATCACGGTGCTGTCGATCGCGCCGACGATCGCGTCGGCGGTGCGTGAGGTGTTCGAGGACGGTTCGGTGACGAGCCTGTTCGACGAGCAGTAGGAGCGCGCGGGGCGTGCGGCGGCCGCTGTGCAGGAAGGGTTCTGCACAGGCCGGCCGGCCCCTCTGTGATCCTTTTGGTACGGCCTTCTTCTCCGAGTAGACTGCTCAGGTTGCTCGGCGAGGGAGGCCGTACCCGTGTGGTGCGGCGGTCCGTAATCGACGCGCTCTTCGTAGCAGGCCGTTCGTTGGCCGGGTGACCCGTCCGTTTCTGCTTCCTACGAGGAGTGATCAGTATGTCCGAGGTCAAGCTCGCCGCCGCCACGCGCACCGAGTTCGGCAAGGGTGCCGCGCGTCGTATCCGCCGCGACAACAAGGTTCCCGGTGTTCTGTACGGTCACGGTTCCGACCCGCTGCACCTGACGCTGCCGGGCCACGAGCTGCTGCTGGCGCTGCGTACGCCGAACGTCCTGATCGCGCTGGACATCGACGGTCAGCGCAACGAGCTGGCGATCCCGAAGGCCGTGCAGCGCGACCCGCTGAAGGGCTTCCTGGAGCACGTGGACCTGCAGCTCGTGCAGCGCGGCGAGACGGTCACGGTCGAGATCCCGGTGCACGCCGAGGGCGAGCTGGCCCCGGGTGGCAACCTGCTCGAGCACGTGCTGAACGCCCTGCCGGTCGAGGCCGAGGCCACGCACATCCCCGAGGCCGTGACGGTGTCCGTCGAGGGCCTGGAGGCCGGCGCCTCCGTCCTCGCCAAGGACATCACCCTGCCGAAGGGCGTCAAGCTGGCCGTCGAGGAGGACGCGGTCGTCCTTCAGGTCCTGGCCGCGCAGGCCGAGGAGGCCGTCGAGGGTGCCGAGGGCGAGGGCGAAGAGGCCGCCGAGGCCTGATCCTCGCGGTCGTCATCAACTGACCAGCCGCCGCTTCCCTCGCCGGGAGCGGCGGCTGGCGCGTATCAAGGAGACATGGACGTGACCACCCCTGCCAGTGCCCCCTGGCTGATCGTCGGGCTCGGGAACCCCGGGCCGGAGTACGCCATGAACCGGCACAACGTCGGGTTCATGGTGGCGGATCTGCTCGCGGAGCGGATCGGGGGGAAGTTCAAGCGGGCCGGCAAGGCGCAGGCGCAGGTCGTGGAGGGGCGGATCGGTCCGCCGGGTCCGGCCAACCGGCGGGTGGTGCTGGTGAAGCCGATGTCGTACATGAACCTGTCCGGTGGTCCGGTGAACGCGCTGAAGGACTTCTACAAGGTGCCGGTGGCGAATGTCGTGGCGGTGCACGACGAGCTGGACATCGATTACGGGACGCTGCGGGTGAAGCTGGGCGGCGGGGACAACGGCCACAACGGGCTGAAGTCGATCACCAAGGCGATGGGCCGGGAGTATCACCGGGTGCGGTGCGGGATCGGGCGGCCGCCGGGGCGTATGCAGGTGGCGGACTTCGTGCTGAAGGACTTCGCGTCGGCGGAGCGCAAGGAGCTGGACTGGTTCGTGGACCGGGCGGCGGACGCGGTGGAGTGTCTGGTGACGGAGGGTCTGGAGCGGGCGCAGAGCGCGTACAACTCCTGACGCGGTGGGCGCGGCGGGCGGCGTGGGGGCCGGCGTGGGGGCCGGCGGGGCCGGGAGGGCGCGTTGCTGACGGCGGCGTTCGTGACCGTCTGGGCGGTATCGGCGTTCTCCATGGTGTGGAGAGTCCGAGTGTTGCCTGTTCGTGATTGACCCGGTCACGGGCGGGGCTGGAAGCTGAGCCGCCCCCTCCACATCTTCCCGTTCGCTTCTCGAAGATGGACTGCCCATGCGTACCCCCACTCGCGTCGGCGCCGTGTGCGCCCTCGCCGCGGCTGCCCTGTTCTCGGCGCCCGCCGCTCATGCGACCTCGCCCGGAGACAACGGCACGGTCAAGATCCACGATGCTTCGACGGGCGAGGAGTTGCGCCGCAACGAGCCGCACGTGTGCACGTTCTATCTGGACGCCTTCGGTTTTGACGGCGGTCAGCAGGTGTCCTGGCACATCGAGTCCTGGGCGCCGACGGCCGGCGTGAAGGGTGCGACGGTGAAGTCCGGTGCGATCGCCCTGGACGGCACGGGTCATGGCCGTACGGCGGATCTGTCGCTGCCGGACGGGCACTACAAGCTGTTCTGGAACTTCGCCGGTGAGAAATCCAAGGCGGCGAAGCACAAGGTGTTCTGGACGGACTGCTCGCCGGCGCAGGGCGGTTCGGTGCCGTCGGCGTCCGCGTCCGCCTCGGCGTCGGCCGGGGCGTCCGCGTCGGCGGCTCCGTCGGCGTCCGCGCCGGCCGGTGGGGCTGCCCCGTCGCAGTCCGCGTCCGCCGCCGGTGCTGCCCCGTCGGCGTCGGCCTCGCCGTCGGCCCAGGGCGGTGCGGCCGGGGGTGACCTGGCGGAGACCGGGAACGGCGCGCCGGTGGGTGTGCTGTCGGGTGTCGCGGCGGCGCTGGTCGCGGGCGGCGGTTTCCTCGTGGTGCGGCGCCGCAGGGCGGCCCGTGGCTGATCTGCCGCGCTGAGTACGGGACGGTGCCCCCGAGCCGTGTGGCTCGAGGGCACCGTCGTGTGCCGTCGTAGACCCGGAGGTGGCGGGTCAGCCGGTGTTGCGCAGGCCGGCCGCGACTCCGTTGACGGTGAGCAGCAGGGCCCGGGCGAGCAGCGGGTCGGGCTGTTCGTCGGCCGCGACGGCCTCGCGCTGCCGCTTGAGGAGCGCGACCTGGAGGTAGCTGATCGGGTCGAGGTAGGCGTCGCGGATGGCGAAGGTCTGCTTCAGGACGGGCTGGGCGTCGAGGAGTTCGCTCTCGCCGGTGACGCGCAGGACCTCGGCGACGGTCAGCTCGTGTTCGGCCTTGATGGTGTCGAAGACGTGCTTGAGCTCGTCGGGGACGAGGGTGTCGACGTAGTGCTGGGCGATGCGCAGGTCGGTCTTGGCGAGGGTCATCTCGACGTTGGAGATGAAGTTGCGGAAGAAGTGCCACTGCTGGTGCATCTCGTCGAGCACGGTGTCGAGTCCGGCCTCGCGCAGGGCCTTGAGGCCGGAGCCGACGCCGAACCAGCCGGGGACGATCTGCCGGGACTGGGTCCAGCCGAACACCCACGGGATGGCGCGCAGGCCGTCGAGGGAGACGCCGGAGCCGGGGCGGCGGGAGGGCCGGGAGCCCAGGTGCAGGTCGGCGAGCTGGTCGACCGGCGTCGACGCGAGGAAGTAGGTCGGCAGGTCGGGGTCTTCGACGAGGCGGCGGTAGGCGGCGTGGGCGGCGTCGGAGACGACGTCCATGGCGGCGTCCCAGCGGGCGAGGGCCTCGTCGGACTGGCGGGGGGCGGTGTGCAGGGCGGAGGCCTGCAGGGTGGCCGCGACCGTGAGTTCCAGGTTCTCCCGGGCGAGGGAGGGGATGAGGTACTTGTCGGAGATGACCTCGCCCTGCTCGGTGACCTTGATCTCGCCTTCCAGGGTGCCCCAGGGCTGGGCGAGGATCGCGTCGTGGGAGGGGCCGCCGCCGCGGCCGACGGTGCCGCCGCGGCCGTGGAAGAGGCGCAGGCGTACGCCGTAGCGGTGGGCGACGTCGCGCAGGCGGCGCTGGGCGCGGTGGATCTCCCACTGGCTGGTGGTGATGCCGCCGAACTTGGAGGAGTCGGAGTAGCCGAGCATGACCTCCTGGACGTCGCCGCGCAGGGAGACCAGGCGCCGGTAGGAGGGGTCGGAGAGCATCTCCTCCAGGATGGTGTCGGCTGCCTTCAGCTCGTCGGTGGTCTCCAGCAGCGGCACGATGCCGATCTTCGCCCAGCCGGCGTGCAGGTCGATCAGTCCGGCCTCGCGGGCGAGGACGGCGGCGGCGAAGACGTCGTCGGCGCCCTGGCACATGGAGATGATGTAGGACTCGATGACCTCGGGTCCGAAGACCTCCAGGGCCTTCTTGACGGCCTGGAAGACGCCGAGGGTCTTCAGTCCGGCCGCGTCGACGGGGGCGGGGCTGGGCGCGAGCGGCCTTCTGGAGCGCAGTTCCTTGGCGAGGAGCTTGGCGCGGTACTCGCGCGGCATGTCGGCGTAGCGCCAGGACTCCTCGCCGAGGCGGTCGAAGAGCTGCCCGAGGGCGTGGTGGTGGGCGTCGGCGTGTTCGCGGACGTCCATGGTGGCGAGCTGGAGGCCGAAGGCGGCGAGGGTGCGGATGGTGCGGGCGAGGCGGCCGTCGGCGAACAGGCCGCCGCGGTGGGCGCGCAGGGAGTTCTGGATGATGCGCAGGTCGGCGAGGAGTTCGCTGGTGCCGAGGTAGTCGCGGCCGGTCTCGTGGGGGGTGCCGGTGGCCAGGCGCTGCTTGGTGTTCTCCAGCTTCTGCCGGATGCAGGTGGCCTTGAGCCGGTAGGGCTCCTCGGCGTTGAGGCGCTTGTAGCGGGGGCTGATCTCGGGGAGCTTGTCGAGGTCGGCCTTGAGGGAGTCGAGCAGTTCGTCGGTGGCGCCGGTGTAGCGGATGGAGTTGGACAGCAGGCCGCGCAGCTCGTCGATCATGTCGAGGGCGTCGTTGATGCCGTGCTCGTGCTGGAGGATGAGCACGTCCCAGGTGACCTGGGGGGTCACGTTGGGGTTGCCGTCGCGGTCGCCGCCGATCCAGGTGCCGAAGGTGACGGGGCGGGTGTCGTCGGGGAGCTTGACGCCGACGCGCTCGAGTTCCGCGGTGAGGTCCTCGAGGACGTCGCCGACGGCGCCGGCGTGCAGTTCGTCGAGGTAGTAGATGGCGTTGCGGGCCTCGTCGGAGGGTTCGGGGCGTACGACGCGCAGTTCGTCGGTCTGCCAGACGAGGTCGATGTTCTCGGCCAGACGGGTGTCGTGGCGGCGCCGGTCGGAGTCGAGGACGGGCTCTTCGAGGAGTGCGGCGATGCGCCGGAGCTTGTTGAGGACGGACCGGCGCGCGGCCTCGGTGGGGTGCGCGGTGAACACGGGGCGGACGTTCAGGTGCTGGACGGTCTCGCGCAGGTGGTCGGGGTCGGCGTCCTTGAGCCGGTCGGCCGTGCGGGAGAGCAGGCCGCCCTCGGCGGCGCGCTTGGCGCGCAGTTCGCGGCCGCGGTGCACCTGTTCGGTGACGTTGGCCAGGTGGAAGTAGGTGGAGAAGGCGCGGACCAGCTTGGCCGCGGTCTCCAGTTCGGTACCGCGCAGCAGTTCGGCGGCGGCGTCGCCGTCCTCGCGGGTGAGTCGGCGGACCTTCTCCACCAGGTCCAGGAGCTCGGGGCCTTCCTGGCGCACGAGGGTCTCGCCGAGCAGGTCGCCCAGCCGGCGGATGTCGGCGCGCAGCTCACTGCTCGTGGTGGTGGTCTGGTCGTCGGCACTGCTCACAGGTGCGGCTCCTTGCAGTGTTGAAGCTCGTCTGGGAGGGGAACCCGGACGAGCGTCTCGAGCGACGGGCACCGATTGCGTGCCGGACGTCCGGGAAAAACTTCAGAGCGGACCGCGCTGTCCGACCGACTCCAGGATAGGTGCCGCCGGAACGCGCAGGCCCATGGGCTCTTGCCGCCGGGCAACGCGCTGCCATACTTACGATGCCGTAGGTTACGGAACCGTAGGAAAGGGACTCGGTTTCCGCAGCCAGGCATCGCCCAGACCCTCGACCCCACAGGGGACGCGTATGACCACTAGCTCCTCCGATGTGATCGCAGACGCTCGTAAGGCGCCGGACGACACGCCCGTACCGGCCGCCACTCTCGGCGGCGAGCAGAAGCGTTCGATCGAGCAGATCGCGCTGCTGTTGTTCATCACTGTTCCGTTCCTCGCGCTGCTGGCCGCGGTGCCGCTGGCCTGGGGCTGGGGAGTGAGCTGGCTGGATCTCGGCCTGCTGGTGTTCTTCTACTACCTCGGCTGCCACGGCATCACGATCGGCTTCCACCGGCACTTCACGCACGGTTCCTTCAAGGCCAAGCGGCCGCTGAAGATCGCGCTGGCGATCGCCGGTTCGATGGCGGTGGAGGGGCCGCTGGTGCGCTGGGTGGCGGACCACCGCAGGCACCACAAGTTCTCCGACGCGGAGGGCGACCCGCACTCGCCGTGGCGGTACGGGGAGACCGTGCCGGCGCTGATGAAGGGCCTGTGGTGGGCGCACATCGCCTGGATGTTCGACGAGGAGCAGACCCCGCAGGAGAAGTACGCCCCCGACCTGGTCAAGGACCCGACGATGCGGGCGATCTCCCGGCAGTTCGTGCTGTGGACGGCCCTGTCGCTGGCGCTGCCGGCGGTCATCGGCGGGCTGGTGACGATGTCCTGGTGGGGCGCGTTCACCGCGTTCTTCTGGGGGTCACTCGTGCGGGTGGCGCTGCTGCACCACGTCACCTGGTCGATCAACTCGATCTGTCACGCGGTGGGCAAGCGGCCGTTCAAGTCGCGGGACCGCTCGGGCAACGTGTGGTGGCTGGCGGTCCTGTCGTGCGGCGAGTCCTGGCACAACCTGCACCACGCCGACCCGACCTCGGCGCGGCACGGTGTGATGCGCGGGCAGATCGACTCCTCGGCGCGGATCATCCGCTGGTTCGAGATGCTCGGCTGGGCGTACGACGTGCGCTGGCCGTCACGCTCGCGTATCGATTCGCGTCGCAGCAGCGAAGACGACCGCTCCCGGCGGCGGAAGGTGAGTGCCGACGCGGCATGATGGACGCCGTGGCCACCGACTCCAGCACCTCCAGCAATGACAAGCCGCGGCGTGTGCGCCGCACCCGGATGACCGGTGCCGAGCGCCGCCAGCAGCTGCTGGAGATCGGTCGGACCCTGTTCGCCGCGAAGGGCTTCGAGGGCACGTCGGTGGAGGAGATCGCGGCGAAGGCCGGGGTGTCCAAACCGGTGGTGTACGAGCACTTCGGCGGCAAGGAAGGGCTGTACGCGGTCGTCGTGGACCGGGAGATGCGGCGGCTGCTGGACATGGTGACCAGCTCGCTGACGGCCGGGCATCCGCGTGAGCTGTGCGAGCAGGCGGCGTTCGCGCTGCTGGACTACATCGAGGAGTACACGGACGGGTTCCGCATCCTGGTCCGTGACTCGCCCATCCCCCAGTCGACGGGCTCTTTCGCCTCGCTGATCTCGGACATCGCCACCCAGGTGGAGGACATCCTGGGCCGCGAGTTCAAGTCGCGCGGCTTCGACGCGAAGCTGGCCCCGCTGTACGCGCAGGCGCTGGTCGGGATGGTGGCGCTGACCGGGCAGTGGTGGCTGGACGTCCGCCGCCCGAAGAAGGCGGAGGTCGCCGCCCATCTGGTGAACCTGGCGTGGCACGGTCTTGACGGGCTCGAGCCGAAGCCGCGGCTGATAGGTCACCGCAAGAGCTGACGGCAGGCATGACGACAGGGGTGAGGGCCCCCGCGGACACCGCGGGGGCCCTCACCCGTGTGCTCAGTGCTTGAAGACGTCCTTCGTCTTCTCCTTGGCCTGGCGGGCGTCGCCCTTCATCTGGTCGCCCTTGCCCTCGGCGGTCAAGCGCTCGTTGCCGACGGTGCGGCCGACCGCTTCCTTGGCCTTGCCCTTGAGCTCTTCCTTCTTGGCCTTGGACTTCTGCTCGCCTGCCACGGCTGATCACTCCCAGTCATGTCTGCGGGGGGTTGCCTCACTCCGGGTGACCCGATCCGGGCCGCTCAAACGTGGGCTCCAGGAACTCCAGGCGGTTGCCGACCGGGTCCTCGGCGTAGAAACGCAGGTGACCTGGGAGGTTGTCGTCCCACGTCACGTGTGCGCCGCGGGCGGTGAGACGGGCGGCGTACGCCTCGATGCCGGTGACGCGCAGCCCGGGGTGTGCTTTGCGGGCGGGACGGAAGTCCTCCTCGACGCCGAGGTGCAGCCGGACGGCGCCGGCCTGGAACCAGCAGCCGCCGCGGGCGGCGAGCACCGGGGGCTTGGGGATCTCGGTCATGCCGAGGACGCCGGTGTAGAAGGCGCGCAGGGTGTCCTCGCTGCCGGGCGGGGCGGCGAGCTGGACGTGGTCGACGGCAGTGATCATCCCTGGGTCTCCTTGACGGCTACGGCGAACAGGCGGCGGAAGGGCAGGACGGTGCCGTAGGGCGCCGTCGGGTAGGCCTCGCGGAGCAGGTCGCGGTATTCGGCGAGGAAGGCGTCGCGGGCCTCGGGGTCGTCGGCGAGGGCGGTGAGCGCGGGGCGCAGGCCGGTGCCCTTGACCCAGTCCAGGACCGGGTCGTCGCCGGGCAGGACATGGAGGTACGTCGTCTGCCACACGTCCGTGGCGCAGCCGAGCCGGGCGAGACGGTCGAGGTAGGCGCCGGGGGTGTGGACGGAGTCGGTGCGGCGCAGGACGTCGGCGAGGCGGGAGCGCCAGCGGGGGGTGCCGGCCAGGTCGCGCATCAGGGCGTGCAGCGGGGCGTCGATGTTGTCGGGGACCTGGAAGGCGAGGCTGCCGCCGGGCCGCAGGGCGGCGATCCAGTCGGCGAAGCGGTCCGCGTGGCCCGGCACCCATTGCAGGGTGGCGTTGGAGACGATCACGTCGTACGGCTCGGCGGGGGTCCAGTCGCGGACGTCGGCGTGGGCGAAGTCGAGGTGTCCGCCGCCGGCGGTGGGTCCCTCGTGGCCGGTGTGGGCGGCGTCGAGCATCGCGGGCGAGTTGTCGTAGCCGGTGATGTGCGCGGTGGGCCAGCGCTCGGCGAGCAGGGCGGTGACGTTGCCGGGGCCGCAGCCGAGGTCGGCGATGCGGGGCCGGCCGGCGGGCGGGGCGGGGACGCGGGCCAGCAGATCGGCGAAGGGGCGGGCGCGGTGGCCGGCGTGGCGGAGGTACTGGGCCGGGTCCCAGGTCGGCTTGGTCATGTGCCCACTGTCCCCGCCGATTTATCTTGATGTCAAGAGACACGACATCAAGAGACTTAATGTCGACACAACCACTACACTGATCGCCATGGAGGACGAGGTCGATCGGCTGGTCGCAGCGTGGCGCCGGGAACGTCCGGACCTCGACGTGGAACCGCTCGAGGTGCTCAGCCGGGTGAGCAGACTGGCCCGGCACCTGGACCGGGCGCGCCGTCTTGCCTTCTCCGAGCACAGCCTGGAGCCGTGGGAGTTCGACGTGCTGACGGCGCTGCGGCGCGCGGGCACCCCCTATCAGCTCTCCCCCGGGCAACTGCTGACCCAGACGCTGGTGACGTCCGGGACGATGACCAACCGGATCGACCGCCTGGCCAAGAAGGGCCTGGTGGAGCGGCTGCCCGATCCGAGCGACCGGCGCGGTGTGCTGGTGCGCCTGACCGACGAGGGCCGCGACCGCGCCGACCAGGCGCTGGCCGGGCTGCTGGACCAGGAGCGGGCGATCCTCGCCGAGCTGTCCCGCGCGCAGCGCGGCGAACTGGCCGGGCTGCTACGCCAGCTGACCGCCCCGTTCGACAACATCCCCGGCTGACGGGCCGCTCAGGTCGGCCGGCCCCACCCCGGCGCGGCGGGCCAGTGCCACGGCCGCGAGGGTGGAGTGCACGCCCAGCTTGCCCAGCACATTCTGCATGTGGGTGCGCACGGTGTGCGGGGAGAGGAACAGCCGCTCGGCGACCGCCTTGCGGCCGAGCCCGGCGACCATGCAGCGCAGCACCTCCCGCTCGCGCGGGGTGAGGGACTCCACCAGCCGCTCGCTCTCGGTGCGGTGCTTGCGCGCGGCCGTCAGCTCGCGCAGCACACCGGTCAGCAGAGCGGGCGGCAGATGCGTCTCCTCGCGCAGCACCCCGCGGATCACGGACAGCAGCCGGGACAGCGAGCAGTCCTTGGCGACCCAGCCGCAAGCCCCGGCCTGCAGGGCGAGCGCCGCGCGCCTCGGGTCGTCCTTCTCCGCGAGCACCACGATCCGCACCTGCGGCTGCGCCGCGCGCACCCCAGCAACCAGGGAGATCCCGTCGACGACACCGTCGTCGCCGCCCTGCACCGCGGGCGGCGCGGGCCGTATGCCGGGCGGCATCGCGCCCAGGTCGGCGTCGACCAGGGCCACGTCGAAGCGGCGGCCCTCCGCTGCCGCCCGCTCCAGCGAGCGCAGCGCGGCCGGGCCGCTGCCGGCCGCGGCGACCTCGACGTCCGGCTCGGCGGCCAGCGCCGCGGCGAGCGACTCGGCGAAGATGCGGTGGTCGTCGACGACCAGGACTCGGATGCGCACCACGGATGACCCCCACTGGCCTCGCACGACGACCGGCGCGGACACGGCACCCGAGGGGCCGGGCGAACCGTACGGCCGCCGCCGTACCGGACCGCTTCCCCCCGCCGGGCGCCGTACCCGACTTCACTCGCCCCCTGAACGAACACCGGCCCCCACCGGTGCTGTTCACAGGGTAGGGCCGCAGCCGGTCAGGGCAAGGAGAATTGCAGAACTGGCGGATCCCGGCGTTTAGGGTGAGCCGCATGTTCCGTATTGAGGCACGAGTGGACAAAGAGCGACGCCAGCTGCTGCGCTCGCGCCTCCGGGAGGCGAACACGGCGGCCTCCCCCGTGCTGCGCGCCCTGCGCGGCACCCCCGCCGAACGGGACGTCCCGCTGCAGGTGTGGGCGCTGGACGGCTCGGGCGCTGTCGCGGGCGGCCTGGTCGGGCGCACCTGGGCCGGCTGGCTGCACGTCGACCTGCTGTGGGTGGACGAGCGGCATCGCGGCGCCGGTCTCGGCTCGCGTCTGCTCGCCCGGGCCGAGCACCTCGCCCGCACCGAGCGCGGCTGCACCGCCGTACGCCTGGAGACCTGGGACTTCCAGGCGCCCGGGTTCTACCTCAAGCAGGGCTATGAGGTGGTGTGCGTGATCCCCGACTATCCGCCGGGGATCACGGAGTACACGCTGGTCAAGCGGATCGGCTGAGCCGGCGGGCGCCCGCGGAGGGAACCGCCTCGAACACCCGCGGAGCGGTCAGGCCGGCCGTCGCGAAGGCCTCCTCGACCGCCTTGGTGATGCCGTCCACGTCCGCGGTCTCGGCCAGGACGATCGCCGAGCCGCCGAAGCCGCCGCCGGTCATCCGGGCGCCCAGGGCGCCGCAGGCCAGCGCCGTGTCGACCACCAGGTCCAGCTCGCGGCAGGAGATCCGGAAGTCGTCGCGCAGGGAGGCGTGACCCTCGACGAGGACCGGGCCGATGGCGCGGGTGTCGCCGGACTCCAGCAGCTCCACCACCCGCCGCACCCGCTGGTTCTCGGTGACGACATGGCGGACCAGGCGGACGACCTCCTCCTCGTCGCCGAGCCGGGCCAGCGCCGCGTCCAGCTCCCCGTACGGCACGTCTCGCAGGGCGTCGACGCCGAGCAGGGCGGCGCCCTTCTCGCAGCCGGCGCGGCGCTTGCCGTACTCGCCCTCGCTGTGCGCGTGCTTGACCTGGGTGTCCACGACCAGCAGGCGCATGCCCTCGGCCGCGAGGTCGAACGGGATCTGCCGCTGGGACAGGTCGCGGGTGTCGAGGAACAGGGCGTGGCCGGCCTCGCAGCAGGCCGACGCGGTCTGGTCCATGATGCCGACCGGGGCGCCGACGTAGACGTTCTCGGCGCGCTGGCACAGCCGGGCCAGCTGCCAGCCGCGCAGGCCGAGGCCGAACAGGTCGTTCAGGGCCAGCGCGACGACGACCTCCAGGGCCGCCGAGGAGGACAGGCCCGCGCCGGCCGGGACGGTGGAGGCGAGGTGGACGTCGGCGCCGGTGACCGGATGACCGGCCTCGCGCAGCGCCCACACCACACCCGCCGGGTAGGCCGTCCAACCCTTGTCCGACTCGGGGGCGAGGTCCTCGACGCGCAGCTCGACGACGCCGCCGTCGACGTCCGCGGAGTGCAGCCGCAGCCGGCCGTCCGCACGCCGGGCCACCGCGGCGAGCGCGGTGTGCGGCAGGGCGAACGGCATGACGAAGCCGTCGTTGTAGTCGGTGTGCTCGCCGATGAGGTTGACGCGGCCCGGCGCCGCCCACACCCCTTCGGGTCCGGCTCCGTACAGCTCTTCGAACCGCTCGGCTACGGCGCCGGCAACGGCCTCGCTCATCCCTGACCCCTGACCTTTCGTACCTTCTGCTCGAACGTGCGCTACTTTGCGCGGTTCTGCGCGAACTCCCAGGCGTCCGCCACGATCCCGGCGAGGTCCGCGCGGCGCGGCTGCCAGCCGAGGCGCTCGCGGGCGGTGTCCGCGGAGGCGACGAGCACCGCCGGGTCGCCGCCGCGGCGCGGGGCGACCACCTCGGGGATCGGGTGGCCGGTGACCTTGCGCACGGTCTCGATGACCTCGCGGACGGAGAAGCCGTTGCCGTTGCCGAGGTTGCAGATCAGGTGCTCGCCCGGCGTGGCGGCCTTCAGGGCCAGCAGGTGCGCGTCGGCCAGGTCCGCGACGTGGATGTAGTCGCGCACGCAGGTGCCGTCCGGCGTCGGGTAGTCCTCGCCGTAGACGGAGATCGCCTCGCGGCGGCCCTGGGCGACCTGGAGCACCAGCGGGATGAGGTGCGACTCGGGGTCGTGGCGCTCGCCATAGGAGCCGTAGGCACCGGCGACGTTGAAGTAGCGCAGGGAGACCGCGCCCAGGCCGTGCGCGTTCGCCTCGCTGGTGATCATGAAGTCGACGGCGAGCTTGGTGGCGCCGTAGGGGTTGGTGGGCTTCGTCGGAGCGCTCTCGACGATCGGGACCTCTTCCGGCTCGCCGTAGGTCGCGGCCGTGGAGGAGAAGACCAGGGTGCGCACGCCCGCCTCGCGCATCGCGCCGAGCAGGGCCATGGTGCCGCCGACGTTGTTGTCCCAGTACTTCTCCGGCTTCACGACCGACTCGCCGACCTGCGAGAACGCGGCGAAGTGCAGCACGCCGTCGAAGGAGGGATCCAGCCACTTGGCGGCGTCGCGGATGTCGCCCTCGATGAACGCGGCGCCCGCCGGAACGCCCTCCCGGAATCCCGTGGAGAGGTTGTCGAGGACGACGACCTCGTGGCCGGCCTCCAGCAGATGCTGGGCCACCACGCTGCCGACGTACCCCGCACCGCCCGTCACCAGGTACTTACCGCTCATGAACTCGCTACCTCTCGCAGTCGCTCGGCCGCGCGCTCCGGAGGCACGTCGTTGATGAACACGCTCATGCCGGATTCGGAACCCGCGAGGTACTTCAGCTTGCCCGACGTACGGCGAATGGTGAAAAGCTCCAGGTGGAGCGCGAAGTCGTCACGGGTGACGCCGTCGAACTCCTCCAGCCGGCCGAACGGCGCCTGGTGCCAGGCGGCGATGTACGGCGTGGGCGGTTCACCGCTTCCGAAGATCCGGTCGAAGCGCCTCAAGAGTTCCAGATAGAGCTGGGGGAACTCTGTGCGGGCCCCCTCGTCCAGCGCCAGCAGGTCCGGCACCCGCCGCTTCGGGTACAGGTGCACCTCGTACGGCCAGTGCGCCGCGTACGGCACGAACGCCACCCAGTGCTCACCCTCCAGGACGACCCGCTCGCCGGCCAGTTCCCGCTCGACGACGGCGTCGAAGAGGTTCTCCCCGCCGCTCGCCTCTTTGTGCGAGGCGACCTGGCGCAGCATCAGCGCGGTGCGCGGGGTGGTGAAGGGGTAGGCGTAGATCTGCCCATGCGGGTGGCCGAGGGTCACGCCGATCTCGGCGCCGCGGTTCTCGAAACAGAACACCTGCTCGACGGAGGGCAGATGCGACAGCTCGGACGTGCGGTCGGTCCAGGCGTCCAGGACCAGCCGTGCCTGTTCCTCGGTCAGGCCGGCGAAGGACGCCCGGTGGTCGGAGGTGAAGCAGACCACCTCGCAGCGGCCGGAGTCGCCGGCCAGGGAGGGGAAGCGGTTCTCGAAGACGACGACGTCGTACGAGGAGTCCGGGATCTCGCTGAGCCGCTCACCCTGCGACGGGCACAGCGGGCACTCGTCGGCCGGGGGGTGGTAGGTGCGGCCCTGGCGGTGCGAGGCGATGGCGACGGCGTCACCGAGCAGCGCGTCCCGGCGGACCTCGGAGGTGGTCACGGTCGGCTCCAGCGGACGCCGGTCGACCGCGGCCCGCACCGAGTCGTCGCGCAGGTCGTAGTAGATCAGCTCACGACCGTCGGCCAGCCGGGTCGAGGTCTTCTTCACGCCGGACTCCCTCTGTCCTCACCCGAGCGCCTGCTGGGGGACCGAAGCACTGCTATGACTCAACACAATCAAACATAACACGTCACAACTCACCAGGGCTGCGCACATCACAATCCAACAAAGACCATCACCAGAAGTGTTCATTTTCTAAACGCGGACGCGTAGGTTCCGCTGAGGATCAGTTCGCGCAACGAAGCGAGTGCTTAATGCAGACCCCCACAACCGCCACATATCTGGCCGCCGGGCTACGGCTCCCCACGAACTGGCTCGACTACACGATCCTCGCGATCTACTTCCTGGTCGTGCTGGGCATCGGCTTCGCCGCCCGCCGGTCGGTGAAGACGAGCCTCGACTTCTTCCTGTCCGGGCGCTCACTGCCCGCGTGGGTGACGGGCCTGGCGTTCATCGCGGCCAACCTCGGCGCCACCGAGATCCTCGGCATGGCCGCCAACAGCGCGCAGTACGGCGTGTACACCACCCACTGGTACTGGATCGGCGCCATCCCGGCCATGGTCTTCCTCGGCCTGGTGATGATGCCGTTCTACTACGGCAGCAAGGTCCGCTCGGTCCCCGAGTTCCTGCTGCTGCGCTTCGACAAGTGGGCGCATCTGCTGAGTTCGGTCCTGTTCGCCCTCGCGGCCATCCTGATCGCGGGCGTCAACCTCTACGCCCTCGCGATCGTCGTCGAGGCCCTGCTCGGGTGGCCGCAGTGGGTGGCGATCGTCGTCGCCGGTTTCTTCGTGCTGGCCTACATCACCCTCGGCGGCCTGTCCTCGGCGATCTACAACGAGGTGCTGCAGTTCTTCGTGATCCTCGCGGCCCTCATCCCGATCACCGTGCTCGGCCTGAAGAAGGTCGGCGGCTGGGACGGCCTGTCCGACTCCCTGACCAAGAGCCACGGCGGTGACTTCCTCACCTCCTGGGGCGGCACCGGCATCGGCCATGCCAACCCGCTGGGCGCCAACTGGCTGACCATCGTGCTCGGTCTCGGCTTCGTGCTCTCCTTCGGCTACTGGACGACGAACTTCGCCGAGGTGCAGCGCGCCCTGTCCGCGAAGAACCTCTCGGCGGCCCAGCGCACCCCGCTGATCGCCGCGTTCCCGAAGATCTTCATCGTCTTCCTGGTGATGATCCCCGGCCTGGTCGCCGCCGTCCTGGTGCCGAAGATCGGCACGGCGGGCTCGGACCTGCAGTACAACGACGCCATCCCGTACCTGATGGAGCAGCTGCTGCCCAACGGTGTCCTCGGCATCGCGGTGACCGGGCTGCTGGCCGCGTTCATGGCCGGCATGGCGGCCAACGTGTCGTCCTTCAACACGGTGTTCACCACCGACATCTGGGCCAAGTACGTGGTGACGGACCGCGAGGACTCCTACTACGTGCGCTTCGGCCGGCTCATCACCGCGATCGGCGTGCTCGCCTCGATCGGGACGGCGTTCCTCGCCTCGTCGTTCTCCAACATCATGGCGTACCTGCAGACGCTGTTCTCCTTCTTCAACGTCCCGATGTTCGTCGTCTTCATCATCGGCATGTTCTGGAAGCGGGCGTCGGTCAAGTCCGGCTTCTGGGGGCTGATGGCGGGCACGACCGTCGCGATGCTGAACTACTTCTGGATCTACAAGCAGGGCGTCATCTCCATCCCCTCCGACCAGGGCGCCAACTTCGTCTCCGCGATCGCGGGCTTCGTCGCGGGTGCGGTGGTGATGGTGGCGGTGTCCCTGTTCACCAAGCCCAAGCCGGCGGAGGAACTCCAGGGCCTCGTGTACGGCACCCGCTCCCCCGGGATGTCCGAGCCGCCCGCCACCGGGGACGACGCCTGGTACCGCCGGCCGGCGCTGCTGGGCTGGGGGGCCGTCGTACTGGCCGCCGTCTGCTACATCCCGTTCTCGTTCTGAGGGCCTGCTCGTAAGGAGTGTGAGAAAGCATGAGTGAGAATCCCGGGCACCGCGAGCACCGCGCGTACTCCGAGCGGGACGTCCAGCGCGAAGTCACCGAGCTGGAAGGAAAGTCGGCCACCGCGGCGCGGCTGTTCGACATCCGGCGGATCATCGGCGGGCTGTTCGTGGTCTACGGCGTCATCGTCACGATCACGGGACTGACGGACTCCGACGCGACGATCGACAAGGCGCAGGGTGTGAACATCAACCTGTGGACGGGGCTGGGGATGCTGGCGCTTGGCGTGTTCTTCCTGGCGTGGCTGAAGCTTCGGCCTGCGGCGCCGGTTCCTCCGGAGGAGCCCACGGAGTAACGCCGGTTTGGCGCGGGTGCGTTGCCGGCTGCCGCGTATGTGGTGGCCGGTCGCGCCCACGCGGCGGAGCCGCATGTCGAACACAGCCCCGCGCCCCCTGGTTGGCCGCGGTGCCGTCCGTCTCGAAGCCGACGCTGTTCCCCGCGCCCCTTGGGGGTTGCGGTCTCCCTTGCCCTTCAAGCCTCGGTTCGTGCGGGGGTCGCCCTGTCCAGCAGGCCCGTTCGCGCGGCCAGGGCTGCCGCTTCCAGGCGGGAGCCCACGCCCAGTTTCATCAGGACCCGTTGGACGTGCGTGCGGGCGGTCGACGGGGCTATGCCCATGCCCGCCGCGATCGCCCTCGTGTCCTCGCCGTCCGCGACCCGGACCAGGACCTCCACCTCCCGCGGCGTGAGGATCGACAGCAGGCGCCGCCCCTCGTCGTCCGGCTGGGCCGCCGGGTTCAGCAGCTCGCCGAACGCCTGCTGCAGCAGGGCCGGGGCCACCGCCGCCTCCCCCGTGCGCGCCTTCAGGATGGCCCGCTCGACGCCCTCGATCCGCTCGTCGTGCCGTACATAGCCGCACGCCCCCGCCGCGAACGCGGCCGCGATACCGCGCGGGCTCGGTACCGGTCCCAGCACCAGCACGGCCACCTGCGGCCGCTCCCGCCGGATGCGCGCCACGGGGTCGAACACCCCCGGCTGCGCGGGCGCCGCCGTCCCCAGCAGACACACCTCCGGCGCCCGCGAGATCACCAGCTCCGCCGCCCCCGCGACGGGCGCCGTCGCGGCGAGCACCCGGTGCCCCCGCAGCTTCAACGCCGAGGCCAGCGCCTCCGCGTGCAGTCGGTGGTCGTCGACCACCATCAGCCGCACTCCCAAGGCAACCCCCCAGTCCCCCCGATCCATTGCTCCCGGAAGCTACACGCTTGTACGACATCGCGCGCCCCCTACGCGACGAAAAGTGGCCCCGCCCCCTGAACAGGGACGGGGCCACGGGGAGCGGATCAGCCGGGCGTCACCGTGTGCCGAAGGCGATCGCCAGGTACTCCCGCTCGCCCGCCATCGGCTTGCGGGCGAAGGTGTCCGCCATGTACAGCCGGCCGCCGGCGAAGATGAACTCCGCGTGGTCCGGGAGCATGCTGGTCTCCACGTCCCGCACCGACCGCGTCGCCGGGTTCTCCAGCAGCGTCGTGGCCTTGAAGCTGCCGCCGTCGATGCTGACGATCTGCCCGCCCTTGTCGTACGGCGGCCGCTTGTACGCGATGACGTTGGAGCCGTCCATGCGCAGCGGGGTGTAGGCGTAGCCGTCGCCGGCGTCGGCGCGCTGGCCGGTCTGCTTGCCGGTGGCCAGGTCGAAAGCGACGATCTCGTTGGTCTGGCCGTGGTCGCCGGTGCTGTCGTGCTCCGCGGTGGAGACGTACAGCTTGCCGTTGCCGACGACGAGGCCGTGGCAGTTCTCGACCTCGTCGAGGGTGTCGCAGGTCTCCGTGTAGCCGTCGCCGGACAGGGAGATGTGCGCCTTCAGCTGTCCGGTGGCGTTGTCGATGGAGAAGATGTCGGACACCCCGCTGCCGTTGCCGGTGTCACCGACGTCGGCGCCGACGACGAGCGGGTTGCTGGAGACGATGGCAGCGTCGTCGATGCCCGCGGACATCTTGTAGTCGGAGAACACCTTCCCGGACTTCGGGTCGATGGTCTGGATGTGCACCACCGGGTTGTCGTACGACCCGCACTTGCGCACCGCGACGAGCTTCTCCCCGCCGCCGTACCCGGCGTCCTTGCAGGTGTCGGCGGCCTTGGGGGCCCACAGGGACTTGCCGGAGGCGGCGTCCCAGGCGGCGCCGCCGTCCAGGCCGCCGGCGGCGACCGTGCCGCCGCTGAGGGTGACGTTGTCGAACGTGGCCGGTTCGTCGCCGTTCTTGGCCGTCTGCGTCCACAGCTTCTTGCCGGTCGTCAGGTCGATCGAGGCGACCTGGCTGCAGCCGTGGGACGGCTTGTCCTTGGTCGGCATCGACGGCTCGAACACCACGGCCGCCTTGCCGTCGGCGGAGGCGTACTTGCTGGCCGTGCACACCGGGCCGGGCAGCGGGATCGACCACATCTTGGTGCCCTTGGCCGGGTCGTAGCCGACGATCTCGGCGTTGCCGGACTTGGCGTACACCTTGTCGGTGAGCCAGGAGCCGTTGACGCTGACGCTGCTGTCGTCGGTGACCGGCGGCATCGGCACCTGGAACAGCACCTGCGAGGCGGGGTTGTCCGGCACCTTCTCGCTGCCGCCGGCGCCGCCGGGCGTGTCGCCGCCCTTGCCGCCACCGGTGGGACCGGCGGAGCTGGCCGTCTCGTCCTTGCCGCCCTTGGAGTGGGAGTACCAGACACCGCTGCCGATGATCAGCGCGCACGCGACGACGGCCGCGACGATGATCGCCACCTGCGGGTTGACCTTGCGTCCGCCGCCGGAGGACGCCGCGGCCTGCGGCTGGGGCGCGGTCTGCTGCGGGTAGCCGTACCCCGGCTGCTGCCCGTACGGCGTCTGCGGCCGGCCGGGGTAGCCGTAACCGGGCTGCGGCGGGGGCGGGGTCGGGGGCTGGCCGGCCTGCGGGTAGCCGTAGCCGGGGGCCGGCTGCTGACCGGGCATCGGCGGCGGAGGCGTCTGCGGTGCCGGGGGTGTGTGCGGGGCGCCCTGCGGCTGCTGCGGGTAGCCGTAACCGGGGGCCGGCTGCGGGGACTTGTTCAGGCTCGGCGCCGCGGCCGGACCCGGCGGGGTGGCGGGCGGCGTCTGCGGAGCGGCCGGCGGGGCGGCCGGCGGCTGGGCGGGCTGCGGTGTGCCGTAGCCGCCCTGCTGCGGGGGCTGCGGGGGCTGGGCCGGCTGCTGGTCCTGCGGCGGGCCGAAGCCACCCCCCTGCTGCGGGGGCTGGTTCGGGGGCGGGGGCGGCTGGGTCATGACGTGGGTACCTCGGGTCGGACGACCGTGTCGTCGGCGGGGCGGGCGGGGAGAGCGGCGCACGCGGGAGCGGGGCCCGGCAACGGGCCCCGCCGCGGGCTCACTTGCCGAAGGCGAGCATCAGCTTCTCCTTCGCGTCATCGCCGCCGCCCAGCCGGGTGGTCGCGATGTAGAAGCGTCCGTCGACCCAGTCGTAGGTCTTGGAGAAGAAGCCGTTCTCGATCTCCGCGGTGGAGGCGGGCATCTGCAGCAGCTTGGCCGGCTGGTGCGCCGTGCCCGCCGTCGGCACGGACACCACCTGGCCGCCCGCGTCGTACGACGGCTGCACGTAGGCGACGAGCTGGTTGCCGTCGACGCGCATCGGCAGCATCGACTCGTCGGCCGGGGACTTCACCCGCCACTTCTCCTTGCCGTTGGCGAGGGAGATGGCGACGACCTCGTTGGCGCCGGTCGTGGCGTCGGTGGGCAGGTAGAGCGTGTCGCCGCCGGCGGCGGTGCCCAGGCAGCCCTGCAGGTCGCGCTGGAAGATGCTCCAGCCGCACTGGAAGTCGAACTTCTCGTTGACGTTGACGTGGGTGCGCAGCTTGCCGTCGGCCTGCAGGACCACCATGTCCCAGACCTTCTTGTCCTCATTGGTGAGGTAGACGACCAGCGGGTCCATCGAGAAGACCTTCTTGACCTCCCAGCCCTTCTCCAGCGGCTGGGTCCACAGCACCGCCCCGGTCTTGGGGTTCAGACCCTGGAGCTCCTCGTGCTCGTTGGAGGTCATCGCCCCGCAGCTGGCGACCTGGACCAGCTTGGTCGCACTGCCGGCGAAGGCGGAGGGGAAGCAGGCGGAGCCGTAGCGCTTCTTGTCGTACAGCTTGTGGCCGCTGTGCACGTCCAGGGCCACGCCGGACTGGGAGCGGCCGATCATCAGCGTGTCACCGGCGAGCGTCAGCTCGACGTTGAGGGCGCTGTCGAACAGGGCGCCGTCGTCGATCGCGCCGGTCCAGCCCTTCTGGCCGGTGGCGAGGTCGATCTCCTGGAGCTGGTTGCACTTGGCGCGCTCGCTGGTGCCGTCCATGTACGCGACGACGATCTTGTTGTCGGCCGTCTTCTCCCGGGTGGCCGCGCAGATCTTCGACGCGAAGGTGATGGGGGTCCAGGCAGGCTTGCCGTCGGAGATGTTGTAGCCGAAGACCTGCTTGTAGGCGGCCTTGACGGAGACCTTGTCGGTGATCCACAGGCCGGGGGCGTCGGCGCCGCCCTTGGGCGCGTCGGGTGCCGACTGGTACCAGAGCACCTTCGCCTCGCCGGGCTGGCGGCCGGCGTTGAGGTCCTCGGGGCCGTCGCCGCCGCGGTCGCCCGTGGGGCTCTCGGAGCCGGACGGCTTCGGGTCGTCGCTCTGCTGGGAGACCGGCTTCTTCTGCGGGTCGTCGTCGCCGCCGCTGAGCGCCCACACGGTGCCGCCGATGACGAGCAGCGCGGCGACGGCGGCGCCGATGACGGCGAGCGGCTTGCCCTTGAACGGTCCCCGGCCGCCGGGGGTCCCGGGCGGCGGGGTGCCGGGCGCGCCGGGGAACGGGGGCTGTGGCGGGTAGCCGTAGCCGGGCTGCGGCTGGCCGTAGGGGCCGGGCTGCTGCGGCGGACTGTACGGCCCCGGCTGCTGGCCGTACGGGCCGGGTGCGGGCGGTGTGTCGGGCGCCGCGTAGGGGCCGCTGGGCGGGCCGTAGGGGCCGGGCTGCTGCGGGTAGCCGTAACCGGGCTGCGGGGGGCCGGCGGGCGGGGTCTGCGGAGGCGGCGGCGTCTGCGGTGCACCGGGCGGCGCAGGCGGCGGGCTCTGCGGTGGCGGCGGGCTCTGCGGAGCGCCGAACCCGCCACCGGACTGCGGCGGCTGGTCCTGCGGCGGTCCGAACCCGCCCGGCGGCGGCGGCTGGTTGGGCGGCTGAGTCATCAGCGTCTCCCCCTACCTCACTGATTTTCACCCACGCCCTGAGGTACGCGATGGACCCAGAGTCGTTCGACAGACAGTTCTCAGACGGCCCTTTCTATCACCCGCCGCCGACAGTCCACCGGAGTGAGAGCGGGCCTGTACCCAACGGAGGACCGGCCCGTGATGCCGTTGTTACGCGCCTTCACGCCCCCTTCACGCGACGTGCGCGCGGGGCGCATGCGCCGGACGACCGGGCGCCCGAACGGCCGGGCGCCCAGGGGGGCGTAAGCCGGAGTGGCCGGGCGCCCCGGGAGACGGAAGCCCGAGTGGCCGGGCCTCCCGGGGACGGGAGCCCGAGTGGCCGGGCGCCCGGGAGACGTAAGCCGTGGTGGCTGTGCCCCCCCGGCAGACGGGAGGCCGAACCGTCAGGCGTCCTCGGCCAGTTCCAGCCAGCGCAGCTCCAGCTCCTCGCGCTGGCCGGCCAGCTCCCGCAGCTCGGCGTCGAGTTCGGCCACCTTCGCGAAGTCGGTGGCGTTCTCGGCGATCTGCGCGTGCAGCTTGGTCTCCCGCTCGGAGACCTTGTCCAGCTGCCGCTCGACCTTCTGCAGTTCCTTCTTCGCGGCGCGCTGGTCGGCGGCGCTCTTCTCGGTGCCGGCCGGCTTGGGCGCCGCGGCGGTGACCTGGGCGGCGACCGCCTCCTCCATGCGCCGGCGCCGCTCCAGGTACTCGTCGATGCCGCGCGGCAGCATCCTGAGCGTGCCGTCGCCGAGCAGCGCGAAGACGCGGTCGGTGGTGCGCTCGACGAAGAACCGGTCGTGGGAGATGACGATCATCGAGCCGGGCCAGCCGTCGAGGAGGTCCTCGAGCTGGGTGAGCGTCTCGATGTCGAGGTCGTTGGTGGGCTCGTCGAGGAAGAGGACGTTGGGTTCGTCCATCAGCAGCCGCAGCAGCTGCAGCCGGCGCCGCTCACCGCCGGAGAGGTCACCGACGGGCGTCCACTGCTTCTCCTTGCCGAAGCCGAACGTCTCGCACAGCTGGCCGGCGGTCATCTCGCGGCCCTTGCCGAGGTCGACGCGTTCGCGGACCTGCTGGACGGCTTCCAGCACCCGGGTGGCCGGGTTCAGTTCGGCGACCTCCTGGGAGAGGTAGGCGAGCTTGACCGTCCTGCCGACGGCGACCCGGCCGCCGGCCGGCTGGGCCTCGCCTTCGGTGCGGGCGGCGTCGGCCATCGCGCGCAGCAGCGAGGTCTTGCCGGCGCCGTTGACGCCGACGAGTCCGATGCGGTCGCCGGGGCCGAGCTGCCAGGTGACGTGCTTGAGCAGGACCTTGGGGCCGGCCTGGACGGTCACGTCCTCCAGGTCGAAGACGGTCTTGCCGAGCCGGGAGGAGGCGAACTTCATCAGCTCGCTGCTGTCGCGCGGCGGCGGCACGTCCTTGATCAGCTCGTTGGCGGCCTCGACGCGGAAGCGCGGCTTGGACGTGCGGGCGGGAGCGCCGCGCCGCAGCCAGGCCAGCTCCTTGCGGACCAGGTTCTGCCGCTTGGCCTCCTCGGTCGCCGCGATGCGCTCACGCTCGGCGCGCGCGAAGACGTAGTCGGAGTAGCCGCCCTCGTACTCGTAGACGGCGCCGCGCTGCACGTCCCACATGCGGGTGCAGACCTGGTCCAGGAACCAGCGGTCGTGGGTGACGCACACCAGCGCCGAACGCCGGGCGCGCAGGTGCTCGGCGAGCCAGGCGATGCCCTCGACGTCGAGGTGGTTGGTGGGCTCGTCCAGGACGAGCAGGTCCTGCTCCTCGATGAGCAGCTTGGCCAGCGCGATACGGCGCCGCTCACCACCGGAGAGCGGTCCGATGACGGTGTCGAGGCCCTTGGGGAAGCCCGGCAGGTCCAGCCCGCCGAACAGCCCGGTCAGCACGTCCCTGACCTTGGCGTTGCCGGCCCACTCGTGGTCGGCCATGTCGCCGATGACCTCGTGCCGGACGGTCGCCTCCGGGTCGAGGGAGTCGTGCTGTGTGAGCACGCCGATGCGCAGCCCGCCGGAGTGGGTGACCCGGCCGGTGTCGGCCTCCTCCAGCCGGGCGAGCATCCGGATCAGGGTGGTCTTGCCGTCGCCGTTGCGTCCGACGACCCCGATCCGGTCCCCCTCGGACACGCCGAGCGACACACCGTCCAGCAGGGCACGGGTGCCGTACACCTTGCTGACGTTCTCGACATTGACCAGGTTGACGGCCATCTCACTCCTGCCCGGGGGATCGATCAGCCTCCCAGCGTAATGCGCGCGGGTGGGTGGCCGGAGCGCCGCAGGTCGGCGGGGTGGGCCGGGCGGAGCCGGGAGCCACCCGTCGCCCGGCTCAGGAGGGGTGCACGTGTTCGTCGCGGAGCGCGGCCACGGCCCTGCGGAAGGCACCGAGGGCGGGTTTGGCGCTTCCGTCGGCGCGGCGCAGTCCGAAGAAGTTCTCCTTGGACGACGTGTCGGTTCCGGTGTCGCGGTCGGAGTACCAGAACAGCGCCTCCACGTGCGGGGTCGCGTCCGCTGTGCGGACCGCGTCCGCCGCGATGGCGGCCTGGCGCTGTTCGGTCACATGGGTCGTCGTCGCGCCGATCGTCTCCGGCCGCCCGTCCGACGCGGTACCGGGGCCATCGGTCGGCGCTCCGAACTCGGTGATCCACAGGGGCTTGCCGGGCGTGCCGTGAGCGGCCAGAACACGCTCCAGGCTGTCCGGGGTGGCGTCGATGTGCTCCCAGGGCGTCCCCCACGGCGTCCTGGTGCTCGGCAGGTAGGGGTAGGTGTACGGGTGGAAGCCGACCGCGTCGACCATCCGGTTGCCGCCGCGTGCCGACACGGCCGCGAGGAAGTCGGACTGCGAGATCCTCGGGCCTGCCGTGTGGACCGCGGCGAGCCCGCCGAGGATCACATACGCCGAGGGGTCCACCCGTCGCAGCGCCTGACCAGTCACCCGCAGCAGCGCCGTATAGGCGGCCGGATCGGGTCTGGGCTTCCAGAAGTCGGGCAGGTTGGGCTCGTTCCAGATCTCCCACGCGTGAATGCCGGACGGTGCGTACCGGGCCGCGGCGGCCGCGGCGAAGGTGGCGAACGCCTCCGGGTCGGCAGGGTGGCACTTGTCGCTCGAGCAATCCGGCGGCCGCGCCCAGGCCGGCGTGTAGGCCAATACGGGCAGCACGGTGAGGTGGCGTTTGCGGGCTTCGGCGACGACATGGTCGAACCGGCTCCACTGATATGCGTCCGCCGTGTCGGGCTGGGTGTTCTCCCACGACAGATCGGTACGCACCCAGCGGGCCCCCGCGTCGACGGCGTCGTCGAGAGCCGTGTCGAGTTCGTCGTCGGACATCCACACCAGGCGGTTGCCGTAGGCGAGCCCGACCTGCAGGTGGTGCTTCGGGTCGTTCTTCGGGACAGCCTTCATACAGCCCGCGGTCATGACCCCAATTGTGATCAGTGTCGTCACGACAGCAATAAACCGGCGATGACGATGATTTTTCACCACATCTCATATGTTAGGGCTGCGGGGCCGGGCGTCTGCTGAACGCGTCGGCGGCGGCATGGGCGAGGCGCAGGGTCCCGGCACCGGTGAAGCGCACCGCCTCGGCCACCGCGGGAAGCGGATCGTCCCGGCACCACCAGGCGCGCTCCGTGCCACGTCGGGGCAGCAACGCCTCCGGCACCCGGTGCTCCCGCCGGGCGCTGACGGCGGCCGAGCGCAGATCGAGCTGGCCCAGGACGAACATCCGGCCGTTGGTCTGCGGCGCTTCGGGTATCGGCTGGCCGGTGAGGTCCAGATACATCGCGCGGACCACATCGGTGCCGTTGCCCGTCTCGAACAAGCGGAACTGCGCCCCGATGCGCGGGTTGAAATCGACGAGTTTGTAGCGGCCGTCACGCCGGTCGAACCGCCAGTCCAGATCAGCGATTCCGCTGTACCCGATCCGCCGGCACAGACCTGTGGCCAGCTCGGCGAGGAGCGGGTTCGGCCGGCTCCACGCCCGCGTCGTCGCTCCGCTGTACGGCGGCCAGGAACGCACTTTGTAGCCGGTGAAGACCACGCGCGCCTCGCCTTGGCCGTCGCAGTAGAGGTGGGTGATCCAGTCTTCGGCGACCGGTTGCGGGATGTATTCCTGCGCCAGTACCGCGGGTGTCCGGCACGGCCCCAGGCAGGCGAGCAACTCGTCTTCGTCGTGGATCACGGTGGTGTGCCCCACCACCGGAGCGTGCAACCGGGTGAACGCCTCGCGGTTCTTCAGGACGAGGGGATACCCCCACGCGCGTCCGAGGGCGACGAGTTCCGCCCGGTCGGCGGGCGCGCAGGACCGCGGGGCGGGGACGCCGTTTTCGACGCAGATCCGGTGGAGGCCCGCCTTGCTGGTCAGTCTGCGTGGCAGCGTCGGCGGAACCGCGGGCAGCAGAAACCGTTCCGAGAGGGCCTCGGCGTGTTCGGCGAGCAGGACGGCGGCCTCGTCGTCCGCGGCCACGGCGAGCGCCCTGCGGCCGATCGCACGGCCGAACCGCAGGAGCGTCGAGGGGAACTCGCCCGGGGCCCGCAGCACGGTCGCCGGGATGGGGAAGCGGCCCGTCAGGTGACGGGAGACGGCGATCGGTGTGAAGCCGTCCTCGACCATGGCGTACACCGGCACCCCGGCCCGGCCCAGGGTTCTGAGGACACCCAGACCTCCGTGCTGCTGTGGAGCGGGGACGAGCCTCACCAGAAGTACGGGCACCTCGTGATTCATGACCGCTCCCCTGCTTCGGCGGCACGTGTGACGGCGATCGGGGCGGGCGGACCGGCGAGGCCGTCCTCGGCCAGCACGGGCATCCGCAGAACGCGCCGGTAGAGCCGCTCGGCGCGCACGCCAAGGGTGTCCGGCCGGGAGGAGGCGATCCTCGCCCCCCGGCCGGACACCCACGCGCCGACCTCGTCGACGGTCGTCGCCGCTCGCAGCGGCAGCCGGGCGAGGGCGTAGACGTGGTCCCCGACCCGGCTCATCCGGTTGCGCACCGAGCAGGCCGAGTCGTATCCGCTCTGTGCGACCACCCGGAGAAGGTGCGCCGTGAAGTGCCCGTAGGGGTAGGCGAAAGAGGTGATCTCGTGCCCGAGGGCGTCCTCGAGGAGTTCCTTGCTGCGCAGCACCTCGTCCGCGGCCACCCGGGGGTCGGCCAGGTCCAGGTCGCGGTGGGTGTGGGAGTGTGCCCCGATCTCCACTCCCTGCTCCTCCAGCTCGGGCAGCCGGCTCCAGCTGACCATCGGATGCGGCGGGAACACCGTCTCGCGTCGGCGCCCGCCCTCCAGGGAGCCGGTGGCCGCGTAGAACGTGCAGGGCAGGCCATGCTCGGCCAGGGCGGGGGCGGCGATGTCGGCGAAGTCCGCGAAGCCGTCGTCGAACGTGATGACGAGGGGCTTGCGCGGCAGGGGGCGACGGCCGGTGGCGGCATCGGCGAGGCGTGAGACGGGCACGACGGTCCGGTCGCCGGCGAGAATCAGATCGAGATGGCGGGCGAGGTCGGCCGGGGTCACCGTGTAGTCGGCGATCCACGGCGCCGGGTCGTCGGAGATGCAGTGGTAGTTGAGGATCGGGATGCGGATCATGTCGGGTTCCTTCCGGTGCTGGCTCCGGCTCCTTGTCGTGTCCTCACGCTTCGCGCGGGCTCGTCGACGGCAGTGATCCGCGTGCGTACCGGGGCGCCGGCCCTGCCGCACGGCCGCCGGAGCTGTGGCGTGCCACCACGTCGTGCAGGACGGCAACCAGTTCGTCGGCCTCCCTGCGGGCGTCGAACCGCGCCAGGAGCCGTGTCCGCCCGGCCGCTCCCATCCGTGCCCGCAGGGCGGGGGCGTCGAGCAGGGTGCGCAGGGTCGCGAGCAGGGCGCCGTCGTCACAGGGCGGGACGAGGAGACCGGTGTGCCCGTCCGCGACCAGTTCGGGGACGCCGTAGACCGGGCAGGCCACGACGGGCAGACCGGCCGCCATGCCCTCCAGGACCGTGAGCGGAGTCATGTCGATGCGGCTGGGCAGGGCGAGCACCGCCGATGACCTCAGGGTCTGCCACAGCCGCGGGTCGCCCGGGGTGATGTCGGCGAGTACGGTGATGTTCCGCCCCCGGGGGACGCGCTCTCTGGTGATCAGGACCAGTTCGCACCGGTCGGCGAGATGGCGCTGGTGCACCCGGATGAGCTGGTTGCCCCCCTTGCGTTCCAGGGAACTCCCGACGAAGACGATGCGCGGGCAGTCCTGTCGCAGGGTGCCGGGAGCGGCGGGCGGGTCGGCCTGCGGGGGGATGATGCCGACCCTGATGACTTTCAGCCGGTCGTCCCGGAGGGCGTGCTCCTCCCGGATCGCCGACGCGGTCCATTCGGTCTGCGCGACGATGACGTCCGCCGCCCGGAAGACCGCGGCCTCCAGGCGCAGGGCGGGGACCATCGTGTACGGGGTCCACCGGGTGGGTTCGCGGTACGACAAGCAGTGGGCGGTGCGCGCGTTCGTCGAGTCCAGCCCCACCACCGAGGGCATCCGGCGCAGGGTCCCGGTGCTGAGCAGCACGGTGTTCTGCGTATAGGCGTGCACCGCGTCGAACCGTGCCTCGGCTCCCCGCAGCCGGCGGCGGACCCAGGCGCTCATCGCGAGCTGCGCCCGGAGAAGCTGCAGATCCAGGTCGTATCGGCGCAGGAAGGGCAGTGGGGCGCCCGCCGCCAGTCTGAGCGGTGAGGGTGGTGGTACGGCGAGGAAGTGCGCGTCGATCTGCGGATGCGCTTCCCGCAGCGCCCGCCGCAGATGAACGTGCATGGTCGTGTGCCCGCCGATGTTCTCGTCGATGAAGAGGACTCTCATCGTTCTGTCTCCGTTCCTCGGCCGGGGGCGGCCGCGTCGGCGGGGTCACTGTCGACGGCCTCCTTGTGTCCGACGGCGCGCAGGGCCCACAGCACCGCCGCATAGACGGCGGCGGTCACCAGCGCCCCGAGGGGCCAGAGGGTGACTTTGGCGACGCCCCAGCCGGCAGCGGCACCGCACACAAGGGCGCACAGCACGCTCCGCCACGGCGGCACGGGGAGGGGACGCATCCCGGGCACCCTGCGCAGCAGCAGCAGCATGAGGACACAGACCAGGATGTCGGTGGCCAGGGTGTTGAAGGCGGCTCCCAGATACGACCAGCGGGGTATGAAGAGGAAGTTCAGGGTGATGTTGACGATCAGACCGACCAGGGTGATCAGCGGGTAGTGGCGGTGGAGCCGGGCCGCGACCAGGCAGTTGAAAGCCAGGAAGGTGAAGAAGGCCAGGCACTCGGACGTCACGACGACGCGGGTGGCGTCGGCCGCGGGAGCGTAGTGAGCCCCGTAGAGCGTGCGGATCACCGGCTCCGCGAAGACCGTGAACTCGCACACCAGCAGACCGCCGAGCACTGCGAGCAGGAGCGCGGCACGCCCCGTGGCCGCCCGGAACGCGTCGGGCCGGTGCGGCCAGGTCCGGACCAGCAGCGGAAGGACGGCCATGCAGACGTAGACCGGTACGCAGTGAGCCAGATCGACGAACTTGTACGCGACCCCGTACTGGCCGGCGGCCGTGAACGAGTCCAGCTTCGTCAGCATCACCGAGTCGACCCGGTAGTAGACCAGCATCAGGCCCGCGCCGATCGACAGCGGCACGGCCTCGCGGAGCAGCAACCACCACTCGCGCAGGTCGATCCGGTACCGGAAGGGCACGACATGGTGTGCTGCCGTCGCCTTCCAGGCGAGCTCGACCAGCTCGAACAGCACGGCAGGAAGGGTGAAGAGCAGAAGGGTGCCGCCGGCCGCCGCGATCGACGCGGTCAGGGCGACAAAGCCCATGGCGCCGAGCGTGCTCCCGACGGCGATGGGCCGAAGCCGCATTCCCGCCTCGAACACCGCGTTGTAGGCATGCGAGGGCGTCGACACCACCACCGCCAGCCCTCCGACCGCGGTCGCGCGGACCACGTCCGACGAGTACCCGGCGACGGCCACGAAACCGACGGCCAGCGCATAGCCGACCACGCCGAGGACCAGCCGCAGCAGGACGTAGGTACCCCCGAAACCTCCGGGGTCCCGCAGGTCGGTGGAGAAGCGGACGACTGCTATCCGACCGACCTGGAGATCCGTGATGACGCTCAGCATCCCGAAGACACTGAAGATGAACGTGAACTTGCCGAAGGCCTCGGGCGACAAGGAGCGAATGATGATCAGCGACCCGGTCCAGGTGAGGACCAGGATCACCACACGGCCCGCGGCCATGGCTCCCACGTTGGCGAGGAGGCCGACAGGGCTGTTCGACGGGCGTGCCGATGCAGTGCCGCGCGAGAGCACGCGGGCAGCGGGCGGCATGTGCAGCATTCTCATTGCGCCGTTCCACACAGCGGGAAACGAGATCTGGCGTGCCATCCTCGCGCGGTCTCCGTCATGAGGGCCATCTCCGTGGCCCGGCAGGCGATGGGCAGGAGGGGTGTGAGTCGCTCCGTGTCACCGAAGGCCGACTCGCCGATGGCCAGCGTGACGTGCGGGACGGACTCGGGATACTTGCCCCGGTACGGCCGGCACTCGGGCCAGTGCCGCGTCACCAGGCCGAGGAGGTCGCCGAACGGCTCCGCGGGCACCGGACGCAGATACAGGACCCCCGGGAACCTCCCGACAGCGGTGAGAGAGAATCCGAATGGCTCGACGCAGGCCGCGACTCGCGCCAGTTCCGCCTCCACGAGGCCGTCGATGGCGCGCGGTGGCAGGAAGGGATACATCACCGTGACGTGAGCGGACAGCCCGCCGCGCGGCACTGGCTCACCTCGCCACATGCACAGAGCGGGCGCCGCCTCGGGGACGGGCACGATCAGGGCGCTCGCGGGCCGCACACCGCGCAGCGCCGCGCCCACCAGCTTCCGAGGCACCGTGCCGACCGTGCCGACCGGGAACTTCACGGCACTCCCCTTCGGATCATCAGCAGTTCCTCGAGAAGGTCGAGGTCGTGCCGGTCGCACTCGCGCATCAGGTAGCCCTGGTGGACGACCAGTTGGAGCCGGAGCGGCAAGCACGGCACCGGTCGTCCTGCGATGACGCCGCAGTCGTCGGACGCCGGGGCGGTCACCTTGCCCGCGGCCCCGGTGCCGGCCTGCGGCGTTGCGTGCCGGCTCAGCAGGCCCGCGAACGGCCAGCAGGCGAGGTCGACCGGGAGGAGGTCGACGACGGCCAGTCCGTCGTCCAGCACCCAGCGCACCGGCAGCGGACGTCCGTCGGGGGCGATCTCGTCCTGCAGCGGCCGGAAACCGATCCCGGCCATGGCGAGCCGGGCCCTTTCCTCCACGCCCTCTTCCCGGGCGAGCACGACGTCGATGTCGCGGTGCCGCCGGGTTTCCCGGCCCAGCAGAGCGTCCACGCCCCAGCCACCCGCCAGCCACATCCGCACCTGCGCCCGGCTCAGCGCGTCCAGCACGGCGAGGACGTCTCCCGCGCATGCTGTGCGGTTGCGGGCGCGCTGCATCGCGGGGAACTCCACGAGAAACGCGAACGGGGAGCGTTCAACGGCCCGGCCGACGCGGCGGGCGGCACGCATCGCCCTGCGCGTCGCCCTTGTCGCTCTGACCGGTGGTGCGGCGACAGGAACGGTCGGCCCTCGGCCGGGTCGTATGTGCATGGGGCCCCTCTCAGGCGTCGGTCGACCGTTCGGCCGTAGCGCACGTCGAAGAACCGGTCGTCCCAAGGAGTGACCGTCAGGGTTCCAGTGACCTGCCACCCCGACCCAAACTATGTAAATTTACGCCGTACATATTCACGTTAGGGACGGTCCACCTTGCGGTCAAGGGGCTGACGAGCCGGGCAAGGCGGCGCGCCTCAGCAAGGTTGTGCCGGAAGCAGGGACCTGAAGACGCACAGATACCGCTCGGCCAGAGCCGGCCCGGCATAGCGTTCGACGGCGCACCGCCGGCCGGCATCGCCCATACGGTCGGCCAGCTCCCCGTCCAGCAAGAGCCGCCGGCAGGCCGCCGCCAGTGCAGGCGCGTCGCCCGGAGGAACCAGCAGGCCCGTCACACCCGGCGTGACCACGTGCGGGATACCGCCGACATCGGATCCGATCACGGGCGTACCACAGGCCATCGCCTCCGCCAGCACCATGCCGAACGACTCGGCGTCCGTGAGGGACGGCAGCACGAGCAGCGCGGCGCTGCGCATCGCCGCGACCAGTGGGTCCGCGGTGAGGCCGCCCGCGAATTCCACCCGTGCGGCGATGCCGAGCCGCTCCGCGCGCGCCATGTGATCGGGCAGGGCGTTGCCGGCCCCCACGACCTTCAGCCGCACACCGGGCAGATCGGCCAGGTCCGCGAACGCCCGCAGCAGGACGTCCACACCCTTCCAGGACGACGCGCGGTCCAACCGCCCCACATAGACGACGGTGCGAGGCCGCGTCGAAGGCGGCGGTCCCGGCGTGAACAACTCCACGTCGACACCGGGCGGGATCTCGACGGCGCCCGGCCGGCCGTAGGCCAGCGACACCGGCGACACGGCGACCAGCGCGTCGGCCCGTGCGAACACCCACGGCAGGACGTACCGCTCATACCAGCGAAGGAGACGGTCCCGGCGTCTCCTGCCCTTGACCATCGTTCCGGCGTGGTAGGTCACGACGGCCGGGCGACGCCCCGACACGGCGACTGCGACGTCCCCGAGGCCGGGTACCGGGGCGTGGGCATGGACGATGTCGACGTCAAGACGGCGCAGCCAACGGCGCAGCTGAAACGGCCACAGTGGGCTGACCGGCGCGTTGACTCCCCGCTGGGTCCAGGTGCCCAGCCGGACGACGGGTACCTCACCGTCGGCCGTGACCGAGGTACGCCACCCGCTCGGGTTGGCCGTGATGACCACGGCGCGCAGGCCGGGCTCGGCGGCAACCGCGTGGGCGACGAACCGGGCACAGTTCTCCGCGCCGCCGACTTTCGGCCAGTAGTGGGGCGCGACCACGGCCACCGTGTGCACCGGACCCCGTCCGCGGTCCGCAGCGCGATCGGTCACCCGGGCCGTTCGATCGATCGTTTGGTGGCGGGCGTTCTTCATCCGGCACCGCCTGCAAAGCGGGCCGATGGCCCGGTGAGGAGGGACCGGTAGAGCTGGAGGTAGCGCTCGGTCAGATCCGGCCAGCCATAGCGTTCGACCGCACGCCGCCGGCCGGCTTCTCCCATGCGGTCGGCCAGGTCCCCGTCCAGCAACAAGCGCCGGCAGGCCGCGGCCAGCGCGTCCGGATCCCCCGGCCGGACGAGCATCCCGGTGACACCCGGGACGACGGAGTGGGGGAGGCCGCCCACGTCCGACCCGACCACGGGCGTGCCGCAGGCCATCGCCTCGATGGACGCCATCGGATGGCACTCGGCCTCCGTCAGTGAGGGCAGGGCGAGCACGGCCGCTTTTCGTACCTGGGTCACCAGCGCGTCCCCGGCGAGTTCACCGGTGAAGTCCACCCGGTCGGCGATGCCGAGTCGCCCGGCCAGAGCCGCGTGGTCGGGGACCGCGTCGCCGCCCCCCACGAGGGTCAGCCGCGCCTCGGGAAGGTCGGTCAGCGCGGCGAACGCCCGGAGCAGGACATCGACGCCTTTCCAGGACGACGACCGGTCCATGCGGCCGACGTAGACGACGGTGCGGGGCCTCGTCGAGGGCGGCGGACCCGGAGTGAACCGCTCCAGATCGACGCCGGGCGTGATCTCGACGGCGCCCGGGCGCCCGGACGCCAACGAGACCGGAGACACGGCGACGAGCGCCCTGACGCGCGAGAACACGCGGGGCAGTACGTGCCGCTCGTACAAACGGATCAGCCGGTCGATGTTCTTACGGCCTTTGCACATCGACCCGGCGTGGTACGTCATGACGGTCGGACGGTCCGCCGCCACGGCTATCGCCAGATCCGCCAGCCCGGGCACCGGGGCGTGCACATGGACGAGGTCGACATCAAGACGGTCCAGCCAGCCGCGCAATTGCCGCGGCCACAGCGGGTTCAGTGGTGTGTTGGACCAGCGTGTCCACGTCCCGAGCCGGATCACCGGCACGTCCGGTCCGTCTACGCCGAACACCGTGCGCCGTCCTGCCGGGTTGGAGGTGATCACCACGGCCCGCATCGCCGGGTCGTCGGCGATGGCGCGGGCCAGGCGAGCCGCGTAGTTCTCGCACCCACCGACGTGCGGCGGGTAGTACGGCGCGACGACGGCGATCGTGTGCACGGGGCCGAGGCCGTCCGCAGCGCGGCCGGGGGCCCCGGCGGTACGGCCGGGGCGGCGCTCCCGGACGTTCTTCATGCGCAGCATGGCTTGTCCCATCGGGGGGAGATGACTCAAGACTCCTCAACGCCCTACTGTCCGGCCTGCCGAAGCAAGCCCGTTCTCCTCGCCGTACCCGGCACCGCTGCCCTTCTCGTTTTCCGGGGCTGCGGGGAGCAAAGAGCGAAAGAGCCGGAGATATCGCTCGGTGAGGGTGGGCCAGGCATAGCGTTCGACGGCACAGCGCCGGCCGGCCTCTCCCAAGCGGTCGGCCAGCTCCCCGTCCAGCAACAGCCGCCGGCACGCGGCAGCCAGCGCGTCAGGGTCGTGGTGCGGGAACAGCAGACCGGTCACGCCCGGCGTGATGACATGCCGCGGGCCTCCCGCGTCGGAACCCACCACGGGCGTGCCGCAGGCCATCGCCTCGACCAGCACGGTCCCGAAGGACTCGGCATCGGTCTGCGAGGGCAGCACGAGGACAGCAGCGGTCTGCAGGGCCTCCAGCAGGGTGTCGGCGGGGACCCGGCCGGCGAACTCCACCCGACCGGCGATCCCGAGCCTGCGCGCATGGGCGGTGTGCTCGGGCAGGGCGTCCCCGCCGCCCACCAGGCGCAGCCGCACGTCCGGCAGGTCGGCCAGATCCGCGAACGCCTTGAGCAGGACGTCGATGCCCTTCCACGGTGAGGCGCGGTCCATCCGCCCGACATAGACGATGGTCCTGGGCCGGGTAGACGCCGGCGGCCCCGGCGTGAAGCGTTCCACATCCACACCCGGGGTGATCTCGACGGCACCGGGACGGCCATGGGCCAACGAGACCGGTGAACTGGCGACGAGCACCCGGGCCCGCGAGAACACCCGGGGCAGGACGTACCGCTCGTAGGCGTTGACCAGCAGATCGACGTCCTTGTGCCCTTGGACCATCGTGCCGGCGTGGTAGGTCAGAACGGCCGGGCGCCGCCCGGACACGGCCACCGCCAGGTCCCCCAGCCCGGGGACGGGGGCGTGGGCGTTGACCAGTGCCACGTCGAGACGGCGCAGCCAGCGGGGGACCTGCCACAACCACAGGGGGTTGACGGGGGTGTTGAGATGGCGCGCCCACGTTCCGAGGCGGACCACCGGCACACCGCCGTCGCTGCCGACCGAGGTGCGCCGCCGGGTCGGGTGCGCGGTGATGACGACGGCCCGCATCGAGGGATCGCCGGCGACGGCGTGGGCGACGCGTCGGGCATAGTTCTCGACGCCGCCGATCTTCGGGAAGTAGTTGGGAGCGACGACGGCCACCGTGGGCGTGCGGTTGCCGGGGGCCGCGGCTCGGTCGAACACCTCGACGGTGCGGTCCGCCTGACACTCCCACGACGATTCCCGCACCGCCCACGCACGGGCGGCCGCACCCAGACGCCGGGCCAGCACGTCGTCGCACAGCACCGAACCGAGCGCTTCGGCCAGCGCCGTCACATCGCCCGGCGCGACGAGCAGCCCGTTGTCGCCGTGGGTGATGAGGGAAGCGGCGTCACCGGACGACGCGGCGACGACAGGGCGTCCACATGCCATCGCCTCGGCCAGCGCACCGGGCGAACAGCAGTGCGCGGGCAGTGCGAGAGCCCGCCCGCGCCGATAGGCCGCCGCCGGCTCCTCGTCCCCTGGCTGCCCGGTGAAGGTCACCCGGCCGTCCAGGCCCAGCCGCCGGGCCAGCCCCTCGCACCGGTCCCCCGGGTGCGCCCAGTCCACCACCTCCAGATGCGCGTCCGGGACGGTGCGGGACAGCACACTGACCGCCCGCAGCAGGTCGGACAGCCCCTCGTGAGCGGCGGTCCGTTCCCCCGCCGCGGAGAAGACGATGCACGACGTGTCCGGCACCGGGCTAGGGGTGAACCATCCCGGATCGAGACCCGGGCGGATCGTGCTCGCGCGGCCCAGGAGGAGATCGGGCAGGTCGGCCGCAACAAGGTCCGATGAGCACACCACCTCCCTTGCCCGGCGCGCGGTCCGGGCCAGCACGACGCGTTCACGACGCGCGCGCCACAGGCCGGACACCGTCCGGCCGCTGGGTGTTGCTGTACCCGGGTGACGCGTCAGCACGAACGGCAAGTCCCCCGAGGCGCGCGCGACGGCGTCGGCGAAGAGAGGGGCCGACGCGAGGGTGTGCGCGTTGACCAGATCGACCCCCTCGGTCTCGATCACGCGGCGCAGGCCGCGCCGCCAGGCGGACAGCAGTGATTGCCGCAGCGCCGTCCGGGGCGCGGTGAGGCAGTACACCGATACACCGCCCGACTTTCCGTACCGCCCGGCCGCCGGGCCGTCGGCCGAGGTCGTCGCGATCACCACCCGGCAGCCGTGCCGCGACCGCAGCAAGCGCGCAAGCTGCCACACGTAGTGCTCCACATGGCCGGCGTCCGGGTCGGTGTGCGGCGCCGCGAGCAGGACGGTACGCGCTGTCATGGGGATCTCCTGAGGTGCCGTGTGCCGGTGTACCGAGCTGTCGGACGGAGAGCGGATCAGCGGAAGATCTTCGCCCCGTCACTGCTGTAGACCTTGTTCTTGATGGCGTCCAGGAACGTGGCCGGATAGCGATAGGTCACCCCGTCGCCCCGGTAGAAGACCGAGGCCTCCCCCTTGCGAACCGGCGTGTAGCCGAGGAATACGTAGGCGTCCTTCCTGATCAGCGAGGGGTAGATGCTTTCCGTCGCGCGGCTGCGGAGCTGTACCTGCAGGCGGTTGAAGGGGGCGCGGTCCAGCTGGACCTGCGACTGGATGTTCACGGGCTGTGCCGAGTCGTGGGTCAGCAGCCATTCGAACGCGGCGCGCTCCTGGGGGTGGGTGTAGTAGTTGTCGTAGTACCGGCCGGCATTGTCGAGGTTCAGCACCGGCGGATAGCCACCGAGCAGTTTCGGCAGGGCGCCGACGAGGTCGAGGAAGAGCACCAACGCCACCGCGCACGCGAGCGGAGCCGCCCGCCGCCGCCCGGCCCACCGGCAGATCCACACCAGTCCGGCCGCTATGAACGGGGCGAAAATGATCAGCCCCTGCTGAAAGGCGCGCAGGACGCCGTAGTCGACGGAAGCCTGCGGGAGAAGCGTGAGCATGCCGATCACGATGACCGCCCCGACGGTCAGCGTGAGCTGATCCCGGGTCGGGCGGAACACCTTGCGTCGCCCCCACACGGTCGTCACGACACCGGCGAGCAGCAGCAGCTGCAGCAGCCCGGCGGTGAACGCGCGGAAGCCGCTGTTCACCGCCGCCACGTCGACACCGCTGTCCTGCAGGGCGTGGCCGGCCGGCGTGAGCGGTTGCAGCGGTTCCGGCGCGACCGACACCGGGTAGGCGTTGACCACGTTCAACGGTAGGTAATTCCCGGCCGCCCCGGGGGTCCCCCGCAGCTGCACGGTGTAGGCGCCGTACTCACTGAGTCGCTCGGCCGGGCTGACCCGGGCTCCACCGATCAGGCTGTACGAGACGTCCGACGACCGGTTCCACACCCGCCCGCTGCGCAGATCGTGCACGGTGGTGCTGACCGTCGTCTCCAGTTGCCCGCCCGTGTGAGAGACCGGGCCGGCCCACAGCGCGGCGGCGGCCGCCGTGGCGACGACGATCCACCAGGTGACGAAGCCCCGCTTGACCGCCTCGCGCGGTGTCCCGTTCCGCAGCCGCGTGCCCAGCCGCCACAGAAGGTCGGTGGCGAGGGCCAGCGCCAGGGTGAGCACGATGATGTAGGTGGTGGAGTAGTGGGAGAGGACGATGCCCAGGGCCAGCACCGTGAACGCGATGCGCCGGGCGGGCACGGGACGGCCGGTGTCGGTGAGCACCACCATGGCGCACCCGAGCAGGAGGAAGGCGATCTCCTGGCGGCCCAGGAACACCATGTCCGTGAAGAAGGTCGGGAACATGATGACGAAGACCGCCGACAGCAGCGCGACGACCTGCGAGGCGACGTTGCGCACCGAGCGGTAGACCAGAGCCGGGGTGAAGGCGAAGAGCAGCGGCAGGACGGCCTTGAACACGTAGACGCCGGAGATTCCCGTGAGCCGTGCCAGCGAGGTCGGCAGCAGGGTGATGCTCATGCAGGCGTTGTACTGGTCACGGTAGGCGGCGATGTCCCAGTGGTTGGCGGCGGCCGTCAACTGAAAGATCTCGAACTCGTGCTGGATGTCGTGGCCGGTGATGTACCACCCGCGCAGCGAGGTGAGCAGCAGCAGTCCCGCCGCTGCGCAGTACAGGCCCAGGGCGATGACCGGGGCCCCGTAGCGCCGGCGCCGCCACATCAAAAGCCCGAGCAGCGCCGCCACGGCGACCATCGCGGTGAAGCTGACGCCGGAACCCGCCTGGTTGTTCAGCCGGATCGGGCCGGCGACGGACAGGACGAGGGTGAGGGCGCCGAGGGCCGACACCGTGACGAGCCCCGGGGGCAGAGTCCGGGTGCTCGCCTCACGCCAGCGGGCGAGGACGTCGGCCAGGCGCTCGGCGGGGGGATCCACGGCGAGAGCGAGGATCGCAACGGCCAGCGTGGAGGCGAGTGCGAGGGGCACGCGGGCGAGCGGCTGCCCCACGCCGACGGCCGGCAGGGCGGTGTTCACCAGCAGGGCCACGACCATGGCGGTGAGAACGCTGAGGCCGACGGCGACCAGAGCCCGGCCGTCCCGGGTCGACACGACGCGTCCGGCGATGCTGTACCAGAGCACCGTCGGGGCGCCGAGGAGGAGCCAGAGACCCGCGAGCGTCAGCAGCCCCGTGGGAGCGCCGGGCAGGAGTTCGATGAGGGCGGCGAGGGCGGTGCCGCCAAGAAGCGCGCGGCGCCCTGCCGCCCGCCCCGCCAGGAGAGCGACGGCGGTCATGGTGAGCCCTTGGTGTTCTCGGCGCTGCCGGTGCCCAGACGGAAGTGCAGCGATTCGGGGTGGCCGAGCAGTGCGACACGGACCACCTGGGCGCCCGCACGCAGCGGCAGCCGTGTGACCGTCGCCGTCCGGCCGTCCGGCCGGTTCGGGAGCGTGGTGGTGGACGACGCCGTGGTACGGCCGGTGGACGACTCGAGCCAGACACGGAGCCGGTCGCTCCCCTTGCCGTCGTCGTGGCGGACAACAGCCACCGGAACGACGACCTGGGCATTGCGCACGGCCGGCGCGCTCGTGAAGTACAGCTCCGTGTAGGAGGCCGGCATCTGGGTGAAGGACTCGCGCAGCTGACGGCGTGCGGCCGGGGTCACGAGGATGCCCACCACGACGACCAGGACGAGCAGCACCACGAGCACCAGGCGGCGGCGACGCCGGTGTCCGTCACTCGCCTCGGCGGCGGGTGCCGTTTCCTGCTGCGACGGCTTCTTGAGGCTGTCGAGGAAGGGGCTCATGCTGCTTTCTCCTTCGGAGCGCCGCCGGCCACCGCGTCCCCGCGGTCAACGCTGGGACGGTCTGCGGATGTCGTGCCGGCCTGCAGCCCACCGGCCGGTGACGCCGTGCTCGGCCGTGAGATCGGGGAGCCGGGGCGGCAGCGCCCGCAGGGCCGAGGCGCCGGGTCCGACCCGCTCCCTGCGCATGCAGCGGACCCTCCCCAGGATGCGGAAGCAGTCGACGGCGTCCTGCCAGCTGATCTTCTTGCCCTCGGCGTGCGACCGGCTGTAGTAGCTCACCGGCACCTCGAAGGGGCGGACGCCGATGCGGAGCAGACAGGCGGTGATCTCCGTGTCCAGTCCGAAGCCGCGCGCCTGCAGGTGCAGGGAGCGGAAGAGGGACAGCGGGATCAGTTTGAGGCAGGTGTGCATGTCGGCCAGGTGCGCGTCGAAGAGCACATTGGCCACGAGCGTCATCAGCTCGTTTCCCACGGCGTAGCGGTACGACTGGTAGACGGTGTTCTGTCCGAAGAGCCGCGCCCCGTAGACGACGTCGCAGCGCCCTTGGAGGACGGGTTCGACAAGCCGCGGGATGTCGTCCGGCGAATACTCCAGATCGGCGTCGAACGGAAGAATGTGCGTTCCCGTGGCCAGCTTCCCGGCGGTGATCAGGGCGGCGCCCTTGCCGAGGTTGCGGGGGTGCCGGTGGGTGATCACCAGCGGGCTTTCGTGCCGGGCGAGCAGGAGCGGAGTGCGGTCGCTGCTGCCGTCGTCGATGACGATCAGTTCCATCGCGCACGGATACTCACGGGCGAGGACCGATTCGACCGCGGCCTCGATGGTCCTTTCCTCGTTGTACGCCGCCATGAGGATGGAGAGCTTCACCGGGCCGTCGCCCGACCATTTCCGGCCGCCCGCCGCCGGGACGGGGATGTCTGGTGCGCTCATCGCGGGCCCTCCTCGCTTTGAGCCCCACAGACGTAAGAAGACCGTGTCAGTGGCCTATGTACGCTTACGTCGTATACGCCCCCTACTGTGCCCACCGGAACTCTCGCCGTCAAGAGCAAAAAACAGCGATAACGGGCTAAACCGGACGGCTCCTAGTCGATGACCGTCGCCCCGTCCGCCGGTCCCGACGCCACACGCACGCTCCGGCACGTGCCCGACGCCCGCAGCGCCTGCGCGACCTTCTCGGCGCCCGCCCCGTCCGGGACCAGGAACGCCGTGGTGGGGCCCGATCCGGAGACCAGCGCCGCAAGCGCGCCCGCCGACCGGCCCGCCGCCAGGGTGTCCGCCAGCTCCGGGAAGAGGGACAGCGCGGCCGGCTGAAGGTCGTTGGACACGGCGGCCGCCAGCGCGTCCGCGTCCCCCTTCGCCAGCGCCTCAAGCACCGCCGGCGAGGCCTGCGGCACGGGGATGTCCCGGCCCTGGGCCAGCCGGTCGAACTCGCGGAACACCGCCGGCGTCGACAACCCACGCCCGGCCATCGCGAACACCCAGTGGAAGGTGCCGCCGACCTCGAGGGGCTCCAGCTTCTCGCCCCGCCCGGTGCCCAGCGCCGCCCCGCCGACCAGGCTGAACGGCACGTCGCTGCCCAGCTCGGCGCAGATGTCCAGCAGCTCCTCACGGGTGGCGCCCGTGTTCCACAGCGCCTCGCAGGCCAGCAGGGCGCCCGCGCCGTCCGCGCTGCCGCCCGCCATGCCGCCGGCGACGGGGATGTCCTTGGCGATGTGCAGATGGACGGCCGGGTCGATGCCGTACCGCGCCGCGAGCGCCTCGGCCGCGCGGGCCGCGAGGTTCGTGCGGTCCAGCGGGACCTGCCCGGCGTCCGGGCCCGCGCAGGTCACCCGCAGCCCGTCGGCCCCGGTGGCGGTGACCTCGTCGTACAGGCCGACGGCGAGGAAGACGTTGGCCAGGTCGTGGAAACCGTCCGGGCGTGCGGCCCCGACGGCGAGCTGGACGTTGACCTTGGCCGGGACGCGGACGGTGACGCTCACTTAGGGCTGCTCCTTGTGCTCGGCGATCCGCGCGAACTCCTCGACGGTCAGCGCCTCCCCGCGCGCCTGCGGCGAGACACCCGCCGCGACCAGCGCCGCCTCGGCGGCCGCCGCGGACCCCGCCCAGCCGGCCAGCGCCGCGCGCAGCGTCTTGCGGCGCTGGGCGAACGCCGCGTCGACCACCGCGAACACCTCCTGCCTGGACGCCGTCGTCTTGATCGGCTCGGTGCGCCGCACCAGGGACACCAGCCCGCTGTCGACGTTCGGCGCGGGCCAGAAGACGTTGCGGCCGATGGCGCCGGCCCGCTTGACCTCGGCGTACCAGTTGGCCTTCACGGACGGCACGCCGTACACCTTCGAGCCGGGGCCCGCGGCGAGCCGGTCGGCGACCTCCGCCTGCACCATGACGAGGGTGCGCTCGATGCTCGGGAAGGTGTCGAGCATGTGCAGCAGGACCGGCACGGCCACGTTGTACGGCAGGTTAGCGACCAGCGCGGTGGGCGGCGGGCCCGGCAGCTCGGTGACGTGCATGGCGTCGGAATGCACCAGCGCGAACCGATCGGCGCGCTCCGGCATCCGCGCGGCGATCGTCGCGGGCAGCGCGGAGGCGAGCACGTCGTCGATCTCGACGGCCGTGACCCGGTCGGCGGCCTCCAGCAGCGCCAGGGTCAGGGAGCCGAGCCCCGGGCCGACCTCGACGACCACGTCGTCGGGGCGCACGCCGGCGGTGCGGACGATCCGGCGGACCGTGTTGGCGTCGATGACGAAGTTCTGTCCCCGCTGCTTGGTGGGGCGGACGCCGAGGGCGCCCGCGAGTTCACGGATGTCGGCGGGGCCCAGCAGGGCGTCGGGGGTGGGGCTGCTCACGGGACAAGGGTACGGGGGCGCACGGGGCGCGACGGCCGGGGCCGCCGGGGGGTGTCCGCAACGTCGCGTCGTCCGCCCGTGAGGCGGCCGGGATTCTGCCTAGCCGTGCAGCCGCGCCCCGCAGTGCGGCCAGGGGCTCGCGCCGCTGCGGGTGTACAGCTTCTTGGCCCGGTACGTCTGTTCCGCCGCGGGCGCGTCCTGCGGGCGGCCGGTGCCGCCGAGGGCGTGCCAGGTGTGCGTGTCGAACTGGTACAGCCCGCCGTACGTCCCCGACGGGTCGACGGCGTCGGGCCGGCCGCCGGACTCGCAGACGGCGAGGGACTGCCAGTTAAGGTGGTCGGCGCCGTGCACGGAGGACGGCAGCGCCTTGGTGCCCACCCGCACGATCTGGGTGCGCGGCAGGCGCACCACCTCGGTCTGCTCGCGCCGCGGCTTGAGCCGTACGCCGTTGACGGTCCGCAGGGTGTACGTCACCCGGCGGAGCCCCGGGCGGCCCTGCTGCTCTACGACCTCCGTCCCCCGGAAGAGGGACGGGTCGTCGGTGCGCTGCTCCCGGAACGGGATCGGTTCCTCCCGCACCTCCTTGGTGCCCCTGATCCGCAGCACGGTGACGGTCTGCCCGTCGCGCGGGAAGCTGCCCGGCGGGACGGAGGTGGTGTCCTGGCCGCCCAGGGTGAAACCGGCCTGCTCGACGGCCTCGCGCACGGTCGCCGCGTTGGTGCGGACGGTGCGGGCCTGCCCGTCCGCCATGACGGTCACGGCGCGTTCGGTGCGCACGTCGACGGCGAGCCCGGCGCGTCCGATGGGCTGGGAGCGCGCGAGGGACAGATAGGCGCCCTCCGCGCGCACGCCGAGCTGTTCCAGCGCCTCCTGGACGGTGTGCGCGGTCGTCCACACCTCGCGTGGCTGGCCGTCGATGGTGAGCCGTACGGGGCGGGCGTAGCGGACGGCGACCTCGTCCCCGTTCGCCAGGTGCGCGCCGCGGCCGGGTGCGACCACGTCGTGCGCGCCGACCTCGATGCCCTCCTGGGCGAGCAGGTCGCTCACGTCGTCGGCGAAGGTGTGCAGGGTGCGCGGGCGGCCGCCGTCGACGCTCAGCTCCACGGCCTTGTCCTCGGCGACGAAGGCGGTCGTCCCGCCGGCCAGGAACGCGACGACGAGGGCCTGCGGCAGCAGGCGGCGCACGGAGCCGTCCGCGCGCTCGGCGTAGCGCGCCCTGCGCCGGCGCGGGGCCCGCCGGTGCGCCACCGCTCGCGGGGCGGGGACGGCCGCGGGCGCCGCCGGGGGCTGGTACACCTCGCCGTATCCCAGGGTCTCGGCCGTGTAGGGGTCGAAGACGGGATCTCCCTGCGGCGGGTACGGCGGCTGCGGCTCCGGTCGGTACGGCGAGTACTGCGGGTACGCGTACGGGGAGTTGTTCACGCCGCCACTCCAGGGTCCGAGGGTCCGCATCGGGCCCAGAACCTAGCGGAGCCGCGCTCACTCTCCAAAGCGGCGCGGCTACCGAGGGTGGCGAACAGGTGGTCAGTAACCGAAGGCGCGGGCGGTGTTGGCGCCGAGGGCGGCCGCCAGGGTGTCCTCGTCGGTGCCGCGTACGGCGGCCATCGCGCGCACGGTGACCGGCACGAGGTAGGGCGCGTTGGGCCGGCCGCGGTAGGGCACCGGCGTGAGGAACGGCGCGTCGGTCTCGACGAGGATCAGCTCCGGCGGGGCGACGGCGAGGGCGTCGCGCAGGTTCTGGGCGTTCTTGAAGGTGACGTTGCCGGCGAACGACATGTAGTAGCCGGCGCTCGCGCAGATCCGCGCCATCTCGGCGTCGCCGGAGTAGCAGTGGAAGACGGTCCGCTCGGGGGCGCCCTCCTCCTTCAGCACCCGCAGCACGTCCTCGTGGGCGTCGCGGTCGTGGATGACGAGGGTCTTGCCGTGCCGCTTGGCGATCTCGATGTGGGCGCGGAAGGACCGCTCCTGCGCCGCCTTGCCCTCCGGGCCGGTGCGGAAGTAGTCGAGGCCGGTCTCTCCGACGCCCTTGACCTGCGGCAGCGCGGCGAGCCGGTCGATCTCGGCGAGCGCCTCGTCCAGGGCCGCGTCACCGCCGGGGGTGCGCGCGCCCTGCCGGGACCAGCCGTCGGGGTCGCCGTGGACGATGCGCGGGGCCTCGTTGGGGTGCAGGGCGACGGTCGCGTGCACGGCGTCGTGGGCGGCCGCGGTCTCGGCCGCCCAGCGCGATCCGGCCAGGTCGCAGCCGACCTGGACGACCTGCGTCACACCCACGGAGGCAGCCTTGGCGAGCGCCTCGGCGACGGTGCCGGACTGCATGTCGAGGTGGGTGTGGGAGTCGGCGACGGGCACCCGCAGGGGTTCCGGAAGGGGCGGCGCGGCGTTCTTGTCACGCGGATCGGCCGGGTCGGAGACATTCGCAGGCATACCCCGATCCTACGAAAGCGGCACACCGTCGGATCCGCCCCCGGCCCCGCCGTCCTCCCGGGGAGGCCATCCCGGCCCCCCGGCGGGGGCGGCGTTCCGGGCCCGCGGCCTGCTCCGGCGAGGCCGTCACGGCGCACCGCACGGGGGCGCCGCAGGCACTCGCCCCCGCCAGGGGGCGACCCAAGCGCCCGCCCCCCGCCACAACCCCCGACCGGTGCTCAGCTTGCCTTGCGGTGGAGGTGGAGGGCGTGCAGGAGGTCGGACAGGTGCCACTGCCGTCGCTCGGCGGTGAGGGCCGGCGCTGCGGAACCGGGCGCTGCGGAACCGGGCGCCGCGGGGACCTGATGCACCGCCGCGGGGACCTGCGGCACCTCCAGGGGGCCGGCCGGCGGCACCCGGTGCATGGCGTGGGCGCCGCTGACGGAGGCCACACGCCCGGGCCGCATGATGCGGATCACGTGGCTGTCGCAGTTCTGGCACCGGGGCCGTTGCAGCGGCGAGGGCACCACGCGCCCGTCGGCGACGTACAGCACGAACGCGTTGCCGTCCGCGTCGGTGTGGTGCTCTATCTCGTACGACTGCTCCCAGCCGGTGCCGCAGCGCATGCAGGCGAAGGAGTACGACTCGTGGACGACGGCCGTCGCGCCGTTGCGCAGCCCGGGCTGTCCGGTGATCTCGCTCATGCCAGCTCCTGTTGTCCGCTGGACAGGGACGGGTGCGTCCCTTCATCCAGTGGACGCTTCCGCGACCGCGAACGCACGGGTCCTGTCGAGTGTTGGACCCGATTTGGAGCTTCCTTGCCGAAAGTGACCCGTTCGGTCCGTTTCGGCTTTGCCATCGGTGACGGCCGTTTACCCCGCCATGGGGCGCACGCTCAGCCGAGATGCGCCCTGCTCAGAGGGGGTGTACGCGCCCCTGCGCGACGGGTTCACGCCCCGCCGCCGGCGCCCCCCGCGTTCTTCGCCGCCACCACCGCGTCGAACACCTGCCGCTTCGGCAGCCCGGCCTCGGCCGCGACCGCAGCGATCGCCTCTTTACGGCGCTCCCCGGCCTCCTCGCGCACGCGCACCCGGCGCACCAGCTCCTCCGGGCCCACCTCCTGCGCGCCCCGCTCGGGCGCCCCCTCCACGACGACGGTGATCTCACCGCGCACGCCCTCGGCCGCCCACGCCGCCAGCTCGCCGAGCGGACCGCGCCTGACCTCCTCGTACGTCTTGGTCAGCTCCCGGCACACGGCCGCGCGCCGCTCGGCACCGAACACCTCGGCCATCGCGGCGAGGGTGTCGTCGAGCCGGTGCGGCGCCTCGAAGTACACGAGCGTGCGCCGCTCCTCGGCGACCTCCCGCAGCCGGGACAGCCGCTCCCCCGCCTTGCGCGGCAGGAACCCCTCGAAGCAGAACCGGTCCACCGGCAGCCCCGACAGCGCGAGCGCGGTCAGCACGGCGGACGGGCCCGGAACGGCCGTGACCTTGATGTCCTTCTCGACGGCGGCGGCGACCAGCCGGTAGCCCGGGTCGGACACGGACGGCATGCCCGCGTCGGTGACCAGCAGCACGCGCGCGCCGCCCACCAGTTCCTCGACCAGCTCCGGCGTGCGGGCGGACTCGTTGCCCTCGAAGTACGACACCACGCGCCCCTTGGGGGTCACGCCGAGCGCCTGCGTCAGACGCCGCAGCCGCCGGGTGTCCTCGGCGGCGACGACGTCCGCCCCGGCCAGTTCCTCGGCGAGCCGGGGAGGGGCGTCCGCGATGTCGCCGATGGGGGTGCCCGCCAAAACAAGGGTTCCAGTCACGCCCCCCATCCTCCCAGGACGCGCCGCGAGGGGCGGCATCCCGGCCATGCACGGGACTCACACAGCGCGGTTCCCTACGATGGCGCGGTGACCAGTACCGCGTCCTCCACGGACACCCGGCAGGACCGGGCACCGCACGACCAGCGGCCGTCGTGGCAGCAGCGGCTGCGCCGTTTCGGCCATGTGGAACGGCCCGCCGCCGACGTACACGACCGGCTGGTGCCGCCGTACGCCGCGCCGAGCCCGCGGCTGTGGCAGGTGCTGGGCGTGCCGCCGGTGTTCGCCGACCGGATCCGCCGCTGGTCCGGCTGGGGCGGTCCGCTGCTCGTGACGCTGATGGCGGGCGTGATCCGGTTCTGGAACCTGGGCAGCCCGAAGGCGGTGATATTCGACGAGACGTACTACGCCAAGGACGCCTGGGCGCTCGTCCACCGCGGCTTCGAGGTCAACTGGGACAAGAACGCCAACGACCTGATCCTGTCGGCGAACGGGCACGTCCCGATCCCGACGGACCCCGCCTATGTCGTGCATCCGCCGGTCGGCAAGTACGTCATCGGGCTCGGCGAGCTGATCTTCGGTTTCGACCCGTTCGGCTGGCGGTTCATGACGGCCCTGCTCGGCACGCTGAGCGTGCTGATGCTGTGCCGGATCGGCCGCCGCCTGTTCCGCTCGACGTTCCTCGGCTGCCTGGCCGGCGCGCTGATGGCGGTGGACGGGCTGCACTTCGTGATGAGCCGCACCTCGCTGCTGGACGGGGTGCTGATGTTCTTCGTGCTGGCCGCGTTCGGCTGCCTGGTGGTCGACCGGGACAGGGCGCGCGAACGGCTGGCGGCGGCGCTGCCCGTGGACGCCGACGGCCGGGTGCGCCCGCACGCGCAGACCGCGGACACGACGGGCCTGGGATGGCGGCCCTGGCGCTGGCTGGCCGGTCTGATGCTGGGCCTGGCGATCGGCACCAAGTGGAACGGCCTGTACGTGCTGGCGGCGTTCTGTGTGATGGCGGTGCTGTGGGACGTCGGCTCCCGCAAGGTGGCGGGCGCCCGCCATCCGTACGCGGCCGTGTTCAAGCACGACCTGGGGCTGGCGTTCGTGGCGACGGTGCCGGTGGCGGTCGTCACCTACCTCGCGTCCTGGACCGGCTGGATCCTCTCCCCGACCGACGGCACGGGCGGCTACTACCGCAACTGGGCCACCACCGACGGCAGGCACAGCAGCTGGTCGTGGCTGTTCCCGGACTGGTGGCGCAGCCTGTGGCACTACGAGCACGAGGTGTACGAGTTCCACCTCAACCTGCACTCGCCGCACACCTACCAGTCCAACCCCTGGAGCTGGATCGTCCTCGGCCGCCCGGTGTCGTACTTCTACGAGTCCCCCGCGCCCGGCAAGGACGGCTGCCCGGCGGACGCGGGCGAGAAGTGCGCGCGGGAGGTGCTGGCGATCGGCACCCCGCTGCTGTGGTGGGTGGCCTGCTTCGCGCTCCTGTACGTGCTGTGGCGCTGGTTCTTCCGCCGTGACTGGCGGGCGGGTGCGATCGCCTGCGGCGTCGCGGCCGGCTACCTGCCGTGGTTCCTGTACCAGGAGCGCACGATCTTCCTCTTCTACGCCGTCGTCTTCGTGCCGTTCCTGTGCCTGGCGGTCGCGATGCTGCTCGGCGCGATCGTCGGCTCTGCGGGCGCGAGCGACACCCGCCGCGTGGCGGGCGCCACGAGCGCGGGCGTCCTGGTCCTGCTGATCGCATGGAACTTCATCTATTTCTGGCCCCTGTTCACGGGCACGGCGATCCCCATCGACCAGTGGCGGTCGCGGATGTGGCTGGATACGTGGGTATGACACGGATTGACTGAGCGCTTCCCGTCTCTCTTCGGACAACTTCCGGAAACAGGCGCGCCGACGGGCCCGTGATCCGCATACAGTGCGGACGACACGGTCTTTGAACACGTTCAATTCGCGTGGTCGAGGGCTCCGAGGGGAGACACGGGGAGGGACGCGTCATGCGTACGGGGGTGAAGGCCGGCATCGTCACCGCGGTGCTGGCCACCATGGTGGGCGGAGCGGGCTACGGGGCGTACAACTTCGTCTCGGCGCTCAACGACACCGGCGCGAGCGGGGCGAGCGGGCCCGCGCCGGTGAAGAGCGGGCCGCCGAGCGGGGACGAGGTCCGGGAGACCGCGCGGAACTTCTTCGCGGCCTGGGCCAAGGGGCAGCCGGCCGAGGCGGCGTCGTACACGAACAACGCGGCGAAGGCCGAGCCGCTGCTGGCCTCCTACGGCCAGGCGGCCCACATCACCGGGGTGCGGATCACGCCCGGTGCGGCGAGCGGCGCGACCGTGCCGTTCACCGTGAAGGCCACGGTGTCGTTCGGCGGCCGGAGCAAGCCGCTGGACTACAGCAGCCGGCTCACCGTCGTACGCGGGCTGACCACCGGCCGGGCGCTGGTGGACTGGCAGCCGTCCGTGGTGCATCCGAAGCTCACCGGCATGGACGACCTCCTCGTCACCGGCGAGGCGGCCGCGCCGCCCGTCCAGGCGGTGGACCGCCACGGCACGGTGCTGACCGCGCAGAAGTACCCCTCGCTCGGCCCGATCCTGGACGAGCTGCGCGCCAAGTACGGCGAGCGGTCGGGCGGCACCCCAGGCGTCGAGCTGAGCATCCACCACGCCGACGCGGGCACCGCCGACACCACCCTGCTCACCCTCGCCCAGGGCACGGCGGGCAAGCTGACGACCACGCTGAGCGCGAGCGTGCAGGCCGCCGCCGAGAAGGCGGTGCGCGACTACGCCGAGTCCTCGGTGGTCGCCGTCAAGGCGAGCACCGGCGAGGTGCTGGCCGTCGCCAACCACCGCGGCGACGGCTTCAACGCCGCCTTCCTCGGCAAGCTGGCCCCCGGCTCCACGATGAAGATCGTGACCGCGGCCACGCTCATCGACAACGGCCTGACCAGCGCCAACGGTCCGGCGCCCTGTCCCGACGACGTGATGTGGGAGGGCCAGACCTTCCACAACCTCAAGGGCATGAAGGCCGAGCCCGACGCCACGCTCGCCGACAGCTTCGCCCGCTCCTGCAACACCGCCTTCATCAAGTACGTCAAGCAGCTGACGAACGAGTCGCTGAACCAGGAGGCCACCGAGCGTTTCGGGCTCGGGCAGGACAACTGGCAGACCGGCATCCCGTCCTTCGACGGCTCCGTCCCGGCCGTCGAGGGACCCGACAAGGCGGCCGGCCTGATCGGCCAGGGCCAGGTCCAGATGAGCCCGCTGAACATGGCCTCGGTCACGGCGACCGCGATGACGGGCGCCTTCCGTCAGCCGGTGATCGTGCCGCGGAGCCTGGACGGCCGTGAACTGGCCCAGGCGCGCGGGCTGTCCCCGGACACCGTCCGCCAGCTGCGCGCCATGATGAACCGCACCGCGACCAGCGGCACCGCCGCGCAGGCGATGTCCGGGCTGAGCGGCAGGATCGGCGCCAAGACCGGCTCGGCCGAGGTCGACGGGCAGGCGAAGTCCAACAGCTGGTTCACCGGCTACCGGGGCGATGTGGCGGCCGCGGCGATGACCCAGGAGGGCGGACACGGCGGCGACGCGGCCGGGCCGATTGTCGCAAGCGTGCTACGGGTGGGCGGCTGACGTCACCCGCGCGCGACGGGACTCTAGGCTGGTCGCCGTCGTTGGGGTGAACGAGGGCGACGAGGGCAGTGGGACCAGGGGCCTGGAGGCGTCCTGGGGAACGCGCGGAGGAACAGGGAGCAGTGGGCAAGAGACGACGCGTCGCCGAGCGACGGAGGACCGGGCCCGCGGTGGTCGGCGGGATGATCGCCGTGGTCGTCGGCGGCGCCGGCATCGGCGCGTACGCGCTGTACGGGGGCGGCGCGGCGGCCGAGGACAACACGGCGGCGCAGGCCGCGGCCCACAAGAAGGCCGTCAGGACGGGCCCGCTGTCCGCGGCCGAGGTCACCACCACCGCCCGGACCTTCCTGACGTCCTGGCAGCAGGGCCGGCTGCCCCAGGCCGCGGCCGCCACCTCCGACGCCCCGGCCGCGACCGCCCTGCTGACCGGCTACGCCAAGGACGCCCGCATCCAGGGCGTCACCATCACCCCGGGCGTGCCGCAGGGCGCCAAGGTGCCGTACACCGTCAAGGGCACCCTGGCCTACCACGGCGTCAGCAGGCCGCTCACCTACAGCAGCGCGCTCACCGTGGTGCGCCGGGCCGCGGACGGCAAGCCGTACGTCGACTGGCACGCCTCCGTCGTCCACCCGGACCTGGCGGACGGCGACACGCTGGTGACCGGCGAGTCGGGCACGCCGCCGGTGAAGGCGCTGGACCGCGCGGGCGGCGAGATCACCACGGCGAAGTACCCCTCGCTGGGCTCGGTCCTGGACGGGCTGCGCGAGAAGTACGGCAAGAAGGCCGGCGGCAGGGCGGGCATCGAGCTGCGGGTGGTGCGCGGCAAGGAGTCGAAGGCGAAGAAGCTCTCCGACAGGACGCTGGTGGAGCTGAGCAAGGGCACACCGGGCACGGTGAAGACCACGCTCAGCCCCCGGCTGCAGGCGGCGGCCGAGCAGCAGGTGGCCAAGCGGGCACGGGCCTCGGTGGTCGTGCTGCGCCCCTCGACCGGTGAGATCCTCGCCGTCGCCAACAACGGCCACGGGTTCGACACCGCGCTGCAGGGCTCGCTCGCGCCGGGCTCCACCATGAAGATCATCACGTCGTCGCTGCTGATCGACAAGGGCCTGGCCTCCGTGGACAAGCCCCACCCGTGCCCGAAGTACTTCTCCTACGGCGGCTGGAAGTTCCAGAACGACGACGAGTTCGAGATCAAGAACGGCACGTTCAAGGCGAGCTTCGCCCGTTCCTGCAACACGGCCTTCATCAGCCAGGCCGGCAAGCTGGGCGACGACGACCTGACCAAGCAGGCCCAGCAGGTGTTCGGCCTGTCGATGGACAACTGGTCGCTCGGGGTGCCGTCCTTCGACGGCAGAGTGCCCGTGCAGTCGGCGGCGCAGAAGGCGGCGTCGCTGATCGGGCAGGGCGGGGTGCGGATGAACCCGCTGAACATGGCGTCGGTCGCGGCGACCGTGCGGTCCGGCTCCTTCCACCAGCCCTATCTCGTCTCCCCCGACGTGGACGGCCGCAGCCTCGCGCACGCCTCGCGCACGCTGTCGCCCTCGACGCTGGCGCAGGTCCGGGAGCTGATGCGGTACACGGCGGCGGCCGGTACGGCGGCCGAGGCGATGTCCGGGCTCGGCCCGGACTTCGGCGCGAAGACGGGTTCGGCGGAGGTCGACGGCCAGGACAAGCCGAACGGCTGGTTCACGGCGTACCGGGGCGATCTCGCTGCGGCCGGTGTGGTGCAGGCGGGCGGCCACGGCGGCGACACGGCCGGACCGATCGTGGCGGCGCTGCTGAAGATGGGCTGAGCGCCGGACCGATCGTGGCGGCGCCACTCAAAGACGGGCTGAGCGCCCGGCCGAGCGTGAGTCAGACGGCGGCCAGGTAGGTGCGCCGCAGGAAGCGGAGCAGCGTCTTCGTCTCGAACTGGACGACGGAGACGCCCTGGGCGGAGTGGAACTCCACGACGGCGCCGACGCGCCCGCACGGCCACACCCGGACCTCACCGGTGCCGGTCGGGGCGCGCAGCCCCTGTTCCAGCAGGGTGCGGGAGAACGTCCACTCGTCGGTGCCGGGCAGGCCGACGCGCACCGAGCGCGGGTCGGCCTCGGGGTCGTAGCGCAGGACGACGGGTATCGCCGTGTCCTCGTCCTCGGCGTCCGCGTCCGTGACGATGTGGGCTCGCGCGTACTGCTCGACTACAGACATCGAACGGCCCCTTACCCTCAGTGACCTATATGAAAGCTGTAAATCCGCTTCCCTTACCAATGTCCCACATGAGGCGGCTCACGCCCTGTTGAGCGCCATCTCACATCCGACGTGACCAGCGACTCGCTCTTGCAAGTAGTTCGCATTAAGCCACTATCATCGAACGGTGCACGTACCTGACGGATTCATCAACGCCCCGGTCTCCGCCGCGACCGGCGTCGTCGCCGCCGGCGCGATAGCCGTGAGCCTGCGCGGCGCCCGCCGTGAGCTGGACGAACGCACCGCGCCGCTGGCCGGCCTGGTCGCCGCGTTCATCTTCGCGGTGCAGATGCTGAACTTCCCCGTGGCGGCCGGCACCAGCGGCCACCTGCTGGGCGGAGGGCTCGCCGCCATCCTCGTCGGCCCCTACACCGGCGTGCTGTGCGTGTCCGTGGTCCTGCTCATGCAGGGCATCCTCTTCGCCGACGGCGGCCTGACCGCGCTCGGCGTGAACATCACCGACATGGCGATCGTCACGACCGTCGTCGCCTACGCCGTCTTCCGCGGCCTGGTGAAGGTGCTGCCCCGCAGGCGCCGTTCGGTCACCGTCGCCGCCTTCGCCGCCGCGCTGCTGTCGGTGCCGGCGGCCGCGGTCGCCTTCACCGCGATCTACGCCCTCGGCGGCACCACCGACGTGTCCCTGTCCAAGGTCGCCACCGCGATGATCGGCGTCCATGTCCTCATCGGCATCGGCGAGGCCGCGATCACCGCGCTGACCGTCGGCGCCGTCATCGCCGTACGCCCGGACCTCGTGTACGGGGCGCGAGGACTCCAGCAGCGGCTGAAGCTCAGGGTGAACGGGGAGTTGGTGGACGCCCCGACGCCGGTCGCCGTGCCCGTCGCGGCGCGCACCTCGCGGCGCAAGCTGTGGATCACGGGCCTGGTCACCTCCCTCGTCCTCGCCGGCTTCGTCAGCTTCTACGCCTCCGCCAGCCCCGACGGCCTGGAGAAGGTCGCCCACGACCAGGGCATCGACAAGAAGGCGAAGCCGCACTCCTCCTCCGACTCCCCGCTCGCCGACTACGGCGTGAAGGACATCGGCGACGCCCGGCTGTCCGGCGGTCTCGCCGGGGTGATCGGCGTCGGTGTGACGGTCGTCGCGGGCAGTGCGGTGTTCTGGGCCGTGCGCCGGCGCCGCAGCGACGACGTGTCGCCGGCGTCGACGACCGTGGAGAACGTCTGACATGGGCGCCGGGCACGCGCACCGGCTCTACCGGCACGGGCACACGCCGGTGCACGCGCTGCCGCCGCACACCAAACTCGCCGCCGCGTTCGCCTTCGTGGTCGTCGTCGTGTCGACGCCGCGCGAGGCGATGTGGGCGTTCGCGCTGTACGCCGCCCTGCTCGGCGTGGTCGCGTACCACGCCCGCGTGGGGGCGGGGTTCCTGCTGAAGCGGCTGCTGATCGAGGTGCCGTTCGTCGCGTTCGCGGTGCTCATGCCGTTCGTGGCGGAAGGCGAGCGGGTCGACGTCCTCGGGCTGTCGCTGAGCGTCAACGGCCTGTGGGGGGCGTGGAACGTCCTCGCCAAGGGCACCCTCGGCGTCGCCGCGTCCGTCCTGCTGGCCGCCACGACCGAGCTGCGCGAGCTGCTGCTGGGCCTGCAGCGCCTGAAGCTGCCGCCGCTGCTGGTCCAGATCGCGTCCTTCATGATCCGCTACGGCGACGTCATCACCGACGAGATGCGCCGCATGCGCATCGCCCGCGAGTCCCGCGGCTTCGAGGCCAAGGGCGTGCGGCACTGGGGCGTGCTCGCGAAGTCGGCGGGCGCGCTGTTCATCCGCTCCTACGAACGCGGCGAGCGGGTCCACCTGGCGATGGTCAGCCGCGGATACGCCGGTTCCATGCCGGTGATCGACGAGGTGACCGCGTCCCGGGCGCAGTGGTCGTACGCCCTCGCCCTGCCCGCTTCGGCCCTGCTCGTCTGTCTGCTGGGATGGTTCCTGTGACACCTTCACTGGATGTGGCCGGTCTGGCCTTCGCGTACCCCGACGGGCACCAGGCCCTGTTCGGCGTGGACTTCTCCCTGGCGCACGGCGAGCGGGTCGCGCTGCTCGGGCCGAACGGCGCCGGCAAGACCACCCTCGTGCTGCACCTCAACGGCATCCTGTCCGGCGGCGCCGGCACCGTGAAGGTCGCCGGGCGATGCGTGGACAAGCGGAACATGGCCGAGATCCGGCGCAAGGTCGGCATCGTCTTCCAGGACCCGGACGACCAGCTGTTCATGCCGACGGTCCGCGAGGACGTCGCGTTCGGGCCGGCCGCCGCCGGGCTGAAGGGCGCCGCGCTGGAGGAGCGCGTGGACCGGGCGCTGGAGCGGGTCGGCATGCTCGCCTTCAAGGACCGCCCGCCGCACCATCTGTCCTTCGGCCAGCGCCGCCGGGTCGCGGTGGCGACCGTGCTCGCCATGGAGCCGGAGATCCTCGTCCTGGACGAGCCGTCCTCCAATCTCGACCCCGCCTCCCGCCGCGAGCTGGCCGACATCCTGCGCTCCCTGGACGTGACGGTGCTGATGGTCACCCACGACCTGCCGTACGCCCTGGAGCTGTGCCCGCGCTCGCTGATCCTCAGCGACGGCGTGATCGCGGCGGACGGCAGGACGGCGGAGCTGCTCGCCGACGAGGAGCTGATGCGCGCCCACCGGCTGGAGCTGCCCTTCGGCTTCGACCCGCGCTCGGTGTCACTGGGCGCGTAGGCACACCGCCACGGCCGCCGCCCCCGGCAACATCGATGTAACGATCCTCGCCGGGCAGCACGGCAAAGGAATCGCAGGCCGTCCGGCGGTGTTACCCGCTGCGTCGCAGGCGATCGAAAGGGATGTGCGGACGTGGACGTGCACGGAGCGGTGACCGAGGGCTTCGAGCCGGTCAGGGAGGCGTTCGCCCGTAACTTCGCGGCGCTCGGGGAGAAGGGCGCCGCGGTGACCGTCTACCGGGACGGGCACAAGGTCGTCGACCTGTGGGGCGGCACCCGGGACGTCGACGGCGCCGAGCCCTGGGAGCGGGGCACCGCGCAGATCGTGCGCTCGGCCACCAAGGGCGTCGCCGCGGCCGTGGTGCTGCTGCTGCACCAGCGCGGCGAGCTGGACCTGGACGCGCCGGTCGGCTCCTACTGGCCCGAGTACAAGGCGGCCGGCAAGGAGCGCACCCTGGTGCGGCACCTGCTCGCGCACCGGGCCGGAGTCCCCGTCCTGGACCGCCCGCTGACCCTGGCCGAGGCCGCCGACCCGGACCGGGCGGCGACTGCGGTGGCGGCGCAGGCGCCCGTGTGGGAGCCGGGCAGCGACCACGGCTATCACGCGCACACCTACAGCTGGATCACGGGCGAGCTGGTGCGGCGCGTCACCGGGCGGACGATCGGCGAGTGGATCGCCCGCGAGATCGCGGAGCCGGTGCGCGCGGACTTCTGGCTGGGGCTGCCGGCGGACGCGCAGGCGCGTGTGGGCCGCGTCGGCCCCGTGGCCGCCCCCGAGACCAACGGGCTCAAAACCCGCCCCAAGCGGGCCGTCGCCGACGCCTACGCAGACCCCGCCTCGCTCACCCTGCGCGCCTTCGGCGCGATCAGCCCCGCGCCCGACGAGAACGACCCCGCCTATCACGCGGCCGCCCTGCCGGGCTCCACCGGCGTCGCCACCGCCGACGGCCTGGCCCGCGTCTACGCCGCGCTGATCGGCGAGGTGGACAGCGGCCGGCGCCTGTTCACGCCGGACACCGTGGAGCTGGCGCGCGGCGAGCAGTCGGCCGGCCCGGACCGGGTGCTCGTCGTGAACACCCGCTTCGGGCTCGGCTACATGCTGCACGGCAGCGCCTCGCCGCTGCTCGCCGACGGCTCCTTCGGCCACCCCGGCCGCGGGGGTGCCCTCGGGTTCGCCGACCCGGCCTCGGGCATCGCCTTCGGCTACGTCACCAACGGGTTCCGCAAGAGCGTGACGGCGGACCCGAGGGCACAGGCGCTGGTGCGGGCGGTACGGACCGCGCTGTCCTGAGGGCCTGCCGCCTCACACGTGGATCGGGTGCGACGTGCGGCCCGACGCGCCGTCGATCTCGTCGTGCGCCTTCGTCAGCAGCCGCATGGCCAGCTCGTTCAGCGCCCGCGCACCGGCGATCTCCTCCCCGACACGGGGCTGAGGGGAGTCCGTGCGGTGGCGGGTGGCGCTGCCGTGGGCCCGCACTTCCGAACCGTCGGGCAGCCGCACCAGCGCCGCCGCGCGCGTGTGCTGGTCGTCCTCGCTGAACTCCAGCTCCACGTGCCAGCCCACCGTGGTCTGCACGGTCATGACGATCACCTCCGGAACATCTGCTTCCAGGGTGCTCCTCACGACGCCGGGACGCATCCAGCCGGGCGCGGCCCTACCCGGCGTGCAGCATCAGCCCGATCCCGACCACCAGCAGACCCGCCGCGGCGATCCGGGGCGCGCCGAAGCGCTCCTTGAAGAACAGCGCGCCGATCGCCGCGCCCACGATGATGGACGACTCGCGCAGGGCCGCGATCGGCGCGAGGGCCGCCTTGGTCTGCGCCCACAGGACCAGGCCGTAGGCGAGGACGGACAGCGTGGCGCCGAGCAGGCCGAGCGCGGCGTACGGCCGCAGCACGGCCGCCGTCCGTCCCCGCCAGCGCAGCACGGCGTACGCCGGAATGGCCACGCCCTCCAGGGCCATCAGCCAGGCGATGTATCCGAGGGAGGACCCGGAGGCGCGCACCCCGAGCCCGTCGAGGACCGTGTATCCGGCGATGGTGAGGCCGGTGGCGAGGGCCGCGCCGATCGCCGCCCAGTCCGGCCGGCGCCCGCGCAGCCCCCACAGGGCGACCCCGGTCAGGCCTGCGCAGGACACCACGACACCGGCGGCGGCCCAGCCGTTCGGCACCTCGTGCGCGAAGAGCGCGGCGAGCACGGTCACCACCAGGGGTGCGGAGCCACGGGCGATCGGATAGGCCTGCCCGAAGTCCCCGAGCCGGAAGGACCGCATCAGCAGCACGTAGTAGGCGACGTGGACGAGCGCGGACAGCAGCAGATACGGCCGGGCCGCGGCCGCCGGGACGGGCGTGAACGGCATCAGGGCGAGCCCGATGAGCGTCCCGCCGCCGGCGATGAGCGTGAACCCGACCAGCTTGTCGGTGATCTTGTGCGCGATGGCGTTCCAGCCGGCGTGCGTGACGGCGGCCAGCAGGACGGCCGCGGTGACGGCCGGGGTCACGAGGTGCGCTCGCGCACGTCCACCACGGTGGCGCCGGCGTGCGTGACGAGGTCGCCCGGTGCCATCGGGAACACCGTGTGCGGGGTCCCGGCGGCGGCCATCGTGAGCAGGGCCTGGGTGATCAGGGGGTGGGCGCCGGAGTCTCCAGCACCGTCGGCGTCAGTGGCGGCTGTCGTCGTCATGCCCCGCACGCTAGTAGTCCGTGCAGCGGGCACGCGACCGGTTATGGCCCAGGTCACGGGGGGTGGACTCAGGCCGTGGCCCACCCCGCGCCGAACGCGGGCGGCACCGTGCGCGGGGCCCCGCGAACAAGCCGGTGAGGGCGCCCCGTCCCCACGGAACCCTCACCGGCGGCTCGGTCGGGCGCGGCCCGTCAGGCGCGCACCAGCTCCTTGTCCCCGTGTCCGGCGTCGTCCGCGGTGCGCAGGCCCTCGCCCTCGACGTCCACGTTGGGCAGCGCGCGGTCCAGCCACTTCGGCAGCCACCAGGCGCGCTTGCCCAGCAGCGCCAGCACGGCCGGGACGAGCGCCATCCGGACGATGAAGGCGTCGAAGAAGACCGCGACGGCCAGGCCGAAGCCGATCATCTTCACCATCGACTCGCTGGAGCCGATGAACCCGGAGAAGACGGCGATCATGATGACGGCGGCCGCGGTGACGACCCGCGCGCCGTACTTGAAGCCGGTCACGACGGCCTGGCTCGGCTTCTCCCCGTGGACGTACGCCTCCCGCATCCGGGTCACGAGGAACACCTCGTAGTCCATCGCGAGGCCGAAGACCACGCCGACCATGAAGATCGGCATCATCGACATGACCGGTCCGGTCTGCTCGACGCCCATCAGGCCGGACAGCCAGCCCCACTGGAAGACCGCGACGACGGCGCCGAGGGCCGCGAGCACGCTCAGCAGGAAGCCCAGGGCCGCCTTCAGCGGGACCAGGATCGAGCGGAACACCACGATCAGCAGCAGGAACGCAAGCCCCACGACCAGTACGAGATACGGCACGAGGGCGTCGTTCAGCTTCTGCGAGACGTCGATGTTCATCGCCGTGGAGCCGGTGACGAGCACCTCGGCGCCGGTCGCGGACTTGATGTCCGCGCCCTTGTCACGGATGGCGTGGACCAGGTCCTCGGTCTGCGTGGACGACGGCTTGGACTTCGGGACGACGGTGATCGTGGCGGTGTCGCCCGCCTTGTTGGGCTTGCTCTGGACGACCGCCGCGACGTCCTTCATGCCCTTGATCTCGGCGGCGACCCGGTCGAAGGCCTTGCCCGGCGCGGCCGCGTCCTTGCCGTCGACGACGGCCATCAGCGGCCCGTTGAAGCCGGGGCCGAAGCCCTCGGAGAGCAGGTCGTAGGCCCGTCGCTGGGTCGTCGACACCGGCTGGGAGCCGTCGTCGGGCAGGCCCAGTTCCAGGGAGGCCGCCGGGACGGCCGCCGCGCCGAGACCGACGACGCCGAGCAGCAGGACGGCGACCGGACGGCGTACGACGAAGCTGGCCCAGCGGGTGCCCATGTTCGGCTTGCCGGCGGCGTCCCCGGCCGCGTTCTTGTCCTTGGCGCGGCCGCCGCCGAGCAGCTTGCTCTTCTCACCGGCCGGCTTGATCATGCGGCCGGCGTAGCCGAGCAGCGCCGGGATCATCGTCAGGGCGATGAGGACGGCGATGGCGACCGTGCCCGCGGCGGCGACGCCCATCTTGGTCAGCATGGGGATGTTGACGACCGACAGGCCGACCAGGGCGATGAGGACGGTCAGCCCGGCGAAGACGACCGCGGAGCCCGCGGTGCCCACGGCCCGGCCGGCGGCGTCCTCGCGGGTGCGGCCCTCGGCGAGTTCCGCGCGGTAGCGGGAGACGATGAACAGCGCGTAGTCGATGCCGACGGCGAGGCCGATCATCGACGCCAGCGTGGAGGTGGTGGAGCCGAGGTCGAGAGTGCTGGCCAGCGCGGTGATGGACGAGACGCCGATGCCGACGCCGATGATCGCGGTGAGCAGCGGCAACCCGGCCGCGAGCAGCGAGCCGAAGGTGATGACGAGGACGACGGCGGCGATGCCGATGCCGATGACCTCGGTGGCCCCGGTCTCGGGCGCCGCGGACAGCGCGTCACCGCCGATCTCCACGGTCAGCCCGGCGTCCCGCGCGTGCTGCCCGGCGGCCTTCAGGGCGTCCCGCGAGGCGTCCTTCAGCTCCATGCCGGAGACCTTGTACTTCACCGAGGCGTACGCGATCGTGCCGTCCTTGCTGACGGCGTGGGCCTGGTACGGGTCGGCGACGGAGGCGACCTCGGAGCCGGTGGCCAGCTCCTTCACGGTCTTCTCGACGGTGGCCTTGCCGGCGGCGTCGGTCACCTTGTGCCCGGCGGGTGCCTTGAAGACGACCCGGGCGGTGGCGCCGTCGGCGCTCATCCCGGGGAAGCGCTGTTCCAGCAGGTCGAAGGCCTTCTGGGCCTCAGTGCCGGGTATCGAGAAGGACGTGGAGCCCGCGGCGGGCGCGGAGGCGGCGCCGACGCCGGCGAGCGTCAGCAGCGCCACCCAGATCAGGGCGACGAAGTGCCGTCGCCTGAAGGCGAGGCGGCCCAGTTTGTAGAGGAACGTGGCCACGAGGGCGTACTCCCGGTCAAGTCGTGGATTCAGGGCAGGGGTGATCAGCCCGACGACGTGAGCGGAGACGTCAGGAATGGGCTTGCTGGGAGGGGACTGTCAGAGGATGGGGACGCCGAGGGCGGGGAGGACCACGGCGTCGATGTACGAGGTGAGGAAGGCCTGGGTGGGAGGCTGGTCGTCGAGCAGCGCCCGGGTGGCGAAGCCGCCGACCATCATGTGCAGCAGGAAGTCGAGCGCGGGACAGTCCGCGCGGACCTCGCCGCGGTCGATCGCCCGCTGGATCACCTGGTGGAAGCCGGACATCTCGGGTTCGACGAGCTGGGCCCTGAAGGCCTCGCGCAGGTCCGGGTTGTGGTGCATCGCCATGGCGACGCCCCGCATCAGCGCGGAGTTCTGCTGGATGGTGCAGTCGTCCTCCAGCCGCACCAGGGCGTGCAGGTCACCTCTCAGCGAGCCGGTGTCGATCTCGTCGATCCGGCCGTGCTTGGTGTGCCGGATGGCCCTCACGACCAGTTCGGCCTTGCCGCCCCACTGGCGGTAGAGCGTGGCCTTGCTGGAGCGGGTGCGGGCGGCGACGGCGTCCATGGTGAGGGCGTCGTAGCCGACCTCGCGGAGCAGGTCGAGCACGGCCTCGTACAGCTCGGCCTCGCGCTCGGGGGTGATGCGGCTGCGACGTGCCGCCGCGACCTCGGTCATCCCGGTCACCACCCTCCGCTCCTGCGCTTCGAACGACACGGTTTCGTACACGACGAATGTATCCCACCCCACAAGCGAAACGAAACGGTTTCGTTCGTGTTGTGGGTCACGGTCGTGAGGACCGTATAAAGGTCCCGTGCCCGCCCTCCGCACGAGTTGCCCGGGCCTGGCGAGCGGAAAAGCATGGGGAGGTGAGCTATCTGCGCATGCCCCACCTCCATGGCGATCTGCTGTGCTTCGTGGCCGAGGACGACCTGTGGCTGGCCCCGCTCGACGGACGGGAGCGCGCCTGGCGGCTGACCGCCGACCGCACCAAGGCCGCCCACCCCCGCTTCTCCCCCGACGGCAGCCTCGTCGCCTACACCAGCTGGCGCACCCTCGACCCGGAGATCCACCTGGAACCCGTGGACGGCGGCACCAGCCGCCAGCTCACCTACTGGGGCAGCTCCGACACCCGGGTGACCGGCTGGTCCCCCGACGGCGACATCCTCGCGGTGGCCTCGCACGGTGAACCGTTCTCCTACTTCACCTGGGCCTACAAGGTCACGACCGAGGGCGACCCGGGCCGCAAACTCCCCTGGGGCCCGGTCACCGACGTCCAGGTCGCCGACCTGGCCGGGGAGCGCAGGTCACTGCTGCTCACCGGCACCCCGCCGCACGAACCGGCGTCCTGGAAGCGGTACCGGGGCGGCGCCATGGGACGGCTGTGGCTGCACGGACGCCGGCTCCTCGCCGACATCGGCGGCCACCTCGCCTCCCCGATGTTCGTCGGCGACCGCATCGCCTTCCTCTCCGACCACGAGGGCGTCGGCAACCTCTACTCCTGCGCCCACGACGGCTCCGGCCTGCGCCGCCACACCGACCACGACGCCTTCTACGCCCGCCACGCCGCGAGCGACGGCAACCGGGTCGTCTACCAGTGCGCGGGCGAGCTGTGGATCGTCGACGACCTCTCCGCCGACTCCGAGCCGCGCCGCCTCGACGTGCGCCTGAGCGGCCCGCGCACCGGACGGCGGCCCTACCAGGTGCCGGCGGCACAGCACGTCGACGGCCTCAGCGTGGACGAGACGGGCCGCGCCAGCGCCGTCGTCGTACGCGGCAGCCTGTACTGGCTCACCCACCGCGACGGACCCGCCCGCACCATCGCCGACACCCCCGGCGTACGCGTCCGGCTGCCCGAGATGCTCGGCTCCGGCGGACAGGTCGCCTACGTCACCGACGCCGAGGGCGAGGACGCCGTCGAGATCGCCTACCTGCCCCGCACGACCGGCGAGCGCGCCCCGCGCCGACTGGCCTCCGGCGCACTCGGCCGGGTGCTGGAGATGGTCGCCGACCCCGACGGCGAACGGCTCGCCATCGCCTCGCACGACGGACGGCTGCTGCTCCTGGACACCGGCGACGAGGCCGACGGCGAGGTCTCCGAGCTGATCCGGTCCATCAACGGCCCCGTGCGGGACCTGGCCTTCTCCCCCGACGGGGCGTGGCTGACCTGGTCCCACCCCGGGATCGGACGGTCCCTGCGGCAGATCAAGATGGCCCGCATCAAGGACCGGACGATCATCGACGTGACCAACGGCCGCTTCGAGGACGAGAATCCCGTCTTCACCCGCGACGGCCGCTACCTCGCCTTCCTGTCCTGGCGCGGCTTCGACCCGGTGTACGACGTGCACACCGGCGACCTGTCCTTCCCGCTCGGCTGCCGCCCCTACCTCGTGCCGCTGTCCTCGGCCACTCCCTCCCCGTTCGCGCTCAGCCCCGAGGGCCGGCCGGCCGCCGGGGGCCTGGACCCGCTGGAGGACGAGGGCGGCGACGGACAGGTGACCGTCGAGGTGGAGGGGCTGGCCAACCGGGTCGTGCCGTTCCCGGTGATCGCCTCCAAGTACTCGGCGCTGTACCCGGTCGCCGGCGGCGGACTGGTGTGGCTGCGCTGGCCGATCTCCGGCGCCCTCGGCGAGACCTTCGTCAACCCCGACGACACCACCGGCCGCCCCACCCTGGAGTACTTCAACCTCGCCAAGGCCAAGAAGACCGAACTCGTCGGCCACCTCGACTACTTCGCGGTCAGCGGCGACGGCACCCGGCTCGTCGTCGTCGACGAGGGCGAGCTGCGCGCGGCGCCCTCCACCGAACCCGGCGACAGCGACACCACGGTGTGGATCGACCTGCGCCGCATCCTGCACGAGGTCGACCCGCCCGCCGAGTGGCGCCAGTCCTTCGAGGAGGCCGGCCGGCTCATCCGCGCCTACTTCTGGGACCCCGGCATGAGCGGCATCGACTGGGACGGGGTGCTCGCGCAGTACCGCCCGCTGGTCGAACGGGTCGCCTCCCCCGACGAGTTCGCCGACCTGCTGCGCGAGGTGCTCGGCGAACTCGGCACCTCCCACGCCTACGTCACCGCCGCCCGCCGCAACGAGGGCCCGCCGCACTACCAGCGCTGGCAGGGGCTGCTGGGCGCCAACTTCGTCTGCCGGGAGGGGACCTGGCGGATCAAGCGCATCCTGCCCGGCGACTCCTCCGACTCCAAGGCCCGCTCCCCGCTCGCCGGCACCGGCATCCGCGAGGGCGCCGCCCTCACCCACGTCGACGGCCGCCCGGTGGACCCGGTGGCCGGACCCTACCCGCTGCTCGCCGGGGCGGGCGGCACGACCGTGGAGCTGACGTTCGCCGTCACGGAGGAAGAGGAGGGCGCCGAGGCGCACTCCCGGCGCGTGGCCGTCGTCCCCCTCATCGACGAACGGCCCCTGCGCTACCAGGACTGGGTGGCCAAGCGCCGCGAGGTCGTACGCGAGCTGAGCGGCGGCAAGTGCGGCTATCTGCACATCCCCGACATGGGCGGCTCCGGCTGGGCCCAGTTCAACCGCGACCTGCGCATGGAGATGTCCCGGCCCGCACTCATCGTGGACGTACGCGGCAACGCCGGCGGCCACATCAGCGAACTCGTCATCGAGAAACTGACCCGCACGATCCTCGGCTGGGACCTCACCCGCAACGCCCAGCCCGTGTCGTACGCCTCCAACGCCCCGCGCGGGCCGATCGTCGCGCTCGCCGACGAGGCGACCTCGTCGGACGGCGACATGATCACGGCCGCGTTCAAGCTGCTGCAACTGGGGCCGGTGGTCGGCCAGCGCACCTGGGGCGGCGTGGTCGGCATGACCGGCCGGCACCGCCTCGGCGACGGCTCGGTGATCACCGTACCGATGAACGCGGCCTGGTTCGACGCCTACGGCTGGTCCATCGAGAACCACGGGGTCATCCCCGACGTCGAGGCCCTGCGCACCCCGCTGGACTGGGCGGAGGGCCGCTACGCCCAGCTCGACGACGCCGTCCGGCTGGCCCTCGACCTGCTGCAGACCCACCCGCCGGCGTCCCCGCCGGACTACCGCAACGTCCCCAACCGGGCCCGGCCGAAGCTGCCACCGCGGCAGTGAACGGCCGCCGCGGCGGCGGCGGAACGCGCACGTGGGGTGCCCGAGGGAAACCCGGGCACCCCACGCCGTACCGGTCAGACCGAGGTCAGATCATGTCCTCGTCGCGGTCGAAGCGCTCGTCCAGCTCGTGCTCCGCGTCCTCCATGCCCTGGCGGCCGCGCTCACGCTGCGGGCGGTCCTGCGACTGCTGCGAGCCGCGGTTGCCCATCTTGTCGCGGGCCTGCTCGCCCTTGTCGCGGGCCTGGTTCTGCCACTGCTCGGCCTGGTCCTGGAACTTGTCCTTCATGCCCATGTGGGTTCACTCCTGTGGTGGGTGATTCAGTCGCCCCCTGAGGGGGCCTCGACCAGATTCACATGGGCCGTGACGCTGCGCATGTCGATCAGTTACGCAGCGTGCTGCGCTCCTGCTCATCGGCCGCGCCACCTGCGCCGACGAGGCCCGAGCGCATGCCCTGGAGCCGGTCCCCGAACCGCCGCATCTCCCGCTGACCCACCGTGCCGATCAGGCCCGGCAGATACCCGCGCACCCCCTGCATGCCGCGCAGCCACCACTGCCCGTACACATGGCTGGAGCGGCGCTCGATCCCGTCGACGATCCGGTCCACGGCCGGGCCCAGCGGATAGGTCTTGTTGGACGGCCACGGCAGCCGCTGCCGCAGCTCCCGCATCACCTCGTCCTGGTCCGCGCCGCGCACCATGTCGGTGTCGGTCCACGACAGGTAGGCGACACCCACCCGCACACCCCGGTAGCCGACTTCGGCGCGCAGACTGTGCGCGTACGCCTCCACACCCGACTTGGACGCGCAGTACGCCGTCATCATCGGCGCGGGCGTGATCGCGGCGAGCGAGGCGACCTGGAGCAGATAGCCGCGGCTCTCCATCAGCACCGGCAGGAAGGCGCGGGCGGTGACCGCCGAGCCGATCAGATTGACCTCGATGACCCGGCGCCAGGCGTCCGGATCGGAGTCGACGAACGGACCGCCCGTCGCCACACCGGCGTTGGCCACCACGATGTCGACCTTGCCGAACCGCTCCTTGACCTCCTGCGCGACCCGCGCCATCGCCTCGTGGTCGGTGACGTCGGCGTGCCAGTACGCACTCTCGCTGTGCAGCCGCTCGGAGACCTCCTTCAGGGCCTCGGGCTCCAGACCGACCAGGGCCACCTTCGCGCCGCGCACGGACAGCTTGCGGGCGAGCAGCTCACCGACCCCGCGCGCGGCGCCGGTGACGACCGCGACCTGCCCCTCCAGGCTCACCTTGCTCATGCGCTCTCCTCCAGTTTCGCGGGTGCACCTTTCGCGGCTGCACGTTCGGCGGGTGCACGTTTCGCGGGTGCGGTGACGTGGGCGGCGATCAGTTCCCGGATCCTGGTGGTGACCAGGTCGGGTGCCTCGATCGGGGTCATGTGACCGATGCCGGGCAGCTCGGTCAGTCCGGCGCAGTCCGGCAGCGCCGCGGCCAGGGACCGGGCGTGCACCGGCGGGGTGAGCCGGTCGGCGGTGCCCGCGACGATCTCGGTGGGCACCGTCAACTCCCGCACACCGTGGTCGAGGTCGAGCAGATCCAGCACCTGCGACCAGGCGTACCGTGCCGTGCGCGGGCAGCCGTGCACGATCCGCGCGCACGCCTCGACCATGTGCGGGGCCGAACCGGGGCCCATCGTGCCGTACTTGAGGATCCGCAGCGCGAGGGGCGTGACCGGGCCGAGCGGGGCCCGTGAGCCGAGGATGCGCCCGGTCAGCCAGGTCCGCAGCCGCCCGGCCCTGATCGGTACGACGGTGGACTCGGCGACCAGCCGGGAACTGCCCGTGCTGCACAGCAGGACGGCCGCCGCGTGCTCCCGGAACTTCGTCCGGCCGGCCGCCGCCATCACCGTCATGCCGCCCATCGAGTGCCCGGCGATCACCGCCCGTTCGCCGGGCGCGAGGGTCGCCGCCAGGACGGCTTCGAGGTCGTCGGCGAGGGCGTCGGTGCCGCACGCCGCGCTCACCGGGCTGCGCCCGTGGCCGCGCTGGTCGTAGGCGATGACGCGGTGACCGCCGGACAGCGCCCGGATCTGCGCCGCCCAGAAGGCGGTCGAGCAGGTCCAGCCGTGAGCGAGGACGACGGCCGGGGCATCCTCCGGTCCATGCACCTCGACGTGCAGGCGGGCGCCGTCGGCCGAGGTGACGGTGAGTGTGCGGGCGGGTTCCGGCGGCGCGTACGGACCCAAGGTGACGTGCGCGGGCCGGCTCACGCGGTCACCTCCGCGGCGCCGTCGACCGGGGCGGCCTCGCTCTGCGCGGAGGCGGGAGCGGCCTCGCTCTCCGCAGGCGCCTGGGCGTCCTTCGCCGGTGGCCGCAGGACGACGTACTCCCCCAGGTCCACCCGGCGGGTCGCCCGGCGGAACTCGCTGGTCGTGCCCGGCCAGATGGTCGTGTTGCGGCCGCTCGCGTCCAGGTACCAGCTGGTGCAGCCGCCCGTGTTCCACACCGTGCGCTTCATCCGCTCCTGCACCCGCCGGTTCCAGGCGCCCACGGCGCTCGGGCGGGCGTCGAGGGCGGCGCGGCCGCCGAGGACGTTCAGCTGGCGCAGATAGTCCGCCATGTAGTTCAGCTGGGACTCGATCATGAGGATCATCGAGGAGTTGCCGAGGCCGGTGTTGGGCCCGATGATCGTCATCCAGTTCGGGAACCCGGCGGCAGCGGCACCCCGCAGCGCCTGCATGCCGCCCTTCCAGTGCTCGGCGAGGGTGCTGCCGTCCGCGCCCACCACCCGCTCGGCGATCGGCATGTCCGTGACGTGGAAACCGGTACCGAAGACGATCGCGTCGACCTCTGTCTCGGTGCCGTCGGCGGCGACGACCGTGGACCCGCGGACCTCGCTGAGCCCGCTGGCCACGACGTCGACGTTGGGCTGCGCGAGCGCCGGATAGTAGGTGTTGGAGAGCAGGATGCGCTTGCAGCCGATGCGGTAGTCAGGGGTGAGCTTGGCGCGCAGCGCCGGGTCCTTGATGGCGCGGGCCATGTTGCGCTTGGCGAGCTGCTCGACGAAGCCCAGTTCGTTCGGGTGCTTGGTGAACGCCTGCACCTGCAGCTCGCGGATGCCCCACAGCAGGCCGCGGCGGGCCTTCGTGGTGAACGGCAGCTGCTGGTGCAGCCACCGCTCGGCGCCGCTGATCGCCCGGTCGACGCGGGGCATCACCCAGGCCGGGGTGCGCTGGAAGAGGGTGAGGCGGCCGACCTTCGGCTGGATGGACGGCACGATCTGGATGGCGGAGGCACCGGTGCCGATCATCGCGACGCGCTTGCCGGTCAGGTCGTAGTCGTGGTCCCAGCGGGCGGAGTGGAAGACCTTGCCGGGGAAGGTGTCCAGGCCCGGGATGTCCGGGATCTTCGGGTCGGACAGCGGTCCGGTGGCGGAGACGACGACGTCGGCCGTGAGATCACCGGACGCGGTCTCGATGCGCCAGTGCAGCCGCTCGGCGTCCCAGGTCATCCGCTTGACCTCGGAGTCGAAGCGCAGGTGCGGGCGCAGCCCGAAGGTGTCGGTGACGTGCTCCAGGTAGGCGCGGATGTGCTCCTGGCCGGAGAAGGTGCGCGGCCAGTCGGGCTTGGGCGCGAAGGAGAAGGAGTACAGGTGGGAGGGGACGTCGCAGGCGCAGCCGGGGTAGCTGTTGTCGCGCCAGGTGCCGCCGACGCCGCTCGCCCGCTCCAGGACGACGAAGTCCGTGATCCCCTCGCGGCGCAGCCGCACGGCGGCACCGAGCCCGCCGAATCCGGATCCGATCACCGCCACCCGTACATGCTCGTGTTCGTGGGCCATCCGAAGCCTCCGCGCATCGCTGTTGGACTCTGCCGGTCCCTGCCAGACTCTGCCAGTGAACACTGGCGCAATGGGGAGAGTAGAGGAGTGGCCTACTGATGGGTAGGGGGTGGGCGAGGAAAGTTACCGGCGGTAGACCATAGGCTCCTCCCGTGGCCGAGAAGCGTGAGTACCGCATGGAGGAGCTGGCAGAGCTGGCCGGCATCACGGTGCGCACCCTGCGCTTCTACCGCGAGCGCAAACTGCTGCCGCCGCCCCGCCGCGAGGGCCGGATCGCCTGGTACGACGACCACCACCTGGCCCGGCTGCGCACCATCGCCGCCCTGCTGGAGCGCGGCCACACCCTCAACGGCATCGCGGAACTCGCCGAGGCCCTCGACCAGGGCCGCAACGTCGCCGACCTGATCGGCGTCGGCACCCCCACCGAGGAGGAGCCGGTCCGGCTCACCCCCGAGGAGCTGGCCGCCCGCTTCGAGGGCGAGGTCACCCCCGAGAACCTCGCCGCCGCCATGGACCTCGGCTACCTCGGCACCGACGGCGACGAGATCGTCCACATCAGCCGGCGCCTGCTGGACGTCTCCTCCGCCCTGGTCCGCGAGGGCATCCCGCTCGCCGAGGTCCTCGCGGCCGGCGCCCGCGTCCGCGAACACGCCGACGCCCTCGCCGAACTCTTCACCACCCTGATCCAGCGCCACACCGGCGAGAACGGCCTGCACCGCCTGCGCCCCCTGGCCCGCAGCGTGGTGGAAGCAGAACTGTCCCTGGCCCTGGACCGACGGCTCAGCAAGCGGGAGCGGTGACCACTCAGCGGTCGTACACCACCGTCACCGGCGCGTGGTCCGACCAGCGCTCGGCGTGCGTGGCGGCGCGCTCGACGAACCCCTTGACCGCCCGGTCCGCGAGCCCCGGCGTCGCCACGTGGTAGTCGATCCTCCATCCTGAATCGTTCTCGAAGGCCCGCCCCCGGTACGACCACCAGCTGTACGGGCCCTCCACGTCCGGGTGCAGGGCGCGGACCACGTCCGTGTAGCCGCCGTCGGCCGGGGCGAGGACGCGGCTCAGCCACTCGCGCTCCTCGGGCAGGAAGCCGGAGTTCTTCTGGTTGGCGCGCCAGTTCTTCAGGTCGGCCGGCTGGTGGGCGATGTTCCAGTCGCCGCAGACCAGGACCTCACGGCCGTCGGCGGCGGCCCGCTCGCGCAGCTCCTTGAGGTAGGCCAGGAACGCGTCCATGAAGCGGATCTTCTCGTCCTGCCGCTCGGTGCCGACCTCGCCCGAGGGCAGGTAGAGGGAGGCGACCGTCACGCCGGGCAGATCGGCCTCGACGTAGCGGCCGCTGCCGTCGAACTCCTCCGAGCCGAAACCGACGCGGACGCGGTCGGGTTCACGGCGGGTGTACAGGGAGACGCCGGCCCGGCCCTTGGCGGCGGCCGGGGCGTGCACGACGTGCCAGCCGTCGGGCTGCCGGACCTCCTCGGTCAGCTGGTGCGGCTCGGCGCGCACCTCCTGGAGGCAGACGACGTCGGCCTCGGTCCGGGCGAGCCACTCCACGAAGCCCTTCTTGGCGGCGGCCCGCAGCCCGTTCACGTTCACGGTGGTTACTGTCAGCACCCCGGCACGATACCGGCACACTGGTCCGGGTCCGGAAAATCCGAGAGTCCACCTCCTGCATAGAAGTACGATGCCTAGCATGCTTATACGTCGCGTCCCGTTCGACCACCCCGACGCCGTCAAGCTCAACGACGAGGTCCAGGCCGAGTACCACGAGCGCTACGGCGACGGCGGCGACGCCACGCAGCTCGACCCGTCCGACTTCGAGCCGCCGAACGGCGTGTACCTCATCGCGTACGACGCCGACGAGCGGCCCGTCGCCACCGGCGGCTGGCGCCGGCAGGACGCCAACCACGAGGGCAACCGGGACGGCGACGCCGAGCTGAAGCGGATGTACGTGGTCGCCGACATGCGCGGCCGGGGGCTCGCCCGGCGCATCCTGGCCGCCCTCGAGGAGGACGCCCGGGCGGCGGGCCGTGTCCGCATGGTCCTGGAGACCGGCACCAAGCAGCCGGAGGCCATCGCCCTGTACACCTCCTGCGGCTACGAGCCCTGCGAGAAGTTCGGCTACTACCGCTTCCACGAGGAGAGCCGCTGCTTCGCGAAGACGCTGTAGCGGCACCGCTTCGCGAAAACGCCGCCGTCGCGCGGTTCGCCTGGCCGTATCAACTGGCACTGCTCGGGCTGCCGGTGACCTTCGCCACGCCGACCGGCACGACGGTGGCGGCGCTGCGTTCCTGAGAACAGACGCCGGATCACCAGCCGGCACATGACGAAGGCCCCGGCGATCTGATGATCGCCGGGGCCTTCATTGCGTGGACCTGAGGGGATTTGAACCCCTGGCCCCCTCGATGCGAACGAGGTGCGCTACCGGACTGCGCCACAGGCCCTTGCAACGAGTGAAACTTTAGCATCCCGCACGGCGTGCTCGGAAATCCGCTCCGGGCGGGCCGGGTCCGGGGTCACTCGTTGGCCGCGCGCGGCCGCTCGCCGTCCTCGTACTGGTCGAAGAGGGGGGTGCGCCCGCGCTCGCGGGCGCGGCGTGCGGAGGCCGCGCGGCGCGCGTCGCTGCGGCCGTCGTCCGCCGACCGGTCGTCCGCGCCGGCGGGCGCGTCGGGCTCGGCGGGCTGTTCGTCCCGCAGTTCCGGCGCCACCGCGCTGGAGCGGGCCGAACTCCACGCGTCGGGGGCGCCGAGGTCGACGTCCGCCGTGGCACGCGGGGCGACCGGCGCGGTGACGTACGTCGGCAGGGGCACGGGCACCGGGTCCCAGCTGTCGCCGTGGCCGGGGCGCCGCTGCCGCTCGCGCTGCTGGTCGACCCACTCGGCGTGGTCGGTCTGCTCCACCAGGGCGCGCCGGTCGGCGGCGAGCGCCGACAGCCCGGGGTCGGTGGCGGTGTCGTGGTCCGCGTGCGGCTCCTCGGCGTCGGCGGGCGCGCCGGTGCCGACGGGCGTGCGCCGGCGCGGCTGGCGTTCGCGCAGTCGCTGGGCCGCGACCTCGGCCCGGCGGCGGTCCATCTGGTAGGCGAAGCGGCGGCGCTCCTGCCGGCGCAGATAAACGATGTACGCGCTGAGCATGACGGCGGGTACGCCGGGTGCCCACAGGAACGCGAGTCCGCCGACGGCGGCGACGATCGCGCCGAGGGTGAAGGCGAGGAAGAGCATCACGGTGGTGCGCCGGCGACGGGCGAGGACCTTGGTGCGCTGGGCGCGCGCGGCGGCCGCCTCGGCGGAGGGCGCACGCCGGGCTTGCGGCACCCGGCCGCGCGCCGGTGCGGGCTCGGGCTCGTGCACCGGCTCGCTCTCCGGCTCGTGCCCCGCTTCGTCGTGCTCGTAGCCCTGCGCCGGGGCCGTCGCCCGGGTGTGCCGGCGCGTCGGGGGCACGGCGAAGGCCCGGACGTCCACCGTGTCGGTGACGGCGTCCGGGTCGGCGAGGTCGCTCTCCTCCTCGTCGGCGGAGCGCGCCCGCAGGTCCTTGGCGTATCGGCGCTCCATGCCCGCCCGTCCGGACAGCAACCGGATGGCGGTGCTGAAGCGTTCCGTCGGACGGGCCTCGTTCAGCTCGTCCTGCCTACGGAGCCACATCGGCACCAAGTAGGCGGCCCAGGCCCCGACAATGACTGCGTAGATGAGGCCGCTGCTGCTCACGTCTCACACGGTAGAGGGGTTTGCACGAGGCCATCCGCCAATTGGGCCGGTGTGTCGCACGATCTGGCTGATATTTCGAACTTTTTTTGTGATCGATGCGATCAGCGGGCCACTTCGACCCGGAATTCACCGCCCCGAGACGGTCATGAGCCGATCAATTTCGAACATATATTCAATTTCCCAGGTGCGGGAGACCGGCGCGGGTTTCCTCGGGCCTAACCGTGATTGCCGGGGGTGTTCTGCGGGCGCTGCGACGAGCCGTTGCGGTTGCGGGTGCGCCGCCAGCGGGCGAGCAGCCCCTCCGGGACTTCCTCGGCCGTCAGCGCGAAGACGAGATGGTCACGCCAGGCGCCGTCGATGTGCAGATAGCGGGGCCGCAGCCCCTCCTCGCGGAATCCGAGTTTCTCCACCACCCGGCGGCTGGGCACGTTCTCGGGGCGAATGCACACCTCGATGCGGTGCAGGCCGACGGTGCGGAAACAGTGGTCGACGGCGAGCGCCACGGCCGTCGGCATCACGCCACGGCCGGCCACCGCCTCGTCCACCCAGTACCCCACGTGACCCGAGCACATCGACCCCCAGGTGATCCCGGCGACCGTCAACTGCCCGACCACCCGTCCCTGGTACTCGAGGACGAACGGCAGCATCCGGCCCGCACGCGCCTCCCGGCGCAGGTGCCGCACCATCTGCCGGTAGGTCGGCCGGTGCGCGATCGGCCCGGTCGGCGTGGGCGGCGGGATGGTCGCCTCCCACGGCCGCAGCCAGTCGCGGTTGCGCCGGTTGACCTCGCGCCAGGCGCTCTGGTCGCGCATCCTTATGGGCCGCAGGACGACATCGCCCTCGGCCAGCACCACGGGCCAGGATGAGCCGTTCAGCTCGCACCCCCGTTTCCGGCGTCTGATCTCGGGTGGTCTCCGCCGCGGATCTGGTCGACGGCGTGCACCAGCAGCGGCTGCAGGACCGCGAGGCCGTCCTTCACGCCGCCCGTCGACCCCGGCAGATTGACGATCAGGGTCCGCCGGGCGACACCGGCCAGTCCCCGCGACAGCGCCGCGGTCGGCACCTTGCCCCGGCCGAACGCGCGGATCGCCTCCGCGATGCCCGGCACCTCGTAGTCGATCACCGCGCGCGTCGCCTCCGGCGTGCGGTCGGTGGGCGAGAGGCCGGTGCCGCCGGTGGTCACGACGACGTCGTAGCCCTCCTCGGCGGCCGCCCGCAGCTCATCGCGCACCGGGTCGCCGTCGGGCACCACCCGCGGGCCGTCGACGTCGAAGCCGAAACGCTTCAGGCCGTCGGCGACCAACGGCCCGCCCCGGTCCTCGTAGACACCCGCGGCGGCCCGGTTGGAGGCCGTGACGACCAGCGCCCGGTAGCTCATGCCCGGCTCCAGTCGCCCGACTTGCCGCCCGTCTTGTGCTCCACCCGCACGTCCGTGATGACCGCTCCCTTGTCGACCGCCTTCACCATGTCGATCACGGTGAGCGCGGCGACGGAGACCGCGGTGAGGGCCTCCATCTCGACGCCCGTACGATCCGTCGTCTTCACCGTGGCCGAGATCTCCACGGCGTCGTCCGCGACCGACAGGTCCAGTTTCACACCCGACACCGCGAGCGGGTGGCACAGCGGGATCAGATCGGGGGTGCGCTTGGCTCCCATGATCCCGGCGATCCGCGCGGTGGCCAGTGCGTCGCCCTTGGGGACACCCTCGCCGCGCAGCAGCTCGATCACCCGGGGCGAGACGAGGACGCGGCCGCTGGCGCGGGCGGTGCGCGCGGTCACGTCCTTGCCGGACACGTCGACCATACGGGCGGCACCCGCGTCGTCGATGTGCGTCAGGCGGTCCTGCACGGGCTGTCCGGGGGTCTCCCCCCGGTTGGGCACAGTCATGGTGGTGGCGCTCCCGGTCCGGGCCCGGCGCGGTGCGGCGCGCGGGCCTGTGTTGTGCGCGACACGGTACCCCGCGCCGGGAGCGCTCAGCCGAGCAGGACGACCTCGATCTCGCTGCCGGGCGCGACCGACTCCACGTCCTCGGGCACCACGATCAGGGCGTTGGCGTGCGCGAGGGCCGCGATCAGATGCGAGCCGGTGCCGCCCACCAAGGTGACCGTGCCGTCGGCGTAGGCGCCGCGCAGGAACTGCCGGCGGCCCTTCGGCGAGGTCAGCGGCCGCTCGGCGGACAGGGTCGCGGTGGCCGTGGGCCGGTGCACGTCCTGAAGTCCCATCAGGGTGCGGATGGCGGGCCGCACGAACAGCTCGAAGGAGACGTACGACGACACCGGGTTGCCCGGCAGCGCGAGCAGCGGGGTGTGGTCGGGGCCGATGGAGCCGAAGCCCTGGGGCTTGCCGGGCTGCATGGCGAGCTTGCGGAACTCCACGCCGCCGCCCGCCTCGTCCTGGTCGGCGACGTGCGACAGGGCCTCCTTGACCACGTCGTACGCGCCGACGCTCACCCCGCCGGTGGTCACCATGAGGTCGGCGCGCACCAGCTGGTCCTCGATGGTGGAGCGCAGCGTCTCCGCGTCGTCGGCGACGGCGCCCACCCGGTAGGCGATGGCGCCGGCGTCGCGGGCGGCGGCGGTGAGGGCGAAGCTGTTGGAGTCGTAGATCTGACCGTGCGCCAGTTGCTCGCCGGGCTGGATCAGTTCGCTGCCGGTGGACAGCACGACCACGCGCGGGCGCGGGCGCACCCGGACCGTGCCGCGGCCGATCGCGGCGAGCAGGGCGATCTGCGGCGGGCCGAGCACGGTGCCCGCCGCGAGGGCGCGGTCGCCGGCCCGGACGTCGCTGCCGGCCGCGCGCACATGCGCGCGTGCCTCGGCGGGCCGGTACACGCGTACGTGCCCCTCGGCGCCCTCCGGGGCGAGCGCGCGGGCGCGCATGCCGGTCACGGGGCCCTCGCCGAGCCCGCCGTCGGTCCACTCCACGGGTACGACGGCCTCGGCGCCGGGCGGCAGCGGGGCGCCGGTCATGATGCGGGCGGCCTGGCCGGGGCCGACGTGGAGCAGGCCGGCCTGGCCGGCCGCGACGTCCCCGACGACCTCCAGGACCGCCGGGAACTCCTCGTTCGCGCCCGCCACGTCCGCGACCCGCACCGCGTAGCCGTCCATCGAGCTGTTGTCGAAGGGCGGCAGGGACAGCGGCACCTGCACGTCCTCGACCAGGACGCAGCCCTGGGCGTCGAGCAGCTGCAGCTCGATCGGCTCCAGGGGGCGCACCGTGGTGAGGACGTCCTCCAGGTGCTCGTCCACCGACCACAGGTGGTCGGGGCCCGGGGTGCGGGACGCGGCGCTGCTCAAGGTGGCTACATCTCCTCGGTGACGTAACTGCGGAGCCAGGTCCGGAAGTCCGGGCCCAGGTCCTCACGTTCGCACGCCAGTCTGACAATGGCCCGCAGGAAGTCGCCGCGGTCGCCGGTGTCGTAGCGGCGGCCCTTGAAGACGACGCCGTGCACGGGGCCGGCGGCCTTCTCGTCCTCGGCGAGCTGCTGGAGGGCGTCGGTGAGCTGGATCTCGCCGCCGCGGCCCGGCTCGGTCTTGCGGAGTATGTCGAAGATGCCGGGGTCGAGGACGTAGCGGCCGATGATCGCGTAGTTCGACGGGGCGTCGGCCGGGTCGGGCTTCTCGACCAGGCCGGTCACCTTGACGACGTCGCCGTCCTCGGTGGACTCGACGGCGGCGCAGCCGTAGAGGTGGACCTGCTCGGGCGCGACCTCCATGAGGGCGATCACGCTGCCGCCGCGCTGCTCCTGGACCTCGATCATCCGCTGCAGCAGCGGGTCGCGCGGGTCGATCAGGTCGTCGCCGAGGAGCACGGCGAACGGCTCGTGACCGACGTGCGGGGCCGCGCACAGCACGGCGTGACCGAGACCCTTGGGGTCGCCCTGACGCACGTAGTGCATCGTGGCGAGATCCTGGGACTCCTGCACCTTGGCGAGCCGGTCCGTGTCGCCCTTCGCGGCGAGCGCGGACTCCAGCTCGTAGTTGCGGTCGAAATGGTCCTCGAGCGGGCGCTTGTTACGGCCCGTGATCATCAGGACGTCGTCGAGGCCCGCGGTGACGGCCTCCTCGACCACATACTGGATCGCCGGCTTGTCGACCACCGGCAGCATCTCCTTGGGCGTGGCCTTGGTGGCCGGCAGAAACCGGGTCCCGAGGCCTGCCGCCGGGATGACAGCCTTGTTGATCCTGGGGTGCGACTGGGTCATGCCCGCCACCTTAACCGGTGTGTGAGGGGCGGCCCGCGACTCCCGGACATCGACGCTCATATGAGCACACAAGAACGGTACGGGAGCGACAAGTGGGCGAAATCGGGCCGGTCATGGAGCCGGACAAGCGGGCCGTTCGACGGCGTTTCCTGGCGGCGCGGAACGCCCTGACCCCGGCCGATGTGACAAATGCCGCGTCCGCCCTCGCCGAACGCGCGCTGGAGCTGCCGGAGCTGGCGCACGCGCGCACGGTCGCGGCGTACGTCTCCGTGGGCAGTGAACCCGGCACCCTCGCGCTGCTCGACGCGCTGCGCGCGCGGGGCGTGCGCGTGCTGCTCCCCGTCCTGCTCGACGACAACGACCTGGACTGGGGCGAGTACACCGGCGAGGACTCCCTGGTGCGCGTGCAACATGGCGGAAAGATGGCCCTGTTGGAACCCGCAGGTGAGCGGCTCGGCCCGCAGGCCGTGACCGGCGCCGACGTCGTCCTGCTGCCGGGGCTCGCGGTCGACGCGCGCGGGATGCGCCTGGGACGCGGCGGCGGCTCCTACGACCGGGTGCTCGCCCGGCTGGAGCGCACGGGCGCGCGGCCCGCGCTGGTGGTGCTCCTGTACGCCACGGAGGTCGTCGCGCGCGTGCCCGAGGAGCCGCACGACCGGCCGGTGCACGCGGTGGTGACCCCGTCCGGGGTGCGCCGCTTCTCCGCGCCCTGAGCCGCTCGCGGCCCGAAGGGCCGGCCCGGGGACGCGAAGGGCCCTCCACGCGCGTGGAGGGCCCTTCGCTTGTGAATCTTGCGATCCTTGCGTTCCTTGCGATCAGCCGGTCACGGCTTCAGGACGAGCGTGTCACTGGTGCTCTGGTCGACCGCGTTCGGCGAGAACGACCACGGCAGCAGTTCGCCCTTGGCCCACTTGTCCGTCTGGTCGGTGTAGTGGGCGCTGTAGGCGTGGCCGGAGGCGCCGGACAGGTTGATCCACTTCGACTTGTCGAGGTTGTCGAGGTTGACCACCATCCGCATCGACGGCACCCAGACGACGCCGTAGCCGCCGGCGGCGTTCCAGCCGGTGGCGTTGACCGCCGCCTCGCCGCCGCCGAGCTTCCACGGGCCGCGGTTGAGGACGTACTTGAGGACGCCGGGGCCCTCGGTGCCGAGCGTCTGGTTCTTCAGGAACAGGCGGTGCAGCCGGCCCCAGCTCCAGGTGTCGATGTCCTTGCCGAGCTTGGCGGTCAGCTCCCAGCGGGCGTCGATCATGGCCCGCTTGAACAGCTCGTCGCGGTTGTGCGCCGCGGGGCGCGTGCCCGACCTCGGCGCCTTCCACCAGTCGCTGTCCGGCTTGTCCATCAGGGTGCGCACGACCTCGAACCAGCGGTCGCCGCCGTCGGGCTGCGCCTGGTCGGCGTCGCGCTGACCGCACTCGCGCACCTTCGAGGTGTCGTCGGCGGGTCCGGTGGTGTTCACCGGGTCCACCCACAGGCACTGGCCCTCGACCCGCAGCTCCTTGGGCAGCTTGTTGCCGAAGGCCAGCTTCAGGACGTTGCGCCACACGGCGTTGAAGTACGCGGCGGCCGCCGAGTCGGCGTCCTGGGTGTAGTCCCAGCCCTCGAGCAGTTCCTGCGCCTGGCGGACGTCCTTGTCGCCGACGTCGATCTTCAGCAGCGTCGGCACGAGCAGCTTGGCGATCTCGCTGCTGTTGTCCAGCTGCATCTGACGCATGTCGTCGGTGGAGATCTTGCCGCCGCCCTTGATCTTGGACTCGATCAGGTCGGCGATGCGCTGGCTGCGGGTGCCGTAGCCCCAGTCGGTGGTCAGCGTGTAGGGGTACTTGTCCGCCTCGACCACGGCCTGGTTGGCGGTGACGACGTAGCCGCGCTCCGGGTTGTACTCGTAGGGCAGCTTGTCGAAGTCGATGTACCCGGTCCAGCGGTACTTCGGGTCCCAGCCCGGCGCGGGGAGCGAGCCGTCACCCTTGCCGCGGGTGGGGATCTTGCCGGGGAGCTGGTAGCCGATGTCGCCCTTGGCGCCCTTGCTGTCGGCGTAGATCAGGTTCTGCGACGGCACGTCGAAGAGCTTGGCCGCGTCGCGGAAGTCCTTCCAGCCCGTCGCCCGGTCCATCGCGAACACGGCGTCCAGGGAGGTGCCGGGCTGCAGGGCGGTCCACTTCAGGGCGATGGCGTAACCGTCGCCGCGGTCGGGGGCCGCGGTGTCGACGGTGGCCTTCTTGCCGACGTTGACCAGTTCGTCGTCGCGGTCGGACAGCAGGGGCATGCCGTCCTGGGTCTGGCGGACGACGATCTTCTTGGTCTCGCCGCCGGCGACCTTGATGCTCTCCTCGCGCGTGACGAACGGCCTGACCTTGCCGCCGTACAGATAGCCGTCGCCGGTGACCTTCTCCAGGTACAGGTCGGTGACGTCGACGCCGGAGTTGGTCATGCCCCAGGCGATGTCCTTGTTGTGGCCGATGACCACGCCGGGCATGCCCGCGAAGGTGTAGCCGGTGACGTCGTACTGGCAGGCGCTGGAGACGCTGCGGCAGTGCAGGCCCATCTGGTACCAGACGGACGGCAGCGAGGCCGACAGGTGCGGGTCGTTGGCGAGCAGCGGCTTGCCGGTGATGGTGTGGTCGCCGCCGACGACCCAGGAGTTGGAGCCGATGCCGTTGCCGTTGACACCGACGGCCGTGGGAACGTCGTCCAGGACCTTGTACAGGCCCGCGAGCTGGCTCTGCACGCCGGCGCCGGACGAGGTGCCTGTGCCCGTGCCCCTGCCGGTGCCCGTGCCGTTGCCGGTGCCGTTCAGCGAGGTGCCCGAGCCGCTGCCGGAGCCGCTGTGGCTGCCCGAGCCGGAGCCGCTGCCCGAGCCGGAGCCGCTGCCCTGCTCGAAGGAGTGGGTCGCCTCGTCGTACCCGCCCTCCTGCACGATCGCCTTGTTGCGTTCGTAGGGGTACTGCGGGTAGAGGTCGGCGATCTGCTGGGGGCCCAGGCGGCTGGTCATCAGGGCGCGGTCGATCTCGTCCTGCATGTTGCCGCGCAGGTCCCAGGCCATCGCCTTCAGCCAGGCGACGGAGTCGACCGGCGTCCACTGCGCGGGCTTGTAGTCGTTGCTGAAGCCCAGCGCCGCGTACTCCAGGGAGATGTCCTTGCCGTCCTTGCCCGCCAGGTAGGCGTTGACGCCCTTGGCGTACGCCTGGAGGTACTTCTTCGTCGAGGCGGACAGCTTGGTGTCGTACTCCTGCTGGGCGACGCGGTCCCAGCCCAGGGTGCGCAGGAACGCGTCGTTGTCGACCTGGCTCTTGCCGAACATCTCCGACAGGCGGCCGGAGGTCATGTGCCGGCGCACGTCCATCTCGTAGAACCGGTCCTGCGCCTGGACGAAGCCCTGCGCCATGAAGAGGTCCGCGTCGGAGGAGGCGTAGATCTGCGGGATGCCGTAGCCGTCGCGTTTGACGTCGACGGGGCCCGACAGGCCCTGCAGGGTGATCGACCCCTTGGTCTGCGGGAACGACGCTCGGACGGTGCTGACGGACCAGTACCCGCCCCAGCCGATGCCGCCGATGACCGCCAGCACCAGGACGAGCACGATAAGACGGGCTTTGCGCCCCTTCTTCCTGCCGGACTTGCCGGGCTTGTGACCCGTTGTGGCGGTGGTGTTGGGGGGCATCGCTGTCCTTGCTGTCCTAACGCGAGCGGCAGGTTCGGCTGTGCTTTTAACTGAGCGCTGGAGCAACCATAGGCGCAGGGCCCGGTGGCACTTGACGCGGAGTCTGCAACCAGCCGGGGCCGACGATCGATCTTGCCTCGCCCAGCGTCAAGAAATCGTCAAGAGTTAGGTAAGGTAACGAAGTAATCGGAAGATCGCAGGAAGGACCGGCCGCTGACTGTCCACCACCTCAACCAGCTCCTGCTCGTCTGCTCGCTCGTCCTGCTCGTCGCCGTGGCAGCAGTCCGGATCTCCTCGCGAAGCGGACTGCCGAGCCTGCTCGTCTACCTGGGCATCGGCATCCTCATGGGCCAGGACGGCATCGGGCACATCCACTTCAACAGCGCCGCGCTGACCCAGGTCATCGGGTACGCCGCCCTGGTCGTGATCCTCGCCGAGGGCGGACTCGGCACGAAGTGGAAGGAGATCAAACCGGTCCTGCCGGCCGCTTCCGTGCTGGCGCTGGCCGGGGTCGCGGTGAGCGTGGGCGTGACGGCCGCGGGCGCGCACTACCTCGTCGGCCTGGAGTGGCGGCAGGCACTGATCATCGGTGCGGTGGTGTCCTCGACGGACGCGGCGGCGGTGTTCTCCGTGCTGCGCAGGATCCCGCTGCCCGCGCGCGTCACGGGCATGCTGGAGGCGGAGTCCGGATTCAACGACGCGCCCGTCGTCATCCTGGTCGTCGCCTTCTCCACGGCCGGACCGGTCGAGCACTGGTACGTCCTGGTGGGCGAGATAGCCCTCGAGCTGGCCATCGGCGCGGCCGTCGGACTGGCGGTCGGCTGGATCGGCGCCTGGGGGCTGCGGCACGTCGCCCTGCCCGCATCCGGTCTCTACCCGATCGCCGTGATGGCCATCGCCGTCTCCGCCTACGCGGCCGGCGCCCTCGCCCACGGCAGCGGCTTCCTCGCCGTCTACCTCGCCTCGATGCTGCTGGGCAACGCCAAGCTGCCGCACTGGCCCGCCACCCGCGGCTTCGCCGAGGGGCTCGGCTGGATCGCGCAGATCGGCATGTTCGTCCTGCTCGGCCTGCTGGTCAGCCCGCACGAGCTGGGCGACGACGTGTGGCCCGCGCTGGTCATCGGGATGGTGCTGACCATGCTGGCGCGCCCCCTGAGCGTGGTGCTGTGCCTCACACCGTTCCGGGTGCCCTGGCGGGAGCAGACGCTGATGTCGTGGGCCGGACTGCGCGGCGCCGTGCCCATCATCCTGGCGACGATCCCGATGGTGAACGGTGTCGTCGGCAGCCGCCGCGTCTTCAACATCGTCTTCGTCCTGGTCGTCGTCTACACCCTGCTCCAGGGCCCGACCCTGCCCTGGCTCGCCCGTCTGCTGCGCCTGGGCGACCGCACGGAGACCGCCGACCTCGGCATCGAGTCCGCACCGCTGGAGCGGCTGCGCGGCCACCTGCTCTCCGTGAACATCCCCGAAGGCTCCAAGATGCACGGCGTCGAGGTCAACGAGCTGCGCCTGCCGCCGGGCGCGGCGGTCACCCTCGTGGTGCGCGAGGGCACCTCCTTCGTGCCGCTGCCCACGACCGTGCTGCGCCGCGGCGACGAACTGCTCGTCGTCACCACCGACCCGGTGCGCGACGCGGCCGAGCGCCGGCTGCGCGCGGTGGCCCGGCGCGGCAAGCTGGCCGACTGGCTGGGCGCGGGGGGCGAGGAGCGGTGACGCACGTCCAGGTGACGGTTCTGCCGGCCAGGCGCCGGTTCTGCCGGCCAGGCGCCGGTTCTGCCGTCCAGCCGCCGGTTCTGCCGCACATGCGACGGTTTTGTGCCGTCCGGCCAATCACAGGTGAACACGCTGACGGTGCTCGTTTTCACAGGGCCGCCTTGCGGAAACCCTGTACGATAAAGGCGCACCCCTGATCGAACCAACTCTGCCTGACGCAGAGCTGGCGCGACCGTATGGCGGCCGAGCAGCCCCTCACCTTGGGCCCCGGCATCTACCGCAGTCCGCGCAAGAGGACAGCTCTCGGCGCACGGTGCCCTTACAAGGGCGCCGCGCTACCAGGCGGCAGAAAGGCACGGGCCGTGGCGTCCACGGTCACCTCGGAGAAGAAGAAGGCGGACACTGCCGCCCGCCCAGGCTACGGGCAGCTGCTGCGCACCCGCGGCGCATGGACCTTCCTGCTCCCCGGCTTCGCGGCACGCCAGCCGTTCGCGATGCTGACCCTCTCCATCGTGCTGCTCGTGCAGCACACCACCGGCTCCTACGGCGCGGCCGGCGCCGCGGCCGCCGTCACCGGCGTGTCGATGGCCCTGTTCGCCCCCTACAGCGGCCGCCTCGCCGACCGGTACGGCCAGCGCGCCGTCCTGCTGCCCGGCGTGATCGTGCACTCCCTGTCCGGTCTCACCTTCACCGCGCTCGCCCTCGCGCACGCCCCCCTGTGGGCGCTGTTCGTGGCGGCCGTGCCGACCGGCGCCTCGGTGCCGCAGGTCGGGCCCATGGTGCGGGCGCGCTGGGGCGTGAAGCTCAAGGGCTCCCCGCTGATGAGCACCGCCGCCGCCTTCGAGTCCGTCACCGACGAGCTGACCTTCGTGGTCGGCCCGCTGCTGGCGACCGCCCTGTGCACCGCGGTGGCGCCCGCCGCCGGCCTGGTGACCGAGGCCGCGCTGACCCTGATCGGCGGCCTGCTGTTCGCCGCGCAGAAGAGCACCCAACCCCAGGTCCACACCGGCGGCGAGCACACGCGCGTGCAGCACGCCTCCGCGCTGCGCGTGCCCGGCGTACGGGTGCTGATCGTGACGTTCCTGGGCATCGGTTCCGTCTTCGGCGGCATGCAGGTCTCGCTGGCCGCGTTCACCGAGTCGATCGGCGAGCCCGGCCTGAACGGCGTGCTCTACGGCGTCTTCGCCGCGGGCAACATGATCTCCGGCGTCGTCTGCGGCGCCATCGCCTGGAAGGTCGCCCCGCAGCGACGCCTGGTCGTCGGCTACACCGCCCTCGCGCTGGCCGCGTCCGCGCTGTGGACCGCCCACTCGGTGCTCCTGCTCGCCGCGCTCGGCCTGCTGGTCGGCATGTGCATCGCGCCCGCGCTGATCACCGGCTACACCCTGGTCGAGGGCCTGGTCCCGGCCGGGGCGCGCACCGAGGCGTTCACCTGGCTGACCGGCGCGGTCGCCCTCGGCCAGGCCGCGGCGGTCACGGTCGCCGGTCAGCTGGAGGACCACTTCTGGGGCGGCGCCGGATTCCTGGTGCCGATGGGCGGCACAGTGCTCGCCCTGGTGACCCTGCTGGCGCTGCGCTCCCGGCTGGTGCCCCACCCCCGGGGCCGTACCGTCGCGCGTGGCGTGGGTCACCGCGTGCCGGTGACAGTGGACTGACGCCGGGGAATACGTCACTATGGTTCGTCGTTAGCACTCATCGAGTGAGAGTGCCAGGAGGAAGACAGTGCCCACCTACCAGTACCAGTGCACCGCGTGCGGCGAGGGCCTCGAGGCGGTGCAGAAGTTCACCGACGACGCCCTGACCGAGTGCCCCAACTGCCAGGGCCGCCTCAAGAAGGTGTTCTCCGCGGTCGGCATCGTCTTCAAGGGCTCCGGCTTCTACCGCAACGACAGCCGCGGCTCCTCGTCGAGCAGCTCGCCGGCCTCGTCGAAGCCGTCGTCCTCGTCCTCCACGACGACCTCCTCCTCGTCCTCCTCGGACTCGGGCTCGGGCTCCTCGTCGAGCTCCTCCAGCGGCTCTTCGAGCAGCAGCACGACCGCCGCCTGAGGACCGCCGCTCCACCGTCTTCCCGCAGGACCCCGCCGTCGGCCGACGGCGGGGTCCTCGGCATGTACGCCGCCGGTTAGGGTGCGGGCATGGCGAACAAGGCGAACGCAGAGATCGGCGTGATCGGCGGCTCCGGTTTCTACTCGTTCCTGGACGACGTGACCGAGGTGCAGGTCGACACCCCCTACGGTCCGCCCAGCGACTCCCTCTTCCTCGGTGAGATCGCCGGCCGCCGGGTGGCGTTCCTGCCCCGGCACGGGCGCGGCCACCACCTGCCGCCGCACCGCATCAACTACCGCGCCAACCTGTGGGCGCTGCGCTCGGCGGGCGTACGCCAGATCCTCGGCCCGTGCGCCGTGGGCGGGCTGCGCCCCGAGTACGGTCCGGGCACGCTGCTGGTGCCGGACCAGCTCGTGGACCGTACGAAGTCCCGGCTGAACTCCTACTTCGACGGGCTGCCCCTGCCCGACGGCACCGTGCCGAACGTCGTGCACGTGTCGCTGGCCGATCCCTACTGCCCCGTCGGGCGCACGGTCGCGCTGAAGGCGGCTCGGGGGCGCGAGTGGGAGGCGGTGGACGGCGGGACGCTCGTCGTGGTCGAGGGGCCGCGCTTCTCGACGCGAGCGGAATCGTTGTGGCACCAGGCGCAGGGCTGGTCGGTGGTCGGCATGACCGGTCACCCGGAGGCGGCGCTCGCCCGCGAGCTGGAACTCTGCTACACCTCCCTCACCCTGGTCACCGACCTGGACGCCGGCGCCGAGACCGGCGAGGGCGTCTCCCACGACGAGGTGCTGCGGGTGTTCGCGGCCAACGTGGACCGGATGCGGGGGGTGCTCTTCGACGCGGTGGCCGCGCTCCCGGCGAACGAGGAGCGGGACTGCCTGTGCACGTCGGCGCTCGGGGGGATGGACCCGGGGTTCGTACTGCCCTGACGGGGGTGGCCGGGGGGCGGAGCGTTCCCTGCGGGTGACGGGGGTTGCCGGGTGGCGGACCGTTCCGTACGGGGTGACGGGTCGGCGGGGGGGCGGAGCGTTCCGTACCGCGGAGCGTTCCGTACGGGTGACGGGGTTTTCCACAAGCCGTGGGTTGTCCACGGGCTTCCGCGGGCTGCGGCGCCAGGGCCCATCGTGGGGTGCGCAAGCCGAAGCCCTCGCCGCAGGTGGTGGTCCTGTGTCCCTGTCCCCGTCCCCGTCCCTGTCACCGTCCGTCCCGGTGGCTTTTCCCGTCTCCGTCGTCTCCGCTCCCTCGCCGTCCTTTCCGCGTCCCCCGGGCGATGACGTGCCGCCCACGGGCGAGGTGCCGCACTTCGCGCCGGTGCGGGTGCGCGGGGTGCGGGCCCTGGCGCACCGGCTCGCCCGGCACCGCAGGCGGGCCCTCGCCGCCGGGCTGGCCGTCACCGCTGCCGCGCTGGTGACGGCAGGGCCACGGGAGGGGGAGGCCGCCGGGCCCGACCGGGTCCGCGGGCATCCGCCGGGCCGCGTGAGCAGTGAGACCGTCGCCGCGCCGGTGCGGATCGCCGACGCCGGCACGGTGCGCCTGCTGCGGCCGGGCGACCGGGTGGACGTCATCGCCGCCGAGGACGGCACGGGTGGCGGGGAGGCCCGGGTCGTGGCCCGCGGGGCCCGTGTGACCCGGCTGCCCGAGCTCACGGACGGCGGCGTCCCGGGCGGCGGCACCCTGGTCGTGCTGTCGGTGCCACGGGCCACGGCGGCGCGGCTCGTCGGGGCGAGCGCGACGGCACGGCTCGCGGTGACGGTGGGGTGAGCAGGGTGACCACGCGATGCCGGTGCGAACGTGTGTCAAGTAGCACGATCGAGTTACCGGATTGGACATGCCTCCCACGCCCTGCCGTAGGTTGCGGAGCGATTTACTCCACATGCCGTACGGACAAGGGAAGGCCTCGAGGTGAGCGAGAAGAAGGCGCCGAGCGTCTGGGAGGGCTTCAAGGCCTTCCTGATGCGCGGGAATGTCGTCGATCTGGCAGTAGCGGTGGTCATCGGCGCCGCCTTCACCAACATCGTGAACTCGGTGGTGAAGGGCGTGATCAACCCCGTGGTCGGGGCGATCGGCACGCAGAGCCTGGACAACTACAGTTCCTGCCTGACGGCGAGCTGCACGAAGGACGAGGGCATCCGCATCATGTGGGGCTCGGTCCTCGGCGCGACGTTGAACTTCCTGATCACCGCCGCGGTGGTCTACTTCCTGATGGTCCTGCCGATGGCGAAGTACCTGGCCCGCCAGGCGGACCGCAAGGCGGCCCGGGAGGGCACGAAGGAGATCGTGGAGGTCAGCGAGCTGGAGGTGCTCAAGGAGATCCGCGACACGCTGGTCGCCCAGCGCACCGCCGGGCGCGGCGAGTAGGAGCGGCGGAGGCCGGGGCGGGCACCGGGTCCGCTCGGGCTCTCCGTGGATCATCCCCTCGGGCGGCCCCCCGTGGATCAGATGTGGTGGGGCGGCTTCTCGTCCAGGAAACGCTTGAGGTCGGCGGCGCTGTCGCCGGTCGTCGCGGGGCGCTCGCCCCACCCGCCGTCGGTGTCGTCCGAGGACTGCAGCTCGATCGGGTCGTCGAAGACCAGCGCGGCCTTCGGGTCGCGCGGCTCGGGGGCGGAAGCGGTGCTCATACCTCCAGGTTACGCCGCGGCATCGGCCCGAAGATTTTCGTCCGGTTATCTGGTGTGCTGGGACACATGACGCAGAGTTCCAGCCACTCCCCCGCGCCCTCCGACGCACCCGCCCGACACCGGCCGCTGCGCAGGCTCACCGCCCGCGGCCGCGACGAGGCCCACCGCGTCGCCTCACCGCTGGAACTCCTCTTCGACCTGTGCTTCGTCGTGGCGATCGCCCAGGCCGGCGTCCAGCTGGTGCACTTCCTCGCCGACGGGCACGCGGGCCAGGGCATCCTCAACTACGCGATGGTCTTCTTCGCCATCTGGTGGGCCTGGATGAACTTCTCCTGGTTCGCCTCGGCGTACGACAACGACGACGTGCTGTACCGGGTGGTCACCCTTGTGCAGATCGCCGGTGTCCTGGTGCTCGCGGCGGGGGTCTCCAGGGCCTTCGACGAACACGACTTCCTCGTCGTCTGGCTCGGCTACGTGATCATGCGGCTGGCCCTGGTCGTGCAGTGGCTGCGCGCCGCGAGATGGGCCGAGGGCGAGGAGCGGACCGCGGCAGTGCGGTACGCCGTCGGGGTGCTGCTCTGCCAGGTCGGCTGGGTGGGGCTGATCGTGCTGCCGGAACCGGCGCGGCCCTGGCTGTTCCTGGTGATGGTGGTCGCGGAGCTGTCCGTGCCGTTGATCGCGGAGAGGTCCTTCACCACGGCCTGGCATCCCCACCACATCGCCGAGCGGTACGGACTGTTCACGATCATCGTGCTCGGCGAGACGATCGCGGCGGCCACGGTCGCGGTCAAGTCGGCCGTGGACGAGCACGACGCCCTCGGTGAGCTGCTGCCCATCGCGGCGGGCGGACTGCTGATCGTGTTCGCCGCCTGGTGGATCTACTTCGTGGTCCCCATCCACGGACACCTGCGCTCCAGCCGGCAGGCGTTCGTGTGGGGCTACGGCCACTACCTGATCTTCGCCTCCGCGGCGGCGATCGGCGCGGGTCTCGAAGTGGCCGTCGAGCAGGCGGTCGGTTCGGCGCACATCTCCGCGACGGCCGCGTCGGCGGCGGTGACCCTGCCGACGGCGCTGTACCTGCTGACCGTGTGGGCGCTGCACGCCCGTCACTTCAAGGTCGGCATCGCCCAGCAGACGGTCCTGCCGGTCACCGCGCTGCTCGTGATCTGCTGCACGTTCCTGGGCGAATGGGCGGTGCTCGCGGCGGGGATCGTGTCCGGGCTGGCGGTGGCGGTCGGGGTGACCTTGACGGCGCGGATGCGCTCCGCGTAGGGGGGTGGAGAGGCGGGGGCCGGGGCGTGGGTGCGCTCCGCGCAGGGGGTGGGTGACGGTGCGCAAGGGGGGTGGGTGACTGTGCTTGTGGCACGGGTGCGGTGCGCTCGGCGTGGGGGCAGTGCGTTCGGCACGGGGGCGGTGCGCTCGGCGCGGGGGGCGTGACACGGTTCCTTCACACTGGGGCGCATGACAGTTGACGCTCTGACGGATGTCATCGGGGTGCGGGTCGGGCACGCCACCCGCCGTGGTGACGGGTGGCTGACCGGAACCACCGTCGTCCTCGCCCCCGAGGGGGGCGCTGTGGCCGCCGTGGACGTGCGCGGGGGCGGACCCGGGACGAAGGAGACCGACGCCCTCGATCCGCGCAACCTCGTGCAGAAGGTCGAGGCCGTGGTGCTCACCGGGGGCAGCGCGTACGGGCTCGACGCGGCGTCCGGGGTGATGGCGTGGCTGGAGGAGCGGGGCCGGGGCGTGCGGGTGGGGCCGGATCCCACGCATGTCGTGCCCGTGGTGCCGGCGGCGTGCGTCTTCGACCTGGGGCGCGGCGGTGACTTCCGGGCACGGCCGGACGCGGCGACGGGACGGGCCGCGGTCGAGGCGGCGGCGGCCGGCGCGGTCGGGGCGGCTGTCGCGGAAGGGTGCGTGGGGGCCGGGACGGGGGCCGCCGTGGGGGTGCTGAAGGGCGGCGTCGGGACGGCGAGCGTGAGGCTCGACTCCGGGATCACGGTGGCGGCGTTGGTCGTGGCCAACGCGGCGGGGGCGGTGGTGGATCCGGGGACGGGGGTGCTGTACGGGGAGATGTACGCGGAGTTGTTCGGGGGGCGGCGGGTGGCGTATCCGCCGGCGGAGGTGGTCGAGGGGGCGCGGGCGCGGCTGGAAGCCCTGGCGGCTGCGCGGGTGGCTCCGCCGATGAACACCACGCTGGCCGTGGTCGCCACGGATGCGGTGCTGTCGAAGGCGCAGGCGCAGAAGGTGGCGGGGACGGCGCATGACGGGATCGCGCGGGCTGTACGGCCGGTGCATCTGCTGAACGACGGGGACAGTGTGTTCGCGTTGGCCACGGGCGCGGTTGCGCTGCCCGCGGCGGATCCGCTGGCGTTGAACGCGGTGCTCGCGGCGGGGGCGGATGTGGTGACACGGGCGATCGTGCGGGCGGTACGGGCTGCGGAGTCGGTGAGCGGGTGGCCGTCGTACGGGGAGCTGTACGGGCAGGTGTGAGTGTCGGCTGCGGGTGCGTTGTGCCTGCGGCGCTGGGTGTGTTGTCAGGTGCGGGTGGGTGGGGGTTCTCGCGCCGTTCCCCGCGCCCCTTTTGGCCTGCGGCGGCCCGTTGCGGTCGCGTCGTGGCGCGCGTCGCCTACGGCCGGTTTCTGAGTCGGGGCCGGGGTGGGGGGTGTCCGTCCTCGGTCCGGCCGGCCGTTTCCGACGCGGGTGCCGTGTCACGGTGCCGGACGCTGCGGGCGGACACCCCCCACCCCGTCCCCTCACCGCCGGACGCGGCTGCACCAACGCCGTGGCGCGCGGCGCCTGCACCGACGCGGTGGCGCGCGCAGCTGCGGCGGGTGCACCGACGGGCGGCGGCCATGCCGACATAGCTGCGGGCAGTCGTGCCGCTGGGGCGGCACGGGTGGGCGCTGGGGGTCCCCCCTGCTCGAAGAGCTTGGGGGAGGCACCCGGCCAGCGCCGGTGAGCGCACCTACCCCCGGCCAGCCCAGATGCCGGTCGCCAAGAAGCGCCGGGTGCAGCCCAATCCCTGGCCGGCCACAGCCGAGTTCAGATGGGGCCCTCGGGCCAGGGCCCCATCTTCCGCCCCCCGCAGGGGATTGTCGCAGTTCTGTCACGTGGGAACCGGAGTCGTCGGTTGATCGCTCTTTCTTCACGCCTTGGAGTGATCGATGAAAACTGGGAGCAGCCCGTGACTACGCCGGACATTGCAGCGCGGCGCGTACTGGGGGCCTGTGCCGCCCTGATGGTCGGCGCCCTGACCCTCACCGCGTGCGGCGGGAACGCCAACGCGAGCAACGACGACAAGAACGGCGGCGGCGGCGACACCAAGACCTCCGTCGCGAAGATCGCCATCTCGGCGAAGGACGGCTCGACCGGCGCCTCGATCAACAGCACCGGAGTGCAGGTCAGCGACGGCAAGCTGACGGACGTGAAGATGACGGTGGCCGGCACCGGGCAGACCGTGGCCGGTGAGATATCCGCCGACGGCAGCACCTGGAAGCCCAAGGAGCGGCTCGAGCGGGGGACGAAGTACCAGATCTCCGCGACGGCGAAGGACTCCGGCGGCCGTACGGCGGCCGCGAACTCCATCTTCACCACCGTCTCGTCGTCGAACAGCTTCATCGGGACGTACACGCCGGACGACGGCACGACCGTCGGTGTCGGGATGCCCGTGTCGTTCACCTTCGACAAGGCGATCAGCGACAAGAAGGCCGTGCAGTCGCACATCGCGGTCACCTCCAGCAGTGGCCAGCAGGTGGTCGGGCACTGGTTCGGGGAGCAGCGCCTCGACTTCCGGCCGCAGGACTACTGGAAGGCCGGCTCCAAGGTCACCATGAAGATCGACCTCGACGGGGTCCAGGGGGCCAACGGGGTCTTCGGGGTGCAGAAGAAGGTCGTCACGTTCACCGTGGGGCGGTCGCAGGTCTCCACCGTGGACGTGAACACGCAGACCATGACCGTGGTGCGGGACGGGCAGACCGTGAAGACGATCCCGATCTCGTCGGGCAGCCCGGAGCACACCACGTACAACGGGGCGATGGTGATCTCGGAGAAGTTCACGCAGACCCGGATGAACAGCCAGACGGTCGGGCTGGGCGGCGAGTACGACATCCCGGATGTGCCGCATGCGATGCGGCTGACGCAGTCGGGGACGTTCATCCACGGCAACTACTGGTACAACAAGGGCAATCCGCCCTTCGGCAGCCAGGGGACGAGCCACGGCTGTGTCGGTCTGGCCGACGAGCGGGGCGCGCAGGGGGACACTCCGGCGAAGTGGTTCTACGACCACTCGCTGATCGGTGACGTGGTGGTCGTCAAGAACTCGCCGGACAAGACCGTCTCCCCCGACAACGGGCTCAACGGCTGGGACTTGGGCTGGAGCGAGTGGGTCGCCGGGAGTGCCGCGTGATGCGGCAATAGCCGGGTGCGCAGGGGGCGTTGACTCAGGTCGGGCCGTGTGGGAACTTCCCGCACGGCCCGTGCGTTTTCCGGGCACACGTTTTCTCGGTTCCCGGACACGATGTCCGGCCGAGGGGCTACGGTATGCACCCACTGGGTGACATGCAGCAAGCGCCGGGAGACACCTTGAGCGTTCCGTACGAGACCGCGGCGTACGAACCACCCGCGTCGCCGGAGGATCATCTGGCGCGGATTCTCGGCCGCGCCCTGAACTCCTTCGAGCTGCCCGACGAGGTGATCGCGCGGCTGGACTGCGCGCTGGCGTACGACGGCTCGCTGCACTCCGCGCACCACAGCGCGGGGAGGCACCGGGAGACGTACCGGCACACCTGGCTCCTCGCCGACGGCCAGGCCCTCACCCTGTGGGAGCTGGTCCACAACACGGCCCCGGGCAGCGACCCGCAGCACGAGGTGTACGCCGACGAGGAGGAGCTGCGCGCGGCCACGGCGCGGCTGCCGCTGCCGTCGGACGGGACGGAGTTCGAGCTGCCGGTTCCGGCGCACTCCGCCCCCGTTCCCCGGCCGCGGCAGGTGTACCTCACCGACGGCTCGGCCGATCACGCGCGCCGGCTGCTGCGCCGCGCGGAGAACGCCGACCGGCCGGACGGCGAGACCGCGGCCCTGCTGGCCACGGCGCGGGGGCACCGGATCACGCAGGCGTTCGGCCGTCCGTGCCGGGCGGGCCGTATCGGGCTGAGCTTCTCGCTCTACGAGCACGCGTTCCTGCTGCGCGACGGCCGCGAGCTGGCCCTGTGGGAGGTGGAGCACACGGCGACCCCGGACGGGCGGCACATGTGCGAGGTGTACACGAGCGAGGAGGCGGCCCGGGAGGCGATGGAGCGGCGCGCCGAGCGGGTCTCCCCCTAGCGGGAGCCCTTCAGCCGGCGTCGCGGAAGCGGCGCGCCAGGCTGGCGAAGGCGTCCCGCTCCGCCGGAGTCAGCTCGACGGCCTCCACGCGGGGGCCGGTCTCGCGCGGGCCCGGCAGGGCGGAGAGGGCGACGTCCGGGGCGTAGCTCCGGATGATCGCCTCCTGGCGGAAGCGGCGCAGCATGCGGGTGATGCCGATCAGCCAGGCGACGCCGGCCAGAGCGAGGACGGCCATCCCTGCCGCCTGGAGGATCGAGGAAGGCTCGGGCATGCGTTCCAGTGAACACCACGGTCCGGGACTTTGCCCCGGACCGTGACGAATCTCGCATTGCCTTCTCTAACCTGACAGGCGCCGTGAACAACTCACAGCGCCTGAAAGGGATATATGGCCGTCTCCTGCTTACGCCGCCACCGGCTGCTTGGCGCCCGCGGCCGCCGTGCTCTCGCCGGTGCCCTGCTCCGCGGCACCGGGAGCCGGCTTGCGCAGCCCCTTGAGGACGATGACCAGGGCGGTGCTGACGCAGACGCCCGCGGCGATCGCCACCAGGTACAGCAGCGGGTTGCCGATCAGCGGGACGACGAAGATGCCGCCGTGCGGGGCGCGCAGGGTCGCGTCGAACGCCATGGACAGGGAGCCGGTGATCGCGCCGCCGACCATCGCGGAGGGGATGACCCGCAGCGGGTCGGCCGCCGCGAACGGGATGGCGCCCTCGGAGATGAAGGACAGGCCCAGCACCCAGGCGGCCTTGCCGTTCTCCCGCTCGGTCGGGGTGAAGAGCTTGCCGCGCACGGTCGTGGCCAGGGCCATCGCCAGCGGCGGGACCATGCCGGCGGCCATCACCGCGGCCATGATCTTCATCGCGGAGTCGCTGGGGCTCGCGACGGCGATACCGGCGGTGGCGAAGGTGTAGGCGACCTTGTTGACCGGACCGCCGAGGTCGAAGCACATCATCAGGCCGAGCAGCGCGCCGAGCAGGACGGCGTTGGTGCCGGTGAGGCCGTTCAGCCAGTCGGTGAGGCCCTTCTGGGCGGAGGCGATGGGTTTGCCGATCACCACGAACATCAGGAACCCGACGATCGCCGAGGAGATCAGCGGGATCACCACCACCGGCATGATGCCGCGCAGGGCCGCCGGGATGCGCACCTTCTGGATGCCCATCACGACCCCGCCGGCGATCAGGCCCGCGGCCAGGCCGCCGAGGAAGCCCGCGTTGATGGTGAGGGAGATCGCGCCGCCGACGAAGCCTGGCACCAGACCGGGACGGTCCGCCATGCCGTAGGCGATGTACCCGGCGAGGACCGGGACGAGGAAGCCGAAGGCCACACCGCCGATCTGGAACAGCAGGGCGCCCCAGCTGTCGGCCTGGGTCCAGATGAAGTGGTCCATCACCGACGGCGCCTTGTTGATCTTGTAGCCGCCGATGGCGAAGCCGAGCGCGATGAGCAGACCGCCCGCGGCGACGAACGGCACCATGTAACTGACGCCGGACATCAGCCACTTGCGGAGCTTGGTGCCGTAGCCCTCGCCCGCGTCGCCGGTGCGCTCGACCGGGGTGGAGCCCGAGGCGGGTGCCGCGGCGCTCACCTCTCCGCGCGCCGCCTTCTCCCGGACCTCGCCGATCAGTTCGGCCGGGCGGTTGATGCCGGCCTTCACGCCGACGTCGACGGTGGGCTTGCCCGCGAAGCGGTCCTTGTCGCGCACCGGCACGTCATGGGCGAAGATCACGCCGTCCGCGTCCGCGATCACCGCCGGGTCGAGCCGGGTGAAGCCGGCCGAGCCCTGGGTCTCGACGGTGAGTTCGACGCCGGCCTCGCGGCCCGCGTTCTCCAGTGACTCGGCGGCCATGTAGGTGTGCGCGATGCCGGTCGGGCAGGAGGTCACGGCGACGATCCGGAACGGGCGCTCGCCCGCCTCCGGGGTGCTGGTGTCCGTGGCGGCGCCGGCGGAGGCCGCCACCGGCGCCGCCACGGAGTTCTGGGAGGCCCGCGCGGCCTCGACGTCCGCGGGGGTGACATCCCCGCGGATCAGCGCCGCCGCCGTGCCCGCGCCGCTCACCGACCGCAGCGCGCCCGTGAACTCGGCGTTCATCAGCTGCCGGGCCAGCGACGACAGGATCGTCAGATGGGCGTCGTCGGCACCGGCCGGCGCGGCGATCAGGAAGATCAGGTCGGCCGGGCCGTCCGCGGCGCCGAAGTCGATCCCGGCGGCGCTGCGCCCGAAGGCCAGCGTCGGCTCGGTGACATGGGCGCTGCGGCAGTGCGGGATGCCGATGCCGCCGTCGAGACCGGTCGGCATCTGCGCCTCCCGTGCGGCCACGTCGGCGAGGAAGCCGTCCAGGTCGGTCACCCGGCCCAGCGCCACCATGCGCTCGGCGAGGGCGCGGGCCGCCGCTTCCTTGGTCGTGGCGGACAGGTCGAGGTCGACCAGTTCCGCGGTGATCATGTCGCTCATCGCGGGCTCCTTAGCTCGCGTATCGCCCGGTCGGTGGGATGGGCGGGAAGGGGACGGGGGTGAGGAGGGGGGAGAGGGGAGACGGGGGCGGGTGCGGCAGGCGTCAGGGGAGTAAGGAGGAGCCGCGGCGCGCGGGAGCGGTGGCGTGGGCTGTCATGGCACCGGCTCCTTGAGCGGGCGGTCCACCGGCACCCGGTCCGTGACGGTCACGGCCGCCGGGTCCAGGTCGGCCGGGGCCGGCATCACACTGCCGGGCAGGGTCACGGCGGCGGCGCCGTGGGCGACGGCGGAGGCCAGGGCGTCGGGGCCGGTGCCGCCGGCGATGAGGAAACCGGCCAGGGAGGAGTCACCGGCGCCCACGTTGCTGCGTACGGCGTCCACGCGGGCGCTGCCGAACCAGGTGCCGGAGTCGTCCACCAGCAGCTGGCCGTCGGCGCCCAGGCTCGCGAGCACCGCGCCCGCGCCCATCTCGCGCAGTTCCTCGGCCGCCTTGAGCGCGTCGCCCACCGTGGCGAGGGGGCGCCCGACCGCCTCCGCGAGTTCCTCGGCGTTGGGCTTCACCACGTCGGGCCGGGCGCGCAGCGCCTCCAGCAGGGCGCGGCCCGAGGTGTCCAGGGCGATCCGCGCACCCCCGGCGTGCGCCCGGGTGACGACATCGGCGTACCAGGAGGGGTCAAGTCCCCGGGGCAGGCTGCCGCAGCAGGCGATCCAGTCGGCGCCGCGCGAGGCCTCGCGCACGGTCTCCAGCAGCAGTTCCTGCTCGGCGCCGGTCAGATACGGGCCCGGCGCGTTGATCTTCGTCAGGACGCCGTCCGCCTCGGCGAGCGCGATGTTGGAGCGGGTGGCCCCGGCGACCGGGACCGGCGCGACCTCGATGCCCTGCGCGTGGAGCAGTTCGGCGACGAGCGCGCCCGGTGCACCGCCCAGGGGCAGCACGGCGACCGTGCGCCGGCCGGCGGCCGCGACCGCGCGGGAGACGTTCACGCCCTTGCCACCGGGGTCCGTGCGCTCGGTCTCGGCGCGGATGACACCGCCGCGCGTGAGCGCCTGGACCTCGTAGGTGCGGTCGAGGGACGGGTTGGGGGTGACGGTGAGGATCATGCGCGTACTACTTCCGTGCCGCCGCGCTCGATGACGGCGGCGTCTTCGGGGCTGAGCCCGCTGTCGGTGATCAGCAGGTCCACATCGCTCAGGTCGCCGAAGCGGGCGAAGTGCTCCTGGCCGTGCTTGGAGGAGTCGGCGAGCAGGACGACCCGGCGGGCGGCGGCGACGGCTGCGCGCTTGACCGCCGCCTCGGCGAGGTCGGGGGTGGTCAGACCGTGCTCGGCGGAGAAGCCGTTGGCGGCCACGAACAGCACGTCCGCGCGGATCTCGCCGTACGCCCGCAGCGCCCAGGCGTCCACGGCGGCCCGCGTACGGTGCCGTACCCGCCCTCCGACGAGGTGGAGCTGGATGCCCGGGTGGTCGGCGAGGCGGGCCGCGATGGGCAGCGAGTGCGTGACGACGGTGAGCGAGGACTCCAGCGGCAGCGCTGCGGCCAGCCGGGCGACCGTGGTGCCGGCGTCGAGGATCACCGTGCCCTCGATGGGCAGTTCGGCCAGGGCGGCCTTGGCGACGCGGTCCTTCTCGTCGGCGGCGGTGGACTCGCGCTCGGTGAGGTCCGGCTCGAAGTCGAGGCGCCCCACGGGGATGGCCCCGCCGTGCACGCGGCGCACCAGGCCGGCCCGGTCCAGGGCCTTCAGGTCGCGGCGGATGGTCTCCGCCGTCACCTGGAACTCCTCGGCGAGCGACACCACGTCCACCCGGCCGCCGTCCCGGGCGAGCCGGAGGATCTCCTGCTGCCGCTCCGGTGCGTACATGTCCGTTCGCCTCCGACTCATACCCGAACGTGTGGTTTCTCTCCGAGGCTACGCCCGGATTTCCAGAAAGTAAACAGGTTCGGACCCAAGCAGAAGCGAAACGGGCATGATCGGAAATCGAGGCGGAAACGGCCGGGCACGACAAGGGCCCGGCACCTCGGGTGCCGGGCCCTTGGACAGTGGTGCTCAGTGCACCAGTTCCCGCTCCTTCTCCGCCGCCGCAGTGGGCTCGTCGGCCGGCGCGCCCTCCACGTGCTGCGCCGGACGCTTCGGCAGCGCGGCCATCAGCAGGAAGATCACGGCCATCACCGCCGCCACCCAGCCCAGCGCGTGCTGGAAGGCGTGCACGAAGGCCGGGCCCACCTCGGCCGGGGTCAGCCGGTCGCCGATCTCACCGAAGAAGACCACCGAGACCAGGCCGAGCCCCAGCGCGTTGCCCATCTGCTGCACGGTGTTGATCAGCCCGGACGCCGAACCGGCGTGCTCGCGCGGCACCTGGGACAGCACCGCGTCGGTCAGCGGCGCGACGATCAGGCCCATCCCCAGGCCCATCACCACCAGCGGCAGCGCCATCTGCCAGGGGGCGATGGACAGGCCGTAGTGCCCCGCCTCCGCGAGATACAGCAGCACGCCCAGCGCCATGATCAGCGCGCCCGCCTGCAGCACCCCGCGCCCGAACCGCGGGACCAGCTTCTGCACGCTCAGCCCCGCCGCCAGGGACACCGCGATCGAGAACGGCACGCCGGTCAGGCCGGCCTTCAGCGGGCTCCAGCCAAGCCCCATCTGCATGTACAGCGTCCACACCAGGAAGAACACACCGAGGGCGATCCCGAACACCGTCTGCACGGCGATGCCCGCCGCGAAGCTCTTGATCCGGAACAGCGACAGCTCCACCAGCGGCGAGCCGTCCCGCGCCGCCTTGCGCCGCTCGTAGGCGACCATGACCCCGAAGACGACGAGCGCACCGGCCATCGAGCCGTACCCCCACAGCGGCCAGCCCAGCTCACGGCCGCGGGTGAGCGGGTAGAGCAGCATCAGCAGCCCCAGCGTCACCAGGGCCACGCCGACCAGGTCGAGCTTGAGGGCGCGCGGGGCGCGGGACTCGGTGATGAATCGGCGGCCGAGGAACCAGGCGGCCAGTCCGACCGGCAGGTTGATCAGGAAGATGGGCCGCCACTCCAGACCGAAGAGGTTCCACTCCGTCAGCAGGGCGCCCAGCAGCGGACCCGACACCGCGCCCAGCCCGATGATCGCGCCGAACAGGCCGAAGACCTTGCCGCGTTCGTGCGCCGGGAACGTGGCGTGCACGATCGACAGCACCTGGGGCACCATCAGCGCCGCCATGCCGCCCTGCAGCACCCGGGAGGCGACGAGCATCTCCGGGTTCGCGGCGAAACCGCACAGCGCGGAGGCCAGCGTGAAGCCGCCGATGCCGAGCAGGAAGACCCGCTTGCGGCCGTGGATGTCACCGAGCCGGCCGCCGGTGATGAGACCGGCCGCGAAGGCGAGCGCGTAACCGGCGGTGATCCACTGGATCTGGCTGAACGAGGCGCCGGCGTCCCGCTGGATGGACGGGATCGCGATGTTGACGATCGTCACGTCGACGAGGTCCATGAAGGCCGCGGTCATCACGATGGCCAGGGCGAACCAGCGGCGACGGTCACCGGCGGCGGGTGGTGCGGTGAGGTGCGTTTCGGTCTCGGTGGAGGTCATGCACCGAAGGTAGAGGGCCAGTAGGTCAGATCATGTCCTAGTTCTGCGGCATCCTCGACTCCATGACGACCGATACTCCGGCCCGGCTACTGCAGCTGCTCTCGCTTCTCCAGACGCCCCGCGAATGGCCCGGTGGCGAGCTCGCCGAGCGGCTCGGAGTCTCGCGTCGCACGATCCGCCGGGACGTCGACCGGCTGCGCGAACTCGGCTATCCCGTGCAGGCGAGCATGGGTGCGGACGGCGGCTACCGGCTCGTCGCGGGCAAGGCCCTGCCGCCGCTGGTGCTCGACGACGAGGAGGCGGTGGCCATCGCGGTGGGACTGCGGGCGGGCGCCGGGCACGCGGTCGAGGGCCTGGAGGAGGCGTCGGTACGGGCTTTGGCCAAGCTCGAGCAGGTGCTGCCGTCGCGGCTGCGCCACCGGGTGACCACGCTTCAGGCCGCGACCACACCGCTGACCAGCGGAGACGGGCCGAGCATCGCGCCCGAGACGCTCACCGTGATGGCGTCCACGGTGGCCGGGCGGGAGCGGCTGCGGTTCGCCTACCGGGCCGCCGACGGCACCCGGTCCCGGCGGCTGACCGAGCCGTACCGGCTGGTGTCGACGGGACGGCGGTGGTACCTCGTCGCCTACGACCTCGAACGCGAGGACTGGCGCACGTTCCGCGTGGACCGGGTGAGCGAGCCGTTCGCCACGGGCGCACGGTTCGTGCCCCGGGAGCTGCCGGAGGGCAGCGCGGCGGAGTACCTGCGCCGCTCGATGCAGCGCGGACAGGAGTCCTACGACTATGTCGTCGCGTTCGCCGAGCCGGTGGACGTGGTCGCGGCGCGGCTGCCGGGGTGGGTCGGGGCGCCGGAGCCGGAGGAGGGCGGCGGATGCGTGCTGCGCGGGCGGGGCAGCGGTCCGGTGGAGTGGCTGGCGGCCCGCCTGGCGATGCTGGGCTTCGGCTTCACGGTACGACAGCCGGCGGAACTGGTGGACGCCGTACGGGAGATGGGGGAACGACTGAGCAGGGCGGCGCAGGCGGGGGCCGGGCGCGGGGCGTGACGGCCCGTTGCCGGGCGGTGATCGGCCGTATGACAGAATCTGCCGTCCGGGCGGGTCACCCCGTGGTTCAGGTACGGGGTGGCCCGCCCTTTCGCGACTCCTGGCGCGCAAGAAGAGCCGGACTCCGGCGCCCGGGGGGGGGTGGGCGCCGAAGCCCGGCTCGGGGGAAGTCCCGGCGCCGGGGGGGATGTGCGTCGGGACGTGGTTCGGTTGGCTCGTGGGCCGGCCGCTGAAACGGTTTGCCTGGGCGGGAGTTCCGGGATCTGGATCCGAACTCCCATACCCTGAGGTGTTGTTCCCCCGGCTTTGAGGGTTGAAGCGGCGGAACAACGCCATGTTTGCGCGGTGTTCCGCCACCCGGCGCACGCGACCGCGCACACCGGCCGGCGGGAACACGCCCCTGCGGGCGCGATGTCAGGCCGCCGCGTCGAAGCCCGTGTCGCGGGCCAGCTTCTTCAGCTCCAGCAGGGCGTGCTTCTCGATCTGGCGGATGCGCTCGCGCGTCAGACCGTGCTCCTTGCCGACCTCGGTCAGCGTGCGCTCGCGCCCGTCGTCGATGCCGTACCGCATCTTGATGATGGACGCCGTGCGCTGGTCGAGGCGGCCGATCAGGTCGTCCAGCTCCTCGCTGCGCAGCAGCGTGAGCACCGACTGCTCGGGGCTCACCGCGGAGGTGTCCTCCAGCAGGTCGCCGAACTGGGTCTCGCCCTCGTCGTCCACCGACATGTTCAGCGAGACGGGGTCGCGGGCCCAGTCCAGTACGTCGATGACCCGCTCCGGCGTGGAGCCGAGCTCGGCGGCGATCTCCGTGGGCTCCGGGTCGCGCCCGTGCTCACGGTTGAACTCGCGCTGCACGCGGCGGATGCGGCCCAGCTCCTCGACCAGGTGGACGGGCAGCCGGATCGTGCGCGACTGGTCCGCTATCGAGCGGGTGATCGCCTGGCGGATCCACCACGTGGCGTACGTGGAGAACTTGAAGCCCTTGCGGTAGTCGAACTTCTCGACCGCGCGGACCAGACCGGCGTTGCCCTCCTGGATCAGGTCCAGCAGGGGCAGGCCGCTGCGCGGGTAACGGCGGGCCACGGCGACGACCAGGCGGAGGTTGGAGCGGATGAAGACGTCCTTGGCCCGCTCCCCCTGGTCGATCAGGGCCTGAAGCTCCTCACGGCTCGCGTCCGACGGGGACTCCTCGTACCCGTCGAGGATCTGCCGTGCGAAGACACCCGCCTCGATCTGCTGGGACAGCTCGACCTCCTTGGCGGCGTCGAGCAGCGGTGTCCGCGCGATCTCGTCGAGGTACATGCCGACCAGATCGCGGTCGGCGATGTCGCCGGTGGCGCGAACACTGCTTGCCGCGTCGGCCGTCTCGCCGGTGGCGGACTTACGACGGGCGACGGCACGGGTTGCCATGCGTGCTCCCTTGCGATGGTGGGTCAGCGGGTGGTCCGTCGGACACTCGGCACGGCGGGAGGCGCCGCCGAGGTCTTCCGGACCCTCCTCCGGACTCCTCGGACTCTCCTCGGGTGCCCTGCATCCGATGGAAACAACGACTGGAATCCGGACAGAATTCCCAACCCGACCCCCGATTTTTCTGATCATGCAGTACCCTGTCCGGCCGCACGCCGCTGTGCGGCGCCGACAGGCACCGAGAGGTGCAGGTCAGGGCGGGGGTGAAGCCCAGCGAAGGCCACCCTCGCGTCCCTCATGCACAGCTCCGCTCCCTGCGCGGGTGAGACGCCCGTCACACACGGCGCGACCGCCCTCACCCACCCCGGGAGAGCGCCTTGCTCACCGCTCTCCCACCCCGGAAGACGACCGGTACGCGCCGAAGGTTGCCGCGCGGGCGAACTCACAGCCTTTTGAGGGACAGGGCATATCCGGCCTTTATGCGGGCGTCAGCCGAACTGCACCGAGCGCTTGGCGAGGCCCATCCAGAAGCCGTCGATCACCGACCTCTGGTCACCGAGTTCCCCGGCGGCGTCGGCCGCACCCATGGTCACGAACAGCGGGGCGAAGTGCTCCGTGCGCGGGTGGGCGAGCCGGCCGGCCGGGGAGCGGTGCAGGAAGTCCAGCAGGGCGTCGGTGTCGCCGCCCTCCAGGGCCCGCCGCCCCCAGTCGTCGAACTCCGCGGACCAGGCCGGGGTGGAGCCGGCGTGCCGCAGCGCGGCGAGGTTGTGGGTGAAGAAGCCGGAACCGACGATCAGTACGCCCTCGTCGCGCAGCGGCGCGAGCCGGCGGCCGATCTCCATCAGCCGGACCGGGTCGAGGGTCGGCATGGAGACCTGGAGGACGGGGATGTCGGCGCCGGGGTACATCTCGACGAGCGGCACGTACGCGCCGTGGTCCAGGCCCCGGTCGGGGATGTCCTGCACCGGCATACCGGGGGCGCGCAGCAGCTTGCGCACGCTCTCGGCCAGCTCCGGGGCGCCCGGCGCGTCGTAGCGCACGCGGTAGTAGTGCTCGGGAAAGCCCCAGAAGTCGTAGACGAGCGGCACGGTCGTGGTGGCGCCGAGGGCGAGCGGGGCCTCCTCCCAGTGCGCGGAGACCATCAGGATCGCCTTCGGCCGCGGCAGTGCGGCGGACCAGGCGGCCAGCTCGCCGGGCCAGACGGGGTCGTCCGCGAGCGGCGGGGCGCCGTGGCTGAGGTACAGGGCGGGCATGCGCTCCTGGGTGGCGGCGGACATCGGCACTACTCCCAACAAAGAGATGCTTTAAAACTAAAGCTTTCCATTCTCCGAGGGTACGCCCGATTTGTTTAAGATTCAAGAACAGGAGCCGTACAGTGGAGTCATGACCACGGCACCCGCATCCTCCGCCTCCTCCCCCGCCGCGGAACCGCCCCGCTGGCTCACCGCGGAGGAACAGCGCGTCTGGCGCGCGTACCTGCACGCCACCACCCTGCTGGAGGACCACCTCGACCGGCAGCTGCAGCGCGACGCGGGCATGCCGCACATCTATTACGGCCTGCTCGTGGGCCTGGCCGAGGCCCCGCGCCGCCGGCTGCGGATGACCGAGCTGGCGATGCAGGCGAAGATCACCCGCTCCCGGCTCTCGCACGCCGTGGCTCGGCTGGAGAAGAACGGCTGGGTACGCCGCGAGGACTGCCCCTCCGACAAGCGCGGCCAGTTCGCCGTCCTCACCGACGAGGGCCTGGAGGTGCTCCGGCGCACCGCGCCCGGCCATGTCACCGCCGTTCGCCAGGCGCTGTTCGAGCGGCTCAGCCCGGCACAGCAGAAGGCCCTCGGCGAGATCATGGAGATCGTCGCCGAGGGCCTCCAGCCCAACGAAGCGGGTGCGGACCTGCCCTGGCTCCGCTAATTCAGGCGGGCGCTCAGTGGGCCACCACCGGCACCGGCACCTCGTCCTCGATGCGGTCGCCGTCCCCGGAGGCCACCGTGGTGGAGCCCGGACGGCCGGCGTTGACGAAGGTGAAGGCGATCAGCGCGGCGACCGCGAGGATACCGACGGCGAACCAGATCGCGGTGCTGTAGCCGTGCACCATGCCCTGCAGCGCGACCAGCTGCTGCTGCGGCTTGCCGGCGGCGGACGCGATGTGGTCCTTGACGTACGACGTGGTCGCGGACGCGGCGATGGTGTTCAGCAGGGCGGTGCCGATCGCGCCGCCCACCTGCTGCGAGGTGTTGACCATCGCGGAGGCCACACCGGCGTCCCGGGGCTGCACGCCCTGGGTGGCCAGGGACATCGCCGGCATGAACGCCGTACCCATGCCGAGGCCGAGCAGCACCATCGCGGGCAGCAGCTGCGTGCCGTACGAGGAGTCGATCTTCAGCTGGGTCAGCACCAGCATGCCGAGCGCTGCGACCAGGAAGCCGGGGCCCATCAGGAAGCGGGCCGGGATCCGGGTCATCAGCCGGGTGCCGATCTGGGTGGAGCCGGTGATCATGCCGGCCACCATCGGCAGGAACGCGAAGCCGGTCTTGACCGGCGAGTAGCCCTTCACGACCTGCAGGTAGTAGGTCAGGAAGAGGAACAGGCCGAACATGCCGATGATCGCGAGACCGAGGGAGAGGTAGATACCGCCGCGGTTGCGGTCGGTCACCACGCGCAGCGGCAGCAGCGGGGCCTTCACCCGGGACTCGACGAGCGCGAAGGCGATCAGCGAGACGGCGGAGATGACGAACATCGCCACGGTCACGGTGTCGCTCCAGCCGTCGGACTCGGCGCGGGTGAAGCCGTAGACCAGCGCGACCAGGCCGAGGGTGGACAGGACCACGCCGGGGATGTCGAGCGGGGAGCGGTTGCGGCCGCCCTCCGGCTCACGGATGACGAAGTAGGCGCCGAGCGCGGCGACGATGGCGAACGGGATGTTCACGAAGAACGTCCAGCGCCAGTCCAGGTACTCGGTGAGGAAGCCGCCGAGGATCAGGCCGACCGCGCCGCCACCGCCGGCGATGGCGCCGTAGATGCCGAACGCCTTGGCGCGCTCCTTGGCGTCGGTGAACATCACCGCGAGCAGGGACAGGGCGGCGGGCGCGAGCAGCGCGCCGAAGGCACCCTGCAGCGCGCGGGCGCCGAACATCATCGCGCCGGTGGTCGCCGCACCGCCGAGCGCGGACGCGGCGGCGAAACCGCCGAGGCCGAGGACGAAGGCGCGCTTGCGGCCCCACAGGTCGGCGATACGGCCGCCGAACAGCAGCAGACCACCGAAGGCGAGGGCGTAGGCGGTGACGACCCACTGCCGGTTGCCGTCGGAGATGCCGAGGTCGGTCTGGGCGGAGGGAAGGGCGATGTTCACGATGGTGGCGTCGAGGACGACCATCAGCTGGGCGAGCGCGATGAAGACGAGCGCCTTCCAGCGGTTGGCGTCGCCGCCGCTGCGGACGGCGCCGGGAGCCTTGAGGGCTGTTTCGGACATGGGGGTACCCACTTCGGGACTTCGTGACGGAAAAAACGTGTGGTAAAGGAAAAATCGGTAGCCGAAGGAACGGCTCGGCCCGGGTGGGGGCCGGTGAGGTCACCGTCCGGTGTGCGGACGGACGGCGGCTGCGGAACGCCGTTCGTTGTGCAGACGGACAGCGCGTGTGGAACTAATCGCTCAGGTGTGGGTCTCGGGTGTCGGGCTCAGGCGGTGCGCAGGTCCTCCACGGTCGCCGCCGTGCCGGGCAGGGTGGAGCGGGCCGGGGCCCGCAGCCCGTCCAGGAATAGCTGCAGATGGCGGTGGACGAAGCGGTCGAGGCTGCCGCAGCCCGTGCCGGCCGGGGGCCGGCTGAGCTGTGCGACGGCGATCACCAGATCGCCGACCTCGACGTCGGTGCGGAGCTGGCCGGCCGCCTTGGCACGGTCCATGAGCTCCGCGATGAGGCGTTCGGCCCCCTGCCGCGCCGCCTCCAGGTCGGGGTGGTTCTTGTCGAAGGTCGTGGCCACCATCGGGCACAGCGCGCTGATCCGCTCGTCGGCGGCCGTGTGCGCGAAGCGCTCGAGCGCCTCGAAGGCGTCCCCGGTCTCGGCGAGTGCCTCCTCGGCCGCCCGCGCCGTACGGTCCATGACGGAGCAGACGACCTCGCGGACGAGGGCGTCGCGGTCGGGGAAGTTGCGGTACACCGTGGCGTTGCCGACGCCGGCCCGGCGGGCGACCTCGTCGAGCGGCACGTCGGGGCCGTGCTCGACGAACATCTCCCGCGCGGCGGTGACGATGCGCTCGCGGTTGCGCAGGGCGTCGGCACGCGGCCGGGTCACCTTGCGCGGCGCGGTTGCGGTGATCGTCACGGTGTACTCCTCGGGGTGTCTGTCCGGGTGTCTCTGGGGTGCATCTCCGGGGGTGCCTCACGATCCGGGGATGCTGTCCCCGTTTCGCGCGAACACCTGACTAAACGGGGAGACCGTCCCCGGTTATTTCCCTCCGCCGGAGAGATTTCCGGTGACGTGGGTCACAGGCGACTTTCTCCGCTCCGGCGCCCGCTCGACACCCTCATCACGGCCACCGCCCCCGCACTCCCATCCCCCACCATCCGACCCCCGATCGGCCCGCTCCAGCGCGCGAGCGCCCCGCCTGCGACAGAGGGTGATCGCATGGGTGCAGCCGGGAGTCGGCGGCTGCCTGGAGGGAAGGGCCCTGCATGCAGCCGCAGCGACCCCGGAGGGGAACGCACCGCCGGATACGCCCGCGCCGCACGGCCGCCCTCGCCTCCGTCACGCTGCTGACCCTCGCCGTCAGCACGTCCGCCGGCAGCGGGCACCTGATGCCGGGCGCCTCCCCGGCCGGGGCCGGTCCCGTCGCGGCGCTGTCCCGGTCCACCGCACTGGGCCCCTGCATGATCAGCGGCGGCCCGTCCGTCCAGATGTCCGAGGGGGTGCCCACCGCCGGCGGCTACGCGCACTCCACGGGGACCGTGCGCGCGCTCACCCTGATGATCGACTTCCCGGACGCGCGGGGACAGGGCAAGGCGATGGACCGCTTCCACGAGTTCTTCCCGCAGACCCAGCGATGGTTCCGCACCGGCTCCTACGGCCGCCTGGACTACCGCCCGTTCACCCCGATCCCGGACTGGCTGCACATGCCGAAGCCGTTCAAGGCGTACGGCATAGAGCGCGGCGCCCCCTTCGACCCGGGCTACCGCGCGCTGGTCCAGGACATCGTGGCCACCGCCGACGCCCAGGTGGACTTCAGCGACTACGACCTGCTCAACGTGCTGGTCACGCCGAACGCGGGCCCCTCCGCGCTGGACACCGTGCTGTCGGTGACGTTCGCCGGCAACGCGGAGGCCCCCGTCGCGGACGGCGTCCCGATCGCCAACGCCTCGTTCGTCTACTCCCGCCAGGACGACGGCTCCGGCTCCTACGCCCGCACCGGCTACCGGGTCCTGCCGCACGAGAACGGCCATGTCTTCGGGCTGCCCGACCTCTACACCGCGGACGGCGGAGGCGCGGTCGGCCACTGGGACATCATGAGCGAGGACTGGGGTGCCGACAACGACCTGCTCGGCTGGCACAAGTGGAAGCTGGGCTGGCTCGACGCCGACCAGGTCCGCTGCGCCGCCTCCCCCGGGACCGCGGAGTTCCCCCTCACCCCGCTCGCCCGGTCCGGCGGGCCCAAGCTGGTCTTCGTCCCGCTCGACGCCCGTACCGGATACGCGCTGGAGCTGCGCACCCGGGAGGGCAACGACGAGGCGGTGTGCCGGCCGGGCGTCCTGATCTACCGGGTGAACGCCGGGGTGGACACGGGCATGGGCCCGGTGCAGGTGTACGACTCGCGCCGCAACAGCGGCGGCTGCACCCGCAGCCCGAACGTCCACGCCGAGCTCTCCGACGCCACCTTCGTCCCGGGCCAGACCTTCGAGGACCCCCGGCACGGCATCCGCATCACGGTGACGGAACCGGACGGAGAGGGCGGAGCCGAGGGCGAGGTGCTGGTCCGGGTGACGCGGAGGTAGAACGACGGTGCAGCAGCACGAGAACCCCCGGCGGCCGTCACACGAGGGACCGGCCACCGGTCCTGCGGATACGGTGTGAGCGAGATCGTCCCCCCGCCAGCCCGGAGACCGTACGGCCCATGCATCCGCCCGACGCCGCCCACCCGACCTCCGGGGCCACCGCGCCGCCCCCGGCGGAGGCCGTCACCCCGCTGATCCGCGGTGTCGCCGTACTGCACCGCCTCACGGAGGCGGGCGGCACGCTCAGCCTGAGCGCCCTGGAGCGGACCACGGGCCTGGCGCGCTCCACGGTGGACCGCATCACCTCGACCCTGGCCCGCATGGGATACGTCCGCCTGGACGGCCGCGACGCGATCCTGACCCCGCGCGTGATGGAACTGGGCAACGCCTACCTGGCGGCCCTGCGCCTGCCGGCGCTGCTGTCGGCACCGGCGGACGCGCTGGCGGACGAACTGGACGAGTCGGTGTCGCTGGCGGTCGCCGACCGCGACGGCATCCGGTTCATCCACCAGGCGACCCGGCGCCGTGCGATGTCGCTGAGCTTCCGCATCGGCGACCTGCTCCCGGCCGAGCGCACGGCCCCCGGCCCGCTCTTCGCCACCGAGTGGACGGACGCCGGCTGGAGCCGCTGGCACGAACGCCGGGCGGCGGACCCGCGAGACGCCGCCTTCACGGCCGTACCCCCGCGCGAACGGCCGTACCCGGCCGAGGAGTTCGTCCACCGTGCCCGGCAGGCGGCGCACGACGGCTGGTCCCTGGACGACCAGCTGATCGAACCGGGCCTGGTGGCGGTCTCGGCGCCGGTGCGGGACCCGGGGAGCGGGCGCATCGCCTGCGTGGCGAGCGTGGTGAGCCACACGAGCCGTCACACGGCGGACGACCTGGCGGCAAGCCTGCTCCCGCGCCTGCGGGAGGCGGTGGGAGCGATGGAGAAGGCCCTGACCGCGGCCCCCACTTCGCAGCCCGCCCCGCCTCCCCCCACCGGCCTGGCGACGTGGACGACGGCGTCGAAGAACGAACTGGGCCGCACCTTCGTCGAATCCCTGGCACGCGGCCTGACCGTCCTGACGGCGTTCGGCGAGGGCAGAGGAACGCTGACCCTCACGGAGGTGGCCCAGGCGACGGGCCTGGCGAAGGCGACCGCCCGCAGGGCACTGATCACGTACGAGCACCTGGGCCTGGTCGAAGCGGCGCCGGACCGCACGTTCTCCTTGACCCCGCGCGTGCTCTCCCTCGGCTTCCCACCCCTCTCGCGCACCACACTGCCGGACATCGCGGAGCCCCATCTGAGGGACCTGACGGCCCGCATCCAGGAATCGACGGCACTGGCGATCCGCACGCCGTCCCCGCAGCAGATCCAGTACGTGGCCCGCGCGACGCACCACAGGGTCATGAGCGCGAACATCCCCCTGGGCACGGGCCTGCCCTCGTCCCAGACCTCGGCGGGCCGCATCCTGCACCCACCGGCCGGAAAGCCGGCCCCCTACGTCCTGCTGAACGCGGAACTGGAAGCAGGCCTGCGCACCTTGGCCGTCCCGCTCCACGACGCCGACGGCAAGGTCCTCGCCTCCCTGACCACAGCGACACACGCGGCCCGCCGCACCCCGGAGGCCTGCGTGGAGACCCTCCTCCCGGAACTCCGCACAACGGCATCCCACATAGAAAAAGACCTCCACACAGCATCCCGCTTCACGCGGGTCCCCTCTATGTGAGGCCCATTTCCGCGCCCTCCCGCCGGGCGAGGACAACGCGGACACGCGGACCACCCGAGAGCGTGATGATCACGGAACCCAGGGACACAGCGCGCCCCGATCCTCCACGCTGACCCCCATGGACCTTGATCGCACCCGCCCCCTCTGGCACCAGATCGCGGCGGAGATCACCCACCGCATCAAGGACGGCACATACCCTCCGGGCAGCCGGGTGCCGTCCACCCTGGAGATCGCCCAGGAGTTCGGCGTGGTGAACGCGACGGCTGCGAAGGCCATGCGGCACGTGAGGGAAGCAGGGCTGGACACGCGGCGAGGTCGGCCTGGGCACCTTCATCTCCGACCCGCTGCCCCCGGATGCCTCCGCATGAGCCCGGACGCCGGGATCGACCCCGGCGCGCCCCTCACGCCGTACCGGCAACTGGCGGAGATCCTGCGCGCGCAGATCCGACGCGGCGACTGGCAGCCCGGGCGGATGCTGCCGAGCGAGGCGCGGCTCGTGCAGCGGTACGGGATCGCCCGGACGACGGTGCGCCGGGGTCTCGGCCTGCTCGCCGACGAGGGCTGGGTGTACGCGGTACCCCAGCGAGGCTGGTTCGTCTCGGACCCTCCCCCGGCAGACTGACGACCTTGCTCCCTCCCCCGGCCAGACGCATCCGCTACCCTGTCATCAGCCGTCCGGGCATCCGGCGGCGCCGCCTTCGTAGCTCAGGGGATAGAGCACCGCTCTCCTAAAGCGGGTGTCGCAGGTTCGAATCCTGCCGGGGGCACCAGCACGAACGGCTCGGACCGATCTTGGTCCGGGCCGTTTTGCTGCTGTCACGGGTTTCTTGATCGGTGAGATCGGCGGGGCCGTGGCGTGCTCGGTCAGTAGCGGTGGCCCGGCCAGTGGGGGGCCGTCCAGCGGGCCTCGCCCGTGAGGGCCAGCAGGCTTATGCGGTGTTGCAGGTCCTGCGGTGCGCCGGAGGCGCGGAGGCGGGGTGCTGCGTGGGCGAGGAGCCAGGCGACCAGTTCTGTGCGGGTCTGGTCCTCGTCGTGCTCGTACCAGTCGACGTGCCAGGGCAGGCCGTCTCCCAGGAGCTCGTACTCCCACTCCGCGGCCGCCTCGGCGAGGCGTCGGTCGCTGAGCTGTCCGGTGTGGGTCTCCCAGTCGGCGAGCCAGGGGGCGAGCGTTCCGGACGCCTCGGCGCACATCGCCAAGACCTGGTGCGCCGGTACGGCCGCGTCCGGATCGGTGAAGGTCTGCACCCACCATGCGTGCAGGAACTCGCGTACGGCGTACGCCTGTTCCTCGGGCCACTGCTGCCAGCGGCCCCGGGCGAAGGAGTATCCCACCTCTTCGAGTCCGAGCAGGGGCTCCACCCGGCCGGCGACCAGGGTCCTGGCGAACTGCGGCAGGATGCGGCGCAGTACGGCGGCGTGGTCCGTCCAGTCGACGGCCTGCCAGGTCCGGCGCAGGAGGTCGGGCTCCAGTTCCACGTCCGGTGTTTTCAGGAGGGAGAGCTCCTCCTCGCTGCCCCAGTGGCAGGTGCAGTTGCACTCGTCCGGATGCGCGGTCATACCGCGGAAGGTGGCGGAGAGGCCGTCCAGGGCAGCGGTGAGGCGGCGGCGTGCGGGATGCATGGGTGACCCGGCCTTCGAGGACTCCGTACGGCTTTCGCCGGCCGAAGATCGGTACCTTACCCGGCGAGGCGGGCGGCAGGTCACAGATGGCGGTCGATTCTCTTCTCCCGCATCAGGTCCTCCAACTCCTGTTCCGACAGCGGGTGCAGGGTGTTCAGGAGGTGCCGGAGTGCCGGCTCGGCGACCGTCTGGCTGGTGACCTCGAACTCCGCCGTGCCCCGGCGGCGGGTGAGGGTGATCTCGTGGGTGCCTCCGGGGAAGTCGCGGATGCTCACCATGTCGCCGTGGACGTCCACCCTGCAGGTCACGTCCTTCTCCGGGGGTTCGGGGCATCGGAGGGTCCCGGCGGACGGCGCGCGTACGACGAGGCCGGCGTAGCCCGTCTCGTAACCCTCGCGGACGGGGCGGTAGTCGACGAGGAACGTGGCCGGGTCGAGTACCGCGTGGGAGACGCGCAGGCCCGTCGGTGCCTCACCCAGGTACAGGAGCTCCGGATGGTCCCGGTACCGCGCGACTTCCGCCTCCTGCCGGTCCTGCCCTGCCTGCGCCGGGCCGATGAAACCCCCGTAGGCCACCGCGCCCGCCAGCGCGGCCACCCCGCCGAGCCGCACCCACCGGCTCGGCACGAAGAACGCCGCCGCGATGGCGTACGGCACCCCGGTCAGTGCGATCCGGGTGCCGGCGCTGCCCAGGTCGACGTCCCTGCCGTAGGTGGCGACGCCTGCCAGGACGCCGAGCGTGCCGAGGACGAAGACCAGGACGGCCCAGCCCAGCCGCCGGGGCGGGGAGCCGTACAGCGGCCGCACGGTCCGCATCGGCAGGGCCGACAGGACCAGCAGGCCCACGACCAGCGGCACCGCGCACACGAGGACCACGGCCGCCGCACCGATGCCATCGGCCCAGCCGAACGCCAGCAGCCCCACACCGAGCACCGGCACCGCGGCCGCGGTCAGCGCCCAGACCAGGAGGAGATGCAGCGCCGTCAGCGTCCCTCTGCCGTCCTTCATACCGGGGAGCCTGTCAGGCGGCGCCGTGGCACCACATGAGTACGCATACTCAGTCGCCCACACGGGAGGCACCGCCCTAGGCTGCTGTCCATGGCTCATGACCTGCGGCATCTCAGCCAAGAAGACCTGGAGTTGGTCGAGTTCGCTCGACGGATCGTGGAGGAGCACGGGGACGGGGAGGTGCATACCGTCGGGGCCGCTGTGCGGGATGTGCGGGGGCGGGTGTTCGGGGGGATCAACCTCTACCACTTCACCGGTGGGCCCTGTGCGGAGCTCGTGGCGCTGGGGCATGCCCGGGCCGCGGGAGCGCGCGAGCTGGCGGCCATCGTCGCCGTCGGTGACAACGGGCGCGGGGTGCTCGCGCCGTGCGGGCGGGACCGGCAAGTCCTGCTCGACCATCACCCGGGCATCCGCGTCCTCGTGCCCACGGACGACGGGGTCCGCGGCATCCCTGTCGCGGGTCTTCTGCCGTACGGCTATGTGTGGGCGGATCAGTCGGGAACGCAGCCGACCCCGGAGTCCGCCACGGAGTCCGCCGCGCAGCCGACCCCGGAGTCCGCCACGGAGTCCGCCGCGCAGCCGACCCCGGAGTCCGCCGCGCACCCAGGCACGGAGTCCGCCGCGCAGTCCCTCTACTTCCACCGGGACTATCTCGACGCCGTCCGCTCGGGGCGCAAGACGACCACGGTGCGGTGCGGGGCTTCCGTCGGCACGGGTCCGGTCGACCTCGTCTTCGAGCTGGACGAGAACCTGGTGCTGCCGGGGGTCGTGACCGCGCTGCATCACAAGAAGGCCGGTGAGCTGACCGAGGAGGACGCGGTCGCCGACGGGTTCCCCGATCTCGCCACGCTGCACGACCGGCTGCGGTACCACTACCCCGCCATCGGCCCCGGCGACGACGTCACCGTCGTTCACTTCCGCCTGGCAGGCGACTGAACCGCACGCCGCGCACCTCCTCACCCGCTTGGCGATCCCCGAGTGCCGCCCGGCTCCGCTGCCGCGAGCATGGAAGCGGCGCCGGCCGTTGCCCCTGAGGGCCCTTGAGCGTGAGGAACGCGGAGCATGCCGAAGCAGAGTCCCAGGAACACAAGCACGGGCCCGTGGTGCCGGGCGGTGCGGGTCGGGGTCGTCGCCGTGCAGTTGGGGGCGCTCGGGGCCGTGCTGTCCGGGTGCAGCGGTCTGACCGCCGCCGCCAGCGACGACCCGTCGTCCACCGCCTCGCTCGCGCCCACCCCGCCGAAGCAGCCGCCGCCCCAGTTGACTCCGGAGCGGGTCAAGGCGGCGGTGGGGAAGCTCGACGGGCTCGTGGAGAACGCCATGCGGCAGACCGGCGTGCCAGGTGTCGCCGTGGGGGTCGTCTACCGGGACAAGGTCGTCTACGAGAAGGGCTTCGGCGTCCGGGAGCTGGGCAAGAGCGGCAAGGTCGACGGCAGGACCGTCTTCCAGCTGGCGTCGGTGTCCAAGCCGCTGGCCTCCACCGTGGTCTCCGCGGCCGTGGGGCACAAGGTCGTCGGCTGGGACGATCCCATGGTCAAGCACGATCCGGGCTTCGCGCTGAAGAATCCCTACGTCAGCGCGAACGTGACGATCGCCGACCTGTTCTCGCACCGCAGCGGGCTGCCCGACCACGCCGGTGATCTGCTGCAGGACCTGGGGTATCCCAGGGACTACATCGTGGAGCACCTGCGGCTGGAGCCGCTCACGCCGTTCCGTGCCAGTTACGCCTACACCAACTACGGCCTGACCGCGGCGGGCGAGGCGGTGGCCGCCGCGGCGAAGACGGGCTGGCCGCAGCTCGCGCAGGACACGCTGTTCAAGCCGCTCGGGATGGATCACACCAGCTACCGGCGCGCCGACTACGACAAGGCCGCCGACAAGGCCGCGGCCCACGTCCTGGCCGGCGGCCACTGGAAGCCGTCCGTCACCGAGAACGCGGACAGTCAGGCGCCGGCCGGCGGGGCCAGCTCGAACGTCGACGACCTCACCAAGTGGATGCGGCTGCAGCTGGCCGACGGCGTGTTCGGGGGGAAGAAGCTGGTCGACGTGGACGCACTGGTCCAGACCCGCGTTCCGCACTCCGTCGCCGGCCCCCCGCATGCCCCGGCCGGCGCGCCGAGCTTCTACGGCCTCGGCTGGAACGTCGGTTACGACGACGGCGGCGCCCTGCGTCTGAGTCATTCCGGTGCCTTCGAACTGGGCGCCGCGACCACGGTCACCCTGCTGCCCGGCGAAGAGCTCGGCATCGTCGTACTGACGAACGGGCAGCCCGTCGGCCTGCCCGAGGCGGTGGCCGGGGCGTTCCTCGACATCGCCCGGCACGGCCGGCAGACCGTCGACTGGCTGCCCTTCTACCGCAAGATCGTGCAGGCGGCCGCGTACGCGGGCGCCTCCCCCACCGACTACGCGAAGCCGCCCTCGGGCGCCAAGCCGGCCAAGGGCGACGACGTGTACACGGGCACCTATGCGAACGACTACTACGGGCCGCTCACCGTGAGCCGTGACGCCAAGGGCAACCTGAGCATGACCCTGGGCCCGCGCAAGATGGCGTTCCCCCTGACGCACTACAACGGGGACACGTTCAGCTATCGCACGCAGGGCGAGAACGCCGTGGGCCTGTCCGGTGTCACCTTCCACGTCGACTCCGGCAAGGCGACGAGCGTCACGGTCGAACACCTCGACGCCAACAAGCTGGGCACCTTCACGCGCTGACGCCGGTTCAGCCGGTGCCCGGCGCCCTCCTCAAGATCGCTTGCCGGGCCCGCGGGCGGCTGACAGACTCCCGCGGGCGGCCACGCGCGTGGCGGCACGTCGGGGAGGGATGTCATGGGGCCGGGAATCCTGTTGCTGGTGGTCGGGGTGGCCGGAGTGTGCTGGGGCGCCCTGTTCGCCTTCGACGTGCGGGGTGCCACGGGCAAGGTCGTGGCACCCCGCAACGCCGTGCGGGCCGTGACCGCCGCCCGGACCCTGGACATGTCGCTCGCCCAGCCCTCCCGGTTCGGCCCTTGGTTCTTCCGGTACGTGGGAGGCGTCGTGCTGGCCGGCGGTCTGTTCCTCAGCGTCGTGGGCCTCGTGCTGACGTTCTAGCGCGGCGGTGCCGGGCGGGCGTGTCGGGCGGCCGGGGCGGCGGGTGTTGCGTGGTGGGGGTGGTGGCGTCGGTCTTGGTCGCTACGATGCGCGCGGGGTCGCGCCCCAGGGGCGCGGAAACGTTTCCGGAGGGGGAATCGCCTGTGTTCGTGCTGTCCATCGTGCTGCTCATAGCGGCCGTTGTGCTCTTTGTCGTCGGCCGCCGTCGTGACGAGACGAGCTGGAAGCTCGGGGCGGCGCTCGGCGCCGTGGCGGGGCTGCTGGCGGCGGCGTTCGCCTGTGTCCATGTCGTGAGTGCCTACGAGGTCGGCGTGCCGGTGACCTTCGGGAAGATCGGTACGCCGCTGACGTCCGGCGTGCACTTCAAGTCGCCGTTCACGGACGTCACGTCCTTCTCCACCCGCCCGGTCGACCTCGACCTCAACGGCAAGGACGTCGTCGAGGTCCGCTCCTCGCAGGGCGGTGTGCTGTACGCCGACGTCACCATCAAGTGGGCCGTGGTGCCGGCGAAGGCGGTCGAGCTGTACCGGCTGGCGGGCAGCGAGGAGGCCGTCGAGCAGCGGCTGGTGCTGCCCGACAGCCGCGAGATCATCCGCAACGTCTTCGCGAAGCACACCAGCGAGGAGGGGTACGCCTCCGCGCGCGAACAGATCGGCGCGGAGATCGCCGGCCTCGTCAAGGACCGTCTGGCGCCGCGCGGGATCGACGTCACCACCGTCAATCTGCGCAATGTGCGGCCGTCGGACAAGCTGCAGGACCAGATCGACAAGAAGATCCAGCAGGAGCAGGCCACCGAGCGCGCCACGGAGGCGGCCCGCACGGCGAAGGCGGAGGCGGAACGCAAGCGGATCGAGGCGGAGGGCATCGCCGCCGCCAACAAGATCATCGAACGCTCGCTGAGCGACAAGGTGCTCTACAACCAGTGCCTGGAGGCCTACAAGGAGGCCGCGAAGTCCAACCCGGTCTACGCGGTCCCCTGCGGCACGGACACGAACGGCACCCCGGTGATCGTGGACGGCAGCAAGAAGTGACTCCCCACGGCCACGTCGGGGTGGTCGTGTCCGGGCTCACCCGGTGGTGTGTTCGGGGCTGGGGGAAGGGTGGGGGGTGACGGGGTTCGGTTCGGGGTGCTGCGGTGATGCGTGGGCCAGGAGCAGGGTCACCGTCAGGGAGGACGCGGACAGGACGGCCATCGCCGTCGAGGCGGTGGTGAGTTGGGCCAGGGTGCCTGCCAGGGTGGCGCTTGCTCCCTGGAGGGTGAGCATGCCTGCCGAGTGGAGGCCGAGGGCGTGGCCGCTCAGGGACTCGGGGGTGAGCCGCATCAGGCGTTCCTGTTGCAGCAGGCTCGCGCCGAAACCCGCCGACGCCATCGTCGCCAGTACCGCCGCGAGCCACAGCGGGGGGTGCAGGGCGAACAGGGCGTAGGGGGCCGCCAGCAGGAGCAGGAGGGGTGTGATCAGGCGCGGGCGGAGTGCGGGCGGCACGAAACGGCCCACCGCCAGGTCGCCGAGCAGCATCCCCAGCGCCGCGCACGCGAACAACGTGCCCGCGGAGGCAGGGCTGTACGGGACGTACAGGGACTCGCAGCCGACGATCAGGCCGTTGGGGATCCAGAGGCCGAGGTAGGTGAGGCGGCGGGGGCGGGAGGACCACAGGGTGCGGTTCGTCCGCCAGGTCGTGCGGATCGACGGGCGGCCCTCGGCGCGGGGCGCGCGCCGGGTCAGGCCCCAGCGGGTCACCGCCGCCGACACGACGTACAGCGCCGCCGACAGCAGCAGGGTCGTGTGCGGGCTCAGACAGGCCAGCAGCGCTCCCCCCAGGCCGTAACCGGTGATCTGCATCAGGCCGCTCAGCATCGTGAACACCGAACGGCCCAGCAGATAGCCCTCCTTGGTGAGGATCTGGTTCAGCAGGCCCCAGCGGACTCCGCCGCCGAGCGACGCCACCAGGCCCTGCGTGAGGATCACCAGGAACACCGACCACATCGGCAGGGCGGGGACCGCGAGCACCGCCGTGCCCGCCGCGAAGGCCAGGGAGATCGCCGTCAGGGCCCGCCGGGGCGGCAGGCGGTCCGCGCCCGACAGGAGCAGCGTCGCGCCCAGGACCTGGGCCAGGGACGGGCCGAACATGCTCACCGCCGACAGCAGCGGTGAGTCCGTCGCCCGGTACACCAGCGTCGCCAGCGCCAGACCGCCCGTCGTCTGGGCGGCGGTCAGGGCCGCCGAGGACAGGAAGAGAGGGGTGAACTCCGGGGTGCGGAACAGATCGCGGTAGCTGCGCATGTCCCACACCGTCCGGTACGGCGCGCGGCAGCCGTACTCTTTCGCGCAGACGCGAAAGGTGGGGCGAGGTCATGGGCTGGTGGCAGGTCAACGCGGACACGCTGGCCGGGAGCCGGTTCGTGATCGCGCCGCTCGCGGAGGCCTTCGCCTCCCTCAAGCTGCTGCACTCGGCGAACGGTTCCCACCCCGGGGAACACCAGTGGCTGCGCACGCATCTGCCCGCCTACCGGGCCCTGCTCGCCCGCGACCCGGTGACCGCGTCGCTGGTGCGGGCCGGGCTCGGCCGGGAGTGGATCGCCGACTTCCTCACCCCGGTGCCGTACGACGGTGAGGGCTTCGCCGATGCCGTCGCCCGGGTACGGCACGTCGGGGGCGCGCAGGCCCGGGCGCATCTGCGGGTGTCCCTCGCCGGGGCACTGCCGGCCGAGCTGGAGCGGGACGACCTGCCCGCGCGGGCGGCGGCGCTGCTGGAGTGGGTGTGGGAGGAGACCGTCCTGCCGTACTGGGAGCGGCGCCGGCGGGTGCTGGAGGCCGATGTGGTCGCGCGGACGGCGCAGGTCAGCCGGGGCGGCTGGGCGGCCGTACTGGACTCGCTCCGGCCCGGGACGCGGTGGCTGGGCGAGAACCGGTTCCAGGTGAACCGGCATGAGTACCCGCCGCGCGAGATCGCCGGCGCGGAGCTGGTGTTCGTGCCGGTCACCCCGCAGACCGGCTGGGTGAGCTGGGAGGACGGGCGGCGGTACGCCGTGGTGTACCCGTGCGTGGGTGCGCTGGCCGGGGACGGCGGGCCCCGGGTGCCGGAGAGTCTCGGCGCGCTGCTGGGGGCGGGGCGCGCCGCGGTGCTCGTGCTGCTCGGCTCGCCGATGAGCACGACCCAGCTGGTCGCCGTCACCGGGCAGGGGCTCGGGTCGGTCGGTCGGCATCTGCGGCTGCTGCGGGACGCCGGTCTGGTACGGCGGCGGCGGGCGGGGCGGTCGGTGCTGTACACGCGGACGGCGGCGGGCGACGTGCTCGTCGAGGCGGCGGGCGCCCGTACCCGGGGTGCCGGTGGAGGCGGCGGGCGCTCGTACCCGGGCCGCCTCCGTCCTGTCGGCCGGTCCCGTTAGGCTCCGCTCATGACTACTGACGCCTCCTCCCCCCTCGACGTCGAGATCGGCGCGCTCACCGGTGGCTCCGCCGAGCTGAAGAGCTACGCCGGCCAGGTCGTGCTCGTCGTGAACGTCGCCTCCAAGTGCGGGCTGACCCCGCAGTACACCGGTCTGGAGAAGCTGCACGAGCGGTACGCCGACCGTGGCTTCACGGTGCTCGGTGTGCCGTGCAACCAGTTCCTCGGCCAGGAGCCGGGCAGCGCCGAGGAGATCGCCGAGTTCTGCTCGGCGACGTACGGCGTGACGTTCCCGATGACCGAGAAGGTCGAGGTCAACGGGGAGGGCCGGCACCCGCTGTACGAGCGTCTCGTCGGTGTCGCGGATGCCGAGGGCCACAGCGGGGACATCCGCTGGAACTTCGAGAAGTTCCTGATCGGCCGGGACGGCACGGTCGTCGCCCGCTTCTCGCCGCAGACCGAGCCCGAGGCGGACGAGCTGGTCACCGCTGTCGAGAGTGCGCTCGGCCGATAGCCGTTGACCTTGCCCCTGGGGCAAGGACCAGCGTTCCCGTCACCGGGCGAAACGCGCCCGGTGACGGAGGATGGCGTCGTGGACGACGACCTGCTGACGATCGGCGCGTTCGCCGCGCGGGCCCGGCTCTCGCCGAAGGCCCTGCGGCTGTACGACCGCCTGGGCCTGCTGCGTCCGGCACACGTCGACGAGGCCAGCGGCTACCGCTACTACCGATCCGGTCAGATCGACCGTGCCCGGACGGTCGCGCTGCTGCGGCAGCTGGACATGCCGCTCGCCGTGATCGCCGAGGTGGTCGAAGTCGCCGGGCGCGACGGCGGCGCGGCGGCCGACCGGCTCGGCGCGTACTGGGCCGGCGTCGAGGAGCGGATCGCGCGGCAGCGCACACTCGCCGGCTTCCTCCGTGGACGGCTGTCCGGAAGGGGCTACGAGATGTACGGCACGTTCAAGGTGGAGACGGTCGAGGTGCCCGCGCAGGTGGTGCTCACCGAGAAGCGGCACACGCTGGCGGACGAGCTGCCCGCGTGGATCGGGGCGTCCATGGGGCGGCTCGAGGAAGCGGCCCGGGAGTGCGGCGGTGTCGTGGGGTCGCCGTTCGTCGTCTACCACTCCGAGGTGTCCATGGAGAGCGACGGTCCCGCGGAGTCCTGCGTACCCGTCGCCGACGAGGAAGCGGCCCGGGCGTGGGCGACCGGTCCGGGGCGGGCCCGGGAGACGGCGGTACGGGTGGAACCGGCACGCCGACTGGCGTACACGCGGATCACCAAGGCGCAGGTCGCGCACCCGCAGATCCTCGCCGCCTTCGAGGCGGTGGAGGCGTGGATGAAGGAGCGGGGGCTGGAGTACGACGGCCCGTGCCGGGAGATCTACTTCGCCGACTGGGACGCGGCCGGGCCCGGGGACCCGGTGTGCGACGTGGCCTTCCCGGTCGCGTAGCGCTGCGGGAAAAGCCGAGCCCTCTCGGCAAGGACGGCGAACTCGTCGAGAGGGCCCTCTTCGTGGCGCTGGTGTCGTGGGGGGCGCGCCGGGTCTCAGGAAGACCCTCCCCTCAGGACTTGACCGAGGCGACGAAGGCGCTCCACGCCTCGGCCGGGAAGGACAGGATGGGACCCTCGGGGACCTTGGAGTCCCGTACGGCCATGGCGGCCACGACCGGCGACTTGATCTCGACGCACGCGCCGTTGCCCGTGGAGTACGAGGACTTGGTCCACGAGTCCGTGGCACCCTGACGAATTGCCATTTCTGCTCCGTATTGCCTGAGGAAGGTTGCTCGGTTCACGCCAACCTTGTTGCTGGCTTGGCGTGATCGACGCTACTCGTCCCCCTCGGCTCGCGAAGCGGCTATTCACTCGTTGGATGGCATATTCCAGAGGAGACTTCCATCCCGGCCGTTGACTGGTGTACCGTGCGGCACTTCTCGACGGCCGGGCACGCGGAAGCGCTTGTCAGCGGGCGTACTCCTTGGCGATCCGCGAGATGTACTGCAGCGACTGGTCCACGTTCAGCGCCTGCGCCCGCAAGTGCTCGTACATCATCGCGTACTTGTGGACGTCGTTCGGCTTCTCCAGGTAGAGGTCGCTGGTCACGCCCTCGATGTAGACGACGCTGGAGTCCGCGGCGTCCGGGAACTCCAGGATCGCGTACTGCCCGTTGAGACCGGGGTGGGCGCCCATCTCGAACGGGATGACCTGCACGGTGACGTGCGGCAGCTGCGACTGCTCGACCAGGTACTCCAGTTGGTCGCGCATCACCGACTCGTTGCCGACGACTCTGCGCAGCGCCGCCTCGTCCAGCACCGCCCACAGCCGCAGCGGGTTCTCCGGCGCGGTGATGCGTTCCTGCCGGCGCATGCGCACCTGCACACGCTTCTCGATGTCGGCCTGCGCGGTCTCCGGCAGCGCGCCCGCGATGAGCGCCTCCGCGTACTGCCGGGTCTGCAGCAGACCGGGCACCACCTGCGGGTCGTAGACCCGCAGGCTCGCCGCGTCGGTCTCCAGACCGATGTAGACGCTGTACGGGATGTCGCCGAAGGTGTGCCACCAGCCCTGCTGGCGGGAGTCCTTGGCCATCTGCATCAGCGAGTCGACGACCCGCTGGTCCTCTACCTCGTAGACGCCGCACAGGTCGCGGACGTCGCGCTGGCTGATGCTGCGGCGGCCGTTCTCCAGGCGGCTGATCTTCGACTGGGAGACGAGGAGCCGCTCGGCGACCTCCTCGGCCGTCATGCCCTTGAGCTCACGGAGCCTGCGCAGCTCCTGGCCCAGCCGGCGCCGCCTGACAGTGGGATTGACATTGGACGCCACGGGACGTGCACCTCCGGCTGCGTGCCTGTTGCTTGCGTTGCTTGCCACTTTGCGTATCTGCTGTTGAGCAGACTGCCACCAAGCGGCTTCCTACCGCTGCCGAACGGTGGATATGCGGCGAAGACAGGTACGACACCTCGCACGCGCGTACGGACAGGCCGCACAGGTCGCGGCGATGCGCGCCCGCGCGCCGCTGCGGGTCTGCACGCGGACGGGCGTGCGCGGCGGGTCTGTACGCGGGCGTGCGTGCGCGGCGGGCATGCGTGCGTGCGCGGCGGGCATGCGTGCGCGCGGGGCGGCCGCGGCCGGGCCCTCGGAGGGCGTACGGCCGGGCCGCCCCGCGCGGACGCGCGGCTCCCGAACGGGTCCTGGGGTGGCGCCGGAGGGCGCCGGTGGTGCGGTGCGCTGCCGTGGAGCGCGGCTCAGTGGGCCACGACGCGCGCCATGCTGCTTCGGTGCGGCTGCGTCGGAACCCCGCGAGCGGGTTCCGTCGCCGCCCGGGCGCCGCCGGCCTGCCGGCCGGGGGGCGCCCCGCGGCGCGGCTGTGCGCCCACGCCGTTCTGCACGTCCATGACGGCGTGCGCGACCAGCCCGCCCATCGGGTCGTGCCGGATCAGGTCCCGCAACCGGGAACGGGACGAACGGCCCTCGTTGCCCGGGTACAGGTGCTTGCCGAGACCGACCGCGTGGGCCAGGGCGGCGAGCGCCGCGGTCCGCGGGTCCGGCGGTACGCCGGTGCGGATTGCCGAATCCAGCCGGGCCCTGATCTCCCGGCTGATCTCGTTGTCCGTCGCCTGATAACGCGTCGTCGGCAGCACTCCGCACATCTGGCCCTCGACGGCATGCACCATGCCGCACCGTTCCAGATGCGAGAGGTAGGTCTGGCGGAGCCCGAGACGCGGCCCGCCGATCCAGTGGACGGCCCGTACCGGAGCGCCGCGCCTTCGCAGCAACTCCAACGCGCAGTCCAGAGTCGGATCTCCTGTCGGCCGTGGTACCACCACGGCGATACGATCCCCGTCTGGGGCTATCCGTCCGGCCAGCGCCAGCTCCACTAGCTGTGCTCCGGCCAGACCCAGGTCGAGCGACTGCGGCTGTGCAGTGGTACCCGTGGCCGGGTCCAGTGCCAGCAGCAGAAGCTCCTCCGGAAGTGTTCTGCGGCTCCTGCCCATCCATGCCTCCCCGCGTGGATGAATGACAGGGTGACCCCTCTCACATTGGTCTGTCGAGGGTGCGTGACCTGTTTGTAAGGGAACCGGCAGGTATGTCGTTCTCGTCCTACGCAGGAGTCGGGCCCGCAGACAGGACACTGGTACATGGTTCGGACAGTGCCGTGGGGCGGTGTTCCGGGCGGCGGTTCACGGTTACGGCAGACGCACGGTGGGCGTGCGGCGGCGTAGGAGGAGGCATCGGTGGCGGGCGAGTCCCCCGACAAGTCGAAGCAGCGCGAGTCGTCGGCAGAACCGACGCCGGGGAGTACGGCACCGGTTCCCGAGGCCCGGAGTGAACGTTCCGGCGACTCCGCCGCGGGGGGCTCCGACCCTCGGCTGGCGGTGGCACGCGACGCCGACGCGCCCCAGGGGGGCGTGGACACGGCGACCCGGGTGCTGTCGGCGCGCGACCTGACGAAGGACGCGGACAGCGAGGCGGACGGGGACGGGGCCGACGACGAGACGCCGGAGGACGACGCCGCGGACGGCGACGCGCCGGAGGGCGGGTCCTCGGACGGCGACGCTCCGGCCGACGCGCCGGAGGGCGGGTCCTCGGACGACGACACCTCGGACGGCGACGCCTCCGACGCGGACGGCGACGCTCCGGGCGCCGAGGGCGACGAACGGCTGCGTGAGGCCGTGGCCGCCTGGGTGCGGTCCGCGGACTCCGACGGCGCTCCGGGGGACGCGAAGGGCTCCGAAGGCGCGGAGGAGGCCACGGAGGCCCCTGAGGAGGGCCCCTCCGCGGACGCCGAGGCTCCGGATACGCCCGCGGAAGCCGCGAAGGCGGACGCCGAAGCCCCGAAGACGGCCGACGAGGCTCCGGAGACGGCCAAGGAGGACGAGAAGGCCGACGCGCAAACGGCGGACACCGCCGACGCCTCCACGGACGCCGAGGACTCCACGGACGCCCAGGACGTCAGGGACGCCGAGGACGCCAAGGACGCCGAACCCTCGGACGCCCCTGAGGACGCCCCCGCCGGCAAGGGCGGCGATCAGCCCACCACCATGCTCAAGATCGGCGACGCTCCCAAGGCGCGCGTCGGCAAGGGCAACGTCGACCAGCCGACCACCATGCTGAAGCTCGGCGACGTCAAGCCGAAGCCCGCCGAGCAGCCCGAGGACGCCAAGCCCGCCAAGGCTCCCGAGGACGCCCGGCCCGCCGAGTCCGACGCCGAGCGGACCAGCAAGTTCGTCGCGCTCAAGCCGCTCGACGACCCCTCGACCCGCAAGCCCGCGCGTCCCGCGCAGCCGCCCGCGAGCGAGGCCACGACCGCGCTCCGCCGGGTGACCCCGGGCACCAAGCCCGCGGACGCCGAGCCCGCACCCAAGGACGCCAAGGCCGCCGCCGCCCCCGCGCCCGAGAAGGCGGCACCCAAGGCCGCTCCCCCGGCGACTCCCGCCGAGGCCACCGCGGCCATCCCGCAGGTCGGCCCCGAGCGCACCACGCAGCAGCCGCTGCCGCCGAAGCCGCCGCTGGATCTGCTGGCCGAGCTGACGAACACCCCGCCGCCCCCGCAGACCCCCCTGCGGACGGCGGTGCGCCGGGTCAAGATCTGGACGCCCCTGGTCATTCTGCTGGTGATCGTCTTTGCGATCGTGCAGGCCGTACGCCCGCTGCCGACGCCGACGCTCGACCTGACCGCCCAGGACAGCTACACCTTCGACGGCGGCAAGGTCGACATCCCCTGGCCGACGTCGGGGCAGGCCGCCCTGGACGTCCAGGGCATCGGCACCTTCGGCTCGTCGGGTGACCGCAAGCCCGTGCCGATCGCGAGTGTCGCCAAGGTCATGACGGCCTACATCGTGCTGCGCGACCATCCGCTCAAGAGCGGCGAGGACGGGCCGAAGATCGGCATCGACCAGACCGCCCAGGCCCAGTCCGACGCCGGCCAGGAGTCGACCGTGCATGTGACCGCCGGTGACTCGATCACCGAGCGGGAGGCGCTGGAGAGCATCCTGATCGCGTCCGCCAACAACGTGGCGCGTCTGCTGGCCCGCTGGGACTCCGGTTCGGAGCAGGCGTTCGTGGCGAAGATGAACGCCACCGCCAAGAGCCTCGGCATGTCCGACACGACGTACACGGACCCCTCGGGTCTGAACAACACGACGGTCAGCACGGCCGTGGACCAGGTGAAGCTGGCCAAGCAGGCGATGGAACAGCCCGCGTTCCGCGAGGTCGCGGCGATGATGGAGTACGTCGACTACAAGGGCGTCAAGCACCCGAACTGGAACGGTCTGGTCGGCCACAATCACGTCGTCGGCATCAAGACGGGCACCACGACCTCGGCGCTCGGCAACCTGGTCTTCGCGGCCAAGAAGGACGTCGACGGCGTGACCCACCGGATCGTCGGCGCGGTGGTGCGCCAGCCCGCCGGCGGCCCGGAGAACACCATCCTCAGCGCCGCCCTGGACGGCGGTGACAAGCTGATCCGTGCCGCGCAGGCCGCGCTGCAGTCGAAGACGATCGTGAAGAAGGGCGACGTCGTCGGGTACGTGGACGACGGCGTGGGCGGCCGTACGCCGGTCGTCGTCACGCAGGACGTCACGGCGGTCGGCTGGGCCGGGCTGAAGGTGAAGCTGTCGTTCGCGGCGGACGCCCTGCCGCACACGGCGAAGGCCGGTACGAAGGTCGGCACGCTCACCGTCGGTGACGGTTCGGGCGACGCGGTGAAGGTCCCGGTCGCCCTGCAGAAGGATCTGACCGAGCCGGGCTTCGCGGACAAACTCACCCGCCTGGGCTGACGCCCGCCCCGTGCGGGGGCGGGCGTGCCCCGCCTCCGCACGGGCCCGCGGCCGCGCTGCCTTCGCGCCCGCGCACGCCGGGGGCGGGGCCCTACGGCAGGGCCCGGCGCCGGGGTGCGTGCTAGCGTCCCGAAACGGGACAGGTCGCGGTCGCGGCCGAGAACAGAAGACGGGAACTGGGAGTGCCGACAGGTGGCCACAGCGGAGCCGACACGCGCCGACGAAACCGGTACGGGATCACGTACCGGCCCTCGAATAGCGCTGCCTGAAACAGGCCCTTCCGGCGGCGGCGACGGCCGCCGCGAGCGTTTCCGGTCCGCTTTCCTCGCCCTGCGGGAGCGGATGCTGCGCCACCCGGTGCTGTCGGTCACCGCCCTGGCGGGCGTCCTGCACATCGTCTGGTTCTTCACCTTCGCCAACAGCGGCGGCGATCTCGCGGCGCAGGACGCGTGGGCGGAGTTCGTCGGCCGGCACCCGGACTCGGCGTACAACCTCGCCTGGTACGGCGGTATGCACCCGGTGTCGTACAGCGTGGTCTCGCCGTATCTGATGTCGGTGCTCGGCGTCCGGACGACGATGATGATCGCCGGTACGGTCTCGGCGGGGCTGCTCACGCTGATCCTGATCCGCAGCCGTGCGGTGCGCAATCCGCTGTGGGCGACGATGGCCGGGGTGTTCGGCCTGCTCTGCAACGCCATCTCGGGGCGGGTCACCTTCGGTCTGGGCATGATGTTCGCGCTCGGCGCGGTCGCGGCGGTCTTCTGCTGGCCGTACCGCTGGCGCCACAAACGCTGGGCGAAGGCGCTCTGTGCGGCGCCGCTGGCCGCGCTCGCGACGATGTCCTCGCCGGTGGCGGGGCTGTTCGTCGGTCTGGTGGCGGTCGCGCTGTTCCTGCAGAAGCGGCGGCCGGGCGCGTGGGCGCTGGGGCTCGCCCCGTCGGCGGTGGTGGCGGTGTCGGCGTGGCTGTTCCCGTTCTCGGGTACGCAGCCGATGTCGTTCGGCTCGGCGTCGCTGCCGTTCCTGTTCTCGGCGATCGTCTACTTCGCCGTCCCGCGCAGGTGGAAGACGGTGCGGGTGACGGCGGCCGTGTACGGGCTCGCGGTGCTGCTGGTGTGGCTGATCAGTTCGCAGATCGGCTCGAACATCACCCGGCTGGCGATGCTCTTCGCGGGAGTGGCGCTGGTGGCGGCGCTGCCGTTCACCGTGCCGAAGTCGCGCAAGTGGTACGCGGTGGTGGTGGCCTTCGTCGGTTTCGTCGGCTGGATCGGCTACAAGACGGTCGACGACATCGTCCACACCGCTCCGGCGGCCAATTGGTCGCGTGAGCTGGCCCCGCTGGTGAACCAGTTGCAGCAGGTCGGCGCGGAGAAGGGCCGGGTGGAGGTGGTCCCGGCGCGCTCGCACCGCGAGGCGTCCGCGCTCGCGCCGTACGTGAACCTGGCCCGCGGCTGGAACCGCCAGGCCGACATGGAACGCAACCCGCTCTTCTACGACGACACCCTCAACTCGGCGAACTACCACGAGTGGCTCCAGCGCTGGGCGGTGCACTTCGTGGTCCTGCCGAAGGACGAGCCGGACGGCGACGGCGGGCAGCGCGAGCGGGCGCTGGTGCAGCGCGGGCTGCCGTATCTGCAGCAGATCTGGGGCGACGACCAGTGGCAGCTGTTCCGGGTCACCGATCCGGCGCCGCTGGCCGAGCCGAACGCGGTCGTGCTGCGCGCCGAGCAGGGCGAGATGACGATCCAGGTGAGCCGGCCGGGCCGGATCCTGGTCCGCATCCCCTACTCGCCGTGGCTGAGCATCGTGGACGACAAGGGCAAGAGCCTGAAGGCCCCGCAGGAGACGGACGCCTCCAAGCACCGCGCCGACGGGGCGCCGAAGTCGTACGACAACGTCAACGGCTGTCTGATGCAGACGGACGAGGACGCCGACGGCGACAAGTGGACGGTGCTGCTGGCGCCGAAGGCGGGCACCTACCGGCTGGCCGCGCCCTATCAGCTGCCGCGCGGCACGCCCTGTCCGGACGAGCTGAAGCGGAGCGTGCAGACGCCGTAGCGAGGCGTCGAGCAAGACGCGGCCCCTGCCGGCGCCCGTGCCGGCAGGGGCTTTTGCGTACCTCCCCCGCAGTTCCCCGCGCCCCTGGGGCGTTGCAGCCGGCGTCGGCTTCGTGGCCCGCCGCCCGGCCCGCCCTCCCGTCAGGCCCGTGGGTAGCGGGTGAGCCAGCCCGGGGAGGCGCCTGCGGGGCCGTGCAGGGACGGGCCCTGGGTCATCTCCATCGCGAAGTCGTCGGACAGTTCCAGCAGGGTGGGGCGGCCCTCCAGTTCGGCCAGCCAGGCCGGGGGGAGGGCCGTCTCGCCGTGCAGGGCGCCGAGGAGGCCGCCGGTGAGGGCGCCCGCCGGGCCGGAGGGGCCGTCGTGGTTGACGGCGAGGCGCAGGCCGTGGCGTACGTCCTCGCCGACCAGCGCGCAGTAGACGGCGGCGCCGAGCACCCCGGCCGCGGTGCCCTCCCCGAGCAGTTCGGTGACGCGGGCCGGGGTCGGCAGGCCCTGCCGGACCGCGCCGAGGGCGTGCTGGAGGGCGTCGGAGACCGGCTGGTGGCCGGGGCGGGCGGAGAGCAGTGCGAGCGCCTGCTGCACCGCGCCGTCCAGGCTCTGGCCGCGGGCGAGACCGTGCACGACCGCCGCGTACGCCCCCGCCGCCAGGCCGGCGACCGGGTGCCCGTGGGTCTGCGCGGCGCACTCCACCGCCAGCTGGACGACCAGCTGCGGCTCCCAGCCGACGAGCAGCCCGAAGGGTGCGGAGCGGGCGGCGGCCTCGGGACCGTCCTCGCCGGGGTTCCTCGGCGCCTCCAGGGTGCCCATCGTCTCGTCGCCGAGCCCGAGCAGCAGGGCGCGGGACGGCTCCCGGCGGGCGTACAGCCACTCCTCGCGGGCCAGCCAGCCGTCGTCCTTGCGGCGCTCGTCTGGCCCCCAGTCCCGCTGGGTGGCCAGCCAGCGCCGGTAGGCCCGGTGCAGATCGGTCGGCGGGTGCCAGGCGCCGGTGTCACGCCGCACCTGGGCGCGGATCAGCCCGTCCACGGTGAACAGGGTCAGCTGCGTGCGGTGGCTGACGGCGCCGCGCCGGCCGTGCGCGGGCACCAGGTCGGCGATGCCCTCCGGGCCGTACGCCTCCCGGATCGCGGCCAGGTCCAGCGCGTCCACGGGTGAGCCGAGGGCGTCACCGACGGCCGCCCCGAGGAGCGTGCCGCGCACCCGGCTGCGGAAGTCCTGCTGCTCGGCTCGTCCCCAGACGGCACCGGACGTCGCGCCCACCCAGACCTCCCCGGGACCGTCCGTACGTACGACGCGAGCACTGTAATCGAACGGGGACGGCTGGTTCAGGGGTGGAAAAGAGGGGGAAATGTGCACGGCCGGACGGAACCGGTCAGCTTCCGTACCTCAAGGGGAAGTTGAGCACTGCACCGCCGGAAAGGGCGGATGTGCAGAATGATCGGCATGACCACCCCCACCTCACGCGCGCTTCCGCTCGCCGCCGGGCTGCTCACCGGTGTGCTCGCGCTCTACATCGCTCTCGTCGCCTTCGGGAACATCACCGATTTCGGGACGAACCAGGCGTTCGTCCAGCACGTCCTGGCCATGGACACCACGTTCAAGGACGAGGATCTGATGTGGCGGGCCATCACCGCCAAGGGCCTGCAGAACGCCGCCTACGTCGCGATCATCGTCTGGGAGTCCGTCGCCGCGCTGGTGCTGACGGCCGGGACCGTCTGCTGGGCGCGCCGGGACCACGTCCTCGCCCGCCGGCTGTCCACCTACGGCCTGCTGATGCTCATGCTGCTGTTCGGCGCCGGGTTCATCGCGATCGGCGGCGAGTGGTTCGCCATGTGGCAGTCGAAGAACTGGAACGGCCTCGACGCAGCCACCCGTATCTTCCTGATCAGCGGCATCGTGCTGATCGTCAACCACCTCGCGGCCGGGGACGCCAAGCCCGCCGAGGTGCCCGTCGTGGAGAAGGCCGAGGCCGCTAGCTGACCACCGCGACCGTCGTCCCCGGCGTCGCGAACGTCCACAGCGCCGCCCCGTCGGCCGCCCGCATCCGGATGCCACCCGTACGGCTTCCCGCGGCGGCCGGCGGCGGCGAGGAGCCGTCGACGGCGTTGGAGAACGCGATCGACACCCCCGACTTCGCCGCGAAGTACACGATGTGCTCGATCTGCACGCCGTCGGACCCGGTGGTGGTCTCGCGCCGCGTCGACACCTTGTACGTCCCCGGATCGGGGCTGACCGTGCCCGCCCACACCGCGAACGTGCGGCGCGGGGAGTCGCTCGCGTCCACCAGCCACAGCCGGTGCTGACCGAGCGCGTACACGATCCGGCGTCCGGTGCCCGAGCCGTCCGGCACCGCGGGCGGCACCGCGGGCGCCGGGTGCGGGTGCGCCGGCACCGACGCGCCCGGCCGGGCCGCCGACGCCGTGGGCTTCGCGCCCTGGTCGGCCTGCACCGTCAGCGCCGCGACCGCGGCGACCGCGCCCACGGTCAGCGCGGTGGTCCAGGCCCACGAGGGCAGCCGTCGGGCAGGCACCTGCGCATCTCCTCAGTCTCCGGCCCCCGGCAGCCCGGGGGCCGGATCATCGTACTGCGCTGCGGCAGGGCCCCGACCGGTCAGTCCAGCACCGGCAGCAGCTGCGGCAGGTGGCCGTCGGAGGCCTCGGCCGTCCGCTGCCGCTCCTGCGGGACCTCGCCGTAGAGCGTCGTGCGGGCCCTGGCCGGGCGGCCCGCCGCCTCCGCGACGGCGATCAGGTCCTTGACCGACTTGTAGGAGCCGTAGGAGGAGCCCGCCATGCGGGAGATCGTCTCCTCCATCAGGGTGCCGCCCAGGTCGTTGGCGCCCGAACGCAGCATCTCCGCGGCGCCCTCGGTGCCGAGCTTGACCCAGCTGGTCTGGATGTTCGGGATGTACGGGTGCAGCAGGAGACGGGCCATCGCCGTGACCGCCCGGTTGTCGCGCATCGTCGGGCCCGGGCGGGCGATGCCCGCCAGGTAGACGGGCGCGTTGGTGTGCACGAAGGGCAGGGTCACGAACTCGGTGAAGCCGCCCGTGCGCTGCTGGATCGCGGCGAGCGTGCGCAGGTGGCCCAGCCAGTGCCGGGGCTGGTCGACGTGGCCGTACATCATCGTCGACGACGAGCGGATGCCCAGCTCGTGGGCCGTCTCGATCACCTCGATCCAGGTGGCCGCGGGCAGCTTGCCCTTGGTCAGCACCCAGCGGACCTCGTCGTCCAGGATCTCCGCGGCCGTGCCCGGGATCGTGTCCAGGCCGGCCTCCCTGGCCGCCGTCAGCCACTCGCGGATCGACAGGCCCGTACGGGTCGCGCCGTTGACGACCTCCATCGGGGAGAACGCGTGCACATGCATACCGGGGACGCGCTCCTTCACCGCCTTCGCGATGTCGAAGTACGCCGTGCCGGGCAGGTCCGGGTGGATGCCGCCCTGCATGCACACCTCGACCGCGCCGACGTCCCACGCCTGCTGCGCCCGGTCGGCGACCTGGTCCAGGGAGAGCGTGTAGGCGTCGGCGTCCGTGCGGCGCTGGGCGAAGGCGCAGAAACGGCAGCCGGTGTAGCAGACGTTGGTGAAGTTGATGTTCCGCGTGACGATGTACGTCACGTCGTCGCCGACCGCGGACTTCCGGACGTCGTCGGCCACGCGGCACAGCGCGTCCAGCGCCGGGCCGTCCGCGTGCAGCAGCGCCAGCGCCTCGGCGTCCGTGAGCCGTGTCGGGTCGTCCGCGGCCGTCGCCAGCGCCTGACGGACGTCGGTGTCGATGCGCTCGGGGACCATGCCGGGGGCGGCCGCCTCACGCAGCGCGGCCCAGTCGCCGTAGACCTCGTCGAAGTCGTCGCGGCGGTCGGAGGTGCGGCCCTCGGTGTCGATCGAGGTGTGCAGGTCGGTGCGGCCGGTGGGGGTGAAGACCTCCTCGGGTTCCTGCCACGGGTGACCCTCGACGACGGCGTCCTCGCGGGCCAGGCCCGTCTGCGGGTCGGCGAGCGCGCGCACGTGCGGCAGCAGCCGCGGGTCCAGCCAGGGCTCGCCGCGCTGCACGAACTCCGGGTAGACGCAGAGCCGTTCGCGCAGTGCGAAGCCGGCCGCTCGGGACTTCTCGGCCAGCTCCTCGATCCGCGGCCAGGGACGTTCGGGGTTGACGTGGTCGATGGTCAGCGGGGACACCCCGCCCCAGTCGTCGATGCCGGCGCCGATGAGACGCTCGTACTCGGCGTCGACGAGGTTCGGCGGTGCCTGCAGGCAGGCGCTCGGGCCCATGATGAGCCGGGCCACGGCCACCGTGGCGACCAGCTCGTCCAGTTCGGCGTCCGGCATGCCCCGCATCGCGGTGTCCGGCTTGGCGCGGAAGTTCTGGATGATCAGTTCCTGGATGCCGTGGTAGGCACGGGAGACCTTGCGCAGGGCGAACAGCGACTCCGCGCGCTCCTCGTATGTCTCGCCGATGCCGATCAGCAGGCCGGAGGTGAAGGGGACCGAGGAGCGGCCGGCGTCCTCGAGGACCCGCAGCCGTACGGCCGGTTCCTTGTCCGGGGAGCCGTGGTGCGGGCCGCCCGGCTCGGACCACAGCCGGGTCGCGGTCGTCTCCAGCATCATGCCCATCGACGGGGCGACCGGCTTCAGCCGCTGGAAGTCCGTCCACGTCATGACGCCCGGGTTGAGGTGCGGGAGCAGGCCCGTCTCCTCCAGGATGCGGATCGACACGGCCCGGACGTAGGCGATGGTGTCGTCGTAGCCGTGCGCGTCGAGCCACTCGCGCGCCTCGGGCCAGCGGTCCTCCGGCTTGTCGCCGAGCGTGATGAGGGCTTCCTTGCAGCCGAGGGCCGCGCCCTTGCGGGCGATGTCGAGGACCTCGTCGGGCGACATGAACATCCCGTGCCCCGCCCGCCGCAGCTTGCCGGGCACGGTGACGAAGGTGCAGTAGTGGCACTTGTCCCGGCACAACCGGGTCAGCGGGATGAACACGCTCTTCGAGTAGGTGATGACGCCGGGGCGGCCCGCCTGTTCCAGGCCCGCGTCGCGGACCCGGGCGGCGCAGGCGGCGAGCCCGGTCAGGTCCTCGCCACGGGCCTGGAGCAGCACCGCCGCCTCGGTCACGTCGAGGGCGACACCGTCCCGGGCGCGTTTGAGCGCGCGACGCATGGAGTTCTCGGTGGGGCCGGGTCCGGGGGTCGCGGAGGTCGTCATCCTTCGAGGATACGAGCGTGATCAGGAAAGGTACGGGGCGTACGCGTCCAGCGCCCGCAGCACCTCGCTCTCCCCGGCCGCGGGCAGTTGCAGGACCACCTCCTCGATGCCGAGGCCGGCGTAGTGGGCGAGCTTGCCCGGGGTGGGGTGCACCGCGTAGGGGACGACCTGGAGGGCGGAGGGGTCCCGGCCCGCGTCCGTCCAGGCCGTGCGCAGCAGCGGCAGGGACTCGCTCAGGCCGCGGCCGCCGATCGGGAGCCAGCCGTCGGCGTACGCGCAGATGTCCGCGAACAGCCGCGGGCCGGCCGCCCCGCCGACGAGGGTGCGCGGGCCGAGGACCGGGCCGCGCGGCTTCCGCACGGGCTTGGGGTGGGCGATGCTCGGGCGTACGCCGCCGAACTCGCCGTCGTGACCGGTCGGTTCCGGCGCCCACAGGGCCCGCATCAGCGCCATCCGGTCCCGCACCAGGGCCCGCCGGGTGCGCCACTGCACCCCGTGGTCGGCGGCTTCCTCGACGTTCCAGCCGAAGCCGACGCCGAGTGTGAAGCGGCCGTCGCAGAGATGGTCGAGGGTCGCGATCCGCTTCGCCAGGGCGATCGGGTCGTGCTGGGCGACGAGCGTGATGCCGGTGCCCAGGCCGAGCCGTTCGGTGACGGCGGCGGCCTGGGCGAGCGCCACGAACGGGTCGAGGGTGCGGCCGTACTCGCGCGGCAGGTCGCCGCCGGCCGGGTACGGAGTGGTGCGCTCGACCGGGATGTGGGTGTGCTCGGGCAGGTAGAGCCCGGCGAAGCCGCGCTGCTCCAGCTCGCGGGCGAGGCGGACGGGCGTGAGGGTCTCGTCGGTGAGGAAGACCGTGACGGAGATGCGCATGACGGCATCTGTACCGCGCCGGACGGCGGCAGTCGATACCGTCCGGTCGGTCACGATCCGCACGGCGTTCACCCCCCAGGCCCGCCACGCACCGATTTCCTTGCGGCCTACCGCAGTTCACGCCCGCCCGGCACAGTGACCGCCATGCGCGACGACACAGCAGACGGAAACGCCTTGGGCAGACGCGCCCTGTTCGTGACGGGAGCGGCCGCCTCGCTTAGGTTGGGAAGCGTGACCTTCGCTTCAGCGGCCGACGGGGGCCGGGGCGGCCGGGAGACGCGGACCGTGCGCGGCACGCTCCCCCCGGGCGCCCCCGACTTCGTGTACGTCCCGGTCGAGGTCCCGCCCGGCGTCCGGGAGTTCAGGGTCTCCTACACCTACGACAAGCCTTCCGTGCCGGCCGGCACCCCGGGCAACGCCCTCGACATCGGTGTCTTCGACGAGCGCGGCACCGGCCTCGGCGGCCAGGGCTTCCGCGGCTGGTCCGGCGGCGCCCGCACCGAGTTCTTCGTGCGGGCCGACGACGCCACCCCCGGCTATCTGCCGGGCCCGGTGCGCGAGGGCACCTGGCACATCGCACTCGGCCCCTACACGGTGGCCCCGCAGGGCCTGACGTACGAGCTGACCGTCACGCTCACCCACGGCGAGCCCGGCGAGACGCCGAAGCCCGCCCACCCGCCGGAGCGCGCCAAGGGGCGGGGCCGGGACTGGTACCGGGGCGACTGCCATCTGCACTCCTGGCACTCCGACGGCCGCCGCACCCCCGCCGAGATCGGCGCCCTCGCCCGGGCCGCCGGCCTGGACTTCATCAACACCTCCGACCACAACACCATCTCCTCCCACCCGCACTGGGCGGACGTGGCCGGAGACGACCTGCTGGTGCTGCTCGGCGAAGAGATCACCACCCGCAACGGCCACGTCGTGGCCCTCGGCACCGACCCGGGCACCTTCGTCGACTGGCGCTACCGGGCCCGCGACAACCGGTTCGGGAGGTTCGCCCGCCGCGTCCGCGAAGCCGGCGGTCTCGTCGTCCCCGCGCATCCGCACGCCACCTGCGTCGGCTGCAACTGGAAGTTCGGCTTCGGTGACGCCGACGCGATCGAGGTGTGGAACGGGGCGTACACCCCTGACGACGAGGTGGCGCTCGCCGACTGGGACTCCATGCTCGTCGCCTCGTTGCGCGAGGGACGCGACTGGATCCCGGCGATGGGCAACAGCGACGCCCACCGCGACCCGGACCCGGTGGGCATGCCGCAGACCGTCGTCCACGCCCACGACCTCACCCGCGAGGCCATCCAGGCCGGCATCCGCGCCGGCCGCTCCTACGTCGCCGAGTCCGCGCAGGTCACGCTGGACTTCCGGGTGAGCGACGGACGCGGGAAGCACGCCGGGATCGGCGAGCGGCTGGAGGTGGACCGGGACACCCCGGTGACCGTGCGGCTGGAGGTGTCCGGAGCCCCGCGCTGCACCGTCCGGTTCGTCACCGACCAGGGCGTGCTGTTCACCGGCGCCCCGCTGCCGGAGTCGGGCGCGGGCACCCTTCAGTGGCGCACCACCCCGTCGTACGCTGCCTACGTCCGCGCCGAGGTGCGGCACGAGGCCGCGCCGGGACCGCTGCCGGGCGCGCTCGCCGCGTTCACCAACCCGGTCTTCCTCGGCCACCGCTGACCTGCGTCTGGAGTGTTCCGTGTCCCGCCTCGCCGATCTCCGCCACCGGTACACCACGGCGTTCCAGCGCCGCCTCAACCCGGTGCTGCGCCGGCTGCCCGCGCAGACGGTGCTGGAGACGACGGGGCGGGTCTCCGGGCTGCCCCGGCAGACCCCGGTGGGCGGGCGCCGCATCGGCGACTCCTTCTGGCTGGTGTCGGAGTTCGGCCCGCGCTCCCAGTACGTCCGCAACATCCAGGCCGACCCGCGGGTGCGGGTCCGGCTGCGCGGCCGCTGGTACACCGGCACCGCCCGCCTCCTGCCCGACGACGACCCCCGCGCCCGGCTGCGCGGTCTGCCGCGCCTCAACAGCGTCGCCGTCCGGGCCCTCGGGACCGATCTGCTCACCGTCCGGGTCGACCTGGACTGACCTCCCGGCCCCGTGGGAGGGACCGCCGCTCGCGCCGGGCCGTATGTGTGGGTCCTGTGACCGCCCGCCCCGCGCCCTGTGATCGGCGTCTCCCACGGCTGACGCATCCGCCATGAACAAGGCAAACTGACGGGGTTGCTCGGGATCTCCAGGGGGGACGGCGATGGACGGTGTTCCGCGGGTGCCGGAGCAGAGGCGCCCTGACTCCGCTGCGGAGTCGGCGGCCTTGCGCTTCGGCGTGCTCGGCCCGGTGCGGGCCTGGCGCGGCGAGGACCCGCTGGCGACCGGTTCCCCCCAGCAGCGCGCCCTGCTCGCCGCGCTGCTGCTGCGCGAGGGCCGCACGGCCACGGCCGCCGAGCTGATCGACGCCCTGTGGGGCGAGGAACCCCCCTCGCAGGCGCTGGCGGCGCTGCGCACCTACGCCTCCCGGCTGCGCAAGGTACTGGACGCGGGCGTGCTGGTCAGCGAGTCCGGCGGCTACGCCCTGCGCGGCCCGCGCACACTCGACCTGGCTCTCGCGCGGGATCTGGCGGCCGACGCGGACAAGGCCAGGGCCGCCGGGGACCTGGGCCACGCCCGTGAGGTGCTGCGCCGGGCGCTCGCCCTGTGGGACGGGGAGGCGCTGGCGGGCGTACCGGGCCCGTACGCGGAGGCACAGCGGGTCCGCCTGGAGGAGTGGCGGCTGCAACTGCTGGAGTCGCGGCTGGACATGGACCTGGAGCAGGGCTGCCACGCCGAGGCGGTCTCGGAGCTGACGGCTCTCACCGCCGCCCACCCCCTGCGCGAGCGGCTGCGCGAACTGCTGATGCTGGCCCTCTACCGCAGCGGCCGCCAGGCGGAGGCCCTCGCGGTGTACGCCGACACCCGCCGTCTGCTCGCCGAGGAACTGGGCGTGGACCCGCGCCCCGGCCTGCGCGAGCTCCAGCAGCGCATCCTGCGCGCCGACCCGGCGCTGGCGGAGCCCGCCTCCGCGCCCACCGAGCCGGTGACGCCACGCCCCCGCCCCGCGCAACTGCCCGCCACCGTGCCGGACTTCACGGGACGCACCGCCTTCGTACGGGAACTGGGCGAGATCCTGGCGTCCGCCGAGGGCCGGGTGATGGCCGTGTCGGCGCTGGCCGGCATCGGCGGCGTGGGCAAGACGACGCTGGCGGTGCACGTCGCCCACCAGGCCCGCGCGGCCTTCCCGGACGGCCAGTTGTACGTCGATCTGCAGGGCGCCGGTCCGCGGGCCGCCGAACCCGAGACGGTCCTCGGCTCCTTCCTGCGCGCCCTCGGCACCGCGGACTCCGCGATACCGGACTCCCTGGAGGAACGGGCGGCGCTGTACCGCTCGGTGCTCGACGGCCGCCGCGTCCTGGTCCTGCTGGACAACGCCCGCGACGCGGCCCAGGTACGTCCGCTGCTGCCGGGCACCGAAGGGTGCGCGGCGCTGGTGACCTCCCGGGTGCGCATGCTGGACCTGGCCGGGGCGCACCTGGTCGACCTGGACGTGATGGCGCCGGACGAGGCGCTGGCCCTGTTCACCCGGATCGTGGGCGAGGAACGGGTGGGGTCGGAGCGCGAGGCGGCGCTGGACGTGGTCGCGGCGTGCGGCTTCCTTCCGCTGGCGATCCGTATCGCGGCGTCGCGTCTGGCGGCCCGCCGCACCTGGACGGTCTCGGTCCTGGCGGCCAAGCTCGCCGACGAACGCCGGCGCCTGGACGAACTCCAGGCCGGCGACCTGGCGGTGAAGGCGACGTTCGAACTGGGCTACGGCCAGCTGGAACCGGCCCAGGCCCGCGCCTTCCGCCTGCTGGGCCTCGCGGACGGCCCGGACATCTCGCTCGCGGCGGCCGCGGCGGTCCTGGACCTGCCGGCCGAGGAGACGGAAGACCTCCTGGAGTCCCTGGTGGACACCTCGCTGCTGGAGTCGGCGGCGCCGGGCCGCTACCGCTTCCACGACCTGGTCCGCCTCTACGCCCGCGCCTGCGCGGAACGCGACGAGTGGCCGCCGCGGGAACGGGAGGCGGCGGTCTCGCGCCTGCTGGACTTCTACCTGTCCACGGCGGCGGGCGTGTACGCCATCGAACGGCCCGGCGACCGCTTGGTGGACCACCTGGCGGCGACGGACCACCCGGGCCTGGTGTTCCAGGACCGGCACGCGGCGCAGGACTGGCTGTACGCGGAGGCACACACCGTTCTGGCGCTGGTGCAGCAGTGCGCCCGGGGGCCGATGCTGCGTCGTGCGGTGGATCTGCTGTGGGCGGTGAAGGACCTGGCCGAGTCCGGGGCCAACTCCCGCGGTTACGAGGTGGTCGCCACGGCCGCGCGCGATGCCGCCCGGGCGGCGGGTGACGCCCAGGCCGAAGGGCGGGCGCGGACCGCACTGACCGAGTCCCACCTGGCGGCGGGGCGGTTCGCCCAGGCCGACGAGGAAGTGAGCCGGGCGGCGGCGCTGGCCCGCACGGTGACCGATCCGGCCCTGAACAGCTGGGTGCCCAACCACCGAGGCGTCATCGCGGTCTACCGGGGCCAGCACGCCGAAGGGGCCACCTACCTCCAGGAAGCCATCACCAACTTCCGCTCGGACGGCAACCTGGCCGGTCAGGCCAGCGCCCTGTGCAACCTCTCCCGCTCCCACCTCGCCATGGGACAGACCAAGAGCGCGATCGACCTGGCACGCCAGGGCGTCGAGATCTACGACCAGCTCGGGCACACCCTGCGCGGCGCCAACGGCCGGTACGCCCTGGGGCTGGCGCTCGCGCAGGCCGGTGAACCGGCCGACGCGGTGGAGCAACTGAGCGAGGCCCTCGAGGTGTTCCGGGACAGCCGTCAGCGCCTCTGGGAAGGCATGAGCATCTTCCGGATCGCCGAAGTACGCCTCGGCGAACACAAGCCGGCCCAGGCCGCCGCCCTCGCGGAACAGTCACTCGCCGTCCTGCGCGGCATCGGAGGGGAATGGCGGCGCGGCAACGTCCTCACCGTGCTGGGCCGGGCCCTGCACGGGGTGGGGCAGGTCGACCGGGCCCAGGCCTGCTGGCGCGAGGCACTGGCCATCCACGAGACCCTGGACTCGCCGGAGCTCGCCGAGGTACGACGCCTGCTCAACCCGGTGACCGCCGCCTAGGGGCGCAACTGCGCGCGTTCATCGTTCGTTTATCGCCGCCCTGCACTCTGATGGTGGTCGATGCGTCGCGTCGGGGGGCAGACGGATCGCCGCCGAGGGCCCACCGCTAGGGTGAACGGCCCTGACCTGCCCGCCCGGCGTCCTCGGGGGAGTCGCCGGGCGGGACTCGTCCCCAGCCACAGGAGTTGAACATGGCCGCAGACAAGAAGACCGACGGCACCGTCACGCCGCTCGACACGCACATCACCGACGCCGACGCCGGCACCGTGAAGCCGCTCGACACGCACATCACGGACGCGAAGGCCGACGGCGGCACGGTCGTCAAGCCGCTCGACACCCACATCACGAGCGAAGAGGTCTGACAGACCAGCACCCACGGGGGTACGGCCGCGGCGGCGCGGAGGGGGAGCCGCCGCGGCCGTGGTCTGCCGTGACGCTCAGGGCGTCGACGTCACCGGGTCCGCCACGTCGGGGACCTGACAGCGGCGGACCGTCGCCGCGTTGCCGACGACGTACTCCTTCGTGGCGACCGTTCCGCCCGCCGGGACCTCGATGTGGTCCAGTTCGGAGTCGACCGGCTTGCCCTTGGCGTCCAGGAAGACGATCCGCAGCTCGAAGGTGCCGTCCTGGGTGTTGGGGTTGCGCAACTGCACGACGGCGTAGGGCTGTTTCTTCGTCGCGCAGCTCACCAGCTTGACGATCGCGCCCTGTTGGGGGGTCGCGGTGGCCTCGGGGCCGGAGGTGTCGTCGGCCGTGTCGTCGGCGGCGTACGTGTCGTCATCGTCGTCGTAGGCGTCGTGGTCCTGGTGCGAGCTGCTGCAGCCGCCACCGCTCGAGGTGTGCCTGCTGCTGCTCTTCCCGCTCTTCCCGCTCTTGCCGGAGCCGGACTTGGACTTGCTGACCTTGCTGCCCCCACTGCTGCCGCCACTGCTGCCGTGGCTGCTGTGGCTGCCCGTGGAGAAGCCGGTCAGCGACAGGACCACCAGTGCCGACACGGTCAGGAACCTGAACTCGCGACCCCATCTGCTCATGGGGTCACCCTAGGGGCAACTGGTCACGGACATGTCACTGCGTGGCGACCGTCCCGTACCCGGCGTACCGTCGGCGATGAGAGCGGCGGACACGTCGTTCCCCGACGCGGCGGCCGCCGTCCGGCACCCCTTCCGTTGCACCCGCACGACGGCCGTCCCCGGGCACCCCGCCGCCCTCGGCACCCCGCACCGGGCGTCCGGACCCGTCACGCCGTCCGGGCCGTCCCCGTCCCCTTCTCCGCGTCCAGCGCGTACACACAGCGGTCCTTGCTGCACGCGTACACCACGCCGTCCCGCACCAGGGGCGAGCCGGTGATCTCGCCGCCCGTGGCGAGCTTCCAGCGCAGCCGGCCGTCGTCGGCCTTCAGCGTGTACAGCAGGTGGTCCGTGGAGCCGAAGTGGATACGGCCCTCGGCCACCGCGGGCGCGCCCACGATGTCGCCGCCCGCCTGGAAGCGCCACTTGGGCGTACCGGTCACCGCGTCCAGCGTGTACAGCCCCTTGCCGCTGCCGACGTGGACGTGACCGGCGACGACCAGGACCGGTTCGACGGAGGCGCGGGACTCGGTGGCGATGCGCCAGCGGTCGCGGCCGTCGGTGGCGTCGAGGGCGTACACCGTGCCGAGGAAGTCCGCCAGGTACACCCCGCCGCCGGTCACCGCCGGGCCCGGCACGAAGGCCGGCGGCGACAGGAACACCGCGGGCGCCTCGAAGTGCCACCGCACCATGCCGCTCGCCACGTCGACGGCGAGCACCCGGGTGCCGGCACTGACGTAGACGTAACCGTCGGGGGCCTGGGTGAGGCGCAGCGGGACACCGCCGCAGGAGGCCGCGTCACCGATGGGGTACGACCAGCGTTCGTCACCGGTGCGGGAGTCGAGGGCGCGCAGACGGGCGTCCTGCCAGACGTAGACGGTGCCCTCGTGCAGGGCGGGCCCGGCCTCGGGCGACTCGAAGTCGGTCTGGACGCCGGTGATCTCCCACAGCTTCTGGCCGTTCGACGCCTCCCAGGCCTGGACGCCGCCGCCGCGGGTGCCGGTGACGACCGTGCCGCGCTCGGCCTTGAGGGAGTACACCCAGGCGTCGGTCTGCAGCCGCCACAGGTCGGTGCCCGTGCGGGCGTCGAGGGCGAAGAGCGTGGGGCCGTCGGAGGCGTGGACCCGGCCGTCGGCGACCGCCATCGACCAGGCGACGTCGCGGGTCTTGAAGCGGCGCCGGCCGGTGGCCACGTCGAGGGCGTGCACCTCGAAGGAGGTGACGTAGACCAGGTCGTCGGCGACGGCCGGGGTGCCCCAGACGTCGTTCGACATGCGGAAACGCCAGGGCCGCCAGCCCGTCTGCGGCTCCGCCGGCGCGGGCGGCGGATTCGGTACGGCCGGGTCGGCGCCGCCCACACCGGGGCGCGGCCTGGACCAGGAGGCGGCGAGGGCGGCCTCGGGCGCCGGCGCCCTGACCGCGGCGGCCCGCAGATCGGCGACGCGTGGGCCGGGGCCGATCGGCACGGCGGCGCCGGCCAGCCGGACCGGGCCGGTGTCGGGCGCGCCCACGGAGACCGGCGGTGCGGGAACGGCCGGGGCGTGCGGGGGCGGCGGCGGGATGGCGGGTCCCGCGCCCTGGCCGCCGCCCGAGCCGCGACCGCCGCTGCGCGGGCCCGCCGGGGCCGGCTTGGCGGAGGGGCGGCCGCCGCGGCGCGTCTCGATCAGGGCGACGGCCTTCTCCGGCAGCCACGCCGAGGCCGTACCGCTGTCGTCGGAGCCGGAGCCGAACAGATGCGGGGCGAGCTGGGCCTGGAGGTCGGCCGGGGTGGGGCGGGCCGTGGCCTCCATCTGCATGCAGGACTCGATCAGCGGACGCAGCTCGTCGGGCAGGCCCTCCAGGTCGGGGCCCTCGCGCAGCAGCATGAAGACGGTCTCGACCGGGTTGGCGCCGTGGAAGGGCGGGTGACCGGTGGCGGCGAAGACCAGGGTGGAGCCGAGGGAGAACACGTCGCTGGCGCCGGTGACGCTGCGGGAGTCCTTGGCCTGCTCGGGGGACATGTAGGCGGGGGTGCCGACGGCGACGTTCGTCATCGTCAAACGGGTGTTCGACACACCGGAGGCGATACCGAAGTCGATCACCCGGGGACCGTCCTCGACGACGAGGACGTTGGACGGCTTCAGGTCGCGATGGACCAGGCCCGCGCCGTGGATGGACTGCAGCGCCTCGGCGACCCCGGCCGCCAGCCAGCGCACCGCCTGCGCCGGCAGTGGCCCGCACTCGTTCACTATCTCCTCGAGGGAGGGCGCGGGCACGTACGCGGTGGCCAGCCACGGCACCGCGGCACGCGGGTCGGCGTCCACCACGGCCGCCGTGTAGAAGCCGGAGACCGCGCGGGCCGCCTCCACCTCGCGCGTGAAGCGGACCCGGAACAGCTGGTCCTCGGCCAGTTCGGTGCGCACCGTCTTGATCGCCACGCGCCGGCCGGACGCCGACCGTGCCAGATAGACCAGCCCCATGCCGCCGGCACCCAGCCGTCCCAGCACCTCGAACGGCCCGATCCGCCGCGGATCGTGCTGCGTCAGCTGATCCACCACTTGCCTGCCACCTCCCCGTACGAGCCGCGTACCACCTGCTTGTGGACACGGCCGAAGTGCAGCGTCTCACCACCGCACCGCCGTGGCGGCACGCACCCCGATTCTTCCTGTCCCGGGCACCGGTTGCGAACCCGGTGACAGGAGGGGTGTCTCGCATTATTTCAGGACGGACAGGTCGTTTCGGATACGGCTACGGGCGCTCCAGCAGCGCGAACGACGCCCCCTGGTCGTCGGTCACCACCGCCACCGTGCCGTAGGACGTCGTGAACGGATCCGCCTGCACCCGCCCGCCGAGCCGCTGCACCCGGCCGAGGGCCTCCGCGCAGTCCCCCACCCGGAAGTGGACCAGGAAGTGCGGCGGCATCTCGGCGGGGAAGACGTCGGAGACCGGGGCGCGGCCGAAGCGGGGCTCGGCGTCGGGTCCGAACAGGGCGTCGTGGAAGAGATCGCCGTAGAAGGTGTTGGCGGCGGCGGTGTCCCGGGCGTACAGCTCCACCCAGGCGAAGGTGCCCTCGGCCCGGCCGCGCCCGAAGCCGGGATGGCTGCCCGGCTGCCACAGGCCGAAGACGGCACCCTCGGGATCGGCCGCCAGGGCCGCTACGCCCAGCTCGCCGACCTCCAGCGGCGCGGTGACCACCTGTCCGCCGGCCTCCCGGATACGGCGGCACAGCGCCCCGGCGTCCGGGGTGGCGAAGTGGACGGTCCAGACGGTGGGCAGCCGCCCGTCGGTCTTGCGGGCCAGCGCGGCGACCGGCTCCCCGTCCAGCCGGGCCCACACCGAGTCGCCGTGGGCGGACGCGAAGGTCCACCCGAAAAGCTCACCGTAGAACCGCTTGCCCGCCTCCACGTCCGGCAGCTGGGCGTCCACCCAGCAGGGGGCGCCCTCGGGGTACGCGGATGCGCTGTTTTCGGCCATGCCGCCAAAGTAACGGGACCGCGCGCACCCCGCAGACCAGGCACACCAGCCTCCACACCCCCGTGCACCCCATTTGCAGTCGGCCAAATAGCGCTCCGACACCCCCTCGGTAAGCTGACGGCATGACAGGACAAGTGCGTACCGTCGACGGCCGCGTGGCCGGCCGGCGAGGGCAGGCGACCCGCCAGAAGCTGCTCGACTGCCTCAGCGAGATGCTCAGCTCCTCTCCGTACCGGGACGTCAAGGTCATCGACGTGGCCCGCAAGGCGGGCACTTCGCCCGCGACGTTCTACCAGTACTTCCCGGACGTCGAAGGCGCCGTCCTGGAGCTCGCCGACCAAATGACCGCCGAGGGCACCGTCTTGGCCGACCTGGTGAAGGGCCGGTCCTGGGCCGGCAAGGCCGGCTGGCAGAGCGCACAGGAACTCGTCGACGGCTTCCTCGAGTTCTGGCGCCGGAACGACGCGATCCTGCGTGTGATCGATCTCGGTGCCGCGGAGGGCGACAAGCGGTTCAACAAGATCCGCACGAAGATCCTCACCGCGGTGAACGGCTCCCTCGCGGAGTCCATCTCCGAGCTGCAGGCCAAGGGCAGGATCGACAAGGACGTGAACCCCGCGGCGATCGCCGGCGCGCTCGTCGCGATGCTCACGGCAGTCGCCTCCCACCAGAAGGGTTTCACGGCGTGGGGTGTGAAGCAGGCCGAACTGAAGCCGAACCTGGCCCTGTTGGTACACCTGGGCGTCACCGGCAAGAAGCCGACCCGGTAACCCCGCCCGCCCCGCTCCCCCACCCCCACGTCCTGTCTGCCAGGCGGTGGTCCCCCTCCGGACCACCGCCTGCCGCATATCCGCATCCGCGGAGCCCCGGAACCTGTCTCCCCCGGGCGGCCCGGCAGCGCCCCGAGCCGTCCCAGGGCGGCCCGGCAGCGCCCCAAAGGGGCGCGGGGCAGCGCCCCAAAGGGGCGCGGGGCAGCGTCGACGTGCGGCTCCGCCGCGCGGGCGCAACCAGCCACGACGCCGCCGCGCCCGGAAGACGACGCACCCCACCACGACCGACGCCGCCCCCTCCCCCCGGCACGGACGCCACCGCACCCGGCACGGACGCCGCCGCCCCACCCAAGCCGGCGCAGCGTCACGGTAGGGGACGGTCCTTGACCACATGCTTCATCACCAGCGTGGACGTCAGCCGCTGGACCCCCGGCAGGGTGGCCAGGCGGTCGTCGTAGAGACGCTGGTACGCGGCGAGGTCCGCGGCGACCACGCGGAGCAGATAGTCCGGTTCGCCGAACAGCCGCTGTGCCTCCACCACCTCCGGCACCTCCCCGAGCGCCCGCTCGAAGCCGGCCACCGTCTCCCGGTCCTCCTGCCGCATCGAGACGAACACCAGCGCCTCGAAGGTCAGCCCCACCGCCGCCGGATCCACCACCGCCCGGTACCCGCTGATCGCCCCCGACCGCTCCAGCTCGCGCAGCCGCCGATGGCAGGGCGAGACACTCAGCCGCACCCGCGCGGCCAGCTCGGTCACGGTCAGCCGCCCGTCCTGCTGGAGCTCGGCAAGGATTTTCCGGTCCACGTCGTCCATGAGGGAAATCTTCCCCCACAGTGCGAGAGCACGGGCAAATTTCGGGAACACTTTCGGGCTGATCGCGCCTAATGTCCCCGGTATGGACTCCGCAACACTCCTCTCCTTCCTCGCCCTGGACTTCCTGCTGGTCTGCGTGCCGGGCGCCGACTGGGCGTACGCGATCGCCGCGGGCCTCGGCGGCCGCAAGGTGACGCTGGCCGTCGCCGGTCTGGTCGCGGGATACGCGCTGCACACGGCGCTGGCGGCGGCGGGGCTCGCGGTGCTCGTCGCGGGCTCACCGGCGCTGCTGACCGCGCTGACCGTGGTGGGTGCGGGGTACCTGGTGTGGCTGGGCTGGAACGTGCTGCGGCGTCCGGTGACGCCGGACGCCGGGGAGTCGGTGGACGCGCAGGGCGGGCTGCGGGTCTTCGGCCGCGGCGCCGCGATCAGCGGGCTGAACCCCAAGGGGCTGCTGCTCTACCTCTCCGTCCTGCCCCAGTTCCTCACCGTCCACGGCGCCCACCTGCCCGTCCCGGCGCAGACCGCCGTCCTCGGCGTCCTCCACATGGCGTGCTGCGCCGCCGTCTACCTGGCCGTCGGCCTGCTGGCCCGTGCGGTGCTGGGCGCCCGGCCCGCCGCGGCCCGCGCGGTCACCCGGACGTCGGGCGCGGCGATGCTGGGCATCGGCGCGTTCCTGCTGGTGGAGCGCCTGGCCACGCTGTGAGGACGGTCCCGCCGAGCTGCCGTCAGAGCGGACCGGGCACCGTCAGCAGCCGCCCCTCCACCGTCCCGATCACCAGCCGGCCGTCCTCGGCGGCGGTCAGGCAGGCCGGAGTGTAGGTGTGGCCGCCGAGGGTCAGGGGCGCACGCCGTACGACCGTGCCGTCGGCGGCGTGCAGGGTGAGCAGCTCGCAGCCGCCCGTGACCACGTACAGGTGGCCGTCGTGGACGTCGACGCCGGTGACCCTCGCGTCGAAGCGGTGCGCCCACAGCAGGTCACCGCCGGGGTAGGCGCGGCGCACCAGGTGTCCGGCGTCGCGGACCGTGCAGGCGTGCACCAGCCCCGGCCCGGCCGCGTCGTCCACGTACACCGCCGCGCCCGCGCGCAGATAAGGGCCGAGCATGCCGTCCCAGGACAGCGGGAAGAGCCGCTCCGCACCGGCCGGGGAGAGGCGGACGACCCACTTGTCCAGGTGTTCCGTAGGGGTCCCGGCCGCGCCGTGGCCGCGCAGGACCAGCAGATCCGGCGAGCGGCGCACCCGCAGGTCGAACGAACCGTCGCTCTCCCCCAGCGGCAGCTCCGCCAGGCGCCGCCCGCTCGGGGTGTACACGACGCTGTCGTACGGCGGCCACCGCGGGCCGGGGAAGATCTCGCGGGAGTCGCGGGCGACCCAGGCGCCGTCGGCGCGCCAGGCGAGAGCGACGGGGAAGTCGAGCCTGTGCTCGGCCAGCCGGCTGCCGTCGGCGAGCGCGAGGCGGCGCAGGAAGGTGACCGGGTTGCCGCTGTCGCCGTAGCGGACGGTCACCCAGGCGCTCTCCTCGTCCGGACAGACATACAGATGACCGCCGTTGCGGTGGAAGGACTCCTCCGGTTCCGGCACCGACCACAGCAGGGTGCCCTGCGGCGACCAGCACTCCAGCAGGGTCCCGCTGCTCAGGGCGGCGAGCACCCGGCCGTCGCGCAGCACCTCCACGACGGCCACGCCCGGGCGGTGGCTCCAGGCGCGTCCGTGTTCGGCGGCGAGCGCGGCGAGGTACTGCTGCGGATGCCGGATCTCCGGGCCGCTCATCCGGCTCCAGTCGGCCACGGCCTCGGTGCGCGGCCATCCGAGCGGCGCCGCGAGGTCCTCGGCGCCCACACCGGACCAGTCGTCGCGTACGACGGTGGAGCGGGTGTGGGTGTCCCGGCCGGGGTCCTCGAAGTCGACGACGGGTTCGGCGAAGGTCACCTCCAGCCGCCGGGCGTCCCGCCAGCGCACATGGACGACCCCGGCGCCGGCGACGGCCATGCCGGTCCTGCGGCGCGCGTCCGGCTCGTACACGTACAGCGCGCCCCGGCGGTCGAACTCGTCCCCGGACTCCGTGCCGACGGCGAGGACGGGCAGCCGCGGATGGAAGGCCAGCGTCTCGACGCCGCCGTCCACCCGGAGCTGGTCCCACAGGGCCAGATCGGCCGTCCGGTACACCGCGACACGGCCCTGACCGGCGCGGTCGAACACCAGGCAACCGACCGCCAGCCAGCGGCCGTCGGCGCTGACGGCGGTGGTGAAGGGATGGCCGATCTCGGGGAACGGGTCGTCGGGTGTCAGGCGCATCCGGCCGAGGCTACCGTCCGGTGATCTTCACGGGCCGGTCATACTGCCGCTCATGGCAACCCCCTTGCATGAGCTGCTGAGGTCGCTTCGGGTGTGGGACCCGGAGGTGACGCGGCTGCCGCCCCTCGACCCGGACGCCGCCCCCGCCGACCCGCTCACCCTCTTCGAGGAGTGGTTCGCGGACGCGGTGGCGGCCGGGCAGCCGGAACCGCACACCATGTCGCTGGCCACCGCGGACGAGCAGGGACACCCGGACGTACGGATCGTCATGCTGCACGGCGCCGACGCCGACGGCTGGGCCTTCGCCTCGCACGCCGTCAGCCACAAGGGCCGCCAGCTCGCCGAACGGCCGTACGCCGCCCTCTGCTTCTACTGGCCGGTGCTCGGGCGGCAGGTGCGGGTGCGCGGACCGGTGACGGTGGCTCCGTCGGCGCAGGCACAGGCGGACCTGCACGCCCGTTCCACCGGGGCGCTGGCGGCCGCGCTCACCGGGCGGCAGAGCGCGCCGCTGGAGTCCGTCGAGGAACTGCGGCGCGTCGCGCAGGCCGCGTGGGACCGGGCCCGGCGCGAGCCGGACGCCCAGGCGCCGACGTGGACGCTGTACCGGCTGCTGCCCGAGGAAGTGGAGTTCTTCCAGGGGGACGAGGCCCGGCGGCATGTGCGCGTGCTGTACCGGCGGGAGGGCGGCGGCGAGTGGGTCAGGGGCCTGCTGTGGCCGTGACGTCACCGGCGGCGTCCTCCACCGCGGCCGCCCCGAACTCCCACACGCGGAAGTCGGCCACCGGCCGGTAGCCGATCCGCTGGTAGAGGGCGTTGCTGGTGGGGTTGGCCAGGTCGGTGAAGAGCAGCACCTCGTCGGCTCCGGCGGCGAGCGCGGCGCGGCTGACCTCGGCGGTGGCGGCGCCCGCGTAGCCGCGGCCGCGCAAGGCCGCCGGGGTGTAGACCGGGGCCACCCGGACCTGCCCGGCGATCAGTCGGGTCACGCCGGCCATGGCGACCGGGGTGCCGTCCGGCGTCTCCCAGAGGGTGACGCCGCCGTAGGCGATCCGTGCGTCGGCCCAGGCCCCGGCATCGGTCGGCGCGGACTCGCCAACTTCCTCCGCGAACTCGGTGAACCAGCGGGTGAGCAGGGCGCGGTCGCCGGCGGTGGCGACGCGGGGGCCTCCGGCCGGTGCCGGCCAGGGCGGCGTCAACTCCGCCAGACGGTACAGACGTTGCCGCTTGCCGACCTCGGCCGTGGCGCCGGTGCGGCGCTGCCAGGCCGAGGCGAAGGCCGCCGCGGTGGGCTCGTCGGCGGTGACGCCGGACGGGTCGACGCCCTCGGCGGCCAGGTGCGCGGCGAGTGCGCCGGCGTCCGCGTCGGGCTCGGGGAGTGCGGTGACGTTCAGGGGCCACGGGGGTGTGCGGACGAACACCGCCTCGACGCGGCCGGCGCGTTCCAGGACGCCGAAGACGGGGTCGCCGTCGCCGAACGCGTGCAGCCCGCGGTGGCGCAGCGCGTCCGTCACGGTGAGCGGGAGGGTGTGCGCGGCGGGGCGGGAGTGCAGGAAGGTTCCTGCGCGGGCGAGGAAGGCGTCGAGGTCGGGGGTGCTCCACCAGCCGCTCATGCGGGTGCCTCCTTTGCGTCGGGGCCGGTGCCGGCCTTGGCATGGGGCTCGGGGTCGGTGGCGAGGCGCGCGTGCAGATGGCAGTCGCGGAAGGCGTCGCGGCGGCCCGCCTCCCACATCGCGCCGCGCAGCGTCCCCTCGTAACGGAAGCCGCAGCGTTCGGCGACCCTGCAGGAGGCGTCGTGGCCCACGGCGTGGTCGAGTTCGAGGCGGTGCAGGGCGAGGTCGGTGAACGCCCAGCGGCTGGCGACGGCCAGGGCACGGCTGGCGACGCCCTGGCCGCGGGCCTCGGGCAGCACCCAGTAGCCGACGACGGCGGAACGCATGGCGCGGTCGATCCGGCTCACGCCGATGTGACCGAGCGGGGTGGCACTGTCGGCGTCCTCCACGCAGAACGCCACGCCGGTACCGGCGTCGGCCGCGTCGGCCTTGGCACGGAGGGTGGCGCGGGCGTCGGCGAGGGTGGCGATGGGGCGCAGGGGTGTGTTCCAGCGCTGGAACTCCGGGTCGGAGCACCCACGCAGGAAGGTCTCGACGTCGGCGTCCGAGGCGGGGTTCCAGCGCCGGAGGCGGAGGTCGTGCATGCGGAGGGCTGGGGCAGCGGTCATTCGGTCATTGAACAGGAGGGGGGCGGGGGGGTGGTCGGGTTTTTCGGGTCCGTGAGCACCTGCGGGTGCCTGCGGCGCCGGGTGCGTTGTTGTCTGCGGGTTTCGTTGTGGCTGGTCGCGGGTGCCTGCGGCGCTGGGCCGCCTTTCGTCTGCGGGTTTCGCTCTGGCTGGTCGCGCCGTTCCCCGCGCCCCTTTTGTGCCTGCGGCGGCCCGTCACCGTCCGGTGGGGGCTGGTGCAGCGCCTGCGGTTCGTCGTGGGGCGGGGCCGGGGTGGGGGGTGTCCGTCCTCGGTCCGGCCGGCCGTTTCCGACGAGCGCTCGGTGTCACGGTGCCGGACGCTGCGGGCGGACACCCCCCACCCCGTCCCCTCCCCGCCGTACGCGGCTGCGGGCCGCCACGGGTTCGGGTGAGGGCCGCCACACCGGGGGGTGGATTTTCACAGGCGTGATCAATCCGCAACCAATTCCCCTCTTGACCGAGACCCATCAAACGCGGGCGTGATTACGCTCGCGCTCATGGCCGACTCCCCCACGTCCCCGCGCCCCGTCTACGTCGTCGGCGGCGGCCCCGGCGGTCTGTCCGTGGCGTACGCGTTGCGGGCCCGGGGTGTACGGGCCGTCGTACTGGAGAAGGCGGACCGGGTCGGTGCGTCCTGGCGCGGCCACTACGACCGGCTGCACCTGCACACCACCCGCCGTCTGTCCGCCCTGCCGGGCCTGCCGATGCCCCGCCGGTTCGGGCGCTGGGTGGGCCGGGACGACGTGGTGCGGTACCTGGAGAAGTACGCCGAGCACCACGAGCTGGAGATCGTCACCGGTGTCGAGGTGTCGCGCATCGACCGGGCCCCGGACGGCTGGCTGCTGCACGCCACCGGCGGCCGGGAGCTGACCGGTGCCGCCGTGGTCGTCGCCACCGGCTTCAACCACACGCCGTACGTCCCCGAGTGGCCCGGACGCGACACCTACACCGGCGAGTTCCTGCACGCCTCCCGCTACCGCAACGCCGCGCCGTATGCCGGCCGCGACGTCCTGGTCGTCGGCGTCGGCAACACCGGTGCGGAGATCGCCGTCGACCTCGTGGAGGGCGGCGCCGCGCGGGTGCGGCTCGCGGTGCGCACCGCCCCGCACATCGTGCGCCGCTCGACGGCCGGCTGGGCCGCCCAGTACACCGGTGTCCTGGTACGGCGTCTGCCGGTGCCCGTGGTGGACGCGCTCGCCCGCCCCCTGGCCCGGCTCAGCGTCCCCGACCTGTCCGCCCACGGCCTGCCCCGCCCCGATACCGGCCTGTACAGCAGGGTCACCGAGGGCGCCATCCCGGTCCAGGACGTCGGCCTCATCGACGCCGTACGCACCGGTCGGGTGGAGATCGTCGCGGCCGTGGAGGGCTTCGAGGACGGCAAGGTACTGCTCGCCGACGGCACCCGGATCAAGCCGGACGCCGTGGTCGCCGCCACCGGTTACACCCGCGCCCTGGAAAGCCTCGTCGGCCACCTCGACGTACTGAAGGAAGACGGCCGCCCCACGGCCCACGGCTCCCGCACCCCCCACACCGCGCCGGGCCTGTACTTCACGGGCTACACGAACCCCATCAGCGGCATGCTCCGCGAACTGGCCCTGGACGCCGGGAAGATAGCCAAGGCCATCGTCCGGGCCAACGGCACCACCGTCTCCCGCCTCCCCGGCGCGGCGCCCCGCACCTGAACCGATGGCGGCCCGCACCCGCGTACGGCGGTGAGGGGACGGGGTGGGGGGTGTCCGCCCGCAGCGTCCGGCACCGTGACACCGAGCCCTCGTCGGAAACAGCCGGCCGGACCGAGGACGGACACCCCCCACCCCGGCCCCGACGTGGAACCGGCCGCAGGCGAGGACCGCAACCACCCACCGGACGGCGACGGGCCGCCGCAGGCACAAAAGGGGCGCGGGGAACGGCGCGACCAGCCACAACGAACCCGCAGACGAACAACGACCCCGCGCCGCAGGCACCCCTCACACCCCAACCCGCGGAGCGCGCCGCATCACCAACGCCATCAACGCCGCCACCGCGCACAACGCCCCCGACGCGTACCACACCATGTCGTAGCTGCCGAAGACATCCCGGGCCACACCCCCCAGCCCCGCCACCACCGCGGCCCCCACCTGGTGGGACGCCAGCACCCAGCCGAAGACGATCGCGCTGTCCTCCCCGTACTGCTCCCGGCACAGCGCCAGCGTCGGCGGCACCGTCGCCACCCAGTCCAGCCCGTAGAAGACGATGAAGAAGACCATCGGCGGATGGACGCTCGGCGCCAGCAGCATCGGCAGGAACAGCAGCGACACCCCCCGCAGCGCGTAGTACACCGCCAGCAGCCGCCGCGGCGAGAACCGGTCCGTGAACCAGCCGGAGGCGATCGTGCCGACGACGTCGAACACCCCGATCACCGCCAGCAGTGACGCCGCGGCCGTCACCGGCATCCCGTGGTCGTGCGCCGCCGGCACGAAGTGGGTCTGCACGAGCCCGTTCGTGGACGCGCCGCAGATGGCGAACGTCCCGGCCAGCAGCCAGAACGGCCCGGTGCGCACCGCCGAGAACAGCACGGTCAGGGCGCGCCGCGCCGCGCCGGTGACGGGAGCGGGCTTGGGCACGAACACGGCCGAGCCGTACGGCTTCGCGCCCACGTCGGCGGGGTGGTCGCGCAGCAGCAGCCAGACGAACGGGACGACGGCGAGCGCGGCGAGGGCGACGGTGACGGCGGCCGGCCGCCAGTCGTGGTTGTGCTCCAGCATCCAGGACAGCAGCGGCAGGAAGATCAGCTGCCCGGAGGCGGAGCCGGCCGTGAGGATGCCGCTGACCAGGCCGCGCCGCTCGGTGAACCAGCGGTTGGTGACGGTCGCGGCGAACGCCAGCGCCATCGAACCGGAGCCGAGGCCGACCAGCAGGCCCCAGCACAGCCACAGTTGCCAGGCCGCCGTCATCCACACGGTCAGGCCGGAGCCGATCGCGATCACGGTCAGCGCGGCGGCGACCACACGGCGGATGCCGAAACGGTCCATCAGCGCGGCGGCGAAGGGCGCGGTGAGGCCGTACAGGGCGAGGTTGAGGGACACGGCGGCGCCGATCGTGCCGCGTGACCAGCCGAACTCCGCGTGCAGCGGGTCGATCAGCAGTCCGGGCAGGGAGCGGAACGCGGCCGCACCGACGATCGTCACGAAGGTGACCGCGGCGACGAACCACGCGCGGTGGATGCGTGGCCGCCGGACGGGCTCCTGCCGGTCGGTGAGTGCTTCGGTCGTCTGCGTCACGTCCTAGAGCTTCGCGGTGGGACGACCGCGGAACGAGTGGCCCGGAGGACAGCATTCGTTAGGATCGGGCCATGGAATCAGCCGACTCCGCCGATCCCGCCGACGGTTTCCGTCCGCACCGTGTCGTCGTCCTGGCCCTCGACGGTCTGCTCCCCTTCGAGCTGGGCATCCCGCACCGCATCTTCGGCCGCCCCAAGGACGCCCTGGGCCGGCCGCTGTACGAGGTGGTGACGTGCTCGGTGCGCCCGCCGGGCCCGGTACAGACGGACGCCGACTTCAGCGTGCACGTCCCGCACGGCCCCGAGGCGCTGGCGCTGGCCGACACGGTGATCGTCCCGGCGTCGTACGAGCTGGGCCCGCTGTACGACGAGGGCGTGCTGACCGACGAGCTGGCCGCCGCGCTGGCGCTGATCCGCCCGGGCACCCGGCTCGCCTCCATCTGCACCGGTGTGTACGTCCTGGCCGCCGCCGGCTACCTGGACGGCCGCCCGGCGACCACGCACTGGGCCGACGCCGAGCGCTTGCAGCGGCTGTTCCCGAGGATCGCGGTGGACGCGGACGTGCTGTTCATCGACGACGGTGACGTGCTCACCTCGGCGGGGGTGGCCGCCGGGATCGATCTGTGTCTGCACATGGTGCGCCGCGACCACGGCACGGCCGTCGCGAACGACGTGGCCCGCCGTACGGTCGTACCGCCGCACCGCGACGGCGGGCAGGCCCAGTACATCGACCGGCCGGTGCCCGATCCGCAGCAGGCGACCACGACCGCAGCGCGGGCGTGGGCGCTGGGGCGGCTGCACGAGCCCATCCAGCTGCGGGACATGGCCGCGCAGGAGTCGATGTCGGTCCGTACCTTCACCCGCCGCTTCCGCGAGGAGACCGGCGTCAGTCCCGGCCAGTGGCTCACCCAGCAGCGCGTGGAGCGGGCCCGGCACCTGCTGGAGTGCACGGATCTGTCCGTCGACCAGGTCGCCCGGGACGCGGGCTTCGGTACGGCCCAGTCGATGCGGCAGCACCTGCAGGCGGCGCTCGGCGTCACCCCCACCGCCTATCGCCGCACGTTCCGCACGGCGGGCAGCCGCGCCGGCGGGGGTGAGATCGGCGCCCTGAGCTGAAGAAAGTTGTCCACAATCTGTGGACAACTTTCGGGCGCTGCTGCGCGAAGTGCGCGCCTTCGTACGGCCGACGGCGCGCGGCCGTCCGCCCCGAGCACGGCACCGCGCACCGTCGGCCGGCTCCGGCGCACCCGCCCGGCCCCCTCACTCCGGGCCCCCGAGGGGGAACCGCCGCCGAACCGCGCGATCCGCACTCGCCGAGGACGCCCGGTCACCGGTGCCCTCGCCGTCCCCTCGCGGCGGATCGCTGCCCACAAGCGTGATCAAACGGACACTCGGCGTCAACACCACGGGGGAGAAATACTACTTACGTCCCTATTGCCCGGGGCGCGCACGGAAGCACAGCCCGGGCGCACGGCAACTCCACAGGGGTCACACAGCAAGGCGGGATCGCATCGCGGCGCGCGGCTCGCGATGCGATCCCGCCGGTCACACCGCTTCGAACGCCAGCCCCCCGTACGGCGCCGCGAGTCCACCGCAGACGCTTCCGGACTCACGCGTCGCGCTGCACCGGTCGAGTTCACACCAGATGCGCTTGCCCGCGCCCTCGCGGCTCCAGCCCCATCGGTCGGCGAGTCCGTCGACGAGGGCGAGACCCCGGCCGCCGGTGGCGTCGCCGTCCACGCAGCGCGGCACGGGCGCGCGCTCACTGGAGTCGGCCACCTCCAGCCGTACCGTGGCCGACTCGGCCGCGACGCCCGGCAGGGACAGCCGCAGCACGGCCGGATGGCCGGTGTGCACCACGGCGTTGGTGACGAGTTCCGACACGAGCAGGATCAGCGTCTCGGCGAGGGGTTCGTCGGCCGCTATCCCCGAACCGGCGAGCCGTGAGCGGGCCCACCGCCTGGCGCGCCCGACCTCCGCGGGGTCGGGCCGGATCTCCAGCTGCACTTGAAGCACCTGCACCGCTCACACCATCCGAACCGGCGGACACATGGCCGCGCGCCACATGAGCACCACGACGACGAGAGCCACGATCGTAGCCATTTTCTGCATGGCCAGGACAATGGCCGGAGCCTGGATCACGGAACGTGAAACCCTTATGCCACAGCTTGGTTGACGTACCGTCACCCCAACAAGCGCTTCGGGCATATTCCAGCGCGAAGGAGTACCCGTGCGGCATACTGTGCGACGCTCGTCAGGGGGAGTCGAACAGGCACCACCGGCATGGCTCGTACCGGGAACCACTCGCATCTCACACAAGGTACCGGAGGGACCCGCCGACTCCGGGCCGTGACGGCCCCCTCCGAGGACACAACCCGGTATCGACGCTCAGTGACACCGGATTGCCACGATCCGCGACATCTTTGGCCACGGCTTGGTGTCTCGTCGGCTCCGCAACTCCCGTGTCCCGCACCGCTGCTGCTACTGCGGCACCGTGAACCAGCGGGCGAAGGCGGGCACGCTCTCCGCCTCGCCGACCCTGCCGTCGCCGTCCGCGTCCAGCGCGGCGGCCGCGGCCCCGGCCCGCTCCGGCGCGACACCCAGGGCGCGCAGCACGCGCGCGGTGTCGGCGACGGTGGCGAAGCCGTCGCCGTCGGTGTCGGCCACGGCCAGGGCCGCGTGCAGGAAGGGGCGGGCGATCTCGGCGAACCGCTCCGGGTTGTCGCGCAGCCGCTTGACCGCGCAGGTGACGAACTCCTCGCGGGTGATGCGCTGGTCGCCGTCCCGGTCGGCCATCCCGGCCATGCCCTGCCAGAACGCCTCCGCGCCGGCGTACAGCGTCTGCCCCTGGTCGGAGCGGGCCGCGACGCCGAACTCCGCGAGCAGCGCCTTCGCCGCGACGCTGAAGTCCTCGCGGTCGATCCAGCCGTTGCCGTCCTGGTCGAAGGTGGCGAACCGGGCGGCGATCTCACGCTCGTACTCGCTGCTGACCATCTCTTCTTCGGCCGCCTTAGGTCGGGGTGGGTGGTGCATCCGGCATGCGAGCGTACGACGCACGAACGAGCGCGGCGGGGAGGCGGCGGCGGTTGTGCCGAGACCGGCGGAAAACCGGGACAACCCTGTGGCAATCGGCGTGAAACGACTCACATCTCAGGCCGAGAGCGGCTCCTCGCCCACGGCGCCTTCGAGGTCGGCGTACACATCGAACAGGCGGCGCACGCCGAGGGCTCCGAGGACCCGGTTGACGTGGGAGCCGTCCACGGCGCCCTGCGCGGGCAGCACCAGCCGCAGCCGGCCCTGACAGGAGCGCAGCAGGCGGCGGGCGGCGATGAGGACACCGACGCCGCTGGAGTCGCAGAAGTGCACCTGGGACAGGTCGAGGACGAGGCAGTGCCGGCCCTCGGCGACCACGTCGTGCACCCGCTGCCGCAGCACCGGGGACGTCATCAGGTCCAGTTCGCCCGACACCTGGAGCACGGCCCACGCCCCTTGCTCCGAGTCGGTCACTGTGAACGTCACCACCACGCCCCTCGCTCGCCAAACGGAAGGAGTTCTTACGCTTCCTCGCAGCGCGGCTGCCCAGCGGGCGTTTCCCTGAAACGCCCCACTGAAAACGGGCGCCGATCAAAATCGGCTTGTTTCAGTCGGATTCAATCCCATTTCGATACTGTTCGATCGAGCGCCAAGGTGTTCCGGGGGCAGCTTCTTCGGGTAAGCGCTCTAGCACGCACGGCCCTCAGGGGGGCGCACATTGGCACAAAGGGGCGTGCGTTGTCGGACGTGCCGACTACATTCGAGGTGTCGGTGGGCGCACGCTGAAGACGGGCACGGCCAGGGTGAGGGGGCCTCATGGCGAAGAAGGACGCACCGCCCCGCTGGGACCGCAAGATGCAGCAGCGGCTGGCACGCGGGGAGGCGGCAGCCCTCGGCGAGCTCTACGACCGCTTCGCCTCCCTCGTGCACGGGCTCGCGCACCGCGTGCTGGGCGACGAGCGGGCCGCCGACGGCGTCACCCGCGAGGTCTTCGCCCACGTCTGGGAACACCCGGACAGCTACGACCCGAAGCGCGGCCCGCTGCGCACCTGGGTAGCCGACCTCACCCGCCGGATGGCCGTGCAGCGGCTGCGGGCCACCGAGACCGCGGCGCTCGCCCAGGGGGCGGCCGGCTCCCCCGACGAGCTGGAGCGCAAGGTGCGGCACGCCTCGGTGGCCGCCCGCGCCGACTACATCGTGCAGGCCATGCCGGCCCCGCTGCGCGCCGCCCTGGAACTGGCCTACTTCCAGCGCCGCGACTACCGCCAGACCGCGGCCGACCTCGGCGTCACCGAGGACGAGGCCCGCCGCCGGCTCCGCCTCGGCCTGCAACTGCTGTCCACCGCCCACGACGCCGGCACGCCCGGCGCACCACCGGAGTACGGGGGTGCCGCGTGAACGACGCGGAGGGCTTCGCGTCCCGCGACGACGAGCGGGACCTGCCCGGGGCCGCCGACGGCAAGGAGGGCCGGGAGACGGCACACGGCACGGGCGCGCTGACCGGCGGCCGGGTCGGACCGGAGCTGCGTGGCACGGACGCCTGGGGGGACATTCCGGTGCAAGGCGGAAGCGGTGGGGAGTTCATGGAGCCGGGGGACTCCGAGGAGCCCGGGGACCGAGAGAAGCCCCGGGACGGAGAGAAGCCCCGGGACGGTGAGAAGCCCGGGGGGTCCTCGCAGCCCGGTGGGCCCCCGGAGTCCGAGGGGCCCTCGGAGTCCGTGGTGTCCCGGGAGGTGGGCTTCGGCGAGGCGTACGGATCCGGTGACCACGGCCACGGGGGCGGCTCCGGCGATCCGGGGGGTGTGCCCGCTCCCGGGCAGCCGCCGCGGATACCCCTGCCCCGGGCGGCCGTCGAGGACAGCGGGCAGCCGCTGCCCGACCCGCCGCCGGCGCCCCAGCCGCCCGTCCTGCCGCACCCGGTGCTGAAGTCGCTGCTCGGGGCGTGGGCGCTGGCCGCGTGCTCCCCGGAGGAGACCGCGGCCGTCGAGGACCACCTGGGCGACTGCGGCACCTGCGCCGTCGAGGCGCGGCGGCTGCGCGAGGCCGTCGGCCTGCTCCAGCGCCCCGAGAGCCTCGACCTCGACCCCGGCCTGCGCACCCGGGTGCTCCAGGGCTGCCTCGACCGGCGCCCGCCGCGCATTCCGGTACCTCAGTGGGCGAGGGCGTACGACGCGGAGACGGCGCGGCTGGACGCGCTGCTGCAGGACTTCGGGGAGGCCGAGTGGCACGCGCCCGTGCGGCTGCGCTGGTTCGAGGCCGACGCGACGACCACCCGCCGTACCACCGTCGCCGGGGTGATCGCGCATCTGCTGGCCGTCGACGGGCTGGTCGCGGCGGCGCTCGGACTCGACGACCCGCTCGCGGACGTGCCCGCGCAGGCGCCGACGCCCGCGGGGCGCACCGAGGCGTACTGGCGCGCCTCGCGCTTCCCGCCCACCCGCTCGGTGCGCGGGCCCTGGCGGGAGCAGAGCCATGAGCTGGTGCGCACGGTGTCGTTCACCGGCAGCACCGCCGGGCTGCTCAAGGTGCCCTACGGACAGGGCGAACTGCCTTTGCGGGACGCGATGCTGGACCGCGCCTTCGAGTGCTGGGTGCACGCCGGTGACATCGCGGATGCGGTGGACTACCCCTACGACCCGCCCGCGCCACGGCACTTGAACGGCATGATCGACCTGGCGGCGCGGATGCTGCCGCAGGCGCTGGCGGCCCGCCGGCAGGCGGGGCTGACCGCGCTCGGCGAGAGCCGCCACCTGGTGTCCGCCGGGCGGCCGGGCCGGAGCCTGCGGCTGGAGATCGAGGGCTCGGGCGGCGGCGAGTGGCTGATCCCGCTGGACTCACCGGCGGCGGTCGCCTCCGCGGACCATGAGGTGGCCCATGTCGCCCTGGACGACGTGGAGTTCTGCCAGCTGGCGGCGGGCCACGTGTCTCCTGCGGAGGCTGCGGCGGGGCAGGTGGGCGACCGGGAGGCGATCAGGGATGTGCTGTTCGCTGTCGCTGGACTGAGCCGGATGTAGGGGTGGGGGCGGGTTCGTCGGCGGGTGCGGGTGGTGGTGGGCCGGTCGCGCAGTTCCCCGCGCCCCTTGGCCGGCCGCCCCGGCCCGCGGCCGCGCGAGCACAGAAGCCCTCGCCCTCCTAGGGGGTGTCTCGTCGATCAGGCCGGATCAGGGAGCGGCGTCTGGTGCCGTGCATCGCAAGGCGGACGAGGGAGCCGATGCGGAGCATTGGGGGTCCCCCCTGCTCGTAGAGCTTGGGGGAGACTGACGACAACGCGGCGAGGTGCGGTGCCAGGCGTCGCGAGCCCGGCGTGATCGGCGAGACACCCCCTAGGGGAAGACGACCGTCCGGCGGCCGTTGAGCAGGATCCGGCGTTCCGCGTGCCACTTCACGGCCCGCGCCAGCGCCTGGCACTCGACGTCGCGGCCGATCGCCACCAGCTGGTCCGGCGTGACGCCGTGGCCGACGCGCTCGACCTCCTGCTCGATGATCGGGCCCTCGTCGAGGTCCGCCGTGACGTAGTGCGCGGTCGCACCGATGAGCTTCACGCCCCGCGCGTGCGCCTGGTGGTACGGCTTGGCGCCCTTGAAGCTCGGCAGGAAGGAGTGGTGGATGTTGATGATTCGCCCGGAGAGCTGCTTGCACAGGTCGTCGGAGAGCACCTGCATGTAGCGGGCGAGGACGACCAGCTCCACCCTCTCCTCGCGGACGATCTCCAGCAGCCTGGCCTCGGCCTCCGCCTTGGTGTCCTTCGTCACCGGGATGTGGTGGAAGGGGATGTTGTAGGAGCCCACCAGCTCGGCGAAGTCGGTGTGGTTGGAGACCACCGCCGCGATGTCCACCGGCAGGGCGCCGATCCGGGCGCGGAAGAGCAGGTCGTTCAGGCAGTGCCCGAACTTGCTGACCATGAGGACGATGCGCATCCTCTCGTCGGCCCGGTTGATCTGCCAGTCCATGTGGAAGGAGTCGCCGATCGCCGCGAAGCTGGCGCGCAGCTTGTCCAGCGTCACCGGCGCCTCCGCCGAGAAGTGGACGCGCATGAAGAACAGACCCGTGTCGTGGTCGCCGAACTGCTGGCTGTCCTCGATGTTGCACCCGGTCATGAACAGGTAGCTGGACACCGCGTGCACGATGCCCTTCTTGTCCGGGCAGGAGAGGGTGAGGACGTACTGGTCGGCCTCGGCGGCGGGCACGGACTGATCGGTCATGCACCACAGGATCTCATGCCCGGCCCCGCGGGTGGCGGGGATGTCCGTTACGCGGACCGCGTCAGCAGGTGCAGGACCTCCAGGGTGCGCGGCGGTGCGTCGGGCTCGTCGCCGTCGCTCGTGGCCATCCGCACATGCGCGTCCCGTGCCGCCTGCACCGCCTCGGGCCACTCCGGGTGCTGCATGTAGGTCGCGACGGGAGCGTCCGGGCCGACCTGGTGCATGATCCGCAGCACGCGCAGCACCGCGGTGTCGACGAGCGCCGCCTCCTGCGAGTCACGGAAGATCGTCCCGACGTACTTCTCGGCCGACCAGTGGTCCAGCCAGGTGTCCTCGACCAGGCGGTACACGGCGTCCGTGACGTCGCCGTAGCCGTCCACGCCGGCCAGCCAGACGTCGCGCTGGAAGGCGGGGTCGGAGAGCATGTGCAGCGCGGAGCGCACATTGCTGCGCCAGCGCCACCACGGCATGTCGTTGTGTGGCATGCCGCCCATGGTGCTGGAGCGACGGCCGCGACGGGAAGACTTCTCCGAACCTTGCACGGTCATCGATCGTACGTTCCCTTTCCGGGCCGCCCTCCCGGCCCCCCGTAATTCACCTGCCGGTCACCCATCGTTGACCATGGGTCACTCCACGGTTGGTGATGTGGGGGAATCGTGCGTGTGCATGACCGGCAGGCGACGCACGCGAAGCACCGTCCTCCCCCTCACCACCCGGCCTCTGACCAGAGCCGCCACAGCGGCGGCGGCCACGGTGGCGTGTGCGGCGCTGACCGCCGGCTGCGGGATCGTCCCCGGTGCCACGGGGGGCTCCGGGGACGATCCCGTCACCGTCATGACCTGGGCGCCGATGGACACCACCGCGACCAACAAGCCCGGCATGCCCGCCTTCGCCGAGGCCTACGCGCGCTGGGTCAACGCCCACGGCGGCATCAACGGCCGCAAGCTGAAGGTGCTGACCTGCAACGAGCACAACGACACCGTGGCCGCCGCCAAGTGCGCCCGGCGCGCGGTCAACGAACACGCCGTCGCGGTCGTCGGATCCTACAGCCAGTACTCCGACTCCTACTTCCCGCCGCTGGAGAGCGCCGGCATCCCTTACATCGGCGGCTACGGCGTCACCACCGCGGAGTTCACCAGCCCGCTGTCGTACCCGGTCAACGGGGGCCAGCCCGTGCTGCTCGCCGGTCTCGGCCGGGAACTCGCCGCGCGCTGCGGCCGGGTCGCGCTGGTCCGCCCCGACACCATCGCGGGCGACGAGCTGCCCTCGCTGCTCGACGCCGGGCTGAAGGCGGGCGGCCACGGGGACGCCGGGGACCTGGTGGCCGACGAGGGCGCCACCGAGTACGAGGCGCAGTCCGAGCAGGCGCTGCAACACGCGGCGCGGGACTCCGGGAAGAAGGGGTGCGTGGTGCCCGCGCTCGGTGACCGCACGGGCACCTTCATGGACTCCTTCCGCCGCACCCGGACGCAGTTCCCCGAGGTGGGCGCTGCCACGGTGATGGGCAGCGTGGACCAGACCGCGGTCGACGCCTCCGGCGGCAGGTCGGGGCCGTACGAGGGGTCGTACATCACCGGCTGGTACCCGGTGTCCACCGATCCGCGCTGGGACGGGATGAAGCAGGTGATCAGCCAGGAGGCGTTCACCGACAACCGCATCGATCCGGCCGACGCCGGGGTGCAGACGACGTACATCGCCTACACCGCGTTCCGCGAGGTCGTGGAGTCGCTCGGCGGTGGCGAGGTGACCGCCGACACCGTCCGGCACGCCCTGGACGACGGTGTGCGGGTCGCGACGGGCGGGCTGACGCCGACCCTGAGCTGGCCCTTCGCGGGCAAGCTCGCCGCCATCGGCTTCCCGCGCCTGGTCAACACCGACGTCACCCTGCAGGTCGCCCGGGACGGCCGGCTGGTCGCGGCACGCAAGGGCTTCGTCGACGTGACGGACACCCTGAGGAACGCCCACCTGAACTGAGCCGTCCCGAGGCGGTCACGGCCCCGGGACGGTCACGGTCACCGGCTCACAGCTGGCCGGCCTGCCGCTGGGTCAGTCCGTACTGCTGGGCGATCGCGTTCCACAGCTGGGCGGCCTTCTGCTTCTGCGCGCTGGCGGTGCCGCTGGCCCGGTTGCCGGCCTGCGCCTGCGGGGTGCCGGCCGCCTTGCCCTTCCGGCACAGCTTCTTGTTGCCGGCGACCTGGTCGGCCCACGCCGCGTAGTGGCTGTCGGCGGACGCAGAGGCCTGCCAGGCGTTCTTGAGGGCGCCGGTCAGCGCGGCGTTGTTCGGCAGCTTGTCCACCGGCACCCCGGCGAGCCGGGTCACCAGGCCGGTGCGCTGCTGGGCGGCGTCCCGCAGGTTCTTCGCCGCCGGGCCCAGGTTGCGGCAGCTCTTGACGTCGGCGACCGCCGCGATCACCGCGGCACGGCTGCTGCCGCTGTCGGCGAGCAGCTTGTCCAGGGCCACGGCCTGGTCCTTCGCCGGGTCGGCGGCCGGCGGGGCGGAGGAGGAGGCGGTCGTGGGGGCCGTCGCGGAGACGTTCGCCGCGGCGCCGTCCTTGGCGTCGTCGGAGCCGCCGCCCGAGCCGAGCAGCGCGCCCGCGCCGATGCCGACGACGGCTATGCCGACACCGATCGCGGCGAACAGCGGCACCCGCGAACCGGTGGCGCGTCCGCCGCCGCGGCCCGCGCCGCCGCCGTCGTCGTCCCGCGCACCGCGCCGGCCGGCCGGCGGGAGGTGCCCGGGCCGGGGAGCGCCGGGCCTCTCGCCCACCTGGGGCAGATGCTGGGTGGCCCCCGCGGGGGCGGCGGCCGGCTCGTCGCGGAACAGGCCCGCGAACTCCGCCGGCGGCTGCCGGTCGCCGTACCCCGGCTGCGCGCCGGGCTGCGCCGCGACCGGCGGGATGTACTGGGTGGCCTGCGCGTCCGGGTCGGCGGCGGGCGGCAGCGGGCCGGAGCCGGGCTGCGGGCCCGCGTGGGCCGGGGTGCGGCCGAGGAACCGGGTGGCCTCCGCCGACGTCTCGGGCGGCAGCGCGCCGGGGCCGACGGGAGGGATGTAACGGGTCGCCGCGTCGTCACCGGGCTGGGCGGCGACCGGCGGTATGTACTGCGTCGCCGCGTCGCCGCCGGCGGCCACCGGCGGCAGGTACTGGGTCGCGCCCTCGTCGGCGGGCGGAAGGGGGCCCGCGGCGTGAGGCAGCGGGGCGCCGTGGGCGGGAGCCCCGGCGGTCGGGAGGGTGCCGTGGCCCGGAGCGGGAGCCCCGGCGGGGGGCTGCGGCGCGCCCTGACCGGAGGCGGAGGCCCCCGCGCCCGAGGGCAGCTGCCCGGGCCCTGTCCGGTGCCCGGGCGTCCCGGGACCCGCCTGTCGGCCGCCGGCCATGCCCGCCCCGGCCTGCTGCCCGGCGGGCGTTCCGGGGCCGTAGCCGCCGGCGTGCGTCTGCGGGGTGCCGTAGCCGTCGTGCGGGGCGACCCCCGGGGTGTACGGCGGCGGGGTGCCCTCGGCGGGCAGCGGCCCCGCGCCGCTCTGAGCGGCCGGGGGCCACTGCTGAGCACCGGACCACCCCTGATCCGGCGCCGGGGCGTGCGGTGCGGTGCCGCCGGGCTGCGGCTGCGCATGGCCGGGCTGGTGCGGCGCGTGGCCGGCCTGGTGCGGGGCCTGGCCGGCCTGGTGCGGTGCCTGGCCCGGCTGGTGCGGTGCGGCGCCGTGCTGCTGCGGGGCGTGGCCGGGCTGCTGGCCGGGGCCCCACGGGTCGCCCCAGGCCTGGCCGCCCGCGGGCGCCGCGGCGCCCTGGCCGCCGTACTGCGCACCGGGCGCGGCACCGGGCTGCGGGGCGCCCTGATACGGCCCCGGCTGCGGACCCGTGCCCTGCGGCCCACCGGCGTAGGGCCCGCCCGCGTACGGGTTCGCGGCGTACGGTCCCCCGGCGGGATGCCCGGCGTACGGGCCCTGTGCGGGGCCGCTCATGCCCGGCAGCACGGGCTCGCCGCCGTCCGAGGGCAGCACGATGCCTTCGCGCGCGGGCTGCGCCGAGGGCTCCTCGCCCTGTCCACTCTGCGTCACCGGGACTCCTACGAATGGGGGACCTTGGTCAATCCTCGGCTCACGCTACCGGGTCCCCGGATGCCCATGCCACGCAGCTGAGGGAGGCACCTCCTTCCCTGTGATTCCCGTAACAAACCCGTGCCCCCGCACGCTGAACAAGGTCCGCCACGCGTGTGCGCGGCCCGTTCACGCCGCCGTCTGCAGGTCCAGCCGTGCGCCGAACTCCCGTACCACCGACTCCTCCCGGAACGGTTGCAGCCGTTGCGAGAAGTCGTCCAGATACTCCGCGCCCCGGTTGGACCTCAGTGACTGCAGCAGCTCGACGGCCTTCAGCCCGGTCGCGCAGGCCTGTTCGATCTCCCGCTGCTGCACCTGCGCCGTGGCCAGCAGGACGTATCCGATGGCCCGGCGCCGCGCCCTGCTGACGGGATGTCCGGCCAGCGACTGCTCCGCGTAGCGCGCGGCCGCCTCCGGCTGGCCCAGATCGCGGTGGCAGTGCGCCAACTCGTCGGCGAGATACGCCTCGTCGAAGTGCGCGATCCACGCCGGATCGTCACCGCGGGACGGGTCGGCCGCCTCCATGGCGCTCACCGCGCGCCCGCTCGCGGCGTGCGCGGCGCGCACATCGCCGAGCAGGGCGTGCCCCCGCGCCTCCGCCGCGAAGAACATCGCCTCCGCGCGTGGCGTGACGCGCCCGCGCGCCCCCTCCTGCGCCGCCCGCGCCAACTGCGCGATCTCCCGCGGGTTCCCGAGCTGCGCGGCCAGGTGGCTCATGGAGGCGGCCAGCACGTACCCGCCGTAACCGCGATCGCCCGCCGCCTGCGCGAGGCGCAGCGCCTGGATGTAGTACCGCTGGGCGAGCCCGGGTTGACCGGTGTCGACGGCCATGTACCCGGCGAGTTCCGTCAAGCGGGCCACCGCGGCGAACAGTTCACGGCCGACCGCCTCCCGGTACGACCCCGCCAGCAGCCCGGAGACGACACTGTTGAGGTAGTGCACGACCACCGGCCGCACATGCCCGCTGCCGTACTGGTGGTCCAGCTCCACCAGCGCCTGCGTCATCGCTCGCACCGCGTCCACGTCGGACATGCCCACCCGCGGCCCGGCCTGCCGTGCCACCTGTGCGTCGGGCGCGGAGATCAGCCAGTCGCGGCTCGGCTCGACCAGCGCCGAGGCGGCGACGGACGAGCCGGAGAGGAAGTCGCGCCGCCCCACGTCGCTGCGCCACAGCTCGCAGACCTGCTCGATGGCTCCCAGTACCGTCGGCGAGAACTGGAGGCCGACGCCGGACGCGAGGTTCTTGCCGTTGGCCATGCCGATCTCGTCGATCGTGACCGTACGGCCCAGTTTGCGTCCCAGCGCCTCGGCGATGATCGCCGGTGCCCGCCCCCGTGGCTGCTGTCCGCGCAGCCAGCGCGCCACCGACGTCTTGTCGTACCGCAGATCGAGTCCGTGCTCGGCGCCGCACATGTTGACCCGGCGGGCCAGCCCGGCGTTCGAGCAACCCGCTTCCTGGATGAGCGCCTGCAGCCGTTCGTTCGGCTGCCGCGCGACGAGAGGCCTTGCGGCCATTGGCACTACCCCCTGTGGCTGCGGTGCCTGCCCGTGCACCGAGTTGTCGTGTCTTCCATGGCCTTCTCCACTCGTCGAGCGAGGCGCCGGGCGGCGTGACGATCCGGCCGTGAAGATCAATGCCCAGCGGACATACCGAAAATGCGAGGCATGGGCGGATTGCCGGGGTAACGGCGGATGCCGCCCCCACGTGGTTACCCGCTCACCACCACGAACCTTCCGCGCGCCCCCGCCTGTGCACCCATGCGCCCCGGACGCCGAATCGATGCTCCTCCCCCGCGCGCGATACACCCCGTAACCGGAGGTGGGTGCGGGAGTTGAGTTCCACGTGGAAGAGACGATCCCGGGCACCGAAGCCGCGCAGATCCCGAAGCAGCGCGGGGATTCCCTGCTGGAAGCCGCAGTTCGCTACGTCGAGGAGCGCCACTGGGACGTGTTCCCCGGCACCTGGCTGGAGGCCGCGGACGGGGTGCACGTCTGCTCCTGCGGCGACCCGGCGTGCGCCGTCCCAGGCGCACACCCGGCGCGCGAGGACTGGGCGACACAGGCCACGGGCAGCGCGACGGTCGCGCGGCGGATGTGGCAGAAGCAGCCGGCCGCGTCCATTCTGCTGCCGACGGGACGCACCTTCGACGCGCTGTCCGTCCCGGAGACCGCCGGGTTCCTGGCGCTGGCGCGGATGGAGCGGATGGAGCTGACGCTCGGCCCGGTGACGCTCACCCCGGACCGGCGGATGCACTTCTTCGTGCTGCCGGGCGCGGTGGCGAAGCTGCCGGAGCTGGTGCGCAAGCTGGGCTGGTCGGTGTCCTCGCTGGACCTGGTGGCGCTGGGCGAGGGTTCCTGGGTCGCCGCGCCGCCCACGCGCTACGGCACGCGCGGTGCCGTGCAGTGGGCTCGCCGCCCGACTCCGGCGAACCGGTGGCTGCCGGATGTGGAGGAACTGGTGTCACCGCTGGCGTATGCGTGCGGGCGGGACCGCTGATCCCACCTCTCCCCGTACGGTTCTCTCATGACGGAGGGAACACAAGGGGACCGGCCGGCGGCTGTGCGTGTGCGGGGGCTCTGGAAGCGGTTCGGACAGCAGGTCGCCGTCGGCGGGATCGATCTGGAGCTGCCCGCGGGGCGGTTCATCGGGCTCGTCGGGCCGAACGGGGCGGGGAAGACCACCACGCTGTCCATGGTCACGGGGCTGCTGCGGCCGGATCAGGGCACCGTCGAGGTCGTCGGGCACGACGTGTGGCGCGACCCCGTGCAGGTGAAGGCGCGGATCGGGGTGCTGCCGGAGGGCTTGAGGCTCTTCGAGCGGCTGTCGGGGCAGGAGTTGCTGGCGTACACGGGCAGGCTGCGCGGACTGCCCGGCGCCGAGGTCGACAAGCGGGCCGGTCAGCTGCTCGACGTCCTCGGCCTGGCGGGCAGCCGGCACAAGCTGGTCGTCGACTACTCGACCGGCATGCGCAAGAAGATCGGACTCGCTGCGGCGCTGCTGCACAACCCCGAAGTCCTGTTCCTGGACGAGCCGTTCGAGGGCGTCGACCCGGTGTCCGCGCAGACCATCCGGGGTGTTCTGGAGCGCTACACCGCCTCCGGCGCGACCGTCGTCTTCTCCTCCCACGTCATGGAACTGGTGGAGTCGCTGTGCGACTGGGTGGCCGTGATGGCCGCCGGCCGGATCCGGGCGCAGGGCCCGCTCACCGAGGTGCGCGGCGCGGCGCCCACCCTGCAGCAGGCGTTCCTCGAACTGGTCGGCGCGAGCGGCCGGGACACCGGCAGCGACCTCGACTGGCTGGGCGGCGGCGGACGATGACGAACGTGACCGCCACCGTCGTACGGCTGAAGCTGTCGCTGCTGCGCAACGGGCTGCGGCAGTCCGGGGGACGGCGGGCCGCGTACATCGCCTCGGCCGTCGTCGCGCTGCTGTTCGCCGCGCTGCAACTGCTCGGCCTGGTGCTGCTGCGCGGGCACGCGCACGCCGAGTCCCTGGTGGTGCTGCTGGTCGCGGTGCTGGCCCTGGGCTGGGCGGTGATGCCGCTGTTCTTCCCCGGCGGGGACGAGACGCTGGACCCGACCCGGCTGGTGATGCTGCCGCTGCGGCCGCGGCCCCTGGTGCGGGCGCTGCTCGCGGCCTCGCTGGTGGGCATCGGGCCGCTGTTCACGCTGCTGCTGCTCGTCGGGGCGGCGATCGCGGTGGCGCACGGGGCGGCCGCGTACGCCGTGGCCGTCGTCGCCGTACCGCTCGCGCTGCTGGTGTGCGTGGCGCTGGCGCGGGCGGTCGCCGCCGCCAACGTGCGGCTGCTGACCAGCCGCAAGGGCCGCGATCTGGCGGTGCTCAGCGGCCTGGTGATCGCCCTCGGGGCGCAGGCGGTCAACTTCGGCGCGCAGCGCCTGGGCACGGCCGGGCTGGGGCAGCTGGATCCGGTGGCGGCCGTCGTGCGCTGGCTGCCCGGGGCCTCCGCGCTCGGCGCGGTGCACTCCGCCGGCACCGGCGCGTACGGCGTCGCGGCCGGGCAGTTGCTGGTCAGCGCGGGCGGGCTGGCGGCACTGCTCGCGGTGTGGGCGCGCACCCTGACCCGGCTGATGACCGCGCCCGACGCGTCCACCCTGCAGGCCGGCGAGCCCGCCGGGCGCGAGCGGGGCTCCTCGCGGGGGCTCGCCCGGCTGCTGCCCGCCGGGCGCACCGGGACGGTCATGGAACGCAGCCTGCGCTACATCTGGCGCGACCCGAAGACCAAGGCGGCCTGGGTGACCTCCCTGGCGATCGGGCTGATCGTGCCGGTGTTCAACGCGGTGCAGGGAACCGGCTCGATCTACTTCGCGTGCTTCGCGGCGGGCATGCTCGGCATCCAGATGTACAACCAGTTCGGACAGGACACCTCCGCCTTCTGGATGGTCGCCATGACCATCTCCTCCCCGCGCGACGCCTACGTCGAGCTGCGCGGACGGGCCCTGGCGCTGCTGGCGGTGACCCTGCCGTACGCGACGCTGGTGACCGTGGTGACGACGGCGCTGCTCGGCGCCTGGGGCCGGCTGCCCGAGGCGCTGGGGCTGTCGCTGGCGCTGCTCGGCGCGATGCTGGCCACGGGCGCGTGGACGTCGGCCCGTTTCCCCTACTCCATTCCGCAGGAGGGCCACAAGAACGTGGTCCCGGGGCAGGCCGGCCTGGCCTGGATCGCGATCTTCGGTGGCATGGTCGCGGCGGCCCTGCTGTGCGCCCCCGTCATCGCGGCCGCGATCTGGCTGAACGTCACCGGTGAGGCCGGCGACATCGGCTGGCTGCTGCTGCCGGCGGGCGCGCTGTACGGCGCGCTGCTCACCTGGCTGGGCCTGCGGCTGGCGGCACCGCGGACGGCGGCGCGGCTGCCGGAGATCCTGACGGCGGTGAGCAAGGGGTGAGCCCCCGGGCGCCGCACCACCGTCTCAGCGGGCGGCCCTACACACCGAGGACCGATTCGAGGAACGGCTCGACGGCCGAGCGCCAGGCCTCCGGCTGGTCGTAGTGGACGAGGTGGCCGGCGTCGGCCACCTCGGCGTACTCGCCCCGCGGCAGGACCCGCACCATCTCCTGCGCCTCGGCCCGCCCCAGTTCGCCGTCCAGCCCGCGGACGACGAGCGTGGGGCAGCGCACCTGCGTCAGCTCCTCCCAGTGCGCGTCGTACACCCAGGTCTCGCGGGACTTGAGCATCTGCTCCGGGTCGAAGACGGGGCGCCAGCCGTCCGGGGTCTCCTGCATGACCTCGGCGTAGAAGGCACCGCGCGCCGGGTTGGGGCGCTCGACCCAGGGATCGTCCTCGCCGAACCACTTGCGGACGTCGGCGAGCGTGGCGAAGGGCAGCGGCCACGAGCGGAACCAGTCACCCCACTCCCGCTGCGAGGCCGCGCCCAGCGCGGAGGCCCGCATGTCGCAGATGACGAGGCCGCTCACCAGGTCGGGGCGCTTGGCGGCGAGCTGCCAGCCGGTCAGCGCGCCCATGGCGTGGCCGATGAGGACGGCGGGGCCGAGGCCCAGCTGCTCCAGCGCCGCCTCGGCGTCCTCGACGTACGCCTCGCGGGTGAAGGCGGCCCGCGGGGGTTTCTCGCTCCGGCCGTGCCCGCGCTGGTCGAGGGCGACGGCGCGGTGCCGCTCGGAGAGCCAGCGGGCGGTGGGTGCCCAGTGCGCGGCGCGGCCCATCAGGCCGTGCAGTAACAGCACGCCGGGCGCGGACGCCGTACCGCCCGGCTCCTCCGCGGGCGGGTCCTGGTCTTCCCTGTACCGGTCGTCCTTGGGAGGGTCGCCGAACTCCCAGGCCGCGAGGCGTACGCCGCCCGCGCCGGTCACGTCGATACGCCGCACCATTGGATCTGGCACCCCCCACGCTCCGCGCTGTCGCTGCCGTTGCCGCCGTGCCGTGTCGCTGCCCCCGTCAGCCCCGGCCGGCCGCTGTCCGCAGACTATCGAATAGGTATTCGAAAATAGCCTTCTCTGCGGGCAACACCCCTCCTTCGAGTGACCTCGCTCAGGGAATGATCGGCGCTGCCGAGGGGAGATCTTCAACGGGAGGCGGACCGCTCGGGGAAAAACGGTCCGAGGGGAATGACCCTGAGAGCTCGGGGCTCCGGGTCAGAACAGGGGAGGACAGGCCCCGGCGCCCATGGGCGCCGGGGCCCTCCCCATGTATGCGGCTGTATGCGGCGCATCTTCCCGCCCCCTCGGCTGCGGACCTCCCCGCGACAGCCTCGCACGCGAGGGCGGCACCGCGCTGCGATTGACGAATCTCGGCTGGGGCTCGGGGTCCGGGCTCGGGGCTCGGGGGTCCGGGCTCGGGGTCCGGGCTCGGGGCTCGGGGGTCCGGGCTCGGGGTCCGGGCTCGGGGCTCGGGGGTCCGGGCTCGGGGGTCCGGGCTCGGGGCTCGGGGGTCCGGCTCGGTAGCCGATGCCCGGGGCGGTGCTTGCGCTTGGCGCTTGGCGCTCAGCGCTTGGCGACGAAGACGTGCGAGGCCACGTCGGCCGCCAGCTCGGCCGCTTCGCCGCCGCTGCCGACCAGCACCCCGCCCGCCGACTCCGTCACGCTCACGACCGAACCGGGCTGCACGCCCGCCCGGCGCAGCGTGTACATCAGCTGCGCGTCCGTCTGGATCGGCTCGCCGATACGGCGCACGACGACCGTCTTGCCCTCCGTCCCCGGGTCCAGATCGGCCAGGGACACCATGCCCTCGTCCAGGAAGGGGTCGGCGCCGTCCTTCTCGCCCAGCTCCTCCAGACCCGGGATCGGATTGCCGTACGGCGACTCGGTCGGGTGCCGCAGCAGCTCCAGCACCCGGCGCTCCACGGCCTCGCTCATCACGTGCTCCCAGCGGCACGCCTCGGCGTGGACCTGCTCCCACTCCAGGCCGATCACGTCCACCAGCAGACACTCCGCGAGGCGGTGCTTGCGCATCACGCGCGTGGCCAGCCGGCGGCCCTCGTCGGTGAGCTCCAGATGCCGGTCGCTGGCGACGGACACCAGGCCGTCCCGCTCCATCCGGGCCACCGTCTGGCTGACCGTCGGCCCGCTCTGGTCGAGCCGCTCGGCGATCCGGGCGCGCATGGGGACCACACCTTCCTCCTCCAGCTCGAGGATGGTGCGGAGATACATCTCCGTGGTGTCGATCAGTCCGGACATACGTGCCCCTCGATGAGATCTGCCGAAGGCTCGACGGCACTTTCGGCGCGTGCGCTGGCCCTGGTGTCAATTCTGCCGGATCCCACTGACAACCGTGCCGCGCCGCCAGGAGGGCCCCGCCTCCCCCCGCCCCTGCCCGGCCCGCCTCCGCCCCGCCCCCTGCCGGTATCCGATGGACGTGTCCATGACCGTCGCCTAGCGTGTGCCGCCATGACCAGGGACACGGGGCGCACAGAACTGCGGATCGAGACGGTGACGGGGGAAGACATGCTGGAGGAGTGGCGCCACGTGCACAACGTGATCGTCCCGCCCGCCGCCATGACCCCCGACGAGGCCCGCGACCGGCTGGACCGCAACCGGCTCGCCAACGCCTACCTCGACGGCGTGCTCGTCGGCTGCTCCACCGTACGGCCGCCGCGGGACGGGGCGGCCACCGTCATCGCGCGCGTCCTGCCCCCGTACCGCGGCCGGGGCATCGGCAGCGCCCTGTACGAGGACGGCCTCACCCACGCGCGCACGGAAGACACCCGGGCCGTGGAGACATGCGTACTCGCCGCCAACACCGACGGGCTGCGGTTCGCCCTGGCCCGCGGTTTCGCCGAGACCGACCGCTACACCCTGGACGGCGAGAGCGACATATGGGTCGACCTGCGGCTCACCCCGCGCGCGTAAGCGCTCGCCACTCGTGCGCGGACCCCGCCCGCCCGGCCGCCGAGGACCCCGGCCGTCAGCCGTTCGCCGTCGGTTTTCCGCCGTACAACGATTCCTTCAATCTTGTGGGAACCCGGTGTGTGCTGCGTCACGTTCAAGTTGAATGATTGCACGTGAGCGAACCGTCGCTCGGTCCGTGCGGACGCAGCCTGCAGCAGGGGGTCCAGGTGAGTGCTTCCCGGCGTAGTGGGGCCACCGACGAACTGGGGCCCGGCGAGCCCGAGCCGCCCGAGCGTGACGGCGCGGATCTGCTCGCCGCGCTGCTCGACGGCATGGACGCCGCCCTGTGCGCCTTCGACGCGCACGGCGTCGTCACGCACTGGAACCGCGAGGCCGAACGCATCCTCGGCTGGAGCGCGGCCGAAGCCGTCGGCCGGCAGGGCTTCGCCGGCTGGGCGGTGCGCAGCGCCGACGCGGAAGAGGTCGAGACGCGCCTGCTGTCCGCGATGCACGCGCCGGGACGGCAGGTGCACGAGTTCGCGCTGCTGACCAAGGACGGCGGACGGGTCCTCGTCCGCACCCAGTCGGCGGCCGTGCGCGGCCCCGACGGCAAACCCGCCGGCGTCTACTGCGCCTTCAGCGAGGTCCACGCGCAGATCGACCTGGAGCGGTCCATCGCGCTCAGCGAGGCCCTGTTCGAGGACGCCTCCTGGGGCGTCGTCCTCGTCGACGCCGACCTGCGCCCCGCCGTCGTGAACGCGCACGCCGCGCGGGCCCTCGGCACCGGCCGCACCTCCGTGCTCGGCCGCCCCCTCGGCGACCTGCTCTCCCAGGGCGTGGAAGAACTGGAGAGCGCGCTCACCCACGTCCTCGCCGAAGGCGCCCCGCCCGCCCCCGCCGAGATCTGGGTCGCCGTGCGCACCCCCGAGGGCGACCGGCGGCGCTGCTGGCGCAGCGGCTTCGTCCGGCTCGCCAGCCCGCTCGCGGAAGAACCCGTACCGCTCGGCGTCGGCTGGCTCTTCCAGGACGTCACCGAGGCCAAGCACACCGAACAGGAGGCGTCGCTGCTGCGCTTCCGCACCAACCAGCTGCACCGCGCCGCCCGCGCCGCCGCCGAGTGCGAGGACCCGGCCGAGGCCGCCACCGTCCACCTCGACTTCGCCCTCGCCGGCTTCGCCGACCACGCCCTCATCGACCGCCTCGCCGGCGGCCCCGTCGCCGACGCCGAGGCCGCCGGACCCGTCCGGCTCGTCCGCGTCGCCGCCACCCCCTCCGGCGCGCCGGGCCCCAGCCGGCTCGACACCCCGGCCGGGCTGCCCGTGCGCTACGGCGAGGGCCACCCGGCCCTGCAGAGCGTGGAGCGCTCCGGCTCGGTGCGGGCCGCCGCCGGTGCCGTGGCAGCCGAGAAGGCGGCCGCCTGGGCGCAGGAGCGGCAGTGGCCGGCGGACACCGTCCACGCGCTGTGCACCGTCCTGCGCAGCCGGGGCCGCACGCTCGGCGTGGTGACGTTCCTGCGCGGCAGCGGCCGTACCGCCTTCGAACGCTTCGACATCGCCTACGCCGAGGACGTGGCCGCGCACATCGCGATGGCCCTGGACCTGGCGGAGGTCACGAAGAACGGCTGAGCCGCTCAGCGCCGGTAGAAGATCCGGTCCCGGTACTCGTCGAGGATCCGCCCGTTCCACTCGTGCCCGCCGTCGACGTTGCCCGAGCGCAGCAGCGGCGGCTCGATGCCGCGGTCGGCGAGCGCACCCGCCGCCGTCGCCAGCACGGCCTGCAGCAACGCGGTCGTGACGACCGTCGAGGCGGGCCCGAACGGCGCCGGGATCGTCTCCACGGACAGCTCCGCGTCCCCGACCGCGATCTTCGAGTCCAGCACGATGTCGCAGTGGTCCTTCAGATACGTCCCCGACACATGCCGTGACGTGGTCTCCGTCGCATACGCCACCGACGTCACGCCGATCACCCGCACACCGAGCGCACGGGCGTTCATCGCCATCTCCACGGGCAGCGCGTTGCGCCCGGACAGCGAGATGATCACCAGGGTGTCGCCCGCGCGGACCGGCGAACTGTCCAGCACCGCGCTCGCCAGGCCGTCCACCCGCTCCAGCGCCGAACCGAGCGTCGCCGGCATCACGTCGACGCCCACCACACCGGGCACCGCCAGCAGATTCATCAGCGCCAGCCCACCGGCCCGGTACACCACGTCCTGCGCGGCCAGCGAGGAATGCCCCGCACCGAACGCGAACAGGTTCCCCCCGGCGGCCACGGTGTCCGCCAGCAGCGCCCCGGCCGCCCGGATCCTCTCCGCCTCCTCGTCACGGACCCGCTGCAACAGCCCGATCGCGGCGTCGAAGAACTGACCGGCCAGTTTGTCGCTCATCCGCGCAGCTCCTTCGCATCCACGACCCCTACCGCGGATCACGGTGCGGTCTGGACCAGTGCGGTGTCAATACGGCGACTGGGGCGCCCGCCGGGGAGAAGGAGGGCCGGAAAGAACACCGGAAAAAAGCGGTTGATCCCGGCGGAGGCGGTTCTTAGGGTGGCGGTACACGAGAGAGGAGGTGGTTCGGCAGATGTATGAGAACCGGACGCGTGAGGTGGCTGCGGGCTAGCGGCCTGTCACCACATCTTGTGCGGTGCCTGGCCAGTACGTGACAGACGCGTACAGCCGGCCCAATCCCGAGCAGTCACCCGACCCGCGAGTCGCCGGTACGTCCGGCCGGCTCCTCCTTGGAGGAACCAGACTCGCGGGTCGTCTGCGTTTGCCCGACCGCTTTGCCGTGGGTTGTTTCGCGGCGCAGTACTCTGGGCGCATGCTTTCGCTCGTTCGACGCCGCCACGTGGACTTCGTCCGCGTCACGAGCATGGGCTGTCGACGCTCCCTCTGAGTCGTCCAGCCGCTTTTCTGTCGCTTTCCGCGTTTCCTCTCTTCGCCCAGGCACCCGTGCGTCTTCGCCCACCCTCAGCGGTTCGCGCGGGCTCCGTACATCCACGGACGTGTCCCATGACGTATCAGCCACTGCCGATCATCGATCTCTCCGCCGCCGACCGCGGGCCCCAGGCGCGGGCGCTGCTGCACGCGCAGCTGCACAGTGCCGCCCATGATGTGGGGTTCTTCCAGCTGGTGGGGCACGGGGTGACGCAAGGGGAGACGGATCGGCTGGTGGGGGCCATGCGGCGGTTCTTCGCGCTGCCGGAGGCCGAGCGGCTCGCGATCGACAACGTGCACTCGCCGCACTTCCGTGGCTATACGCGCACCGGGGACGAGCTGACCGGTGGGCGGCAGGACTGGCGGGATCAGCTGGACATCGGGGCGGAGCGGCCGGCGCGGGTGCCGGGGCCGGGTGAGCCGCCGTACTGGTGGCTGCAGGGGCCCAACCAGTGGCCGGCGGGGTTGCCGGAGCTGCGGGAGGCGGCGCTCGCGTGGATCGGGCGGCTCAGTGGGGTCGCGGAGCGGCTGTTGCGTGAGCTGCTCGTCTCGATCGGCGCTCCGGGGGATTTCTACGAGCCGGTCTTCGGGGAGTGGGCGCATCCGCATCTGAAGCTGGTGCGCTATCCGGGCAGTGCGGGGGACGGTGCCGGCCAGGGGGTGGGCGCGCACAAGGACTACGGCTTTCTGACGCTGCTGTTGCAGGACCAGGTGGGCGGGTTGCAGGTGCAGCGCGAGGACGGGTTCTTCCATGACGTCCCGCCGGTCGAGGGGGCGTTCGTGGTGAACCTGGGTGAGCTGCTGGAGGTGGCGACGAACGGGTATCTGCTGGCCACCCGGCACCGGGTGGTGTCGCCGCCGGGGGCGACCGAGCGGTTCTCGGTGCCGTTCTTCTACAACCCGCGGCTGGACGCGCGGGTGGAGCCGTTGCCGTTCCCGCATGCGGCCGTGGCGCCGGGGGTGTCGGACGATCCGGACAATCCGCTGTTCGCGGAGTACGGCTTCAATGAGCTGAAGGGCAAGCTGCGAGCGCATCCGCTGGTGGCGGAGCGGCATCACGCGGAGCTGCTGAGCCCCGCGTGATGCCGGCCGGGTGCCGGGGTCAGTGCCGGATGCCGTTGATGTCCTGGTAGCCCTCGATCTGCTGGGGGCTGCGCGGGCCGGGGCCGATGTAGCGGGCGGAGGGGCGTACGAGGCGGCCGGTGCGCTTCTGCTCGAGGATGTGCGCGGACCAGCCGGCGGTGCGGGCGCAGGTGAACATGGAGGTGAACATGTGCGCCGGGACCTCGGCGAAGTCCAGCATGATGGCGGCCCAGAACTCGACGTTGGTCGCGAGGACGCGGTCGGGGCGGCGGTTGTGGAGTTCTTCGAGGGCGGCCTTCTCCAGCGCCTCGGCGATCTCGAAGCGGGGTGCGCCGAGTTCGCGGGCGGTGCGGCGCAGGACGCGGGCGCGGGGGTCCTCGGCGCGGTAGACGCGGTGGCCGAAGCCCATGAGGCGTTCGCCGCGGTCGAGGGCGCGCTTGACGTAGCCGGTGGCGTCGCCGGTGCGTTCGATCTCCTCGATCATGCCGAGGACGCGGGAGGGGGCGCCGCCGTGGAGGGGGCCGGACATGGCGCCGACGGCTCCGGAGAGGGCGGCGGCGACGTCGGCGCCGGTGGAGGCGATGACGCGGGCGGTGAACGTGGAGGCGTTCATGCCGTGCTCGGCGGCGGAGGTCCAGTAGGCGTCGACGGCCTTGACGTGCTTGGGGTCGGGCTCGCCGCGCCAGCGGATCATGAAGCGTTCGACGACGGACTGGGCCTTGTCGATCTCGCGCTGGGGGACCATGGGCAGGCCCTGGCCGCGGGCGGACTGGGCGACGTAGGACAGGGCCATGACGGCGGCGCGGGCGAGGTCGTCGCGGGCCTGGTCGGCGTCGATGTCGAGGAGGGGTTTGAGGCCCCAGACGGGGGCGAGCATGGCGAGCGCGGACTGGACGTCGACGCGGATGTCGCCGGAGTGGACGGGGATGGGGAACGGCTCGGCGGGCGGCAGGCCGGGGTTGAAGGCTCCGTCGACGAGGAGTCCCCAGACGTTGCCGAAGGAGACGTGGCCGACGAGTTCCTCGATGTCGACGCCGCGGTAGCGCAGTGCGCCGCCTTCCTTGTCCGGTTCGGCGATCTCCGTCTCGAATGCGACGATTCCTTCGAGACCGGGTACGAAGTCGGACATCAGGCGGCTCCTCGTGGTGGTGGTCGATGGTCACCCTGGTGATGCCCCGTGGGGTCGGCGGTCACCCAACCGGGTTGCGGGTCAGCCTATCTCCGAGTGCCACCTTTGGGGAGATGTCGCGGCACTCAGTGCCATGGGCCGGTTTTTTTCGCCCTACGGCCGGGCGGTCGATACGGCAAGATGCTCGCGTGAACGACCACGACGCCGCCTTTCTCGGTCCCTCCCCCGATCCCTCCGCCATGCGCAAGCAGTACCGCGCCGAGGGCCTGGCCGAGGGTGATCTGGCCGCCACGCCGGTGGAGCAGTTCGCGCGCTGGTTCCGGCAGGCCGCGGAGCGTGCGCATCTGTTCGAGCCGAATGCGATGGTCGTGTCCACGGCGGACGCCGAGGGGCGGCCCAGTTCCCGGACGGTGCTGCTGAAGGGGTTCGACGAGGAGGGTTTCGTCTTCTACACGAACTACGCCTCGCGCAAGGCGCGTGAGCTGGCCGAGAACCCGTATGTGTCGTTGCTCTTCCCGTGGCACGCGATGGCGCGGCAGGTGATCGTGCAGGGCGTGGCCCGGCGCACCGGGCGGGAGGAGACGGCCGCCTATTTCCGTTCCCGGCCGCACGGCTCGCAGCTCGGGGCGTGGGCGAGTGCGCAGTCCACGGTGGTCGTGTCGCGGGCGGAGCTGGACGCGTCGTACGCGGAGCTTCAGGCGCGCTATCCGGAGGGTGAGCAGGTGCCGGTGCCGCCGCACTGGGGTGGTTTCCGGGTGGCGCCGCAGACGGTGGAGTTCTGGCAGGGCCGCGAGAACCGTCTGCACGACCGGCTGCGCTATGTCGCGGAGCCGGACGGGAGCTGGCGGGTGGAGCGGCTCAGTCCGTGAGCCGGAGGGGGCGGTGCCGGTCGCGTCTCAGCGCAGTGCCGTCTCCAGCAGGGCGGCCCACTGGGTGACGACGCGTTCGCGGCGGGCGGTGTCGTCGGTGAGGAGGTTGGCGAGGCCGAGGCCGCGGGCCATGTCGAGGAGGCCCTGGACGGTTTCGCGGACGCCGGGGCGGGATTCGTCGGCGCCGAGGAGATCGACCGCGATGCGGTGGGTTTCGCGGCCGACGCGGGCCTCGAGCTCGGTGACGCGGCCGCGCAGCTGGTCCTCGTTGGAGGCGGCCACCCACAGGTGGAGGGCGGCGCGGAAGAGGGGGCCGGTGTAGAGGTCGACGAGGGCCTGGACCACGGCCCGGCGGTCGTCGGTGGCGGCGCCCTGCGGGAACAGGGCGCGCAGAGCGAGGGAGCGTTCCTCGGCGACGTATTCGACGGCGGCGGTGAACAGGTCCTCGCGGGTGGGGAAGTGGTGCTGGGCCGCGCCGCGGGAGACGCCGGCGCGTTCGGCGACGACGGAGACCGTGGAGCCCGCCCAGCCGTGTTCGGCGAGGCAGGCCACGGCGGCTTCGAGGAGCCGCTGCCGGGTGGCCCGGCTGCGGTCCTGTTTGGGCGCGCGGTCGCGGTCCCTGGGCACGCGGTCGCTGCCCGCCGTCGTGCTCATGTGGTCACACCACCCATGCTGCGTCCCGTCTCTGGAGGAAGGCCGTCATCCCCTCCTGGGCCTGGGGGGAGGAGAACAGCCGGGCCGAGAGTGCGGTCAGGTCGGCCGCGTCCCGGTCGAATGTCTCCAGCACCCTAGTGGTGAGCAGCTGTTTCGTCTCGGCCAGGCCCTGGGGTGAGGAGCGGCGCAGGCCGTCGAGGACGGGGGTGAGGGCGTCGTCGACGTCGTCGGCGGCGGTGGTGAGCAGTCCGGCGCGTACGGCTTCGGGGGCGTCGAAGCGTTCGCCGGTGAGGTAGTAGCGGGCGAGGACTCGGGGGTCGGCTCGGGGGATCACGGACAGGGAGATCACGGCGGGGGCGACGCCGATGCGGACCTCGGTGAAGGCGAAGGTGGAGGTGGTGGTGGCGGCCGCGATGTCGCAGGCGGCGAGGAGTCCGAGGCCGCCGGCGCGGACGTGTCCCGCGACGCGGGCGACGACGGGTGTGCGCAGGCCGAGGATCTGGCGGAGCAGGCCGACGAGGGCGTCGGGGTGGGGCGGGTCGCGCAGGTCGGCGCCGGCGCAGAAGGTGGAGCCGGTGTGGGTGAGGACGACGGCGCGGACGTCGGGGTCCTCGGCGCAGTCGGTGAGGGCGTCGGCGAGGGCGGTGACGAGGGTCGCGGACAGGGCGTTGCGGGTGTCCGGGGAGTCGAGGCTGAGGGTCTCGATGCCCCGGGTGCGGGTGCGGCCTACGGTGGGGGTCATGGGCGCTCCCTGAGCCGGCGCCGCAGGATCTTGCCGGAGGCGGCGCGGGGCACGGTGTCGATGAAGGTGACCTTGCGGATGCGTTTGTAGGGGGCGACGCGTTCGGCGACGTACATCATGATCTCGCCGTCGGTGAGGTCGGCGGCGGTGGGCTGGCGGACCACGTGGGCGTGCGGGATCTCGTTGCCGTCGGCGTCGTGGTCGCCGATGACGGCGGCGTCGGCGATGCCGGGGTGGGTGAGCAGCAGGGCTTCGAGTTCGGCGGGGGCGACCTGGAAGCCCTTGTACTTGATCAGTTCCTTGACCCGGTCGACGACGAACAGCCAGCCTTCCTCGTCGACGTGGCCGACGTCGCCGGTGTGCAGCCAGCCGTCGGGGTCGATCATGGCGGCGGTGGCGTCGGGACGGCCGAGGTAGCCCTTCATGACCTGGGGGCCGCGGATGAGGATCTCGCCGGATTCGCCGGTGGTCAGGTCCTTGCCGGGGTCGTCGAGGGAGACGATGCGCATCTCGGTGCCGGCGATGAGTTTGCCGACCGTGCCGGCGGGGGCGTCGTGCATGGCGTCCAGGGGGACGACGTGGGTGCCGGGGGACAGTTCGGTCATGCCGTAGGCCTGGCCGACGGGGGGCAGCCCGAGGCGCCGGGAGCAGGCGGCGGCGAGGGCCGCGTCGAGGGGGGCGGCGGCGCTGATGAGGTACTTCAGCGACGACAGGTCGTACTGGGTGACCAGGGGGTGTTTGGCGAGGGCGAGCACGATCGGCGGGGCGACGTACAGGCCGGTGATGCGGTGGTCCTGGAGGGCGGCGAGGAATGTCTGCAGTTCGAAGCGCGGCAGGACGACGACGGTGGCGCCTTTGCGCAGGGGCGCGTTCATCAGGGCGGTGAGCCCGTAGATGTGGAAGAACGGCAGTACGGCGAGGATGCGTTCGCCGGGGCCCGTGGTGATGGCGGGCTCCAGCTGGGCGAGGTTGGTGGCGATCTGCCGGTGGGTGAGCATCACGCCCTTGGGGATGCCGGTGGTGCCCGAGGAGTAGGGCAGCGCGGCGATGTCCTCGGCCGGGTCGATCGGGACGGACGGCTCGGGGGCGGCGCAGGCCAGCATGTCGATCAGGGAGCGGTGACCGGAGACCTGGTCGCAGACGAAGATCTCCGCGATGCCGCCGGCGAGTTCGGCGGCGCGCTGGGCGATGCCGAGCAGCGGGGAGACGGTGATGATCCAGCGGGCGGCGCAGTCGGCGAGCTGTTTGGCGAACTCCTCGGCGGTGGCGAGCGGGTGGGCGGTGGTGACGGAGGCGCCGGCGCGGGTGGCGGCGTAGAAGGCGAGGGGGAAGAACACGGTGTTGGGGCTGTGCAGGGCGAGTACGTCGCCCTTGCCTACCCCGGCCTCGGCGAGCGCGGCGGCGATGCGCCGGTGGAAGCGGTCCACCTGCTCGTAGGTGAGGGTGGTGCCGTCGGTGCCGTCGACGAGGGCGGGGGTGTCCGCGAACTCGGCGGCGCGGCCGAGCACGGCCTCGTGGATGGGAAGGTCTACGGGCTGGACGTCTGCGTACTCGCTGCGGAACACGGTTCCTCCAGTGCGGTCGCCTAGTACGACTTGGGCAGGCCCAGGGTCTGGTGGGAGACGTAGTTCAGAATCATCTCCCGGCTCACCGGGGCAATACGAGCCACGCGTGCCGCCGTTATCAACCGGGCGAGGCCGAACTCGCGGGTGAGGCCGTTGCCGCCGAGGGTGTGCACGGCCTGGTCGACGGCCTTCACGCAGGCTTCCCCTGCCGCGTACTTCGCCATGTTGGCGGCCTCGCCGGCTCCCATGTCGTCCCCGGCGTCGTAGAGATGGGCGGCCTTCTGCATCATCAGCCGGGCCAGTTCGAGGTCGATGTGGGCCTGGGCGAGGGGGTGGGCGATGGCCTGGTGGGCGCCGATGGGGGCGTTCCACACGGTGCGCTCGCGGGCGTACGCGATGGCCTTGGCGAGGGCGTGGCGGCCCATGCCGATCGCGAACGCGGCCGTCATGATCCGCTCCGGGTTCAGTCCGGCGAACAGTTGCAGCAGTCCGGCGTCCTCGTCGCCGACGAGCGCGTCGGCGGGCAGTCGTACGTCGTCCAGGACCAGCTCGAACTGCTTCTCCGCGGCGTTCAGTTCCATGTCGATCTGCCGGCGGGAGAAGCCCGGGGCGTCGCGCGGGACGATGAACAGGCAGGGCTTGAGGCGTCCGGTGCGGGCGTCCTCGGTGCGGCCGACGATGAGGGTGGCGTCGGCGATGTCCACACCGGAGACGAACACCTTGCGGCCGGTCAGCAGCCAGTCGCCGCTGTCGCCGTCACGGCGGGCGGTGGTGGTGATGCGGTGGCTGTTGGAGCCGGCGTCGGGCTCGGTGATGCCGAAGGCCATCAGGCGGGAGCCGTCCGCCAGTGCGGGCAGCCACTGCTGCTTCTGGGCCTCGGTGCCGAAGCGGGCGATGACCGTGCCGCAGATCGCCGGGGAGACGATCATCATGAGCAGGGGGTTCCCGGCGGCGCCGAGCTCTTCGAGGACGAGGGAGAGTTCGGTGATGCCGCCCCCGCCGCCTCCGTAGGCTTCCGGCAGATTGACGCCGATGTAGCCGAGCTTGGCGGCGTCTTGCCACACGGTGGCGGGGTCTTTGTGGCTTGTCGCGAAGGCCGCGACTGCCTCGCGGAGGGCTTTGTGTTCGCCGGGTTCGATGAGGGTGGTCATGGTGTCCTCCGGGGTGCGGGTTGTGGGTGGTTGTTCGCGCTCACGCGGCGGTAGCCGCTTGTCGACACAGCCCCGCGCCCCTTATGGGGCGCCTGTCTCCACCACGGCCAGGAGCGCGCCGACGTGCACTTGCTGGCCCTCCGTGACCGGCAGGGCCGTCAAGGTCCCCGTGACCGGGGCGGAAATGCGGTGTTGCATCTTCATCGCTTCGAGCCAGACGATCGGTTCGCCCGCCTGGACACTCGATCCGGTGATGAGACCGTCGGCGACCTTGACGACCGTGCCGGGCATCGGCGCGAGCAGGGAGCCGGGGGCGTGCTGGGCCGTCGGGTCGGGGAAGCGGGGCAGGACGGTGAAGGCGGTGCCGTTCACCCAGACCTGGTCGCCGTGGCGGGCGATGTCGAACCGGCGCTGCACACCGTCCGCTTCCAGCACGACCGCGGTGGGTTCCGCGCGCACCACCCGCACCCCGTCCGCCTCGACGGCGAGCCCGTCGCGGGTGTACCGGTAGCGGACCTCGTGCTCCTGACCCGCGAGGGCGTACCCCTTGACCTGCGGCTGCGAGGGCAGGTTGCGCCAGCCGCCGAAGCGGGAGCGGCCGGCGCAGGCGTCGGCGAGGGCGGCGGCCAGCGGGGCGAGCGGGTCGTGGGCCGGTGCGGTCAGCTCGGCGAGGTGACGGTCGTAGAAGCCGGTGTCCATGCGGGCGGACGTGAACTCCTCGTGCCGCAGGGAGCGGACGAGGAGGTCGCGGTTGGTGGCCGGGCCGTGCAGCGCCGTCCGTTCCAGCGCGCCGGCGAGGGCGCGGACCGCCTCCGCGCGCGTGGGGGCGTGGGCGACGACCTTGGCGATCATCGGGTCGTAGTGGACACCGATCTCGTCGCCGTCGGTGAAGCCGGTGTCCAGGCGGACGCCGTCGGGGACGGCGAGGCGGTGCAGGGTGCCGGTCTGCGGGGCCCAGTCGCGGGCGGGGTCCTCGGCGTAGAGGCGGGCCTCGATCGCGTGGCCACGCGCGCGTGGGGGCTCCACGGCGAGGGCGTGGCCTTCCGCGACGCGGATCTGCTCGGCGACCAGGTCGAGCCCGAAGACCTCCTCGGTGACGGGGTGTTCGACCTGGAGTCGGGTGTTCATCTCCAGGAAGTGCGCACGGCCGTCGGCGACGAGGAACTCGACGGTTCCGGCGCCGGTGTAGGAGACGGCGCGTGCGGCGCGCACGGCCAGTGTGTACAGCTCGTCGGTGAGCGCCTGGGGAAGGCCCGGTGCGGGCGCCTCCTCGATCACCTTCTGGTGGCGGCGCTGGAGGGAGCAGTCGCGGGTGCCGAGCGGCCACACCGTGCCGTGGGTGTCGGCGAGGATCTGCACCTCGACGTGGCGGCCGTTCTCCAGGTAGGGCTCGACGAAGACCTCGCCGTCCCCGAAGGCGCTCGCCGCCTCGGCGCGCGCCCCTTCCAGCGCGGCCGGGAGGTCTTCCAGGCGGCGCACGACGCGCATGCCGCGCCCGCCGCCGCCCGCGGCGGCCTTCACCAGCACCGGCAGGTCGGCCTCGGTGATCTCGCCCAGCGGCTCGATTCCCATGAGCTGCTTGGCGCGTGTCTTGGACGCCATGGCCTCGATGGCCTCGGGCGGCGGCCCGATCCAGGTGAGGCCGGCGTCGAGGACGGCACGGGCGAAGCCGGCGTTCTCCGACAGGAAGCCGTAGCCGGGGTGCACGGCGTCCGCGCCGGCGGCGAGCGCGGCCTTCACGATCAGGTCGCCGCGCAGATACGTCTCGGCGGGCGCGGCGCCCGGCAGCCGTACCGTCGTGTCCGCCACGCGCGCGTGGAGCGCGTTCGCGTCGGCGTCGGAGTGGACGGCGACGGCCTTGATGCCGAGCCGGCGGCAGGTGGAGAAGATCCGGCAGGCGATCTCGCCCCGGTTGGCGACGAGCAGGGTCTGGATCATGTTCCTCACATCCGGAAGACGCCGAAGCCGCCGCGCGCGCCCTCGAAGGGCGCGGTGTGCAGGGCGGACAGGCACAGGCCGAGGACGGTGCGGGTGTCGCGCGGGTCGATGACGCCGTCGTCGTAGAGCCGTCCGGACAGGAACATCGGCAGCGACTCGGACTCGATCTGCTGTTCCACCAGGGCGCGCAGGCCGGCGTCCGCCTCCTCGTCGTAGGGCTGTCCCTTGGCGGCCGCGGACTGGCGGGCGACGATCGACAGGACGCCCGCGAGCTGCTGCGGGCCCATGACGGCGGACTTGGCACTGGGCCAGGCGAACAGGAAACGCGGGTCATAGGCGCGTCCGCACATGCCGTAGTGCCCGGCGCCGTAGGAGGCGCCCATCAGGACCGACAGGTGCGGCACCTTGGAGTTGGACACCGCGTTGATCATCATCGCGCCGTGCTTGATGATCCCGCCCTGCTCGTACTCCTTGCCGACCATGTAGCCGGTGGTGTTGTGCAGGAACAGCAGCGGGATGTCGCGCTGGTTGGCGAGCTGGATGAACTGGGCGGCCTTCTGCGCCTCGGCGCTGAACAGGACGCCCTGGGCGTTGGCCAGGATGCCGACGGGGTAGCCGTGCAGGGCCGCCCAGCCGGTGACCAGGCTGGTGCCGTACAGCGGCTTGAACTCGTCGAAGTCGGAGCCGTCCACGATCCGGGCGATGACCTCGCGCGGATCGAACGGCGTTCTCAGGTCGCCGGGGACGATGCCGAGCAGTTCCTCGGCGTCGTACTTCGGCGGCTCGGCCGGGCCCGGGTCCGGGTACGCCTTGCGGTGGTTGAGGCGGGCCACCACGCGCCGTGCCTGGCGCAGGGCGTCGGGTTCGTCGACGGCGAAGTAGTCGGCGAGGCCCGACACGCGGGCGTGCATCTCCGCGCCGCCGAGCGACTCGTCGTCGCTCTCCTCGCCGGTCGCCATCTTCACCAGCGGCGGCCCGCCGAGGAACACCTTCGCGCGTTCCTTGACCATGATCACGTGGTCGGACATGCCGGGGACATAGGCGCCTCCGGCCGTGGAGTTGCCGAAGACGACGGCGATCGTCGGGATGCCGGCCGCCGACAGCCGGGTCAGGTCGCGGAAGATCGCACCGCCCGGGATGAAGATCTCCTTCTGCGAGGGCAGGTCGGCGCCGCCGGACTCCACCAGGCTGATGCAGGGCAGCCGGTTGGCGAGGGCGATGTCGTTGGCGCGCAGGGCCTTCTTCAGCGACCAGGGGTTGGAGGCGCCGCCGCGCACGGTCGGGTCGTTGGCGGTGATCAGGCACTCCACGCCCTCGACCACGCCGATCCCGGTGACCAGGGACGCGCCGACGGTGTAGTCGCTGCCCCAGGCGGCCAGCGGGGACAGCTCCAGGAACGGCGTGTCCGCGTCGAGCAGCAGCTCGATGCGCTCGCGGGCGAGCAGCTTGCCGCGCCCGCGGTGCCGTGCGACGTACTTCTCGCCGCCGCCCGCGAGCGCCTTGGCGTGCTCGGCGTCGAGGTCGGCGAGCTTGGCGAGCATGGCCTCGCGGTGCGCCCGGTAGTCGGGGCTCTGGACATCCAGCGCGGTGGGCAGGACGGTCACAGCAGGGCCTCCGGGATGTCGAGGTGGCGGGAGCGCAGCCATTCGCCGAGGGCCTTGGCCTGCGGGTCGAAGCGGTGCTGGGCGGCGACACCGGAGCCGAGCAGTCCCTCGACGACGAAGTTCAGGGCGCGAAGGCGGGGCAGGACATGCCGGACGACGGTCAGCGGGCGGGTCTCGGGCAGCAGTTCCTGGAACCTGTCGGCGGTCAGCTCGTGCGCCAGCCACCGCCAGGCCGCCTCCGAGCGCACCCACACGCCGACGTTCGCGTCCCCGCCCTTGTCCCCGCTGCGGGCCCCGGCGACCAGCCCCAGCGGCGCGCGTCGCACCGGGCCCACGGGCAGCGGCTGGGGAAGCTCCGGTTCCGCGACGGCCTCCAGTACGGCCGTCTCCCCCGGCGACGGCGCAGGCACCGGCACGCGCCGCCCGTCGTCCAGCACCGCGACGTGCCCGACGGCGTCCTGCGGGACGTACGCGGCCTCGAACACCCCGTAGGGGGCGCCCTTCCCGGGGGGTGCGAGCACATGGAAGCCGGGGTAACTGGCCAGCGCCAGCTCCACCGCCGCCCCGCTCAGCGCCCGCCCCACGATCCGCTGGTCGGGGTCGCGGACGACGAGCCGCAGCAGGGCGCTCGCGCTCTCCTCGGTGTCCGCGTCGGGCCGGTCGGTGCGGACCAGGTCCCAGCGGACCTCCTGCGGCGGCGACTTGGCCAGCGCCTCGGAGAGCTGTTCGCGCACGAGGGCCGCCTTGGCCTCGATGTCCAGGCCGGTCAGCACGAAGACGACCTCGTTGCGGAAACCGCCGAGCCGGTTGACGCCTACCTTGAGCGTGGGCGGCGGCGCCTCGCCGCGCACCCCCTCGATCCGCACCCGGTCGGGCCCGTCCTGGCTCAGTCGTACGGTGTCCAGCCGGGCGGTGACGTCGGGTCCCGCGTACCGGGCGCCCGCCGTCTCGTACAGCAGCTGCGCGGTGACCGTGCCGACGTCGACGAAGCCGCCGGTGCCGGGGTGCTTGGTGATGACGCTGCTGCCGTCGGCCTGGATCTCGGCCAGCGGGAAGCCGGGGCGGCGCAGATCGCGGCCGCCGTCGCGGAAGAAGGCGTAGTTGCCGCCGGTGGCCTGCGCCCCGCACTCCAGGACGTGCCCGGCGACGACCGCGCCCGCGAGCCGGTCGTACTCCCGCGGCTGCCACCCGAAGCGGGCCGCGGCCGGGCCGGTGACGAGAGCGGCGTCCGTCACGCGTCCGGTGACCACGACGTCGGCGCCCGCGCGCAGACAGGCGGTGATGCCGTGACCGCCGAGGTAGGCGTGGGCGGCGAGGCTGCCGGGGTGGTGCGCGGTGCGGTCGTCACCCTCGACGTGCGCCACGCGCACCGGTATCCCGAGCCGGCCGGCGAGCGTGCGGACGGCGTCGGCGAGCCCTGCCGGGTTCAGGCCGCCCGCGTTGGCGACGATCTTCACGCCGCGTTCGTGGGCGAGGCCCAGGCACTCCTCCAGCTGGCGCAGGAAGGTGCGGGCGTATCCGGCGGCGGGGTCCTTCAGCCGGTCGCGGCCGAGGATCAGCATGGTCAGCTCGGCGAGGTAGTCGCCGGTGAGGACGTCGAGGTCACCGCCGGTGAGCATCTCGCGCATCGCGTCGAAGCGGTCGCCGTAGAAACCGGAGGCGTTGCCGATGCGCAGCACGCCGCTCATCGTCCCGGCGCCCTCTGCCGACGCTCTGTCCTGGGGCGCGCCGCCGCTCATCGCGTCTCCCCCGTCGCCGGGCGGCCGGGGCCCGGCGGTCCCGCGAAGGCCTGGGCGATGTCGAGCCAGGTGTCGGCGTCGGGGCCGTCGGCGCGCAGAGCGAGGTCGGCGCGGTGGGCGCGCTGGGTGACCAGCAGGCAGAAGTCGAGGGCGGGGCCGGTGACGCGCTGGTGGGCGTCACCGGGGCCGTAGGTCCACAGGTCGCCGGAGGGGGCGCGCAGTTCGACGCGGAACTCGGCGGCGGGTACGGGCAGCCCGCGCACGCCGAAGGCGAAGTCCCGGGTGCGCACGCCGAGCCGGGCCACGTGGCGGAGCCGGTCGGTGGGCGGGCGCCGCACTCCGAGCGCGTCGGCCACGTCCTGGCCGTGCGCCCAGGTCTCCATCAGGCGCGCGGAGGCCATCGAGGCGGCGGCCATGGGCGGGCCGTACCAGGGGAAGCGGGCACCGGGCGGGGCCGCGCGCAACGCCTTGTCGAGCGCGGTGCGGCCTTCCCGCCAGCGCCGCAGGAGGGCGTCCGGCGGGAGGGCGGCGCCTTCTTCGGCGCCGTCGTCGACGAAGGTGTCCGGTGCGGCCAGGGCCTGCTCGACCAGGGCGCGGAAGCCGTCCTCGTCCGTGACGGCGCACAGGGCCGAACGGTCGGTCCAGGCGAGATGGGCGATCTGGTGGGCGACGGTCCAGCCGGGCGCCGGGGTGGGCAGGGCCCACTGCTCGGCGCTCAACCGGGCCACCAGAGCGTCGAGTTCATCGCTCTCGTCACGCAGGTCGTCGATCACGGGCGTCGGATCTGACATGGGGCGAGCATGGCAGCGGGCCTGGAAACAATCAAGCATGCTTGCATGATTTTTTCCCCGCCGCCGGCACGAGGAGGCTGCCGCCGGCACGAGGAGGCTGCCGTCGGCAGGCCGGAGACATGGGCGGATGCCTGGGAGAAACCGGCCGGCTGGCCGGTGGGGGCTGGTGAGGGACGGTCGGGGCCGATCGGGGCTGGGCAGGGCGGGCCGGGCGAAGCCCGGTCGGTCCCGGGCGAAGCCCGGCGGGGCCTGCCGAAGCCGGGGCTTGGGAGGGGCGAGTTGGGCAGGGCGGGAACGGGGCGGCCCGGGCGAAGCCAGGGCGATCCCGGGCCAGCCGGGACTTGGCGGGGTCGGGCCGGGAGGAGCGGCCGAGGTCGGTCCAGGCCGGGCGGAGCCAGGCGAGGCCGGTCCGGGCCCGGCGAGGCCGAGCGGAGCCAGGCAGAAGTCGGGCGGAGCAGCCGAGGCCGGCCGCGGGCCGGCTGGGCCAGGCGGGGGGCCGGGCTGGCGGGACGGACCGGGCGGGGTTGACCGAGCTCGGTCCGGGCCCGGCCGGGCCAGGCGGGTCGGTCCGGGCCCCGCCGGGCCAGGCGGGTCGGTCCGGGGCCGGCCGGGGCCGGGGTCGGGTCGGCCCGTGCTGTCTACGTGTTCTGGGTGCGCTTGCCGCGGCCCACCTGGGTTCGTACTGCGCCCATGCTTGCCGCGATGACGAGGGCGATGGCTACGGCCTCTGTCGGGGAGAGGGACTGGCCGAGGATCAGGAAGCCGGCCGTCGCGGCGATGGCGGGCTCGAGGCTCATCATGATCGCGAAGGTGGGGGCGGGCAGGCGGCGCAGCGCGAGCAGTTCGAGGGTGTAGGGCAGGACGGAGGAGAGCAGCGCGACCGCCGCGCCGAGGCCGAGGGTCACCGGGTCGACCAGTCGCGTGCCCGCCTCGGCGATGCCGAGCGGCAGGAACAGGACCGCGCCGACCGCCATGGCCAGCGCCAGCCCGTCGGCCTGCGGGAAGCGGCGCCCGGTGCGCGCGCTGAAGGTGATGTACGTCGCCCACATCGCGCCCGCCCCGAGCGCGAACGCGACGCCCACCGGGTCGAGGTCGCCGAAGCCGCCGCCGCTGAGCAGGAAGACGCCGCCGAGCGCCAGCCCGGCCCAGACGAGGTTGAGCGCACGCCGGGACGTCAGCACCGACAGGGCCAGCGGGCCCAGCACCTCCAGCGTGACCGCGGGGCCCAGCGGGATGCGGGCGACGGCCTCGTAGAACAGGCCGTTCATGCCGGCCATCGCGATGCCGAAGGCGACCACCGTGCCCCAGTCGGCGCGGGAGTGGCCGCGCAGCCGGGGCCGGCAGACCAGCAGCAGCACCACGGCCGCGACCAGCAGCCGCAGCGACACCACGCCGAGGGCGCCCGCCCGCGGCATCAGCGTGACCGCCAGGGCTCCGCCGAACTGCACCGAGATGCCACCGGCGAGCACCAGGCCGACGGGGCCGAGCGAGTCGAGACGGCGGGGTTGCGCGGCGGCCGCCGCGGTGGCCGGGGCGACCTCGGGGGTCGTCGCGGTGGCGGCGGACGTCACCGAGGCGGAGGGGGCGGTGTCGGGGCGGGTCACGGGCGATCCAGGTGCTCGTTCGGGGTGCTTGCTCGGCGGGAGGGCTCCATCAGTGTTCATGGGTGTTCATTGCGATGGACTGCCGAGTCCATCCTAATAGACTTCGTCAGGGGCGTGAAGCCCTCTTGCCACTGTCCCGGAGGGAGGGATTCCTGTCCAGGGCGGCCGCCAGTACCTCCGCCAGGTGCCGTCCCCGCACCCCGCCGAGCTGCTCCAGCTGCGTCCGGCAGGAGAACCCGTCCGCCAGCACCACCGCCCCCTGCGGCGCCTGCCGCACCGACGGCAGCAGCTGCTCCTCGGCGCACGCCGCCGACACCTCGTAGTGGCCCCGCTCGAAGCCGAAGTTCCCGGCGAGCCCGCAGCAGCCACCGCTCAGCTCCCCGGTGAGCCCGGCCGCCGCGCGCAGCCGGCGGTCCGCCGCGTCGCCCAGTACCGCGTGCTGGTGGCAGTGGGTCTGCCCGGTCACCGGGCGGTCCAGGACCGGCGGCGCCCAGCCGGGGGCGTATCTCTGAAGGGCCTCCGCGAAGGTCACCACCCGTCGCGCCAGCAGCGCGGCGCGGGGATCGTCGTGCAGCAGCTCGGGCAGGTCACCGCGCAGGGCGGCGGCGCAGCTCGGTTCCAGCACCACGACCGGCGCGTCCGTCTCCAGCACCGGAGCCATCAGCTCCAGCGTCCGCCGCAGTACCGCGCGCGCCTCGTCCAGCTGGCCGGTCGAGACATAGGTCAGCCCGCAGCACACCCGGCCCCGGCGGGCGGTGAGCAGCGCGGCCGCCGAGCGCGACCGCCCGTCCCCCACGGGCCGCCCGCGCATCCGCAGGGTCGGCGGCAGCACGACCCGCAGCCCGGCCTCCTCCAGCACCCGCACCGCCGCCCGGCCGACGGAGGGCGACAGATGCTCGGTGAAGGTGTCCGGCCACAGCACGACCAGCTCGCCGTCCCCGCCGCGCCGCGAGCGCTGCCGCCACCACCGGCTGAACGTCTGCCGGGCCACCCGCGGGATCTGCCGCTCGGCCGCGATCCCGCCCAGCCGCTTGCCCACCCGGGCCAGTGGCCGCACCGACGCCACCGCGTTGACCGCACCCGCCGCGCGCAGGGCCGCCACCCAGCGCAGCCACTGCGGCAGCCGCCCCATCGCGTAGTGCGCCGCGGGTCGGCGCCGGCCGGCGTAGTGGTGGTGCAGGAACTCCGCCTTGTAGGTGGCCATGTCGACGCCCACCGGGCAGTCGGAGCGGCAGCCCTTGCAGGACAGGCACAGGTCCAGGGCCTCGCGGACCTCCTTGGAGCGCCAGCCGTCGGTGACCACCTCCCCGGCGAGCATCTCGTGCAGCAGCCGGGCCCGCCCACGGGTGGAGTGCTCCTCCTCGCCGGTGACGCGGAACGAGGGGCACATCACGGCCGGCCCGGACACCGTCGTCGTACGGCACTTGGCGACGCCGACGCAGCGGCGCACCGCCGCGGAGAAGTCGCCGCCGTCGGCCGGGTAGCCGAACGCCACGTCCACGGGCTCGCGCGGGAGCACCGAGAAACGCAGACCGGTGTCCAAGGGGGCGGGGCGGACCAGCATGCCGGGGTTGAGCAGGTCGTCGGGGTCCCACACCGCCTTCGCCCGCTCGAACAGCGTGACCATCTCCGCGCCGTACATCACCGGCAGCAGCTCCGCGCGGGCCTGCCCGTCGCCGTGCTCCCCGGACAGCGAGCCGCCGTGCGCCACGACGAGATGGGCCAGCTCCTCGGAGAAGCGGCGGAAGCGGCCGATGCCCGCCTCGGTGAGCAGGTCGAAGTCGATGCGGACGTGGATGCAGCCGTCCCCGAAGTGGCCGTAGGGCGTGCCGCGCAGTCCGTGGGCCGAGAGCAGCGCGCGGAAGTCCCGCAGATAGGCGCCCAGCCGGGCCGGCGGCACGGCGCAGTCCTCCCAGCCGGGCCACGCCTCCGAGCCGTCCGGCATCCGGGTCGCCGTCCCGCTCGCGTCCTCCCGGATGCGCCACAGCGCCCGCTGCCCGGCCGGATCGGTCACCACCAGGGAGTCGAACACGTCCGCCGCGCGCACGATCTCGTCCGCGCGCGCCCAGGCCTCCCGCGGCGATGCGCCGCCCGTCTCCACGAACAGCCAGGCGCCGCCCCGCGGCAGCCCCGCCGGCGAGCGCACCAGGTCGGCCGCCATGCCCTCCACGGTCAGCGGCCCGTGCGGGAGCAGCCCGGCGGCGGCCTCGGCGGCGGCGCTCTCGTCCGCGTATCCCAGCACGGCCAGCGCCCGGGCGCGCGGCGCCTGGACCAGCCGTACGACGGCCTCGGTGAGCACCCCCCAGGTGCCCTCGCTGCCGCAGAACGCACGCGCGACGTCCGCGCCCTTCTCCGGCAGCAGAGCGTCCAGCGCGTACCCGGAGATGCGGCGGGGCAGCTCCGGGAAGCCGGTCCGCAGCCGCGCCAGCTCGCCGTCCACCAGCTCCCGCAGGCCGTCCGGAGCGCCCGCCCAGCCCTGCCCGAGCCGCAGCCGCCGACCACGCGCGGTGACGACGTCCAGTTCGCGCACGCTGTCCGCGGTGGTCCCCCAGGCGACCGAGTGAGAGCCGCAGGAGTTGTTGCCGATCATCCCGCCCAGCGTGCAGCGGCTGTGGGTGGAGGGGTCCGGGCCGAAGCGCAGCCCGTGCGGCGCGGCGGCCTCCTGGAGCCGGTCCAGCACGAGCCCCGGCTGGACGACGGCTGTGCGGGTGTGCGGATCCAGCTCCAGCAGCCGGTTCATGTGCCGGGTGAAGTCCAGGACCACGCCGGTGCCCGTCGCCTGGCCCGCGATCGACGTGCCCCCGCCTCTGGCGACCACCGGCACGCCGTGACCTCGGCAGATCTCCAGCGCGGCGGCCACGTCGTCGGCGTCCCGGGGCGCGACGACTCCGAGGGGGACGCGCCGGTAGTTGGACGCGTCCATGGTCACGAGCGCCCGGGCGGTCGCGCCGAAGCCGACCTCGCCCCGGACGGCCGCGCGCAGCTCGGCCTCGAGCATCTGAAGCCCTGCCAGATCCGTCATGCGTCCAGGATGCATCCGCTCACTGACAGTCACCGAGAGTTTTCCACAGCGGCACCCCTCCAGTCGTACAACCTCACAAGTCCGCCGCTTGGCGATCTTGTCTCATCGGACGGACACGTTTCCGTCCGGTTTCGCCCAGCCGATACCCTCCGACTCGTGGCCGACATCCAGATTCCCGCTGACATCAAGCCCGCCGACGGACGTTTCGGCGCGGGTCCCTCCAAGGTGCGGACCGAGGCGCTGGACGCCCTCGCCGCCACCGGTTCCTCCCTGCTCGGCACCTCCCACCGCCAGGCGCCCGTGAAGAACCTGGTCGGCAAGGTGCGTGAGGGCATCTCCGAGCTGTTCCAGCTGCCCGACGGCTATGAGGTCATCCTGGGCAACGGCGGCTCCACCGCGTTCTGGGACATCGCGACCCACGGTCTGATCGAGAACAAGTCGCAGCACCTCAGCTTCGGCGAGTTCAGCTCGAAGTTCGCCAAGGCGGCCAAGCTGGCCCCGTGGCTGGACGAGCCGACCGTCATCTCCGCCGACCCGGGCACCCACCCGCAGGCGCAGGCCGAGTCCGGCGTGGACGTGTACGCGTTCACGCACAACGAGACCTCGACCGGTGTCGCCATGCCGATCCAGCGCGTCGCCGGCGCCGACGAGGGCTCGCTCGTCCTGGTCGACGCCACCTCCGGCGCGGGCGGCCTGCCCGTCGACATCGCCGAGACCGACGTCTACTACTTCGCCCCGCAGAAGTCCTTCGCCTCCGACGGCGGCCTGTGGATCGGCGTCTTCTCCCCGGCCGCGATCGAGCGCGCCGAGCGCGTCCACGCCTCCGGTCGGCACGTCCCGGAGTTCTTCTCCCTGCCGACGGCGATCGACAACTCCCGCAAGAACCAGACGTACAACACCCCGGCGCTCGCCACGCTCTTCCTGCTGAACCAGCAGCTGGAGTGGTTCAACGGCCAGGGCGGCCTGGACTGGGCGGTGCGCCGCACGGCCACCTCCGCCCGCACCCTGTACGGCTGGGCGGAGGACGTGAAGTTCGCGACCCCGTTCGTCACCGACCCGGCCAAGCGCTCGCAGGTCATCGGCACGATCGACTTCACCGACGAGGTCGACGCGGCGGCCGTCGCCAAGGTGCTGCGCGCCAACGGCATCGTCGACACCGAGCCCTACCGCAAGCTCGGCCGCAACCAGCTGCGCGTGGCGATGTTCCCGGCGATCGACCCGGCGGACATCGAGGCGCTGACCAAGTGCATCGACTACGTGATCGAGCAGCTGTAGCCGCACCCGCTACGACGACGAGGGGCGCCCGGTGTCACACCGGGCGCCCCTCGCGCGTGTCAGCGTCCTAGGGCCTGTCGTTTGGATCAGGCCGGCCTCGGGCTGCGGTGCGTCTCGGCCGACCCGAGCGGGGTCTGGTGCGTGCAGCTGCAAGGCGGAGGAGGGCGCCAACGCGGAGCGTTGGCAACCGACGACAACGCGGCAGATGTGCGTGCCAGACCCCGCGACGCCGGGATGATCCAAACGACAGGCCCTAACCCCGCCGGAACAGCCGTCGCAGGCCGAACACGGCCAGGCACGCGGCGCCCACGGCCAGGGCGCCGGTCGTCAGGCCGATACCGCCCTGCCCGCCCCCGCCTCCCTTGGCCGCCGCCGCAGGCCCGTGACCGCCGCCCGAGCCGGCGGAGCCGCCCGGGGCGTCCTGGGCGACCACCTCACTCCCGGCGCCCTCGCTGCTGTAGAGCAGCTTCTTGCCGTCGACGGAGTAGGTGACGCCCTCGCCCTGCCCTTGCAGGGGCACGTTCAGCCGGCCGGTCTTGGCGATCCTGCCGCCGTTCCAGTCGTAGGTGATGCCGCCGAAGTAGCCGCGCACGACGAGGTGTTCGCCGTCCGGGGAGAAGGCGGCGTCGGTCGCCCACAGGTCGACGGGGGCGACCGGCCGGAAGAGATTGCTCCCGGAGGCGGACAGCTTCGCCGGGCCCGCGAAGAGGTGCCCGCCGTCCTCGTGCTTGTCGATGATGTAGACGCGGCCGGTCTTCGGGTGCACGACCAGGGACTCCGCGTCGCGCGGGCCGCCCTCGTACTTCACCACGTACTGCGTGGCCTTGACGGTCTGGTCCTTCAACTCCCTGGGCTCGGGCAGCCGGTAGATCCAGACGTACGGCCACCGGCCGCCGAAGTTGTCGCCGATGTCACCGACGTAGATCTCGTTGCCGGGCCCGATGGAGATGGCCTCGACGTCCCGGGGGGAGCCGATGCCCTTGAGGGTGACCCGGGCGACGGTACGGCCCGTCGAGCCGTCCACGGCGTACAGGTACGGCCCGTCACCGCTGTCGTTGTGCGTCCAGTAGATCCCGGGGTGCAGCCGGGAGGCGGCGAGGCCGCTGGACTCGGAGATGCGCGGGTCCTGGAGGGTGAACCCCTGGTCGCCGTCGGAGGCGGAGGCGGGCGCGGCGAGCGCACCCACGAGCAGGGCCCCGGCGAGCAGGGCGAACGGTCGGCGCATGCCCTCCAGCCTGCCATCCCGCCGCGCGGGACGTGATCCGTGGCCGGTTTCACACCCCACGCCGGGGTGCGGCTCACCGCGGATCGACCATGATGAGCGGATGCTCAGGTTCATGCCCGTCGGTGACTCCCAGACGATCGGCAGCGCGGGTGAACACACCTGGCGCTACCGCATGTGGCAGCACCTGTGCGCGACCTACGGCGGCCCGTTCGGGCTCGTCGGCCCGCGCGAGACGCTGTACGACCAGCAGGCCGGCGCGCCCGTGTCGTACGCCTACGCCGACCCGGAGTTCCCCCGCGCCCACCTCGCCGGCTGGGGCGAGGGCTGGCTGCACATGGCACCGCTGATCGAGGACGCGGTGCGCGAGCACCGGGCCGACGTCCTGCTCGTCGCCCTGGGCCTGATCGACCTCGGCTTCTACACCAACGCCGAGCAGACCGCCGAGAACGTGGCCGCCTTCGTTCAAGGAGCCCGGGCCGCCAACCGGCGGGTGCGGATGGTGGTGCTGCCGGTGATCCCCAATGTGCGGGCCGAAGGCGAGGCCGCGTTCGCGGCGGAGGTCGCCCGCTTCAACGAGCTGCTGGGCAAGGCCGTCGCCGACCTGGACGCCCCCGGCTCACCGCTCCTCCTCGCCTCACCCCCGAAGGACTACGACCTCCCCACCGACACCTACGACGGAACGCACCCGAGCGCCAGCGGCGAGCACAAGATCGCGGGCGCCTTCGCGGACGCCATGTGGCAGGCGTGGGGGGTCGGCGGGCCGTACTGCCCGTGACACGGTGACCGTGCGTATCGTTGTACTGCGCGGCTGTGCCTGTCCGTGGCGCAGCCGGGGAGGAGCGCCACGATGACCGTCGTCGAAGACAGGATCGAGATGGCCGACGCCGACGCCAACACCGAGCGCCTTGACGAGTGGTTCGAGCGGCTCGAGCGTATGCCCGTCCCCGAGGGATACAGGGTCGAGATCGTCGGGGGCAACGTTTTCATGACGCCGCAGCGGGACACACACTGGGACATCATCCGCCGCATCGTGCGGGCCCTGGAGGACAAGTTCGGAATGGACGTCAAAGCGTTCTCCGACGTGCGGATCGACTTCCCGGGCTACGAGAACGGCTTCTGCCCAGACGTCGCCCTGCTCAAGGATTCGGCGAAGAAGGACGACACGGGCCACTGGAGGTACCAAGACGTCGAGTTCGTCGCCGAGGTTATCTCCAAGGGGACGGCTCAAAACGACTACGGGCCCAAGAAGACCGCCTACGCGGCAGCCGAGGTCCCTCTCTACATCGTCGCCGACCCCTACCAGGGCCGCTGCTACGTCTACACCGACCCCAAGGACGGTGACTACCAGACGCGGACGCCCGTCGACTTCGGCGAGGACATCGACCTCACCGGCACTGTCCTCGACCTCGTCCTCAAGACCGACGGCTTCCCCCGCGACTGACGACACGCTCCACCACCTCCCGCAGCAGCTCACCGTCCACGAACGGCGCCTTCTCCGAGGGCGCCGAGCGCCATGACAGCGGCCACGTCATGCCGCTCAGCGCGGGCACGCCCACGTACGCCAGCGTTCCGTGACGACGCGTCAACGCCCGCACGCCGGGCGGCCAGCGGAACTCCGTCGCGGTTTGCGGAGGCAACAGGAAGTACAGGTTCCGGTCGCCGGCGACCTCGCGGACGACCGGGCCCGCGTCGAAGTCCGCGCACACCATCAGCTCCGTGGCGACGCGCTCGCCCTGGTCACCCGCGATCCGTACGGCGTCGAAGTGCACGCCGGCGTGGCGCAGCGCGTGACCGGAGGCGGGGATCCAGGCCGGGATCCAGGGCGCGTCGATTCTCTCGTTCATGCAGCAAAGGGTTGCGGCTCGTCACATACTGTGACCAGGGGTTCGCAAGGGCCGTGCGGGGCCGTGCATTTGGGGAGGTCGGTGTGCACACCGGTGAACGGGCGTCGGGGAACCTGGAGATGTTCGGCTCGTTGCTACGGTTTTTCCGCGAGCGGGCCGGCATGACGCAGGAGGCGCTGGCCCAGTACGTCGGCTACTCCAAGTCCCAGGTAGCCATGGTGGAACGCGGGGAGCGTGCCCCGAAGGGCCGGTTCGTCGAGATCGCCGACGACAAGCTCGGTGCACAAGGTGCACTCCTGGCGGCGAGCCGGAAGCTGGCGGTCAGCCGCTTCCCGTCATGGTTCGCGGACTACGCCGAGCTGGAGGCCAAGGCGACAGCGATCTACATGTACGCCAACCACGTCATCCCGGGGCTGCTCCAGACCGAGACCTACGGCCGGGCCATCTTCGAGGTCCAGCGTCCACCGCTGGAGGACGAGGAGATCGAGTCCCGGCTCGCCGCCCGCCTCGACCGGCAACTCGTGCTGCGGCGCAAGCCGGCGCCGGTCGCCTGCTTCGTGCTCGAAGAGCACATCCTGAGGCGTCCGTTGGGAGGAAAGCAGGCGCTGCGCGAGCAGTTGGAGCACCTGCTCGATGTGAGGAAACAGCGCAACGTCGAGATCCAGGTCATGCCGACGGACCTCGAAGAGCATGCCTCGATGAACGGCCCCATGATTCTTCTGGAGACGGCCGAACGCAGCCAGCTCGCCTATGTCGAAGGGCCCGGCGGTGGCTACTTCGTCAGCGAACAGCCGCACTTGGGTGACCTGTTCACGCAATATGGCATCCTGCGAGCCCAGGCACTCAGGCCGGAAGAATCGGCGCAACTGATCGACAAGGTGGCACGGGATCTATGAGCAGCGACCTGCACTGGTACAAGAGCAGCTACAGCGGCGGCCAGGGCGGCGAGTGCCTCGAAGTATCCGTCGCCACCGCCCCCGCCGCCGTCCGCCTCCGTGATTCCAAGACGCCCGCCGCCCCCCATCTCACCCTCTCCCCCGCCGCCTGGGCCGCCTTCCTCGGCAGCCCCTTGCTTCGAGCGCACTTCAAGCCGTTGGCTAAGGAGTCATGAAGTACACGCAGCTCGGACGCACCGGACTCAAGGTCAGCCGACTCGTTCTCGGCACGATGAACTTCGGCCCCCAGACCGACGAACCCGACAGCCACGCCATCATGGACGCGGCGCTGGACGCGGGCATCAACTTCTTCGACACCGCCAACGTCTACGGCTGGGGCGAGAACAAGGGCCGTACCGAATCGATCATCGGCAACTGGTTCTCGAAAAGCTCGCAGCGCGACAAGGTCGTCCTCGCCACCAAGGTGTACGGCAACATGGCCACCGACGGCGGTGACCCCTGGCCGAACCACGACAAGCTCTCCGCCGTGAACATCCGGCGGGCCGTGGACGCCAGCCTGAAGCGGCTGCAGACGGACTACATCGACGTCTACCAGTTCCACCACATCGACCGGAACACCCCGTTCGAGGAGATCTGGCAGGCCGTCGACGTCCTGATCCAGCAGGGCAAGATCCTCTACGTCGGCTCCTCCAACTTCCCCGGCTACAAGATCGCGCAGGCCAACGAGATCGCCGCCCGACGCGGCGGGACGATCGGCCTGGTCAGCGAGCAGTGCCTGTACAACCTGGCCGAGCGCCGCGCCGAGATGGAGATCATCCCGGCCGCGCAGGACTACGGCCTCGGTGTGATCCCGTGGTCGCCGCTGCACGGCGGTCTGCTGGGCGGGGTGATCAAGAAGGAGGCCGAGGGCGGTCGCCGGGCCTCCGGACGCGCCGCGGACACCCTGAAGGACCCGGCCTCGCGCGCGCAGATCCAGTCCTACGAGGACCTGGTCGACAAGCACGGCCTGGAGCCCGGCGAGGTCGCGCTGGCCTGGCTGCTGACCCGCCCCGGCGTCACCGGCCCGATCGTCGGCCCGCGCACCGCGCAGCAGCTACAGTCGGCGGTCAAGGCGAGCGAGCTGGAGCTGAGCGAGGAGCTGCTGACCGGGCTGGACGAGATCTTCCCCGGCCCGGGCCCGTCGCCGGAGGCGTTCGCCTGGTAGCGGGCCGAGCCGCCGCACGGCAGCCGTGAGGGGCGGCGGTCGGCTACTTTCCGACCGCCGCCGCCACGATCACCACCACGAACATCAGCACCAGCACAGCGGCCATGATCCGGTTACGGGTCTTCGGGTCCACGGCGTCGAGCCTAGCCGGACACGCCGAGTGACCAGCGTTCGACCGCCTCGTAACGGGGCTGCTCGCCGGGGACGCCCGAGCGCGGCAGATCGCTGCGCACGAGCACCAGCTCGCCGACCGTCCAGCGCGGCGAGGCGAACTCGTTCAGCGCCGCCAGGTATGGCCGTACGTCCACGGGACCCCGGCTTCTGGCCACCGTCAGGTGGGCCTTGTACCGGCGGTGCTCCCCCATGTCCACGCCCGCCTTGTGGCCGGCCGCCTCGGCGCGGTCCGCCAGCAGGCGCAGGGCGTCCACATCGCCGTCCGCGCCGGTCCACAGGGCCCGGCCGTGCCCGAACTGGCCGCCGCCGCGCAGGGCGATGCCGAAGGGGGCGGTGCGGTGGGCGGCCCGCGCCAGCCGCTCCGACAGCTCCGGTACGACGTCGTCGCCGACCTCGCCGTAGAAGGCGAGCGTGAAGTGCCAGCCGGGGCGGTCGGTCCAGCGCAGCCCGTCCGCGCCGGGGAGGTTCTTCAACGCGTCGACCTCGGCGGCGAGCCCCCGGGTGACGTCGTCGGGCGGCAGGACGGCGGCGAAGAGTCTCATGCGGCCAGTGTGCCCCGGGACGCGCACACCTGAGCGCGTCCTGGTCACCGTGCGTATCGTTGTACTGCGCGGCTGCATGCGACCAGGCGGCAGTGGGGAGGAGCGGCACGGTGACTGTTCTTGAAGACAGGATCGAGATGGCCGACAGCAGCGGCGAACTCACCCTCGACATGATGTTCGAGTGGCTGGAGAAGATGCCCGTCCCCGAGGGATACAAGGTTGAGATCGTCGGGGGGCACATCTTCATGTCACCGCAGCGGCAGAGTCACTGGGAGATCATCCTTGGTATCGCGGAGCAACTGCGCGCCAAGTACCCGCGGAAGCGCCTGGCATCGGACGTACGCATCGACTTCCCTGGACATCTCAACGGCTTCGCCTCTGACGTGGTGGCCATGGCGGAACGGTCCGTGAAGGATGACAAGGGCCGCTGGCGCCACCAGGACGTCGAATTCGTGGCCGAAGTGATCTCCAAGGACACCGCAGCCAACGACTACGGCCCCAAGAAGACGGCCTACGCTCACGCCGAGGTGCCGGTGTACCTGATCGTGGACCCGTACACCGCTCAGTGGCACCTCCACACGCTACCGAAGGACGGCGAGTACCACGCCGCCGTCAGCTTCGGTTTCGGCGACGACATCGACCTGACCGCCACCCCCGTGGGCCTGGTGCTCAGGACCGACGAGTTCCCCCGCGACTGAGCCCAGGCCCCCGGGAGGCTTACGCCGCTGTGGCCAGTTCCTCGCGCCGCTCCCGCGGGACGAGGCCGACGCGCGGGTGGCCGTGGTTCCAGCCGACGGACAGGCGCAGACCGCCCGCCCGAGCGAGGGCCAGGGCGATGCCGGTGGCCGCCAGGGCCGAGATCGCGCCGCCGGCCGCGAGGCCCGCCCGGACGCCGTAGGCATCGGTGATCCAGCCGGCGATGGGTGCGCCGATCGGCGTACCGCCCATGAAGACCATCATGTACAGCGCCATCACACGGCCCCGCATGGCCGGGTCGGTGGTCATCTGGACGCTGGTGTTGGCGGTGACGTTGACCGTCATGCCGAACATGCCGATGGGCGCCATGAGCAGGGCGAACAGCCACAGCGACGGCGCCGCGGCGGCCACGGTCTCCAGCACGCCGAACATCAGCGCCGCCCCGATCAGCACCCGCATCCGGGACGTGCCCCGGCGGGCCGCGAGCAGGGCGCCGGCGAGGGAGCCGACCGCCATGACGGTGTTGAAGAGGCTGTAGGAGCCGGCCCCCGCGTGGAAGACGTCGTCGGCGAAGGCCGACAGGTACACCGGGAAGTTGAAGCCGAAGGTGCCGATGAACCCGACCAGCGCGATCGTCCAGATCAGCTCGGGCCGGCCGGCGACATAGCGCAGGCCCTCCCGCAGCTGGCCCTTGCCGCGCGGCGCGCGCTCGACGACGTGCAGGTCACGGGAGCGCATCAGCAGCAGCGAGCCGATGGTGAAGGCGAAGGACAGGCCGTTGAAGAGGAAGGCGTAGCCCGTACCCACACCGGTGATCATCAGGCCGGCGACGGCGGGGCCGACCAGGCGGGCGGACTGGAAGTTCGCGGAGTTCAGGCTGACCGCGTTCTGCAGCTGGGCGGGGCCGACCATCTCGGAGACGAAGGACTGGCGGGCCGGGTTGTCGACGACCGTGGCGAGGCCGACCAGGAACGCGGCGACGTAGACGTGCCAGACCTGGACGTGCCCGGTGAGGGTGAGCGCGGCCAGCACGAGTCCGGTGACGCCCATCGCGGCCTGTGTGAACAGCAGCGTGCGGCGCTTGGGCAGCCGGTCGACGAGGACACCGCCGTAGAGGCCGAAGAGCAGCATCGGCAGGAACTGCAGCGCGGTGGTGACGCCGACGGCGGTGGCGGAGCCGGTGAGGCTGAGCACCAGCCAGTCCTGCGCGATGCGCTGCATCCAGGTGCCGGTGTTGGAGACGACCTGGCCCAGGAAGAAGAGGCGGTAGTTCCTGATCTTCAGCGAGCTGAACATCGAAGAGGAGCGAGAGGGGTAGTGGGTGGTCTTTGGTCCGGGGGCGGAAGGTGTTCCGGGTCCCGTACTCAAAAGCGTTCGCCTCCTTGGGTGGTGCGCTTACAGATGTGCGAGCTTCTCCAGCACGGGGGCGGCTGCGCGCAGCGCGGCCCACTCGTCCTCGTCGAGGTTCTCGACCAGGGCGGCCAGGAAGGCGTTGCGCTTGGCGCGGCTCTCGGCGAGCATCACCTCGGCCTGCTCGGTCTTGGTGACGACCTTCTGGCGCCGGTCCTCGGGGTGCGGCTCCAGCCGGACCAGGCCCTTGGCCTCCAGCAGCGCGACGATGCGGGTCATCGACGGCGGCTGGACGTGCTCCTTGCGGGCCAGCTCGCCCGGGGTGGCGCTCCCGCACAGGGAGAGGGTGCCCAGCACCGACATCTCGGTGGGGCTCAGCGACTCGTCGACCCGCTGGTGCTTGAGCCGACGGGACAACCGCATCACGGCGGAGCGCAGGGAGTTCACGGCGGCAGCGTCGTCGCCATGGGTGAGGTCCGGCATGTCCTTAGCGTAACTCATTACTCTGGCTAACAACTGCCGTACGCGCCCAGGTATGCCCGTGACTCCGGTCACTGATGCACCGGATCACTCATATGGGTGATCCGGGAGCGGAACGAGACACACCGGCCGGAACGCTGAGGCGACCCTCGTGGGCATGGGGACCAGCGTGCTCAGCCTGCGGATAGACGGGGAGCTGCTCGAAAGGCTCCGGCACCATGCGGCGAAAAGAGGAATGAGCGTCCAGGACTATGTCGTCCGGACGCTCATTCGCGATGACTTCGACGAGCGGTTCCAGGCCGCCGTCGAGGAGACGGAGAAGTTCTACGGGCTGACGTAGATCCCGGGGATCACGTGCGCCCGACCGGTGCGGCTCAGGTCAGACCCAGGGCCGGCATCAGGTAGTAGAAGGCGAAGACCGCCGAGACGACGTACATCGCCACCGGGACCTCCTTGGCCCGGCCGGCCGCGAGGCGCAGGGCCGTGAAGGTCACGAAGCCCATGCCGATGCCGTTGGTGATCGAGTACGTGAACGGCATCATCAGCATCGTCACGAAGGCCGGGATGGCGATCGTGTAGTCGGCCCAGTCGATCTCCTTGACCGAGCCGGCCAGGATCAGGAAGCCGACGGCGACCAGCGCCGGGGTGGCCGCCTGGGACGGCACCATGGTGGCGATCGGCGTCAGGAACAGCGCCACGGCGAACAGGCCGCCGGTGACCACGTTCGCCAGGCCGGTGCGCGCGCCCTCGCCGACACCGGCCGTGGACTCCACGAAGCAGGTGGTGGCCGAGGAGGAGCTGGCGCCGCCCGCGGCGACGGCGATGCCGTCGACGAAGAGGACCTTGTTGATGCCGGGCATCTGGCCCTTGGCGTCGGTCAGCTTGGCCTCGTCGGAGACGCCCATGATCGTGCCCATCGCGTCGAAGAAGCACGACAGCAGCACGGTGAAGACGAACAGGACGCCGGTCAGCACGCCGACGTGGTGGAAACCACCGAACAGGCTGACCTTGCCGACCAGCCCGAAGTCGGGCGTGGCGACCGGGTTGCCGGGCCACTTCGGGGTGGTCAGACCCCAGCTCGGCACCTTGGCGACGGCCTCGATGACCATGGCGATGACCGTCATGACGACGATCGAGACCAGGATGGCGCCGGGCGTCTTGCGGACGATCAGCGCGAGCGTGAGCAGCACGCCGAGGATGAAGACCAGCACCGGCCAGCCGTTGAGGTGCCCGGTGGCGCCCAGCTGGAGCGGCACGGTGGTGTGGGCGGCGTCCGGGATGCGGGAGACGAAGCCGGAGTCGACCAGGCCGATCAGCATGATGAACAGGCCGATGCCGATGGAGATCGCCTTGCGCAGGCCGTACGGGACGGCCGTCATCACGCGCTCGCGCAGACCGGTGGCGACGAGGAGCATCACCACGAAGCCGGCGAGGACGACCATGCCCATCGCGTCCGGCCAGGACATGCGCGGGGCGAGCTGGAGGGCGACGACGGAGTTCACGCCGAGGCCGGCGGCGAGCGCGATCGGCACGTTGCCGATGACGCCCATCAGCAGCGTGGTGAAGGCGGCGGTGAGGGCGGTCGCGGTGACCAGCTGGCCGTTGTCCAGCTGGTGGCCGTACATGTCCTTCGCGCTGCCCAGAATGATCGGGTTGAGCACGATGATGTACGCCATCGCGAAGAAGGTGGCCAGACCACCCCGGACCTCGCGCGCAAGGGTGCTGCCACGCTCCGAGATCTTGAAGTAGCGGTCGAGGGCGCCGTAAGCGGGCGCCTTGCCCGGCTGCTCGGGCGCGGGGACCTTGGCAGGTGCCGAGGTGGACATTTGTGGGTTCCTACGACTAGAAAGGGACACAGACAAACGGTTTCAGTATGAACATATGAGTTCCATGATTGCCATCTCCGCGCGTAGACCGGAACGGCTCGTAAGCTGTGCGTCATGGCGAAGTGGACCCCGCAGCACGAGGCGCCGGAACCCCTCGAGGGCCCGGTCGTAGCGACCATCACCGGCGGCACCATCCTGTGGTTCGTCCTCTTCCTGGCCCAGCTGCCCTTCTACGGCTGGTTCGACGACCACGGGCACACCTGGTGGGTGTGGACCTGCCTGGCCGGCGGCGGCCTCGGCCTGATCGGCATCTGGTACGTCCGCAAGCGCGACGCGGCGCTCAAGCGGGCCGCGGACCGGCAGGAGAACGCCCAGGAGGGCTGATCCCCGGGTTCCCCCGGCGGCTCCTGCCAAGGGGTGAACGCCCGTCTCTCCCCGTACCGTCGAAGGCATGACGCACATCGACGCGGGCGCCGGACTCGACCCCGCGCACCGCGTGCCGGTGCCGTCCGTCCCGCCGACCGGGCTGACCGGCGCCCAGGTCGCCGAGCGGACGGCGCGCGGACAGGTCAACGACGTGCCGGTGCGCTCCAGCCGCTCGCTCACCGAGATCGTCCGCGCGAACGTCTTCACCCGGTTCAACGCGATCATCGGTGTGCTGTGGCTGGTCATGCTGGTCGTCGCCCCCATCCAGGACAGCCTGTTCGGCTTCGTCATCCTCGCCAACACCGGCATCGGCATCGTCCAGGAATGGCGGGCGAAGAAGACCCTCGACTCGCTCGCCGTGATCGGCGAGGTGCGGCCCGTCGTGCGGCGCGACGGCACGGCCACCCGGATCGGCACCTCGGACATCGTCCTCGACGACCTGCTGGAGATCGGCCCCGGCGACAAGGTCGTGGTCGACGGGGTGTGCGTGGAGGCCGACGGCCTGGAGATCGACGAGTCGCTGCTCACCGGAGAGGCCGACCCGGTGCTCAAACACCCCGGCGATCCGGTGATGTCCGGCAGCTTCGTCGTCGCGGGCGGCGGCGCCTTGCAGGCCACCCGGGTCGGCCGCGAGGCCTACGCCGCACAGCTCGCCGAGGAGGCGTCCCGGTTCACGCTCGTCCACTCCGAGCTGCGCACCGGCATCTCCACCATCCTCAAGTACGTCACCTGGATGATGGTGCCCACCGCGATCGGCCTGGTGATCAGCCAGCTCGTGGTCAAGCAGCACGGCATCAAGGACTCCGTCGCCCGCACGGTCGGCGGCATCATCCCCATGGTCCCCGAGGGCCTGGTGCTTCTGACCTCCGTCGCCTTCGCCATCGGGGTGATCCGGCTGGGCCGCAAACAGTGCCTGGTGCAGGAACTCCCCGCGATCGAGGGCCTCGCCCGCGTCGACACCGTCTGCCTCGACAAGACCGGCACCCTCACCGAGGGCGGCATGGACGTCACCGGCCTGCGCCTGCTGAACGGCTACGACGAGACCTACGTCCGCCGGGTGCTCGGCGCGCTCGGCGAGTCCGACCCCCGGCCCAACGCCAGCCTGAAGGCGATCATCGACGCCTACCCGGACACCGAGGAGTGGCGCTGCACCGAGTCGCTGCCCTTTTCCTCCGCCCGCAAGTACAGCGGGGCCTCCTTCAGCGAGGGCGGCGGCGAGTCCAGCACCTGGCTGCTGGGGGCGCCGGACGTGCTGCTCGCCGACGACGACCCGGCGCTCGCCGAGACCGGGCGGCTCAACGAGGACGGGCTGCGTGTCCTGCTGCTGGCCCGCGCCGACCGCGACCTCGACGACGCACGGGTCGCGCAGGGCGCCCGCCCCGCCGCCCTGGTCGTCCTGGAGCAGCGGCTGCGGCCCGACGCCGCCGACACCCTGCACTACTTCGCCGAGCAGAACGTGCGCGCCAAGGTGATCTCCGGCGACAACGCGGTCTCCGTCGGCGCGGTCGCCGCCAAGCTGGGGCTCAAGGGCACGGCGGTGGACGCGCGGCGGCTGCCCGGCGAGCGGGAGGAGATGGCCCGGGAGCTGGACGAGGGTACGGTGTTCGGCCGGGTCACCCCGCAGCAGAAACGGGACATGGTCGGGGCCCTCAAGTCCCGCGGGCACACCGTCGCGATGACCGGCGACGGCGTGAACGACGTCCTCGCGCTCAAGGACGCCGACATCGGTGTCGCCATGGGCTCCGGCTCGGAGGCCACGCGGGCGGTCGCGCAGATCGTGCTGATGAACAACAGCTTCGCCACCCTGCCCTCGGTGGTCGCCGAGGGCCGGCGGGTGATCGGCAACATCACCCGGGTGGCGACGCTGTTCCTGGTGAAGACGGTCTACTCGGTGCTGCTGGCGATCCTCGTGGTGTGCTGGCAGGTGGAGTACCCGTTCCTGCCGCGCCACCTGACCCTGCTGTCCACGCTCACCATCGGCGTGCCCGCCTTCTTCCTCGCCCTCGCCCCGAACAAGGAACGGGCCCGCCCGCACTTCGTGCGCCGGGTCATGCGGTACGCGATCCCCGGCGGGCTGGTGGCGGGGGCCGCGACCTTCGTGACGTATCTGCTGGCCCGGCACCACTACACGGGCCCGGGCTCGCTGAGCGCGGAGACCAGCGCGGCGACGCTGACGCTGTTCCTGGTCTCGATGTGGGTCCTGGCGATCATCGCCCGCCCGTACACCTGGTGGCGGGTGGCGCTGGTCGCGGCGATGGGCGCCGCCTTCCTGCTGGTGCTGGTGGTGCCGTCGCTCCAGCGCTTCTTCGCGCTGAAGCTGGTGGGCATGGAGATGCCATGGCTGGCGGTCGGCGTCGCGGTCGTCGGGTCCGCGGTGCTGGAGGCGCTGTGGAGGTGGGTGGACCGCCGCTTCCCGGCGTGAGAGTCAGTCGAACCAGCGGTCCCGGGCCAGTTCCGCCGTGCGCGACGGGTCCTCCAGCAGGGCCGCCACCTCGAAACGGCGGGGCCACTGGCCCGCCGCCCAGGCCAGGCCCGCCGCCACACCCTCCAGGGTGGCCGCGTGCAGGACACCGTCGTCGGTCAGACGCCAGTCGATCTCCACCCCGTCCACGACCAGCTCGTCGTGCTCCACGTACGCCTCGGGGGTGCCCGGGCCGAGCAGCACCCGCACGGACTCCGGTACGCCGTGCTCGGCGCCCTCGGACGTGACCTCGCCGGTGACGGACTCGCTCAGCCGCCGCACCTGGAACAGCTCCGCCAGATCGGCCGCCACGGCGGGCCGCACCGGCAGCAGCGGCACCCCCTCGGTGAAGGGCAGCAGATCGGGCGAGTCGACGACCACCGCGTCGGCGGCGTCCACGACCCGTACCTCGCCGTCGACGACCGCGCGCAGCTCGTCCGGCAGCGTGACCCGGTCGGGGTCCAGCTCGGCCAGCGCCCCGTACAGGCCGTGCAGCTGGGCCGCGGTGACCTGCCGGCCGGGGTCGGCGAGGCGGTCGAGGAGTTCGGACGCGCCGCCCGGCTCGTCCAGCAGCGCCGCCACCGAGGTGCGCACGCCCAGCGCGCGCAGTACCTGCTCGTCGTCGAAGCCGGTCGCGTCGGCCTCGTCGTACAGGCCGCGCAGCAGCGGGTCACCGCCCGCCGCGCGCAGACCGGCGGGGCGGCGGCCGTCGAGCACCGGGTGCCCGCGCAGCCACCACGCGGTGTACGGCCGTACGACCTCGTGGGTGCCGTCGGGCAGCAGGACGCGCACCGGCTGCACCAGGGCGTCCCGCAGCGGGGGCCGCGCGAGCATCGCGAGCGCCTGCGGCCAGGCGTCGTCGTCGACCAGGTCCAGGTCGCGCACGGCGACGATCTCGGTGGCGACCGGCGGGACGGGCGTGTCGGGGAAACGGTCGAGGACGTCCTCGCACCACACGTCGACGGCGTCCAGCAGGCCGGGGTCGTCGGGCTGCGCGTACTCGCCGTCGCGCGGCTCGAGTTCATCGGGGTCGAGGACCACGTCGGTGGCGCGGACCAGGGCGAAGGCGGCCAGCACCCCGCAGGCGGCGAGGGGTTCCTCGCCCCACCTCGCGGCCAGGTCGGCGTCCACGGTCGCGAGTTCACCCTCCCGCATGACCTGGTGGAAGGCGCTGCCGGGGAAGACCAGCTCGCCCGCGGGGGCGAGTTCGCCGTCCTCGTCGGGCAGGGCGAGCGCGCCCAGCCACGGCTCCTCGCCGGGCTCCAGACCCGCGTCCCGCACCAGGGCGAGGACGGTGTCGGCCAGTTCCTCGGCGTCCAGGGCGTCCTCGTCCCAGGACCCGCCGTCGTCGTCCAGGGAGACGGCGACCGCGGCCCGCACCTGCGGGGTGGTCAGCACGGCCCGCGGGGTGGCGGGCAGCGCGCCGAGCTTCTCCAGCAGCGGATGGGCGGCGTCCTCGTGGGCGACCTTCAGCCCGAGCCGGGCGAGGACCTCCGGGTCGATGCGGGGCGCGTCGGCGGTGGGCAGCAGCACCTGGCGCGGACCGAGCGTCGTCCTTCCGTCGGCGAGCGGCACCGGGAGGCCGGTGAGCCGGTCGGGGTCCACGCCCGCCAGCGACTCGTACAGCTCGTGCCACCAGCCGGGGTCCTTCTCCAGGCCGGCCAGCCGGTCGATCGCGTCGGTCAGCGGCAGCCGGGCGACACCCAGGGTGCGCAGTTCGACGCGGCGCTCCAGACCGGCGGGCAGCAGCGTGGGCAGCACCTCGGCGAGCACCCGTACGGTGTCCGCGCCCGCGCCCTCGACGACCTCCGCGTCGCGCGGGCGCAGCGCCTCGGGCAGGTCGTCGCCGTCCTCCTCGCCCGCCGGCCGGGCGGCGGGCGGCAGGAACGCGGTGCGCGGCAGCCGCTGAAGGACCGCCTGGCGCAGGGCGCCGTCCAGCTCGCCCTTGCCGAGCGGGCCGGGCACGAGATCGATGATCCCGTCCGTCACCGGCCGCCAGTCGGCGAGCAGTGCGGCGTAGGCGTCGGCGGCCTGCTGGATCAGGAAGTCGGTGAGCGCGCCGGGCGCGGCGTGCCGGCGGGTGGTGTCCAGCGGGAAGGACGCGATGAGCAGCGCGGGCACGCCGAGCGGCTCGTCGCTGGGGGTGGGCGCGTGCACGACGGGGCTGGTGCGGGGGCGCACCGGCCGCCCGTCGTCGTCCACGGGGACGGCCCAGGTCAGCGACCAGTGGGGCCGCAGCCGTTCCTCCACGGGCCGGTCGCCGAGCAGTTCGGGCGCGGTCGCCCCGTGCGCGGAGGCGGTACGCCAGCGGGTGGTGCCCTCGCGGGAGTCCTCCACGACGGTGAGGTCGCCCTCGGTGCGGCGGCGCAGGGTGCGGGAGGTGTCGCCCGTCTCGACGACGACCTCCTCCAGGCCGGGCAGGGCCAGCAGCAGGGCGTCGTCGACGGCGTGCAGGAGCCGTTCGGCGAGGTCGGCGGCGGCCGTGTCGCGCAGCGGCAGGATGACGACCGTGTCGTAGCCGCCGGGGGCGGTGCCCTCGGCGGCGAACGGCAGGCGCAGCAGCGGTACGTGGCCGTCGCGGCGGCGGATCTCGTCGCCCAGGCCGGGGCTGTGCCGGGCGGTCTCCTCGGCGAGGTGCCGGGCCTCGGCGAGGGACCAGCGCACGCCGCCGTGCCGGCCGACGACGGCGGGCTCGTCGGTGACGGACAGGACGGAGGCGAAACCGACGCCGAAGCGGCCGACGGACGGCGTGTCGCGCTTGGCGGAGGCGCGCAGGGTGGCCAGCGACTCCACACCGGCGGCGTCCAGCGGGGCGCCGGTGTTGGCGGCGGCGAGGACGCCGTCGCGCAGGGTCAGACGCAGCCGGCCCGGCACACCGGCGCGGGCGGCTGCGTCGGCGGCGTTCTGGGCGAGCTCCACGACGAGGCGGTCCCGGTAGCCGCCGAGGACCAGGTCCTCCTCGGCGTTGGCGTCCTCCCGGAAGCGGGCGGGGCTGGTGGCCCAGGCGTCGAGCACGCCCCGCCGGAGCCTCGCCGTACCGAAGGGGTCAGCGCCTTCGGCAGCCGGCCGCACGAACTTGCTCACGTTCACTCTCCTCGTCGGCGATGACTGAAAGTACCGCGGGTTGCCTCCGGCGGTGGGGTGGTGTTTCGGCGGGGGGGTCGTTTGCCTGCGGCGCCTCGCCGTGTTTCGGCTGCCGGCCGGTGGGGGTTCGTCGCCTTTGCCTGCGGCGCGGGGGCCTGTGGCGCGGATGCCTGCGGCGCTGGGTGCGTTGTTGTCTGCGGGTGCGTGGGGGCTCGTCGCGCCGTTCCCCGCGCCCCTTTTTTGCCTGCGGCGGCCCGTTGCGGTCGCGTCGTGGCGGGCGTCGCCGCCTACGGGCGGTGGTCAAGGCGGGGCCGCGGTGGGGGGTGTCCGTCCTCGGTCCGGCCGGCCGTTTCCGACGAGGGTGCCGTGTCACGGTGCCGGACGCTGCGGGCGGACACCCCCCACCCCGGCCCCTTCCCGCCGTACGCGGGTGACGGCCGTCATCGGCTTCGGCCCGGGGGCTAGGAGTGGCCCAGTTCCGCGGCTTCCTCGTCCGGTGCCGGGGGGACCGAGCCGGAGTCGGGGGCCGGGCGGAGGGGGAAGGGGTCGACCCTCGTCTCGTCGATCACCGGCGGAGCCGGGCGCGGGGTCTTCGGCATGACCGCGGCCTCGGAGTGGCCGCCGCAGCCGTAGGTCAGGGAGACGACGCGGCCGTCGGCCGGGGCGAACTCGTTGGCGCACACGCCGAACGCCTGGCCCAGCGAGCCGCCGAGCGGCATCAGGAAGCCGCAGCTGACGCAGGCGGCGGGGGCGGCCTGGGCCATCGGGGTCTTCGCGCCGTACGCCTCCTCCCAGCGGTCGGCGGCGGTGTGCAGGCCGTACCGGGACAGGACCCGGGCGCGGCGCATGCCCAGTTCCTCGGCGACCGCGGAGATCGAGCCGCGCTTGGGCGCGGTGGGCAGGGCGCGTGTCGGGCCCTCGGTGACCTCGACGTCCTCGGCCTCGACCAGGTCGGCCATCTCGTCGGAGACGGCGGAGTTCGGCGGCGGGGTGTCCTCGCCGGTGTAGCCGGGCTCCAGGCGCAGGTCCTCGGCGTCCGTAGGCAGCAGGTCGCCCGGGCCCATGTCGCCGGGGCGCAGCCGCTCGCTCCACGGCACCCATTCGGGGGCCAGCACGGCGTCCGGGCCGGGCAGCAGCACGACCTCGTCGAGCGTGACGAGCTTGGCGCGCGAGGCGCGGGCCACCGTCACGGCCCAGCGCCAGCCGCGGTAGCCGAGCTCCCGGCATTCGAAGAAGTGCGTGACAACGCGGTCGCCCTCGGAGACGACCCCGGCGTGTTCCCCGACGACGCCGGGTGCGGCGGCCTCCTCGGCGGCACCACGGGCGAGGTCGACGGCCTCGGCGCACAGGCGGTCAGGGGTGCGGCTTCGCGTTGTCGCTGCGCTCACAGGTATCGCTTCTCTCCAGTACGCCGTCTTCCGGGTGCGGGCGCCTTGAGGCGACGGCGCTGACGGAGCGGACAACCGGACCGCTTCGACGTCTGCGCGCGCTCACGCTCGGGCGCACCTCCTGTCGACCATTCTGCCTGTTCGTCGGCGCTCGGCCTACACCGGTCGATTTCTTTCGCCGCTTCGCGGCGATTTGTTTCCGCGTGGCGCGCCCGGCGGGCCGGCCCGAAACTTGAGGCCCATACGTGCGGTAACGGCACTATCCACCCCGTACTCGGGGCACTATGACGACGTGGCAGCCGCGAGGACGTCCCAAGTGAGCGGTTCGGGCCGGTTCGGAGGGTCCGTCCGCGCGGTCGGGCGCGCCTTGCACTTCCCGGTGACCGGGGCGGCCCGCGGCATCCGCAAGGCCACGCACGCGCAGGGGGCCGGCGAGTCGGGTCTCGGCAAGCTGATCGAGCTGCACGCCGTGAACGGCGCCGGGGACGTGATGATCACGGTGGCGCTGGCGTCCACGGTGTTCTTCTCGGTGCCGACGGACGAGGCGCGCGGCCGGGTCGCGCTGTACCTGGCGATCACCATGGCGCCCTTCACGGTGCTGGCCCCGGTGATCGGCCCGCTGCTGGACAAGCTGCCGCACGGCCGGCGCGCGGCGATGGCCGGCGCGATGCTGGCGCGGGCGCTGCTGGCGCTGGTGCTGAGCGGGGCGGTGGCCACCGGGGGCCTGCAGCTGTATCCGGCGGCGCTCGGCGTGCTGGTCGCGTCGAAGGCGTACGGCGTGGTCAGAAGCGCCGTGGTGCCCCGGCTGCTGCCGCCGAAGCTGTCGCTGGTCAAGGCGAACTCCCGGGTCACGCTGGGCGGGCTGCTGGCCACGGGCGTCGCCGCACCCATCGGGGGCGGTCTGCACGCGCTGGGCGAGCGCTGGCCGCTGTACGGCGCGTTCGTGATCTTCGTCGCGGGAACGTTCCTGTCGTTCTCCCTGCCGCCGAAGGTGGACTCCGCCAAGGGGGAGGACACCGCGCTGCTCGCGGCGGACGAACAGCATCTGCACGGCCCGCACCGCAAGGCCGCGAAACGCCCGGGGCTGCGCACGGTCGGCCCGGCCGTGACGCACGCGCTCGGCGCGAACGCCGCGATCCGCTGCCTGACCGGCTTCCTGATCTTTTTCCTGGCGTTCCTGCTGCGGGAGCACCCGATGACCGGGCAGAGCGCGGCGGTGTCCCTCGGCATGGTCGCGGTGGCGGCCGGCGTCGGCAACGCGCTCGGTACGGCCGTGGGCGCCTGGCTCCGGTCCAAGCCGCCGGAGATCATCATCGTCACCGTGCTGGCCGTGGTGCTGGCCGCGGCGGTGACGGCGGCGATCTTCTTCGGCGCGGTCCTCGTGGCGTGTCTGGCGGCCGTCGCCGGGTTCGCGCAGGCCCTGGCGAAGCTGGCGCTGGACGCGCTGATCCAGCGGGACGTGCCGGAACTGGTCCGCACCTCCGCCTTCGCCCGCTCCGAGACGCTGCTGCAGATGTCGTGGGTGTTCGGCGGCGCGGTCGGCATCGTGATGCCCCTGAACCCCACGGCGGGCCTGTTCGTGGGCGCGGCGATCGTGGCGGCGGGCTGGCTGACGACCCTGCAGGGACTGCTGAGGTCGGCGCGCCACGGGAGCGCGACCCGCGCACGGGTGGCGTGAGGCCGAGGGCATCCGGCGACGCCTCGCGACCCCCAGAAACGGCGCGGGCGCCGCCAGGCGATAGCCTTCGGCCATGACCTTCCTGCAATCCGTCGTGCGACGCCGCCGCGCCGTCGCCGCCGCCGGCGCCGTTTCCGCCGGACTGCTCGTCCTGTCGGCCTGCGACAAGCCGACGCCGATGTCGACGATCACCGTCGGCAGGAGCTCGGTCAACTCCGAGGCGACCTGCTACAACGACGGCAAGGCGATCAAGACCTCCGAGCTCGCCAAGTGCCTGAAGGCGGACAAGTCGATCACCGTCGACCCGGACGCGACCGTGCGCTTCGGCGTCGACCCGGAGATCGCGGACAAGAGCTGGACGATCCTCATGAACGGCCAGCCGCTGACCGACGCCAGCAAGAAGACCTACCGCACCATCCCGGGCAGCGTGTTCTTCAACGCCCAGTACGGTGCCAGCGGCGACACCACCTTCGTCTCCATCAAGGCGGGCGAGAAGGACGTCGAGGGCATCTGGTCCTTCAAGCTCAAGAAGGGCGCCTGATCACGTCCTCGCCCACTCCGGCACGACTGCTCGTGGCCACCGCCGTCCCCGTGGAGCGGGACGCGGTGGCGCGGGCGTTCCCCGGCCACGGTGCGGACGGCCCCGATGAGGAGCTGCGCCTGCCCGGCGTGACCGTGCTGCGGGCGCCCGTCTGCGACCTGGTCGCCGCCGGCGTCGGGCCGGCGCTCGCCGCCGCGTCCACGGCCGCCGCGCTGACCGCCGCCGCCCTCGCGGGCAGCCCGTACGACCTGGTCGTCTGTGCCGGCATCGGCGGCGGTTTCCTGCCGCTCGCCCCCGTCGGCTCCCTCGTCGTCGCCGACGAGATCACCGCCGCCGACCTGGGCGCCGACACCCCCGACGGTTTCCTGCCCGTCACCGAGCTGGGTTTCGGCACCGTCACCCACCGCCCGCCGGCCGGCCTGGTCCGGCAGGCCGCGCAGGCCCTCGGCGCCCCCACGGGGCCCGTGCTGACCGTGTCCACGGTCACCGGCAGCGCCGCGCGCGCCGCCGCGCTGCGCGAGCGCCACCCCCGCGCCCTCGCCGAGGCGATGGAAGGTTTCGGCGTCGCCGAGGCCGCCGCCGCGCACGGCGTGCCCGTCCTGGAGATCCGCGCCGTCTCCAACCCCGTCGGCCCGCGCGACCGCGCCGCCTGGCGCATCGCCGACGCGCTCGCCGCCCTGACCGAGGGGTTCGGGAAGCTGGCGCCCGTCCTCACGAGTTGGAACCCACATGACCGGTGAGCCCCTGCCCGAGCCCGTGCAGATCGCCTACTCCCCCTGCCCGAACGACACCTTCGTCTTCGACGCCCTCGCCCACGGCCGCGTCCCCGGCGCCCCCGCGCTGGACGTGACGTTCGCGGACATCGACATCACCAACGGCATGGCCGAGCGCGGCGAGCTGGACGTGCTGAAGGTGTCGTACGCCGTCCTGCCGTATGTGCTCGGCGACTACGCGCTGCTGCCGTGCGGGGGTGCGCTGGGCCGGGGCTGCGGGCCGCTGGTGCTCACCCGGGAGGCCGGTCTCGACCTGAGCGGCCGTACCGTCGCCGTGCCGAGCGAGAGGTCGACGGCGTATCTGCTGTTCCGGCTGTGGGCCGCCGACGTCGTACCGGGCGGGGTGGGCGAGATCGTCGTGATGCCGTTCCACGAGATCATGCCGGCGGTGCGGGACGGCAAGGTGGACGCGGGACTCGTCATCCACGAGGCGCGGTTCACGTACCAGAACTACGGGCTGCACAAGCTCGCCGACATGGGCGAGCACTGGGAGGACACCACCGGGCTGCCCATCCCGCTGGGCGCGATCATCGCCAGGCGCTCGCTGGGCGCGGACGCGCTGAAGCTGATCGCCGAGTCCATCCGGACGTCCGTCCGCGCGGCGTGGGACGACCCGGAGGCGTCGCGGCCCTACGTCATGGAGCACGCCCAGGAGATGGACCCGGCCGTCGCCGACCAGCACATCGGGCTGTACGTCAACGAGTTCACCGCCGACCTCGGCGAGGACGGCTACGCGGCCGTGCGCGGACTGCTCACGCGTGCGGCGGCCGAGGGGCTGGTGCCGCCCCTCGGACCGGACGCGCTGGATTTCCCCTGATCGCCGCCGGGATCAGACGTCGAGCTGGTCGGCCACCGCGCGCAGCAGCCCGGCGACCTTCTTCCCGGCGGTCTTCTCGGGGTAGCGGCCGCGTTCCAGGGTCTGGGTGACGTTCTCCAGAAGGGTCGTCAGGTCCTGCACGATGGAAGCCAGTTCGTCGGGCTTCTTGCGGGTCGCGGCCGCGACCGACGGCGTCGGGTCGAGTACGGTCAGGGACAGCGCCTGGTCGCCGCGCTGCCCGGCGACGACGCCGAACTCGACGCGCTGACCGGGCTTGAGGGTCTCGACTCCGGCGGGGAGGACCGAGGAATGGACGAAGACGTCACCGCCGTCGTCGCGGGAGAGAAAGCCGAAGCCCTTCTCGCTGTTGAACCACTTGACCTTGCCGGTAGGCACGTCTGTCCTCGTCCTCGTACTCGTCGGAAAGCTGCTCAATAACAAGCCGGGCGGGTCGACCTTGACCCGCCGGTTCCAAGGCTAATGGTCTTCGGGCGGCTGACAAGACGTCGCCCGGTTGTTCCTTCGCGCTGGGAACTACCCTGGTCGGGTGCGTGACAAAACCCAACCGAATTCCGCCGCGCCCGGTGATCGGCTGATCCGTGCCGGTGCGATCGTCTTCTTCATCGGCGCCGTGGCCACCCTGGTCACGATCGCCCCGTTGTTCTTCGGAACGTCGCCTTTTCCGACCTACATGTTCGGATTGAGCATGCTCATGGCCGTCGGGTTCGTTCTCGCGGGGGCAGGCGTGCTGCGCTCGGCCGCGGCGGGACGGCGTCAGGCGCGGACCGCCTCCGGAGCGTCGTCGAGGTAGGCCGAAAGCCACTGCGGGAATTCCGTGAGATCGGCGAGAACCACGTCCGCGCCGGCCGCGCGGAGTTCCTCGGGGGTGCACGGGCCGGTCGCCACCGCCACCGACAGCGCCCCGGCCGCGCGGGCACCGCGTACGTCACCGAGGTGGTCGCCGACGTACACGCCGGCGCCGTGCGCGCGCAGCGCCTTTGCCTTGCGCTCCGCCCACAGGTCGCCGATCACCGCGTCGGGTTCCAGGCCGAGGTGGCTGACGTGCAGTTTCGCGCTCGGCTCGTACTTCGCCGTGACGACGATCGCGCGTCCGCCGGCCTCCCGCACCGCCGCCACCGCCTCACGGGCGCCGGGCAGGGCGGGGCTGGCGGCCACGGCGTACGTCGGGTACATCGCGCGGTACAGCTCGGCGACCTCGGCCACCTCGTCCGCCGGGAACCAGTTCGCCAGCTCCTCGGTGAGCGGCGGGCCCAGCCGGGTCACCGCGAGGTCGGCGTCGACATAGGTGCCGGTCCGCTCCGACAGCGCCCGGTAGCAGGCGCGGATGCCGGGGCGGGAGTCGATCAGGGTCATGTCGAGGTCGAAGCCGACGGTGGGGGCGACGGGGGCCGGGGCAGTCATGAGGGACATTGTGCCGGGTGGCCGAGGCGGCCCCGCGGCGCCGGGACGGTCCGGGCGGCAGGGCCGGGGTCAGCGTTCCCTCTGTGAGCGCCAGACCAGGAACAGGGCCGACGCGACCGCCGCGCCGCGCACGACCCACGGCCAGGTCCCGGCGATCGCCTCGTTCATGTGGCCGTCGGCGATGGGGGTGCCCCAGCGGCCCTGGGTACGGCCCCACAGCCACACCAGGCCCGTGGCCAGGGCGGCGCCGGGCAGGCCCATCACCGCCCACTTGGCCTCCGCCGGGGTCAGGCGGCGGGAGGCGTAGGCGATCAGCCAGCCCAGCAGCAGCGCGTACCAGTTGCCGAGCACGGCGCCGACGACGAGGCTCGCGGCACCGAGCAGCAGCAGGGGGTTGCGCCGGCGGCCGGAGGACAGGGCGAGGATGCGGCGGCGTACGGGCGCGTCCGCGTCGCCTGCCGCTTCCTCCTCCGGAGCGGGCGCGGCCGGCTCCTCCTCCGGGTCCGGCTTGTCCGGTTTCGGCCGCGGGGGCGGCTTGAGCAGGTCGGGGATCTCCACGCCGCCGGTGAAACCGGGGACTTCGTCGCTGAGGTCCGTGCGCCACCAGTCGGGGGGCACGGCGGGGCCGCCCAGCTCGGCGGCGCTCGCGACGTGGGGCGGGGAGGGAGCGGAGGCGGGGGGCGCCGGCGGGGCGGTGGGGCGGGGACGCGGGAGGAACCGGCCGCGGCGCGCGGCGGGCTCGGCCGCGCCGGTGCCGCCCTCTCGCTGCTCGGGTACGGCCGTGGACGGGGGCGTGGGGCCGGCGGTGCCGCCGGCGGCCGTGACGATGTCGTCGGGGCTGCCGAGCCGTTCGATGATGCGGCGTACGGCGGCCGGACTGTCGACCACGGTCTTGGCGCGGCGCTTGTCGATCTCGTCGCGCAGGCCGGCGACGAGACGCATCCGGGTGGCGGACGGCAGCTGACGCTGCTGCGCCACGTCGCCGACGCGGCTCAAATACTCGTAGACGACCTTGTCGCTCTCGATCCCCACGAAGCCCCTCCGGGGGTGCGCGTGTCCTGATACCCCGTCGGACGACGGTAGCGCGTCCCGCGCGGGGGGTCGTTCGTCCACGGGTGGTGGGTGGTTGCTCGCGCAGTTCCCCGCGCCCCCGGGTCGGCCGGTCGTGCCGCCGGTTTCACAGCGGCCCCCCGCAGGGGACCCGCTAACGTGGTTCGGATGAGCATCGAGGACACCCCGGCACCCCGCTCCCTCGCGGAAGCCCTCCGTGGGCGCGAGGACGCCTCCCTCGCCGCCCTGCTGCGCAGCCGTCCCGATCTGATCACCCCCGTCCCGACGGACCTCACGCAGCTCGCCACCCGTGCCGGTACGCGGGCGAGCGTCGTGCGGGCGCTGGAGCGGCTGGACCGGTTCGCGCTGCAGACCGCCCAGGCGCTGGCCGTCGCGGGTGACCCGGCGACGTACGAGGAGCTGCTCGCTCTGATGGCCGGTGACGAGCGGGACGCGGCCGTCGTCGCCGCGCTGCCGCACGCCCTCGGCGGCCTGCGCGAGCAGGCGCTGGTGTGGGGCGGCGACGACCGGCTGCGGCTGGTGCGCACCGCCCGTGAACTGCTCGCGCCCTCGCCGCAGCATCCGTCCCCGACCGGGCTGGGACCGACCGTGCAGGAGGCGACGGCCGGGATGTCGCCGGGGCGCATCCAGGAGATCGTCGCGGCTGCCGGGCTGTCCTCCACGCACGACTCGGTGTCCGCCGTGGCCGCGCTGACCGCGCTGTTCACGGACCGCGGACGGATGGGCCGCCTGCTCGGCCAGGCTCCCGCCGAGGCGCGCGAGGTGCTGGAGCGGCTGGTGTGGGGGCCGCCGTACGGGCAGGTCACGGCCGATCCCGCGGCGCATCTGCGGTGGCTGCTGGACCGGGGGCTGCTGCTGCCGACGGCGCCCGGGACCGTCGTACTGCCCCGGGAGGTGGCCCTGCATCTGCGGGGCGGGCGGGCGCACCGGGAGCCGGAGCCGGTGCCGCCGGTGGTGGCCGCCGGCGCGGTGCACCGTCCACAGGTTGTGGACAGTACGGCCGCCGGGCAGGCGCTGAGCGCCCTGGCGACCGTCGAGGAGCTGCTGAAGGAGTGGGACGAGGGCGGGCCCGCCGTGCTGCGGGCCGGCGGGCTCAGCGTGCGGGACCTCAAACGGACCGCCGTCGCCCTGGACGTCTCCGAGCCCGTGGCCGCTTTCTGGGTGGAGCTGGCGTACGCCGCCGGTCTGGTCGCCTCCGACGGGGAGGCCGACGAGCGGTACGCGGCCACACCGGCGTACGACGAATGGCGGGAGCTGCCGCCCGCCGAGCGGTGGGGGCGGCTCGCCGAGGCGTGGCTCGCGGCCACGCGGACGGCCGGGCTGGTCGGCGGCCGGGACGCCAAGGAGCGGACGCTGGCCGCGCTCGGGCCGGGACTGGACCGGTCAGCGGCCCCCGAGGTCCGCCACCGGGTGCTGACGCTGCTGGCCGCCCTGCCGGAGGGCGCGGCCCCGGTCGCCGGGTCGGTGCTGGAGCGGCTGCGCTGGGAGCGTCCGCAGCGGCGGGAGGAGGACCTGCGGACGCGACTCGCCCAGTGGACGCTGAACGAGGCCGAGCTGATCGGGGTGACCGGGCGCGGCGCGCTGTCCGCTCACGGGCGGGCGCTGCTGGGGATGCCCGCGGCGGAGGCGGCGCGTGAGGAGCCCGCGGGGCCCGGGGACAAGCTGCCGGTCCATCATCACCGTCCGCGTTTCGTCGCCCCCCTCACGCCGGCCGAGCAGGCCGCCGCCACCGCCGCGGCCGCCCGTGTGCTCGCGCCGCTGCTGCCCGAGCCGCTGGACCACGTGCTGCTGCAGGCCGATCTGACGGCCGTGGCGCCCGGGCCCCTGCGACGGCCGCTCGCCGACATGCTCGGGGTGCTCGCGGACGTGGAGTCGAAGGGTGGCGCGACCGTGTACCGGTTCACGCCCGCCTCCGTGCGGCGGGCGCTGGACGCCGGGCAGACCGCGGCCGACCTGCACGCCTTCCTCGCCGCGCACGCGCGGACGCCGGTGCCGCAGCCGCTGGCCTATCTGATCGACGACGTGGCCCGCAAGCACGGGCATCTGCGGGTGGGGGCCGCCTCGGCGTACGTGCGCTGCGACGACGACGCCCTGCTCAACGAGATCCTCGCCGACCGCCGGGCCGCCGCGCTGCGGCTGCGGCGCCTCGCGCCGACCGTGCTGGCCACCCAGGCCGATCCGGCGGCGCTGCTGGAGGGGCTGCGGGCGATGGGGTTCGCGCCGGCCGCCGAGTCCGCGGAGGGCGATGTGGTGATCGCGCGGGCCGACGTCCACCGCACACCGCCGCGGACCGCCCCGGAGCCCGTGCCGGACGGGCCGCCGGTGCCGGACGCGACACTGCTAGCGGCGGCGATCCGCGCGATCCGCGCCGGTGACCTCGCCTCCACGGCGCCCCGCAAGCCGAGCGAGGGCGCGGTGGTGCCGGGCGAGCTGCCGCGCACCTCCTCCGCCGAGACCCTCGCCACCATGCAGGCCGCCTGCCTGACCGGCGAGGCCGTGTGGATCGGCTTCGTCAACGCCGAGGGCGCCGCCAGCCAGCGGGTGATCGCCCCGGTCCGGGTCGAGGGCGGCTTCGTGACGGCGTACGACCACACCGCGGACGAAGTCCGCACGTTCCCCCTGCACCGGATCACGGGCGTGGCCGAGCTCGCGGACGAGTGACGGCGCCCCGGGAGGAGTGACGGTGCTGGTGGGCGAGTGACGGTGCCCGGGGGAGTGACGGTGCTCGCGGACGGTTGACCCCCGGGTGCGGCACACTGGACGTTTGGGCCGTTGTGGAAAGGGTGTGTGCCGCGCGTGAACGGACCGCTGATCGTCCAGTCCGACAAGACCCTGCTCCTGGAGGTCGACCACGAGCAGGCCGACGAGTGCCGTCGGGCCATCGCGCCGTTCGCCGAGCTGGAGCGGGCGCCGGAGCACATCCACACCTACCGGCTGACGCCGCTCGGGCTGTGGAACGCGCGCGCCGCAGGTCACGACGCCGAGCAGGTCGTCGACGCGCTCGTGCAGTACAGCCGGTACCCGGTGCCGCACGCGCTGCTCGTCGACATCGCCGAGACCATGGACCGCTACGGGCGGCTGACCCTGCACAAGCACCCGGCGCACGGACTGGTGCTCACCAGCACCGACCGGCCGGTGCTGGAGGAGGTGCTGCGCTCCAAGCGGATCGCTCCGCTGGTGGGAGCGCGGATCGACCCGGACACGGTGATCGTGCACCCCTCCGAGCGCGGGCAGATCAAGCAGACCCTGCTGAAGCTCGGCTGGCCGGCCGAGGACCTCGCCGGGTACGTCGACGGCGAGGCGCACCCCATCGAGCTGCACGAGGACGGCTGGGCGCTGCGCCCCTACCAGAAGCAGGCCGTGGAGAACTTCTGGCACGGCGGCAGCGGCGTCGTCGTGCTGCCGTGTGGCGCGGGGAAGACGCTGGTGGGGGCCGGGGCGATGTCCCAGGCCAAGTCCACGACGCTGATCCTGGTCACCAACACCGTCTCGGCGCGGCAGTGGAAGCACGAGCTGGTGAAGCGGACCTCGCTGACCGAGGACGAGGTCGGCGAGTACAGCGGGACGCGCAAGGAGATCCGGCCCGTCACCATCGCCACGTACCAGGTGCTGACGACCAAGCGGAAGGGCGTCTACCCGCACCTGGAGCTGTTCGACTCCCGGGACTGGGGCCTGATCGTCTACGACGAGGTGCACCTGCTGCCCGCGCCGGTGTTCAAGTTCACCGCCGACCTCCAGGCGCGGCGCCGGCTGGGTCTGACGGCGACGCTGGTGCGCGAGGACGGCCGGGAGTCGGACGTGTTCTCCCTCATCGGGCCGAAGCGGTTCGACGCGCCGTGGAAGGAGATCGAGGCGCAGGGCTACATCGCGCCCGCCGACTGCGTCGAGGTCCGGGTGAACCTGACGGACTCCGAGCGCCTCGCGTACGCGACCGCCGAGGCGGAGGAGAAGTACCGGTTCTGCGCGACGACGGACACCAAGCGGAAGGTGACCGAGGCGATCGTGCGGCGCTTCGCCGGGCAGCAGATCCTCGTCATCGGGCAGTACATCGACCAGCTCGACGAGCTGGGCGAGCACCTGGGCGCGCCGGTCATCAAGGGCGAGACGTCCAACGCCCAGCGCGAGAAGCTCTTCGACGCCTTCCGGGCCGGGGAGATCAACGTGCTGGTGGTCTCCAAGGTCGCGAACTTCTCCATCGACCTGCCGGAGGCGACGGTCGCCGTGCAGGTGTCCGGGACGTTCGGGTCGCGGCAGGAGGAGGCGCAGCGGCTGGGCCGCGTGCTGCGGCCGAAGGCGGACGGCCACCAGGCCCACTTCTACTCGGTCGTCGCCCGCGACACCCTCGACCAGGACTTCGCCGCCCACCGCCAGCGCTTCCTGGCGGAACAGGGCTACGCGTACCGGATCATGGACGCGGACGAACTGCTGGCGGAGGACGCCTGAGAGTCCCGGCCGGGGGCTGAGCGGCCGGCCGCGGTCACCCGCGGGCCGGATGTCCCCGCGGGCAGGGGGCATCCCGCGGGCGCGTGGATGTCCCACGGGCGAGCCGGTCATCCCACGGGCAGCCCGGATGTTCCCACGGGCAGCCCGGATGTTCCCGCGGACGGCCCGGTCATCCCGCGGGGAGCGAGAACACCAGCAGCAGGACGAACAGCGGCGGCAGCACGGATACGGCCGCCAGCGAGGCCCGCAGCCGGGACCAGCGGCGCCGCCGCGGCAGCAGCCAGGCGGTGAGCCAGACCGCGAGGGTGGCGAAACCGCCGTACGAGAGAGTCGCGTGGATCAGCGCCAGCGAGGTCTCCAGGGACTGCGAGCAGTCGTCCGGGCCGCAGGCGTCGGTGGCCATGTCCGACAGCCCGCCGAAGACCAGCGCGGCCGGTCCGAGGACACCCAGAGCGGCCGTGGCGACGCCGGGCGCGATCCAGGCCCGCCCGTCACGGTCGGCCTCGGGTGCCGGCAGGGGCGCGAAGTGCTGTGTGGTCATGGCCGAAGTCAAGCCGCCGGGCGGGGCCCCGCGCACCGGCGCGGGTACTCACCCCGGCGGTGTCGGCGTACTCAACCGCGGTCCGTACCGGCGGCGGACGCCCGCCTCCTCTCCGTACTCACCGAGGATGACCACGTCGAAGGCGGCGCGGGCGTAGACCTTGACCGCGCGCAGGGCGTCACCGAGGAGGTGACGGTGGCCGGCGGCTATCGGGGTGGCGCCGGAAGGGCGTCCGGGCGCTGGGCTGAACGTCGCTGTCGTCATGTCTCCATGGTGCGATCGGGGACATAAGGGTGTCGTCGGTCTCCGGGCTGCTCCTTCCCCTAAGCCGGGCGGGGCACATCCCCTAAGGGATCTCCGCACCGGATATTCATTGGCCCCGCCCCGCCCCGTCGCCTAGAATCTCCGCTCTTGCCCGCCTCCCATCGCGGAGTGCCGTCGGCCGGTCGGCAACCGGCCGGAGAAGTCCAGGAGTCACCCCCGCGCAGGTCCTTCCGGAGGCATCCCCTTGTCCACGCCCGTGTCCCCGTCCGCCGACGACCCCCTGGCCCGGGAGCGAGCCCACCTCGCCGGCTCCCGTGCCGCGCTGCGTGCGATGCGTGAGGACGTCGAGGCCCTCGACATCACCGACGTCGCCGCGAACTGGGTCAACGCCCAGGTCCTCGCCCGCCAGATCGACGACCGCATCAAGGCGCTCGCCGACCTCAGCGACACCCCGCTGTTCTTCGGCCGCCTCGACTACCAGCACGCGCCCGGCGCCGACAGGGCCGAGGGCGCGCAGGGCGAGCAGTTCTACATCGGGCGGCGGCATGTGCACGACGCGGCCGGCGACCCCATGGTCATCGACTGGCGCGCACCCGTCTCGCAGCCGTTCTACCGGGCCTCCAAGAAGGACCCGATGGACATCGCGCTGCGCCGCCGCTTCGGGTACACCGGCGGCGAGCTGACCGCGTACGAGGACGAGCACCTGTCGGACCCGGCGGAGGCGGCGCAGACCAGCCGGCTGCTCCAGCAGGAGATCGAGCGGCCGCGTGTCGGTCCGATGCGGGACATCGTCGCCACCATCCAGCCCGAGCAGGACGAGATCGTCCGCAGCGGGCTGAGCGGCACGGTGTGCGTGCAGGGCGGCCCCGGCACCGGCAAGACGGCCGTCGGCCTGCACCGCGTCGCGTATCTGCTGTACGCCCACCGGGAACGCCTCGCCCGCACCGGCACCCTCGTCATCGGGCCGAACAAGAGCTTCCTGCACTACATCGAGCAGGTGCTGCCCGCGCTGGGCGAGCTGACCGTGCAGCAGGCCACGGTGGACGACCTCGTCGCCGTCGTCGACGTCCGGGGCTTGGACGACGCGGACGCCGCCCTGGTCAAGGGCGACGCCCGGATGGCCGAGGTGCTCCGGCGCGCCCTGTACTCCCACGTCACCATGCCCACCGAGCCGGTCGTCGTGGTGCGCGGCTCACGCCGCTGGCGCGTGGCCGCGTACGAGATCGAGGAACTGGTACGGGAGTTGCTGGAGCGCGGCATCCGCTACGGCGCCGCCCGCGAGGCGCTGCCGCAGCGGATCGCGCACGCGGTGCTGGTGCAGATGGAACGCGCCGGGGAGGCCCCCGACGACCGGGTGCAGGACGCGGTGGCCCGCAACACGGCGGTGAAGGCGGCCGTGAAGACGATCTGGCCGGCCGTCGACCCGGCCAAGCTGGTGCTGCGCCTGCTGTCCGACGCGGAGTTCCTCGCCGAGCACGCGCGCGGAGTGCTGAGCGACGAGGAGCAGAAGGCGATCCTGTGGGTGAAGCCGGCCCGCAGCGCGAAGTCGGCGAGGTGGTCGCCCGCGGACGCCGTCCTGATCGACGAGGCGTCCGACCTGATCCTGCGCACGCACTCCCTCGGGCACGTGGTCCTGGACGAGGCGCAGGACCTGTCGCCCATGCAGTACCGGGCGGTGGGCCGGCGCTGCACCACCGGCTCGGCGACCGTCCTCGGCGACCTGGCGCAGGGCACCACACCGTGGGCGACGCGCAGCTGGCAGGAGGCCCTCGCCCACCTGGGCAAGTCCGACGCCGTCGTGGAGGAGCTGACCGCCGGTTTCCGCGTGCCGACGGACGTCATCGCCTACGCGTCCCGGCTGCTGCCCCACATCGCGCCGGGCCTGACCCCGGTCGCGTCGGTCCGGGAGAACCCGGGCTTCTTCGAGGTCCGCCCGGTCGACGGGGCCGGAGACGTCGTCGTCGCCTGCCGTGAACTGCTCGGCCACGAGGGCTCCATCGGCCTCATCGCCGCCGACACGCGCATCCCGGCGCTGGCCGAGGCGCTGACGGCGGCGGGCCTGACGTATCTCGCCCCGGGCGAGGAGACGACCCCCGACACCCGGCTCACCCTGGTCCCGGCCTCCCTGGCCAAGGGCCTCGAATACGACTACGTGGTCCTGGACGAGCCCCGGGCGGTGGTCGACGGAGAACCGGACGAGCGCACGGGCCTGCGCCGCCTGTACGTGGCCCTGACGAGGGCGGTCTCGGGCCTGATCGTGACCCACGCGTCCCCGCTGCCCGATCAACTGGCCTGAGCGAAAGCGCCCCCGAAGGGGAAGCGGGGGGCTGAGTCACAGCCAACGGCGCCGGAGTGCCCCAGGGGCGCGGGGGCTGACGCCGTAGCCGACGGACCTGCAGTTCCCCAGGGCGCCGGGGGCTGACGCCGTAGCCGACGGACCTGCAGTTCCCCAGGGGCGCGGGGAACTGCGCGACCAGCCACGAACGACTCGCACCCGGCCCCCGGCTGAACCCCCGCGGCGCTACTCCCCGTCCAGCACCCTGCGCCACTCGGCGACCGCCTCGACCGAAACCGGCCCGGCCCACCCCGTGGCACGCGCCGCTCCGCCGATGTGAAACGCGTCGATCCCGGCCGCGAGCAGCGCGGGGACGTGGTCGAGCCGCAGCCCTCCGCCCACGAGGATGCGCTGCTCGTACCGCCCCGCCTCCGCCAGCAGCGTCGGCATACCCGCGTCGACGCCGGAGGCGTCCCCGGCGGTGAGGTACGCGTCCAGCCCCGGCAGCCCGTCCAGCGCCTTGCGCAGCGCGTCCCGGTCGGCGCAGTGGTCGATGGCCCGGTGGAACGTCCACGCGCAGCCGTCGAGCACGGACACCACCCGCTCGACGGCCGCCAGGTCCACCCCGCCGTGCGCGTCGAGGAACCCGAGCACGAACTGGTCGGCGCCGGCCGCCCGCAGTTCCCGCGCCGTGTCCACCAGCCGACGGAGGTCCCCCGCCGCGAACCCGTCCGCGAGCCGCAGCATCACCCGCAGGTCGATGTGGACCGCGGCGCGGATCGCGGTGAAGGTGTCCACGGACGGGGTGAGCCCGTCGGCGGCCATGTCGGTGACCAGCTCGAGGCGGTCCGCGCCTCCGGCCTGGGCGGCGACGGCGTCCGCCGCGTCGAGGGCGATCACCTCCAGGACTGCGCGCTTGCTCATGGGACCCCATTCGTCGGCTCGGACGGGCTACTACAGGTCTAGTCCAATTGAGGATACGCCGAGGGGGTCCCCGGGAAACGCGGTCCCTCAGCCGAACACGTTCAGCTCCTCCTCCCGCGCCCCCGCCAGTTCGTATCCGCCCGCCTTCACCGGCCGGCCCGCGTACAGCCGGACCAGCGTCGCCGCGTCCCCGATGTAGCGGGCCGGCGGCCGCTCCTGCACGATGGCGCCGAGCCGCAGCGGCTCGTCGACGTCGTCCAGGTCCGCCTGGAGCGGCAGGTGGTCGCGCTCCTGCGTCCGCCGCACCAGCAGCGCGAGGGCGTACGGCAGCGCGGGCCCGCCGTACGCGCCGGGCTCCCCGAGGGCGTCGCGCACGTCGCCGGCGTGCACCCACTCCCCCAGCGCGAGCCCGTCCAGCTTCCCGCCCGCCTCGGCGATCAGCGGGCCCGCCTCGGTCATGCCGCGTTCCAGCTCGTCCACCACCTGGGCGTTCGTCCACTCGGCGCGCTCGGCGATGTCCCGGTCGTTGGACTGCGGGGAGAACACGTCCGGCTCGAAGCGGCCCTGCACCACCCGGGTCAGCGCGGCCGAACAGTGCGCCAGCACATCCCGCACCGACCACCCCGGACAGGCCGCCGTCGGCAGCGCGAAGTCGGCGTCGGGGCGGGACCGCAGCAGCGGGATCAGCACATCGCGCTCGGCGATCAGCAGCCGTACGGGCACTTCCGGATCACGTACATCAGTCGTCATGCCCTCCACGCTAGGGGGCTTACGGCGCATGGCGGGAGAATGAGCGCATGGCCGATCTCGACGATCTGCGTTCCCGCTGGCTGCGCGCCTTTCTCGCGGCGTGCGACGACGACTGCGGCGCCGGCGATCCGTACCGGTACGCCGACGCCCTGCTGCGGTGCTGGCAGGAACCCCAGCGCCACTACCACACGCTCACGCACCTCACCGCGGTCCTCGACCACGTGGACACGCTGGAGAAGTACGCCGACGACCCCGACCTCGTCCGCCTCGCCGCCTGGTTCCACGACGCCGTCTATCTGCCCGAGCGGTCCACGAACGAGGAGCGCTCCGCCCGGCTCGCCGAGCGCGCCCTGCCCGAGGCGGGTCTGCGCGCGGAGAAGACCGCCGAGGTGGCCCGGCTGGTGCGGCTCACCGTCGGGCACGACCCGGCCGACGGCGACCGCAACGGGCAGGTGCTGTGCGACGCCGACCTGGCGATCCTGGCGGCGCCCCCGTCGGCGTACGCCGCGTACACGGCGGCCGTGCGCGAGGAGTACCACTTCGTGCCGAACGACGCCTTCCGGGCCGGGCGTTCGGACGTCCTGCGCCATCTGCTCGCGCTGCCCCGGCTGTTCAGCACGCCGTACGGACAGGAGCACTGGGAGGCGACCGCCCGCTACAACCTCCGCTCGGAGCTGGAAATGCTGTCGACCACGGCACCGCCGGATGCCTAGGGTGCCGCTCATGAAGACATGGGGCGGGGACCAGGTGGACGCGGCCGTGGCGGGTTGCCTGGCGGCGTTGCGGCCGGTGGCGGACCGGGACTGGACGGCGGCGAAGGCGGGCCGGCTGGAGTGGGACTGCCGCAGCACGGCGTTCCACATCGCCGAGGATCTCTTCGCCTACGCGGGGCAGTTGGCGGGCCGGGCCCAGGACGACTACGTGCCCGTCGAGCTGTTCCTCGAGGGTGATCCGGACAACTCCGGAGTGCTGCAGGTCATCGAGACCATGGGCGTCCTGCTGGCCACCACGGTCCGCGCGACCCCGCCCGAGGTGCGCGCCTTCCACCCGTACCCGTTCCGCAGCGCCGACCGCGAGGGCTTCGCCGCGATGGGCATCGCCGAGGTGCTGCTGCACACCCATGACATCGCCGAGGGCCTCGGCTTCGCCTACGAGCCGCCCGCCGAGCTGTGCGAGGACGTGCTCACCCGCCTCTTCCCGCACGTCAAGCCGGGCCCCGCGCCCTGGCCGACGCTGCTGTGGGCCACCGGGCGCGGCGAGCTGCCGGACCGCGCCCCGGTCACCGAGTGGCGCTGGCGCAACAACCTGGTCATCGCGACCGAGCGGCTGACGCTGACCGGCGTGCGCCCCGCGTCCGCGCGGGACCTGAACCTGGGCGGCGACGGCGGCTTCACCTGGGACGAGGACGGACCGTACCAGGGCACCCGGGGCGCGGCCGGGATGGTGGCGCAGGCGTACGAGGCGGGCGTGCACCGGCCGGAGTTCGGCATGTTCGTCCTCGTGCGCCGGGAGGACGGCCGCGCGATCGGCGGCATGGGTTTTCACGGCCCGCCGGACGAGGAGGGCCGCGTGGAGATCGGTTACGACCTCGTCCCCTCCGCCCGCGGCCGGGGTTATGCGACGGAGGCGCTGCGGGTGCTGTCGCGCTGGGCGCTCGAGCGGGACGACGTGCGGGTGGTCTTCGCGACCGTCGACCGGGACAACGAGCCCTCCCGAGCGGTGATCACCCGGGCCGGCTTCACACAGGTCAGCGACGACGGCACACAGCTCGCATACGCGTTGCGCCGCGGGTCCTCCGCGTAAGCCCCGTAAGGGGCGGCCCGGCCGCGGATCCGCCGCGAGACACCCCCTACGGCCGGGCGGCGCCCTTGCGGCGGCGCAGGCCCGACTCCGTCAGCAGCCGGACCACCTCGCGGCTGCTGACCTCGACCGCCCCGGCGGCCACCGCGTCCGGGTAGCGGTGGGACGGGATGTCGTAGTGGTCGCGTTCGAAGGCCCGCCGCGGGACGCCCAACGCGTCCGCGAACGCGTGCAGTTCGTCGTACGACACATCGCTCACCAGGTGCGACCACACGCGTCCGTGCCCGGGCCACACCGGCGGGTCGATGTACACGGTCACGAGGAGCGCGTCCCGCCCGCGGCCCCGCCGAGCCGGCCCACCGCGGCGACCTTCACCCCCGCCTTGTGGCACACCCAGTGCGGATCGGGCCCCAGTTCGGGCTCGACGTCGAGGGCGTGCGGGTCGCCGGAGCCGCACACCGGGCACAGCGGCCAGCGGCCGTACCGCTCCAGCAGGGCGTCCTGCACGTCCTGCGCGACCAGCCCGGGGAGGTAGGCCACCCCGTCCGGCCACTGCTCGACCCACCAGCGGCGCTGGGCTATCGAGTCCTCGACGAGCGACACCACGTCCGCCTCGGCGACCTCACGTGCGATCAGGTCGGCCATCACACGCGCGCGGGCCGCGTGCAGCGCCTGCTCCAGGGGGCTGATGGGATCCATGTCCCCATTGTGCGCACTCTTGCCCCGAGCACCGAGCCGGAAATATCTTTCAGGGGTGAGCCAGGATGTGAAGGAAATTTTCGGTGGGGCGCTGGCCGCCAAGGTGCGCACGCTCGCCCCGTCGATGACCCGTTCCATGCAACGCGTCGCCGAGGCCGTCGCGAGCGACCCGGCCGGCTGCGCCGCCCTCACGGTCACCGGCCTCGCCGAACGCACCGGCACCAGCGAGGCCACGGTCGTGCGCACCGCCCGCCTGCTCGGCTACCCCGGCTACCGCGACCTGCGCCTGGCCCTCGCCGGCCTCGCCGCACAGCAGCAGTCCGGCCGCGCACCCGCGATCACCACCGACATCGCGGTCGACGACCCGATCGCCGACGTCGTGGCGAAACTGGCCTACGACGAGCAGCAGACCCTCGCGGACACCGCCGCCGGCCTCGACACCGGGCAGCTCGGCGCGGCCGTCAGCGCGCTCGCCGCGGCCCGCCGCACCGACGTCTACGGCATCGGCGCCTCCGGCCTGGTCGCCCAGGACCTCACCCAGAAGCTCCTGCGCATAGGCCTGATCGCGCACGCCCACAGCGATCCGCACCTCGCCGTCACCAACGCGGTGCAGCTGCGCGCCGGGGACGTGGCGATCGCCATCACCCACTCCGGCTCCACCGGCGACGTCATAGAACCGCTGCGCGTCGCCTTCGAGCACGGCGCCACCACCGTGGCGATCACCGGACGGCCCAACAGCCATGTCACGCAGTACGCCGACCATGTGCTGACCACCTCCACCTCCCGGGAGAGCGAGCTGCGCCCGGCGGCCATGTCCTCCCGGACCAGCCAACTCCTCGTGGTGGACTGCCTGTTCGTGGGCGTGGCGCAGCGCACGTACGACACGGCGGGGCCGGCGCTGGCGGCGTCGTACGAAGCGCTGGCCCATCGGCACCGAAGGTAGCCCGGCCGCTCGAGACCGCAGGAACGACGTCGTGGGTGACTGCGGGTCCGTTGTGGCTGATCGCGCCCACGCGGCGGAGCCGCACATCGAACAGAGTCCGCACCCCTTCGGGTGAGACATCCGCACCCCCGACCGAAAGAGCCGTTCGTCATGGCCACCAACCCCCACGCCCCCGATCTGCGCGCCCAGCTCGACTCCTTGACCACGGAGGCCTTCCGGCCCGAGCTCGCCGAGATCGATCAGCTGCCGACCCTGGAGATCGCCCGCCTGATGAACGCCGAGGACGCCCGGGTGCCCGGTGCGGTCGCCGCGTGCCTGCCGCAGATCGCCGCGGCCGTAGACGCCGTCGCCGAGCGGATGTCCCGCGGCGGCCGCCTTGTCTACGCCGGGGCCGGCACCGCCGGACGGCTCGGCGTGCTCGACGCCTCCGAGTGCCCGCCCACCTTCAACACCCGGCCGGGCCAGGTCGTCGGGCTCATCGCCGGCGGCCCCGAGGCCATGGTCACCTCCGTCGAGGGCGCCGAGGACTCCAGGGAGCTGGCCCGCGCCGACCTGGACGCGCTGACGCTGACCCCGGACGACAGCGTGGTCGGTGTCTCCGCCTCCGGCCGTACCCCGTACGCCGTCGGCGCGGTCGAGTACGCCCGCTCGCGCGGAGCGCTGACGATCGGCCTGGCCTGCAACGCGGGCAGTGCCCTCGCGGCGGCCGCCGACCATGGGATCGAGATCGTCGCGGGGCCCGAACTGATCACCGGCTCCACCCGGTTGAAGTCCGGCACCGCGCAGAAGCTCGTGCTGAACATGCTCTCGACGATCACGATGATCCGCCTCGGCAAGACCTACGGGAACCTGATGGTCGACGTGCGCGCCTCCAACGCCAAGCTGCGCGCCCGTTCCCGCCGGATCGTCGCGCTCGCCACCGGAGCGGGCGAGGAGGAGATCGAGGCGGCGCTCACGGCCACCGACGGCGAGGTGAAGAACGCGATCCTGGCCCTGCTCGCCGAGGTGGACGGCCCGACGGCGGCCCGCCTGCTGGCCCGGTCCGACGGGCATCTGCGCGCGGCGCTGGCGGCGGCCCACGCGTCCGCGGAGCAGTGAGTCCGCCTTCCCCGCGCACGCGGAGCGGCGGTCGCGGCCTACCCTCGGGTACATGAACCACGCGCAGCTCACCGCCCTCGGGCGCGCCCTCCGGCTCCTCGGCGAGCACGGCGAGGCGCTCACCACCGACACTCCGGACGCCCGGCTGCACGAGGTGAAGACGGATCTGCGGCGGGCGCTGGACCTGCTGGAGGAGAGCGTGACGTCGGCGCCGCCGACCACCCGCTGCGCCGAGCACCCGCAGGGCCCCGTGGACGAGAGCGCGCCGGACCTGTGCCTGCTGTGCGAGACACGGCGGCGGGCGGCCCGGCGGGCCGAGGTCGGCGGCGGCTACGGCCGGCCGCGGGTGGACACCGCCGAGCGGATGCCGTCCCGCTACGGCGTGCGCGAGGACCGGCCGCAGCCGCAGCAGCGGTGGCTCGCGGAGGCGTGGAACGGCCGCGAGTGGCAGCTGTGCGGCACGCCACGCCACGACCGCCGGGAGGCCGAGCTGTATCTGGCCGCCCAGCGGCGCGGGCCCCGGCCGGCGATGGCGTACCGGCTGGTGCACGAGTTCACCGACTACGAGGTGCTGCGGGTGTGGGGCACGCCGGTGAAGGTGGACATCGAACCGATGGGCAACATGTAGCCACCGGCACCGCACCCCCCAAGGGGCGCGGCGAACTGCGGGACCAGCCACCCCGCACCCGCACACGAACCCCCCAGGCCGCCCCGCCATCGGAGCACCGGCACGGCAACCCCCAAGGGGCGCGGGCTCTGTTCGATGTGCGGCTCCGCCGCGTGGGCGCGACCAGCCACCCCGCACCCGCAGAGGAACTGCCCGCCTCGCCCCGCCCCGCCTCAGCGAAGCGTCTTCAGCGCCGCCGCGTCGTACGGCTTCAGCTCGTCGAAGCGGCCGGCGAGCACCTTCGCCGCCCACTCGGGGTCCTGGAGCAGGGCCCGGCCGATGGCGACCAGGTCGAACTCGTCGGACTCCAGTCGGTCCAGCAGGTTGTCGATGTTCTTGACCGGCGAGCCCTCGCCCTGGAAGGCGTGGATGAAGTCGCCGTCGAGGCCCACCGAGCCGACGGTGATGACGGGCTTGCCGGTCAGCTTCTTGGTCCAGCCGGCCAGGTTGAGGTCGGAGCCGTCGAACTCCGGCAGCCAGTAGCGGCGGGTGGAGGCGTGGAAGGCGTCGACACCGGCGGCCGCCAGCGGCGTGAGGATCGCCTCCAGCTCCTCGGGGGTCTCGGCGAGACGGGCGGCGTAGTCCTGCTGCTTCCACTGCGAGTAGCGGAAGAGGACCGGGAACTCCGGCGACACCTTCTCGCGGACGGCCGCGACGATCTCCGCCGCGAACCTGGTACGGGCGACCGGGTCGCCGCCGTAGGCGTCGGTGCGGCGGTTGGTGCCCTCCCACAGGAACTGGTCGATCAGGTAGCCGTGGGCGCCGTGGATCTCCACGCCGTCGAAGCCGATGCGCTCGGCGTCGGCCGCGGCCTGGGCGAACGCGGCGACGACGTCGTCCAGGTCGCCTTGCGTCATGGCCTTGCCGGTGGGCTCGGCGCCGGCGGTGACGAGGCCGGAGGGGCCCATGGCCGGGGCGTCCGGGAAGGGCGGCTGGCCCTGCTCGCGGACCATGCCGATGTGCCACAGCTGAGGCACGATCGTGCCGCCCCCGGCGTGCACGGCCTCGGCGACCTTCGCCCACCCGGCCAGCTGCTCCTCGCCGTGGAAGCGCGGCACCCGGTCGCTCTGTCCCGCCGACTCATGCCCGACGTACGTGCCCTCGGTGACGATCAGACCGACACCGGCGGCGGCGCGGCGGGCGTAGTACGAGACCACGTCCTCACCGGGGATGCCGCCCGGCGAGAACATCCGGGTCATCGGCGCCATGGCGATGCGGTTCGGGACGGTCAGACCGTTGATCGTCGTCGGACGGGAGAGCAGGGCGGCCGCGCGGGCGGCGGCGGGCTCGGCGAGGCTCATGGGCAGGGCTCCTCAAGTGACCGGAGGGTATGTGCACGCGCATTGTTGCACTCACTGAAGCAACCATGCGCGGCCCGTCCCTCATTCCGGTCAGCGGGCCCGGCCCGTGTGACCCCGGACACGCCCGAGGGCGGCACCCCCAGCCGGAAGCTGGGGCTGCCGCCCTCGGAAAGGCCTTCGCGAAGACCCGAAAGGACAGGTGATCCGGAAGGATCAGAAGTCCATGTCACCGCCCGGCATGCCGCCGCCGGCCGGGGCCGAGGCCTTCTCCGGCTTGTCGGCGATGACGGCCTCGGTGGTGAGGAACAGCGCGGCGATCGACGCGGCGTTCTGCAGCGCGGAGCGCGTCACCTTGGCCGGGTCGATGATGCCCTCGGCGACCAGGTCGACGTACTCGCCGGTCGCGGCGTTCAGGCCGTGGCCCGGGGTCAGGTTGCGCACCTTCTCCACCACGACCCCGCCCTCGAGGCCGGCGTTGACCGCGATCTGCTTCAGCGGGGCCTCGAGCGCGAGCTTCACGGCCTGGGCGCCGGTCGCCTCGTCGCCGTCGAGCTCCAGCTTGTCGAAGACGTGCGTGGTCTGCAGCAGGGCCACGCCACCGCCGGCGACGATGCCCTCCTCGACGGCCGCCTTGGCGTTGCGGACGGCGTCCTCGATGCGGTGCTTGCGCTCCTTGAGCTCCACCTCGGTGGCGGCACCGGCCTTGATGACCGCGACACCGCCGGCGAGCTTCGCCAGGCGCTCCTGCAGCTTCTCGCGGTCGTAGTCGGAGTCGCTGTTCTCGATCTCGGCGCGGATCTGGTTCACGCGGCCCGCGACCTGGTCCGAGGAGCCGGCACCGTCGACGATGGTGGTCTCGTCCTTGGTGATGACGACCTTGCGGGCGCGGCCCAGGAGGTCCAGGGTCGCGTTCTCCAGCTTGAGGCCGACCTCCTCGGAGATGACCTCGCCGCCCGTGAGGATGGCGATGTCGCCGAGCATGGCCTTGCGGCGGTCGCCGAAGCCCGGGGCCTTGACGGCGACGGACTTGAAGGTACCGCGGATCTTGTTGACGACCAGGGTCGACAGGGCCTCGCCCTCGACGTCCTCGGCGATGATCAGCAGCGGCTTGCCCGACTGCATGACCTTCTCCAGCAGCGGGAGCAGGTCCTTGACGGAGCCGATCTTGGAGTTCGCGATGAGGATGTACGGGTCCTCGAGCGACGCCTCCATGCGCTCCATGTCGGTCGCGAAGTAGGCGGAGATGTAGCCCTTGTCGAAGCGCATGCCCTCGGTGAGCTCGAGCTCGAGGCCGAAGGTGTTGCTCTCCTCGACGGTGATGACGCCTTCCTTGCCGACCTTGTCCATGGCCTCGGCGATGAGCTCGCCGATCTGGGTGTCGGCGGCGGAGATGGAGGCCGTGGAGGCGATCTGCTCCTTGGTCTCGACGTCCTTCGCCTGCTCCAGCAGGGCGGCGGAGACGGCCTCGACGGCCTTCTCGATACCGCGCTTCAGGGCCATCGGGTTGGCACCGGCGGCGACGTTGCGCAGGCCTTCCTTGACCAGGGCCTGGGCGAGCACGGTCGCGGTGGTCGTACCGTCACCGGCGACGTCGTCCGTCTTCTTGGCGACTTCCTTGACCAGCTCGGCGCCGATCTTCTCGTACGGGTCCTCGAGCTCGATCTCCTTGGCGATGGACACACCATCGTTGGTGATCGTGGGCGCGCCCCACTTCTTCTCGAGGACGACGTTGCGGCCCTTGGGGCCGAGCGTCACCTTGACGGCGTCCGCGAGCTGGTTCATGCCGCGCTCGAGGCCGCGCCGCGCCTCCTCGTCGAACGCGATGATCTTGGCCATGTGAAGTGGTCCCTCCAGGACTGGGGGTGATTACTTCGGACCGCGCCCGCGCCCGCGACGGACGGCCCAGACCTGCGGGTTCCTTGCCCCGCCCGGCCCCGGCCTCACCGACCCGGTCCTTACGTTGTCACTCTCACCTTCAGAGTGCTAACGCAATGATTAGCACTCGGCATGGTCGAGTGCAAGCGCCTGACGGGGGTCGGGGCGGTGGATCAGCCGCCCGCGAACACGTCCCCCGGCGCCGTCCGGACGTGTCCGGGCACGCGGAAGGGCCCGCACCCTGTGCGAGGTGCGGGCCCTTCGTGCGTGAATGAACGTTCAGGCGGTGACGCGAACCATGTCGGCCTGCGGACCCTTCTGGCCCTGCGAGATCTCGAACTCGACCCGCTGGCCCTCTTCCAGGGTGCGGTAGCCGTCCATCTGGATGGCGCTGTAGTGGACGAAGACGTCCGCACCACCGTCGACCGCGATGAAGCCGTAGCCCTTCTCCGCGTTGAACCACTTGACGGTGCCCTGAGCCATGCCTAACTCCCCTATTACTGGCCCTTGCACAGATCCACACTTCGCGGATCCGGGTCAGACCTCACCCCCCGGATGGGTGGGGGCGTGCGCCGGAACGCGTCGACCGCGGCTGAATGTATCTGTCCAACTGCCGTCTGCAACAGGTCAATCGGACGAGAAATCTGGACGGGGCCGGTCCGAAATCTCGCGAGAATTCACCTGAATTCCGAGCAAGTCGGGCCACGCAAAGGGTGCAAAAAAGACAAAAGACCTGCTTACTTTGGCTACTTCTTGTCGCCCGTGCAGCAGGTTCGAGAGATCGCGTCCCGTCGAATGCGGGCCGCGTTCCCCAACTCTACCTCGTCTAACCACATGGAATTGCCCCCTCCGTTTCTCTCACGGAGGGGGCAATTCGATGAACTCTGTGTGTCAGCAGCCGCCGGCGACCGCCGGGATGATCGACACGCCCGCACCGTCCGGGGTGGCCGTCTCCAGACCCTGCTCGAAGCGCACGTCGTCGTCGTTGACGTACACGTTGACGAACCGGCGCAGCTTGCCCTGGTCGTCGAGCACCCGCGCGGCGATGCCGGTGTGGTTCTTCTCCAGGTCCGCGATGACCTCGGAGAGGGTCGCGCCCTCGGCGGGCACCTCGGCCTGGCCACCGGTGTAGGTGCGCAGGATGGTGGGGATGCGAACGGTCACGCTCATGCGAGGCCAGCCTCTCGGAAGGAGTCCAGGGTCGGGCGGATGGTGGCGGTCAGGCCGGTGCCGGCCACCGCGTCCAGGGTCTTCAGGCCGTCACCGGTGTTCAGGACGACCGTCGTCTTCGTCGGGTCGAGGAGACCGTTCTCGATCAGCTTGCGGGTCACACCCACGGTCACCCCACCGGCGGTCTCCGCGAAGATGCCCTCCGTGCGGGCCAGCAGCTTGATCGCGTCGACGACCTGCTCGTCGGTGACGTCCTCCACCGCGCCGCCCGTGCGGCGGGCGATGTCCAGGACGTAGGGGCCGTCGGCCGGGTTGCCGATCGCCAGCGACTTGGCGATGGTGTTCGGCTTCTGCGGGCGGACCACGTCGTGCCCGGCCTTGAAGGCCGTGGACACCGGCGAGCAGCCCTCGGCCTGGGCGCCGAAGATCTTGTACGGCTTGTCCTCGACCAGGCCGAGCTTGATCAGCTCCTGCAGGCCCTTGTCGACCTTGGTGAGCTGCGAGCCGGAGGCGATCGGGACGACGAGCTGGTCGGGCAGCTGCCAGCCGAGCTGCTCGCAGATCTCGTACGCCAGCGTCTTGGAACCCTCGGCGTAGTACGGCCGCAGGTTGACGTTGACGAAGCCCCAGCCCTCGCCGGCCGGGTCGCCGATCAGCTCGGAGCAGAAGCGGTTCACGTCGTCGTAGTTGCCCTCGATGCCGACGAGCTCGCCGCCGTAGATCGCGGCCATGACGACCTTGCCCTGCTCCAGGTCGTGCGGGATGAACACGCACGAACGGAAGCCGGCCCGCGCGGCGGCCGCGCCCACGGCGCCGGCCAGGTTGCCGGTGGAGGAGCAGGACAGGGTGGTGAAGCCGAAGGCGCGCGCCGCCTCCAGGGCCTGCGCCACCACACGGTCCTTGAAGGAGTGGGTGGGGTTGCCGGAGTCGTCCTTGACGAAGAGCTTGCCGGCGTCGACGCCGAGTTCGCGGGCCAGGTGGTCGGCCTGGACGAGCTTGGTCCAGCCCGGGTTGATGTTCGGCTTGTCGGCGACGTCCGCGGGGACGGGCAGCAGCGGTGCGTAGCGCCAGATGTTCGCGGGTCCCGCCTCGATACGCTTGCGGAGTTCCTCGGTGTCGTAGGCCGAGAAGTCGTAGGCGATCTCGAGCGGGCCGAAACACTCCTCGCACGCGAAGACCGGGCCGAGCGGGACGCGGTGACCGCATTCGCGGCAGCTGAGGGCCGCGGCGGGACCGAGGTCGACGGTGGAGGTGCTGGTAACTGTCTGCGCAGCCATGTGAGGCGAGGCCCTTTCTCCTCATCTTCCTCACGACGCATCTCGCCGTGAGACGGAATTGGCACCTTCCCCGGCCGGGAGCCTCGCGTGAACGAGTCCGGAGTCAGGGTGGTTGCCGGGGCTTCACCGGGCCGTGTCCCTCTGCCCCTCTGGATGAGCGGTATTCGGTTGTGAACGCGGGCGACCCCCGACATGCGATGGTCATCAGCGTTGTTCAAGACTGTAACCGAAGGCCAGGACAGTTGAGATAGTCGTCCGAACCGCGAGATGGATCACACGATCACCCGATGTGAGCCGGTGTGATCACGACAGTGAGGAGCCGCAGACCGTGCTTCCGGAAGTCGAGCGCTGGCTCACCACCCGCTCCTGGTCCGTGGCCGACCGCCCGGTGCACCAGGTCCTGGCCGCCAAGCGGGCCACGGGACAGAGGGTCTCCGTCGTGCTGCCCGCGCTGAACGAGGAGGAGACGGTCGGCGACATCGTCGCCGTCGTCCGGCACGACCTCATGCAGCAGGTCCCGCTGGTCGACGAGCTGGTCGTGGTCGACTCGGGCTCCACCGACCGGACCGCCGAGGTGGCCGCCGCGGCGGGCGCCCGGGTCGTCCACCGCGACACGATCCTGCCGCGCATACCCGCCGTCCCCGGCAAGGGCGAGGTGCTGTGGCGCTCCCTGCTGGTCACGAGCGGCGACATCGTCTGTTTCGTCGACGCGGACCTGAAGGAGTTCTCCTCCGACTTCGTCACGGGCATCGTCGGCCCGCTCCTGACCGAGCCCGAGGTCCAGCTGGTCAAGGCGATGTACGACCGCCCGCTGGCCGGCGCCGCGGGCCAGGGCGGCCGGGTCACCGAACTGATGGCGCGCCCGCTGCTGAACATGCACTGGCCGCAGCTGGCCGGCTTCGTCCAGCCGCTCGGCGGCGAGTACGCCGCGCGCCGCTCCCTGCTGGAACAGCTGCCCTTCCCCGTCGGCTACGGCGTGGAGCTGGGCATGCTGGTCGACGCCCTGCACCTGGCCGGTCTGGACGCCCTCGCCCAGGTCGACGTCGGGGTGCGCATCCACCGTCACCAGGACGGCCAGGCCCTCGGCCGGATGGCGGCGGCGATCTACCGCACCGCCCAGCTCCGGCTGGCCCGCGGCCACCTGATCCGGCCGTCCCTGACCCAGTTCGAGCGGGGCGAGGACGGCTTCGAGCCGCGCACGTACTCCGTGGACACGGAGGAACGCCCCCCGATGACGGAGATCGCGGAGTACGCGGCGCGCAAGGTGGCGTGAACGGCACGTATACGACCGGCCACCTGATCCGGCCATACGTTTGAGTTTTTCCGGGGCGGGCTAGGTTGAGGCGTATGGCTTCCACGCACGTTGCTGATCAGAGGGCTCGGGTGCTGGTCGCGTCCAACCGCGGCCCGGTGTCGTACTCGGTGGGCGACGACGGCTCGCTCACCGCCAGGCGCGGCGGTGGCGGGCTGGTGTCCGGGCTGTCGGCCATCGGGCCGGAGGCGGGCGCGCTGTGGGTGTGCTCCGCGCTGTCCGACGGTGACCGCGAGGCGGTGCGCCGCGGGGTGGGCGAGCAGGGCGTGCGGATGCTGGACATCCCGGCCGAGGTGCACGCCGACGCCTACAACGGCATCGCCAACTCGGTGCTGTGGTTCGTGCACCACATGCTCTACCAGACGCCCCTGGAGCCGGTCTTCGACGCGGAGTTCCGCCGGCAGTGGGCGTCGTACGAGGCGTACAACCGGGCGTTCGCCGAGGCGCTGGCCGAGGAGGCCGCCGAGGGCGCCGTGGTGATCGTGCAGGACTACCACCTGACCCTGGTCCCGGGGATGCTCCGCGCGCTGCGGCCCGACCTGCGCATCGGGCACTTCTCGCACACGCCGTGGGCGCCGCCGGAGTACTTCCGGATGCTGCCGGACGACATCGCGCGCAAGGTGCTCGACGGGATGCTCGGCGCGGACCGGCTCGGCTTCCTCACCCGGCGCTGGGCGGACGCCTTCACGGCCTGCTGCGAGCAGTTCGCGGACGGGCTCGGCACCACCCGGATCGGAGTGCACGGGCTCGGCGCGGACGCCGACTTCCTGCGTGAGCGCGCGCACCGGGACGACGTCGGTGAGCGGATGGCGGCGCTGCGGGAGCAGATCGGCGCCGGCCGCAAGACGATCGTGCGGGTGGACCGCACGGAACTGTCGAAGAACATCGTGCGCGGTCTGCTGGCCTACCGGCAGCTGCTGGAGGACCACCCCGAGTGGCGTGAGCGGGTCGTGCACGTGGCGTTCGCCTACCCGTCCCGGCAGGACCTCGCCGTCTACCGGGACTACACGGCCGAGGTGCAGCGGGTGGCCGAGGAGATCAACGCCGACTACGGCACGGACGGCTGGACGCCGGTCGTGCTGCACGTCGAGGACGACTTCGCGCGCTCGCTGGCGGCGTACCGGCTCGCGGACGTGGCCCTGGTCAACCCGATCCGGGACGGGATGAACCTGGTCGCCAAGGAGGTGCCGGTCGTCTCCGACGAGGGGTGCGTGCTGGTGCTGTCGCGGGAGGCCGGGGCGTTCGCGGAGCTGGGCGAGGACGCGATCGCGGTCAATCCGTACGACGTGACCGGCACGGCGGCCGCGCTGCACGAGGCGCTCAGCATGCCGGTGGGCGAGCGGGGCGACCGGGCGAAGCGGCTGGCGGCGGCGGCGACCGCGCTGCCGCCCGCGAAGTGGTTCCTGGAGCAGCTGGAGGCGCTGCAGGGCTGACCCGCACGGCGCCCGCGCGGGGTCAGCCCTGCGGCCCGCGCGGCCGCGCGGGCCGGCTAGGCGGACCGGCTAGGCGGGCCGGGTCACCCGGTCCGCCAGCGCCGACAGCAGGCGTACGACTCCCTGCGGGCCGTCGACCACCACGTCCGCCCGTTTCGACAGCTCCGTGACCTCCGCGCTGCCGCTGCACACCAGCAGGCCCGGGACGCCCTCGGCGCGCAGCACGTCGACGGCGGCGAAGGCGGGCAGGTCGCCCAGGTCGTCGCCGGCGTAGACGACACACTCGGCGCCCACCGCGCGCACGTACTCGGTGAGCGCCACGCCCTTGTCGACGCCGGGCGGGCGCAGCTCGAGGACCAGGCGGCCGGGCTCGACGATCAGCCCGTGCCGGGCCGCCAGGCCCGCCAGCGGCTCGCGCAGCGCCTCGAACGCGGCCTGCGGGTCCTCGGCGCGGCGGGTGTGCACCGCGACCGCGCGGCCCTTCTCCTCGATCCAGGTGCCGCGCCAGGCTCCGACCGAGTCCAGCAGCCCGGGCAGCTCGGCGCGTACCGCCGCGACACCGGGGTGGGGTGGCGGGGCGGTCAGCTCACCGGTGGCGGCCTCCCAGCGTTCGGCGCCGTAGTGACCGAGGACGACGAGGTGCTCCAGGCCGGGCACGCCCGCGAAACCGCCGTGCCGTACGGCGACTCCGGCGGGCCGGCCGGTGACCACCGCGATCGAGGCGACCTCGGGGGCGAGGCGGGCGAGGGCCGGTACCGCGTCCGGGTGGGCGCGGGCCTGCTCGGGGTCGGCGACGATCGGGGCGAGGGTGCCGTCGAAGTCGAGGCCGATCACCGCCTTGCCGGGGCGGGCGAGGACGGCGCCGAGGCCCTCGCGGCCCTGCGCGGTCACCGGTTCGGGAAGGTCCGGGGGTTGCGTGTCATGGCTGCCCATACCGCGAACCTATCCCCGGACGGGCCGGGCCGAACCTGCGGAGCGGTGTCGTCACCGCTCGGCGCGGCGGGCTTCCCGTACGCGTCTGAGCCGGTTCACCGTCACCGGGTCGTGGGCGAGGGCGCGGGTGTCGTCCAGCAGGGCGTTGAGCAGCTGGTAGTAGCGCACCGGGGCGAGGCCCAGTTCCTCGCGGATGGCGCGCTCCTTCGCTCCGGGGCCGGGAAAGCTCCGGCGCTCCAGCGCGAGGATCGCCTGTTCGCGCGCCCCGAGCCCATCCTGATCCATGCCCGAAACCGTACAGCCGCCCACTGACAACGCCTCCGGCCGAGGTTGCGGCTACGGCTGCGCGCTGTCCGCCGCGACCGCCGCCGACTGGAGCTGCCCGAGGACGGACACGGCGCTGCCCGTGGGGTCGACGGCCTGCCCGATCCGCTTCTTGATGTCGGCGCTGACCGACGCCCAGGACGTCTTGCCGACCGGGTACAGCTCGCTGAGCGGCAGCTGCTGCAGGAACGGCCGGATGTCGTCGTCCTGCGCGGAGCCGCTCATCGCCCCGGAGGCGGAGGTGGTGACCGGCAGCAGGTCGTAGGTGCGGGAGAAGTCGAGGACGTTCTTCTCGCTGTAGACGAAGTCGAGGAAGTCGCGGATCTGCTCGCGGTGGCCGTTCTTCTTGAACGCCATCATCCAGTCGGCCACGCCCATCACCGACCGGCTGGGCCCGTTCACGCCCGGCATGGTCACCATGCCGAACTTCACGCCCTTCTTCGCGGCCATCTGCATCAGCGACGGATGCCCGTTGAGCATGCCGACCTCGCCGTTCGCGAAGGCGGTGAAGGCGTCGGCGCGGTTGAGCCTGCCGGGCGCCACGGGCCCGGTGAGGCCCTTGCCGACCAGCTCGTTCTTCAGCCAGGTGAACGTCTGCACGTTCTGCGCGGAGTCGATGCCGTAGGTGCCGACGGTGTCGACGTAACCGCCTCCGCCGCTCAGCAGCCACTGCATGGTCTCGGCCTGCGCCTCCTCCGGCCCGAGCGGCAGCGCGTAGGGGTACTTCACACCCCTGTCCTTGAGCGCCGCGGCGTCGGCGGCCAGCTCGCCCCAGGTCTTGGGCGGGTCGATGTGCGCCTTGTCGAAGAGGGTCTTGTTGAAGAAGAGCAGCCGGGTGGAGGCCGCGAACGGCATGCCGTACTGCACGCCGTGCACCTGCCCCGCCGACACCAGCTGGGAGACGAAGTCGGCCTGGGTGGAGATGGAGAGCACGTCGTCGGCGCGGTACAGCTCGTCCTTGGCCGCGTAGTCGGCGTAGGCGCCGATCTGGGCGAGGTCGGGCGCCCGGCCGGCCTCGGTCATCTCCTTGACCTTGCGGTCGACGTCGTTCCACGAGTAGACGCTGACGTCGATCTTCACGTCGGGGTGCTGCTTCTCGTAGTCCTTGACGAGGTCGTCCCAGTAGTGCCGGGAGCTGTTGGTGTCGTTGTCGCCGTAGTCGGCGGCGACCAGCTTCAGGGTCACGTCACCGGAGCCGCCGGTGACGCCGCAGCCGGTGACCACCGCCGCCAGGCCCAGCGCACAGATCCCCGCGATCGTCGTCGTCCTTCGCCGCTGCACCGCTCCGGCTCCCCACCCCTAGAAGACGTCACAAGACGTCTGAACCACTTTCCGATTAACGGATTAAGGTCTACACCATGGCAGTGGACTAGACCTCTCCCAGGTATCAGGTCCACACTGTCCCCCGTGAGACATGTCATCGCCCTCGACGTGGGCGGCACCGGGATGAAGGCCGCCCTGGTCGGGGCGGACGGCGAACTGCTCCACCAGGCGCGCCGGCCCACGGGCCGCGAGCACGGGCCGGACGCGGTCGTCGAGAACATCCTCGGCTTCGCCGCCGATCTGCGCGCCCACGGCGAGGCGCACCTCGGCGAGAGCGCCGCCGCGGCCGGTGTCGTCGTCCCCGGCATCGTCGACGAACAGCGCGGCCTCGCCGCCTACGCCGCCAACCTCGGCTGGCGCGACCTCCCCCTGCGCGACCTGCTCGCGAAGCGGCTCGGCGCGCCCGTCGCCCTGGGCCACGACGTGCGGGCCGGCGGACTCGCCGAGGGCCGCCTGGGCGCGGGCCGGGGCGCCGACCGCTACCTGTTCGTGCCGCTGGGCACCGGGATCGCCGGCGCGATCGGCATCGGCGGCCGGGTCGAGGCGGGCGCGCACGGCTTCGCCGGCGAGATCGGCCACATCGTCGTACGGCCCGGGGGTACCCCGTGTCCGTGCGGGCAGCGCGGCTGCCTGGAACGGTTCGCGTCCGCCTCCGCGGTCAGCCAGGCGTGGGCCGCGGCCTGCGGCGACGTGGACGCCGACGCCGCGGACTGCGCCAAGGCCGTCGCGTCCGGCGACCCGAACGCCGTCCGGGTCTGGCAGGACGCGGTCGACGCCCTCGCCGACGGTCTGGTCACCGCCCTCACCCTGCTGGACCCGCGCACCCTGATCATCGGTGGCGGCCTGGCCGAGGCGGGGGAAACCTTGTTCACACCCCTGCGGGACGCCGTCGCGCAGCGGGTCACCTTCCAGAAACTGCCGGAGATCGTCCCGGCCGCCCTGGGCGACACGGCCGGATGCCTGGGCGCAGGCCTCCTGGCCTGGGACCTCCTCGACACCACGAACGGCAAGGAGGAAACGCCGTAATGGCAACCGACCCAGGGGCGCGGGACAGCGCCGATATGCGGCTCCGCCGCGAGGCGCGAGGAACCACGACGCCGCCGCACCCCGCACTGTCCGGCACCCCCCTGGTGCTGTCCGGCGCCACGGTCGTGCTGCCCACCGGACCCGTCCCCGACGGCCAGGTGGTGATCGACGGCACCCGCATCGCCGGTGCCGCACCGCTAAACGCCCAGGTCGTCGACGTGAGCAACCACTACGTGGTGCCCGGCTTCGTCGACCTGCACAACCACGGCGGCGGCGGGGCCTCCTTCACCTCCGGCACCGTCCAGGACGTCCTCAAGGGCATCCACACCCACCGTCTGCACGGCACCACCACCCTCGTCGCCTCCACCGTCACCGGCGACATGGACTTCCTGGCGCACCGCGCCGGGCTGCTGAGCGAGCTGGCCGAGCAGGGCGACATCGCCGGGATCCACTTCGAGGGGCCGTTCATCTCGCCCTGCCGCAAGGGCGCGCACTCCGAGGAACTGCTGCGCGACCCGCAGCCGGCCGAGGTGCGCAAGCTGCTCGACGCGGCGCGCGGGCACGCGAAGATGGTCACCCTCGCCACCGAGCTGCCGGGCGGCGTCGACTCCGTACGGCTGCTCGCGGAGCACGGCGTGATCGCCGCGATCGGGCACACGGACGCCACCTACGAGCAGACCCTCCAGGCGATCGACGCGGGCGCGACGGTCGCGACGCACCTGTTCAACGCGATGCCGCCGATCGGCCACCGCACCCCGGGGCCCATCACGGCCCTGCTGGAGGACGAGCGGATCACGGTCGAGCTGATCGACGACGGGGTCCATCTGCACCCGGCGGCCCTGCAGCTGGCGTTCCATCACGCGGGCGCGGACCGGGTCGCGTTCATCACGGACGCGATGGACGCGGCCGGCTTCGGCGACGGCCGCTACATGCTCGGCCCGCTGGAGGTGGAGGTCGCCGACGGTGTGGCGCGGCTGGTGGAGGGCGGCTCGATCGCGGGCTCCACGCTCACCCTGGACCGTGCGTTCAAGCGCGCGGTGACGGTGGACCGGCTGCCGGTCGAGGACGTGGTGAGGGCGCTGTCGGCCAACCCGGCGCGACTGCTCGGACTGGACGACCGTATCGGGTCGCTGGAGCCCGGCAAGGACGCCGACCTGGTCCTGCTGGACGAGCATTTCGACGTGAAGGGCGTGATGCGGCGCGGCACGTGGGTGGTTGGCCCCCAACTGGCCTGATCCGTCCGCTCGTACGGGGACGGTGGCCGGTCCCGGGGCTGGGCCGGCCGCCGTCTCTTTGGCATGATCGACCCTCCGGAAGTCCACGGTCAGCACACGTATGCGGGGGAGGTCGGCCCAGGTGGTCCTCACGGTCACGCTGAACACCGCTCTCGACATCACCTACCGCGTCCGCTCCCTGCGGCCGCACACCTCCCACCGCGTCACGGACGTCATCGAACGGCCGGGCGGCAAGGGGGTCAACGTGGCGCGGGTCCTCGCGGCCCTCGGCCACGAGGTGACGGTCACCGGCTTCGCGGGCGGCGCCACCGGGCGCGTCGTCCGTGACCTGCTGACGGACACCTCCGGGGTCCGCGACGCGCTGGTGCCCGTCGCGGGTGCCACGCGCCGCACGATCGCCGTCGTGGACGAGCACAGCGGCGACACCACCCAGCTGAACGAACCGGGCCCGGTCGTCACGCCCGCCGAGTGGGGCGCCTTCCAGGACCGCTACGAGGAGCTGATCGCCTCCGCGTCCGCCGTGGCGCTGTGCGGCAGCCTGCCGCCGGGCGTGCCCGTGGGCGCGTACGCGGGCCTGATCCGTACGGCGCGCGCGGCGGGCGTTCCCGTCCTGCTGGACACCAGCGGCGAGCCGCTGCGCCGGGGGGTCGCCGCCCGCCCGGACATCGTCAAGCCCAACGCCGAGGAACTGGCGGAACTGACGGGCTCCCACGAGCCGGTGCGCGCGACGCAGGACGCCCGGCGGCGCGGGGCGCGCGCGGTGGTGGCCTCCCTGGGCCCCGCCGGCCTGCTGGCCGCGACCCCGGAAGGCCGCTGGCGGGCCACCCCGCCGGGCCGCGTCCACGGCAACCCGACCGGCGCCGGCGACTCCGCGGTCGCCGGCCTGGTCTCGGGCCTGGTGGAAGACCTCCCCTGGCCGGACCGCCTCACCCGAGCGGTGGCCCTCTCCGCAGCGACAGTCCTCGCCCCGGCAGCGGGCGAGTACGACGCGAGGGCCTACTCGGAGCTGCGGGGCAAGGTGTCGGTGACGACGGAGGCGACGGCGGCCTAGGGCCTGTCGTTTGGATCAGGCCGGCCTCGGGCTGCGGTGCATCTCGGCCGACCCGAGCGGGGTCTGGTGCGTGCAGCTGCAAGGCGGAGGAGGGCGCCAACGCGGTGGGGGTCCCCCCTGCTCGGAGAGCTAGGGGGAGTTGGCAACCGACGGCAACGCCGCTGGGGGTCCCCCCTGCTCGAAGAGCTAGGGGGAGTGCGTGCCAGACCCCGCGACGCCGGGATGATCCAAACGCCAGGCCCTAGCCGGCCCGGGCCGTCCTCACCGGTCCACGGCGCCCGCGCCCCGCGGCCTGCGGGGAGCGGGCTGCGGCGTCAGGCCGGAGGGTCCGTCGTGATCCACATCTGGTCCAGCACCGCGTTGCACTGGTTGCCCTGCTGGCAGGAGAGCTCGATGGTGTTCGTGCCCTCGGTGAGGTTCACGAGGGCCCAGGTCTCCTGCCATCCCTTCTCCCAGTCGCCGGCCGGGGTGCCACCGAAGTTCTTCATGTTCAGCGGCTGGGTCTTGGCCGTGCCGTTGACCGAGAGGGTGGCGTTCGCGTCGGCACCCGGGATGCCGTAGCGCACGTACAGGCGGTAGGAACCCTTGTCCTTGATGCCGTTGACCGTCCAGGTGACCTTGGCGCCGACGGCGTTGAACCCGGTGACGTACACACCGCCGTCCGCCTTGGCGCCCTTCACGTCCGACGCCAGGGTCGCGCCGCCCTCCAAGCGGAGCGCCTTCGCGTCGATCGTCGGCAGCTTCACCTCCGCGTCCCCGCTGGCGCTCGACGACGGGCTCGGCGAGCTGCTCTGCTGGGACTGGGTGGGGGCGGTGCCGGCCTGGTCGTTCTTCTTGTCGCCGGAGTTGCCGTTCATCATCGCCACGCCGATGCCGATCACCACGGCCGCGACGACGGCGATCGCGCCGATCAGCAGGCCCTTGGTGTTGGGGCCCCGGCCCCGCCCGCCGGAGCCGGACCCGCCGGCCGGGGGCTGGTGGTGCTGGGCGGTCGGCGCGCCGCCGGGGAGCGTCTCGGGGGCCGCGTAGTGCGCGTTGGTCCTGCCGTAGGCACCCTGCTGCTGCGGAACCTGCCCGTACTGCCGTTCCCCGACGGTGCGTACCCGGCTGACGGAGTTCGGGTAGCCGTAGCCTCCCGCGGGCGGCTGGGCACCCCGGGCCTGTCCGTCGGCGTAGAGGTAGCCGAACGGGTCGTCGTCCTCGGGGGTGCTCGGGCCGTTGTTGCCGGGCGTCATCCCTTCGTTCTCCTCAACAGGTGGGGGGCGGATGGGGTTCTTGGTGTGGGGTGTGGCAGAGGGCGAGCCTACCCGCTCCACAAGACCCAAACGGGTGACCCGAACCGCACCCGTTGCCCCGCAACCGCGCTGACCTGCGGATTACCCCGCGCGCCTGTGCTGTTTGGGACGAGATCGTTTCTCGACGTACATCCGTTCGTCCGCCGACTTGAGGACCTCGTCGGCCGTCATGCCGCAGTGCGCCCAGCCGATGCCGAAGCTGGCGCCCACCCGCACGGCCCGGCCCTCGGCGCGGATCGGCTGGATGATCTCGTTGCGCAGGCGTACGGCGAGGTCCTGCGCGTCGGCGCGGCCGAGGCCGTCGGCGAGGATCACGAACTCGTCACCGCCCAGCCGCGCGACCGTGTCCCCGTCGCGCACGCCGTTGCTGAGCCGCCGGGCCACCTCGATGAGGACCGCGTCGCCCGCGTTGTGCCCGAACCGGTCGTTGATCGACTTGAAGCCGTCGAGGTCGCAGAAGAGCACCGCCAGCCCCTTGGCGCCGTCGTCCCGCTCGTCCTCGGGGGCGACGGTGTGCACATGGTGGTCGTAGGCGTCGTAGCCGTCGGGGGCGGGCCGGAAGTCGAAGCCGTGGCCGTTCGCGTCGAAGGCGGCGGGGTGGCCGTGGGCGGCCTCGGCGGTGTCGAAGGAGTCGTACGCGTCGAGCGCGGGGTGGGCGGTCTGCGGCCGCCGGCACAGGCGGGCGGCGAGCCGGGAGCGCAGCTCGGCGGAGTTGGGCAGACCGGTCAGGGAGTCGTGGGAGGCCCGGTGGGCGAGCTGGAGCTCGCGCCGCTTGCGCTCCTCTATGTCCTCGACGTGGGTGAGCAGGAAGCGGGGGCCGTCGGCGGTGTCGGCGACGACGGAGTTGCGCAGCGAGACCCAGACATAGGTGCCGTCGCGGCGGCCCAGGCGCAGCTCGGCGCGGCCGCCCTCGGCGGAGGTGCGCAGCAGCGTGCCGATGTCCTCGGGGTGGACCAGGTCGGAGAAGGAGTAGCGGCGCATCGCGGAGGCGGGCCGGCCCAGCAGCCGGCACAGCGCGTCGTTGGTCCGCAGGATGCGGCCGTGCTGGTCGCCGCCCATCTCGGCGATGGCCATGCCGGAGGGGGCGTACTCGAAGGCCTGGCGGAAGGATTCCTCGCTGGCGCGCAGGGCCTGCTGCTCGCGCTCGAGCCGGACCAGGGCGCGCTGCATGTTGGAGCGCAGCCGGGCGTTGGATATCGCGATCGCGGCCTGGAAGGCGTACATCTGCAGGGCCTCGCGGCCCCACGCGCCGGGGCGGCGGCCGTTGCGGGGCCGGTCCACGGACAGCACGCCGAGGAGTTCGCCGCGCGGGCCGCCCTGCGCGCCGGGCGCGTACATGGGGGCGAAGAGCCGGTCGGAGGGGTGCCACTCGTCCTCGAAGCGGGGCGCGGGCCCGTCGGTGTACCACTGCGGGACGTCGTCGTCGTCGAGGACCCAGCCCTCGGTGTACGGGATGAACACCAGGTCGCCCCACTGCTCGCCCATGGCCAGGCGGCGGTCCCAGGACGGGCGGGAGCCGACGCGGCCGGTGATCAGAGCCTCGGCGGCGGGGTTGCCGGCGAAGGCGGCGACGACGAGATCGCCGTCGGCGCGGACGAGGTTGACGCACGCCAGCTCGTAGCCGAGGGCGGTCACCACGCCGTCGGCGACGGTCTGCAGGGTGTCCGCCAGGCTGCGGGCGGTGTTCATGTCCGCCATGACCTGGTGCAGCTGCCGCAGGGACGCAAGACGGACGTAGGGTTCCGACTCGGTCTCCATGCTCGCCCTCCCCCCGAGACTTCGCAGCGAATCAAGGGTTGTCGTCGGCGTATCGTCGTCTGGGCCTCGTGGCGTGTCGTACTGCGTCTTTCGCCACTGAATCACAGCGCGCTGCTCACTCGGTACACAGGGTCAACATTTCCTTGCCCTTGTGACTCAAGTCACAGCAAAACGTGAACAATAAAGTGGAGTTTCTGCGTTTTTCCTGTGCGTTAACCGAACGGACACTTTGCGAGTATGCGGCATCGGCGGCCGTTACGGGCCGGAGTCAGGCGGAAGACCTAGGTCCGCGCCCGGTCCGAGGTCCGATGCGGGGCATGTGGAGCGGAGACTAGCGTTTCCGGCGTGCTGAAGACTTCCCCTGCCGTGCCCTCCCCCTTCACACCCGCCCCCGGCGGGCATGCTGAGGGGGTGACCCACGACGAGTTCCGCGCCGCCATGTCCCGGCTCGCCGCGGGCGTGGTCCTCGTGACCGCGCAGGAGCCGCCGCTCGACCCGGACGACCCGAACGCGCCCACCGGCGAGGACGTCGGCATGACCGCCACCGCGTTCATGTCCGTCTCCCTGGACCCGCCGCTGGTGCTCGTCAGCCTGCGGGAGGGCTCGCGCATGGACGACCTGCTCGCCGAGCAGCCCCTGTGGGGCGTCTCCGTCCTCGCCGAGAGCCAGCGCCACATCGCCGGCCGCTTCGCGATGAAGGGCCGCATCAGCGACCGCCTGCTCTTCGAGGACATCCCCTACGTCCGCGGCGAGGTCACCGGCTCACCCCTGGTGGGCGGCGCGCTGGCCACCCTGGAGTGCCGCACCGAGCAGCGCGTGCCGGCCGGCGACCACACCCTGGTCGTCGGCCGCGTCCTGACCGCCCGCGTACCGAGCGCGGACGGCGGGCCCCTGATGTACTTCAAGGGACGCTACCGGCAGTTGGGCTGACGCCCGAAAACCCCTCGCCGGGGGCCGTCAGGCGTCCTTAGGGTGCAGCGATGACCCACCTCGAGGAGATCACCCCGCACACCTTCGACGCCGCCGTGGGCATCCGGGTCCGCCCCGACCAGGAGCACGCGGTCTCACCGGTGATGCAGTCCCTCGCCGAGGCCTACGTCCATCCCGCGGGCGTGGCCTGGCCCCGCCTCGTCGTCGACGGCGGCCGGCCGGTCGGCTTCCTGATGGCCTTCGTCGACATCGACTGGCACGGCGACGGCACCGTGCGCCGCTCGGGCCTGTGGCGCCTCAACATCGCGGCCGACGCCCAGGGCCGCGGCTACGGCCGCTTCGCGGTCCGGTCGGTGGCGGAGGAACTGCGCAGGCGGGGCGCCAAGGAGATGTACGTCAGCTGGCACCCCGGCCCCGACGGCCCGGAGGCCTTCTACCTGGGCCTGGGCTTCCGCAAGAACGGCGAGGTGAGCGGGGGTCAGACGGTGGGGGTGCTGGAACTGGGGTGACGCCTTTCCCCGGAGCTGGGGTGACGCCTTTCCCCGGGGCTGGGGTGACGCTTTTCTCCGGGGTGCCCGCCCCTTGGCCCGTGGGGCGTCCTACCGCGTCCAGTCGCGCCCCGTGCGTCCCCGTTTGGTCTCCGCGCGCTGCTTCTTCTCGCGCAGGCGGCGTTCGTTGATGCCGCGCGGTATGCGCGTCGGCTTGCGCGGCTTCGGCGGCGGGGCCGTGGCCTCGGCGAGCAGCGCCGCCAGGCGTACGGCGGCGGCCTCCCGGTTGCGCCACTGCGAACGGTGCTCGGTGGCACGCACGCTGAGCACCCCGTCGACCAGCCGCGGCCCGAGCCGCTCCAGCGCACGCCGCTTCCACACCTCGGGCAGCGCCTCGGTGCGGGCGACGTCGAAGCGGACCTCGGCGGCGGAGTCGGACGTGTTGACGTGCTGTCCGCCGGGCCCCGACGACCGCGAGAAGCGCCACATCAGCTCGGCCTCGGGGAGCGCGACGGAACCGCGGATGAGATGGGGACCGGACATGCGGTCCATGTTCCCGGCTGGGCCCGCTCCACGTCATCCCATTTCCCGCCGGGGACGCACGGGCCGGTCCGAGCGGAAGCGGCGGGAGAAAACCGGAAGCGTCGAGTAAAAAAGGTAAAGCGGGCTGGAACCATCCATCGGGCCGCGACGTTCGTAGGGATGACGGTAGCTTCGCCCCCAGTGCGAAGCCTCGTACACACAGCGCATCGAGGAAGGACTCCCGACCATGGCAGTAAGCCTGTCCAAGGGTGGCAACGTCTCGCTCTCCAAGGAGGCTCCGGGCCTGACCGCCGTCACCGTGGGCCTGGGCTGGGACGTCCGCACCACCACCGGCACGGACTTCGACCTCGACGCGTCCGCGATCGCGGTCAACGGCCAGGGCAAGGTCTACTCCGACGCCCACTTCGTCTTCTTCAACAACAAGCAGACGCCGGACAACTCCATCGTCCACACCGGTGACAACCGCACCGGCGAGGGCGCCGGCGACGACGAGGCCATCAACGTCAACCTCGCCGCGCTCCCGGCCGACATCGACAAGATCGTCTTCCCGGTCTCCATCTACGACGCCGAGAACCGCGGCCAGAACTTCGGCCAGGTCCGCAACGCCTACATCCGTATCGTCAACCAGGCCGGTGGCGCCGAGATCGCGCGCTACGACCTGTCGGAGGACGCGGCCACCGAGACGGCCATGGTCTTCGGCGAGCTGTACCGCAACGGCGCGGAGTGGAAGTTCCGCGCCGTCGGCCAGGGCTACGCCTCGGGCCTGGTGGGCATCGCCCAGGACTTCGGCGTCAACGTCTGATCCGGCGCCCCGCGTGAAGGAGCCCCCGGCCGAGCACCGGGGGCTCCGGCGCACTACGGTCCCGCCATGATCCTCGACCCGCTCCCCCGCACGCCGGGCCACGACATCCCCGCCCCGCTGCTCACCGAACTCACCGCCCTGTACGCCTCCCAGCGCGCGTTCCAGGCCCTCAGCGGTGACTTCCCCGACCCGGACGACATCCGGCCGGAGCAGGTGGCGGCCTCGCTGGCCGAGGAGTTGGCGAACCCGGACACGGAGGTGCTGCTGGCCCGGAGCCAGGGCAGGCTCGTCGGCGTGGCCATCACCCTCGCGCACCACCCCGATCCGGCCGACCCGGACCCGTGGATCGGGCTGCTGATGGTCGACGCGGCCGTCCAGCGCCAGGGTCACGGCCGCCGCCTCGCCTCGGCCGTGGAGGACCGTTTCCGCGAGGCGGGCCGCACCGCCGTCCGCCTTGCGGTCCTCGTCGGCAACCCCAAGGCACTGGCCTTCTGGACCTCCCTCGGCTACGAGGTCATCGACCACCGCACCGACCTCCAGCAGGGCCGCGCCTGCACGGTGCTGCGCAAGCAATTGAAGGTGTGACATAGCGGGCGCCGAGCGCACGGCGGGCCGGCCGGACGCGTGAGCGCCCACCGGCGGCCCTGGCAGGGGCAGCCGGGCCCGTGAGCGTTCCTCACGGGTGGTCCGGCCGCCCGTCGCCGTACAGCCAGTCCCGCCAGATGGCGGTGAAGTCCTTCTCCGGTGCCTGCTCCTCCACATAGGCGATGAAGTCGGCGGTGGAGGCGTTGGAGTGGCGGTGGGCGTCCGCCCAGCCCTGCACGATGTCGTAGAAGGTGTCGTCGCCGACGGTCTGCCGGATCTTGTGCAGGACCATCGCGCCGCGCTGGTAGACCGGGTCGGCGGAGATCACGGCCGCGTCGGCGGGCTTGCCGGGCGGGAAGTCCCACAGGTCCTCGAACTCCTCCTGCCCGTGGTCGTACAGCTCCTGGAAGCGCTCCTCGGCGCTCTGCCCGCCGTGGTCCTCCGCGTACAGCCACTCCGCGTACGTCGCGAAGCCCTCGTTGAGCCACATGTCCCGCCAGCTCTTCGGCGTGACCGAGTCGCCGTACCACTGGTGGGCCAGTTCGTGCACGAAGGTCGGGAGGTCCGGGGCACCGGGGAAGACGGGACGGTTCTGCGTCTCCAGCGCGTACGTCGAGTCCTCCTCCCGTTCGACGATCACGCCGGTGGAGGAGAACGGGTACGGGCCGAAGTTGAGCCGCAGCCAGTCCATCACCTCCGGCAGCTTCGCCAGTACCGCCTTGCTGTCCTCGGCGCTCACCGGGTCGACGGCGGTCCAGACCGGCAGCCGGTCCTCACCGAGGGTGCCGGTGCGGACGTCGTAGCGGCCGATGCCGAGCGTGGCCAGGTAGCTCGCCATGGGCTCGGCGGTGTGCCAGTGGAAGGTGGTCCTCCCGTCCCGGGTGCTCCGGCTCGCCAGTTCCCCGTTGGACACCGCCGTCAGCCCCTGCGGCACGGTCACGGTGATGTCGTACGACGCCTTGTCGGACGGGTGGTGGTTGCCCGGGAACCACGCCATCGAGCCGACCGGCTCGCCCAGCGCCAGCGCGCCGTCCGCCGTGTACAGCCAGCCCTCCTTCGACCCGTCCGCGTCGTCGATCGTCTCGGGAGTGCCGGAGTAGCGGACGGAGACCCGCAGGGTCTTCCCTTTCCGGATCTCGTCGTGCGGGCGGACGGTCAGCTCCTGGCCGGCCCGGCTGAAGAGGGCGCCGGCCCCCTGGACGGTGACGTCCTCGACGGTCAGGCCCTTCAGATCCAGGTCGAAGGCGGACAGGTCCTGCGTCGCGCGGGCGGTGATGTCGGCACGGCCGGTGAGACGGCGGGCGCCGGGGTCGTAGGCGAGGGTCAGGGCGTAGTGGGTGACGTCATAGCCCCCGTTGCCGGCCTTCGGGAAGTACGGGTCGCGCAGGCCGGAGCCGCCCGGGGTGCCGTCGACGCCACCACCGCCGGTGCAGGCGGACAGGGCGAGCGTCAGCAGGAGCGCGGGGACTACGGGCGCATGTCGGGACACGTCGGGAATCCTATGGTCGTCGGGGTGTCTCCCTGACAGACCGATATGGCGGGGGGGCCGGTTCGGTGGCGACGGGCGGGTGGCCAGGGCGAGGGCAGAGCGGGTGGCTCGGGCGAGGGCCGGGCGGGTGGCTCGGTCAGGGGCAGCGCGGGTGGCTCGGGCGGCTCCGGTTCTCGGGGGCGGGCGTGACACCATCGGCTGGTGCTCGACATCGGTTACGCCCTCTCCTCCCGTTTCCCGGACCCGCCGCAGACGGACTACCGGCGCGCGGACGTCCACGCCCTGCGCCACGACCTGTTCTGCGGGGACGTGTACCTCGCCGACACCAAGTCCGACCGGGAGCTGTCCACAGCCTGGGGATGGGTTCCGGTGCTGGACTTCGCGTGGGCGCTGTGCGACATCGTCGAGCGCGTCGACCGCGACCCGGCCGGCTCCCGCGCCGCCCGGCCGCAGCGCGCGGAGCTGGACTTCACCGAGTCCACCGACCGGATGCTGTTCGAGCGCCGCTTCGGCTGGGTCGACATCACCGCGGACTGGGTGCCGGCCGAGGAGGCGCCGCTGTCCTTCTCCCACGCCGAACTGCGCCGCGAGGCACGGGACTTCCTGCACGACCTGATCGCCGACCTGTGCGACATGCACGAGGACCTCGCGGAGAACCCGGCGATCTGGACCCTCCAGGCCCGGTTCCCGCGGGTGTCCTGACCGCCCACTGCCAGACGCGGATGCCTGCGGCGCGGGTGCGGGTGCCTGCGGCGCTGGGCGCGTTGTCGTCTGCGGGTGCGTTGCGGCTGGTCGCGCCGTTCCCCGCGCCCCTTTTGTGCCTGCGGCGGCCCGTTGCGGTCCGGTGGGTGGTTGCGGTCTCGCCTGCGGTGCGTTGTGGGGCGGGGACGGGGTGGGGGCCGTCGTCGCAACCGGTACAGGGGGCGCGGCGCGGCGGTCAGTCCTCCACTCTGAAGCCCAGGCCCGCCGCCAGTCGGGGGGCCAGGTCCAGGAGCTGGGCTGTACTGATGACCGCGCCGGCCATGGTCTCCAGGCCGTGGGCGATGTCCAGGGGGGCCGCGCCGCGCAGGTCCACGTCCGTGAGGGTCGCGCCGGTGAAGTCCGCGTCCTTGATCGTGCAGTCGGTGAACTCCACCCGTTCCAGGCGGGCGCCCGCGAAGTCCGGTTCCACCAGAACGCAGCCGGTGAAGACGACATCGCGCAGGCGGGCACCGCGCAGGTTGAGGCAGTCGATCTTTCCGCCGCGGACCAGGACCCGCTCCAGCACCGCGCCGTGCAACTGGACGCCGCCCAGGCGCGGGTCGGTCAGCTCGACGTCCCGCAGCGTGGACTCCGCCAGGTCCGTGCCCACGCCCCGTACGTCCGACAGCACCGAGTCCAGCACGCGGGCATGGTGCAGCCGTGTCCCGTCCAGTGCGCAGCCTCTGAGCGCGCAGTCCATGAAGCGGGCGCCCGCGCCGTCCTCGCCGGTCAGGTCCACGGCCGCGAACTCCAGGCCGTCGTAGTCCCCGTCGGGCTCCAGCCCCTCCTTGTCGTACCGCTCCAGGTGCGGCAGGCGCACCTCCGGCCGCCGTGCCGCCTTCACGCCCGTCCCGCCACGCGTTCCCCTTGCCATGCCCCCATGCTGCACCCCACCACTGACAATCACGCCGACCTGCGAGGACACGAACGTGACCGGCCGGATTCCCGCATCCGGTGTGCTGTCGGAGGTCTCCTTCACCAGCGCGCCGACGGCCGTGTCGCCGGCACCGGGACACCGGAACACGCTTGACCTCAAGCGCGCTTGAGGTCGAAGAGTGGGCTCCGTCCGAACACACGGCGAACGGGGTTACCTCCATGCACGCGATCCGTCTTCACGCCTTCGGTCCCGCCGAGAACCTGACGTACGAGCAGGTCGAGGACCCGGAGCCCGCCCCGGGCCAGGTCCGTGTCGCCGTGGCCGCCGCCGGCGTGCACCTCCTCGACACGGCCCTGCGCGAGGGTGTGCGGGGCCCCGTACCCGAGCTGCCCGCCCTGCCGACCGTCCCGGGCCGCGAGGTCGCCGGCACCGTCGACGCCCTCGGCGACGGCGTCGACCCGTCCTGGCTCGGCAAACGCGTGGTCGCCCACCTCGGCTTCGCGCCAGGCGGTTACGCGGAGCTGGCCGTCACCGACGCCGCCCGGCTGCACGAGATCCCGGAGAACCTGGACCCGGCGCAGGCGGTCGCCATGATCGGCACGGGCCGTACGGCGATGGGGATCGCGCAGTTCGCGGACGACCTGGGCCCCGGCTCGGTGGCCGTCGTCCTGGCGGCCGCCGGCGGCATCGGCACGCTCCTGGTGCAGTACGCGAGGAACGCCGGCGCGACCGTCGTGGGGCTCGCGGGCGGCCCGCACAAGACCGCCCGCGTGCAGGCGAACGGCGCCGATCTCGCCGTCGACTACACCGACCCCGCCTGGCCCGGCAAGGTCCGCGCCTTCCTCGGCGGCCGGCCCGCCACCGTCGTCCTCGACGGCGTGGGCGGCGACGCGGCCCGTGAGGCGGTCGCCCTGCTCGGCCCCGGGGGCCGGCACCTGGTGTTCGGCTGGTCCGCGCAGGGCATCCGCGACGGCGAGCCGTACCTCGTCGACGGCGTCTCCGAGCAGGTCCTCGGCCCGGCGATGTTCGCCCGGGCGGGCGGCCCGGACCCGCTGCGCACCCTGGAACTGCGCGCGCTCACCGAGGCCGGCGCCGGCCGCCTCGTCCCGGCCGTCCAGCGCTTCCCGCTCGCCGAGGCGGCCGCCGCGCACCGCGCGCTCGAAACCCGGCGTACGACCGGAAAGGTGGTTCTCGAGCCATGAAACGGCACCACACCACCCGGGATGCGATACGTCCAGATTCATGGTCTTCTGACCGGGTGACTGTCACCCGAACAGGCGAACCCGCGACGGGGACCGACCCGCACCGCTGGTGGGGCCTGGTGATCATCGCGCTCGCGCAGCTGATGGTGGTCCTGGACGCCACCATCGTGAACATCGCGCTGCCCTCCGCCCAGCGCGACCTGGGCATGACCGACGCCAACCGGCAGTGGGTGATCACCGCCTACACCCTCGCCTTCGGCGGACTGCTCCTGCTCGGCGGCCGGATCGCCGACCTGGTCGGCCGCAAACGGACCTTCGTCTTCGGGCTGGTCGGCTTCGCCGCCGCCTCCGCGCTCGGCGGCGCCGCCACCGGCGCCGGCATGCTCTTCGGCGCCCGCGCCCTGCAGGGCGTCTTCGCGGCCGTCCTCGCCCCCTCCGCGCTCTCCCTGCTCACCACGACGTTCACCGACCCCAAGGAACGCGGCAAGGCGTTCGGCATCTACGGCGCCCTCGCCGGCAGCGGCTCGGCCATCGGCTTCATCGTCGGCGGACTGCTCACCGAGTACCTCAACTGGCGCTGGTGCCTCTACGTCAACGTGCCCATCGCCGTCATCGCCGTCGTCGGCGCGCTCACCCTGCTGCACGACCGCCCCGGCCACGCGGGCGTCCGCCTCGACGTGCCCGGCGTCGTCCTCGGCTGCGGCGGCCTCGTCGCGATCGTCTACGGCTTCAGCGAGGCCCAGCCGCGCGGCTGGACCGACCCGCTGGTCCTCGCCCTCTTCGCGGCCGGTGTCGTCCTGCTCGCGACCTTCGTCTGGTGGCAGACCCGGGCACCGAGCCCCCTGCTCCCACTGCACATCATCAAGGAACGCAACCGCGCGGGCTGCTTCCTCACCATGATGCTCGCGGTGATCGGCATGTTCGGGCTGTTCCTGTTCATGACCTACTACCTCCAGGTCATCCTCGGCTACTCGCCCGTCCGCACCGGCCTGGCCTTCCTGCCGCTGACCGCGGCGATCATCGTCGGCTCCACCCAGATCAGCGCCCGCCTGCTGCCCCACGTGGCGCCGCGCATGCTGATGGTCCCGGGGATGATCCTCGCCGCCGGCGGCATGGTGATCCTCACGCAGATGACGGTGGACTCCTCCTACACCACGGAGATCCTGCCCGCGCTGCTGCTGATGGGCCTCGGCATGGGCCTGACCTTCATGCCGGTGTTCTCCACGGCCACCGCGGGCGTCGCCCCGCAGGACTCCGGTGTCACCTCGGCGACCGTGAACACCTCCCAGCAGGTCGGCGGCTCCATCGGCACGGCGCTGCTGAACACCGTCGCCACCACCAGCAGCGCCACCTGGATCACCGCCCACCTGGCCGGCCCCGGCCGGCGGGCGCTGATCATCCGCGAGGGCGTGGTCCACGGCTACACGGTCGCGATCTGGTGCGCCGCCGCGGTCATGCTCCTCGCCGGCCTGGTGGCGGGCCTGATGGTCACCGTCCGCCCGCCGTCGCACGGAGCCCGCGCGGAGACACCCGTACCGGAGTCGGTGGCCTGACGCCTTGTCGTCAATGCCTCCCGGCGACCCGGTCCGCCAGCCGCGCCAGCCGGGAGGACTCGGTGCTGTGCGCCGTACGCTCCCGGCGGTCCGCCGCCCGGTACACGGCGTACATCCCCTGCACGCCCACCCACCGGAACGGCTCCGGCTCCCACTTGCGCACCCGGTGCCCCACCCACGGCAGCTCGGTCAGGTCGGTGCGCCCGCCCTGCCCGGAGTCCTGCTGCACCAGGTCCCGCAGCGTCCGGGCGGCCAGGTTGGTGGTGGCGACGCCCGAACCGACGTAACCCCCCGCCCAGCCCAGCCCCGTCGACCGGTCCAGGGTCACCGTCGCGCACCAGTCCCGCGGCACCCCCAGCACGCCCGACCAGGCGTGCGCGATGCCGACTCCCGCAAGCGACGGGAAGAACTGCACCAGGATCTCCCGCAGTGCCGCGATCGTCGCGTCCTGCGTCCGCCCGTCGTTGTCGGTCTGCGAGCCGAAGCGGTACGGCACCCCGCGTCCGCCCAGCGCGATCCGCCCGTCGGCGGTGCGCTGCGCGTACATGTAGGCGTGCGCCATGTCGCCCAGCGTCTCCCGGCCGTCCCAGCCGATCCGGGCCCACTGCTCCTCGCTCAGCGGCTCGGTGGCGATCATCGAGGAGTTCATCGGCAGCCAGGTGCGCCGCTGCCCCTTCAGCGAGGCCGTGAACCCCTCCGTGCAGCGCAGCACATAGGGCGCCCGGACCGTGCCGTACGGCGTCACCGCGTGCCGGGGCCGGATCTCCGTCACCGGCGTCGACTCGTGAATGGTCACCCCGAGCGCCTCGACGGCCGAGGCCAGCCCCTTCAGCAGCTTCACCGGGTGCAGCCGGGCCCCGTGCGGCGTCCACGTCGAGCCCACCGCGGCCGCCACCCGGATCCGCTCGGCGGTCTCCCGCGCGCCGTACAGCTCACGGTCCTTCTCCCCGAAGGCGACCTCCGCCGCGTGGAAGGACTTCAGCCGGGCCAGCTGGGCCGGGGTGGTGGCCACCTCCAGCACGCCGCCCTTGTGCAGGTCCGCGTCGATGCCCTCCGCCCCGGCGACCGCGATCACCTCGTCGACGGTGTCGTTCATCGCCTGCTGCAACCGCACCGCCGCGTCCCGGCCGTGCAGCTTCGCGTACCGGTCGCGGCCGGCGATGCCGTTGTACAGCCAGCCCCCGTTGCGCCCGGAGGCGCCGTATCCGCAGAACTTCTGCTCCAGGACGACGACCCGCAGAAATGGAGCGGCCTTCTTCAGGTAGTACGCCGTCCACAGGCCCGTGTAGCCGCCGCCGACGATCACCACGTCGGCGGAGGTGTCACCGGGCAGCGGCTCCCGCGCGGGGGGAAGGCCGTCGTCCGCGTACCAGAAGGAGATGCCGCCGTTCACGACAGTGCTGCTCATGGATGCGGACGTTAACCCGCCGGCGTGACCCCTGTCTCCTTCGGATTCCGTGGAATTTCCCGCCCCCGGGTCAGCGGGTGACACGCGAGGCCGATCAGCACGGAGGCGAAGTGACCGAGGTCGGTGAAGGTCGGACCGGCCGTCAGCGGCAGGCCGTAGAAGACCAGCACCGCGAACAGGTACACGTACCGCCACGGCCCCGGAATCCGGTACGTCAGCACCCCGACGACACCCGCCAGGGCGTAACTCACCCCGATGTCCAGCGCGTCGGCCTCCGAGTGCGGGGCGAGCCCGCCGCGGATCGCGACGAGCAGCACCCCCTGGCTGAGCAGCGTGGCCAGCACATGCGCCGCCACGCACACCACCAGCCAGCGCACCGTCCCCAGCCACCGCTCGGCCGGCGCGTGGAACACGCTGTACAGCACGGCGTACGGCAGCCAGCGCCCGCCGTCGATCCACATCGCGCTGGCGATGAGCACCCGCACCGGGTTCTGCGACAGCTCCTCCAGGTTGGTCGAGCGCTGCCGCAGGAAATCGCGCTCGAACTCCGGTGACATGCGGTGCAGGGCGACCGTGGTGACGAACAGAATCCCCAGCCAGACGTACGTCCCCGGCGCGCGGCGGACGTAGGCCCCGACCCGGCGCAGACCCCGCGTAATTCGCATGAGCCGATTCACGCACAGCAGTATCGTCCGACTGGTGATCGACATTCCGGACGAGCTGGCGGCGTCACAGGAGGAGTACAACGGCGAGGCGGGCCGCGCGTTCGTCGCGCGCCTGCCTGACCTCGCGGCCCGCTTCCTGGACCGCTGGCGGCTGCGGCTGGACGGCAAGCCGATGTACGGCGTGTGCGCCCTGGTCCTGCCCGTCGTCCGCGCCGACGCACTGCGCGCCGTCCTCAAGCTCCAGCTCCTCGACGAGGAGAGCGCGGGCGAGCCCGTCGCCCTGCGCCTGTGGGACGGCGACGGCGCGGTACGCCTGATCGACCACGACGAGGCCACCGGCACGATGCTGCTGGAACGCCTCGACGCCTCCCGTATGCTCGCCCACCACCCCGACGCCCACGAGGCGGTCGAGGTGATCGCCGCCCTGCTGGCGCACCTCAACTCCACCCCCGCCCCACCCGGCCTGCGCCGCCTCGGCGACATCGCGCAGCGGATGCTCGACCGCACCCCGGGTGCGCTGCCCCGCATCCCCGACCCCGGGGCCCGCCGGATCGTCGCGGACTGCGCCGCGGCCGTACGCGAGGTCGTCGCCGAACCCGGCGACCGCCTGCTGCACTGGGACCTGCACGACGAGAACGTCCTGGCCGGCGACCGCGCCGACTGGCTCGCCATCGACCCCAAACCCCTCGCCGGCGACCCCGGCTTCGAACTGTGGCCGGCCCTCGACAACCGCTACGACCCCGGCGACGTCCGGTGGCGCTTCGACGCGATGACCGCCGTCATGGACCTCGACCGGGAACGCGCCCGCGCCTGGACCCTGGGCCGCCTCCTGCAGAACGCCCTGTGGGACATCGAGGACGGCCGCCCCCTGGACCCGGAGCAGCTCGAGATCGCCCGCCGTCTGCGCCCGCCCCTGCACCCCTGACGAGGAAGAGCCCCGATGATCCGCCCCGCCACGCCCGCCGACGTCCCCGTCATCCACACCCTGATCCAGGAACTCGCCACCTACGAGAAGGCCCCGCAGGAGGCGAAGGCGACCCCCGCCCAGCTCCACGACGCCCTGTTCTGCGACCACCCGGCCGCCTTCGCGCACATCGCCGAGGACGACGACACCGGCGAGCCGGTCGGCTTCGCGCTGTGGTTCCTGTCCTTCTCCACCTGGCGCGGCACGCACGGCATCTACCTCGAGGACCTCTACGTCCGCCCCGAGGCCCGCGGCGGCGGCCACGGCAAGGCCCTGCTCACCGAACTGGCCCGCATCTGCACCCGGCGCGGCTACCAGCGCCTGGAGTGGTCCGTCCTCAACTGGAACACCCCCGCGATCGGCTTCTACGACGCCCTCGGCGCCCGCCCCCAGAACGACTGGACGGTCTACCGCCTGACGGACGAGGCACTGACACAGCTGGGCCGGCACGACTGACCAGGAAGTGACCTCAGCCACGCGAGGAATGAATCTTCCGGGACGCCCAATAACGCACGAGTGCCGCGATCGGCGCCAGGGTGACGAGGACGAGCGCCGCTGTCCACAGTCTGTCCCCCCAGGCACCCCCCGAGGCAAGAAGTCCCACGACGGAATATATCGCGAACAGCAGCACGACCCAGTAGAGCGCTTGAGCAATAAACATTCCGATTGAAGTGGGAGCAGTCACCAGCAGGCCCCTGCGAAGTATTCCATAGACCCGTTGACGCCTTGGGGTCTCGGCCAATTCGACGGGACCGGGCATACTCGCAAAGGCTCGGTCCAGGGCGCCGTACGCCCATTTCTCCGCCTCGGCACTCCCTGGAGCTTCCGGCATGCGGCGGGACGCCTCGAGCGTGTGCTGTATGAGGCTCATGTAGCGGCTCGTGTCATCGATCGCCTGACGTTGACGAACCGCTTCGTTGCGCCTTGTCCGCCAATCCTGGAGTACGGCGCTGGCGACCGTGAGAATCGCGGCCATGGTCGCTCCCGCTACCGCTGCCGCTACGGGAATCAAACTCGAACCGGCTGCCATCAGCTCAGAAGACCCGTTCATCACTGATCCCCCATCAGGCTGTAGGAGATACCACGGGCAACCACACATTTTTCCTGTGGGCAGCTTTTCCACGTGGCTTTTTGGGTCCCTTCTTCAGCCTAAGTCCCTCGCCCCGCGGTCGCGAGTGCACCGGCGGGTCCGACCAACTGGCGTGAAGCCGGAGGCGACCTGCGAAGCAGAGGAAACACGCGCTTCCACCTGATGCAATTTCAACTTCCGTCGAGGTTTGTGACGCCGGTCACCCGGCAGGGGGCCGTCGCCCCCGTGGACCCGACCACCCGGTCGCGCCTGCCCCTGACCACGAGTGACCCGCCGGCCGATGGCACCCGTAGATGCCGAACGCCCCGGACCGATCGTCGGCCGGGGCGTTCGCGCTGATGAGCGTCAGAGCCCCCTGTCGGATTCGAACCGACGACCTTCGCTTTACAAGAGCGGTGCTCTAACCAGCTGAGCTAAGGAGGCCCGGGTCCGTGCGGCACGGACACGCCCGTGCAGTCTACCCACCTCCCGCGGCGGCCCGATCGAAAATTTCCGCGAAGTTCACCGGGGCCCGCCTACTGACAGACCAGGTGAACGCCAGGTACCGTCCTGTGCCAGTTCACCTGCGTGGACTACACCAACCACCTTCCTACAACGGATCGTCCGGCACGTTCCTGCCGGTAGAAGGGGGCCCATTCACCATGGCCACTGTCACGTTCGACAAGGCGACCCGGATCTACCCGGGTTCCACCAAGCCCGCCGTCGACGCCCTGGACATCGAGATCGCCGACGGGGAGTTCCTCGTCCTGGTCGGTCCGTCCGGCTGCGGCAAGTCCACCTCCCTGCGGATGCTCGCGGGCCTGGAGGACGTCAACGGCGGCGCGATCCGCATCGGCGACCGCGATGTGACGCACCTGCCGCCGAAGGACCGGGACATCGCCATGGTGTTCCAGAACTACGCGCTCTACCCGCACATGACGGTCGCCGACAACATGGGCTTCGCGCTCAAGATCGCCGGCGTCAACAAGGCGGAGATCCGGCAGAAGGTCGAGGAGGCCGCGAAGATCCTCGACCTCACCGAGTACCTGGACCGCAAGCCGAAGGCCCTCTCCGGCGGTCAGCGCCAGCGTGTGGCGATGGGCCGCGCGATCGTCCGCGAGCCGCAGGTCTTCCTCATGGACGAGCCGCTGTCCAACCTGGACGCCAAGCTCCGTGTGTCGACGCGTACGCAGATCGCGTCCCTGCAGCGCCGCCTCGGCATCACCACGGTCTACGTCACCCACGACCAGGTCGAGGCCCTCACCATGGGCGACCGCGTCGCGGTCCTCAAGGACGGTCTGCTCCAGCAGGTCGACACCCCGCGCAACATGTACGACAAGCCCGCCAACCTCTTCGTGGCCGGCTTCATCGGCTCCCCGGCGATGAACCTCGTCGAGGTCCCGATCACCGACGGCGGCGTGAAGTTCGGCAACAGCGTGGTGCCGGTCGACCGGGACGCGCTGGCCGCCGCCACCGACAAGACGGTCACCGTCGGCGTCCGCCCCGAGCACTTCGACGTGGCCGGCCCCGACTCCGACCTCGGTGTCGCGGTCACCGTCAACGTCGTCGAGGAGCTCGGCTCCGACGCGTTCGTCTACGGCACCGCCAAGGTCGGCGCCGAGTCCAAGGACCTCGTGGTCCGCGTGGGCGGCCGCGAGGTGCCGGAGAAGGGCAGCACGCTGCACGTCGTGCCGCGCTCCGGCGAGACCCACGTGTTCTCCACGTCGACGGGCGCGCGCCTGTCGGACTGACCATCCGGCGCATGATTCACCCAGGTTGACGACAAGGGCCCCGCGAACTGGAGCGGGGCCCTTGTCGTTGTCGACAAATACCCCGGCAAAAGCACCCCTTTCGAACCCCGTACGTCAACCTGCCACCGCGAAATCCCCCCTCGCTCGTCCCCCGAACAGGTGACTAAATGTCGCCAAATCATTACCGGGCGCTACCCTCACACGCGTGAAGCACTCCACCACCCAACAGACGCGACGCGGTCACCGGGGCCCCGCCCGCCGCATCGGCCGCTCCCTCGCCCTCGTCCTGCCCGTCGTCCTGGTGCTCTCCGGGACCCTCGCGGTCACCCGGGTCAACTGGTCCGGGGACCCCTCGGACTCGGTGCTCACCGCCACCGACGTGACGCGCGCGACGGACGCCAAGAACTCCGCCCCCCGCGCGCCCCAGGACCTCCTGCGCGACCAGCTCCTCACCGAGCTCCAGCAGAAGGACCCCGGCATCGCCCTCACCCACCTCCAGCAGGTCGTCAACGACCGGCCGTCCCTGGCCAGGCACTGCACCTCCATCGCCCGGGCCCTGGGCCGCGCCGCGGTCCGCATCTACGGCCCGTCCCGCGCCCAGTCCTTCGCCCGCCCGGTCTGCGACACGTCGTACGCCTCGGGCATCCTGGCGGCCCACAGCTGACGCCCGCACCACATGCCACGGCGTCCTCCGCACCCGCGTACGGCGGGATGGGGGCGTGGTGGGGGGTGTCCGCCCGCAGCGTCCGGCACCGGCACACGGTGAGTCCGTCGGAAACAGGCGGCCGGACCGAGGACGGACACCCCCCACCGCGGACCCCGACCAGCACTCGCGGCGGGCGCGACAGCGACCGCCCACGGGCAGTGACGGGCCGCCGCAGGCACCAAGGGGCGCGGGGAACGGCGCGAGCAACCACCCACGCACCCGCGGAGGGGAGACGACCAGCCGCCACGAACCGGCACCGGGCGCCGCGGGCACCCGCACAGCCGGCCGCAGGCACCCCGCCGTAGTCTTCCGGCATGACCCATCCGCACGCCCTGACCCGCCCCACCCAAGCCGTCATCCTGGCCGGAGGCCAAGGTTCCCGGCTGCGCCCCTACACCGACGACCGGCCCAAGCCGATGGTCGAGATCCCCGGGACGGGCACGCCCATCATCGGCCACCAGCTCACCTGGCTCGCCGAAGAGGGCGTCACCGACGTGGTCGTCTCCTGCGGCCACCTCGCCGACGTGCTCGAGCAGTGGCTCACGTCGGCCGACCTGCCCGTGCGCGTCACCACCGTCGTCGAGGCGGAGCCCCTCGGCCGTGGTGGCGGCCTGAAGTTCGCCGCCGCGCACCTGCCGCACCCGGACCGCCCCTGGTACGCCACCAACGGCGACATCTGGACCCGGTTCTCGCTGCGCGACATGGCCGACTTCCACACCGAGCGCGACGCCATGGCGACGCTCGCCCTCGCCCGCCCCCGCATTCCCTGGGGCGCCGTGCAGACCGACGGCTTCGGCCACATCACCGACTTCATCGAGGCCCCGCCGTCCACGTTCGAGATCAACGCGGGCGTCTACGTGTTCTCCCCGGCCTTCGCCGGTCTCCTCCCCGAGCGCGGGGACCACGAGCGCACCACGTTCCCGCACCTGGCCCGGGAGCGCCGCCTGGCCGGCTTCCCGATCCCCCAGGGCGCCTATTGGCGGGCGATCGACACGGCGAAGGACCTGACCGAGGCGGCCAAGGAACTGGCGGCCCTGGGCCGCTGACGCCACCGCCCCCGACATCCGCCGCACGCGGCCACCTCACCGCACCGCAGCCGCGCCACGCGGCCACCTCACCGCACCGCAGCTGCCGCACGGGGCAGGCGGCCACCGCACCGCACTCACCGCACCACGGCCACCGCACCGCGCACCGATGGGCCCTGCACACCACGCGCGGGGCCCATCGTCGTACCGGCCGTCGGGTCGGCCGAAGGATCGTCGCAGGATTCGGCCGGTGGGCTACCCGAGCATGTCGCCCACCGGCCCGGTTACCCCAACAGGCCGCCCACGAGGCCGGACTGGCCTGAGGAGGAGCCGGAGCCACCGGAGGAGGACGACCCGGAGCCGCCGCCGCTGCCGCTGCCGCTGCCGCCGGACGACCCGGAGCCGCCCGACGCGCCGCCCCCGGAGGTCGGCCCGGAGCTGGTGCTCGGGCCCTGACCGGTCGGCGAGGAGTGCCGTGACGGCGCCTGCCCGCCGCTGCCCTGCGTCTGGCTGGGCGCCCCGCCGGTCGCCGTACCGGAGGAACGCGTCGCCCCCGGCTTGTGGGTCTCGTGCTTGGGGCCGGAGGAAGCCGCCCCCCGCGTCGGCGCGGCGGACGCGGACGGCGTGTGCCGCCGGGTGTGCTCACCGGGCCGCTGCGGCAGCGGCGAGCCGGGCAGTTCGTTGCGCGGGGCCTCGCCGGGCCCGGGCGCGACGACCCGGTCGGCGTCGCGCACGGCACCGCCCAGCAGCGAACCGACGAGCAGCGTCAGCCCGGTGACGACCGCGGTGATCAGCGCACCGCGGCGCAGCACATAGCGCCGCAGCTCCCAGATGTCGGAGCGCGGCCCGAGCCGCCGCCAGGCACTCGCGGCGAGGCGGCCGTCGACGGAGTAGACGGGGGCGCCGGCGATGACCAGCGGGGACCAGGCGGCGAGGTAGATGATGTCGGGGGCGTCGTAGACGGGGACCGTCTTCCAGCTGACGGTGACGATGAGCGCGGCCGACAGCAGCGCGCCGACCACGGCGGCGACCCGCTGCCAGCAGCCCAGGACGGTCAGCACGCCGACCACCACCTGGAGGAAGGCGATGACGAGGCCGGAGCCGACGGGGTGGTGGAGGGCGAACTGGCGCAGCGGTTCGGCGACCTCCCAGGGGTGCAGGGTGTCGAGCCACTTGACCATGGAGCCGCGCTTGCCGCCGTCGAAGTAGACGGGGTCGCACAGCTTGCCCATGCCGGCGTAGATGGTGATGAAGCCGAGGAAGATGCGCAGCGGGAGCAGGACGACGCCGAGGTTCATCCGGCGGTGCGGGTAGTACGCGTGCCGCGCGGGGTCGTCGCCGTGGCGCCGGCCGCGGGTGTCCGCGTCGCCGTCCTCGCCCCGGTCGGCGACGTCGCCGAAGCCGCCGTGTCCGCCATCGCCGTAGCCGGGCTCACCGGGCTCGTCGTAGACGCTGCCGACGCTGCGCATGGCGGGGAGCAGGCGGGTGCCCGCGCCGTCCTCGGAGGTGCGCTGGGCGCCGACGACGGGCGTCTCGACGGTCTGCTCCAGCTCGTCGTAGCCGGCGTAGCCCTCGTGGGCGGGCGAGACGCGGGGCAGCACCTGGGTGGCTCCGGCGTCGCCGGCGGCGGGCTCGGCGTGGCCGACGCTGCCGGCCCGCACGGCCTGGAGCAGGCGGTGGGCGCCGGTGTCGTCGGGGTCGGACCTGCCGCTCCAGACGACGGCTCGCCGACGGGCGGCGCCGGCGGCCGCGGCGGCGGGCACGCGCGCGGTGTCCTGACCGGCGCTCAAGTGCCGCGCGATCCGCGGGGACCGGGTGCGCACGGACGACGCACCCAACTGCACGCGGAAGCTCGCGTGGCTCACGATGATCTGCGCCGGATCGCTCGGCACCTTCACCATGCTCAGCGCGGGAGCGTCGTCGTAACCCGACGAGCGGTCCCCCGTGGGTGTGCGGGGTGTTCTGGTGTCCACACTCATCTAACCGAGTGACGCCGAGATAGGACACTGCCTTGACCGCGTGGATCTGTCCGGACCCCGTCAAGGTTGTCCGGACAGCCCGTAATCCCCCGTGTGGGCGATATCAGCGAACAGACATTCAGGCGCGTCGCGACGCGGCCTCGTAGAGGACGATGCCCGCGGCGACACCGGCGTTGAGCGACTCGGCCCCGCCCGGCATCGGGATGCGCACCCGGAAGTCACAGGTCTCGCCGACCAGCCGCGACAGTCCCTTGCCCTCGCTGCCGACGACGATGCACACCGGCCCGCCGAGTGCCTCCAGCTCACCGAGCTCGACGTCCCCGTCGGCGGCCAGGCCGACGACGACGATCCCGGCCTTCTTGTACGCCTCGAGCGCCCGCGTCAGGTTCGTCGCCCGCGCGACCGGCGTCCGGGCGGCCGTACCGGCGGACGTCTTCCAGGCACCGGCGGTCATGCCGGCCGCACGCCGCTCGGGCACGACGACACCGTGGCCGCCGAAGGCGGAGACGGACCGCACGACGGCACCGAGGTTGCGCGGGTCGGTCACGCCGTCCAGGGCGACGATCAGCGGGTCCTCGCCCTCGTCCGCGGCGGCGTCGGCGAGGTCCTCGGGATGGGCGTACTCGTACGGCGGGATCTGCAGGACGAGGCCCTGGTGGTTGAGCCCGTTGGTCATCCGGTCCAGCTCGGGACGCGGGGCCTCCATCAGGTGGATGCCACCGCGCTCCGCGGCGAGCTGCAGCGCCTCGCGCACCCGCTCGTCGTTGTCGATGAACTGCTGCACGTACAGCGTGGTGGCGGGCACCCCCTCGCGCAGCGCCTCGTAGACCGGGTTGCGGCCGACGACCAGCTCGGAGGCGGACTTGCCGCCGCCCCGGCGCTGCGGCGCACGGCTCTGCGCGCGCCGGGCCTTCGCCTGCGCCGCACGCTGCTTGGCGTGTCCCTTGCGCATCTCGGCGGGCGGAGTCGGGCCCTTGCCCTCCAGGCCCCGGCGCCGCTGGCCGCCACTGCCGACCTGCGCGCCCTTCTTGCCGGACATGCGACGGTTGTTCGCGGCCATGACCTACCTGTCTCCGTGATGCGTTGATGTACGTACGTCAGTGCAAGTGTGCCGCCCGGAGCCCCGGGCGGCACACTCGCGGTGTTCTAGCGGGCTCCGAGGCTCCACCGCGGGCCCTGCGGGCTGTCCTCGACGACCAGCCCGGACTGCGCCAGCTGGTCCCGGATGGCGTCCGCGGTCGCCCAGTCCTTGCGCGCCCGGGCGGACTCGCGCTGCTCCAGGACCAGGCGGACGAGGCTGTCGACGACGCCGTGCAGATCGTCGCCCCGGTCACTCTCGCCGGCCCACTGCTCGTCGAGCGGGTCGAGCCCGAGGACGCCCAGCATGGCCCGCACCTCGGCGAGCCGCGCGACGGCGGCGTCCTTGTCGTCGGCGGCCAGCGCGCTGTTGCCCTGGCGGACCGTCGTATGGATCACGGCGAGCGCCTGCGGCACACCGAGGTCGTCGTCCATGGCCTCGGCGAAGGCGGGCGGCACGTCGGCGGCGGGCTCGACCTGGCCGGCCTTCTCCACGACCCGCTGCACGAAGCCCTCGATACGGGCGAACGCGGACTCGGCCTCGCGCAGCGACTCCTCGCTGTACTCGATGGTCGAGCGGTAGTGCGGCGTGCCGAGGTAGTACCGCAGCACGATGGGCCGCCACTGCTTGACCATCTCGCTGACGAGCACGGAGTTGCCCAGCGACTTGGACATCTTCTCGCCGCTCATGGTGACCCAGGCGTTGTGCAGCCAGTACCGGGCGAAGTCGTCGCCGTAGGCCTTGGCCTGGGCGATCTCGTTCTCGTGGTGCGGGAAGATCAGGTCGAGGCCGCCGCCGTGGATGTCGAAGGCGGACCCCAGGTACTTGTGCGCCATGGCGGAGCACTCCAGGTGCCACCCGGGACGCCCCGGCCCCCACGGCGTCTCCCAGCTCGGCTCGCCCGGCTTGACGGCCTTCCACATGGCGAAGTCACGCGGGTCACGCTTGCCGGTGATGCCCTCCTCGGCGGGCTGGCGCATCTCGTCCAGGTCCTGCCGGGACAGCTCCAGGTACGACGGCCACGAGCGGACGTCGAAGTAGACGCTGCCGTCGGCCTCGTAGGCGTGCCCGCGCTCGATGAGCGTGCGCATCATCTCGACCATCTCCGTGACATGGCCGGTGGCACGCGGCTCGTACGTCGGCGGCAGGCAGCCGAGGGCCTTGTAGCCGTCGTTGAAGGCCCGCTCGTTCTCGTACCCGATGGACCACCAGGGGCGGCCCTGCTCGGCGGCCTTCCCGATGATCTTGTCGTCGATGTCGGTGACGTTGCGGATGAAGGTGACGTCGTAGCCGCGGTAGGCGAACCAGCGGCGCAGGATGTCGAAGTTCAGCCCCGAGCGGATGTGCCCGATGTGCGGGGCCGCCTGCACGGTGGCGCCACACAGGTAGATCGACACACAACCCGGCGTGAGGGGGGTGAAGTCACGGATCTGCCGGGCACTGGTGTCGTACAGGCGAATAGTCACGCATCCAGAGTAGTGGGCCCACGGCAATGCCAGGCGCCGATGCGGGCTGCGGGGGCGCTTTCGTGACCTGCGCCTCCGGCGGGGCTCAAGGGTGACTGGTCCGGGCGTCCACCCGTGCCGGCGTGACGGCCGCCCGGGCGTGGGGACGCTCACGGACGCCGGCGGGGTTCCGCAGGAACCCAGGGCGCGGTGAACCGCGCCGGCGGGGTTCCGCAGGAACCCAAGGGCGCGGGGAACCGCGCGACCAGCCACCCACCGCCCGCACACGACGACGCACCCCGCGCCGCAGGGGGCTCTCAGCCCGTCCGGGCCACCAGCGCGGTGGCCACGGCCATGAGGCCCTCCCCCCGCCCGGGGAACCCGAGACCGTCCGTCGTCGCCCCGGAGACCGACACCTCGGCCCCCACCACCGACGACAGCAGCTCCTCCGCCTCGGCACGCCGCTTGCCGATCTTCGGCCGCGCCCCGATCACCTGCACCGCGACGTTCCCGATGACGAACCCCGCCTCGCGCACGATCCGCGCCGCCTCCGCCAGCAGCGTCACCCCGGACGCCCCCGCCCACTCCGGCCGCCCGGTGCCGAAGTGCTGCCCGAGGTCCCCCAGCCCCGCCGCGGAGAACAACGCGTTGCACGCCGCGTGCGCGACGACGTCCGCGTCGGAGTGCCCGGCGAGCCCCGGCCCCTCCCCTTCCCACTTCAGCCCCGCGCACCACAGCTCACGCCCTTCCTCGAAGGCGTGGATGTCGGTACCGATGCCCACCCGCGGAAGCAGCGGCACAGCCGCGGGCCCGCGCACGGCCTCAGAACCCATCGTTCAGCCTCCGCCGCGCGAGAACCGCCTCCGCCAGCACCAGATCCAGCGGCCGCGTCACCTTGAACGCCTCCTCGTGCCCCGGCACGACCACCACCCGCTCCCCGAGCTGCTCGACCATGCTCGCATCGTCGGTCACCTCGCCGGTCACGCTCTCGTGCGCGCGCACCAGCGTCCCCCGGTCGAAGCCCTGCGGCGTCTGCACGGCCCGCAGCCGCGCCCGGGACGGCGTGGCCAGCACCGGCTCGGGCTCCCCCGCCACCGCCGCCGGCTCCACTTCCTTCACGGTGTCCGCGAGCGGCAGCGCCGGAACGACGGCCACCGCACCGCCCCGCACCGCCTCGATCACCGCGTCCACCGTGTCCACGGGCACCAGCGGCCGGGCCGCGTCGTGGACCAGCACGATGCCGTACTCGTCCGGCAGCGCGTCCAGGCCGAGCTTCACGGACTCCTGGCGCGACTCTCCGCCCGGCACCACGAGGAAGTCCGTCCTCCCCCAGCTGGCGCCGGGGGGACCCCCGGGCAGCGCGTGCGCGTCGAGCAGGCTCTTGACCTCCCCGGCGCCGTCCGGCGGTGCGACCACGACGACGAGGGAGACAAACCGCGACGCCGCCATGGCACGCACCGCGTGCACCAGCATCGGTGTGCCGCTCAGCGCGCGCAGCGCCTTGGGGGCGCCGGGCCCCAGGCGTACGCCGCGACCTGCGGCCGGAATCACCACGGCCGTACGCGGCTCAATGGCTGAAGGACGCGAAACGTCAGACATCGGTTCCTGTCAGGTTTGTGTGCTCGGCCCCGGTGGGTATGGCCTCACCGTGCCGGGCCCGCGACGCTCTGACCGGACCCTTCCGTGACCCTGGTCGAGCCGGCGGCCCGACCCCGGCGCATCGGTATCGGGGGGCGCGTCCCCTGATCAGGACGACGGCTCGACAGGGACGACAGCAGGACCGCAGCGACGTCACGTGCGCGGATAGGGAAACGTACGAGACGTAAGCGTACGCAGCGACAGGCGTACGCGGCGACGGAACGAACATGCCGCAGCGCCCGGCGACACAGTCAGGTCATCGGGCACCGCGGCATTCACACCGTGCTGAACTGAGGCGGACAGGGCCGCGTCAGGACGCGAGAACCTCGTCGAGGAGGGCCTCGGCCTTGTCCTCGTTCGTGTTCTCCGCGAGGGCGAGCTCGCTCACCAGGATCTGCCGCGCCTTGGCGAGCATGCGCTTCTCACCTGCGGAGAGTCCACGCTCGCGCTCACGACGCCACAGGTCACGCACGACTTCCGCGACCTTGATGACATCGCCGGAGGCGAGCTTCTCCAGATTTGCCTTGTAACGACGGGACCAGTTCGTGGGCTCCTCGGCGTACGGAGCGCGCAGCACCTCGAAGACCCGGTCCAGCCCGTCCTGACCGACCACATCACGCACGCCGACGAACTCCGCATTGTCCGCTGGCACACGTACCGTCAGGTCACCCTGGGCGACCTTCAGCACCAAGTAGGTCTTGTCCACGCCTTTGATCTGGCGAGTTTCGATAGCCTCGATCAGCGCGGCCCCGTGATGGGGATAGACCACGGTGTCGCCAACCTTGAACGTCATGTGACAGGTACCCCTTCCGTGGCTATCCAGGGTAACACGGATACGGCGTCTTCTGAATGGCGTTTTCGCAGGTCAGGGCATATCTCGGGGCTTGACAACAGCGACGGGGACGTGCTGCGGCGGGCGAGCGGAGGCAGGTATTCGCAGGTGGGAGCCGCTTCCCGGGGCGCAGGAAACACGCCCGTCACAGCCTCCGGGAGGCTCCCGCACAGGGTCGAACATCCACAAATGTCCGGTTCCGTGTGTGCGACTTGCGCTACTCCGTTCGGCCGACCGGAGGCGCTTACGCGCCGAATCCGGAATTGATCACGACGTCCCCGGAAGGCACCCGGAAGGCGCCGGGAAGCGACCCGGAACGAAGCGGGAAGGAACAGGGAGTGGAAGCGGGAAGGCGGCCGGAAGGGAGCCGGCTCATCCCGGCGTGATCAATTTCGGTGACGGCCGTGCATTCTTCACGGAATATTCGCCTGCGGCACGACGAAGACCTGCGGCGACTTACGTGAATGGCGTACGAAGCCAGTGCTCAAAGTGACTCGTGAGTCAGAAGTGACACGGTGACGGCTGCGAGGTCAGCCGCCGACGGGGCCCGCTCCCCGTACCGCCTGCCGGGCGATCCGCGGGCTCCGGGGAGGGTCGGGTGCGGCGGCGCGGGAACGGCTCGATAACCTAAGCGCGCTGACTGACCCTTAGGGCGGCTTTACAAGGAAAGCCGCCCCTGCGTTCAAGGAGTTGCCGCCGCCGTGAGCAGCAGCCTTCGACGCGGCGCCCTCGCCGCCTCCGTCACCGCCCTCTCGATCGCCTCGCTGGCCGCCTGCGGCTCCGGGAACAACGCCCAGACCCTGCAGATCAAGCCGGACAACGCCGCCACGAGCGTCGGTGACATCAAGATCCAGAACGCGCTCGTCATCACCCAGCCCGACCGTGAGTCCACCGGCCCGGCCGCGATCTCCGCCACCCTGTACAACTCGGGCCCGGCCGACGAGACCCTGGAGACCGTCAAGGTGGAGGGCGTCGCCCAGCCGGCCGACCTCAAGGCCGCCAAGGGCAACGGCAAGGTGATCGTCCCCGCCGGCGGTTCTGTCGTCATCGGCGGCAAGGGCAACGCCGCGGCCACCCTGCACGGCAGCCGCGAGGCCACGCAGGACGGCAGCGTCCAGAACATCACCTTCACGTTCAGCAAGGCCGGGAACGTGACCCTGAGCGGCTACATCGTGCCGGCCAAGAGCTACTTCTCCGAGTGGGGCCCGAGCGAGGTGCCGAGCGCCCCGGCGCAGAGCCCGGCCCAGAAGCCCTCCGGCTCCCCGTCCGGCTCGCCGTCGCCGAACACCTCGAAGTCGCCCTCCGGCACCCCGACCGACCAGGCGTCCGCGAGCACCTCGCCGTCGGCCGGTCACTGAGTCGTCGCGGTACGGGCGTACCGCTTCCACGGCCGCATACGGCGAAGGGCGGCACCCCCGCACGGGGTGCCGCCCTTCGCCGTATGCGGAGATCCGGCAGCCGCGGTCTACGGCTCGAACTTGTAGCCCAGGCCGCGCACCGTCACCAGGTAGCGCGGCGCGCCCGGGTCCGGCTCGATCTTGGCGCGCAGCCGCTTGACGTGGACGTCGAGGGTCTTGGTGTCGCCGACGTAGTCCGCGCCCCAGACGCGGTCGATGAGCTGCATCCGGGTCAGCACGCGGCCCGCGTTGCGCAGCAGCATCTCGAGCAGGTCGAACTCCTTCAGCGGCAGGTCGACCTTGGAGCCGCCGACCGTGACCACGTGCCGGTCGACGTCCATGCGGACCGGGCCGGCCTCCAGCGCGGCCGGGGCGACCTCCTCCGGCTCGCCGCGGCGGCGCAGCACCGCGCGGATACGGGCGACCAGCTCGCGCGAGGAGAAGGGCTTGGTCACGTAGTCGTCGGCCCCTATCTCCAGGCCGACGACCTTGTCGATCTCGCTGTCCTTGGCGGTCACCATGATCACCGGGACGTTGGAGCGGCCGCGCAGCTGACGGCACACCTCCGTACCGGGCAGACCCGGCAGCATCAGGTCGAGGAGGACGAGGTCGGCGCCGTTGCGCTCGAACTCGTCGAGTCCGTCGGGGCCGGTGGCTGCCACGGCCACCTCGAAGCCCTCCTTGCGGAGCATGTACGACAGGGCGTCGGAGAAGGACTCCTCGTCCTCGACGACGAGCACTCGGGTCACGGAAGGACCTCCGGGGCGGAAAGCGTTTCGTACGCGGATGAGTCGGGGGTGTGGGACGAGCCGCGCGACGGCACGGCGGACCGGCCGGCCCCGTCGGGGCCGTCCTCGCCTTCGAGGTCGGGGTGCTGGTGGGCGCGCTCGCGGCCCGCACCCGCCTCCGGCAGTCGCAGGGTGAAGGTGGAGCCCTGTCCCTCGGCGCTCCACACCGTGACCTCCCCGCCGTGCGAGGCGGCCACGTGTTTGACGATGGCGAGGCCCAGGCCGGTGCCTCCGGTGGCACGGGAGCGGGCCGGGTCGACGCGGTAGAAGCGCTCGAAGATGCGCTCCTTGTCCTTGTCGGAGATGCCGATGCCCTGGTCGGTCACGGCGATCTCGATCATGTCCCCGCCGGGTGCGGTGAGCCGCCGGGCGGCGATGCCGACGCGGGTGCGGGCCGGGGAGTAGTTGACGGCGTTCTCGACGAGGTTGCCGAGGGCGGCGGCGAGCTGCCCGCGGTTGCCCCACACGGCCAGGTCCGCCGTACCGCCGGCGGCCATGGTGATCTGCTTGGTCCCCGCCTGGTGGCGGCAGCGGTCGATGGCCTCGGCGACGAGTTCGTCGACGCGGACCGGCTCGGCGTCCTCCAGCGGGTCGTCGTTCTGCACCCGGGACAGGTCGATGAGTTCCTGGACCAGGTTGGTCAGCCGGGTCGCCTCGATCTGCATGCGCCCGGCGAACCGCTGCACGGCCTCCGGGTCGTCGGAGGCGTCCATGACGGCCTCGGACAGCAGGGAGAGCGCGCCGACCGGTGTCTTCAGCTCATGGCTCACGTTCGCCACGAAGTCCCGCCGGACCGCCTCGATGCGCCGGGCCTCGGTGAGGTCCTCGACGAGCAGCAGCACCAGCCGCGACCCGAGCGGCGCGACCCGCGCGGAGACGGCGAGCGCCTCCCCGCGTCCGGTGCCCCTGCGGGGAAGGTCGAGCTCGACCTGTCGTATCTCCCCGTCCCTGCGGGTGTCGCGGGCCATCTGGAGCATCGGCTCCACGGAGAGCCGGCCGCCGCGCACCAGCCCGAGGGCGTACGCGGCGGAGCTGGCCTTGACCACGGCGTCCGCCTCGTCCAGGACGACGGCGGAGGAGCGGAGTACGGACAGGACGGTGTCGACGCCGGGCGGGAGCACGGCCTCGGTGTGCAACGAGGTACGAGTGGGGCGCTTCTGCTCCCGCTCGCTCCAGCGGAACGCCAGCATGGCGATCACACCGGTGAGCACCCCGGCGATCGCAGCCGCTGCGGCGACCGCCGCGTTCACGTCCATGCCACCAGGTTAGGCATGGGATCCGACATGCCCACAGCCGTCCGGGTGTCAGCTCGAACACTCGTCGCCCAGAGTTCACCTTGGGGCCAGGATTGGTTCATTCGGGGTCGCGGAACCGGACGCGTAAGGGCCGGAACGTGGGAGCGTGGGACCGGGAGCCCTGCCCGGAACCCCGGACGACACGCACGAGAGGGAACCTGATGCGGGACGCGTACCACGAGGAACTGGACTCGATCGGCGACGGTCTGGTGGAGATGACCCGGCTGGTCGGATCGGCGATCGGGCGCGCCACGACCGCCATCCTGGACGCCGATCTGAAGCTGGCGGAGAGCGTCATCGAGGCCGACCAGAAGGTCGACGAACTGCAGCACGACCTGGAGGCACGGGCCATAGCGCTGCTGGCACGGCAGCAGCCGGTGGCCACGGATCTGCGGATCGTGGTCACCTCGCTGCGCATGAGCGCCGACCTGGAGCGCTCCGGCGACCTGGCCCAGCACGTGGCCAAGCTCGCCCGGCTGCGCTTCCCGGCGCGGGCGGTGCCGCAGGACATCCACGCCACGATCCTGGAGATGGGCCAGCTCGCACAGCGCCTGATGGCCAAGGCGGCCGAGGTGATCATCACCAAGGACGTCGACCTGGCGCTCCAGCTGGAGCAGGACGACGACGCGATGGACCTGCTGCACCGCACCCTCTTCCAGCACCTGATCGACGACCGCTGGAAGCACGGCATCGAGACCGCCGTCGACGTCACCCTGCTGGGCCGCTACTACGAGCGCTACGCCGACCACGCGGTCGCCGTCGCCAAGCGGGTGGTGTACCTGGTCACGGGCGAGCACGCGGACGAGCTCCAGGCGGACATCCAGTCGGTGCCGGGGGCGGAGAGCGCCTGACGCGGATGCTCGCGGGGGCGCGCATCGCAACGCGCGCGCTCGTATGCGCCGTTGATGCGCCCGACGGACGGGGCATGCAATGGGCACAGGCACGAGCCTCGTCGAGGAGGAACCATGGCCGATTCCCCCAGCACGCCCGGTACGCCGTCCGAGCCCACCCAGGAGCGCCCGACCGAACAGCCCGCGCAGATCAGGAACCTCACCCTGATCGGCGCCTGCGGCTGCGGCTCGGGCTGCGGGTGCGGCTGCCAGTCGGGCAACCCGTGCCAGTGCGGCTGACCCGCTGACACGCCACCGAGGACCCCGGTCGCCGCTGCGGCGCCGCCGGGGCCTTCGGCGTGCGCGGCGGCGGGCACGAGCGGAGCATGAGGAGGAGAAAACGCACCCGCGGCAGAAGGAGGTGCGGACCATGCCCGAGTTCATGGACGTCCACCACGGCATGAAGGGCATCACGGCGGACCAGTTGATGGAGGCGCACCGGGCCGACCTCGCCATCGAAGGGGACGAGAACGTCCACTTCAAGAGCGCCTGGGCGGACCCGGAGTCCGGTGAGGTCTACTGCCTCTCCGAGGCCCCGTCGGCCGAGGCGGTCCAGCGTGTCCACGAACGCGCGGGGCACAAGGCGGACGAGGTGCACGAGGTGCCGCTGTCGGTCTGAGCCGGTCCGCGGCCGGCATGCGCCGTAGCCCTGCCGGTGTGCCCGCGTGCGCGGGGGCTGTTCACGCCCCGGGGGCGCGGAAGGCGACCTGCCGGCGGGTCGCCTGGTCGATCTCCTCGACGGTGAGGAGCGGCGTGGCACGGGTCGTCAGCGCGCCGCTGGCCTTGACGGCGAGGCTGATCGCGGCCATGGAGACGGGGTCGGGGAGGTCGATGACGCAGACCAGGTCGTCCTCCCCGAAGGCGAAGTACATCGCCTCGACCGTCCCGCCGAGTTCGGTGACGACCCGGTCGACGGCGGCGCGGCGGCCGCTCCCCCCTTCTTTGAGGAGCCCCTTCGTGCCGTCGGGCGTGTAGCTGGCCTGAATGAGGAACTTCGGCATGGGGAGGCTCCCGACCCGTCGCTGATCCGATACGCGATACGCGCTCCGCGCTCCGCGCTACGCCAGGGAGCTTCCCGCCCTCGCTCCCGTCCCCACACCCGATGCGCCGGGATTCACTCGTTGGCGCCGCGTGCGGCAGCCGCGGCTCCGGCCACGGCGCACAGGGGACGGCCCAGCCGTCAGGTGCGCCCGCGCCGCACGGGTCCCGGGGCGGGCTCCGGTACGTCCTCGAACGCGAAGGTGTCGTCCTCCCCGAAGTCCGGGGCCTGGAAGGGGTTCGTCGCGGGGGGCGGCGATGCCGCACCGGAGGAGTGGGTGTGCCCGTCCGGGGCGGAGAACATCGGTGTCATTTCGATGGGAGGACTCTCTTTCGTCACAGGCCCCAGAGGGGGCCTGGTGTGCCGTGACCGGGCACAGCGGTCCTACAACTTGGTCATCTTGGCGTACGGGCTCAAGATCCGCATCTGCGCCGTGCCGAAATCCACGAGCGCCGCGATCCCGTCCTCGATGCCGACGACCCGGCCGAGACCGTACACGTCATGGGTGACCTGGTCGCCCAGGGCGAAGTACTTGGGCGCCGGCGCGACCGGGGCTTTGAAAGGACTGGTCGGCAGGTGACGCTTGGGTGCAGCAGGCTTCGTCATGGTTCAGTATGAGCCCACGCACACCCGCTCCGCTGTGGCCACCGGCACAATCCCGCCAGGACCCGCCCGGCGCACGTCACTGACCTGCTGCTTTACGCCCGACCCGGGCTGAAACTCATACGACGAACGACAGGGCCGAGCCCCTGCACATCCCCCCACGCCGCGGCGAGCGAGGGCCCGGGACGGCATCGGGCCACGAAAACGCCCCCGCCCCGCGTGCTGTGCGCGGGCCGGGGGCGTGATCGCGACGGCTACTTCTTCTTGCCCTGGTTCTTCACGGCCTCGATCGCCGCTGCGGCCGCCTCGGGGTCGAGGTACGTGCCGCCCGGGGTGACCGGCTTGAAGTCGGCGTCCAGCTCGTAGGAGAGGGGGATGCCCGTCGGGATGTTCAGGCCCGCGATGTCGGCGTCCGAGATGCCGTCCAGGTGCTTGACCAGGGCGCGCAGGGAGTTGCCGTGGGCGGCGACCAGGACCGTGCGGCCGGTCAGGAGGTCGGGGACGATCGCGTCGTACCAGTACGGGAGCATCCGGGTGACGACGTCCTTGAGGCACTCCGTGTCCGGGCGCAGCTCCGGCGGGATCGTCGCGTAGCGGGCGTCGTGCGCCTGGGAGAACTCGGAGTCGTCCGGCAGCGGCGGCGGCGGGGTGTCGTAGGAGCGGCGCCACAGCATGAACTGCTCCTCGCCGAACTCGGCGAGGGTCTGCGCCTTGTCCTTGCCCTGCAGGGCGCCGTAGTGGCGCTCGTTCAGGCGCCACGAGCGGTGGACCGGGATCCAGTGGCGGTCCGCCGACTCCAGGGCGAGCTGGGCGGTGCGGATGGCGCGCTTCTGGAGGGAGGTGTGGACGACGTCGGGGAGCAGGCCGGCGTCCTTGAGCAGCTCACCGCCGCGCGTCGCCTCCTTCTCGCCCTTCGCGGTCAGGTTGACGTCCACCCAGCCGGTGAACAGGTTCTTCTCGTTCCACTCGCTCTCGCCGTGGCGGAGGAGGATCAGCTTGTACGGTGCGTCGGCCATAAGGATGAGCGTAATCGAAGGCTCTCGGCCGGCGCCCGGGGCGCTCGCAGCGCGGACGGTTGACGAGGTTTGTTAATCGAGTGGTGGCGACCGCATCGACTTTGTAAGTTGCGGTTACCTGTTGCGCCACTTACATCCCTCGGGGGGACCTCCGCCATGCCGTCCGCCGCACTGTCCGACCTCAGACGGGCCGCCCGGGAATCCGTCGCCGGAATGCCCCGCGCCTTCTGGTGGCTGTGGACCAGCACCCTCGTCAACCGGCTCGGCGCCTTCGTGGCCACCTTCATGGCCCTCTACCTGACCCTCGACCGCGGCTACTCCGCCTCCTACGCCGGCCTCGTCGCCTCACTGCACGGGCTGGGCGGCGTCGTCTCCTCGCTGGCGGGCGGGGTCATGGCCGACCGGCTCGGGCGGCGGCCCACCCTGCTCGTCGCGCAGACCGCCACCGCCGCCTCCGTCGCCCTGCTCGGCTTCATGACCGACCCCGTCGCCATCGCCGCCGTCGCCTTCCTCGTCGGGATGACCTCCAACGCCTCCCGGCCCGCGGTGCAGGCGATGATGGCCGACATCGTGCGGCCCGAGGACCGGGTGCGGGCGTTCTCCCTGAACTACTGGGCGATCAACCTCGGCTTCGCCGTCTCCTCCATGGCCGCCGGTTTCATCGCCGAGGTCAGCTATCTGGCCGGCTTCCTCATCGAGGCCGGGATGACGCTGGTGTGCGCGATCGTGGTCTTCCTCAAGCTGCCCGAGTCGCGGCCCGTCCAGCCGGCCGACGGCCCCAAGGCGCCCGACGTCGGCCTCGGGACCGTACTGCGCGACGGGCGGTTCATGGGGGTCGTCGGGCTGTCCTTCCTCGTCGCGCTGATCTTCCAGCAGGGCTCGGTCGGGCTGCCCGTCGCCATGGGCACGGCCGGCTTCGCGCCCGCCGACTACGGACTGGCCATCGCCGTCAACGGCATTCTCATCGTCGTCCTCCAGATCCCCGTCACCCGGTTCATCGAGCACCGCGACCCGCGGCGGCTGCTCGTCGCCTCGTCCCTGCTCGCCGGGTACGGCTTCGGGTTGACCGCCTTCGCCGGGTCGGTCGGCGTGTTCGCGCTCACGGTCTGCGTGTGGACCCTCGCCGAGATCGTCAACGCGCCGACGCAGACCGGTCTCGTCGTGGCGCTGTCGCCGGTGCACGGGCGCGGGCGCTACCAGGGCATGTACACGCTGTCGTGGTCCGTGGCCGCGCTGGTCGCGCCGCTGATGTCGGGCGCGGTGATCGACCGGTACGGGGCCGAGTGGCTGTGGGGCCTCACCGCCCTCGTCGGGACGGTGGCGGGCGCGGGGTACGCCGTGCTGATGCGGCGCCTGCCCCGGCAGGAGCCGGAGCCCGGGCCGGCGCCCGCCGTCGAGGTCGAGGTCACGGATGCATCCGCGCGCCCTTGAGTACCTTGTCCACCGCGTTGCGCGGCCCGTACACCGCCAGCCCCACCAGGTCCAGGGCCGTGGCCGGCACCCCGCGGACCGCCGCCCGGTTGTCGCGGTCGTTGCCCGTGGTGAACAGGTCACCGGTGAAGACGGCCCGTGGCAGCGCGCGGGAGAGCACGCGCGCGTGGGCCGCCGTCAGGGTCTCCTTCGTGCCCTCGAAGACCAGCACCGGCTGGCGGAACATCGGCAGGTAGCCCGTCCCGTCGGCGTCCTCGTACGGCTCCCCGATCACCTCGGGGAGCTGCGTGCCGAGGCCGCTGACCAGGAACGCGGTGACGTTCAGGCGCTGCCAGGTCTCCAGGTCCTCACGCAGCAGGACGGCGATCTTGGTGTCGAAGCGGATCGGTTCGGCGTCGTTCATGGAATGAGACTCGCCGACGTCGTACGGACCCGTCTTGTACGTTCCTTGCATGGCCGCGCAGCGTGAGGTGTCCGCGTGGCGGCCCCGCGTCCCCGGGCTCGTCGAGGTCTTCCACGCCCTCCCCCGAGCTCTTCGAGCAGGGAGGTGCCCCCATCACGGAGTACACCTATCCGATGCACGTCCACGCCGCGTGGACGCTGCTGATCGTCGACGACGGCGCCGTGCGCTATGACATCGAGCGGCACGAGCACGGCACTCTGCGGGACACGGTCTCCCTGCTGCCGCCGCACGTCGCGCACAACGGCGCTCCCGCCACCGCGGACGGCTTCCGCAAGCGGGTCCTCTACCTCGACTCCTCGCGGCTCGGCGAGGACCTGATCGGGGCCGCCGCAGACACCCCCGACCTGCGCGATCCCCTGCTGCGGCGGCGGGTCGGGCAGGTGCACGCGGCGCTCGCCCGGCCCGGCGAGGAGCTGGAGGCGGAGAGCCGGCTGACGCTCGTCGCCGAGCGGCTGCGCGCCCACCTGCGGCCCCGCCTGACCACCGGAACGCCCCGCCCCGACCCGGCGCTCGCCCGCCGGCTGCGTGAACTGCTCGACGCGCGCGTGCCCGAGGGCATCACCCTGGAGGAGGCGGCCCGGGTGGTGCAGGCCCATCCCGCCCACCTCGTGCGGGCGTTCAGCACTGCCTACGGCATCGCACCGCACCAGTACCTGACGTCCCGGCGGGTGGAACGGGCACGGCGGCTGCTGCTCGAGGGACAGCCGGCGAGCACGGTCGCGGCCACTGCCGGCTTCTACGACCAGGCCCATCTGACGCGTCATTTCCGGAAGTTGGTCGGAGTGACGCCGGGCAAATACGCCATTTTGCGCCATGGTTGAAAGCCGCACGCTTCCGTAGTCTGCGGTCATGGACTGGCATGCGTGGCACGACGCGTACGACGTATCCGACTCCTATCTCAGCCGCCGTCTCGCCCTCGTCCAGGAGCGGGTCCGGCACGCGCTCGACGCCGCGCCGCCGGGTCCGCTCACGGCCGTCAGCCTGTGCGCCGGGCAGGGGCGGGACCTGATCGGCGCCCTGGCCCGCCACCCCCGGCGGGCGGACGTGCGGGCACGGCTGGTGGAACTGGACGAGCGCAACGTGCTGTTCGCGCGCGCGGCGGCCGCGGCCGCCGGTCTGGACGGGGTCGACGTGGTGTGCGGGGACGCCGCGCTGACCGACCACTACACCGCCTACGCGCCGGCCGATCTGGTCCTGCTGTGCGGGGTGCTCGGCAACCTCACGGACACCGACATCGAGCGCACCCTCGACCACTGCACGCAACTGTGCCGCAAGGGCGGCACGCTGGTGTGGACGCGGACCCGGCACCACGACACCCCCGTGTGCGCCTGGCTGGAAAAGCGGGGCTTCGAACCGCTGTGGGTCTCGGGCCCGGACATTCCGTACGGCGTCGGCGAGCACCGTTTCACCGGGGAGCCGGGGGTGTTACCGCCGGGGCAGCGGATGTTCACCTTCGTCGGCTATCACGTGCTGCACGGCAACCTGTTTCCGAGCGGCGGGAGTTGAGGACCGGCGAGATCGACGGAAGCACCTCTTCCGGACGTGTGTTCGGATAGCGTTCCGGCCATGGATGACATGGATCACATGGATGACACCCAGGACGCCCGCACACCCGCCGCGTCCTCCGTACGCCGGTCCCTGAGCGCCCGTCGGGTCACTACCGCCGTCGCGGGGGCGGCGGCCCTGGTCACGCTCGCCGTCGGCGCCGCCCTCGCGGCCGACGGGGACGGCGGCTCGACCCCGCCCACCGCGTCCTACAGCACCCCTGCGGACACCTCCGGGGGTGACAGCGTCGGCGCGGACGGCGGTTCCGTCGGGGTCACCTCCGGTGGGGGCGGCGGCGACACCACCGGCGGCGTCGACGGGGGGTCCGTGAGCGGGTCCGGTGGTGTCGACGGTGGTGGTGTCGACGGCGGGTCCGTGAGTGGGTCCGGTGGTGTCGACGGTGGTGGTGTCGACGGCGGGTCCGTCGGGGTCACCACCTCCGGTGGGGGCGACGGGGACCCGAGTCCGACCGCTCCGCCGCCCAGCCCCAGCCCGTCCGCCCCGGTCGACCTGGCCGAGCTGAACCGGAAGATCGACGAACTGAACAGCAAGGTCGATCAGTTGCCGACGAAGAAGGACCTGGCCGACGCCTTGCGCGCGCTCGCCGACGAGCTCGACAGGCCGAAGCCCAAGCCCGAGAAGAGCAGGTAAACCGCGGACGTCGTCAGTTCTCCGGGCGTTGCGTGAGGTGGGCGAACGCGTCCAGGTTGCGCGTGGACTCGCCGCGTGACACCCGCCAGGCGTACTCCTTGCGGATCGAGGAGGCGAAACCCAGCTCCAGCAGCGTGTTGAACGCCCCGTCGGCCGCCTCCAGGACCTGACCCAGGAGGCGGTCGATCTCGTCGGGGGTCACGGAGGCGAGCGGCAGACGCCCGGTGACGTACACGTCTCCGTGGCCGTCGACGGCGTAACCGACGCCGTACAGCTTGAGGTTGCGCTCCAGCAGCCAGCGGTGGACGCCGGCCTCGTTCTCGTCGGGGTGGCGGACGACGAAGGCGTTCAGGGACAGGGAGTGGCGGCCGACGATCAGCGAGACCGTCGTGGACAGCTTGTGGGTGCCGGGCAGCTTGACGACGAAGTGGCCCGGCTCGGGGCTCTCCCACTCCACCTCGGCGTCCTTCAGGGCATCCTCGATGACCTGCGCCGCCGTGTTCTGCGCGGGGGGAGTGGTGCGCGCGTCCGGAGTGTCGTGTGCGTCAGCCGCCTTGTGTGCGTCACCCATGGTGCGAGCGTACGCGACGGCGGTGCGCCTGCAGCGCGGCCGTGTACACCTCGGCGGTGGCGGCGGCCGCAGTGTCCCAGCCGAAGGACAGGGCGTGCCGGGCGGCGGCCCCGCCGAGTCGCGGGGTGAGGTCCTGGTCGTCGGCGAAGCGCTCCAGCACGCGCGCGTACGCCTTCGGGTCGTGCCCCTGCACCAGGAAGCCCGTCTCGCCGTCCCGTACCGCCACCGGCAGTCCGCCGACGGACGCGGCGAGCACCGGGGTGCCGGTGGCCTGTGCCTCTATGGCGACCAGACCGAAGGACTCGCTGTAGGAGGGGACGACGAGGACGGACGCCGCCCGGAACCAGTCGGCGAGCTGCTCCTGGCCGACGGGCGGCCGGAACCGTACGACGTCGGCGACACCGAGGCGCGCGGCGAGCTTCTGCAGGCCCTCGGGCTTGGCGAGGCCGCTGCCGCTGGGGCCGCCGACGACGGGCACGAGGATGCGGGAGCGGAGCTCGGGGCGCTCGTCGAGCAGGGCGGCGACCGCGCGCAGCAGGATGTCGGGGGCCTTCAGGGGCTGGATGCGGCCCGCGAACAGCGGGATCAGCGCGTCCTGGGGCAGGCCGAGGCGGGCGCGGGCGGCGGCGCGGCCGTCGGCGGGGCGGAAGCGGCCGAGGTTGACGCCGGGGTGGACGACGGCGACCTTGCCGGGGTCGGCGGCGTAGTGGTGGACCAGTTCGTCGGCTTCCTCGGCGGTGTTGGCGATGAGCCGGTCGGCGGCCGAGACGATCTGGGTCTCGCCGATCACGCGGGCGGCGGGCTCGGGCGTGTCGCCGTCGGCGAGGTTGGCGTTCTTGACCTTGGCCATGGTGTGCATGGCGTGCACCAGGGGGACGCCCCAGCGCTGGGCGGCGAGCCAGCCGACGTGGCCGGAGAGCCAGTAGTGGGAGTGGACGAGGTCGTAGTAGCCGGGGCGGTGGCCGGCCCAGGCCTGCATGACGCCGTGCGTGAAGGCGCACAGCTGGGCGGGCAGGTCCTCCTTGGCGAGGCCCTCGTAGGGGCCGGCGTCGACGTGCCGCACGAGGACGCCGGGGGCGAGCTGCACGGTGGGGTCGAGGCCGCCTGCGGTGGCCCTCGTGAAGATCTCGACCTCGATGTTGATCGCGGCGAGGCGCTGCGCGAGCTCGACGATGTAGACGTTCATGCCGCCGGCGTCGCCGGTGCCGGGCTGGTGGAGAGGGGAGGTGTGCACGGAGAGCATGGCCACGCGGCGGGGCCTGCGGTGCAGCCTGAGCCGTGCGGGGGCGGACGGGGAGCGACGCCCGAGCCTGCTGACGTAGTGGCTCACGTGGCGATCCTCCTTGCTGCGGGCACGGTTCTCCGACAGGGGGAACGTTGGGGGGGCGGGTTCCCATTCCTGGGCGGGTGATTTTGCCTGGGGGGTCTTTCGTGTGCGGGTGCCTGCGGCGCCGGGTGCGGGGTGCCTGCGGCGCTGGGTGCGTTGTCAGGTGCGGGTGCGTGGGGGCTGGGTGCGGTGTGCCTGCGGCGCCGGGTGCGTTGTCAGGTGCGGGCGCGTGGGGGCTGGGTGGGGTGTGCCTGCGGCGCTGGGTGCGTGATTCCCTGCGGGTGCGTTGTGGCTGGTCGCGCCGTTCCCCGCGCCCCTTTTTTGCCTGCGGCGGCCCGTTGCTGTCGCGTCGTGGCGTGCCTAGCGCCTGCGGCCGGTTTCCACGGCGGGGCCGCGGTGGGGGGTGTCCGTCCTCGGTCCGGCCGCCCGTCCCCGACGCGGGCACCGTGTCACGGTGCCGGACGCTGCGGGCGGACACCCCCCACCCCGGCCCCTTCCCGCCGTACGCGGGTGCAGCAATGCGGTGGCGCGCGGCGCCGGTGAGCGCCGGGGCACCTCGCCCGGCACCCAGGCGTTCCGCATACCCTCGTACGTATGAGTTCCCGTGTGTCGACCCGTCCTGTGGGATCCGTTACGCGGGGGACTACCCATCCGAACCGGTTGCGGCGGATGGATCGGTGGATCGCGGCCGTGCAGGGGGCCGAGCTGCGGCGGATCGCGGACCCTGTGGCCGTCGACCTGGGGTACGGCGCCGCGCCCTGGACCGCCGTGGAGTTGCTGGCGCGGCTGCGGACGGTCGCGCCCCGGGTGCGTGTCGTCGGGGTGGAGATCGAGCCGGCCCGGGTCGCGGCCGCGCTGCCGTACGAGCGGGAGGGCCTGGTCTTCCGGCACGGCGGCTTCGAGGTGCCGGTGGCCGGGCGGCCCGCGCTGATCCGTGCCGCCAATGTGCTGCGGCAGTACGACGAGGGCGAGGTCGCCGCCGTGTGGCGGCGGCTGTGCGCGCGGCTCGCCCCGGCCGAGGGCGGCTTCGGCGGCGGCCTGCTGGTGGAGGGGACCTGCGACGAGATCGGGCGCCGGCACGTGTGGGTCGCGCTCGGGCCCGAGGGGCCGCGCACGGTCACCTTCGCGACCCGGCTGGGCTCCCTGGAGCGTCCGTCGGATCTCGCGGAACGGCTGCCGAAGGCGCTCATCCACCGCAATGTCCCCGGGGAACCGGTGCACGCCTTCCTGCGGGACTTCGACCGTGCCTGGGCGGCCGCCGCGCCCTACGCCTCCTACGGCGCCCGGCAGCGGTGGATCCGCGCGGTGCGTGACCTCGCTGCCGACTGGCCGGTCGTGGACGGGCCGGCGCGGTGGCGGCAGGGGGAAGTGACCGTGGCGTGGGGGGCCTTGGCTCCCCGTCAGTGAGGGTGCCTTCCTGACCTGCGTTTCCCTGGGCCGCGTCACTTGATCGGGTGAGTGTCGCGGGGGGTGGAACGATCTACGGGGGCCGTACGTCGAACGGACAGGGAGATCGTCTCGGGCGGCCGGGGGGCCGGGCCGGGTGGGAGCGGGGGGCGCAAAGCACTGCCTCTGTCGCTTTTCGCGCGGGCATGGCACGATCCCTCCGGCACCGATAAGTTACTGACGGTAAATCAGTTTTGGGGGATGAGGTATGGCAGCGGGCAAGCGCAGCCTGATCGCGGCGGCAGTGACCGTGGTGTGCGCCGTCACCGTGCTGGCGGCACCGGGCATGGCCTTCGCGGCCCCCTCCCCCACACCGACGCCCTCCGCCTCGCCCGCCATACCCGCGAACAAGGACCTGGAGGCCGTCCGCCAACGGCTCGAGAAGCTGTACCACGACGCGGCCGTCGCCACCGACGCCTACAACGCCGCCGAGGAGAAGTCGCAGCAGCAGTCCGCGCAGATCGTCGAGCTCACCAAGAAGATCGCCCAAGGACAGCAGCGCCTCGACCGGTTGAAGGACCGGGCCGGTGCCGCGGCCCGCGCCCAGTACCGCACGGGCGGGCTGCCGACCGAGGCCCAGCTGGTGCTCAGCGACGACCCGCAGCAGTTCCTCGACGGCACGGGGCTTCTTCTGCAGGGCCAGCGGGCCACCAAGGGGCTGCTCGGGGAACTGGCCCGCACCCAGGAGGACTTGAAGCAGTACACCGCGGACGCCTCCGAGCGCTGGCGCCAGCTGGAGGCGAACCGCAAGGCCAAGGAAGCGGCCAAGCAGAAGATCACGCAGCAGATCACCGAGGCCGAGAAGCTCGAGTCCCAGCTGGAGGCGAAGGAGAAGGCGCGCCTGGCCGAGCTGGAGCGGCAGGCCGCGGCCAAGGCGCAGACCGCCTGGCTGGACACCGGAATACTCAAGGACGTCAAGGCCGGCGCGAGCGAACGGGGCCGGCAGGCCGTGGCCTTCGCGACGGCCCAGATCGGCAAGCCGTACGAGTGGGGCGCCGAGGGCCCGCTGACCTTCGACTGCTCCGGGCTGACGTCACAGGCCTGGGCCCACGCCGGACAGCCCATCCCGCGTACCTCGCAGGAGCAGTGGGCCCAGCTGAAGCATGTCGACATCAAGGACATGCGGCCCGGCGACCTGATCATCTACTTCGACGATGCCAGCCATGTCGGGATGTACGTCGGCGACGGCACGATCGTGCACGCCCCTCGCCCTGGGCGCACGGTGACGCTCACCGGCGCGGGGACGATGCCCATCCTGGGCGTCGTACGGCCGGACATGTAGGCGGCACGTCCGTCGGCGTGACCTGGCGCACGGGGGCCCAACACCCCCGTAAGGCGCGTCACGTGACCCACCGCACGTGGATCAAGGCGCCCGATGGCCGCCGACGTGACGTTCGTCATCCCCTTTCCGCGTCCCGCCTGTCCAACTGCGGTACGGAACGCGGCATATGACGGTGGTCTTCGGGCGAGCGACGTGCCTCACACCATTCCTTTACCGCGCTCCCACCCGCTATGGTCCCGGTCGGTGGATCGAGGACCCTCGCCCCACCATGCCCTCGGGGGGAGGGAAGGAACCCAAGACAATGCCCGTACCCGTACCGCGGCCCAGGGCGATCCCGGCCGTGGAGAGTGGTCAGGCGCCGGCCGTCCGTCGAGGCGGCCCCTCCAAGGAAGAGACCCCGCGCAAGGAAGCCACGGTCGTCGACAACGCCGCCACCACCCACCACAACCTCACACTGCTTCTGATCGAGGACGATCCCGGCGGTTCGCCGATCGTGCCCGATCTGATCGACTCGGCCGGCAAGCCGATCCGCGTGCGCACCGCCCGCAACCTCACCGAGGCCGAGCGGCTGCTCACCGACGACGTCCACTGCATCCTGCTGGACCTCGCCCTGCCGGCGCCCGGCAGGGCCGCCGACGCCGACGGTGACCACGACGAGCTGGCCGTGCTCAAGCACGTGCTGCAGCTCGCGCCCCGGCACGCCGTGCTCGCGCTGACCTCTTCCAGCGACGCCGAGCGCGGCGCGGAGGCCGTGCGTGTCGGCGCGCAGGACTACCTGTTCCGTGACGAGCTGGACGGGCGGCTGCTGAGCCGCGCGATCCGGTATGCCGTCGAGCGCAAGCGGTCCGACACGGCCGAGCGCAAGCTCGCCGAGGGCCGGCTGCGCGCCCAGGAGAACCGCCGGCTGGAGCGGGGCCTGCTGCCCACGCCGCTGCTGGACGGCTCCTCGCTGCGTTTCGCCGCCCGCTACCGCCCCGGCCGCTCGCGCGCGCTGCTCGGCGGGGACTTCTACGACACCGTCCGCACCCCGGACGGCACCGTGCACGCCATGATCGGCGATGTCTGCGGGCACGGCCCGGACGAGGCGGCGCTCGGCGTGGAGCTGCGCATCGCCTGGCGGGCGCTGACCCTGGCCGGACTGTGCGGTGACGAGCTGCTCGGCACGCTGCAGGAGGTGCTGGAGCACGAGCGCGGCGACGACGAGATCTTCGCCACGCTCTGCACGGTGGACATCGCTCCGGACGGCCGTCGCGCCGGCCTCTGCCTGGCCGGCCACCCGTCCCCGCTGCTGCTGCGCCCCGGCGCCAGGCCGCGGCTGCTGCCGTACGACAACAACGGCCCCGCGCTGGGGCTGCTGCCCGGTGCGCGCTGGCCGCGGATGCATGTGGACCTGGGTGCCGAGTGGAGCCTGATGCTCTACACCGACGGCCTGATCGAGGGCCGGGTCGGCGAGGGCCGCGAGCGGCTCGGCCAGGACGGCATGGTCGACATGGTCGCCCGCCGCTACGCCGAGGGCCTGCGCGGTGAGGATCTGATCCAGCGGGCGGTCACGGAGGCCCGGGAACTGAACGGCGGCGAGCTGACCGACGACGTGGCGGTCGTTCTGCTGGACCGTCTCGGCTGAGGCCGTCTCGCCCCGCGCCCCCTGCGCACCGCCCGGGTGCGGGGCTACCGCCCGGGTGCCGGGGCTACCGCCCGCCGTTCCACGGGCCGTACGGGCCGTCGCTGCTGGAGCCGCGGCCCCGGCGGCGGGGGCTGACCTGCGACAGCGCCGGGCGCACGTCGACGAAGAAGACGATGGAGGCGACGAGCCCGGCGAGCTGGAGGAACAGCATCGGCACCAGCAGGTTCACCGCGACGGCCACGCCGAGGATGATCAGCCAGAAGCCCTTGTTCTGCTTGTCGGCCGCGCGGTAGGCGTCCTCACGGAACACCGCGGCCATCACGAAGGCCACGACAGCCATCGCCAGCATCGCGAGGTACAGCAACCACATGAACCCCGCGAAACCCTGCATCAGCACAACGTCCACCACCCGACTCGGCTCGTCGATACGCGGTCACCGTACCCGTAGAACGGGCCGGACACCCCCAGGGTGCCCGGCCCGCGCAACTGCCGCCCGTGACGCCGCTTACTCCGCGGCGGGGGTCGCCTTCTTCGTGGTGGCGGTCTTCTTGGCGGCCGGGGCCTTGCGGGCCGGCGCCTTCTTCTCAGCCGGCTCCCCGGCGGCCGCAGCCGTCGTGCCGGCCGGCGTGACCTCGACCGGCTCGGGGTCCGGCTCGACGGCCACGGCGAGGTCCACGACCTCGTCGGCGGCCTGACCGCGCCAGGTCCTCACGGCCTGCTCGCCGTGCTCGGCGACCTTCTCGTACGCCTCGCGGGCCTTCACGGCGTACTCGGCGGCCACGCCGACGCCGCGCAGGGCGAAGTCCTGGGCGCTCTCGCCGATCTTCTTCAGGTCGCCGTCGAGCGAGCCGATGAACTCGGTGACCTTGGTCTGGAGGGTCTCCTGCGTCTCCTTGACCCGGGCGGTGGCCCGCTCCTGGACGACCTTGGGGTCGGTGTTGCGGACGGCCTCGAAACGGGCCGGCGCCTGCTCACGCAGCTGCTCGACCAAGGCCGGCACCTTCTTGGCCTGCTGGAGCGCCAGATCGGCGGTGCCGGCGGCGAAGTAGAGCGGGGTCGGGTCGCTGAGGGTCTTGCGCAGGTCGTCGGTGATGGCCATGGTGAGGGTCCTCCCGGAATTCTTTCGGATGAGGGTCTGTGGGGTCCGCAGCCGGCGGCCGGGTGTTCCCTGGTCCGGTCAACCGGCCGTCTGCTGCGGTCCCGCGTCGTGTCCGCCGACCGTGCGGGGGTCGTGTACGGCGGCGTTGCCCTGGTCGGCCTGCTCGGCGCCGTCGGGGCCACCGAACCCGTTCTCCTTGCGGAACGACTCGTAGATCTGCAGCAGCACCTGCTTCTGCTTCTCGTTGAGCGAGGGGTCGGCGAGGAGGACCGCGCGGGTCTCCACCTCGTCCCGGCCGCGTTCCGCGTCGAGGATGCCGGCGCGCACGTACAGCGTCTCGGCGGAGATCCGCAGGGCCTTGGCGACCTGCTGGAGCACCTCCGCGCTGGGCTTGCGCAACCCGCGCTCGATCTGGCTCAGGTACGGATTCGACACCCCGGCGGCGTCCGCGAGCTGCCTGAGCGACAGCTGCGCGTTGCGCCGCTGCTCGCGCAGGTACTCACCGAGATTGCCGACGTTGAGCGATGCCATGTCTCCACCATGCCGCACCGCGCTAACTATTGCAAGCAACTGCTTGCAAGCGTGCAACGGCGGGTCGGAACGCCGGAGCGACGGGGCCCGTGCCGGGCAGGTACCCACTTTTTTGTGGGGACTGGGCAGCGCCGCCCGCTCCGCGCAGGCTGGACGACGTGATCAGCGGGCCTCCGCGAGCCGGTCCAGGCGGCGGTGGCCCCAGTGCGAGAGGGGGGTCAGCGCCTCGGCGAGTTCACGGCCGACGGCGGTCAGGGAGTACTCGGTCTTCGGCGGCAGGACGTCGTGGACCTCGCGGCGGACGAGGCCGTCCTCCGTCATCTCGCGCAGGGCCTGGGTCAGCACCTTCTCGGTCAGGCCCGGCAGCCGGCGCCGCAGCTCTCCGGGGCGCCGCGGGCCGGACTCCAGCAACCACAGCAGCGACGACTTCCACTTGCCGTCGATCACGGCGAGCGCGGCGTTCACTCCGCAGGACTGCTGCTGCGGCACCGTCCGTTTGCTGGTCATCCTTCCCCCCTTGTCATGAAGTGCCATTGTCGATCAGGAAGTTGAGCCATGTCCACGCACACCCAGCAGCACCCGCCGGCCACCGTCACCGTCCTGGGCCTCGGCCCGATGGGGCGGGCGCTCGCCGGCGCCTTCCTCGACGCGGGGTTCACCACCACCGTCTGGAACCGCACCCCCGGCCGCGACGCCGGCCTGGTCACTCGTGGCGCGCACACCGCGGGCAGCGCACGCGAGGCGGTCGCCGCGAGCACGCTGACCGTCGTCTGCGTGGTGAACTACGACGCCTCCGACGCGATCCTGCGCGAGGAGGAGGTCACCGCCGCCCTCAAGGGCCGTACCGTCGTGCATCTCTCCGCCGACACCCCGGCGCGGGCCCGGGACACCGCCGCCTGGGCCGAGCGGCACGGCATCGGCTATCTGGACGGCGCGATCATGACTCCGGCGCCGACCATCGGCACCCCCGACGCGGTGTTCCTGCACAGCGGGCCGCGCGAGCTGTACGAGGAGCACCGGCCGGTGCTGGCGGCGCTCGGCGGCACGCACACCCACCTCGGCGACGACCCCGGCCGGGCCGCCGCTTACGACATCGCGCTGCTGGACGTCTTCTGGACGGCGATGGCGGGCTACGCGCACGCTCTGGCCGTGGCCCGGGCGGAGGGCGTCAGCGGGCGGGAGCTGGCGCCCTTCGCCCAGGGGATCGCGGCGATCCTGCCGCCGCTGTTCGAGACGTTCGCCGGCGACGCGGACGACGGCACGTACTCGGGCGAGATCAACCCGATCACCTCGGCCGCCTCCACGATGACCCACGTCGTGCACGCCTCCGAGGAGCACGGCATCGACGCGAGCCTGATGCGCGTGATCGAGGGCCAGGCCCGCCGTGTCATCGGCCTCGGCCACGGCGGCGACGGCTTCATCCGGGTGACGGATCTGCTCGCGCGCCCCTAGGGTCTCCCGGCCTCCGTCGCAGCACGGCCTTCGGGTCCGCGGTGCCAGTCCCGCAGCGCTCCGGCGATCCGGGACTCGTCGGGGACGTCCATCAGGCGCAGGGGTTCCCGGGCGCGGCCCAGGGCGCGGCCGATGCGGTGGGCGGCGGTGCGGAAGTCGTCCGCGCCGGCGTCGGGGGGCAGGGCGACGGCGGCGCGCAGGACGTCCGGGTAGACCGACTGCGCGTATTCGAAGGCCAGGTAGGCGCCCAGGTCGTCGTGGAGCCCGGCGGTCAGTTCCGGGCGGCCGGCGGCGGTCATCGCCTGCGCCCACAGCGCCGTCATCCGGGCCTGCTCGTCCTTGTCGTAGCGCATGCGGACGACGTGGGTCGCCAGGTCGTGCAGGGGGTCGCCGAACGACGCCAGTTCCCAGTCGATCACGGTGATCCGGTCACGGCGCACGACGACGTTGGCCCGGTGGACGTCGGTGTGCAGCAGCACGAAGGGGCGCCGGGCGAGCCGGTGCGGCCCGTGCAGGAACCGGGCCATGGCGTCCTCGGGGATGCCGACGGCGTCGAAGAGCGCGCCGAAGCGGGCGCGGTGGGGCCGGTGGACGCGTTCCTCGGTGAACGCGGCGAGCCGGCGCAGGAAGCCGTCGCTGTCGCCGTCGGCCGGCCAGTGCGCGGGCAGCGGGGGCAGACGGCCGGCCGGGATGCGGGCGAGGCGGGCGAAGAACCGCGCGAACTGCCGCAGCAGGTCTTCGCCGACACGGCCGTGCGGGCTGCGTTCGCCGAGCACCGTGCCCCGGCGGTAGGCGTGCAGGGAGCGGTCGCCGTCCAGGACGGCCAGGCAGCGCGGCACCTCGGGCAGGTACCGGCACACCACGCGCAGGACGTCCTCCTCCCGCGGCCACAGGCGCGGCACCACCTCGACGGTCGCGCGCGGCACCCGGTACTTCAGCGGTGCGAACGGCACCGTGCCGAGCAGGAGCGCGGGCACGACGCCGCACCGCAGCACGTGGTTGGTGTTGTGGTGGCCGCTCAGCACTTCGCCCCGGCCGCGCACGGCCCGCTCGATGTGGCGTTGCAGCAGGGCCGCGCGTGTCTCCCGGGCCTTCCGGGACGAAGGGGGCATGGCGGCAGAGGGTAGCGGCTGCCACCCGCGCCGAAGGGGACGGCCGCCCCGGCAGCGCCCGTTCGGGTCAGCCGCCGGCGCGGGCGTGTGCCCGGACCGCGGTCAGCAGCGGCTGCAACGATCCGATCACCCGGCTGACGCCCGCCTCGGTCAGCAGGTTTGCCTTGCGATCGTTGCGGGCGTATCCGAGGAAGGGCACGCCGGCGGCGGTGGCGGCGTCGTGGTCGGAAGGCGAGTCGCCGATCATCAGGGCGTCGCCCGGCGCGGCGCCCAGGGCCTCCAAGGCCCGGTCGAGGCTGTGCGGGTCCGGCTTGAGCAGGCGCAGGTCGCGGGTGCGGCCGTAGACGTGCCCGGCGAAGCAGGGCAGCAGGCCGCGGCCGGCGAGGTAGGAGGTGACCGCCCGGGGCGAGTTGTTGCTGGTGACGGCCATCCGTGGGCCCACGGCCGTCCAGGTGCGGATGAGCGGATCGGCCCACGGCGTCGGCATCGCGGAGACGGCGGCCTTCAGCTCCTCCTGGGTGAGGCGCTCCTCCAGGTCCGCGACCAGGCCGGCGCCGGGGCGGCGGCGGTCCACGGCGCGGAGCACGACCTGCGGGTCGGGCGAGGCTCGCTCGGCGTCGTCGAGCAGGCCGGTGAGGCCCTGCCGCGCCAGCCAGTCGACCAGTTCGTCCGCCACCTTCCGGGCGGGGTGGGAGGCGAAGAGCCGGCAGACCGGTCCGTCGAAGTCCCACAGCACCACCTGCGCCCGGGCGACCGTGTCACGCAGCCATCCGGTCTCTTCCGGCTTCGCTTCCGTCCGCGTCGTATCAGAAGTCACGAGGAGAGTGTCAGGTCCCGGGTGATGGTTTCCCAGAGGGCGTCGAACCACTTCTGGGATTCCTCGACGAACGCCGCGTCGCGCCGGCCGCTGCCGCGGTGGAAGGAGAACAGCAGGGACTTCGAGCCCAGCGCGTCGTACATGTCGAGCATCTGGCCCACGTACTCCTCCTCGCGCCGGGTCAGGACGTAGTAGCCCATCAGCGCTTCCTCCGCGTTGAGCAGGTACAGCTTCACCGGTGGGGTGAAGGTCAGGGCGCGGAAGGTGACGTGGACGTCGATGCCGTGGGTGGCGCGCAGGGCGTGCAGGTTGTGCCGGAGCACCTGGCCCTGGGCGTTGCGCATGGCCAGCCAGCGTTCGTGCACGGAGTCGTCGTCGCCCTCGACGGCGACGGGGAAGGCGAGGGTGATGTCCCGGGAGGGCAGCAGGACGCGGACGTCGATCGACTGCGGGTGGACGCGGCCCTCGTGGATCAGGCGCAGCGGCTCGGCGAGGGCGAGCATGAACGTCTCGGCGGTGTGGGAGAGCACGTCGATGCGGACGTGGGGCGCGGCGAACGCCTCGACCAGCCGGGGTGCCAGGCCCACCATGGTCGGCTGGGGTTCCTCGGAGGCCGTGGGGGGTTCGGCGATCCGCGGCGGGCTGCCCTTGCTGACGTTGGTCAGCAGGCCGTCCTCCTGCAGGGCGCGCAGGGCCTGGCGCACGGTGCCGCGCTCCACCCCGAACTCCTCCGCCAGTTCGGCCTGGGTGGGCAGGCGGTCGCCCGCCTTGAGATCACCGGTGCGGATGCGTTCGCGCAGCGTGTCGGCGATCTCCTGGGGCGTGGACCGTCGGCTGCCGTTCACTGCCACGTTCTCCTGGGTCACGACCAAACGCTACAACTCCAATCCATCTGACGGGAGTTGTTTGAAACTTGTTTATGGATAGCAGCCAAGTGGGGACAACTCCATCAGAGTTGGTTGCCAACTTCCCCAAGTTGGCGGAGGGTTTGCCTCCGCCGGCCGGCCGCCCGAAGGGGGAACCACCATGCCCGTCCTCACCCTCCTGTGCGCCGTCTTCGCCGTCGGCGTCGAACAGACCATCCAGTGGCGCTACGGCACCGCGGGAGCCGTCGGCCTGGTCCTGCTCAGCGTTGGCATCAAGGCCCGCAGGCCGGCCCTCAGCTCGGCCGGCGCCGTGGTGCTCGCGCTGCTGGTCGCCGGCCCCGCGCTCAGTTCGTGAGCACCGGATCGGAACTGAACGCTACAACTTCCCGCCATCTTGCGGCAGTTCCCTGAGCGATGGTTATGAGCCCCACCCAAGTGGAGATAAGTACAGTGAAGTTGGCCGCCAACTTCTCGCACCTGGTCGGAACATTCACCGGTTGGCCACACAGGCCCACCCAGTCGACCGAGCGGGCTCCCTTCCGGAGGGGAGCCGGGAGCCCGACCGGTCAGCACCACCGCACCACCTGCAAGAACCGCAAGGACCGCAAGGACCGCAAGGACCGCACCACCGCAACCACAACTGAACAGCTCGCTACGGATGCAGCGCGCAGCCCCGTCGTCGGCAGGAAGGAGCAGACCTCAGAACACGTCCGGGCACCACGGTCGCCGGGACGTACGCAGCAGGGCGTCGGCCACTTGGGCGGCGCCCGCTCGTTCTTCCCGCACCCGGCCCAGCGCCGCCAGCCGCACCGCCGAGGCGTCGCCCAGCCAGAGAGAGGCCAACTCGCCCACGTCCAGCGTGAGATCGGCCGCCCGAGAGGTCGGCTCCACCGACGCGCCCTGCGGGGAGGCGTCCAGCAGGAAACGCCCGCCGGTCAGTTGCTGCCCGTCCACGACGTCGAGCACCAGCGCGCCGGTGCCTTCGTACGTGCGCGCCCGCAGCGCCGCCGTGACATCCAGCAGCCGCACCCACAGCCAGTCCGCCTGCGTGGTGATCGCGGCCGCCCGAGGGTCCGGCAGCAGATGCGGAAGCAGGTCGTCGGGGGCCCGGCCGCCGCTCTTGACCTTCACGATCCAGTCGATGGAGCACAGGTAGCGCCACAGCGCGCGCTCGGCCGCAGGGGTCGTCGCGATCAGCCGCCGCACGGTCGCCGTGTTCAGCGGCTGCTTGGCATCCCCCCAGGTGTCGTCGCACTCGTACGTCACCAGGCCCTCGACCTCGCCGGACGCCGAGCGGTAGACGGCGTAGAACGGCTCCTTCCACGTGGCGTGGAAGCGCACCGCGCCCGTGTGCAGCTGCCACCACAGCTCGCCCCGGGTGACGACACCCGGCTGGACGCGGCGCAGCCGCTCGTGCAGCTCGGGGCCGAGCTTGCGGACGTCCGCGCCGTCCACGAGGTCGATACGGCCGCCGTCGTCCGGGCCCGCCCAGCGCGGGTCGAGCCCGGTGCGCGGCACGTCGATCGTCCACTCGGCGGTCGTGGTGGCCGCGCCGAAGCCGTACCGGCCGTAGATCGGGTACTCGGCGGCGATCAGCGTCGCCACGGCGTCACCGCGTTCCTTCGCCGCCGCCAGGTCCGCCGTCATCATCCGGGTCAGCAGCCCGCGCCGGCGGTGTGTGGCGCTGACGGTGACGTTGGAGATCGCGTCGGCCCGCACCGGGGCCCCGCCGACGGCCGTGATCTCCTGCTCGAAGGACCGGAAGGTGGCCACGCAGCGGCCCGCGTCGAACGCCCCCAGCAGTCGCCCCGGCACGAACTGCCGCCGCCGCGCCTCGAGGATCTCCGGGGTGATGTCCGGCGAGGTCAAGAACCCGGTGTCCAGGGCGCGTTGCCAGTCGGCGAAGTCGTCGTCGGTGACGGCCCGTACATCGATGTCGGAACTGCGGTGGGTCATGGGGCCCACGGTAGGTGGACGGCGATGAGGTGTCGCGCGGTTTTCCCCGCACCCCGGGACACCGCCTGAACCCCGCCTGAACCCCGCCGGGACGCCGCGGCTCGCTCGCCGGGCCCCCGCTTCGGGCCCCGACCCGGGCCCCGACCGAGACCGGTCGGCGCGGCCGCGGGCGCGGGCGCCGGGGCGAGCCCGACGGTGACCGGCGTGACCGGGGGTGACCGGCGATGACCGGACGGCCCGGCGCGCCGCGGGGGCGGGCCCGCGGGCCCGCCGTGGGTCCCCCGGACCGGCCGCCGACCGGTGCCGGACCCGCACCGGCGGGACGTCACATCAGAAGATCGTCGACCTGGGCTTCCCCGTCACGGTAGCGGCGGGCGATCTCCGCACTGCAGTCGTCCGCCGTGCGCTGCAACCGGTGCCGGCGGCGCGAGACCTGCTGCTCGTAGCGCACCAGGCGGGCCATGGCCGCGTTCAGCTCCTCGTCGGTGCGGGCCCCGAGGTCCGACAGCTCGACCTCGGCGAGCATCTCGGCGGCCAGCAGGCCGTACTCCTCGTTGTGCGGGGTCCCCACCGTGACGTGGCGGGCGGAGGAGCGGTGCCGGGCGGGGCCGTCCGTGAGGATCTCCGGGAGCCGCTCGACCACGGACGGCTCCCCGACGGCCACCACCGTAGCCGGGGCCCGCCGCAGCAGTTCCGCGCGCAGGATGTCGATCCGCCCCTGCAGCAGCCGCCGTACGTAGCTGAGGTCCGCCTCGTCGCGCTGGGCGTCACGGCGCAGGGTCCGCAGCTCCGGCAGGCTCAGCGGGGCCAGGTCCCCGTCGGGTGGCCCGGCCGGCAGCCGCGGTCCCTCGTGCTCGCCGTCGGCGCACTGCGCGTCCGGGTCGCCGGTGCGTTGTGCGGGCGGGCGTGGGGCCGTGGTCCTCGCCCCGCGCGCGGGTGCGACAGCCCCGGGCGGCTGCCCGGTACTCGGTGTGCTCATGTGCCTCAACCGTCCCCTCGACCGGCGTGTGCCAGCATCGTGCCACCCCGCGTGGCCGCTATGTGACCGAGTGCCCCCGAACGGCCCCACATGGCGGGACATGGACGAGAAACAAGCCCCGTAAGGCCGCGTCGAGGCGGCGTCACGGCCGCGTCGAGGCCGCGACGCGGCCAGGACGAGGCCCCCGCGGGGCACGTCCGGCGGCCCGGCATGATGGTCGTATGCGTGCAGTGGTGCAGAGGGTGGACGGCGCGAGCGTCGTCGTGGACGGCGAGACGGTGGGCGAGGTCAAGGGCGAGGGGCTGTGCGTCCTCGTCGGCGTCACCCACGAGGACACCGAGGAGAAGGCGGCCCAGCTGGCCCGCAAACTGTGGAGCGTGCGGATGCTGCACGACGAGAAGTCGTGCAGCGACATCGACGCCCCGCTGCTCGTCATCAGCCAGTTCACGCTGTACGGCGACGCCCGCAAGGGCCGCCGCCCCACCTGGAACGCGGCCGCGCCCGGCGCCGTCGCCGAGCCGCTGGTGGACGAGGTGGTCGCCCAGCTGCGCGCGCTCGGCGCGACGGTGGCGACGGGCCGCTTCGGCGCGCAGATGCGGGTGTCGCTGACGAACGACGGCCCGTTCACCGTACTGATCGAGGTCTAGGCCGGCCCACGGCCCGGTGCCGGTCGAGGTGCGGGCCGGCCCACGGCCCGGTGCCGGTCGAGGTGCAGGCCGGCCCACGGCCCGGTGCTGATCGGGGTGGAGGCCGGCCTACGGCTCGACGACGGGTTCCTGCGCCGCCGCGGTCGTACCGGCGACGAGCGGGGCGTCCACCGGGGTGTTCCGCTTGACCAGGGCCAGCGCGATCGGGCCCAGCTCGTGGTGGCGCACCGACGTCGTCACGAAGCCGATCTTGCGGCCGTCGGCGCCGTCCGAGGCGAGCCGGATCTCCGTGCCCGGCGTGGGCAGATGAACCTCGCTGCCGTCCAGGTGCAGGAAGACCAGCCGGCGCGGCGGCTTGCCGAGGTTCTGCACCCGGGCGACGGTCTCCTGACCGCGGTAGCAGCCCTTCTGCAGGTGCACGGCCGTGCCGATCCAGCCCAGCTCGTGCGGGATCGTGCGGTGGTCGGTCTCGAAGCCGAGGCGGGGCCGGTGGTGCTCGACGCGCAGCGCCTCGTACGCCAGGATTCCGGCCGGCGGCCCGGCCTGCTCGGCGAAGGACTCCAGCCGTTCCCGGGGCAGGAACAGATCACGGCCGTACGCCGTCTCGCGGACGACGACGCCCTCGGGGACCTCGGCGATGGACCCGGCGGGCAGGTGCACGACCGCGAAGTCGCCGGTGCGGTCGGCGACCTCCACCCGGTAGAAGAACTTCATCGACTCCAGGTACGCGATCAGCGCGTCCTCGGTGCCGGGCTCGACGTGGGCCCAGACGGTGGTGCCGTCGTCCACGAGGTACAGGGCGTGCTCGATGTGGCCGTGCGCGGAGAGGATCAGGGCCTCGGTGGCCTCGCCCACGGGCAGCTCGCTGACGTGCTGGGTGAGCAGCAGGTGGAGCCAGGCGAGCCGGTCGTCACCGGAGACGGTGACGACGCCGCGGTGCGAGAGGTCGACGAAACCGGTGCCGTCGGCGAGGGCGCGCTGCTCGCGGAACAGGTCGCCGTAGTGGGCGGCGACGCCTTCGTCCAGCCCCTCGGCGGGGACGGCGCCGGGCAGGGACAGCAGGGGGCTCTTCATGGCGCCAAGCCTACGACTAGGTACTTGAATCCTTGAGCTGCTGGTCCCCGGCGCAGTCCTTGCACCGGCCGAAGATCGCGAAGTGCTTCATGTCCGTGTCGAAGCCGAACTGTTCGCGCAGCTTCGCGGTGAACTCGGCGGCCACCGACAGATCGGCCTCGATGACGTTGGTGCAGTCCCGGCAGACCAGATGGATGTGGTGGTGCCGGTCGGCCAGGTGGTACGTCGGCGCCCCGTGCCCCAGGTGCGCGTGGCTGACGAGGCCCAGCTCCTCCAACAGCTCCAGCGTGCGGTAGACGGTGGAAATGTTGACCCCCGACGCCGTCTTCCTCACTTCCGCGAGGATGTCGTCGGGGGTCGCGTGCTCGAGGGTGTCCACGGCTTCGAGGACAAGCTGCCGCTGCGGCGTCAGCCGGTAGCCACGCTGCCGCAGGTCCGTCTTCCAGTCGGTGCTCACCACACCCACGAGTCTAGGGGGTGTCTCGCCGATCACGCCGGGCTCGCGACGCCCCTGATCCGGCCTGATCGACGAGACACCCCCTAGGACCACGAACGGCTGTACAGCGGGGGTGCGGCTACTTGAAGAAGGCGATCCCGTCGTCCGGGAGGTCCTCCGGCAGGGCCTTCGCCCAGCGCTCGACCTCCTCGGGGGTGACGACCTTCTTCAGCTGGGCCGACATGTAGGGGCGCAGCTCGACCTCGGGGGTCTGCTTCTCGCCGACCCACATCAGGTCGCTCTTGACGTAGCCGTACAGGCGCTTGCCGCCGGTGTAGGGGCGGGATGCGGCCGTACGCGCGACGGCGTCGGTGACCAGGTCGATCTGCGGCTTCTTGTCGGCCATCTCGCCGTACCAGACCTCGATGACGCCGTCGTCGCGGGTCATCGTGACCTCGACCTTGCGCTCGGCGTCGATCCGCCAGAAGCCGGACTCGGTCTCCAGCGGCCGCACCTTGTTGCCCTCCTTGTCGAGGACCCAGGTGCGGGAGTGGTACTCGAGGAAGTCCCGGCCGTCGTGGCTGAAACTGACTTCCTGCCCGAAGTTGCACTTTTCCGAGCCGGGGAAGTCGTGCACGCCCGCGCCGGCCCAGTTGCCGAGCAGAAAGGCGAGCGGGACGAGGTCCTTGTGCAGGTCGGACGGGATCTCGATCATGAGCGACGGCTTTCCTGGTTCAGAGGGTCAGCGCTGGCCCTGGTACAGCTTCTTCACGGTCAGGTAGGCGAAGGCGAGGACGCCGACGCAGACCAGGACCAGCAGGGTTTCGAAGAAGATCTCCACGGGGTGCTCCTTGTGAGCGCAAGTGGGCGGTACGGGGCCGGGCCCCAGCTTACGCGGCCGGGACCGGGCCCTCCTTGTGAGGTACCTCCTGACGGGGACGGACCCGGACCGCACAAGGGTTCCGCCGCCCCGGGCGTCAGGTCAGCAGCTGTCCTTGCAGGACGACCGTCTGCTGGAACGGCACGGCGGCCGCCCCGCCCTTTCATGGCCATGCCAAGCAGTTGTAGGGACGTTGATTACGATTCCGGCATGGCGAAGAAGCTCGTGATCAAGGTGACGGCGGGGGCCGACGCCCCGGAGCGCTGCTCACAGGCGTTCACCGTCGCGGCGGTGGCCGTGGCCAGCGGGGTGGAGGTGTCGGTGTGGCTGACCGGTGAGTCGGCCTGGTTCGCCCTGCCGGGGCGGGCCGCCGAGTTCGAACTGCCTCACGCGGCACCGCTGCCGGACCTGATCGACTCGATCCTGGCGGCCGGCCGGCTGACCCTGTGCACGCAGTGCGCGGCCCGGCGGGACATCACGGAGAAGGACGTCATCGAGGGCGTACGGATCGCGGGCGCACAGGTGTTCGTGCAGGAGTCCCTCGCCGACGACACCCAGGCGCTCGTCTACTGACCGGCTGGACCGGCTAGCGCGGCCGTTTCTTGCCGTCCAGCTCGTCCCACCACTCGTCGGACTTGGGGTCGCCGGAGGGGTCGTCCCACCAGCGGTCCTCGGGGCCGCGCCGGTTGGCGACCATCGCGGCGGTCGGCGGGATGAGCATGGCGAACACGCACATGCCCACGGCCGCCGGCACCGACCACAGGCGCACGAACCCCCACGCCATGACGAAGAGGAACAGGCACGTTCCCATCATGGCGAAGTACACGTGACGCCGCCGTGCGTACATGCCTCCAGCGTAGATCCGCGACCGGCGGGTCCGGGCGGATGGATCCGGCCACGCGATCCCGAATCGTGGATCCGAACCAAGCAATCCCTGCGCGTGCATCCGGGCGCGTGCGTCCGGGTATGCCGAAGGGCCGCACCCCAGGCGTCCAACCCGGGGGGTGCGGCCCTTCTGCCACTGACGGACTACGTCAGACGGCGATGGCGACCTCGGCCAGCCCGCCCTGCTGGGCGACGACCGTGCGGTCGGCGGTGCCGCCGGGCACGAGAGCGCGGAGAGTCCAGGTGCCTTCGGCCGCGTAGAAGCGGAACTGTCCGGTGGCGGAGGTCGGGACCTCCGCGGTGAACTCACCGGTCGAGTCGAGCAGGCGCACGTAGCCCACCACCGGCTCGCCGTCGCGGGTCACCTGGCCCTGGATCGTGGTCTCACCGGGCTTGATCGTCGAGGCGTCCGGGCCGCCGGCCTTCGCTCCGCACATGTCTGTCTCCTGAGGGGTCTGACCGGAAGGCCGGTCGGGTTGAGGGGTTACTTGCCGGCGCCGAGCTCGATCGGCACGCCGACGAGGGAGCCGTACTCGGTCCAGGAACCGTCGTAGTTCTTGACGTTCTCCTGGCCCAGCAGCTCGTGCAGGACGAACCAGGTGTGAGCGGAGCGCTCACCGATACGGCAGTAGGCGATGGTGTCCTTGGCGAGGTCCACGCCCTCGGCCTCGTACAGCTCCTTCAGCTCCGCGTCGGACTTGAAGGTGCCGTCGTCGTTGGCCGACTTCGACCACGGGATGTTCTTCGCGGACGGGACGTGGCCCGGACGCTGCGACTGCTCCTGCGGCAGGTGCGCGGGGGCGAGCAGCTTGCCGGAGAACTCGTCGGGCGAGCGGACGTCGACCAGGTTCTGGGTGCCGATGGCGGCGACGACCTCGTCACGGAAGGCGCGGATCGAGGCGTCCTGGGCCTTGGCCTTGTACTCGGTCTTGGCGCGCTCGGGGACCTCGTCGCCGGCGACCAGCTCGCGGGCGTCCAGCTCCCACTTCTTGCGCCCGCCGTCCAGGAGCTTGACGTCCTGGTGGCCGTAGAGCTTGAAGTACCAGTAGGCGTACGACGCGAACCAGTTGTTGTTGCCGCCGTAGAGGACGACGGTGTCGTCGTTGGCGATACCGCGCTCGGACAGCAGCTGCTCGAACTGCTCCTGGTTGACGAAGTCGCGGCGGACCGGGTCCTGCAGGTCCTGCTTCCAGTCGATGCGGATGGCGTTCTTGATGTGGTTCTTCTCGTACGCCGTGGTGTCCTCGTCGACCTCGACGATGACGACCTTGGGGTCATCCAGGTGCTGCTCGACCCAGTCGGCGTCTACCAGGACGTCGCTGCGGCTCATGCTTCTCTCCTCCGGGGCAGGTACGGCGGGGCGTGCGACAGTTCAGGGCGTGCGCGGGCCGGGAAGGCGGCGCACGGGTGCCCAGTGGCTGGGCGGTGAGGGATGCGGAGGCCGCGCGGGCCGTCCGCTCAGAAGGTGCGACAGAGCATGGCGGCAACGCGGCACAGGTCCACTGCCCGCCGCTTCGTGAGATCCGCCTGTCGCTTCATGCGTCGATCGTAGGGACGGACAGGCGGGCATGTCACCGGTGTGTCGAATGATGAGACGCGATCGTCCGCATTGCGGGATCGGAAGCGCCTCGGAGCAGCCGCCGCACGGCATCCGGGGCGGTGTGCGCCGCAAGAGCCCTGGTGGGCGGACCGGGACGTCTCACGCCTTGGACGCCGTTCGGGCGGAGCGTGCCGGATCGGGGGCTGCTACGGCCTCCTACCCGGCCAGCCTGACGTCGGAACCCTTGACTCCGATCTCCACACCGTCCGGTGCGGCGCGCACCGAGTCGAGGGCGATGCCGCCCGGCAACCGGTCGATGACCTGCTGGAAGTCGATGATCGCGCGCAGCCGGTTCTCGGCGATCGCGGCGGCGGCCAGCTTGGGCAGGGATTCCGCCCGGACCTCGATCCGGCCCTTCACGACGGCGACGGAGCTGAGCACGGACACGGTCCGCTCGATCCCGAAGGCGGGGATACGGCCCTCGACGGCGACCTTGATCTTCCCGTTGCCGCCGTCGGAGAGGCCGACGACGCGGGCGGTGATGCCGGGGGCCACCTCGGTCGGCTCCGACTTGGCGGTCTTCATCAGCTCGGCGTAAGGGATCGTCGCGGTGCCGGTCGCGTGGGCGGCGGTGGCGGAGCTGAAGTCACCGGAGAAGGAGACGCCCTTCATGTGGGCCTTCAGATTCTCGATCCGGAGGGTCTGACCGGCCTTGCCGGTGGGGGCCTGGTAGCTGTCGATCCCGACCTCGACGTCGTCCAGCTCGCCGCCGGCGACCTGGGTGAGGAACGGAAAACCGTTGATGGACACGTCGGGCGTCTTCGCCAGCCCCTCGGCGCTGCGCACCCGGTCCGCCGCCTCGCTCTGCGCGAAGTGCACGGCGACCCGGTCCGCGACCACGAACAGCACACCGAGCACCACGACGACGATCAGCAGTATGCGCACCCCGCGCGACATCCGAAGACTCCCCCACCTCGACAACCGACCGAACCCCACGGTAACTCCGGCCAGCAGCAGGCCCGGAGGATTGTCGACCAGCTGTGACAGGGGGTGGGAGTGCGGGCGGGGCGGGCTACGGGCGGGGGGCCGGGGTTGGGGTGGCCAGGCGGGGCCGGGACGTGGGGTGGCCAGGCGGCCTGCGACAGAGGCCGAGGGCCGGGGCGGCCAGGCGGCCGCGGCCTCGAGGGCGGGGGTCCGGCGGCCGACCGCGGGGCTGGGGCCGCCGGGGCAGGTCAGGCGGGCGGGGTCGGCGCGGCCCGGCAGGGATGGCCGGGGTGGCCAGGCGGCCCGGGCTGGCCGGCCGCCAGCCGCCGAGTGGCTCGGACGGCCCGGGCCAAGCGGCCAGCCTGGGGGAGGGAGACAGCCCGGGCTCCGGCCAGGACGGGCAGCTGACGGCCCGGGCCTAGGGCCTGTCGTTTGGATCAGGCCGGCCTCGGGCTGCGGTGCATCTCGGCCGACCCGAGCGGGGTCTGGTGCGTGCAGCTGCAAGGCGGAGGAGGGCGCCAACGCGGTGGGGGTCCCCCCTGCTCGAAGAGCTAGGGGGAGTGCGTGCCAGACCCCGCGACGCCGGGATGATCCAAACGACAGGCCCTAGCGGCTGGCCGAGAGGCAGCGGCCGGGCCAGCACCGCTGGACCGCCGGGGCCGGGGCGGCCGGACGGCCGGCGTCAGAGGCCGAGGGCCGGGGTTGGGGTGGCCAGGCGACCGTGGGCCGGGGTTGGGGTGGCCAGGCGACCGCGGGCCTGGGGCGGGGGCCGGCGGCCGGCGGCCGGGGGCAGGTGCCTTGCGGCCACCGGCCCCAGGTCAGAGCTCAGGGGGGCCGGACGGGAGGTCCGGCCGGTCGGCGGCCGGATCAGCTCGGCCCGCTGGGGGCGCCCCCCGTCCTCCCCCGCCGGGGACCGGTCAGGTCAGGGCTCGGCCCAGGATGTACACCGCCGGGGCCGCTGCTGTCAGGGGGAGGGCGACGCCTGCGGTGAAGTGGACGAAGCGGGACGGGTAGTCGTAGGCGGCGACGCGGTGACCGATCAGGGCACAGGCCGCCGCGGCCGCGCCGAGCAGCGCGCCGCTCGCGCCCATGCCGGTCATCCCGCCCACCGCGATCCCGGCCCCCGCCGCGCCCAGCAGCGCGACGCCCACCGACACCGGCGTGGGCAGCGGCAGCGCGCGGGCCAGGACGGCCACCGCGACGGACGCGGCACCCACCGACACCGCGTCGGCGCCGGCCGCCAGATGCCCCGTGGCCATGATCGCGAGCGCGGCCGAGGCGACGGTGGCCATCAGGCCGTACATCCGCTCGTCCGGGTCCGCGTGCGAGCGCAGCTGCAGCACCAGGGTGAGCAGGACCCACACCCCGAGCGTGCCCAGGATCGCGGCGGGCGCGTGCTCGCGGCCGGCCCCGAGGACGGCTGCGTCGGAGACCAGCGCACCCAGGAAGGCGAGCGCGATGCCCTGCCGGGCGGGCCACATGCCGTTCAGCCGGAACCAGCCCGCGGCCGTGACCGCCTGCAGAGCGATCAACGGCACGAGCAGGGCGTACGACCCGATCGGCGCCGCCACCGCGAGCAGCAGCCCGAGGAGCGCGGTGAGCGCCGCGGGCTGCATGCCGGGGTCGATGATCGGCGACCGGCCCTCGAGGCGGGCCCGCTGGGCGTCGGTGATGCGCGCGTTCCCGGCGACGGTGGCCGGTCCGTAGGCGGGCCCATCGGACGCGGACGCCGGCTCCTCGGGGGCCGCGGCGACCGCCTGCGGCTCAGGCTGAGGCTGAGGCAGGGGCTGCGGCTGGGGTTGCGTGTGGGCGTGCGATTGCGGCTGGGCGTGCGGCTGGGCGTAGGCGTGCGGCTGCGGCTCGGGCTGCGCCTGCGGCGCCCCGTACGGCTCCGCCACCGGCTGCGCGTACCCGGCGTACCCCTGCCCGGCGGCGTCGTACGCCTGCCCCGAGCCGTACCCGTGCCCGGCGCTGTACTCCTGCCCCGCGTCATAGCGCTGCCCGGTGCCGTAACCCTGCCCCGCGCCGTACCCCTGCCCGGTGCCGCCGGTGCCGTAGACCTCGCCGTGCTGCTGCTGGTGGCCGTGCTGCGGCAGATACGCCGTCTGCTCCGCCGCCGGGGCGACCGGCGGCTGGAGCTGGGTCTCCCAGGTCTGGCCCTGCCACTGCTGGGTGTACTGCTGGGCGTCGTCGTAGGACCGCTGGTACTGCTCCGGCCCCGGCCAGCCCTGCTGCGGCTGCGGCTGCGGTGCCTGCGGGTACCGGTCGTCGTATCCCTCGTACGGCTGATCGCTCATCGGCGTGCTCATCCTCCTGCGAACGGCGGGAGCACCTCGACCGTGCCGCCCTCGGTCAGCCGCACCGTCTCGTGCGCGCGCGTGCCGACGGGGTCGCCGTCGAGGAGGAACGAACAGCGCTGCAGCACGCGCGTGAGTTCGCCCGGGTGCCGCTCGCGCACCGCGTCGAGCGCCTCGGCCAGCGTGGTCGCGTCGTACGGCTCCTCGGCGACCCCGGCCGCGGCCTTGGCGGCGGCCCAGTAGCGCACCGTGACCTTTGCCATCTCGTCCCTCAAGTCCTCTGCGGATCCTCTACGGCTGTGAACCCCGCCAGGCTAGCCCGCCCGCGCGAGCGCCCAGCGCGCGATGCGCTCCAGCAGCTCGTCGGCGGCCGCGTTCTCGGCGTGGCCCATGCCGGGCTCCAGCCAGAGCTCGCCGTGCTCACCGGCGGCGTCCGCGAGCATCCGGGGGTGGTCGAGCGGGAAGTACCCGTCCTGGTCGCCGTGCACGATCAGCAGCGGCGTCGGCGCGATCCTCGGCACCGCCTCCACCGGGGACAGCGGCACCGGGTCCCAGTCCCGGTGGTGGATGCGGGTGCGCAGCCCGTAGCGGCCCACCAGCCGCCCCGCCGGCCGTGTCACCAGCCAGTGCAGCCGCCGCATGGGTGCCGTGCCCCGGTAGTACCAGCGGGCCGGCGCGCTGACCGAGACCACGGCGTCCGTGCCGCCGTGCAGCGCCGCGTGCCGCAGCACCACCGAGCCGCCCATGGAGAAGCCGACGGTGACCACGCGCGTGTGCCCGAGCGTCCGCGCCCAGCGGACCGCGGCGTCCAGGTCCAGCACCTCCCGGTCGCCGACGGTCGAACGGCCGCCCGAGCGCCCGTGCCCCCGGAAGGAGAAGGTGACGACGGCCCCGCGGTGCGCGAGGGCGCGCGCCACCCGGCGCACATGCGGCCGGTCCACCTCCCCGGTGAAACCGTGCGCCACGACGAACACCGGGCGTCTCGCGGGCGGCGCCGAGATGTCGGAGACGCCGGTCCCGGGCTCGTACAGCGCGTCGATCGTCACTCCGTCGGACGTACGCAGCAGCGTGCGCGTGGCCGACCGCGGGCCCGTCTCACATTCCGGACGTACGGTGGAACGTGCCACATCACCTGCCGGACCGATGCTCATGTGGGCTATTCTGCTGCGCAGAGGATCCGGGCAACGTAGCCCCCGGGTCCTTTTGTGCTTTCGGAAGCGTTGTATACGAAGCGGCGAACCGCAGGTGAATGCGGGAAACCGCAGGTGTACGAGCCGTCGATCGCATGGGTGGCCCCCCGGGGCCGCCGGCGGATCCCGGCGGGCGCGGGGAGCCGCACCGTACGAGCAGTGCCGTAAACGTCCTCGCAGGGACCGAGGAGGAACCAGACGTTATGGGCGAGCGAACCGTGCACGACGAGACGACGACCCGGGCAGGTGACGCATGAGCGCTCTGCTGCTGCTGACCAACGCCCTCCAGCCGTCGACGGAGGTGCTGCCCGCGCTCGGCCTGCTGCTGCACAACGTGCGGGTGGCTCCGGCGGAGGGACCGGCCCTGGTGGACACCCCGGGCGCCGACGTGATCCTGGTGGACGGGCGGCGCGATCTGCCGCAGGTGCGCAGCCTGTGCCAGCTGCTGCGCTCCACCGGCCCGGGCTGTCCGCTGATCCTGGTGGTGACCGAGGGCGGCCTCGCCGCCGTGACCGCGGACTGGGGCGTCGACGACGTCCTGCTGGACACCGCCGGCCCGGCCGAGGTCGAGGCGCGGCTGCGCCTGGCGATGGGCCGGCAGCAGATCGCGGGCGACGACTCGCCGATGGAGATCCGCAACGGCGATCTCTCGGTGGACGAGGCGACGTACAGCGCCAAACTCAAGGGCCGGGTCCTGGACCTGACCTTCAAGGAGTTCGAGCTGCTCAAGTACCTCGCGCAGCACCCGGGCCGGGTCTTCACCCGGGCCCAGCTGCTGCAGGAGGTCTGGGGCTACGACTACTTCGGCGGCACCCGGACGGTCGACGTCCACGTACGGCGGCTGCGCGCCAAGCTCGGCCCCGAGCACGAGTCGCTGATCGGGACCGTCCGGAACGTCGGTTATCGATTCGTTACGCCCGAGAAGGTCGAGCGCGCCGCCGAGGAGGCCAAGGCGAAAGCCGGGCAGGCAAAGCCGGACACAACGGGCGGCAAAGCCTCCGCGCGCGGCACAGAGGTCTCCGCGGACGCCTGACAGACTTCCCCGGGGCGGCACGGCCCCGGCCCGCGGGGCGTTGCGGTCGCACATCCACGCTTCGATACGCCCTGCCCAGAGCGGGTCTCTCCGCGTAGACTCCGCGCGTGGCCAAGGTGACTCGGGACGACGTGGCACGACTGGCAGGTACTTCCACTGCCGTCGTCAGCTACGTCATCAACAACGGACCCCGGCCGGTCGCCCCGGCCACGCGCGAGCGTGTCCTCGCCGCGATCAAGGAACTGGGGTACCGGCCGGACCGGGTCGCCCAGGCGATGGCGTCCCGCCGTACGGACCTCATAGGCCTGATCATCCCCGACGCCCGCCAGCCCTTCTTCGGCGAGATGGCGCACGCCGTCGAGTGGGCGGCCGCCGAGCGCGGAAAGATGGTCCTGGTCGGCAACACCGACTACGTCGGCGAACGCGAGGTCCACTATCTGCGCGCGTTCCTCGGCATGCGGGTCTCCGGGCTGATCCTGGTCAGCCACGCGCTGAACGACCTGGCCGCCGCCGAGATCGAGGCCTGGGACGCGCGCGTGGTGCTGATGCACGAACGCCCCGAGGCCATCGACGACGTCGCCGTCACCACCGACGACCTCGGCGGCGCCCAGCTCGCCGTCCGCCACCTGCTGGACCACGGCTACGAGTACGTCGCCTGCATGGGCGGCACCGCCGACACCCCGGCCGTCGGCGACCCGGTCTCCGACCACGTCGAGGGCTGGCGCCGGGCCATGGCCGACGCCGGCCTGCCGACCCAGGGGCGCCTGTTCGAGGCGCCGTACAACCGTTACGACGCCTATCGCGTCGCCCTGGAGTTCCTCTCCCGGCCCGACCGGCCGCCCGCGGTCTTCTGCTCCACCGACGACCAGGCGATCGGCCTGCTGCGGGCGGCGCGCGAACTGCGCATCGACGTGCCCGGCGAGCTGGCCGTGGCCGGCTTCGACGACATCAAGGAGGCGGCGCTGGCGGACCCGCCGCTGACCACGATCGCCTCGGACCGCTCGGCGATGGCCCGCGCGGCCGTCGACCTGGTCCTGGACGACGGACTGCGGGTGGCCGGCTCACGCCGGGAACGGCTGAAGGTCTTTCCGTCACGGCTGGTGGTGCGCAGGTCGTGCGGCTGCGCATGACGCGTACGCGTCGGACTCGGGCGTGTGGGACGCGGGCGGGTGGGACGCGGGCGTGTGGGACGCGGTGCGCGTCCGGCGTGGGCGCATGAGACGTGGCTGAGAGCCTCCCGCGAACGGCGTGAAGCGGCTTTATATCGGGCATACGAGGTTCTGCCGGGCTTCTCAGACAGCCCTCAGAAAGCTTTCATGATCCCGCGGAACTCTGTATGACATGACCGAGAGCATCCGCCGCGACGGCGAGTACGAGAACCCCCACGGGGGCGCTCACCAGGGCGCTCACCCGAGCCCCTACGAGGACGCTCACCTCCACGAGGGCGCTCCTCCGCAGGCTCAGCCGCATGCTCCCTCCGCCGTGAACCCGGAGTGGCCGCCTCCGCCGCCCTACCGGCCGACGGTGACGCCGGGTACGGCGGACACGGCGGGCACGGCGGGCACGGTGCCCGGACCGGGCATCCCGGGCGCCCCGGTCCCGCCGATGCCTCCGTACGGATCCGTCGCGGCGGGGCCCGCCCCGGCCCCCGGGCGGCGCCGGCGCGGCCCGGTCGCGCTGCTCGCCGCCGTCGCGATCGTCGCGGCGGCCGTCGGCGGCGCCACGGCGTACGGCGTCCAGGAGCTGACCGGCAAGGACACCACCGCCAGCTCGACCGCCACGAACGTGGTGCCCTCCAGCAAGCGGGGCGACATCGCGGCGATCGCGTCGGCCGTCAGCCCGAGCATCGTCGAGATCAACGCGACCTCGAACGCCGGGCGGTCCACCGGCTCCGGTGTGATCATCACGTCGAACGGCGAGATAGTCACCAACAACCACGTCGTCTCCGGCGCCTCCTCCATCAAGGTACGCACCAGCGACGGCAAGCAGTACACCGCGCAGGTCGTCGGCACCGACAGCAAGAAGGACCTCGCCCTGATCAAGCTGCAGGGCGCGGCCGGGCTGAAGGCCGCCTCCCTCGGCGACTCCTCCCGCCTCCAGGTCGGTGACACGGTCGTGGCGATCGGCTCCCCCGAGGGCCTGACCGGCACGGTGACCAGCGGCATCGTCTCCGCGCTCAACCGTGACGTGACGGTGCCCACCGAGGAGGGGCAGCAGCAGCCGGACGGCGGCTGGCCGTTCGAGTTCGGCGGCCGGCAGTTCAACGGCGACACCGGCTCCTCCACCACGACGTACAAGGCGATCCAGACGGACGCCTCGCTCAACCCCGGCAACTCCGGGGGCGCCCTGATCGACATGAACGGGAACATCGTGGGCATCAACTCCGCGATGTTCTCGGCCGCCGGCTCGTCCTCCTCGTCCTCGGACGCGGGCAGCGTCGGCCTGGGCTTCGCCATCCCCGTCAACACCGTCAAGGCCGACCTGGCCAAGCTGCGGGCGGGCGCGAACGACTGAACCACCGCGCCCGTTCCCTGAGAAACAGGGAGTACGACATGATCCAGCACGCTTCCCCCACCGCCTCCCTCGTCGGCCCGGCCGGCCCCACCCACGCCGAGCGCCTGGCACACGCCCTGACCGCCCCGGCCACCGCCCGGAAGACCGCGAGGGCCATGGAAGCCGCGCAGTCCGCGAAGACCGCGAGGGCCGTGGATGCCGCGCCGTCCGCGAAGACCGCGGCGCCGGCGAAGGCACCGGTGCCCGCGATCGCCGTCCCCCACCTGATGGGCCTGCGCATCGGCGCGGACCGCCCCCACCGCCACAAGGTGCCGCTGCGCCGGCTGACGGCGGTGACCTGCTGAGCGGTGTCGTGTCCCGGCACGCCACCGGCATGCGAGGCTGATACCGCCGGGAAACCCGACCCACCGCACCCGAGGACACCGCGACCGATGAGCCCCGCCGACGGCGACCGTGACCCCCAGCGCATCCTGATCGTCGACGACGAACCGGCGGTGCGCGAAGCACTCCAGCGCAGCCTCGCCTTCGAGGGATACGGCACCGAGGTCGCCGTCGACGGCGCGGACGCCCTGCAGAAGGCCACCGCCTACCGGCCCGACCTGATCGTCCTGGACATCCAGATGCCCCGGATGGACGGCCTGACCGCCGCCCGCCGTATCCGCGGCACCGGCGACACCACGCCCATCCTGATGCTGACGGCCCGCGACACGGTCGGCGACCGCGTCACCGGACTCGACGCGGGCGCCGACGACTACCTGGTCAAACCCTTCGAGCTGGACGAGCTGTTCGCCCGCATCCGCGCCCTGCTGCGCCGCAGCTCCTACGCGGCGGCCGTGGGCGCGGGCGACCCGGCCGACGAGGACGCGCTCACCTTCGCCGACCTGCGCATGGACCTCGCCACCCGCGAGGTCACGCGCGGCGGGCGGGCCGTGGAGCTGACCCGCACGGAGTTCACCCTGCTGGAGATGTTCATGGCACACCCGCGCCAGGTGCTCACCCGCGAGCAGATCCTTAAGGCGGTGTGGGGCTTCGACTTCGAGCCGTCGTCGAACTCCCTCGACGTGTACGTCATGTACCTGCGCCGCAAGACGGAGGCCGGCGGCGAGCCCCGGCTCGTCCACACCGTGCGCGGCGTCGGCTACGTCCTGCGACAGGGCGGCGCGGAGTGAGCGGCCCACTGCGCCGCTTCCGCACGCTGCCGATCCGCACACGGCTGTCCCTGCTGGTGGCGGCGGCGGTGGCGTTCGCGGTGGCGGCGGTGTCCTTGTCGTGCTGGTTCCTGGTGCGCGGCCAGCTCTTCGACCAGCTGGACCAGGAGCTGCGCAGCGAACAGGTCCAGAGCGGTCTGCTGCAGAGCATGCTGCGCAACTGCCAGCTGCCCGAGCCGCAGAAGATCCCGCAGCCCCCCAACTCCCCCATCGTCACGATCCTCTACTCGGACGGCTCGACGTGCCTCAACCCGGCCAACGACACCGTTCGCGTCGAATCGTCCGACGTCGCCGTGGCGGACGGCCTCCGGCGCAACTCGCTGCACACCTCCGGGACCACTGACGGCACCCCCGTACGCGTCTACACCGTTCCGGTGGTCGAACGCGCCACCGGCCAGGTGCAGACCGGCATCGCCGTGTCCATCGCCAAGCCCCTCTCGGAGGTCACCCGGCCCCTTTCCTCACTGGCCTGGGTCCTCCTCCTCGTCTCCGGCATCGGCGTGCTCGGCGCGGGCGCGGCCGGGCTCGCCGTCGCGCGGGCCGGCCTGCGCCCCGTCGACAAGCTCACCGAGGCCGTCGAACACGTCGCCCGTACCGAGGACCTCACCGTCCGCATCCCCGTGGAGGACGACAGCGACGACGAGATCGCCCGGCTGTCCCGCTCCTTCAACTCCATGACCTCCGCCCTGGCCAGCTCCCACGACCTGCAGCAGCAGCTGATCGCGGACGCCGGCCACGAACTGCGCACGCCCCTGACGTCGCTGCGCACGAACATCGAGCTGCTCTCCCGCAGCGAGGAGACCGGCCGCCCGCTGCCCGAGGCGGACCGCAAGGCGCTGCTCGCGTCGGTGAAGGCGCAGATGACGGAGCTGGCCTCGCTGATCGGCGACCTGCAGGAACTCTCCCGCGCCGACAACCAGCGCGGCGAACGCATCCAGGTCGTCTCCTTGGAGGACGCCGTCGAGTCGGCGCTGCGCCGCGCCCGCCTGCGCGGCCCGGAACTGACGATCACCGCGCACCTCGAGCCCTGGTACGTCCGCGCGGAACCGGCTGCGCTGGAGCGGGCGGTGGTCAACATCCTGGACAACGCGGTGAAGTTCAGCCCCGGCTCCGGCACGGTCGAGGTCCGCCTCACCGACGGCGTGCTGACCGTGCGCGACCACGGCCCCGGCATCGCGGAGGACGAACTCCCGCACGTCTTCGACCGTTTCTGGCGCTCCCCGTCGGCCCGCGCACTGCCGGGCTCGGGCCTGGGCCTGTCCATCGTGGCGCGCACTGTGCGCCAGGCGGGCGGCCAGGTGACACTGGGCCGCGCGGAGGGCGGCGGCACGGTGGCAACGGTCCGCCTACCGGGAGCACCGACCCCACCACCGGACACGCCGGTGGCGTAGGGCGCCTTCCCGGCCCGGAGGAGACAGCGGACCGGCTGGGCGACGCGGACACCTGCGGCGCCCTGCGGTCGTGCAGCCGCCGCACGGCCTCACGCGTCGAGCAGGCTGCCCGGCAGGTCGATCCGCGTCGTGCGGCCCGTGGTGAGATCGACCCGGGTCACCGTCTTCTCGTCGTAGGGCAGCCGGCCGGCCGGAGTGCGGGTGAGGGCGAGGGAGGCCGGGTGGTCCGGGACGCGGCCCCGGTGGGAAAGGCGGAGGAGCCTTTCCAGTCGTCGCCGAGCGTGACACCGCCGGGCCTGGAGCACGCGGCTGCCCCGCACACCGCCGCGATCAGGATCACAAAGAGTGACCGGGGCGACAGGTGCACCCTGCGGGGCGAGCGTCCTTGCCGTGCTGGCGGGAACCCGTCCGGGCCCGGCCGCTCCGTGCGCTGTGTGTACGGAGCGGCCGGGCCCGGGGGCTCGGTTGTTCTGCGGTGGCGCTACTGCGTGATCGTGATCCGGTTCGCCGTCGGCGGTGTGAGCGGGCTCGTCGCCGAGGAGTTTGCCGTCAGGTATTGCACCAGGGCCGCCAGGTCGTCCGTGCCGACCACGTCGTTCGTGCCCTGGCCCAGCGTCGGGAAGCCGTCGCCGCCGCCCGCGAGGAAGCTGTTCGTCGCGACACGGTAGGTGGCCGCCGGGTCGACCGGCTTGCCGTTCAGCCGGATGGAGTCCGTGACCACGCGGTCCGCGCCGGTCTTCGTCATGTCCAGCGTGTACGTCAGACCCGCCGACGGCTGCAGGATCTTCGGCGCGGCCTGGTTCGGGCCGGACACCTGCTCCTTCAGCACCTGGATCAGCTGCGCGCCGGTGAAGTCCTGCAGATTGACCGTGTTGGCGAACGGCTGGACCGTGAAGCCCTCCGCATACGTCACCACGCCGTCGCCCTCGGCCGCCTTGGCCGCGTACGTCAGGCCCGCGCGGACCCCGCCGGGGTTCATCAGCGCCAGCGACGTGTTCGCGTCCAGCTGCTTGCCGTACGCCAGTTGAGCGTCGGCGATGAGGTCACCCATCGGGGACTCGGTGCCGGTGTTCGGCACGTCGGCGGAGATGTAGCCGATGGGGCGGTTGCCGATGGGCGCGGCCAGGGCGTTCCACTTGCCGATCAGTTCGGTCATGTCCGCCGCCTTGGGGACGTCCCGGCTGACCACGTGGTTCGCCGACTTCACGGCCGTACGCGCGATGTCGCCCGTCCGCCGGTCGTACGTCAGCGTCGTGTCCGTGTACAGGCGGCCGAAGGAGGACGCCGAGGTGACCATGCGCGGCTTGCCCGACGGATCGGGGATCGTGCACACGTACGCGTTGTGCGTGTGCCCGGTGACCAGGGCGTCGACGGCCGGGGTGACGTTCTTGGCGATGTCGACGATCGGGCCGGAGATACCGCCACCGGCGCCCGGGGAGTCGCAGTCGTAGTTGTACGACCCCGACGCCGGGTAGCCGCCCTCGTGGATCAGGGCGACGATCGACTGCACGCCCTGGCGCTGCAGCACCTTCGCGTACTTGTTGATCGTCTCGACCTCGTCCTTGAAGGTCAGGCCCTTGACGCCGTCGGCGGAGACGATGCCCGGGGTGCCCTTCAGGGTGACCCCGATGAAACCGATCTTCACGCCCTTCTTCTGCCACACCCAGTACGGCTTCAGGATCGGCTTGCCGGTCTTCTCGTCGAGGACGTTCGCGGCCAGGTACGGGAAGTCCGCGCCCTGGAAGCCCTCGTCGGTGTAGCAGCCGTCCTTGGGGTGGCAGCCGCCGTTCTGCAGGCGGGCCAGTTCCTGCGCGCCCTCGTCGAACTCGTGGTTGCCGACGCTGGTCACGTCCAGCTTCAGCTTGTTCAGCGCCTCGATGGTCGGCTCGTCGTGGAACAGGCCGGAGATCAGCGGCGAGGCGCCCACCATGTCACCGCCCGCCGCGGTGATGGAGTACGGGTGCCCCTGGCGCGCGTCACGCAGGTGCGTGGCCAGGTACTCCACGCCGCCCGCGTCGATCGTCTTCGTCGTGCCGTCGCTCTGCAGCTCGGTGACGCGGCCGGAGGAGCCGGACGGCGGTTCGAGGTTGCCGTGCAGGTCGTTGAAGGACAGCAGCTGCACGTCCTGGTAGCGGCCCGGGGCCGGCGTGTGGTGGCCGCCCGGGTCGTGGTGACCGCCCGTGGTCGCGGACGCGGGCAGCGCCGCGGCCAGCGCGCCGGCCGTGGCGAGCGCCGCGGCGGCCGCCAGCAGCCGGCGGGTGCGGCGTCTTGCGGGGTGGTTCGGCTGGTTGGTGGTTGGCATACGCCCCCCTGTGGTGTGCGGTGACGACGTGACCCGGCGGATCCGGTGCGGCAGTGGCCACGCCCGGGCGCAGCCTAGGGTCAACGCGCGTAGCGCGACAGGGGGTTCGGGGTTACATCCTGGTTTCCCTTTGCCCTCGCCTTTGTCCCCACTTTGCGGGCCGCGCCCCTTACCCTCGTACGCATGACCAGCGACGACATCGCACGGCTTCCCGGCGCCCGATCCATCGAGACCCTCGCCGCGCTCTCCGAGGAGCAGACCGAGGCGGTCCTCGCCCTGCTCGCGGAGGCCGCCCGCTCGGACGGCCAGCAGGCGGTGTCCGAGCAGGGCCGGCTCCAGCTGCGCGACGGCGAACGCGAGGGCGTCTCCCATCTGCTGCTGACCGTGGACGGCGAACTCATCGGCTACGCCCAGCTGGAGGACACCGACCCGGTGGAGGCGCCGGCGGCCGAACTGGTCGTGCACCCCGCCCACCGCGGCCACGGCCACGGACGGGCGCTCGGCTCCGCCCTGCTCGCCGCGTCCGGCAAGCGGCTGCGGGTGTGGGCGCACGGCGGGCACTCCGCCGCCCGGCACCTCGCGCAGGTCCTCGGGCTGACCCTGTTCCGCGAGCTGCGCCAGATGCGGCGCCCGCTGACCGGCCTGGACCTGCCCGACCCGGTGCTGCCCGAGGGCGTGACCGTGCGTACCTTCGTGCCCGGCCAGGACGACGCCGCCTGGCTCGCCGTCAACGCCGCCGCCTTCGCCCACCACCCCGAGCAGGGCTCCCTCACCCAGCGGGACCTCGACGCCCGCCAGGCAGAGGCCTGGTTCGACCCGGCCGGCTTCTTCCTGGCCGAGCGGGAGCCGGCGGGTACGGCCGGAGCGGGGGGTGCCACGGGGGGTACCGGGGGTGGTGCCGGGGGGCGTGCACTCGTCGGCTTCCACTGGACGAAGGTCCACGCCGAGGAACAGCTCGGTGAGATCTACGTCCTCGGCGTCGCCCCCGGCAACCAGGGCGGCGGCCTCGGCAAGGCGCTCACGATCATCGGCCTGCGGCATCTGGCAGCCCAGGGCCTGCCGACCGCCATGCTGTACGTCGACGCCGACAACAAGGCTGCCGTGTCCGTCTACGAGCGGATGGGCTTCACCACGTACGAGACGGACCTGATGTACCGCACGGAGACCTGACGGCGGCTCGGCCCGCGGGGTCGTCAGAGGAGGACGGTCCCGGCGTTCTGGGCTGCTGGTGAGGCTGGTCGGGTCGGGGAGGCGGGGTTTCAGGTGCTTACCGGCGGGGCCCTCTCAGGCATCCGCCGGGCGCGATCGCGTTCGGGCGCGGTGCAAGGGCTCCGGTATGGACAGCGCCCAGGTCGCCACCGTCACCGCGAGCAGCGCTGCCCAGCGGTCGTGGGCGTCGGTCCAGTGCGGGCTGGTCTGTGCGACGAACAGCCCCCAGTGGTCCGGCAGCAGCGTGGCGAGCACGGTCAGCGACAGCACTCCCAGCGCCGCCGCCCGCCCGGGCTCCGGTTCGGGGCTGCGGCGGACGCCGGCCGCCGCGAGGGCGAGGGCCAGCATGGCCAGGGTGACGGCTTCCAGGGTGGTCTCCCCCAGCGGGGGACGCGCGCCGGACGGGGTGAGCAGCAGGGCAGCCGCCCACCACAGCGCCGTGAGCGGGGCGATCAGCGTCAGCCGCAGGCAGGCCCGCAGCGCCCGCCCCGTGGGCACGGTCTCCGTCGTACGCCGGGCCGGGTCGTCCAGGAGGAACGCCAGGCCGAGTGCGAGGCACACCGCGGCCACGCGCAGGATCGTCAGGCTCAGCCACGGGGCGGCGGGCCCGCCGGACAGCAGGCGGGAGCAGGCGACCGTGACCAGTCCGAGCGCAGCGCCCCCGACGAGCGGGGCCCGTGGCAGGGTCCGGGCGGTGGCCGCGAGGAGGGTGCCGAGGGCGACAGCCCGCCTGCCGAACGGGGCCCTTGGACTCTCAGGAGAGGCGCTCTCAGAAGGGGCGGTCTCAGAAGGAACGCTCTCATGAGTCACAGGAGTCACCGTCCTCCCCCTTGGCCTGGGCCGGGGCTGCCACGCCCAGGAGTGCGGCGACCCGCGTCAGCGGGGTCCTCGGCGAGGTCAGCTCCGCCCAGTGCGCCTTGACGGCGGCCGTGACCTGCGCGCGGGGCTTCTCCAGCAGTTCGCGGACGACGTCGGTCTGTGCGCTGGTCATGGACACCGGGTCGGTGGGGCTGAGGGCGATGGCGGGGCCGGTCACGGTGTCGTCGAGCCGGACGTCGCGCAGCGCGGTCATCGGGTCCGGCTGGGCGGCCAGCGCCAGCCACATCACGGTCACCGCGCGGGCGTCGCACATGCCGCTCGCGGCCTTCTCGTCCCCGGCCACCAGCACCGAGGCGACTCCCACGGCGAACTCGGGGACGCGGTTGCCTCCCCAGCGCGTGCCGACGGTCACCTGGCCGGGTCCGGTCAGCGGGGCCAGCGCGGAGTCCGACGTCAGCCCGTAGCGCGCCTCGATCCGCTGGCGGACCGTCAGTCTGCGGTGGAGCGCCGCTCCCCCGGCCAGTTGCTGGATCCGGTCGGTCTCGCCGGCCCAGTCGGCGGTGCGGCCGGTCCACTCCGGGAAGGCGCAGTACACGTTCGTGCCGCGCGGGATGCATCGCTGCATCTGCTCGGGGTGGACCGAGGCCGTCGTACGGGCCGCGAGGACCTCGTGGCCGGTGCCGGTGGACTGGCCGGCGACGCCCGCGCCCGTGGCGGCGACGGCCAGGGCGGTGAGCGCGCCCAGCGACCGGCTGCGCAGTCCGCTGCGCAGCAGCGCGCCGCACAGCAGCAGCACCGTCAGCCCGAGCAGATACAGCGCGTGCCAGCCGGCCGGGCGTCCGAGCAGGTCGGAGGGGACCGGCTTGCCGCCGCTCTCGTCGACGACCGGGGACAGCCAGTTGACCCAGTCGGGGTCCGAACCGTCCGCCGCGACGGCGATGAGGGTCACCAGCACGTACAGGCCGATGACGAACAGCGGGGCGGGGAAGGAGGAGCGCACCAGCCGGGCGAGCAGCACGCCGAGCACCCCGGCGAGCAGCACTGCCAGTGGGCCGACCGCCAGCTCGGCGAGCGAGCCGTGCCCGACCGCGCCGGGCCGCAGGGCCGCCACCGTGAACTCGGCGGTGACGACGAGGGCGACGACGGCCGCGATCGGTACGACGGACAGGGCGTGGGCGAGGGTGCGCTGCCACGGCGGAACGGGCAGCACGGCGAAGTGCCGGTCGGTTCCGTGCCGGTGGGAGCGCAGCGTGGCCCGGTTGACGCACAGGAACACGGCGATGGCGACCAGCAGCGGGCCGGTCTGGGTGGCGCGGTCGACGTCCTGGAGGACCGGGTAGTCGTCCATGCCGTCGCGGCCGGCGAACAACTGCCAGAGTGTGTAGCCGGTGTACAGCAGCAGGAAGACGAACACCGGGATGTACAGCAGCAGTTCGCGCGCCTCGAAGCGGGCCAGGGCGAGCGCGGTCCTCCAGGGGCGGGCGGTGCGCTCGTCTTCGGTGACGGCGGGCGCCGGCGGGGTGATCGTCGCGCTCATGCCGCCACCTCCGTGGCCCGGTCGTCGAGGGTGAGCAGGTAGCCGTCCTCCAAGGTGGGCTCCAGCAGGTCGGCGCCTTCGGGCGGGTCCCCGATGTTGCGGTAGCTGCCGGTGCCGGTGCGCCAGCCGGCACGGGCGCCGGGATCCCGGTCGGCGCTGCTCCACACGCGGCCTGCTGCCCGTGCGGTCAGCTCGGCGGGGCTGCCCTCGAAGCGGACGCGTCCGCCGGTCAGGACGATCACCCGGTGGCACAGCATCGCCACGTCCTCGGTCTGGTGGGTGGACAGCAGCACCGTGCGCCCTTCGCCGGCCTGGGCGATCAGCTCACGGAAGCGCATGCGCTGCTCCGGGTCGAGGCCGACGGTCGGCTCGTCCAGCACCAGGAAGCCGGGGTCGCCGACGAGGGCGGCGGCCAGGGCGACCCGCTGCCGCATCCCTCCGGACAGCCGCTTCATGCGCCGGCCGCGTACATCGGACAGGTCGACGGCGTCGAGGACCCGGCGCACCTCGCGGTGGCGGGCGCTGCGGTCGGTGAGCTCCTTGAGGATCGCCACGTAGTCGACGAACTCGAAGGCCGTGAAGTCCGGGTGGAAGCCGGGGTTCTGCGGCAGGTAGCCCAGCCGGCGGCGCAGTCTCTGCCGGCCGGCGGCCGTGGCCGGGTCGTGGCCGAGGGCGGTGAAGGAACCCCGGTCGGCGGGGACCGCGGTGGCCAGGACCCGCAGCAGGGTGGTCTTGCCGGCGCCGTTGGGGCCGAGCAGCCCGGTGACGCCGGGGGCGAGACCGAGTGAGACATCGTCGAGGGCGCGCGTGCCGCCGTAGCGGAGGGTCAGCCCCGAGGCGGAGACGGTGGTGGTCATGCGGCACTCCCGTAGGTGGTGAACGGCGCGTGCGCCGAGGTCGTGTCGAAGCGGTCGCGCAGCCGCACCAGCAGCCAGCCGGCCGCGGCGGCGACCAGGGCGGCGGCGAGCTGCCCGAGGAGGGTGAAGGGGGCGAGCGTCCCGTGGTTGAGCGCTCTGGCCACGGCGAGCACCGCGACCCAGAGCCCGCCGACCGTCACCGGTGCGAGCACCGGCCCGAGGCGCGGGGTCAGGGCGAGCCCGAGGGTGGTCAGGGCGAGCGCGGGCAGCAGCCAGGTCAGCGCGCGCAGTCCGTACTCCGGCAGGGCGAGCGTGGCCAGGCCGTTGAGCACGAGGCTGCCGGACAGCACGGCGACCGTGCGCAGCATCAGCAGCCGGAAGCCGTGCATCGGGGCGACCACGGCCATCTCGTACGTGGGGTCCAGGACGGGGCCGTAGGACAGGGCGACTGCGGCCAGCGGCAGCAGCGGGGCCAGGGCGAGGAACAGGGCGAGCGAACCGGCGGCGTGCACCATCAGTACGGTCGCCGCCAGCACGAACACCAGCGCCAGCAGCCAGGAGCGGCGCAGGACCGGGGTGGCGGCCAGCAGCCGCGCCGTGTGGTCGGCCACGCCGCACCGCACGAGCAGCCGCTCGCTCGGCCCGGGCCGCGGCGCGTCCAGCTCGGCGTCCAGCCGCGCCCAGCCCTGGTCCAGGGTGACGGGCTCGGTGACGTCCGCGAGCCGGGCGCGGCATTCGGCACACCCCGTGAGGTGTGTGTCCGCCGACCACAGCAGGGGCGGCTCCAGCTCGCCGCGTCCGTAGGCGCGCAGGTCGTCCTCGGCCACATGCCACGTCATGCCAGCGCCTCCCGCAGTTGCTTGCGGGCACGCATCGCCCGCGTCTTGACCGTGCCGGCCGGAATGCCGAGCACGACGGCCGCCTCCCGGGTGCTGAGCCCGTCGATGACCGTGGCCTGCAGCACGGCGCGCAACTCGGGCGACAGCCTTATCAGCGCACCGGCGAGATCCCCGTGCTCCACGCCCGCGAGCACGCGCTCCTCCGCGGACACCTCGTCGCGGTGCCGCAGCCGGGCGAGCGCCTGCCGCAGCCGGCCGCGCGCGCCGTCCCCGCGCAGCGCGTCCACCAGGCGCCGCGCGCCGATGCGCCACAGCCACCCGGCGACGTCGCCCTCTTCGCGATAGCGGGCGCTGCCCCGCCACACCGCGAGGAACGTCTCCTGTACGACGTCATCGACTATCCCGGCGTCGGCGCAGCGGCTGCGCATACGCGCGGTCAGCCACGGCGCGTACCGCCGGTACAGCTCCTCGAAGGCGTGACGGTCCCCGTCTGCCGCGATGGCCCGCAGCAGCTCCCCGTCGCTTCTCGTTTCGCTCACATCTCCTCATCGGACGACCCCCGCCGATCGGTTCACGGAAACCGGCGAGGACTTTCTCGCCTCGCCGGGGTGGGGACCACCAACCGCCGGAGTTGACTTTGCCCCACCCTTCCACCACCCTTTCACTACTCAATTAGTGAAAGGGTGGTTGGCGGAGTGGTCGAGTACCGCATCGACCGGCACAGCGGCGTGGCCACCTACGTGCAGATCGTGCAGCAGACGAAACAGGCCCTGCGCCTGGGACTGCTGCGCCCCGGCGACAAGCTGCCCACGGCCCGCGAGGTCGTGGAGGCCACCGCGATCAATCCCAACACCGTCCTGAAGGCCTACCGCGAGCTGGAACGCGAGGGCCTGGTCGAGGCCCGCCGCGGCCTCGGCACCTTCGTACGGCGCTCGCTGGGCACGACCCCGGCCGACTCCCCGCTCCGCGCGGAACTGGAGGAATGGGCCGAACGGGCCCGTACGGCCGGACTGGAACGGGACGACGTGGCCGCGCTCCTCACCGCCGTCCTCGACACGCACTTCCCGGGAGAACAGGGAGAACGTCCATGACCGACCCGGCCATCGAGGCCACCGGCCTCGGCAAGCGCTTCGGCCGGCGCCAGGGCCGCGCCCGCTGGGCGCTGCGCGACTGCGGGCTGCGTCTGCCCGCCGGACGCGTCTGCGCCGTCGTCGGCCCCAACGGCGCCGGCAAGTCCACCCTGCTCGCCCTGGCCGCCGGGCTCACCACCCCGACCGAGGGCCGCATCACCGTCCTCGGCACCGACCCCGCCTCGGCACGCGCGCGTGTGGGGTACGTCGCCCAGGACAAGCCCCTGTACCCGCAGCTCACCGTCGCGGAGACGTTGCGGATGGGCGCCGACCTGAACCCGGCGCGCTGGGACGCGGCCACCGCCGAACGCGTCACAGCGGCGGGCGACCTCGACCCCCGGTCCAAGGTCCGCTCACTCTCCGGCGGCCAGCGCACGCGTGTCGCCCTCGCCCTGGCCCTCGGCAAGCGCCCCGAACTGCTCCTGCTCGACGAGCCGATGGCCGACCTCGACCCGCTCGCCCGGCACGAACTGATGGGCACGCTCATGGCACAGGCCGCGCAGCACGGCACGACGATCGCGATGTCCTCGCACGTCGTCGCCGAACTGGAGGACTCCTGCGACCACCTCCTCCTGCTCGGCGGCGGCACGGTCCGCCTGTCCGGCGAGATCGACGCCCTCCTGGAGGCGCACGCGCGCGTGAGCGCCCCCGCCGACACCGCCGACCTGACGCCGCACACCGTCGTGGAGTCCCGCACCACCGGCCGCCAGCTCACCGCCCTCCTGCGCCCCGGAGCCCCGCTCCCCACCGAGTGGCGCGCCTCGGCACCGACCCTGGAGGAACTGGTCCTGGCCCACCTGCGCAACCCCGAGGCGCCGGCACTCCCCCGGGAGGCCGCCGCGTGAGCGCCCTGTCCGCCCCCGCACCGCTCCAGAAGACGCACGCGCCCCGCCATCTGCACTGGCTGCTGCGCCTGCACCGCCCGGCCCTGCTCACCTGGGCCGGCCTGGTCCTGGCGACCGCCGTGGCCCTCCTGTGGCTCCACGGCCCGGCGACCGACGCCGCAGCGGCGGCCTGGCGCCAGTGGAACGCCTGCCACACGGGGTCGTGCACCTACGACCAGCCGGCGATCCTGCGCTACAAGTCGCTGTACCTGTACACGACCGTCGCGGTCACCGCGGTCCCCTTCGTGGTGGCCGCCTGGTCGGGCGCCGCGCTCGTCGGCCGCGAGCTGGAGTCCGGGACGGCACGTCTGACCTGGACGCAGGGGGTCACCCCGACCCGCTGGCTGACGGGCCGCCTCGCCCTGCCGGCCGTCCTGGTCACCGCCGGCACCGCGCTCCTGGTCACCCTGCACCGCCTGGCCTGGACGGCCTCCGTAGGCCGTATCGACACCGCCGAGGCCTGGTACGACAACACCACCCTGCACGCCAACGGCCCCACCACGGTCGCCTTCGCCCTGGCCGGTCTGGCCGCCGGCGCGCTCGCGGGACTCCTGTGGCAGCGCACCCTGCCGGCCCTGATGTCCGGCATGGTCCTCGCCCTCGCCGTCCGTACGATCGCCGACCAGGCCATGCCCCACCTGTGGCCCACGGTCACCCACACCACCGACCTGCGCAACGCCGACCTCCTCGGTGACGTCCTCTACGTCGACGAGGGCCTGGTCACCTCCACCGGCCGGCACCTCGCCGACCCCGGCTGCGGCGGCAGCACGGACTGCCGGGCCCTGTACGAGAAGCTCGACGCGGTCGGCCACTTCCACACCTACCACCCGGTGTCCCACTACTGGCCGCTGCAGCTGACCACCACGGCGCTCACCCTCGCCCTGACCGCGCTGCTCACAGCAGCCGCGTATCTGGCGCTGCACCGCATCACGGGCCGCCGGGCGGCCGCCGTATGACCGCGACCCTCCTGCGGGTGCACCGCGCGGCGACGGCCGTGTGGACCGCCCTGATCCTCGCCCTGGCCGTCTGGACGCTCTGGCTGAACCAGGTCACCGCGGACGACACCCGTGCCGCGCAGACCCACTGCTCCCAGGACTACTGCGACGCCTTCGCGTCCCCCTACGGCGGGGACGCGGGCCTGGTCGCCCTCCTGATCGGCTACGCCTTCCTCCTCGTGGCCGCCCACGCGGGCGGCGCGCTCGTCGGCCGCGAGCTGGAATCCGGCACCGCGCACCTCGCCTGGACGCAGGGCGTCACCCCGACCCGCTGGCTGACGGCCAAGCTGGCTCTGCCCGCCCTCGCTCTCACCGCCGGGCTCACGCTCCTCGTAGCGGTGTTCCACTGGGGCTGGGCGGCCAACCGGGACCTGACCTTCGACGACTGGTACACCCCCGCGCTCTTCCTGGCCCGCGGCCCGACGGCGGTGGCGTACGCCCTGTGCGCCCTGGCCGTGGGCACCCTCGCCGCGCTCCTGCTACGGCGCGCCCTGCCGGCCCTCGGCGCCTCGGTCGCCGTGATGTGGCTACTCTCGATCACCCTGGAGACGTACCGGGCGGACCTCTGGCCCACACAGACCCGCACGACCGCGCACCCCGCCGAACTCCCCGCACACGCCTGGGAACTCGCCGGCGGAAGGAACGCGGACGGCTACTACGTCGTCTTCCACCCGGAGTCTCACTACTGGCCGCTTCAGCTCGTGGAGTGCGGCATCGTCCTGGCCCTGGCCGCGACGGCGACCGCGACATCCTTCACGCTGCTGCGCCGCCGAACGGCCTGAGCCTCCACGTGTACGTCCCTTCTTTCGGGGGGAGGGACGTGCACATCTCCCTTTCAGGGCGCGTGCGGGCACGTCGTGGCCGGTCGCGCAGTTCCCCGCGCCCCTAGTGCTGCGACCACGGTGACCGTCCGCCCTGGACCCGGAAGGGGCGACGGCCCGCACCCGCGCGCGGCGGTGAGGGGACGGGGTGGGGGGTGTCCGCCCGCAGCGTCCGGCACCGTGACACCGAGCCCTGGTCGGAAACAGCCGGCCGGACCGAGGACGGACACCCCCCACCCCGGCCCCGCCCTACAACGCACCGCAGGCGCGACCGCAACCGACCACACACCGCAACGGGCCGCCGCAGGCAAAAAAGGGGCGCGGGGAACGGCGCGACCAGCCACAACGCACCCGCAGAGAACCACACACCCAGCGCCGCAGGCACCCGCGACCAGCCACCACGCACCCGCAGCCGAAAAACTGCCCAGCGCCGCAGGCACCCGCACCCACACGTCATATCCCCGTAACCATCGATTCAGACGAGCTTGCGACGCTCGCTCAATGAAGCCCGCCGCGCCAGAGCCCCAGCACCCCCCGGAGGGCCCCGCATTTTCCGACGCGCCCCTCACCCTCCTGGCGCGGAAGAATGGATCCATGAGCCAGTCAGAGACGCAGGACAAGGTCCAGCAAGCGCAGCAGGCGCAGCCCTCCGTGGGCTCCATCGCCGCCCACCGCCCCCACACGGTGTCCGCCCCTGTCTCCGACCTCGATCCCGACCTCGACGCCGACCTGGACGTGTACGAGGAGTCCCAGGACGGCCGGGACGGCAAGGGCGCCACCCTCCCCCAGGGCCGCTTCCTGGACCGGGAACGCAGCTGGCTGGCCTTCAACGAACGCGTGCTGGAACTCGCCGAGGACCCGGACACCCCCCTCCTGGAGCGTGCGAACTTCCTCGCGATCTTCGCCAGCAACCTCGACGAGTTCTTCATGGTCCGCGTCGCCGGCCTGAAGCGCCGTATCGCCACCGGTGTCGCCACCCGCTCCGCCTCGGGCCTCCAGCCCCGCGAGGTGCTGGAGATGATCTGGGCCCGCTCCCGCGAGCTGATGGCACGGCACGCCGCCTGCTTCCACGAGGACGTCGCCCCGGCGCTCGCCGACGAGGGCATCCACCTGGTCCGCTGGAGCGAACTCGCGGAGAAGGAACAGGCCCGCCTGTTCACCCTCTTCCGGCACCAGATCTTCCCGGTCCTGACCCCCCTCGCGGTCGACCCGGCGCACCCGTTCCCCTACATCTCGGGCCTGAGCCTCAACCTCGCGGTCATCGTCCGCAACCCGGTCAGCGGCCACCGCCACTTCGCCCGCGTCAAGGTCCCGCCGCTGCTCTCCCGCTTCCTGGAGGCCTCCCCGGGCCGCTACGTCCCCATCGAGGACGTCATCGCCGCGCACCTGGAGGAGCTGTTCCCGGGCATGGAGGTGCTGGAGCACCACGCCTTCCGCCTCACCCGCAACGAGGACCTGGAAGTGGAGGAGGACGACGCCGAGAACCTCCTGCAGGCCCTGGAGAAGGAGCTGATGCGGCGCCGCTTCGGCCCGCCCGTGCGCCTGGAGGTGGAGGAGTCCATCGACCGCGAGGTCCTCGACCTCCTGGTCCGCGAGCTGAAGATCTCCGAGGCGGAGGTCTACCCGCTGCCCGGCCCGCTGGACCTCACCGGCCTGTTCCGCATCCACAGCCTGGACCGCCCGGAGCTGAAGTACCCGAAGTTCATCGCGGGCACCCACCGCGACCTGGCCGAGGTGGAATCGGCGTCGGCCCCCGACATCTTCGCGGCGCTGCGCCAGCGCGACGTCCTCCTGCACCACCCCTACGACAGCTTCTCCACCTCCGTGCAGGCGTTCCTGGAGCAGGCGGCGCAGGACCCGGACGTGCTGGCGATCAAGCAGACGCTGTACCGCACCTCGGGCGACTCCCCGATAGTGGACGCGCTGATCGACGCCGCCGAGTCCGGCAAGCAGGTCCTCGTCCTGGTCGAGATCAAGGCCCGGTTCGACGAGCACGCCAACATCAAGTGGGCGCGCAAGCTGGAGGAGGCCGGCTGCCACGTCGTCTACGGCCTGGTCGGCCTCAAGACGCACTGCAAGCTGTCCCTCGTCGTCCGCCAGGAGGGCGAGACGCTGCGCCGCTACAGCCACGTCGGCACGGGCAACTACCACCCCAAGACGGCCCGCCTCTACGAGGACCTGGGCCTGCTCACCGCGGACCCGCAGGTCGGCGCGGACCTGTCGGACCTGTTCAACCGTCTCTCCGGCTACTCCCGCCGGGAGACCTACCGCCGTCTGCTGGTCGCCCCCAAGTCGCTGCGCGACGGACTGATCTCGCGCATCGACAAGGAGATCCAGCACCACCGCGCGGGCCGCCCGGCCTTCGTGCGCATCAAGGTCAACTCGATGGTCGACGAGGCGATCATCGACGCCCTGTACCGCGCCTCGCAGGCCGGTGTCCCGGTCGACATCTGGGTGCGCGGGATCTGCGCGATCCGCCCGGGCGTCGCGGGCCTGTCGGAGAACGTCCGGGTCCGCTCCATACTCGGCCGCTTCCTGGAGCACTCCCGGGTCTTCGCCTTCGGCAACGGCGGCGAGCCGGAGGTGTGGATCGGCAGCGCCGACATGATGCACCGCAACCTCGACCGCCGTATCGAGGCCCTCGTCCGCGTCGTCGACCCCGGTCACCGGGCCGCGCTGAACCGGCTGCTGGAGACCGGCATGTCCGGCACCACCGCGTCCTGGCACCTGGGCGCGGACGGCGAGTGGACCCGGCACGCGACCGATGCGGACGGTCAACCTCTGCGCAACGTCCAGGAGATGCTCATAGACGCCCGGAGGCGCCGGCGTGGCACAGCGACACCATGACCTGACGGACCCCGCCGCCGGGCCATCCCCCGAGCTCTCGGCTGCGCTCGAGCAGGGAGGTGCCCCCACGGCGGACGCCCTCGCGGGCTATCTCCGTGCCCAGGCGACGGAGTTCCTGAGGGCCCTGCGCCTGCACCGGGAGACCGGGAGCGCGCACGGAACCCGGACGAGCGCGGCACCCGCCAACGGCGGACGACCCGGCGCAGCCACCAACGGCGGGCGGCCCGGCGCAGCCACCAACGGCGCGAGAACGGCCGGAGCGACGGCCGGAACGACCGCGCCGACGACCGGGGCGACGACCGCGACAACGGCCGGCGCAAGGCCCGGCGAGGCCCCCGCACCGCACACGGCCGTCGACGCCGCCCGTGCCCTGCGGCGCGCGGCCCGCCGTATCAGTGGCAGCCTGCACACCTTCCGCCCGGTGCTGGACCCTGCCTGGTCGGAGGAGATGCGTCCCGAACTGGCCTGGGTGTCCGGCACCCTGGCCCTGGAGCACGCCTACGAGGCCCGCCTCGAACGGCTGCTGACGGCCCTGCACCGGCTGTCCGGCGCGACGGCGCTCCCCGCACCGTCCGTCGGCACCCACCACTCGACGGCGACGGAACGCGGCCAGCTCACCGTCGGCGCGGCCAAGGCGGGCGCGCTGCTGGACCGGCAGCTGACGCTGGCCCGGACCCGGGCGCACTCCACCGCGCTGCAGGCCCTCGGCTCGGCCCGGTTCCACGCGGTCGCCGACAAGGTCGCCTTACTCGCCAGCGAGGTCCCGCTCCTCTCCCCGTCGGCCGATCTGCGCCCGCTGGCCGGGGCGGCGCGGGAGCGGCTGACCGACGCGGTGGCCGCGCTGCCGCTGGTCACCGCGGGCAGCCCGTACAACGCCGAGGCGCTGGTGCACGGCCTGTCGCCCGACCCGCCCTCCCCGCATCCGCAGGACGCGCCCTGGCACCAGGTCCGGCTGCTGCTGCGGCTGCACCGCTACGCCCAGGAGGCCCTGCTCGGCGGCGAGCCCGCGCCGAACGTACGGCTGCTGCAGGCCGGGCAGGCCCTGGACCGGCACCGGGACGCCTCGGAGGCGGCGGCCGCGGCGGCGCAGGCGGCCCGCACCCCGCGCATCGCCCCGGCGACGGCGTACGCCCTCGGCGTGCTGCACGCCGACCAGCGGCACGAGGTGGAAGCGGCCCGGTACGCGTTCCAGCGGACCTGGGCGAAGGAAGCCGCAGGACTCCCTTAAGGAGCACCAGGCCATGCACCTCACACCACCCACGCCGCCCACACCTCCCGCGGGCGCCCCCGTCGTCCTGGCCGCGGGCTGTGTGCTGTGGCGCCGCTCCCCGCTCGCCGGGGCGCTGGAACTGTGCCTGGTCCACCGGCCGAAGTACGACGACTGGTCCTTCCCCAAGGGCAAGCTCAAGCGCGCCGAGGACGACCTGGCCGGCGCGCTGCGCGAAACCCTGGAGGAGACCGGGCACACCGCCGCGCCCGGCGCCGAGCTGCCCACGCAGCGCTATCTGGCGAACGGCCGCCCCAAGCGGGTCCGCTACTGGGCGGCCGAGGCCACGGGGGGCGCCTTCACCCCGACCGACGAGGTCGACCGCGTCCTGTGGCTGGCTCCCGCGGCGGCCCGCGCCCGTCTCACCCAGCCGAGGGACCGCACGCTCGTCGAGGCGCTGCTCGCGTCGCTGCCCCTGCGATAGTCGGGCCCAGCGACCACCGCACACCCCGTGGCACCCCTCCTGGCCCACCCCTCACAGACGCCCCAGCGCCACCTCCCGTACCGGTTGGCCGGAATCCGGCCGTGTCCTCGACGTAAGCGTTCCGTGACCTAACCACACCGTCCCTAGGGGTTCACCCCGCGTTCATTTATGCCCTTCGGCGGCTTCACCTGTTCTGCCTAATTTCGGCCTTACCCGGTGCGGACGCGATCTGGGGGGACGCGTCCACCCGACCCCGACTTCGCAGCAATCACGCACGCCGCCGAATCAGGACGGCGGCTCCTGGAAGGAATTTCCTCAGTGAAGCTTCAGCGCATGAACCGGCGAGCCCTCGCCCTCGGCGCACTCGCCGTCTCCGGCGCCCTGGCCCTCACGGCGTGCGGCTCCGACGACACGGGCAGCAAGTCCAGCGGGGGTGGCGCCTCGACGTCCGCGGCCGCGGGCAACATCAAGTGCGACGACGCCAAGGGTCAGCTGCAGGCGTCCGGCTCGACCGCGCAGAAGAACGCGATCGACGCCTGGGTGAAGCAGTTCACGCAGGCCTGCCCCGGCGTGCAGGTCAACTACAACCCGACCGGCTCGGGCGCGGGCATCACCGCGTTCCTGCAGGGCCAGACCGCGTTCGCCGGTTCGGACTCCGCGCTGAAGCCCGAGCAGGTCGCCGAGTCCAAGAAGGTCTGCTCCGGCGGCCAGGCCATCGACCTGCCCATGGTCGGCGGCCCGATCGCCCTCGGCTACAACGTGCCGGGCGTGGACAGCCTCGTCCTGGACGCCCCGACGATCGCCAAGATCTTCGACGGCAAGATCGGCAACTGGAACGACAAGGCGATCGCGGCGCTCAACCCGAACGCCAAGCTGCCCGACCTCAAGATCCAGGCGTTCCACCGCTCGGACGAGTCCGGCACCACCGACAACTTCACCAAGTACCTGATCAGCCAGGCCAAGGCGGACTGGCCGTACTCGGGCGGCAAGGCGTGGCAGGCCAAGGGCGGCCAGGCCGCGCAGGGCTCCTCCGGCCTCGCCGCGCAGGTCAAGCAGACCGCCGGTGCGATCTCGTACTTCGAGCTGTCCTACGCCTCCGACGGCCTCAAGACCGTCGACCTGAAGACCGCCGCCTCCGAGCCGGCCAAGGCCACCGCGGACAACGCCTCCAAGGCGATCGCCTCCGCCAAGATCGCCGGCACCGGCCAGGACCTGGCGCTCAAGCTGAACTACAACCCGACCGAGGCCGGCGCCTACCCGCTGACCCTGGTCACGTACGAGATCGTCTGCGACAAGGGCAACAAGTCCGACACCCTCGCCGGCACCAAGTCCTTCCTGCGCTACGTCGCCTCCGAGGACGGCCAGAAGGTGCTGTCGCAGAACTCCTACGCGCCCATCCCCGCCGAGATCATCTCCAAGGTCCGCACCACCATCGAGGGCCTGAGCTAAACCAGCGTGCGGCCCGTCCCTCCCGGGGCCGGGCCGCACCGTCCGGTGCACCGCCGCCCGGGGCCGTATGCGACGTACGGCCCCACCGAGCCGCCCGCCCCCCGCGCGGCTCCGCAGACCGGAGAACCCGATGAACATATCGACGCAGACCACCGACGCACCTCCCCCCACGCCCGAGCGCCCCGCCGCCGAGACCAAGCGCGCGGCCCGTGGTGCCACCCGTCCCGGCGACCGGATCTTCCTCGGCCTCTCCCGTGGCTCCGGCATCTTCCTGCTGGTGATCATGGCCGCCATCGCGGTCTTCCTGACCTACCGCGCGTCCATCGCCATCAGCAAGGACGACGGCAACTTCCTCACCACGTTCGACTGGAACACCAACGTCGACCCGCCGGTCTTCGGCATCGCGGTGCTGGCCTTCGGCACGGTGGTCTCCTCGATCATCGCCATGGCCCTCGCGGTCCCGGTCGCGGTGGGCATCGCGCTGTTCCTCACCCACTACGCGCCGCGCCGCCTGAGCGGCCCCATCGCGTACGTGATCGACCTGCTCGCCGCGGTGCCGTCCATCGTCTACGGCCTGTGGGGCGCCCTGATCCTGGTCCCGCACCTCGGCGGCCTGTACAGCTGGCTCGACGACTACCTGGGCTGGACCGGCATCTTCTCCTGGCAGGGCGGCGCCGCCCGCTCGCTGCTCACCGTGGGCATCCTGCTCGCGATCATGATCCTGCCGATCATCACCAACGTCAGCCGTGAGGTCTTCCGGCAGACCCCGCTGATGCACCAGGAAGCGGCGCTGGCCCTCGGTGCCACGCGCTGGGAGGTCATCCGGATGTCGGTGCTGCCCTTCGGCCGCTCCGGCGTGATCTCCGCCTCGATGCTCGGCCTCGGCCGCGCGCTCGGCGAGACGATGGCCGTGGCGACCGTGCTCTCCCCGACCTTCGAGATCAAGGCCAGCCTGCTCGACCCGGGCGGCGGCACGTTCGCCCAGAACATCGCCAGCAAGTTCAGCGAGGCCACCGAGCTGGGCCAGGACGCGCTGATCGCGTCCGGTCTGGTCCTGTTCGTGATCACCCTGCTGGTCAACGGCGCGGCGCGCATGATCATCAACCGCCGCAAGGAGTACTCGGGGGCCAACGCATGAGCACCGCAGCCGTCACCGACACGCGCAGCAACTCCCTGCAGGGCGCCCGGCTGCCGAAGTGGTCGCCGTGGGCGTTCGCGGCCGGATCACTGGCCGTCGCCGTGGGGCTTGGCCTGGCCGCCGGCCTGCACAGCAAGGTCCAGTGGGGTCTGATCGCCGCGATCCTGTTCGTGCTGAGCACCTTCACCGTCGCCGCCCGCGTCGAGGGCCGCCGCCAGGCCAAGGACCGCATCGCCACTGCCCTGGTCTGGGTCTGCTTCCTGCTGGCCGTGATCCCGCTGACGTCGCTGATCTGGGCGACTGTCGCGCGCGGCGTGAAGGTTCTCAACGTCTACTTCCTGACCCACTCGATGGGTGTGGTCGGCGACTCCGAGCCCGGCGGTGGCATCTACCACGCCATTCTCGGCACCCTGGAGCAGGTCGGTCTCGCCTCCCTGATCTCCGTGCCGGTCGGTGTCCTCACCGCGATCTACCTGGTCGAGTACGGCCGCGGCAAGCTCGCCACGGCCGTCACCTTCTTCGTCGACGTCATGACGGGCATCCCGTCGATCGTCGCCGGCCTGTTCGTCCTCAGCTTCTGGATCCTCATCCTGGACATGGGCTACTCCGGCTTCGCCGGGTCGCTCGCGCTGTCGATCCTGATGATGCCCGTGGTGGTGCGCTCCACCGAGGAGATGCTCAAGCTCGTCCCGAACGAGCTGCGCGAGGCGTCCCTCGCCCTGGGCGTGCCCAAGTGGCGCACCATCCTGAAGGTGGTCCTGCCGACGTCGATCGGCGGCATCACCACCGGTGTGATGCTCGCCATCGCCCGTATCACCGGTGAGACCGCCCCGGTGCTGCTGCTGGTGTGGAAGACCAGCTTCATCAACAGCAACCCGTTCCAGGACCCGCAGGCCTCGCTGCCGCTGTACATCTACCAGCAGTACGCGAACAGCTCCGGCGCCAACGCGGCCTACGACCGCGCCTGGGCGGCGGCGCTCACCCTGATCGCCTTCGTGATGATCCTCAACCTGGTGGCCCGCGGCATCGCCCGCTGGAAGGCCCCGAAGACCGGTCGCTGACGCGGCCACACAGCGACCGAACAGTCTGGAAGTGAAGTAGTCATGGCCAAGCGAATCGACGTCAGCGGACTGTCCGCCTACTACGGCTCCCACCGCGCGATCGAGGACATCTCGATGACCATCGAGCCCCGCTCGGTGACCGCGTTCATCGGCCCGTCGGGCTGCGGCAAGTCGACGTTCCTGCGCACCCTGAACCGGATGCACGAGGTCACCCCCGGCGGCCGTGTCGAGGGCAAGGTGATGCTGGACGACGAGGACCTGTACGGCACCGGGGTCGACCCGGTCGCGGTGCGCCGCGAGGTCGGCATGGTCTTCCAGCGCCCGAACCCCTTCCCCACCATGTCGATCTACGACAACGTGGCGGCGGGGCTGCGCCTGAACGGCAACTACAAGAAGAGCGAGCTGAACGACGTCGTCGAGAAGTCGCTCAAGGGCGCGAACCTCTGGAACGAGGTCAAGGACCGCCTGAACAAGCCCGGCTCCGGCCTGTCCGGCGGTCAGCAGCAGCGTCTGTGCATCGCCCGCGCGATCGCGGTCCAGCCGAAGGTGCTGCTGATGGACGAGCCCTGCTCGGCCCTGGACCCGATCTCGACCCTCGCCATCGAGGATCTGATCGGCGAGCTGAAGGAGCGCTTCACGATCGTCATCGTGACGCACAACATGCAGCAGGCCGCGCGCGTGTCGGACCGTACGGCCTTCTTCAACCTGGCGGCCGTCGGCCAGCCGGGCCGGCTGGTCGAGATCGACGACACGGAGCGCATCTTCTCCAACCCGTCGGTCCAGGCGACCGAGGACTACATCTCCGGCCGCTTCGGCTGAGCCACCCGCGGCGCAACGGCCGCCGCGGCCGGGCCGCCCCCACGGCGGAACGGTCCCCGCGGCCGGGCCGCCCGCACAAGCCCCTCGCGGTGCTGCATGGCGGTGCCACCGCGAGGCACCAAAAGGGCCCGCCCCCTGGCTCCCGGGGGGCGGGCCCGTTTGTCGTTCCGTGCGGGCTCTACAGGAACGCGAGCTTCTCGATCCCGAACACCGCGGCGGCGACGAGTCCCGCGGCCGGCATAGTGATGAACCAGCCGAGCACGATGTTCTTGGCGACGCCCCAGCGCACCGCGTTCACCCGCTTCGTCGCGCCCACACCCATGATCGCCGAGGTGATGACATGGGTCGTGGAGATCGGTGCCTTGAAGATGAAGGCGGTGGTGAACATGATCGACGCGCCGGTCGCCTCCGCCGCGAAACCCTGCGGCGGGTCCAGCTCGATGATCTTGCGGCCCAGGGTCCGCATGATCCGCCAGCCACCTGCGTAGGTGCCCAGGGACAGCATCACGGCGCAGACGAGCTTCACCCAGACCGGGATCGGGTCACCGAACGTCTCGTGGCCGGAAATGACCAGTGCCAGCACCACGACACCCATCGTCTTCTGGGCGTCCTGGAGGCCGTGGCCGAGGGCCATGCCGGCGGCCGAGACGGTCTGGGCGATACGGAAGCCCCGCTTGGCCTTGTGCGGGTTGGACCGGCGGAACAGCCACATGATCGCCGTCATGACCAGGTAACCGGCCAGCAGACCGACGACCGGGGACAGGAACATCGGGATGACGATCTTGTCCAGGACGCCGTTCCACAGCACGTCCGTGCCGCCCGCCAGCGCCGCGCCCACCATGCCGCCGAACAGCGCGTGGGAGGAGGAGGACGGCAGGCCGTAGTACCAGGTGACCAGGTTCCACACGATCGCGCCGACCAGCGCCGCGAAGAGGATGGCCATCCCCGTCGAGCCGCTCGGCGTCTCGATCAGGCCCTCGCTGACGGTCTTGGCGACGCCCGACCCCAGGAAGGCACCGGCGAGGTTCATCACCGCGGCCATCGCCAGCGCCGCCCGCGGGGTGAGCGCGCGGGTGGAGACCGAGGTGGCGATCGCGTTCGCGGAGTCGTGGAAGCCGTTGGTGTACGTGAAGAAGAGCGCGACCGCGATGGTCACGACCAGAACGAAGGTGTCCATGGAGAGGTCAGGACTCCTTGACGGCGATGGTCTCCACCGTGTTCGCCACGTGCTCGAAGGCGTCCGCCGCCTCTTCCAGCACATCCACGATCTGCTTGAGCTTGAGCACCTCGATGGCGTCGTACTTGCCGTTGAAGAGGTGGGCGAGCAGCTTGCGGTGGATCTGGTCGGCCTGGTTCTCGAGGCGGTTGACCTCGATCCAGTACTCCGTCAGGTTCTGCATCGTCCGCAGGTTCGGCATGGCCTCGGCGGTGAGCTCGGCCGCCCGCGCCAGCACCTCGATCTGCTGCTCGACACCCTTGGGAAGTTCCTCGACGTTGTAGAGGACGACCAGGTCGACGGCCTCCTCCATGAAGTCCATGATGTCGTCGAGGGACGAGGCGAGGGAGTAGATGTCCTCGCGGTCGAACGGCGTGATGAACGAGGAGTTCAGCTGGTGGAAGATCGCGTGTGTGGCGTCGTCGCCCGCGTGTTCCGCGGCCCGCATACGCTCTGCGATCTCGGCCCGGGCGGAAGCGTCCGCCCCGAGCAGTTCCATCAGGAGTTTCGAGCCGGTGACGATGTTGTCCGCGGACGCGGCGAACATGTCGTAGAAGCTCGTCTCCCTGGGGGTCAGACGAAAGCGCACGTGGGGTCCTCGGGATGCATCGGTTTCGGTCAGGCTGATGCTAGGCGCATCATCCGGCCACGGCTAACGGGCCGCCCCCCAGTGTCGCCCATCCAGGAGACTGATCGGCACGGGGGCTTCAAGGGCCGCATCCCCTTCTACCCGGCAAACTTCGGTACCATATACCCACCAGGGGTATATAGCCGTAATCTGGACACGGGTCGGCACACAAGGCAGCACACTGGGAGGACGCGATGACGACCACCGAGGCCGGCGCGGGTGCGCCCTCCGCCACGGAGACGGACACCACAGCCGCGGCACCGGACGCGGTGACCGGCCACGACCACGGCGTGCACGGCTACCACCACCAGAAGGCCGAACACCTCAAGCGCCTGCGCCGCATCGAGGGCCAGATCCGCGGCCTGCAGCGCCTGGTCGACGAGGACGTGTACTGCATCGACATACTCACCCAGGTGTCGGCCTCCACCAAGGCGCTGCAGTCCTTCGCGCTGCAGCTGCTGGAGGAGCACCTGCGCCACTGCGTCGCCGACGCGGCCGTCAAGGGCGGCGACGAGATCGAGGCGAAGGTGAAGGAGGCCACGCAGGCCATCGCCCGCATGCTGCGCACCTGAGGCGGCGCGGGACCGGCCGTCTCAGCCCGCGCGGGCGTCCCGCTCCTCGGCCACGCGCAGCACCTCGTCGATGCTCTCCATGCTGAGCCGGTCCCGGGCGGCCGAGGCGGCGATGATCAGCTCGCAGCACAGCTCTATCTCGGCGAGCGCCACATGGTCCTGAACCGCCGTACCGCCGAGCGGAGCCACGAGCCTCACCTCATCTCTGCCGTCACCGGCTTCCTAGAGTAGGGAGCGGCCCGCGGCCGGCGCATGGCACGGAAGGGCTAGTCCTCCTCTACTCGGCGATCCGCCCGTCGTAGATGTCCGCGCTGCGCGGCAGCCGTACGGCGACGGGGGTGCCGAAGTCGTACAGCAGCGTCGTCGAGGCGACCGCCACGGCGTCCTTCTTCTGCCCGTTGACGAAGCTGAACCGGTGCCGGATCTTGCGGATGCGGCCGGCGTCGTCGAGATAGACGTCGAACGGCACCAGCGCCGTGGCGAACCCTTTCGCCGCGGCGCGCAGCGCGTCCCGGTCGGCGGGGACGAAGGCGCCGCGCGCGGCCGCGGCGAGGTCGGCGGTGCCGCGGTAGTGCCGCACCGGCGTCCCCGCGACCTCGGTGCGTCCCACGTAGGTCGCGGTGCGGGTGCCGCGCAGCACCTCGGCGGCGGCGAACGGATCGGTCGCGCCGCCGGTGACGAGGTTGCCGTCGGAGACCGACGCGCTCTCCACCCGCACCCATTTGTCGGCGGGCACCCCGGCGCCCCGGTTCTTCATGAACAGCGCACCCGGAGCGAGCAGTTCCGTGATCGGCCGGTGCTCGCTGCTGCCCGCCGGGTCCTGCGGCAGCACCACCCGCAGCTCCCCCAGCCGGTGCCGGAAGTCGTAGCCGCCCTCGCCGCGGATCGTCACCCGGGTGCCGCCGGTGGCCATCTCCATCGCCGTGCGCGCCTTCGAACTCCCGGCGGCCACCAGCCGGTCCGGCGCCTTCCTGAGCAGCCCGACCACGTCGTCCGCGCCGCGTGCGTCCTCGGCCGCGGCCCCGCTGCCGGAGCACCCGGCGGCACCGGCGCACACGCACACCATGACCCCGGCCGTGGCGAGTGCCCCGCCTGAACGCCGCCAGCGCTGCCGCCGCTGTGCCATCGCCTGCCTACCCCCAGCCGGTACGTCCGTCACGGGCCGCCTGTCGTTCCGGTTAACGACGGGTAGGTGCACCCGTCACGGCCGGGGAGCGGGGGCCGTGACCGGCTGACGGCCCGTCGGCCCTTCCCGCTACCGTGGACACGTGACCCAGCAGGACGGTCCTCCGGCAACCCGTCAGGAACACCGCACGACCACCGTCGAACAAGGGCGTTTCTGCCTGGCCCGCTGCACCTGCGGCTGGCGAGGCCCGGCGCGCCGCGCACGCAGCCAGGCCAGAACCGACGCGGAGACCCACGCGAACGCGCCGTGACCGCACGGCCACGAGGGAACCCGGCGCGCCCCCACCCCGTCCCCACCCACGAAGAGCCCCACGGGACGGAGACCCTCACATGGACCGGCGCACCTTCCTCGGCGGGACCGCGGCCGCGGTCACCACGGTGACCACGGCCGCCTGCACGGGCGGCACGGCAGGACAGGCGGCAGCCCGGTCCTCCGGCCCCCCGCTGAAGGTCGCCTCCGCCGCCGCCCCCGCGGGCCTCGCCGCCCTCGCCCGCGACCTCGACGGCACCCTCGTCCGCCCCGGCGACGCCTCCTGGACGGCCGCACGGCAGCTGTACAACACCCGCTTCGACACCCTGAAGCCGACCGCCGTCGCCTACGTGGCGCACGCCGACGACATCCGCACCACCCTCGCGTACGCCCGCGCCCACCGCCTCACCGTCGCGATACGCAACGGCGGCCACTCCTACGCCGGCTGGTCCTCCGGCGACAACCGCCTGATCCTCGACGTCTCCAGGCTGAACCGGGTCCGCGCCTCGGGCACCTCGGCCGTGGTCGGCGCCGGCGCCAAGCTGATCGACGTCTACCGCGCCCTGGCCGCGAAGGGCACGACGATACCCGCCGGCTCCTGCCCCACCGTCGGCGTCTCCGGCCTCACCCTCGGCGGCGGCCACGGCGTGGTCTCCCGCGCCTACGGCCTGACCTGCGACAGCCTCACCGCCGCCACCCTGGTCACCGCCGACGGCCGGCAGCTCACCGCCGACGCCACGAACCACCCCGACCTGTTCTGGGCCCTGCGCGGCGCCGGCAACGGCAACTTCGGCGTCGTCACCGAGCTGCACTTCCGTACCCACCCCGCCCCGCAGGCCGTCACCGCGTACCTGAGCTGGCCGTGGTCGAAGGCGGCGGCGGTGGTGAGGGCATGGCAGGAGTGGGGCCCCTCCCAGCCCGACGAGATCTGGTCGTCCCTGCACCTGGCCAACGACACCGGCGGCACCCCGACCGTCACCGTCTCCGCCTTCTCCCTCGGCACCTACGGCGAGCTGAAGAACGCCGTCGACCGCCTCGCGCACAGCGCCGGCGCCAACGCCACCAGCGTCTCCCTGCGGCGCCGCTCCTACGAGCAGGCGATGGAGATCTACGCCGGCTGCTCGGCCTTCTCCGCCGACGCGCAGTGCCATCTGCCGGGCGCCACGCCGGGCCGCTCCCCGCAGGGCCTGCTGCACCGCGAGACGTACGCGGCCCGCTCGGACTTCTTCGACCGGTCGCTGTCACCGGCCGGCATCCAGATGCTGCTCGCGCAGATCAGGTCCGTCCGTGGCGGCACCGGCAGCTTCGCCCTGACCTCGCTGGGCGGCGCCGTCAACCGTGTCGCCCCGACCGCGACGGCCTTCGTGCACCGCCGCTCGCGCATGCTGGCCCAGTACATCGCGGCCTGGCGCGCGGGCACCCCCGGTACGGCGGCCCAGTCCTGGCTGGCCTCCGCGCACGGCGCGATGCGGCCGTACGCCTCGGGGGCGGCGTACCAGAACTACACCGATGCGACGCTGAAGGACTGGCGCGGCGCCTACTACGGCGACGCCGCGGCCCGTCTGACGCAGGTGAAGAAGACCTACGACCCGAACCGCTTCTTCACCTTCCCGCAGGCCCTGTAAGGGGCCGTCAGGCGGCCAGATCCCGTTCCTCGGTGCCGGCGGGCTGCTCGGACCGCGCGTTCGGGATCAGCGCCTCCTGCCCGCCGGTCTGCTGCCGCCGGGAGCGGATCAGCCATCCGGCCCCGGACCGCTCCACGGCCTTCGCCAGCGGCGTCAGCAGTGCCGTGGCGAGCGGCGACAGCAGCAGCGCCACGGCCGTACCGAGGGCGAAACCGCCGATGACGTCGGTCGGGTAGTGCACGCCCATGTAGACACGGCAGAAGCCCTCGAGGAGGGCGAGTGCGATGCCGGCCAGCCCGAAGCGGCGGTTGGCGACGAACAGGGCGACGCCCATGGCCATGGTGAGGGTGGCGTGGTCGCTGACGAAGGAGAAGTCGTTCTTGCCGGAGACGAGGACGTCCAGGCCCTGGTGGTCGTTGAACGGCCGCGGCCGCTGCACGAAGCCGCGGATCGGGACGTTGACGAGAACGGCGATCCCGGCCGCGAGCGGCGCCCACACCAGAGCGGCCACCGAGGAGGCGGCGTCCTGCCCGCCCCGACGCCGCACGGTCCACCAGCACCACAGCACCAGCAGGACCATGGCGAGCAGCAACCCGTACTCACCGACGAACTCCATGGCCCGGTCGAACCAGTGCGGCGCGTCCTTGGCCAGGCCGTTGATGTCGTAGAGCAGGTCGACGTCGGGGTTCGACCCGGATTCGGCGAGTCCAGCCATGGTGCTGCGGCCCCTTCGTCGTTGTCCCGGGCGCACCTCGCGTGCGCCGCTGCTGCCCACCCCCGTGGTGTGTAGACCCGCTTACGTCAGACGTGCGCTCGACTACGTCAACAGGAACGCACGGCCCCCGTTGATACGTTCCACCCTCCACCGAATGATCACGCAGACGTTATCGAAGAGAGACTCGTCGCCGCAGCTCAGGGGGTGGGTTCACAGAGGGTTCACACGGAGGTGGGGAGCGCTTTCGCGCCATCTTCGGTGACCCGGGTGGCGCCGAAGTAGTCGCCGGTGTCGATCGGGTCGAACCGGATGACGGCCCCCGTGCGCGGCGCGTCGATCATGTACCCGCCGCCGACGTAGATGCCGACGTGGTGGATGGCCCGCGAGTCGGCCGGGTCGTGCGAGAAGAACACCAGGTCCCCCGGCAGCAGTTCGTCCCGCTTGGGGTGCGGCCCCGCGTTGTACTGGTCGTTGGCGACCCGCGGCAGCGTGACGCCCACGGTCTGGTAGGCGGCCTGCGTCAGCCCCGAACAGTCGAACCGTCCGCCCTGCTCAGGCGTACCCTCCCCGCCCCACAGATAAGGCGTCCCGAGCTTCTTCTGAGCGAAGTAGATGGCCCCGGCGGCCTGTTCGGAGGGGGCGATACGGCTGACGGGCGCGGCGAAGCTGTCCTCCAGCGTGGTGATGGTCTTCACGTAGTTCTGGGTCTCCTTGTACGGCGGCACGCCCCCGTACTTGATGACCGCGTACGCGCCCGCGTTGTAGGCGGCGAGCATGTTGTGCGTGGCGTTGCCGGGGACGCTCCTGACGTCCTTGGAGAGCTCGCAGTCGTACGACGCGGCCGATGGAATCGCGTCATTCGGGTCCCAGATGTCGCGGTCGCCGTCGCCGTCGCCGTCGATGCCGTGGGTCGCCCAGGTGCCGGGGATGAACTGCGCTATCCCCAGCGCCTTCGCCGGGCTTCTGGCGGCGGGGTTGAACCCGCTCTCCTGGTAGAGCTGCGCGGCGAGCAGCGCCGGGTTGAGCGCCGGGCACAGGTTGCCCCACTTCTGCACGAGGGCCTGGTACGCGGCGGGCACGGCGCCCTTGGCCAGCGCCCGGCCGGCTCCGCCGACGCCGTTCATGAGGTTGCCGGCGATCACGTACACCCCGACGACGAGGAGCAGCACGAAGCTCACTCCTGCCGCGGCGGCGCCACCCGCCCAGAGCCACGCCTTACGCACCGTCAACCGCCCCTCACCGACCGGGAGTCCGCCCGCGCCAGTTTAGGAGCTTCCCACCCGGAATCCGGTGCAACCGAAGCTCTCGTAGTCGGTGGGGCTGCTTTTGACGTGATACAGCACCACGGTCCAGTCACCGGGGTCGTTCGTGACCGGGATGGCGTTCTCGGCCTTGCCCTGGGAGTGGCTCTGGAAGTCGTCGGGGTAGGTCAGCTCGATGAAGTCGCCGTCCCGGGTGGTCCGGTAGATGTCCAGCGGCTTGCTCGTGTAGCCGATGTTCTTGCTCTCCATGAGCAGGCCGTCGAACGGCTTGCCCGTCTCGGAGTCGATCTCGTGGGGCGGTTTCACGCCGACGGTGACGTAATAGGGGGCGGGCAGGGTGCTGAGCCAGCTCGTCTCCTTGAAACGGAAGGAGATCTTCGCTTTCGTCCGGACGGTGGCGGACTGCGGATCGGCGGCGTCGTCCACGTCCGTCTGGAGGATGTAGGGCGGGCTCACCGCGCCGATGAGCCCGCACGTGCCGATGCCGTGCGCGGCCTCGTCCGCCTTGTCGGACAGATGCCAGTAGTCGTGCGAGACCCGGTTGTCCTCGATGTACGCCGGCGGCTTCGTCTGGGCGACGGCGCTCGCGGACGGCGAGGAACCGCCGCCGCCCGTGCCCTGCGCCTGCTGCTCCCCGCCCCCGCCCAGGGTGCGCAGCGCCACCGCGGTCCCCGACCCGACCACCACGGCGACGGCCAGGGTGACGATCCACGCGGTACGCCGGCGGGGTCGCGGCCGCGGCGGCACCGCCGCGGCGGCGGCGGGACCGAGGGTGGGGACGTAGCCAGGGGTCGCCGTCGGCGTGTAGCCCGGGCCCGCGGTCGGCTGGGACGCGACCGCGGCCGCCCCGTGCCCCGCCGGCACCAGCCCCGCCGCCACGGCCGCCGGAAGGTCCCGCGGCGCGGCCTCGCCCTGGCCGCTGATGCCGGCGTAATAGGGGTCCTCGGTGAGCGCCGAGCCGACCGCGCAGCGCGCGATGACCTCGTCCAGCGCGGGGCGGCGCGCCGGGTCCTTGGCGACGCACTCCCCGATGAGCGCGGCCAGGGCCGGCTCCACACCCGCGAGGTCGATGTCCTCGTGCACCACACGGTAGGAGACGGCGTGCCCGGCGCCGCCGCCGAAGGGCGCCCGCCCGGTCACCGCGTGCGCGACGGTCGCGCCGAGCGCGAAGACGTCCGCCTCCGCGCCCGCCCGGTCGTGCGTCAGCACCTCCGGCGCGGTGTACCCGGGCGTGCCCGGGGTCAGACCCGTCTGGGTGAGCGCCGTGTCGGCCGCGCCCCGCGCGATACCGAAGTCGATGAGCAGCGGGCCCTGCGGGGAGAGGATCACGTTCTGCGGCTTGAGGTCGCGGTGCGTCACGCCGTACGCGTGGACGCTCGCCAGCGCCTCGGCCAGCGCGGCGAGCAGCCGCCGCGCACTGCCGGGCGGCACGGGCCCGTGCGCGGCCACCGCCTGGGCCAGTGTCGGGCCCGCGACGTACTCCGTGGCCAGCCACAGCGGCGACGTGTCCAGCGACGCGTCGATCAGGTTCGCCGTGTACGCGCTGCGCACGGCGCGGACGGTCTCCACCTCGCGGCGGAACCGGGCGAGGGCCTCCGGATGGTCGGTGATCTCGTCGCGGATCACCTTGATCGCCACCAGCCGGCCACCGGGCGAACGCCCGAGGTAGACCTGCCCCATCCCACCCGCGCCAAGCCGCGCGAGCAGTGTGTACGCGCCTATGTGCGCCGGATCCTGAGCCTTGAGTGCGTGCACGGACCGACCCTGCCACAAAGATCATTCACACGCATGCATTCATGACGGTCCCTCAGGACCGGAGGACGGTCACGGAACGCCCGACGCGTCCCGGTACGCCTCCGCCGCCTCCGTGCCCAGCACCACGCTGTAGGACACGTCGTCCGTGTCACCGCCGTCCTCGTGGCCGCCGAGGACGCCCACGACCCGCCCGAGCCGGTCGAGCCACGGGCTGCCGCTCGTGCCGCTGCTGAACCCGGGACAGTTGATCCGCTGCTGCGTGGGGCTGTGCCGCACCGGCTTGTTGGTGCACACCACCGGCGCCTCCTGGTCGTCGGGGTACCCGGTGACCGTCACCGTGCTCGCCCCGGTCGTCGTACCGGTGACGAACGGGTTCGCGCCGACGACGTCCTCCACGGTCTTGCCGCCGCGCGGCGCGAGCACCGCGAAGGCCACGTCGCTGTCCTCGCTGCGGCCCGCCTGCCACCCGTCCGGCAGCATCATCCGCTGCACCGGCCAGGCCCCGTAGGGCGCCTTGCCGTACCGGTAGCCCGGCACGAAGACCAGATCGCCCTCGTCCTCGCTGCCGTCACCGCTCAGGCAGTGCGCCGCGGTCACGATGAGGTCGCGGTGGGGGCTGTGCACCACGGAGGCGGTGCAGAAGTGCTCACCCTCCCAGTCGAGGGTGCCGGCGTGGAAGAGCGCCCCGATCCGGGCGCTCGGCGGAGTGGGCGCGGCCCGCACGGTCACACCGAGCGGCCGCGGCCAGGCGCGCGCGGCAGCACCGGAACACGAGGCACCGGCCAGCAGCACGAGCACACAGAAGAGCGCGCGTCTGCGAGGGCCCACGGAGCGTGAGGAGCGCTTCATCGGCGACCACTGTGACGGACGAAGGTGAGAAAATCGTCAGACGCGCTGCATCGGCTGCCGGGCGCGTCGCGGAAACCGCGGCGCCTCGGGCGAATCGACCAGGACACCGCGCACGCTTCCGACCACGACAACGGCCATGACAGGGCTGCCTCCGTCCTTCACCGCACCGACACCGCACCGCCTGCCCCGCGAACGGCCCGGTACACCTCCGGAGCACGCCGGCGCGGCAGCCCCACGCTACGACGCCGGGCCGCGCCGCGACACCCGAACGGCGCCACCCCGGTGAAAAGCGGCTCAGGCGTCCTTGCCGACCGCCGCCGGGAACGCCACGCCCGTCAGCTCCTCCGACGCCGTCCACAGCCGTCGTGCCGCCTCAGGGTCGCTCGCCGCCCGTGAGCGGCCCACCAGGGCCGGGGCGCCGCGCAGCTCGCCGAGGCCGTCGGGGCCGACGTAGCTCGCCCCGGGCAGGTCCGCCACCGCCGCGTACAGCGTCGGCAGGGCTCCGGCCCGGTCGTCCTGGGCGAAGAGACGGTTGCCGGCCTGCATGAACGCCCGCGTCACGGGGTTCCCGGCGTGGCTCTGCAAGTTGGTCGCCGCCCAGCCCGGGTGGGCCGCGAGGGCGCGCACCGGGGAGGCGGCCGCGGTCAGCCGGCGCTGGAGTTCCAGCGTGAAGAGCAGGTTGGCGAGCTTGGACTGGGCGTAGGCGCGCTGCGGGTTGTAGCGCCGCTCCAGGTTCAGGTCGTCGAAGTGGATCGCCGCCCCGGGCCAGCGGTGCGCACCGGAGGACACCGTCACGACCCGGTCGGTGACGTGCGGCAGCAGCAGGTTGGTCAGCGCGAAGTGACCCAGGTGGTTCGTGCCGAACTGGGTCTCGAAGCCGTCCTTCGTCCGGCCCCGCGGCACCATCATCACGCCCGCGTTGTTGACCAGCAGGTCCAGCGGGCCCTCCCAGCCGGTCGCGAACTCCTTCACCGAGGCGAGGTCCGCCAGGTCCAGCCGGCGCACCTCGGTGCTGCCGCGCAGGGTCGCGGCCGCGGCCCGGCCCCGTCCCTCGTCGCGTACCGCGAGGACGACGTGCGCCCCGGCCGCGGCGAGCGCGCCGGCGGTCACGAGGCCGATGCCGCTGTTGGCGCCGGTCACCACGGCCGTACGCCCGGTGAGGTCCGGCATCGCGGACACGTTCCACTTGCTCTGACTGTCAGCCATACCCTCAATGTAGGCAGTGACAACAATGCTGTCAACGACAACACCCAGGGCGGCGGATACGATGGCCGACATGCCCGCAAGCCGCCCCTACCACCACGGAGACCTGCGCGCCGCCCTCCTCAAGAGCGCCGAACGCACCCTCCGCGACAAGGGCGCCGGCGCACTCTCCCTGCGGGAACTCGCCCGCGACATCGGCGTCAGCCACGCCGCCCCGGGCCGCCACTTCAAGGACAAGCAGGCCCTGCTCGACGCCCTCGCCCTCACCGGCTACGAACGGCTCATCCAGGCCCTGCACAGCGCCGACGCCCCCGGACACCCCCTGCCGCGGCGCCTCGCCTCCCTCGCCCGCGCCTACCTCGGGTTCGCCATCGACAACCCCGAGCTGCTCGAGCTGATGTTCGCGCGCAAACACGAGCCCGACGCCCAGCTCGCCGACGCCGTCGAGCGCTCCTTCGGCTCCCTCACCCACGTGGTCGCCGACGCGCAGCAGCGCGGCGAACTCGTCGCGGGCGACCCCGAGCGCATCACCATGGTCATGGCCGCGAGCCTGCACGGCCTCGCCGCACTGGTCGCCGGCTGCGCACTCCCCGCACAGGAGGCCCTCGACGGCCTGGACGACCACGTCCACCACCTGCTGCACGGCCTCACCCCACGCCGGCCCTGACCCTGCGCCAATCCTGACCCTGCGTCACCGCGCCCGCCGCACACGGCTCCAGCGCGCAAGGGCCGCCGCGCCCCCTTCCCCTGGCCGGAGATAGCCTTCACCCTCACAGCAGTGACACGACCGCTCACCCGATCAGCCGTCAGAAACGGTCCAGGACACAAGAGGGCACAACGACGGAACCACACCACTGGTTCCGCACCGGCCTCATTGCCCGGCGTGACCTGCCGTGATACACAGAGTGACCATACGACCCCGCGCAAGGTGTTCGTACGAAACCCGCCAACGAATGACGCCAAGTCGACATACGACAGCGGCATCGTCGGCGAGAATGAGTCCTGACCTCTGCACACCGCAGGGGGACTGCGGAACTACCCAACAGGGGCGGTGACTTACATGCTCTTTGCGGCCGACAAGGGAGACATCAACACCATCATCGGCGGAATCGCTCCGGACTGGGGCCCGTTCGGCAGCCTGGGCAACGAAGCCAAGGTGATGATCGAGGTGGTGATGGCCGTCGCCATCCTGCTCTGCCTCGGCATCGCCGTCTGGGGGGCGGCCAAGCAGCGTATCGGCGCCACCGCCCTGCGGGACACCTTCAGCGCCGAACAGGGCAAGGGGCTGATCATCGCCGGGCTGACCGGGGTATTCATCATCGGCTCGCTCGGCACGCTGTTCACGATCGTGTACGGCATGGCCGTGTAGCAGGCGCGCCACCCGTTCGCCTCCGTCCTCCCTCCCGTCCCACTCACCTGTCGTGCCCACCGGCTGAGGTTGCGTTTCCCTGATGTCGAGTCACCACACCGCGCCCGCGCGGGAACCAGCACGGCTACCGTCGTACTCCTACGCGTTCCGGTACGAGGTGTTCTTGAACGACGTCGAGGGGGCGTACGCGGCATGAGTCTCGGGGACGAGCACGACGCGGCCGGCGGCTACGGCGGCAGCGGCCAGACGCGCACACGGCTGCCGGACAGCCCCGGCGACCCCTACGGCGGGGCGCGCCGCCCCGGCCGCCGCTCCTCCTCGCGGAGCATGGTCACGGTGGTCGCGGTGGTGGTCCTCCTCATCGCGGCCATCGCCTTCGCCAACCGCGGCGGGGGCGGGAGCCCGTCCGGCGCGGCGGCGGGCAACAAACCCAAGGCGGCCCCGACGGCGGCAACGGGCACACAACCGGTCCGGACGAACACCTCAGGCATCCCCACGGGCTTCGCCCACGACCAACAGGGGGCACAGTCCGCTGCGGCGAATTATTCGGTGGCGCTCGCATCGACAGACATGTTCGACGCAACCGGACGGCACGACATCGTCGGTACCGTCTACGCGCCCGACGTGGCAGCCGCCCGCCAGGCCGCCCTGGACAGCGCGTACACCAACGAGAAGTTCCTCACCAATATCGGTCTGAACAAGGACGGCACCGCGCCCAGCGGCCAGACCTTCGTGTCCCGGGCCATTCCGGTGGGCACCAAGGTCACCGCGTTCACGCCCGACAGCGCCACGGTCGAGGTCTGGTACACGTCGCTCTTCGGCCTGTCCGGCGAAGCCTCCACCAACCCGGTGTCCGAGAGCTGGTACACCACCACCTACCAACTGAAGTGGACCGCCAACGACTGGAAGATCACGGACTTCCAGCAGAAGGACGGCCCCGTGCCGGTCGGGCGCGACCAGCAAGCCTCCACCGCCGACGACATGACGAAGGCCCTTCAGGAGTACGGAGGCTTCACCTATGCGCGCTGAACACCGCTTCCTCAAGCTCACGGCAGCCGCAGCCGCCGTACAGACCAGCATGGTGCTCCTGGCCACCCGCGCCTTCGCCGCACCGAGTCCCACGCCGAGCCCGTCGGGCAGCAACGACCCCTGCGACCTCATCCGCGGCCCCGCCAAGGACTACTGCGAAAAAGGCAACGGCGCCGCCCGCGGTGGCCGTTCCGTCTCCCCCGACCCCTCTGCCACCCTCGACCCCCTCTCCTCGCTCGCCAAGGGCTGTGCCGACGCCGCGTCCTGGACCGTCGACAAGCTCAGCGTGGCCGTGAAGGAGACGGCCAACGTCGACTTCACCAACCAGAAGTTCCTCCAGCAGTACGCCGTCGTCTTCGCCGCGTCGACGATCCTCACGCTGCTGCTGTGGCTGCTGGCCGTGGCCAAGCGGGCCGTCCGCGGCGTACCCCTGAGCACCGCCATCTCCGAAGCCGTCGGCTTCCTCTGGCTCACCGTGCTCGCCTCCGCGTTCACCCCGCTGATCCTCTACACCGTCGTCTCCGCGGCCGACGGCGTCAGCGACGTGCTCGCCAGGACCACCGGAAACCAGGCCGACACGTTCTTCGGCACCTTCTCCGCCGCCCTGAAGAAGGGCGACGACATCGGCGGTGGCCCGATCATGCTGATCGTCGTCTCCCTGGTCAGCATCCTCGCCGCCGGCGTCCTGTGGCTGGAACTCGTCATCCGCGCCGCCCTGCTGTACGTCGGCGCCCTGCTCGGCACCGTCGTCTACTCCGGCCTCGTCGACAAGAACATGTGGGGCCACGTCCGCCGCTGGGCCGGCATCATGATCGCGGTCATCCTCGTGAAGCCGGTCATCGTGATCGTGCTCGGACTGGCCGGCGCCCTGTCCTCCGGCGACGGCCCCAACGCGTTCTCCGCCGTCGTCTCCGGCCTCGCGATCATCCTGCTCGCCATCTTCGCCTCGGCGATGATCTACCGCTTCGTCCCCGGCTTCGGCGACGAGATCGTCAACTCCCGCAACAACCGCCTCATGCAGGGCGCCGAAGGCAAGGCCGCCGCCGTCATCAGCTCCCCGGCCAGCCTCGTCGCCCAGGGCATCAAGACGCACAGCACCCGCGCCGACAGCAACGGCGGCCAGGCCGCCGGATCCTCGTCCAGCACCCCACGCCAGGCCAACCCCGCCTCCGGCGGCGTCGCCGCGCACAGCGCGCGCACCTCGACCGGTGGTGGCGGCGGAACTGTCCCCTCCGCCGCTCCCCCGCCCCGCGCGAGCAGCCCCGTCAACACCCCGCACGCCAGCAACACCCGCAACAGCAGTACCAACCGCACGGGAGGTGAAGGGCGTTGACGACCGAGTCCCACGTGTCCCATCCGGTCACGCCCCGCCGTACATATCTGATCGGCCGCGCCCGGCCGAACGCCATCGTCGGACGCAACCGCGAACCCGGCGAGCTCGCGCTGATCATCGTCGGCGCGTTCCTCGGCATGATGTGCGGGCTCCTCGTCCCCGTCCTGTCCCTGCGCATCGTGCTGCTCATGGGCTTCCCGCTGCTCGCGCTGGCCGCGGTCTACGTGCCGTACAAGCGACGCACGTTCTACAAGTGGTTCGAGATCAACCGCAGCTACAAGCGGACCCTGAAGCAGGGCGCCACCTACCGCTCCGGCGCCGTCGAGGCCGGCACCCGGCTCGACGGCAAGGAGATCGAGGTCGGCCCGCCGCCCGGCATCGGCCGTATCAACTGGCTCGCGGCCCCCTTCGGCCCCGACGAGATCGCCGTCCTGCTGCACGCCGACCGCAGAACCGTCACCGCGGCCATCGAGATCGAGGGCCCCGGCGTCGGCCTGCGCGACAGCGAGGACCAGGAAGCCCTCGTCGACCGCTTCGGCACGCTGCTCAAGCACGTCGCCAACGGCGACGGCTTCGTCACCCGCCTGCAGATGCTCGCCCGCACCCTGCCCGCCGACCCCGACGCCCACGCCAAGGACGTCGCCGTCCGCGGCGACGACAAGGCGCCGCGCTGGCTGCGGCAGTCCTACGAGCAGCTGCAGTCGATGGTGTCCACGTCCAGCGAGCAGCACCGCGCCTACCTCGTCGCCTGCATGCACTACACCCGCGACCTGGCCGCCGAGGCCAACGCCATGGCCCGCGCCGCCCGCGCGCACGGCGGCAAGGCCGACCGCGACGCCGGCCTCGCCGTCGTCATGGCCCGCGAGCTGACCGACATCTGCTCGCGCCTTCAGGAGGCCGACATCCGCGTCCGCCAGCCCCTCGGCCAGGGCCGGCTCGCCTCCCTCATCCACTCCATGTACGACCCGGACCACCCGATCGACCACATCCAGGCGATGACCAAGCGCAACGCCTGGCCCGCCGAACTGGACGCCCGCGAGCCCACCTTCCTGCAGGCCAAGACCCGCGAGTCCTCCACCCGCGCGCCCTGGTGCCACGCCACCGCCTGGGTCAAGGAGTGGCCGATGACCCCGGTCGGCGTGAACTTCCTCGCGCCCCTGCTCGTCCACACCCCCGACGTCATCCGGACCGTCGCCGTCACGATGGACCTCGAACCCACCGAGGTCGCCATCGAGCGCATGCTGACCGAGAAGACCAACGACGTCGCCGAGGCCTCCCGCGCCGCCAAGATGAACCGCACCGTCGACCCGCGGGACATCGCCGCCCACAACCGCCTCGACCAGCGCGGCGAGGACCTCGCCAGCGGCGCCGCCGGAGTGAACCTGGTCGGCTACATCACCGTGTCGTCCCGCTCCCCGGAGGCACTCGCCCGCGACAAGCGCACCATAAGGGCCTCGGCAGGAAAGTCGTATCTGAAGCTGGAGTGGTGCGACCGCGAGCACCACCGCGCCTTCGTGAACACACTTCCGTTCGCCACCGGCATCCGAAGGTAGGGGCTGATTCGCCGATGCGGGATCCGCTGTCCGTCCTCACCGACGCCTTCACGTCCTTCCTCTTCGGGAAGGTCGAGACGACCCGGCTGCCCGTGCGCACCTCCACGGGCCAGGCCCAGGCGGTCTACCTGCCGACCGCCGCCCCCGGCCTCGGCGACTCCGGCGTCATCATCGGCCGCGAGGTCTACTCCGGAAAGGGCTACATCTACGACCCGTTCCAGCTCTACGGCCAGCAGCTCCCGGCGCCGCACTGGCTCGTCCTCGGCGAGTCCGGCAACGGCAAGTCCGCCCTGGAGAAGACGTACGTCCTGCGCCAGCTGCGCTTCCGCGACCGCCAGGTCGTCGTCCTGGACGCCCAGGGCGAGGACGGCGTCGGCGAGTGGAACCTGATCGCGCAGGAGCTGGGGATAACGCCCATCCGGCTCGACCCGACGGCCGCCCTGGACCACGGCATCCGCCTCAACCCGCTGGACCCGGCGATCACCACCACCGGCCAGCTGGCCCTGCTGCGCACGATCATCGAGGTGGCGATGGGTCACGGCCTGGACGAACGCTCCGGCTTCGCCCTCAAGGTCGCCCACTCCTACGTCAACGAGACCATCGTCGACCGCCAGCCGGTCCTGTCCGACATCGTCGAGCAGCTGCGCCACCCCGAGCCGGAGTCGGCGGAGGCGATGAACGTCGCCATAGACGACGTCCGGGCGTGGGGTCTGGACGTCGCCCTGGTGCTCGACCGTCTGGTCGACGGTGACCTGCGCGGCATGTTCGACGGCCCGACCACGGTCGGCATCGACCTCGACGCCCCGCTGATCGTTTTCGACCTCTCCCACATCGACCGCAACTCCATCGCCATGCCCATCCTCATGGCGATCGTCGGCGTGTGGCTGGAGCACACCTGGATCCGCCCCGACCGCAAGAAGCGCATCTTCCTCGTCGAAGAGGCCTGGCACATCATCAACAGCCCCTTCGTGGCCCAGCTGTTCCAGCGCCTGCTGAAGTTCGGCCGCCGTCTCGGCCTGTCCTTCGTCGCGGTCGTCCACCACCTGTCCGACGTCGTCGACGGCGCGGCCGCGAAGGAAGCCGCGGCGATCCTGAAGATGGCCTCGACCCGCACGATCTACGCCCAGAAGGCCGACGAGGCCCGCGCCACCGGCCGCGTCCTCGGGCTGCCCCGCTGGGCGGTGGAGATCATCCCGACGCTCACCCCCGGCATCGCGGTCTGGGACGTCAACGGCAACGTCCAGGTGGTCAAACACCTGATCACCGAGGCGGAACGCCCGCTGGTCTTCACCGACCGCGCGATGACCGAGTCCTCCCTCGACCACGACGCCCTGCGCGCCGCGGAGCTGGAGGCCGAGGAACGGGCGGCGGCGTTCATGGAGGAGCACCTGGCCGACGTGGACGGCTCGTCCGAGTCGACGGTGGCCTAGGCAGACAAGGACGGGCAGCCATGAGACCGGGTGACGAGCGCGACGGCCGCCGGGACAACCAGGGCGGCATCCCCGACGGCCTCCTCGTCGGCATACTCGCGTTCCTGCTCGGCATGACCCTGCTGGTCTGGACGGCGACCGGCCTGGCCGGTCTCTTCACCCACGGCGCCTGGCCCGCGGCGGTCACTTTCACCCGTACGCCGCAGGCCATGCGCCATCTCATCGGGCAGCCCCACGACATCCCCGGCGCCTGGCCGGACACCCCGGCCGGCGAACTCTCCGGCTACGGCCTGTTCTGGGGCCTGTTCATCGGCCAGCTGATGGTGCTGTTCGTCCTGACGGTCTTCGTCATGGGCACAGTGGCCCGCTGGCGCGCCGGACGGGCCGGACGCCGGACGGCGGCGAAAGCACCGGCCCGTACGACGCCGACGCCGGCGGACGTACGGGAGGTCCCCGCCCCCCGCGCGGAACCGGAACAGCCGGAACCGCTCCCGCCCCTCCTGGAGGCGCAGCCCGAACCCGGTGGCCCGCCGCCCCACGCCTCACCGGTGACCGGCTGGGAGACCCCGGAGGGCCCGGTCCACTACGCCCCCCGGGAAAGCCGCCGGCTCACGGCCGTGCAGGCCGTACGGGACGCCGAGGGCCCCCTTCTGGTCGTCACGTCGAATCCGGCCGTCTGGCAGGACACCAAGGACGCCCGGGCCAAGCTCGGCCCCACCCACCTCTACGACCCGGCGCACCTGTGCGACACCCCGTCCCGGCTGCACTGGTCCCCCACCACCGGCTGCGAGGACAAGCGCACGGCGAAGAACAGAGCCGCCGCCCTCCTCGCCCCCGTCCGCCCCACCTCGCGCCTGGACCAGACGGTCAGCGAGACCGCGGAAACCCTCCTGCGCAGCTATCTGCACGCCGCCGCCGTCGACGGCCGCACCCTGCGCCACGTCCACCGCTGGTCGCAGGGCACCCAGATCCAGGACGCCGTCCGCGTTCTGCGGACGAGCCCGAAGGCCGCCGCCGGATCCGCCGGCGAGCTGGAGGCCGCGCTCACCGCCCACCCCGAGCGCCGTGACATGGCCCAGGAGCTCCTCGCACGCGCCCTGTCCGCCCTGTCCACGGTCAACATCCGCGAGGCATGCACACCCAACCGAAGTGATGCGCTCGCCTTGGATTCCTTCGTCGACGAAGGGGGCAGTCTTTATGTGGTGGGCGAATCCCTCGAGGACCCCAGGACAGACCCGGGCGCGATGCCCTTCCTGACGGCCCTCGTCTCGAGCGTGGTCGAGCACGGCCGGCGCATGGCCGAACGGTCATCCTCCGGTCGGCTCGACCCACCATTCACGCTCGTCCTCGACGACATCGCCGCCGTCGCCCCGCTTCCCCAGCTCCCCGAGCTGCTGGCGCGCGGCGCCGCTCAGGGCCTGCCGGCCCTGGCCCTGCTCCGCTCCCGCGAACAGGCCCGCTCCCGCTGGCCGCACGACGAACTGCCGGTGTGAGGAGAAGGTCAGCCCTTCTCCAGCACGAACTCGAGCTCCTGCTTCCCTGGCGCCCCGGCCACCGGCACGGTCACCCCGGTCGGCAGGAACCCGGCCTTGCGGTAGAAGCCCTGGGCCCGCTTGTTGTCCTCGTGCACGATCAGCCGCACCCGCTCGACACCGATGCCCCACGCCCACTCCAGCGCGGCGTCGAACAGCGCCTTCGTCAGCCCGGTCCCACGATGCTCGGGCCGCACATAGACGCCGACGACATGGCCCTGCCGCCGCTCCACGTCGTACCCGGCCCAGTCGGTCGTCCCGGCCTCCTCGACCAGCACGGTCACCGAGCCGGCCCACTGTCCGTCGGCCCCTTCGGCGACGAACTGCCGGGCCCCGGTGCCGCCCTCGCCCGAGCCGGCCGCCCGTTCCTGCCAGAAGGCGTCGGACCGCTCCACCGCCTCCTCGTAGGTGTCGAGGAAGGCAAGGTGCGCGAGCGGGTCCCGCAGGGCGGCCAGCCGCAGTTCCTTCACGGCCTGCCACTCATCGGCGCGTATGGGGCGGATGGCGAGGTCATCGCTGATCAGGGGTTCCATGCGGTCACCGTAGCCAGCAACCGCCGGGCCCACACCTCATATTCGGCGGCGGCTGTCAGTGGCGGCGCCTACTGTGAAGCCCCATGACGACTCTGCCCGACAGACCCCACACCGCAATCCTCGTCATCGACGTCCAGAACGGCGTGGTGGCCGAGGCCCACGACCGCGACGCCGTCGTGGCGAACATCCGCACGGTCACGGACAAGGCCCGCGCAGCCGCCGTACCGGTGATCTGGGTACAGCACTCCGACGACGACCTGGAGTACGGCAGTAAGAGCTGGGAGTACGTCCCCGAGCTGATCCGCCGTGACGACGAGCCGCTCGTCCACAAGAAGTACGGTGACTCCTTCGAGGAGACCGACCTGGAAGCCGTGCTCGCGGCCCACAAGGTGGGCCGGCTGGTGATCACGGGCGCCCAGACGGACGTCTGTATCCGCTCGACCCTGCACGGCGCGATCGCCCGCGGCTACGACGCGACGCTGGTCGCCGACGCCCACACCACGGAAGACCTGACGAAGTACGGGGCGCCGGCCCCGGAGCTGGTCATCGCGCACACCAACCTGTACTGGCAGTGGCACGAGGCCCCCGGCCGAAAGGGCGGTACGACGACCACGGAGGAACTGACTTTCTGAGAGGCCGAAAGAGCCTCGCTGAAAACGCGTCCGGAAACGCAGAAAACCCCCGCATCCGAAGATGCGGGGGTTTTCCCAAGAATTGTTCGGCGGTGTCCTACTCTCCCACAGGGTCCCCCCT